>CAVUBB010000016.1:0-21006 GCA_963739695.1 uncultured Pseudomonadota bacterium | reverse complement strand
ACCGCCATGCCGTAACCCGGGACCACGATCACCTTGTTCGCATAGGCCATCATCACCGCGGCATCAGCGGCGTCCACGGGTTTGAGGCTGCCGCTCCATGTCCTCGCCTGTGCCGGTGGATTCTCGCCGAAGCCGCTGAACAGCACGTTGGCGATCGAGCGGTTCATCGCCTTGGCCATGAGCTGGGTGAGCAGGGTACCGGCGGCGCCTACTACGGTGCCCGCGATGATCATCGCCGCGTTGTTGAGCACGAAGCCCTCGAAGCCCACGGCAAGACCGGTGAATGCGTTATAGAGCGAGATCACGACCGGCATGTCGGCGCCGCCGATCGGCAGCGTCATGAGAATGCCGAACACCAGCGCGAGCGTGAAGAAGGCGATGATCAGCTGCCCTGGCCGTCGCTGATGCCGGCGACGATGAGGATGCCCTGGATCACGGCGGCGATGAGGATCAGCAGGTTGACCATCTGCTGGCCCTGAAGCGCAGCGATTTGCGTCATGCATGCCCTGGAGCTTGGCGAAGGCGATGATGCTGCCGCTGAACGAGATCGCGCCGATCAGGCCGCCCAGCACGGCCAGTACCGACGATCGCCAATGCGCTCTCGCCGCCCTTGAACAGCTCCACCGCGGCGATGCCCGCCGCCGCGCCGCCACCCATGCCGTTGTAGATGGCGACCATCTGCGGCATGTCGGTCATCGCCACGCGCTTGCCGGTGATCCAGGCGAGCACGGTACCGATGCCCATCGCCGCGAGGATCAGCACGTAGTTGTGCATGCCCGGCCAGAGCAGGGTGATCAGTGTGGCCACCAGCATGCCCAGTCCGGCCCAGACGATGCCCTGGCGCGCGGTCTTGGGCGAACTCATGCGCTTGAGGCCGACGATGAACAGCAGGGCGGCCACGAAGTACGCCGACCTGGATGGCGTTTTGTACCAGCGAATGGCTCATCCTTTGTCTCCCTGGCTGGTCTTGAACATCTCGAGCATGCGTTCGGTCACCACATAGCCGCCGGCGGCGTTGCCGGCCGCGAGGACCACGGTGATGAAACCGATCACCTGTTCGGTGGTGCTGTCGGCACGCCCGAGCGCGACCATCGCGCCGACCAGGACGATGCCGTGGATGAAGTTCGAGCCCGACATCAACGGCGTGTGCAGGATGACGGGCACCCGCGCGATCACCTCGTAACCGGTGAATGCAGCGAGCATGAAGATGTATAAAGCCAGAAAACCATCGATCATTTTCGGCACTCCAGGCTGATTCTCTTTCCCATTTGCTGCGTTGAAGTCCGCCTCAAGATACTCATGTACTCATTAACGTACATTCCACTTTTTCGGCGGCCTCCGCCTTGCCAATGGCAAAAAGCTCCAGACCTGGAAGTGCCGAAAAGTGGATAGAGGATGCGCGTGCGTGGATTGCAGTGCACATCACGAGGCGCCTTTCTCGATCAGTTCGCGCGTCGGTGCGTGGCGCACTTCGCCGGCGTGGGTGAGCACGCTGGTGGCGTAGATCTCGTCTTCCCAGTCGATCGCGACTGCGCCTTCCTTGATGAAGGGGCTGATGAAGTTCATCAGGTTGCGCGAATACATCTCGCTCGCATGCTCGGCCAGCGTCGACGGGATCGCCACCGGGCCGACGACCTGTACGCTGCCCTCGAACACGGTCTCGCCGGGCCGGGTGAGTTCGCAGTTGCCGCCGGATTCAGCGGCGAGATCGACAACCACCGCGCCGGGCTTCATCGCCTCGACCATGGCGCGGCTGATGATGCGCGGCGCAGCGCGCCCGGGGATGGCGGCCGTGGTGATGACGGCATCGGCCTGGGCGATATGCTGTGCCAGCACCTGCTGTTGCTGCGCTTTTTCCTCCGCCGTCAGTTCGCGCGCGTAGCCGCCTTCGCCTTCGGCGCTCACGCCGGTATCCACGAAGCGGGCACCGAGCGATTCCACCTGTTCGCGCGTCGCCGCGCGCACGTCATAGCCTTCCACGATGGCGCCGAGGCGGCGTGCGGTAGCGATGGCCTGCAGGCCCGCCACGCCCGCGCCGATCACCAGCACCTTGGCCGGGCGGATGGTGCCCGCGGCGGTGGTGAGCATGGGGAAGAAGCGCTGCAGATGCTGGGCGGCGATCAGCGCCGCGCGGTAGCCGGCGACCGAAGCCTGCGACGAGAGCACATCCATGGACTGCGCGCGCGAGATGCGGGGCACGAGTTCCATGGCGAAAGCGGTCAGCTGGCGGTCGCGCATGCGCGCGATACGGTCCGCATTCAGATGCGGGCTCAGCAGGCCGATCAGGACCGCGCCGCCGGGCAGGGCGTCGATCGCCCCGGTTTCCGGCGCCTGCACGCGAAGCAGGATGCCGGCATCCGCCAGCGGCAGATCCGCGACGACTTCGGCGCCGGCTTGCGAATAGAGCTCGTCCGGAATCCCGGCAGCCTGGCCTGCGCCGCTCTCGATGAGGATTCGTGTATCGAGCGCTAGCAGCTTCTTGACCAGGCCGGGGACGAGTGCGACTCGGCGTTCACCGTCCGCGGTTTCTTTTGCCACGAGGATATTGACTGGCATTGTGTGTTGCGCCCCCCTGCTGTTCGTTGTCGGTTCTTGGGTGCGGCAGACAGTCTAGCAAGCCGGAGTGCACTAGGGCATCCCGGGGGGCACTTTCCGCCCGTTTGCCGCCCCGCGCTTCAAATTCGTAATAAATCGGACAAGTTGAGCTTTTATCTTTATCCAGATTCTGTGATATACCTTTCCCGGGCTCGCAAGCCGAGGGAGGCACTCCGGTGCATGACCTCACACAGCAAGTACTCCGGACCGATGCCTCGGGCATGCCGCTGGAGTGGATCGACTACCAGGATGCGGTGCGCCTGCATCACCTGGGCCAGGTCGCTTATGCCTGCGGCAGCCTCCTCTATCGTCTGCACGGCGGCTACAACGCCGCGACCGGGCGGCGCAGTATCATCGAGGTCAGTTCCATCGTCGCCACCTACAGCGACGTGCATGCGCTGGCCAAGGTGCTCAAGGACTACATACCGCCGCTCAACAACCACGCCTTGTTTCGCCGCGATGCCAGCCTATGCTTGTATTGCGGCGGCCATTTTCTGAATCGCGATCTCTCGCGCGATCATGTGCGCCCGTTGAGCCAGGGTGGTCTCGATCACTGGAACAACCTGGTCACCGCCTGCAAGCGCTGCAACAACCACAAGGCCGGGCGCACGCCGGAGCAGGCCGGCATGCAGTTGCTGGCGATACCCTTCACGCCCACGCACGCCGAATACATCTATCTCAAGGGCAAACGCGTGCTCGCCGACCAGATGGAATTCCTGCGCGCGCATTTCCCCCGCACCAGCCCGCTGCATCAGCGACTCGCTCACTGAGCGGTGGTCTGTGGCACCATGGACCCGGTTCCATGGAGACCGCTCATGCCGCTGTATCTGATCGACGCCAGCATCTTCGTCTTCAAAGCCTGGTTCTCGCTGCCCGACAGTCTGACCGATGCGCAGGGGCGTCCGGTGAATGCGGCTCAGGGTTATGCGGGCTTCCTGCTCCGGTTCCTGCGCGAGCGCCGGCCGCGCCAGCTTGCCGTGGCCTTCGACGAGAGCCTCACCACCTCTTTTCGTAACCAGATCTATCCGCCGTACAAGGCCAACCGCGAGCTACCGCCACCGGAACTCGAGCATCAGTTTGCGCTGTGCCGGGCGTTCACGCGCGCGCTCGGCGTCGCCGAGTTCGCCAGCGATACCTATGAAGCCGACGACATCATCGCCACGCTTGCGGCACGCTTGCGACCGGCGGACGGCGTGGTGGTGGTCAGTCGTGACAAGGATCTGGCGCAGCTGGTCGGCCCCGCCGACCGGCTCTGGGACGGCGCCGGCGAGATGTTCGACCAGGCTGCGCTGCGTGCGCGTTTCGGTGTCGAGACCACGCAGCTGTGCGATTACCAGGGCCTGGTGGGCGATGCGGTGGACAATATCCCGGGGGTGGTGGGTGTCGGCCCGAAAGCGGCTGCGGCCTTGCTGTCGGCGCGCGCCGACCTGGAAGCGATCTACGCCGATCTCCCCGCGGTAGAGAGCCTCGATGTGCGCGGTGCGCGGCGTCTGCGCGGACTGCTTGAAACGCACCGCGATGCCGCCTTCCTGTCGCGCGAACTCGCCACGCTGCACACCGGCGTCCCGCTGGATATCGACGCGCGGGGACTGGCCTGGCGAGGGTGCGATCGCCAAGCGTGCGCGCAAGTGCTGGACAGTCTGGGAGCCGGCAGGCGTCTGCGCGGGCTGGTCGATGAACTGCCCTGAGGCCCCGATCAATCCTCTGCGCTTTCCAAGAGCAGACTAAGACCTTCCGGACTGGTGAGCAGCGCCGCGCCGCGTCGCGATGGCCAACTGCGCGCGTGCAGGCCCTCGACCGCCAGCGCGTGCACGCAGGCTTCGAGATCCGTCACCGCGAAGACGAGCGCGGGCGGCGCGGGCATCGCGCTGGGTTGCAGCGTGAGATTGAGATTGGTGATGCCCAGATGCGCTTCTTCCCCCCGTGCGGTCAGGTCCGAGCTGATCATGCCCAGAGCCACCCAGAAATCGCGACTGGCCTCGACATCGGCCGCTCCCAGCCGATAATCGCTGAATACGCCGCAGCGCGAGCGACCGCTCAGCTGCGGGCCCGGCGGCGAGAAGGTGCGCGCTTCGAGCAGGGTGATCATCTGTCCTTCAGGGGAATAGAAACCTGCTTCGTTGAACTCATGTTCGCCGAGTTTGAGGAATTCGAAATCCACGCCCGCCGCCTCGAAGTCGCGCACGCGGTGGAGCAGATCGGGCAGGACGAAGGTCAGTGCCGGGGAAGGGAATCCATATTCGTGCAGGCCCAGCGTCACCCGCCCGTCGGTCATCACCGCGTATGGGTGCGACCAGATCTCGCCGACGCGGACCTGGGCGAAGCCGAGCGCCTCATAGAAGGCGATGGACGCGAGGATATCGCGGGTATGGATGCTGATCTCGAGAAATTCGCCGAGCATGACTGCGTCGGTTTTAGCGTTCGGCGCCCAGAGCGCGGGCGCGCGCGGCGCCGGGCTCGACATCGCGGCGTGCCTGCTCGGACGAGAAGCCGGCCGCGGTCTCGGGCCAGCCCCGGGCGTGCTGCAACACCAGGTCGGTGAGCATCTCGAGGTGGTCGTCGCGCGCATTGAGGGCGGGGATGTAGCGCAGTTCGCCGCCGCCTGCCGTGACGAAGAATTCGTGATTTTGCATGGCGATCTCTTCCAGGGTCTCCAGGCAATCCGCGGAGAAACCGGGACAGATCACATCGAGCCGGCCCAGGCCTTTGGCGCCGAGAGCCTGCACGGTCTCGTCGGTGTAGGGGCGCAGCCATTCCTCGCGTCCCACACGTGACTGGAAGCTGAGCGTCCATTCCGACTCGCCAAGCTCGAGCGCTTCAGCGAGCAGGCGCGCGGTCTTGTGACAATGGCAGTGATACGGGTCGCCGGCGAGCAGGTAGCGACGCGGCAGCCCGTGGAATGACATCAACAGGTGTTCGCCACGTCCATCGCGCGCCCAGTGTTCGCGCACCGTGGCGGCCAGCGCGGCGATGTAATCCGGGCGGTCGTGATAGTGCGTGATCATGCGCAGCTCGGGCAGCCAGCGCCAGTACATGAGCGTGGCGGCGGTGGCATCGAAGGTGGAGGCGGTGGTGGTTGCCGAGTATTGCGGATACAGCGGCAAGACCAGCAGCCGGCGCACGTTCTGGGCGCGCAGATCTTCCAGTGCATCGGCGATGGCGGGGTTGCCGTAACGCATGCCCAGAGCGACCGGCACATCGAAGCCGAGCCGGGCGCGCAGGCGAGTGGCCAGACCCGCGGCCTGGGCGCGCCCGTGTACCAGCAGCGGCGAGCCCTCATCACTCCATACCTTGCGATAGGCGGCGGCGGAGCGGGCCGGGCGAAAGCGCAGGATCACACCGTGCAGGATCAGCCACCAGAGCGGGCGCGGGGTCTCCACCACGCGCGGATCCCAGAGAAACTCCGCCAGGTAGCGGCGGACCTCGCGCGTGGTCGGCGCGTCGGGCGTGCCGAGGTTGAGCAGCAGCACGCCGAGCCGCTCGGGCTCGGCATGCGAATACTGAGCTTCGTCGAGATACCGACTCATGTCGTTCTCCATCCCTGCGGGTGCAGCGGGACCGCCGCGGTCCGCGCGAGAGGAGATTGTATCAGTCGCGTTCGAGGATGGCCGTCACACCCATGCCGCCGGCGGTGCAGACCGAGATCAGACCCCGGCCCGAGCCCTTCTCCGCGAGCATCTTGGCCAGGCCGCCGACGATGCGCGCGCCGGTCGCCGCGAACGGGTGGCCGACAGCCACGCTGCCGCCCTTCACGTTGAGCTTGCTGCGGTCGATGCTGCCGAGCGGTGCGTCGCGGCCCAGGCGTTCGCGGCAGAACTGCTCCGACTCCCAGGCCTTGAGTGTGCACAACACCTGTGCTGCAAAGGCTTCGTGGATCTCGTAGAAATCGAAATCCTGCAGGGTGATTCCGGCCGCATCGAGCATGCGTGGCACGGCATAGGCCGGCGCCATGAGCAGGCCTTCGCGGTGCGGCCCGCGCATGCCGGCGAAATCCACCGCGGCAACCTGCGAGAAAGTGAGGTAGGCGAGGACCGGGAGATCGTGGGCCTTGGCCCACTCCTCGGATGCCATCAGCACCGCAGCCGCGCCATCGGTGAGCGGCGTGCTGTTACCGGCTGTCAGCGTACCCGTGGGGCTGCGGTCGAACACCGGCCGGAGTTTGGCCAGTTTCTCCAGGCTGGTGTCCGGGCGTACGTTGGCGTCGAACTGGATACCGTTGAAGGGTGTGACCAGGTCGCCGTAGAACCCGTCTTTCCAGGCCGCGGCGGCATTGTGGTGGCTGGCATAAGCCAGCTCGTCCTGCTCAGCCTGGCTGATGCCCCATTCCTTGGCCATGATCTCGCAGTGCTGACCCATCGACAGGCCGGTACGCGGTTCCACCACGCCGGGGAAGGAAGGCTTGAGATAGCTGGGGCGGAAGCCGAGCCAGGGTTTGAGGCGCTCGCCGAGCGTGCGTCCGCGTGCGCTGGCGAGCAGCAGTTTGCGCAGCTTCTCTCCGAACACGATGGGTGCATCGCTGGTGGTGTCGGTGCCTGCGGCGATGCCGGCCTCGATCTGGCCGAGTGCGATCTTGTTGCCCACCTGGATCGCGGCGGACAGGCTGGTGCCACAAGCTCGCTGGAGGCCGTAGGCCGGCGTCTCGGGTGCCAGCCCGCTGCCGAGGGTCGCCTCGCGAGCCATGTTCCAGTCACGGGAATGCTTGATCACGGCGCCGAGAGCGACTTCACCCAGGGCTTCGCCTTTGAGTCCGTACTTGTCCACTAGAGTCTTGAGGGTCGCGGTCATCATTTCCAGATTGCCGAGATCGCGGTAAGCGGTGTTCGAGCGGCAGAAGGGGATGCGGTTGCTGCCGACGATGGCGACGCGGCGGGGGCGAGAATCTGACATGCTGTCCTCCCAAGAGATATCGCGGTCCGGACGACCGGCCCGGCTCGGCTGCTGTATCATCGCGAGCCCCGGCCGAGGCCGGATTTCCGGCTGGCGGAGCGCGGGCCCCGATTTCCCGGGGCGGCCGCCGGACGGCGGCGAATCCAGTGAGATGCCCATCATGCCACAGGCGAAGCCACTTGGCGAACAAGCGTTTGAATTCTGCCTCCAGCCCAGACGGGGAGCGGCCTGTGGCTGAGCCCGGACGTAGCCGCTTGCGCACGGAGATCGGCGCGCTGCTGGCGCTGGGCGGGCCGCTCGTGCTGCACAATCTGGCAAACATGGGCATGCAGTTCACCGACACGCTGATGGCGGGGCGCTTCAGTCCCCAGGCGCTGGCGGCGGTGGCCGTGGGCGGCAATCTCTGGCTACCCGTGTTTCTCATGGTGCTGGGCGTGCTCATGGGCCTGAGCCCCACCGTGGCGCATCTGTATGGCGCGGGCGAGAGTGAGCGTATCGGCGGTTATGTGCGTCAGGGTTTCTGGTTGAGCCAGTTGCTGGCATGGAGCGGATTCTGGATGCTTCGTCATACCGCGCCGGTGCTCGTCGCCATCGGCATCGACCCGACACTCATCCCCGTCACCGACGGTTACCTGCACGCCATCGCTTGGGGCATGCCCGCGATATCGAGTTATCTCGTACTGCGTTTCGCCAGCGAGGGTATCGCGCACACACGGCCTCTGCTTCTGATCGCCGTGCTCGGTTTGGGGGTGAACGCCCTCGCCGATTACGCGCTCGTATACGGTGCCTTCGGTTTGCCGCGGATGGGTGCGGTCGGTTGCGGTTGGGCCAGTGCGGCGGTGATGTGGACCGAACTGGCGGCGCTCGTCTGGTATGTGCGTCGACGCAGTCGCTATCGGCCGCTCGGTATCTTCAACCGCCTGGAGTGGCCGCGCTGGGCCGAGCAGGCGGAACTGCTGCGCCTGGGCGCGCCCATCGCCGTGAGCATCGTCATGGAAGGCAGCATGTTCGCCGGTGCCGCACTGCTCATGGGCACGCTGGGTACGGATATCGTCGCCGGCCATCAGGTGGCGGTGAATTTCGCTTCCATCGCGTTCATGGTGCCGATGGGATTGGCGCTGGCGATCTCGGTGCGGGTGGGACAGGCGGTGGGCCGGGGCGATCGCGCCGCAGCGCGCTATTCGGGCTATGTCGGCATGGCGGTGTGCATGGGCTGCATGGCGGTGTCGGCTTCGGCGATGCTGATCTTCCCGAGCCAGATCGCTGCGGTCTACACCGAGGACCCCAGAGTCGCGGCCATCGCCGTCTCCTTGCTGACGATGGCGGCCATCTTCCAGCTCTCCGACGGGCTGCAGGTGGGCAGCGCCGGCGCGCTGCGAGGTCTGAAAGACACGCGCATCCCCATGTTCATCACCATCTTGGCCTACTGGGTGATCGGCTTCCCGCTTGCCTACTATCTGGGCATCGTGCGGGGTCTCGGTCCGCGCGCGGTCTGGGTCGGCCTGATCGCCGGGCTCTCGGTGGCCGCGGTGCTGCTGAGCCTGCGCTATCGCAGCTTGGTCCGCGGCTGGCATCTGCCGACGCTTTGACACATCGGGGGCGTGCGCCTTATATAGGAGCGCTTGCCCGTATGCGTGCAGGGAACTGGCGACGGGCGGCTCACGCACACAACGAGAAAAGGGTATCCCTTATGACAGTGCATCACACCGGCACTATCGTCGCGACCTTCGTCGCCTATATGGCCGTCGTCCTCCTCGTGGCCTATGTGGCCTGGCGGCGGACGGCCAACCTGGCCGATTACATCCTCGGCGGACGTTCGCTGAACAGCTGGGTGACCGCGCTGAGCGCGCAGGCCTCCGATATGAGCGGCTGGCTGCTGCTTGCCCTGCCCGGTCTTGCCTACGCCACAGGGCTCAGCAGCCTGTGGATGGTGCTCGGCCTGCTGGTCGGTACCTACCTCAACTGGAAGCTGGTCGCAACGCGTCTGCGTCGCCAGACCGAGGCGCTCGACAACTCGCTCACGCTGCCCGACTACTTCGAGCGCCGCTTCGAGGACCGCTCGCGATTGCTGCGCAGCCTGTCTGCGTTCTTCATCCTGGTGTTCTTCATCTTCTACAGCAGTTCGGGCTTCGTCGCCGGCGCGAAACTTTTCCAGTCGCTGTTCGGCATCTCGTACTTCTGGGCCCTGGTGCTCGGCGCCGGCACGGTCGTGGGCTATACCTTCATCGGCGGGTTCCTCGCCGTGAGCTGGAACGACGTGCTTCAGGGCAGCCTGATGTTCATCGCGCTGGCGGCCGTCGCGCTCATGGGCCTGCACCAGCTCGGCTGGTTCTCCGGCGTGCATGCCACCATGAATGCGGCCAATGCCGATCTTCTCGACCCGATGTTCGACGGCAGCGGCAAGCCGCTGGGCTGGATCGGCGTGGCCTCGCTGGTTGGCTGGGGGCTGGGCTACGCCGGGCAGCCGCATATCCTCGCGCGCTTCATGGCGATCCGTTCGCCGGAGGAGATGGGAGCGGCGCGCCGCATCGCCATGGGCTGGGTCACGATCACGCTGGGAGCGGCGGCGCTGGTCGGCTTCACCGGCCTGGGCGTCGTCTCCAGCCCGCTGCACGGCGCCGATACCGAGAAAGTCTTCATCTACATGGCCACCACGCTGTTCACGCCGGTGATCGCGGGCGTCTGCCTTTCCGGCATCCTGGCGGCGGTGATGAGTACGGCATCGGCACAGTTGCTGGTCTCCGCATCTGCGTTCGCGGAAGATTTCTACAAGGGGATGTTCCGGCCCGACCCGAACCCGCGCGAGTTGCTCTGGGTCGGGCGCATGGCGCTGATGACCATCGCGCTTGTCGCCTTCGTACTCGCGTTGAATCCGCACAGCAAGGTGCTCACCCTGGTGAGCTACGCGTGGGCCGGTTTCGGCGCCGCCTTCGGTCCGGCGATCATCCTTTCCCTGTATTGGAAGGGCATGACCCGGGATGGCGCGCTGGCCGGCATCCTGGTCGGCGGCATCACCGTGATCGTATGGAAGCATATGAGCGGGGGGATCTTCGACCTCTATGAACTGGTCCCAGGGTTTGTCGCCTCTACGCTGGCGATCCTCGTCGTCAGCCGGATCGGTGGCGCGCGCGACCCGGCGGCGGCAGATGCCTAGTCACGGAACACCGTCACGCTTGTGTGGTCACATCTGAACATAGCTCCGGCAAGGAATAGCATGATGAAAATCCGTCGCCTGACGGCCGTGATGGCCGCCCTCGTCCTGGGTCTGTATGTAGCCACCGCGGCCGCGGCGGTGGCTGTGACGAAGAGTCCGAATGATCCGCGTGGGTACGCCTATCTTGAACTCAACAATGGCCTCAAGGTTCTTCTGGTCTCCGACCCGAAGGCGACCAAGGCCGCAGCTGCAATGGATGTACACGTCGGCAGTTTCGCAGATCCGGGCAACCATCTGGGTCTCGCGCATTTCCTCGAACACATGCTGTTTCTCGGTTCCAAGAAATATCCGGAAGCCGGTGCTTATGACGACTTCATCACCAGTCATGGTGGGGGCAACAACGCGTTTACCACGGACGAGCACACCCGCTTCTATTTCGACATCCAGCCCGAATATCTGGCGCCCGCGCTGGACCGATTCGCGCAGTTTTTCATCGCGCCCGCGTTCACGCCGAAATACGTCGACAAGGAGCGCCATGCGGTCGACTCTGAATATCACGTCCACATCAAGCAGGACGGCTGGCGGGTACAGGAAGTGGAGAAGGCACTGGCGGCGCCCGACCATCCGTTCAGCCGGTTTTCGATCGGCAGCCTCGATACGCTGTCCAACAAGCCGGACGATCATCTGCGCGCCGATCTGATCAAGTTCTACGACGACCATTACAGCGCCGATCGGATGACCCTGGTCGTGCTGGGGCACGAGTCCCTGCCTGCCCTGCGCAAGCTCGTCACGGACGAATTTTCCGCCGTACCCAAACGAGCGACCAAAACGCTGCCCGGGCAGGGCAAGGTCTATACGTCCAAGCAGGAGGGTCAGGACATCCGTATCCAGTCGGTCGGTGACTACCGCTTGCTGTCGTTACGCTTCCCGATCCCGAGTCAGCAGGATTATTACGCCAGCAAACCGGCGGATTATCTGGCAAATCTGCTGGGCGACCAAAGTCCTGGCGGGCTTTATTCCACGCTCAAGGCGCGTGACTGGATCAACGATATCTCGGCAGGCAACGAGCGGCTGTCTCCGAGTCAGGACGAGTTTCACATCACTTTCACTTTGACCCCGGCGGGCCTCAAACATGTGGATGCCATCACCGGCCTGACGCTGAACTATCTCGATCAGTTGCGTGCCAAGGGTGTCAAGAAATGGCGTTTCGAAGAGTACAAACGCATCCGGGATCTGGATTTCAGATTCCAGGACAAGGAAGATCCAGCTGATTACGTGACTGATCTGGCCGGAAACTTGCAGGACTATCCGCCCACCGAGGTGCTTACGGCCGATGCCCTGGTGACTCACTACGATCCCGCTCGCATCAAGGCGGTCCTTGCTGCGATGAAGTCGACAGACATGCGCCGGTTGGTGATCGCGAACGATATCAAGGGCGACAAGGTGGAACCTTATTTCGGCGCGCACTATGCCGAGCAGACGATCTCGCAGAAAGAGATAAAGGATTGGCTGGCAGTAGCGGATGAGAAGATCGCCCTGCCGCCACCTAATCCCTTCCTGCCCGATGACGTCAAGACCGTAGCGGTCCATGGCGATGCGCAATATCCTGTCAGGCTGGCGCTGACGGATACGAATGGCATCTGGTATCTGCATGATCCCGAGTTCGTCCAGCCGAAGACGGATTTCTCATTCTTTGTCAGTTCTCCTCTTACCGAAGACACTGCGCGTGACGATGCCTTGTCGGACCTTTACGCATCGCTGCTGGCAGATTCGCTGAGCGAGGTGACGTATGCGGCACAGGCGGCTGGCTTGTCCTACTCGATCTCTTCCCAGCCGCGCGGGATCAGCATCGGGGTCGGTGGCTTCACAGCCAAACAGGATAAATTGTTGGATCTGATCGTCACGCATATGGCAGACCTCAAGATCGATCCGGTCCGTTTCGCGGCGGTGAAAGACCAGTTCCGCAGGCAATTGGCCAATTTCACACTCGCTCCACCGGTGCGTCAGGCGATGACCGAGATGCAGGCGCTCATGGAGCAACCGTCATGGACGCCTGCTCAGGAACTTGTCGCACTTGAGGATATCTCAGCGGCAGACGTCAGTGACTATGCCAAACGGTTTCTGGCGACAGCCCGGTTGGAGTTCATGGTCGACGGCAACATGCCGCAAGAACTGGCCGTCAAACGAGCGACCGCGATCGTCAAGCATTTCGATCTGCCATCACCCAAGGGAGATGACAGCAGCATCAGAGTCATGCGGCTCGCGGCGGGAAGTAAGCAAGAGTGGCTGATCCATCCGCGTGCCACAGACGCTGCAGTCGTCGCTTATGCGCAGGCGGGTGATGACGATGCGGTGACGCAGGCACAAGCTTTGTTGCTTGGGGATATCCTTTCGACGCCCTTCTATACCGAGCTGCGTACCAATCAGCAGCTGGGCTACATCGTCTATGCGGGTGGCATGCCCTTGCTCCACAAGCCGGGCCTCATCTTCGCGGTGCAATCCGCCAATACCGATCCAGCCGGTATCCTGAAAAGCATGGACGATTTCCAGAAGGCATTCCGCGCCAAGCTCAAAGCGATGCCTGAAAAGGAACTTGCGCTGTTCAAGAAATCGCTGATCCAGAAGCTGTTGCAACGCCCCAACAACCTGCAGGAGAAGACAGCGCGCTTCATGCGCGAGATCGACGAAGGCACCTATGCCTTCGATCTGCGCGCGCGTCTGGCGAAGCAGGCGGAAAAGGTCGATCTGGGTGGTCTGCTCAAGGCCTATGATCAGTTGCTGCTGGACGCGAAATCACAGCGCGTTCTGATCGTCCGTACGCCTGGAAAAGTTGAACAGAGCGTTACCGCTGGCGCGATCACCGATGTGTCAGCCTTCAAGGCGAAGGCGGATTATTTCCCCGCGGCCACACACTGAACCGATCAGGCGTAACCGAAATATTCGATCGCGGGACGCAAGGTCTCCATTATCGGCGCGAGGTGCTTCTCGTAGCGCTGCCAGCGGTAACTCGCGTGCTGATAGATCGGTTGCGCGACCTGGTGGTAGCTCGGCGTGTGGATGCGGCCGCGTTTCAGAGCATGCTCGGTGTGCGAGAGCACGGCATCTGACCATTCGACATCGAGGAACGCGAGCAACTTTCGCATCTCGTCTTCAAGGTCTTCCACCATATCCTCGTATTTCAGGACGTGATAGGAGACCGGAAGCTGCGCCGCATAAGCCTGCCACAGGCGCATGACCCGCGCGTAGATGGCGGCGGTATTCTCGAGATCCGCAAAGTTCACCATCAGATCGGTCTCGCCGAAGTCCTGCATATAGCAACTCAGGCATACGTCGAGTGGATGGCGAAGCGCGAAGATGAATCTCGCATTCGGGAATAGCCTGTGGATCACTCCCGCACTGGCTGTATTGGCCGGGAACTTGTCGATCAGCAGTTTTTCCGGATCGCGTTTCAGCTCCTTGTCGACGGCGGCGAAATAGACTTCGCGCAGTCGCAGGACATCTTCGGCGGTCAAGCTCGACAGTTTCTCCGGATAGCCCTGTGGGGTCTTGTAGAGTTCCTGGATCACCGCGCTGACTGTCGGTCTCTCCTCAAGCACCTGGAACTGACCGTGTCCGCCGAGGATGGTGTCGAGTAGCGTGGTGCCCGAGCGGAAGAAGCCGATCAGGAAGATGGGGTCCTGCTCGGCAGCTGCGACGTCGATCGGTCGCCAACTAGAGAGCACCGCGGGCGACAGCGTCTGAGTCAACGCTTCGAGCTCGGCCGCAAACGGGTTGTTCTCGCGCAGGTTCTTTTCCCAGAGGCTGACGGCGAGGGCGTTCCCGCGTTGGAAGTGCGCGAAGGCCGTGTCGCTTTCACCCATCAGGTCGTAGATCTTGCCCAGTTCGAAGTGCAGACCCTTCTCGACTGCAGGCGGTGGTGAATTGTGCTCGAGTGCCTGCAGTCGTGCGACCGCAGCCTCGTTCTCTCCGGCTCTGCGTTCGAGCTTCGCGGCCAGCAGCTGGAGCAGGGGATTCTCGGGGAAGGCGGCCAGGCCCGTCTCGATGGTCGGTCGGGCGGCTTCGAGCCGATTGGACTTCTCATACAGGCTGGCGAGATTGCTGTAGCTGTCCTCATAGTCCGGCGCTATGGCTATCGCGCGTTCCAAAAAAGGAATCGCATCGTCGGATCGGGTGCCGAGCATGTACACGACGGCCAGGTTGTTCAAGGTATCGGGTGCGTCGGGGTCCAGCGCCAGGGCGTTGCGAAAACATTCGCCACCGTCGTCCGTACGCCCCAACTGTCGATAGGCCAGTCCCAGATTGTTCCAGGCGCGGGCGTTTTGGGGATCTATCTGCAGCGAGCGCTGCAGCGCTTCGGCGGCGGCGGCCGGCTGGCCGGATTCGAGCAGGGCGGTACCCAGACTCCGCAGCGGTCCGGGATGGCCGGGATCTTCCTCGATGACGGCTCTGATATAGCGGAGGCCCTCGTCACGGCGGCCGTCGCGACAGAGGATGACGCCGAGTAGATGGCGCATGTGAAAATGGGCCGGTTCCCGGGCGAGGACCGCGCGGCATGCGGATTCGGCTTCGCCCAGGCTTCCGCTCTCGAACAGATCGAATGCCGTTTTAACAGTCTCTGCCGCAGTCGTCATGGCTACCCGCAGGTGGTGTTGTCCAGCCCGCGATTATAAGTGATATGGACTTCACACGCGGATGGTCGTATCGCTCTGCCCTTCATCGTGCCTGGGCAGGACCACATTGGTGGGCAACAACGCCAGCCGAAAGCCGCCGAGCGAGGTCCCGAGAACCAGTTTCAGGGACATCACGGAACCGCACAGCCACGCCAGCGCCGCGATGGCACAGGCGAAGGTTGCGAGGGGTACCGTGGCCGCGCCCGCCGGGTGTCCGAGCAGGAACAGTCCAGCCCCGATCCCGGCGCTGAACAGCCCGGTGAGCGCAAGCCGCCACGCGAGCGCCCACCAGATCCTGATCACGCGTGGCCAGGTCGCTTCAAGTTCCATCGTGCCGCCCTCGCATCCGCCTATCGTACTCGAATCTAGCGTGCCGGTGCCGCGAAGTCGCCGTTGGGCCCCGGAAACACGACCGGACTCTCGAAGCCATCCGCGGAGACACTCGCCACGCCGAAGAAATAGTTGTCGATGACGATATCGTGCAAGGTAGCCGAATCCACGTCTCCGGCATAGCGGCTGTGAGTCCAGGTCGGGTCCGTGGTCAGACGCCAGTAGATCCGGTAGCCGACAGCGCCGGGCACTTTCCTCCAGGACAGTGCGGTATCGGGGCTGACCGCGCCCTTTATCCCCACCGCTTGCGGAGGCGCCGGCGCCCAGGCCATGGCCGCGAGGCCGATCGCGTTGAGAGCGGTCACCTTCGCCAGATAAGGGAAATCGACTCCGGACAGGACATCGCCGTAATGGACGCCGTTCTCGATGCGTACGTCCTGATGCTGACGGTCATAGTTCTCGTGGGGTTCGGTAAGGCGTACCGCCGGGAAGCCCAGGTCGTTGAAGGCACTGTGGTCGCCGCCGCGCCCGAAGCGGTCGAGACGATAGACCTGCATGACGTCGAGATTGGGTATGTATTCGTGAGCCAGTCGGTGCAGATAGCGCGACACGTTGCGCGAGGCGGAATCGAGTTCGCCGCCGCGATAACGCAGATAACGCATGTCAGCCTCTGAAGCGGTCGGTTTGATGCCCTCGGAGAAGACGCGCACATGCGTGTTGTCCACCACGCCGTCGATACCGTGGATGTTGCCGATGATGTCGTTATTGAGGTCTGCCTCGATCTTCCAGCCGGCTTTGCGCGCATGGGCGGCCAGGATCTTGCCGCCATAAAGGCCCTGCTCTTCGCCCGAGAGGGCGGCATAGACCACATTGGCGTGGAACTTGTAGCGACTCAGAACGCGCGCGGCCTCGATCACGGCGGCGACGCCCGAGCCGTCGTCATCGGCGCCCGGAGCGGCCGCCGTGGAATTCATGATATCGGTCACCCGGGAGTCGATATGGCCGGTGATGAGGACGTAGCGGTCGGTGGCCGGCACCGCCTTCTGGATCGCGACGACATCGATGACGGCGGTCGGCTTGGGGATGCGCGGCCCGGTGACGGTATCGCCGATCATCTCGACATCCAGGCAGTCGCCGCAGTCCTTGCCTATCGATCTGAGCTGGTCGCGCACCCAACGCCGGGCCGCGCCGATCCCGTTGCTGTCGGAGCGCGTCTCGGACAGCGTATGGCGGGTACCGAAGCCGACCAGATGCGTCAGGGTCGCCTGCAAGTGATCGGCCGAGATATCGCCCTGGATCTGGCGCAATACCGGATGGTCCGATGGCGGCACGGGCGCCGGCGCCGCCTGGGCGGCGATACAAGATGCCGTGCCGATCAGGGTGGCGACAAGGATAGGTAGCTTGCTGGGCATGGCAGATCTCCGGGGCCGCTGGGGGGTGAACGCAACCTTAGCACCGAGCGCTACGGTGTTCACGGGCTTGATTCCTCACAGTCAGGTGTTATAGTGAGCTAACACACTAGCACTGCGGCCCGGATGGGGCCGGCGGGTACAAGATTCGGTTATCGGGAGAACACAGATGCGATGCATAAGGTTTAAGGCGGCGGCGGCCGCGCTGATGCTGGTGGCAGTCGGCACGGCATCGGCCGCCGGACCGCAATTCACGCGTGCTCTGGAAAAGACCTACTCGCAAGGGGCGGTCCAACAGCTGGAACTGACCAACCTCGCCGGACAGGTGACCATCAGTCACAGCGACGGGCCGGTCCTGGTCAGGGCGACGGTAGTCGCAGGCGCCGACGCCGACGCGCAGGCACTCGCCGAGCGCGTGCGGATCCGCGAGCACATCGACGGGCATCGGCTCAGTCTCCTCGTGGACTATCCATCCAGCGATGGCGACACCTACTATTACGATCCGCACCCGGGGCATGGAAGCTATCGCAGCGAGTTTCGCTATGACGGACGTACGGTGACCGTGCGCGGCGGCGGTAGCGAACATGGTGCGCGCGTGCATGTCGATATCAACGTCCAGGTGCCGGCCGGAGTCAGTTTGAAGCTCACCAACTTCGTCGGCGACATGCGTGCCGACGGGCTGCGCACCGATGCCGCGCTGAAAGTCCATGCCGGCACCATCGAAGCGACCGGTGGCCACGGCAGCATCTCGGTGGACAGCGGCAGCGGAGCCGTGCGGGTGGCGGACTATACCGGCGAGATCAGCGCCGACACGGGTTCCGGAGATGTCTATTTGGAGCGGGTCACGGGTCCGCGGATCGCGGCCGATACCGGTTCCGGCAGCGTCCACATGGACAGCGCCGCTGGCGGTCTGCTCTACGCAGATACGGGCTCGGGAAGCGTCACGCTGCGCAATGTCAGCGGTTCGCTGAAAGTGGATACGGGGTCCGGCGGTGTGACCGCGACCGACTTCACTGCCGGTGACTCGGTGCACGTGGATACCGGGTCAGGGTCGGTCCGTCTTGAAGGCGACCTCTCAGCCATGCGGGACCTGTATGTGGACACGGGCAGCGGAGGCGTGCACCTTCTCACCGAGAGTCCGCCTTCGATGCGCCTGCGCGTATCGACTTCCAGCGGGGGCATCGATGTCGACCTTCCGGGCATGACCGATGTGCGTTCCCGTCGCGGCGAGTTCGAGGCCACGCTGGGATCGGGTGCGGGCAAGGGGCTTATCGATACCGGCAGTGGCGGCGTCAGCTTCCAGTCCGAGTGAGCCGGGGCGCTTACTCGTCGGGAGCCGGCCGCGGCCCGGCGTGCCGGCCCTCCGCGGTCATCAGCCTGAGCATGCAATGCGATACCAGGTAGTCGAGCCCGCGGTGCAGATCCTTGCGGACTTCGGAGGCGAGCGTGCCCGGAAATATCTCCACGCCGACGAACCGGTCACGTCCTGACTCCTTGGCCTCGTACAGAGCCTGGTCAGCGACCGTCAGCACTTCCTCGAAGCTCAGATCGTCAGGGGTGGCTGGATCGAAGGGATAGGGCGCGTATCCGATCGAGCAGGTGAGGCGCAGTTCCACCCCTTCGATCGGCTTGAAGACGTGTCCGCGAACGGCTTCGCAAAGACGAGCCGCGATCTGGCGCGTGTCCTCGAGATCGGGCGCATGGGCGATAAGCAGGAATTCCTCCCCCCCGAGTCGGACCACGGGATCGCCGGGGCGCGAGTGCTCGACCAGGAGCTGGCTGAACTCGCGCAACACGGTATCTCCGCTGGCGTGTCCATAGCGGTCGTTGACCTGCTTGAAGAAATCGATGTCGATGATGAGGCAGAGCCCGATCTGCATACGCTCGAGCTCAGCCCCTTTCAGCCTCGCCAGGTTCTCGTACACCCGGATATCGAGGAAGCGGCGGTTATGCAGGCCGGTCAGCGAGTCGGTCAGCGACTGCTCTTCGAGTTTGCGGTTCGCCTGCAGCAGGCGCTGGTTGAGCTCCGACAGTTCGCGCGTGCGCTGCTCGACCGTCTGCTCCAGCCTGCGCTGGTGGCGGTAGAGCTGATAAGTCCACAGCCGGTGCAGGGTGTAGGCGAATGCGAACATGATGAACGCGACCAGGACATAGAATGTTGAGGTCTCGGTGAAGCGCGGATCCACGTGGATGCGTACCGTGGCAGCTGAAGCCTGCGGATCGTCGCCGAGTGCCGTGGTCACCTGGAAGGTGTAATCACCCGGGTCCAGGTTCGTGTAGTACGCCGTGCGCCGCGTTCCCGCTTCGACCCAGCCGTGGTCATAGCCCAGCATCCGGTAACGGAAGCGCTGGGTGTCCGGATACCTGAAGTCCAACGCGGCGTAGTGGATAGTGAGATCGCGCTCGTCCGCGGCCAGGCGGATGCTGGTATCGGTCGCGGGGAAGGCGTGTTGGCTGGTGGTGAGGCTCTCGATGCGCGCAGGCGGTTCGACCAGCGGCGCCTTGAAGCGCGCAGTATCGATAGCCATGACCCCGTTGACCGTGGGCAGATAAAGTGTCTTGCCTGCCACCATCAGGCCACTGCCATGGGTACCTCCATGACAGCACTGGCCGGTTTGACTGCCCGGCTCGGTCGCGGTGGCGGTGACCACATAACGTGGGTGCAGCGCATGGATCTTGCCGGCATCAAGTTCGTCGAACTGCTTTAGCGGGATGGTCGCGACTGCCTGGAACGTGGAGAGCCACAGCATGCCGTCGGCACTATCCGCAACGTGGGTGATCAGATTTGCCGGCAGACCGTCCGCGGCCGTGTAGTGTTCGAACTTCTCGCCGTGGATGCGGATCAGGCCTTCGTCCAGATAGCTCAGCCAGATGTCGCCACCGGCGGCAAAATGGATGCCGATCGCCTTGTGCGTGCGCAGCCCGAAGCGACTGTCCACGGGTGCGAGCTTGTCATCGGCGTATCGGAAGACACCACGCGCGGTCGCGATCCAGACCGCTCCATCCTTGGCGATCTGGATATCGCGCACTGCCGCGCCGCCCAGCCCTTCGATGGTCTTGAACCCGAGATCATGGGAAGGATCCGCGCGCACCACGCCGGCGGAACTTCCGGCCCAGATCCGCCCTTGCCTGTCTTCAGCGACGACATAATAGCGTGTATGCGGTGCCGAAGCCGTGATCTGCCGGAGCGCTGGCTTGCCGTCTTTGAATGCCGCCAAGCCAAGGGTGGTCCCTATCCAAAGGTTACCGGCCTGGTCGCGCATGATCGCGCCTACCACCGGCGATGGCAGCTCGCGGCCGGGGATCATCTCGCTGAAATGACCGTCAGCGAGCGCGGCTACCCCGTCTTCGGTACCCGCGAGGATCGGGCCGCCATCGGCCGCCAGGGTCCATACCGAATGGTTGGGCAGGCCGTCGAAGTGTCCATACAGCGTATAGTTGCCGTCCCATATGCGGACCAGGCGGCCCGATTGCGAGCCGAGCCAGAGGTCCCCCGATCGGTCCTCGAGCATGGCCCTGTTCCAGAGGTTATCGAGGACGTCTTCGTTCTCGATGCGCTCGATGAATCGATCGCCCCGGAGCCGGTAGAGGCCATGCGTGGTGGCGACCCACAAGGTGCCGGCATCGTCGACCAGCAGGGTCTCGATGGACCGCCCGGCCAGCGCTTTGAACGGGACGAAGCGACCGTTGACATACTGTTCGAGCCCCTGGTTCGATCCGACCCAGAGGTTGCCGTTGTAATGGACGATAGTCGACACCGTGGTGGTGACCCGCGGGTCCGGCGACGGCAGCGGGATGAATTCGATGCGCCCGTCCGCGATGCGCATGATGCCGCCGAACTGCCGGCCCAAAGGGCATCGTCACCTTCGTAGAATGCGGTCACCGGCCTGCGCGCGTAGGCGCCACCTTCCCATGCTCTGAGCGTGCCGTCGGTCAGCCGCGCCAGGCCGTCGGCGGTGCA
>CAVUBB010000015.1:0-54163 GCA_963739695.1 uncultured Pseudomonadota bacterium | reverse complement strand
TATCAGGCGCTGATCGATCTGAACGCGGCAGCAACTCCTGCTCCAGATCGGAGATGAAGCCCGCCGGCTTGAGCGCGAGCACGTCGCAGTTGAGCTGATCGAGGATCCGTTCGGCGGTACTGCCGATAACCACGCGCGCAAGACCGGTGCGGTCCACCGTGCCCAGCACCACCAGATCCGCCGCGATCTCACGAGCGAACTGCGCTATCACCTCGTCCGGCGCGCCTTCCCGCAAGTGCAGCCGCTCCGCCGGCACACTCTGCTTCGCCGCGAATTCGTTCAGCGCGTCGCGATGCATCTCGACCACTTCTTCGCGGAAATCTTGGTTGGACCAGACCGCACCTTCCGCCGCCGGCTCGACCACCATGGGCAGAAACTCGACGGCGTCGATCACATGCACTTCTGCATCGGTCTGATAAGCCATGGCCAGCGCCGCGCGCAGGATCTCCGCGTTCAACTCGCTTGGCTTGCCATGCGAATCCAGCGTTCGACCGCCGCCACCACGCGCTGCGGGAACAGGCCCGCATAGGGGCTGACCAGCATCAGCGGGGCCGGACACTGGCGCAGCAGATGCCAGTCCAGCGGCGTGAAGAAGATCCGCTTCAGGCGTTCTTCGACACGCGCATCCTTGATCACGAGATCGGGTTTGAGTTCGAGCACGCGCCAGACGATCTCGTCGGCGAGAGGTTTGCCCCAGGCGACATCGGTATGCACGCTGATGCCCTGTTCGGCGATCGTGGCGGCCACGCCCGCGAGCCAGTCGCGGCGCTTCTTCAGAAACGCCCGCACAGCGCGCGCGATGGCATCGCGATCGAGCAGGTTGGCACGCACCAGGCCGGCCTTGTAGTCGACGAGCAGGAGGGTGAGTTCGGCCCCGGTCTTGCTGGCCAGCGCGACGCCGCGATCCAGCGCAGGCGTCTTGTGCATGGCGGGGTCGACCACGACCAGGATGTGACGATACTGGCTCATGCTGACCTCCTTGCCAGATGGGCTTCCCTGAAATCTGGCCACAGTTTAACGCGCTTGCGCCTTGCCGTGGCATTGATCCAGATCAGCCAGGGGTCCGGATATGTACTTACAGCGGGCCCTCGATATCGAGCACGCGCCAGAAGTACCAGGCCGCGACGGAGCGATACGGCGCCCAGCGCCGGCCGGCCCGTGCGAGCTGCTGGGGCGTGGGCAGCTTGCGCTTGCCATAGGCCTTCATGAAGCCCTTGCGCACGCCCAGATCCGTCACCGGCAGCACGTCGGGGCGCCCCAGGGTGAAGATCAGCAACATCTCCACGGTCCAGCGCCCCACTCCGCGCACGCAGGTGAGCCGCTCGATGATCTCGGCATCGCTCATCATCCGCAGGCGCCGCGTCCCCGGTACCGTACCGTCGAGCGTCTTGTGCGCGAGATCGCGGATCGCCGCCGCCTTGTTGCGCGAGAGCCCGGCGCCGCGCAGCGCGACATCGTCGAGCGCGAGCACGGCTTCAGGCTCGGGCACCCCATCCGGCATCAGCGCCGCGAAGCGCCCGTGGATAGTGTCGGCGGCCTTGCCGGAAAGCTGCTGGAAGACGATCGAACGCGCCAGCGCCTGAAACGGGCTGCGCAGACTGCGTGGTGCGAGCGGGCACGGGCCCACGGCATCCATCACCGCGCCCAGGCGCGGATCGCTCGCACCGAGTTCCCTGACTGCAGCGGCGGGATCGTAAAGAGGGCGTGGTGACGGCATGCGTGACTCCTGAGGCAGACTCAGCGGCGGTGCCGCCGGAACAGATGCGGGTTGTGGCGCACGAACCAGCGCACCATACGATCGACGACAAGCGATTCCCGGCCCTTGACGTAGTGATAACCCATCCACCCCGCCAGCAGCCCGCCCGCCGCATCCATCATCAGATCGGTCATGGTGTCCACCAGGCCCGATTTCTGCATGTTGAAGCCGAACACCCAATCCATGCCGAACTCGAACAGCTCCCAGATCGTGCCCAGGGTCACCGCGAAACCGAAGGAGACGACGCCCAGAAAACCGGCGGACATCTCGATACGCCGGGTCATGTACATGACATACACGGCGAGAAAGCCGATCAGCCCGATCATGGCGGCAGAAAGGCTGTGCAGCAACAGGTCCCACCACCAGAAGCGGGCATAGAACTGTCCGACTTCGCCCAGACCGAAACTCGCGTAGAGGATCACACAGGTGAGCAGGGTGAACTCGACCGGGATGTGCAGGCCGAAGCGCTGTTCGATCAGCGCGGGCGTAAAGCTCAGCGCCAGAACCAGGACCGCGGTGAAGGCGACCAGCCACTGGGCTTCGACAAAGGCGCCGACGGCCACCAGGGCGATCGCGATCTGCAACCCGAACGCGATCAGCAGCTGCACGCGCTCGGCCGGCGCGTGGCGGCGGATGCGGACGCGCAGATAACGGAACAGACGGTTCACGGCAGCGCCCGCCGCTCACTCGTGACGCAGGGCGTCTATCGGGTCCAGGCGCGCTGCCTTGCGTGCCGGCGCATAGCCGAACACCACGCCGAACGCGCCGGAAAACAGGAACGCGATGCCCATGATCACCGGATCGAGGATCAGCGGCAGTTTGAGGAAATGCGCACCGATCGCCGAACAGATCAGGCCCAGCGCGATGCCCGCCACGCCCCCGAACAACGAGAGCACGATGGCTTCCACCAGGAACTGCTGCAGCACTTCGCGCTCGAGCGCGCCGATCGCCAGGCGGATGCCGATCTCACGCGTACGCTCGGTCACCGAGACCAGCATGATGTTCATGATGCCGATGCCACCCACCACCAGGCTCACCGCCGCGATCGCACTCAGCAGGGCGGTGAGCACGCCGGTGGCGTTGGTCACCACGTTGGTGATCTCTTTCATGTCGCGCACCCGGAAATCGTCTTCTTCCAGCTTGCCGACGTGGCGGCGCTGGTGGAACAGCCGCTCGATATCGCTCTGCACCTTCGCGGTCTCGTTGCTCTGCGCGGCGGAGACGAAGATCAGACCGACATCGCGATTGCCGGAGATACGGCGCTGGAAAGCGCGCAGCGGGATGACCACGAAATCGTCCTGATCCTGTCCGAACGTGGACTGGCCCTTGGCTGCGAGCACACCCACCACGCGGCAGGGCAACTTGCCCAGGCGGATGGTCGCGCCCAGCGGATCCTGGAAGCCAAAGAGTTTCTCGCGCACGGTCTGGCCCAGCACACAGACCATGCGGCCGCCACGTTCCTCGGCGACATCGAAATAACGCCCCATCGCCAGCGGCCATTCGCGCACGTCGAAGAAGGTATTCACCGTACCCTGCACCGTGGTCGCCCAATTGTGATTCGCATATACGGTCAGCATGCGCATGGCCGAATAGGGGGCGACGGCCGCCACATCGGGAATCTCGCGACGGATGGCGTCGACGTCGGCCTGCTTGAACGGCTGCGCCGCTTCCGGGGGGCCGCCACGCGAACGTGCCCCGGGCGTGACGATCACGAGATTGCGCCCGAGCCCCGAGATATCGGCGGTGACCCGCGCGGTCGCGCCGCGCCCGAGCGTGACCATGGTGATCACCGCCGCCACCCCGATCACGATACCGAGTGTGGTCAGCGCCGATCGCAACAGGTTGCGGCGGATCTCGCGCAGCGCGAGCAGGAGCATGTTCCAGAACATCAGGAACGCCCTCCCGCGAGATCGGATTCGATCAGCCCATCGCGAAAGTGCACCATGCGCCGTGCATACTCGGCCATGTCGGGTTCGTGCGTGACCATCACGATGGTGATGCCGAGCTCGCGGTTGAGTTGCACCAGCAATTCCATGATCTCTACGCTGCGCGCGGTATCGAGATTCCCGGTCGGTTCGTCGGCCAGCAGCAGATCGGGCCTGGTCACCAGCGCTCGCGCGATCGCCACGCGCTGCTGCTGCCCGCCCGAAAGCTGCCCCGGCGTCTGCTTCTCGGCCCCGGAGAGGCCGACATCGGCCAGCACTTCGCGCGCGCGGCGCCGGCGCGCGCCGGCCGATAGGCCCCGGTAGATCAGGGGCAGTTCCACATTCTCGAGCGCCGAGGTGCGGTTGAGCAGGTTGTAGCCCTGGAACACGAAGCCCAGATAATGCCGACGCAACAGCGCACGCCGGTTACGATCGAGATTGCCGACATCCACGCCACGAAATGCGTAGCGCCCGGCCGTTGGCGTATCCAGACAACCGAGGATATTCATGCAGGTGGATTTGCCCGACCCGCTGGGGCCCATCACAGCGACAAACTCGCTGCGCTCGATCTCGAGATCGATGCCCGACAGCGCCCAGGTACGCGCGGTACCGACGCCGTAGGCGCGCTTGATACCGGAAAGACTGATCAGGCTCATCCCTGCGCTACCTGGCGGATGCTCAGCGTGTCGGCTGCTGGATGATGTCGGTCAGCAGATCCATGCCCGGCTTCACCGGGCCACCAAGGATCTCGGTACGCACCCCGTCGGTGATACCGGTGTCCACCACCAGAGCTTTGGGCGTGCCGCCGGTGAGCGTCCACACCCGTCCCTGCCCGGGCTTGAGTGTCTCGCCCTGCACCGACTTGACCGCATCGGGCGGGGTGAACCGGAGCGCGGCATTGGGTACGGTGACGGCATCGTCGCGCACGGCCGTGGTGACCTCCGCGGTTGCGGTCATGCCCGGGCGCAACAGCCCCTCGGCGTTGTCCACACTCAGGATGCCCTCGTAGGTGACCACGCCATCCACTGTCTTGGCAGCATTGCGCAGCGATTCGATGGTGGCGGGAAACTGTTTATCGGGATAGGCATCGACCGTGAAAGTGGCATGCTGGCCGGTCCTTACCTGACCGATATCCGCCTCGTCGATATCCACATGCAATTCCATGCGCTTGAGGTCGGCGGCAAGCTCGAACAGCACCGGCGTCTGGAATGCAGCGGCCACAGTCTGGCCCGGTTCCACGTTACGCGAGATGACGATACCGCTGATCGGTGCGCGGATCACGGCCTTGTCCAGATTGGTGCGATCGGCTGCGAGATTGGCGGTGGCGACCGTGACCTGCGAACGGGCGACGGCGAGCGCGGCCTCGGCGCGCTTGGCGGCGGCACGCGCCGCATCCAGATCCTTCTGCGAGACCAGCTTGCGCGCGGCCATGTCGGCCTGGCGCTGATAATCCACCTTCGTCTCTTCCGCCGTCGCCTCGGCCTGGCGTACCGAAGCCTTCGCCGATTCCAGCGCTGCTTCGGACTGATGCACGCGTGCTTCGAGCTGATCGGTGTTGATCACCGCCAGCACCTGCCCCTTGGTGACCTGGTCGTTGTAATCCACCCGGACTTCGTCGATACGGCCGGAGATCTCCGCGCCGACCTGCACCGCATCCACCGGCTCGATGGTGCCCGTGGTGGTCACGGTCACCACCAGTTTTCCCTGGGTGACTTGTTCGGTGCGAAAGTGCGGGCCGTCCGACCGTCCGGCGCGATGGATCATCGTACCCACGATCAGCACCGCGACCACGCCTGCGGAGATCCACAGACCCCAGCGGCGTTCATGTGTGCCCGCCTGATCCATGCCCAGGGTATCCAGGACCTCACGGTCCTGACTTTCCTCGTTCATCCTGCTCTCTCCGTGATATCCACAGTCGCGCCCTGCCATGGCCCCGAGTTTGACCCCCGTCATGTCGGCTGGTTCACCGGCCATGCTAATCTTTTCATACTATCAGGAGCGCGGGCGCTTGTACGCAGCCCCACCCCGGCCGCAACCAAGAGCCGCCCACATGGATGAGCCCACCGCACAGGAAATCGTCTTCGAGACGCGCGCACTGACCAAGACCTACATCGTCGGCGAGGTGGAAGTCCACGCCTTGCGCGGCGTCGACCTGAAGCTCTATGCCAGCGAATTCGTGGTGCTGCTGGGTGCCTCCGGCAGCGGCAAATCCACCCTGCTCAACATCCTCGGCGGGCTCGACGTGGCCACCTCCGGCGAGGTGTACTATCGGGGCACCTCGCTGACCGATGCCAACGACAAGGCGCTCACCGAATACCGCCGTTACCACGTCGGCTTCGTGTTCCAGTTCTACAACCTCATCCCCAGCCTCACCGCACGCGAGAACGTCGCCGCCGTCACCGAGATCGCGCGCGCCCCCATGCGGCCGGAGCAGGCGTTGGAGATCGTCGGGCTCGAACACCGCCTCGATCATTTCCCGGCGCAACTGTCGGGCGGCGAACAGCAACGCGTGGCCATCGCCCGCGCCATCGCCAAGAACCCCAGCGTGCTGCTCTGCGACGAACCCACCGGCGCGCTCGATTCCACAACCGGTATCGTGGTGCTCGAAGCGCTCGAGCGCATCAACCGCGAACTGGGCACCACCACCGCAGTGATCACGCACAACGCGGGTATCGCGGCCATGTCCCACCGGGTAATCCATCTCAGCGACGGCCTGGTGACCGGCATCGACATCAACGCCACCCGCCAGCCGGCTTCCAGCCTGAGTTGGTGAGTCGTGCGCGCGATCGACATCAAACTGGTCCGCGAACTGTGGCGCTTGCGCGGCCAGGCCCTGGCCATCGCCATGGTGGTGGCCAGCGGCGTGGTCACCCTGGTGGTGTCGCTGAGTACGCTGGATTCGCTGCGTCTCACCCAGCAGCACTTCTATGACCAGTACCGCTTCGCCCAGGTGTTCGTCTCGCTCAAGCGTGCGCCCGACGAGATCGCCACGCGCATCGCCACCCTGGCCGGCGTCAAGAGAGTGCAGAAGCGTGTGGAAGCCGGGGCCACCGTAGATCTCGCCGGATTCCCCGACCCGATCAGTGCGCGCGTGATCTCGATCCCCGACGGCGCTCAGCCCGTTCTCAACCGGCTCTACCTGCACGCCGGGCGCCTGCCGCGTCCCGGGCGCGCCGACGAGGCTGTGATCAGTGACGGCTTCGCCGAAGCCCACGCTCTGCGCCCGGGTGCGAGCCTGCGCGTGATCATCAACGGCAAAC
Organism: uncultured Pseudomonadota bacterium; assembly: GCA_963739695.1. Taxonomy (GTDB): domain Bacteria; phylum Pseudomonadota; class Gammaproteobacteria; order Natronospirales; family CAVUBB01; genus CAVUBB01. Next base: position 47,222 of record CAVUBB010000015.1, on the reverse strand, counting down.
GCCAGTTGTTGCGCATCGTCGGCATCGCGGTGTCCCCGGAATTCATCTACCAGATCCGTCCCGGCGATGTATTCCCCGACTACAAGCGCTACGCCATCCTGTGGATGAACCAGAAGCCGCTGGCGAGCGCGTTCGACATGTATCGCGCATTCAACAGCTTGTCCGTCACCCTCGACGGCAGCGCGAGCGAGCTCGACGTCATCGACAGCATCGACCGCGTGCTCGAGCCCTACGGCGGACACGGCGCCTACGGGCGCGAAGATCAATATTCGCACCGCTATATATCCGAAGAGATCAAGATGCTCGGCTCACTGGCCGGGATGATCCCGGTGATCTTTCTGGGCGTGGCGGCGTTTCTGCTCAACGTGGTCTTCTCGCGCATGATCCAGCGCCAGCGCGAACAGATCGGCGTACTCAAGGCCTTCGGCTACAGCGACGCCACCATCGCGCGCCACTACCTCATGCTGGCGCTGCTGATCGTGGCCGCCGGCTGCGTGGTCGGGGTGGCGGTAGGCGCCTGGCTCGGGCACGGCATGGCCGCGCTTTACAGTCGCTTCTACCGCTTCCCGTTCCTCGATTACGTATTCCGGCCCAGCATCGTGATCTGGGCGCTCGCCGTCACTGCCGCCGCCGCCCTTACCGGAACTCTGCGCGCGGTATTGGCCGCCGCGCGCCTGCCCCCGGCCCAAGCCATGCACGCCGAACCGCCGGCGCGCTACCGCGCCACGCTACTCGAACGTGTCGGCGGCGAACGCCTGCTCGACCAGCCCAGCCGCATGATTGCGCGCCACCTCGAACGCCAGCCCGTACGCGCCCTGCTCTCCATCCTGGGCATCGCCTTCTCCGCGGGGATCATGATGATCGGCAGTTTTCAGGAAGATGCGGTGGACTACATGATGGACGTGCAGTTCAGCCAGGCGAGTCACGAAGACCTCACTCTCAGCTTCACCGATATAACCGGCGTGCGCGCGATCGACGATCTCAGGCGCTTGCGCGGGGTGCAGGAAGTCGAACCCATCCGGTCCGTGCCTGTCCGCCTGCGCTACAGCCACCGCAGCGAACGCACCGGGCTGATCGGCGTGCGTGAGGGCAGCCGTCTGCACGCCTTCCTCGATGCGCGCCTGCAGCCGATCAAGTTGCCGCCACAGGGCATGGTGCTCACCGACTACCTCGCCGACCAGTTGCACGTGCGTCCCGGCGATACCGTCACCGTGGAGACCCTCGAAGGCCGCCGCCGCGTGCTCCGTATCCCGGTGGTCGCCCGGGTGCAGGAATACATCGGCACCAGCGCCTACATGCGCCTCGACGCGCTCGACCATGCGCTGCAGGACGGCAACGTCGTCAACGGCGCCTTCCTGGCCATCGACAGCGCCTACCGCCAGAGCATCTACGACCGGCTCAAAGTCACCCCGCGCGTGGCCGGGGTGACCATCCGCGAAGTCGCGATGCGCAGTTTCTACGAGACCATGGGCGAGACGCTGCTGATCTTCGCCTTCGTCAACACCCTGCTCGCGGGCAGCATCACCTTCGGTGTGGTCTATAACAGCGCGCGCATCAATTTCTCGGAGCGTGCGCGCGAACTGGCCAGCCTGCGCGTGCTCGGCTTCACTCGCGGCGAAGTGGCCTACATCCTGCTCGGCGAACTCGCGCTGTTGGTGGTGGTCGGCATCCCGCTCGGATTTCTGGTGGGGCGGGCCTTGTGTGCCTACATCACGCATAATCTTGTCTCCGAACTCTACCGCGTGCCGTTGGTCATCGAGCCCAGCACGTATTCGCTCGCGGCAGCGGTGGTACTTGCGGCAACGCTGCTCTCAGGCATCATGATGCTCAGGCGCGTATACACGCTGGATCTGGTCAGCGTGCTCAAGACCAAGGAGTGATCTGCCATGGCATGGCGTAAACGTCTGCTCATCATCGCCGGAGTCGTGATCGTCGCGGCGATGACTCTGTACGGGTTCATCCCGCGCGCGGTGGACGTGGATGTCGCTCGGGTCACCAGAGCACCCCTCGCCGTCACCGTGGAGCAGGAAGGCCGCACCCGCGTAATCGACCGCTATGACATCTCGGCCCCCGTCGCGGCCTACATGCGCCGGGTGGATGCCCGGGTCGGCGATCCGGTCACTCGCGGCGCGCCCGTGCTCACTCTCGACCCTCTGCCCTCGGCGGTGCTCGACCCGCGCAGCGCGGCCGAGGCCCGCGCCCGCGTGGAACAGGCCGAAGCCGCTCTCAAGAGCGCACAGGCCCAGGCGCACGCCACCGGCGCCAGTGCCGAATATGCCGCCGCCGAAGAGAAGCGGCTGAGCGCATTGTTCAAGGCGGGCACTGTCTCCAGAGGGGCGCTCGAAGCCACCCAGGCCGAGGCCCGGCGCAGCGCGGCGGCGGACCGCTCCGCGCGTTTCGGGGTGGATGTCGCGCGCCACGAACTGCAGGCCGCCAGGACCGTGCTCCAATACAGCCAGGCCAAGCCGGGCACCCGGCGTGAAGGCATCACCGTGAGTTCGCCGGTGGACGGCGTGATCCTCAAGATCATCCGTCGCAGCGAAGGGGCGGTGGCAGCCGGTGAACCGATCCTCGAAGTCGGCAACCCCCACAGCCTCGAAGTGATCGCCGACGTGCTCTCCGCGGATGCCGTCCGCATCCACCCCGGCACGCCGGTCACGTTCGAGCGCTGGGGCGGCGCTGCCCCCCTCGAAGGCCGGGTGCGCCGCGTGGAACCGGTCGGCTTCACCAAGATCTCGGCGCTGGGCGTGGAAGAACAGCGCGTCTGGGTGGTGAGCGATTTCACCTCGCCGGCCAAAGACTGGGAAGACGTCGGCGACGGCTACCGCGTCGAAGCCGTGTTCACCCTCTGGCGATCGGCTTCCGTACTGCAAGTGCCGGTCAGCGCACTTTTCCGCCATCAGGGCGCATGGGCGGCATTCGTGATCCGCGCCGGGCGGGCGCAGCGCACTGCGGTAGAGATCGGTCACGACAACGGCGTCGCCGCCGAAGTCCTGGGTGGACTCAAGGCGGGCGATGTCGTCGTCACCCATCCCGACGACCGTCTGAGCGACGGCGTGCGGGCGACACCACGCGAGAGCGCCAAAACGGGTGAATAATGCCAACCGCTACGGGGTAATTCCGCCCGCGCTCTGCTAATCTTTGCCCCCATCATGCAGCGCGCCCGCATCGTCAGTCCGTGAACATCGTCAAGGCACTCATCCTGCCGCTCCTGCTGCTCGGGGCGGCACTGTTTGTTGCACCCCACCTGGCCACGCTCGGCCCGGCCCAGCGCCAGCTCATCCGCTACCTGCCCACCGCGCTCGCGCTCGTGGGCATGCTGCTGGCCGTGCAGTTCAACCGCAGCCGCATCTTCTTCGCCCTGCTCACCCTCGCCCTCGCCTATCCGGCGATGGTGCTGTGGCCACAGCTGGCCACGCGGCATCACGATGTGCTTATCGCCGCCTGTATCGCCGTGGTGAGCCTCAATCTCGCCCTGCTCTCGGTCGCCGGCGAGCGCGGTATCTTCTCGCGCTGGGGGCTGGTGCGCTTCGCCATCGTGGCCGGCGAAGCGATCGGGCTGGGCTGGCTCCTGCGCCCCAGCGCGGAGCATGCGCGGCACCTGTTCTTCCAGCCCTGGGCCCCGCTACCCCTGGAGCGCCTCGGTGGACTCCCGCACACGGCCACTGTCATCTTCCTCCTGGCCGGTCTGGTGCTGGGGGCGCGTCTGATCACCCGCCCGGATCTGGAAGCGGGCGCGTTCGTGGGCGCTTTCGCGGCCTTTCTGGGCGCAAGTCTCGGCACCAGCCCGGAACGCGCAGTGGCCTTGCTCAGTGCGGCCACGCTGATCCTCGCCGTGGCCGTGGTGCGTGCTTCCTATGCCATGGCCTATATCGACGAACTCACCGCGCTACCCGGCCGGCGCGCACTGGAAGAAGCGCTCAACCGCCTGGGCGGCGGCTACTGCATCGCGATGGTGGATGTCGATCGCTTCAAGCGCTTCAACGACCGTCACGGACATGCCGCGGGCGACGAGGTGTTGAAGATGGTCGCGGCCCACCTGCGCCAGGTTGGCGCCGGCGGCAAGCCGTTTCGTTATGGCGGTGAGGAATTCGCGATCGTGTTCAGCCGGGCATCCGCCGATCAGGCCATGCTGGCGCTGGAAGATGTGCGCGAGAGCATCGCCGGGCACACCTTCGCCATCCGCAAGGCCGATCGGCCCGAAGATGCCGAAGGCAAGGGTCAGCGCAACCCGAAGATGCCGCGCGGGCAGAAGATCACCATCAGCATCGGCCTCGCCTGGAAAGCGGACAACCTGGGTGATCCACGGGCCGTGATCGAAGCGGCGGATGCCGCACTCTATGCCGCCAAGAAAGGCGGCCGTAACCGGATCGAGATCGGCTGAGCGGTCAGTCCAGGGAATGCTTTCCGGGTGCGCGCCGTGCCCGCTTCTTGTCTGCCTGGGCACGCTTGGAATCCAGCCGGTGCTGCCGGGCCGCGCGGCTGGGCTTGGTCTTGCGTCGTTGCTTGGGCACGATGCTCGCGCGCCTGAGCAGCTCCCCGAGCCTGGCCACCGCTTCCTCGCGATTGCGCCCCTGTGTGCGCTGATTCTGCGCGGTGATCACCACCACGCCTTCAGCCGTCATCCGCCGCCCCGCCACCTCACGCAGACGCGCGAACACCGGCGCGCTCACCGCCGGCGAGTGTGCGGCATCGAAGCGCAACTGCACCGCGGTGGCTACCTTGTTCACATTCTGTCCGCCCGGCCCGGAAGAGCGGATGAACTGGAACTCCAGTTCCTCGGGTGCGACGTGGCGGATCGGGTCTGCGTTGTTGCTCATTGCAACATTGTAACGCGCGGGCACTGTACAATACGTGTCCGGGGCCGGTTTAGCACGGCCCGATCCCGTGGCGCTGCGCCCCCCGGGACGCCATGCAAGGCGCGAGCAGAGCGATCTGATCGCTCCAGATGGACGACGAGCAACGCAGCATGAGACCGAAGCTCGCTCTTGCCGGCTCGCCATGGCACCTTTGCGGTGCCTCGATTCACCACAAGGTGCCCGCTGTCGACGCGACATCGGGCCATAGCTGACAGGTCCCGATGCTTCTGCGCCTCAAAGACATCCATCTCAGCCACGGCGGACCCGCGCTGCTCGATGGCGTCGATCTCCAGATCGAAGCCGATGAGCGCGTGTGCCTGGTCGGGCGCAACGGCGCCGGCAAATCCACGCTCCTGCGCGTGGTCGCGGGCGAGCTGAACGCCGATTCGGGCACCCGCGAAGTGCGCCAGGGGCTGCGCATTGCGCGCCTGCAGCAGGATGTACCCGCCGAGCTCGAAGGCAGCGTGTTCGATCTTGTGGCCGGCGGCATCAGCGGCCAGGGCGAACTGATCACCGAATACCACCGGCTCAGTGCAGCCATCGCCCATGATCACGACGAGCGCCTGCTCGCGCGCCTGGCCAAGGTGCACGAAGCGCTGGAAGCGGCGGATGCCTGGCGCATGGACCAGCAGATCCAGACAGTCCTCTCCCGGCTCGATCTCGACGGTGAGACACCCTTCCCGAGTCTGTCCGGCGGCCAGCGCCGGCGCGCCCTCCTCGGCCGCGCGCTGGTCAGCGCGCCCGACCTGCTGCTGCTCGACGAGCCGACCAACCACCTCGATATCGAATCCATCCGCTGGCTGGAAGATTTCCTGCTCGACCTCGATGCGAGCCTGCTCTTCGTCACTCACGATCGCGCCTTCCTGCGCCGGCTTGCGACCCGTATCGTCGATCTCGACCGCGGCCGCATCACCAGTTGGCCCGGCAATTACGACCGCTACCTCGAACGCAAACAGGCGCTCGACGATGCCGAAGCGAAGGCACAGGCCGATTTCGACCGCCGCCTCGCGCAGGAAGAAGTCTGGATCCGCAAGGGGATCGAGGCGCGACGTACGCGCAACGAGGGCCGTGTGCGCGCGCTCGAGGAGATGCGCGAGCGCCGCCGCCAGCGGCGCGAACGCGAAGGTACCGCACGCGTGCGGCTGCAGCAGGCCGAAGAATCCGGCAAGCTCGTGGTCGAAGCCGAACACGCAAGTTTCGGCTATGACGACAAACCGGTGATCCGCGATCTCGACGTGCGTATCATGCGCGGCGACAAGATCGGCATCATCGGCCCCAACGGCGCGGGCAAGACTACCCTCATCCGCCTGCTCCTCGGCGAGCTCTCGCCGACGTCCGGCAGCATCCGCCTGGGCACAAAACTGGAGACCGCCTATTTCGACCAGCACCGCGCCCAGCTCGACCCGCAGATGACGCTGCGCGATGCCGTCGCGCCGGGCACCGACTATGTCACTATCGGCGGCCAGAACCAGCACGTAGTCGGCTACCTGCAGGAATTCCTGTTCCCGCCCGCACGCATCAACGGCCCGGTCAGCGCACTGTCGGGCGGTGAGCGCAACCGCTTGCTGCTCGCCAAGCTGTTTGCCAATCCGGCGAATCTGCTGGTGCTTGACGAGCCCACCAACGATCTCGATGTCGAGACGCTCGAACTGCTCGAATCGCTGCTGGTGAACTACAGCGGCACGCTGCTGCTGGTCAGCCACGACCGCGAATTTCTCGATAATGTCGTCACCAGTTCTCTCGTGTTCGAGGGCGAAGGCAGAATCAGCGAATGGGTCGGCGGCTACAGCGACTGGCTGGCCCAGCGCTCGCGTCCGCGCCCGCCCGCAGCATCGGCCCAGAGCAGCGCTCGCGCACCGGCAGCAAAGCCGCAAACCTCGGCGCGCAAGCTCAGTTACAAGGACAAGCGCGAACTCGAATCCCTGCCCGCCCGGATCGAAGCCCTGGAGAGCGAGCTCGCCGCTTTGCATGCGCGCTTCGCCGACCCCGATTTCTATCGCGGCGAAGAAGCCGGCATCGCCGATGCCAGGACGCGCCTCGAAGCCGTCGAAGCCGAGCTCGCCGCTGCCTACACCCGCTGGGAAGCACTCGAAGAGGCCTTCAGCTGAGCGGCTATAGGTAGTTTTCCGCATTCTCGCCGCAGTCCGTTCGTCCAATCATCCTCATCTGGTACCCGAGCGCGGGCAGGGAACGCCCCGGTCGGTCTTCGATACCCGAAGGTGGAGGACGAACGATGCGACGGTATATGCACACTATTCTGGCGACCGGTGCGGCACTGGTGCTCACCGCCGGTCTCAATTCGGCGATAGCCGGTAACGGCATGGGCCCGGGCGGTGGGCCCGGTGCGGGCATGGGCCCGCAGGGAATGCAGCCCGCAACTCCGGCAACGCCCGCAACACCCGCGACGCCGGCAGGCCCCGGCACTCCGGCAATGCCGGCGACTCCGGCAACTCCGGCCCAACCGCCCATGATCGACGTGCAGATGGATCGCGACATGGACCGCGACCGCGATCGGGACATGATCAAGGACAAGACCAAGGACAAGGATCAGCTCAAGGATCGCGACCGCCTCAAAGACCAGGACGCGACCAAGGATCAGCTGCGCGATCAGACGAAAGATCAGGACCGTCTGCATGACCAGAGCGGCACCAGCAGCAGTGCAGCGACTCAGCGCGCGGAGATGATGTATTCGAACCAGATGTCCGCGCGGACCGTCTATGGCTGGCAGCTGATGAGTCAGGAAGAGCGTAACGCCTATCGCGAGAAGATGCGCAGCCTGAACACGGCCCAGGAACGCGAACAGTTCCGCACCGAGCATCATGCATTGATGCAGGAGCGTGCGCAGCAGCAGGGCGTGACGCTGCCCGAAGTACCGCAGTCTCGTGACCGGACCGGCAACGGCCCGGCCAGTGGCGCCGCGACTCAGCGTGCCGAGATGATGTATTCCAACCAGATGTCATCTCGAAACGTCTATGGCTGGCAGCTGATGAGTCAGGAAGAGCGTAACGCCTATCGCGAGAAGATGCGCAGCCTGAACACGGCCCAGGAACGCGAACAGTTCCGCACCGAGCATCATGCATTGATGCAGGAGCGTGCGCAGCAGCAGGGCGTGACGCTGCCCGAAGTACCGCAGTCCCGTGATCGGGCCGGCAACGGCCAGGACAACGGAGACTGAAGTCTCTTCCAGACGCCAATCGGTGACGCGCAGCCATAGGCTGCGCGTCACGCTTATCACCCGCTGATGTTTCGTACCGTCGATCGCGAACGGCTCACGCCGGGCCTGGACACGAACGAAGGTCTCACCCTCGATCAGGCTGCGATACGGGCCCGGCATTACGGCCCCAACCGTATCATCGAGACGCCTGCCACCAGCCGCTGGTTGCCACTCCTCGACGCCCTGCGCGACCCCATGCTCTGGTTTCTGGGTGCGACGGCTATCCTGTTCGCCGCCATCGGCGAAGCGGTGGATGCGGCCGTACTCTCGTTTGCCCTGCTGCCCCTCGTGGGCATGGATCTTTACCTGCATCGGCGCACCCAGGCATCCACACGCAGTCTGGGCAGCTGCCTTGCCGCCACCGCCATGGCCTCCCGCGATAAGCTCTTCCAGCATGTCGATGCCGACACGCTGGTGCCGGGCGACCTTGTTCGTGTCAGCAACGGCGAGGCCTTCCCCGCGGACGGCGTCGTCATCGGCGGCAGCGGACTGCAGGCGGATGAATCGGCGCTGACCGGCGAAGCCTTTCCCGTCGGCAAACAGGCGGCCGGACGCACAGCGCCACTGCCACCTTCGGTAACGCTTCCGGCTGTGAACTGGGTCTTTGCGGGCACGCGCCTGCTGACGGGAGAAGCATTGGTGCGTATCGCGTTCACCGGTCGCGAGACGGTCTATGGCGATATAGCGGCCGCGGCGCTTGAAGGCAGGCATGCGCGCACCCCGATGCAGCACGAGATCGCGCGGCTGGTCACCCGGTTGTTGAGCGCCGCGGCCGTGGCCTGTCTGGTCCTGGCAGGAGTACGCATCGCACAGGGTCATGGGCTGTTCGATGCCGTTCTCAGCGCCATGACGCTTGCGGTGGCGGCACTGCCGGAAGAGTTTCCGGTAGTGTTCACGTTCTTCCTCGGCGTCGGGGTCTATCGCCTCGCCCGCCAGCGCGCGCTGGTCCGCCGCGCTGTCGTGGTGGAGAACATCGGCCGCACCACCTGCATCTGCACCGACAAGACCGGAACGCTCACCGAAGGGCAGTTGCGCGTGGCGCAGGTGGTGCCCGCGACCGAAGCCGGTGAACAGGTACTCGCACTCGCCATGGCCTGTGCGCCCGAAGATTCCAGCGATCCTGTGGATGTGGCGCTGGAACAGGCGCTGCGCGACAGCGCGAGCACACGCCCGCCACAACGCCACCGCTTCCCGTTCACCGAAGCACGCAGACGCGAGACGGTGATCGTGGAGGCCGCCAACGGTCTGCAGGCCGTGACCAAGGGCGCTCCCGAGATCGTCCTGGGTATGTGTCCGATGTCGGCAGATCTGCGCGCCCATCACCGCAACACGGTCACGCGCTTGTCCGCACAGGGCCTGAAAGTACTTGCCGTCGCCCTGCAGCCGATCCAGGAGACGCACCTCGAGCCTGCATCCGGGTTCCGGCTGGCGGGCCTGATCGCCTTTCACGATCCACTGCGCGTGAGTGCCGCCGGCGCCGTCGCCGCCTGCCACGCCATGGGCATCCGCGTGCTCATGCTCACCGGCGACCACGCGCTCACCGCTACCGCCATCGCGCGCGCAGCCGGGCTCGGCAACGGCAATCCGAGAGTGTGTACCGCGGAAGAACTCGCATCCGGCGGCCGCTCGCTACTGGACCGCATCGATGCGGTCGCCCGGGCGACTCCGAGAGATAAACTGGAGCTGGTGCGCCAGTTGCAGGCCCGCGGCGAGATCGTCGCGGTGACCGGCGATGGCGTCAATGACGTGCCCGCGTTGCAGGCAGCCGACATCGGCATCGCCATGGGTGGGCGCGGCACGCGCAGCGCCCGCGAAGTCTCCGCCATCGTCTTGCTCGACGACGATTTCTCCACCCTGGTACAGGCGATCCGCGAAGGGCGTCAGCTGTTCGACAATCTGCGCCTGAGCTTCAGCTATCTGCTGATGGTGCACATCCCCTTCGTGCTCACCGCCGCATTGATTCCGCTCGCCGGCTTCCCCCTGCTCTACCTGCCGATCCACGTGGTGTGGCTGGAACTGCTCATCCATCCCAGCGCGCTACTGGTGTTTCAGGAACTGCCCGGGGAGAGATCGACATCGCCGCGCCGTGAAGGCCCGTTCTTCTCGCGCAGACAGTGGCTGGGGACCGTACTCACCGGTCTGGCCATCACCCTGGTGATCAGCGAGTTCTACCGCGAAGCATTGGGTGTCGGATATGCAGTCGAACATGCGCGCGCACTCGCACTGCTTTCACTCACGCTGGTCAGTACCGGATTGGTTGCGGGATTGAGCGGTCCGCGTACACGGGCGGGCATGGCGATAGCCGTGATCGCTCCGGTACTGGGCATCGCCGTCATCCAGACGCCCGCGCTGGCCTCGCGCCTGGCGCTGAGCGCGTTGCACGACACCGACCTTGCCCTGGCTGTCGGTGCAGGGGTCGCTGCCGCCATCGCGGGCCGGCTGATGCGCCGGACCGCCACTTAGCCACAGCTAACCGTAGCGACCGGTGATGTAGTCGTCGGTCTGCTGCTGCGAAGGATTCGTGAACAGCGTGCTGGTGTCGTTGTATTCGATCAGATCGCCCAGATACATGAAGGCGGTGTAATCGGACACACGCGCCGCCTGCTGCATGTTGTGGGTGACGATCACGATCGTGTAATCGGTCTTGAGCTCGGTGATCAGCTCTTCGATCTTCAACGTCGAGATCGGATCCAGCGCCGAGGCCGGTTCGTCGAGCAGCAGCACTTCCGGCTTCACCGCGATCGCGCGCGCGATACACAAGCGCTGCTGCTGGCCGCCGGAAAGGCGCGTGCCGCCCTGGCGCAGCTTGTCTTTCACCTCATCCCACAGCGCCGCTTTGCGCAGTGCCCATTCCACGCGCTCGTCCATCGCCGCGCGCGAGAGGCGCTCGTAGAGTTTCACGCCGAAGGCGACGTTGTCGTACACCGACATCGGGAACGGCGTGGGCTTTTGAAACACCATGCCCACCTTCGCACGCAGGAGGTTGAGATCCTGCTGGCGATCGAGGATATCGTTGCCGTCGAGGATCACGCGCCCGCTGGCGCGCTGATCGGGATAGAGCTCGTAGATGCGGTTGAAACAACGCAGGAGCGTGGACTTGCCGCAACCGGAAGGCCCGATGAACGCGGTGACCTGCTTCTCGGGAATCTGCAGCGAGATATCGTGCAACGCGTGGAACTTGCCGTAGTAGAAATTGAGTTCCTCGACGCTGATCTTGGGCTCGGTGACCGGCTTCACCGGCTCGTCGGGCGGCGCGATGTTGCTCGCACGCTGCGGGCGCGGCCGCTGCGTTATGGTCGCGTCGGCTGGCGCGGAATCGGTGGCAGTGTTCGGACTCTCGGCATTCATGTTCAGTGCCCCATCTTGTCGCTGCGCAGGACCACGCGCGCGACGATATTCAGCAGCAGGATGCTGACCGTGATAATCAAGGCCCCCGCCCAGGCGAGGTGCTGCCAATCGTCGTACGGACTCATGGCGAACTGGAAGATCATGACCGGCAGATTGGCTATCGGCCGCGTCATGTCGGTGCTCCAGAACTGGTTGTTCAACGAAGTGAACAGCAAGGGTGCCGTCTCGCCGCTGATGCGTGCGATCCCGAGCATGATCCCGGTCAGGATACCGCCCATCGAGGCACGATAGACGATAGCCACGATCACTTTCCACTGCGGGGCCCCCAGCGCCGCCGCCGCTTCGCGCAGGCCGTCCGGAACCAGGCGCAGCATGTCTTCGGTGGTGCGCACCACCACCGGCAGCATGATCAATGCCAGCGCCAGCGCGCCGGCCCAGCCCGAGAAATGGCCGAGATTCACCACTACCACGCCGTAGACGAACACGCCGATGATGATCGAAGGCGCACTCAGCAGGATATCGTTGATGAAGCGGATGACCGGCGCCAGCCGCGAACCACGCCCGAACTCGGCCAGAAACGTCCCCGCAAGGATGCCCGCGGGCGCCCCCACGAGGACGCCGACGCCCGTCAGCATGGCACTGCCAAGCAGGGCGTTGGCCAGTCCACCCGCCTCCCCCGGAGGCGGCGTGTTCTGCGTGAAGATGCTGGGATGCACATATTTCAGGCCGTGGCTGAACAATGTCCACAGCAGCCACACCAGCCAGAACAGGCCAAACAGCGTGGCCAGCACCGATACGGTGAGGTTGAAGGCGTTGACGATCCGGCGCCGGGTGTAGACGTTCATGATCACCGCCTCAGGTCTTCGCGCCTTCGCCCGCGCTCAGCCGCAGCAGCAGCAATTTCGCGATGGCGAGCACGAAGAAGGTGATGACGAACAGGATCAGACCGAGCGCGATCAGCGAGGAGGTGTAGGTGGTACCCACGGCCTCGGTGAACTCGTTGGCCAGCGAAGAAGAGATCGTATTCCCCGGCATGAACAGCGAGCCGCTGATCTGCTGGGCGTTGCCGATGACGAAAGTCACCGCCATGGTCTCGCCCAGGGCGCGCCCCAGACCCAGCATGATGCCGCCGACCACGCCGATCTTGGTGTAGGGCAGCACGATGTGCCAGACCACCTCCCAGGTGGTGGCGCCCAGGCCGTAGGCCGATTCCTTGAGTACCGCCGGCACCACCTCGAACACGTCGCGCATGACCGAGGCGATGAAGGGGATGACCATGATCGCCAGCACCAGGCCGGCGGTGAACATGCCGATACCCATCGGCGGACCCTGGAACAGCGAGCCCAGGACAGGCCAGTCGCCGATGTGGTCCGTGATCCAGGGCTGTACCCAGTCGGCGAACAGCGGCGCGAAGATGAACAGGCCCCACATGCCGTAGATGATGCTGGGGATGGCAGCCAGCAGCTCGATCGCCACGCCCACCGGGCGTTTGAGCCAGCGCGGAGAGAGCTCGGTGATGAACAGTGCGATGCCGAAGCTCACCGGGATGCCGATGATCATGGCGATAGCGGAGGTCACCAGGGTGCCGTAGATCGAAACCAGGGCGCCGAAGTGCTCGCTTACAGGGTTCCACTGGCTGGAAGTCAGAAAGCCAAAACCGAATTTGTGCAGGGCCGGCCAGGCACCGCGCAGGAGTACGACCAGGATACCGACCACGATCAGGGCGACGATGAGCGCGAAGATCAGGGTGGTGACGCGGAATACGCGGTCCAGCAAACTGCCCCGGCGGGTGGTCGTAATCGCCTGATCCGTAACCGGCTCTAGATCCACGCGTGATCCCTCAGATTGGCAGGCGCCCACAGGCCTCGAGTCTTTCAGGAATGCGGAGGGGCCTCACCGGCCCCTCCGCGCGTCCTCGGCAAATCGGGCTGCCGGGCCCTTTCAGAGGGCCCGGCGAGCCGGGGTCATTGTACCATGCTGGAATCCCAGACCTGGCCACCTTTGGTGTCCTTGATCTTCGCGGCCCAGGTGTCTTCCACCAGCTTGACCACATTCGCCGGCATCGGGATGTAGTCCAGCTTCTCGGCCATGGCGCCGCCGTTGTGGTAGCTCCAGTCGAAGAACTTCAGCACCGCACGGGCGACGTCCGGCTTGGTCTGCGACTTGTAGACCAGGATGAACGTGGCACCGGTGATCGGCCAGCTCTGGGCACCCGGCTGGTTGGTCAGCACCATGTAAAAGCCCTTGGCGTGCGCCCAGTCGGCGTTGGCCGCGGCAGCCTGGAAGGCCGAGCTCTTCGGCGCGACGTAGTTGCCGGCCTGGTTCTGCAGCAGCGCGTAGGCCATGTGGTTTTGCAGGGCATAGGCGTACTCGACGTAGCCGATGCTGCCCTTGATGCGGCTCACGAACGAGGCCACACCCTGGTTGCCCTTGCCGCCCACACCGACCGGCCAGGAGACAGCCTTGTCGTTGCCGATCTTGCTCTTCCAGTCAGCGCTGACCTTGGAGAGATAGTTGGTGTAGATCCAGGTGGTGCCGGAACCGTCCGAGCGGTGCACCACGGTGATGGCGCGGCTGGGCAAGCTCAGGCCGGGGTTGATCGCCTTGATGCGCGCATCGTCCCACTTGTTGATGTCGCCCATGTAGATCTCGGCGAGCACCTTGCCGGAAAGCTTCAGATCGCCGGCCTTGATGCCCGGTACGTTCACGACCGGCACCACACCGCCCATCACCATCGGGAACTGCATGAGGCCGATGTCATCGAGCTGCTTCGGAGTCAGGGGCGCGTCGGAAGCGCCGAAATCCACCGTCTTGGCGGAGATCTGCTTGATGCCGCCGCCGGAACCGATGGCCTGATAGTTGAACTGCACGCCGGTCTGCTTCGCGTAGGTGTCGGCCCACTTGCTGTAGATCGGATACGGGAAGGTCGCCCCGGCGCCCGAGATCGACTTCACTTCCCCAGCGCTGGCGCCCAGCGACAGCCCGAGGAGTGCGAGGGGCAGCAGGAGGCCCTTGGCGATACGTTTCATATTCAGTTGCTCCTTAGGAGTTTCATTGAGCCGGACACACCCTGAAATAGGGTTTGTCCATCCAGCGACGCGAACTCTACACCGGCAATGTGACACAAATATTAAGGACGCTCCGATGGAGATTTACGCCGTCGCGTTGCCGGCTCAGCGGGCCTCCGGCAAGGCGGAGGGCAAGCGGCAGTAGCCGTAGCTACGACCGAGCCCGACAACGCTGCCGGAGGCCCGCTGAGTCGCAACCCGGGTGGGACGGGTCCTGGCGAGCCTGGAGCTGCGTTGCTTGTCGCTCATGTAGCCTTGCTACACCACGCTCCTCGCGCCTGGCTCAAGACTCGCCAGAATCCCGTCGCGACGGCGTAAATCCCCATCGGAGCGTCCCAGGGTTCCAAGTTGGCCCTGGATGCGGCGCTGCCGCCCCTTGAGGGGCGGCCCCGGCGGGGTTGGGCCTGGCGACCCGCCCTGCTTTGTTGGGCGCTTTGACAAGGGCTACGGCCATTGCCTGCAGCACGCTCCGCGCAGGATCGAGCAGCCGGACCCAACAGCTCACGCGCCCAGACCTCCCTGAGACCCCGAGGGAAGGATCTAGCAAAGGGAACGGCGTACATACCCATCAGGGCGTCCCAGCCAGTTGGCCCTGGATGCGCCGCGCAGGATCGAACAGCCGAACGCAGCAGCTCGCGTGCCCGAACCTTTCTGAAACTCGGGCGACACGAGCCAGAAGAGCTGGAATAAAAGTCCAGATTCAAGAGCGCTCCTCAGTGCTTATACGGATGTCGATCACGCGGCGCCTGCCGGTGCCGCGCTGCGACTCGAGCCCCCTGTTTACTCGGTAGAAATACGAATTCAAGCGTGTGCAAATTCTCCCGAAACTGGACTCCGACAGCGCCGTTATCGCGGGCGCATCCATTGACTGCTGCGAAAAGCACAGGGAGAAACTGCAATGAAGACCAAGGGACTCTTCTCGGGCCTGGCGCTCACCGCTGGAGCGGTACTGCTCCTGGCAGTGGGAACCCCGGCCCTCTATGCCGCCGATTCGGATTTCACCAACGGCATCCAGGTGGATAGCACCCTCGATGCGGTGGACGCCAATGTCGGCGACGGCATCTGCGACGACGGTGCCGGAAACTGCACCCTGCGCGCAGCGGTGCAGGAAGCCAACGCGCACGCCGGCCTCGATACCATCGATCTGAGCGCCATCAACGACCCCAATACGCCCATCATCCTGACCATCAACGGTGCCGATGAGAGCTATGAGAGTGCGACCGGCTCCACCCCCTATGCGGTCGTGGAGACGCACGATGCCGCCATCGGCGATCTCAATATCACCGACAGCACCGACATCGTCGGCGCCGGCTCGGCGCTGACCGTAATCGAATGGTCGGCCGCCTCCCAGACCGATGGCGACCCGGCCACGGGCGATCGCATCTTCCATGTGGAAGCAGTCACCCAGAATATCGACGTGACCATCACCGGGCTCACCATCCGTAATGGCACGACCCCGCCAATCGTCGATATCGAGACCAACACCGACGGCACGATCTGGCAGTTCAAGCGCAGCGGCGGCGGCATCGCCATCGGTCTGGCGGCCAGTGTCTTCCTCACCGACCCGAACGCCGCACACGGTGGCGGCGGTGGCGGCGAAGGCGGCGGTGGCCCCGGCGGTGAAGAAGGCGAATCCGGCTTTACCGTGAGCAGCATCGGCATCACCGATGTACGCATCCTGGCCAATATCGCCGGCGGCGACGGCGGCGGTATCTACAATGCGGGCCCGCTGACGCTGGAAAACTCCGTGCTCAGCGGCAACAGCGCGGCCAATGGCGGCGGCCTCTATAACGACGCGGCCCTGACCATGGTTAATACCCTGATCGGCACGAGCGCGGCAGATCCGGCGTTCGCCAACCCGAACGATGCGGAAAACGGCGGCGGCCTGTTCGATACCGGCTTCCATACCACCGAGATCGATTCGAGCGCCATCGTCGGCAACACGGCCACGGGCGGCGGCGGTATCGCGGCCCGCTCTCTGGTCACACTCAATATCGAAAACACCACCATCAGCGGCAACGTGGCGGCGGATGTCGGCGGCGGTATCACCACCAATGGCACGGCCAACCTGGTGAATTCGACGGTGGCCAACAACTCCGCTCCTACCGATGCGGAAGGTGGCGGCGCTGGCATCAACTCCTTCGGTAGCGGTACGTTCACTTTCCTCAACACCCTCGTGGCCAATAACGCCAGCACGACGGGCGTGAAGAACTGCGGCTGCACCGGCAGCGCCGCCGCCTGCCCTCCGGGCCGGCTCGTCTCTCGCGGGCACAACCTCGAGGATATCGACACCTGTGCGTTCTCGGCCTCGGGCGATCAGATCAACACCGATCCCCTGCTCGAAGCGCTGGCCGATAACGGCGGCCCGACCGAGACTCACGGCATCCCGATGACCAGCCCGGCGATCGATACCGGCGACAACACCAACTGTCCCAATAACGATCAGCGCGGCAGTATCCGCCCGGCGGATGGCAACCTCGACGGCACCTTCGTCTGCGACATCGGCGCCTTCGAACTGTTCGTGCATACGGCAGACCTTCACATCAACAACATGACCGCGCCGAACCGTGTCCACAAGGGCGACGAGTTCACCATCTCTGTCGAGATGCACAACGATCCCACGGCCAGCACGACGGCAACCGCCGTGGTCCTTACCAGCGATCCGCTGCCGGCCGGCTTCACGCTGACCAGTGCCAACATGACGGTAAGCAGCATCACCAGCGCCTGCAGCGTGGCCACCAACGTGATCACCTGCAACATCGGCGATATGGCGGTGGATCAGGCGGCAACGGTGGATATCGTCGGCTCCACGACCACCCTCGGTCGCAATGACTTCGGGGTGACCATCAGTGCGAGCGCGCCGATCGACCCGGTGCCCGAGAACAATGTCGCCAGCGTGCATGTCGCGGTCTACGGCGATGCCGATATGGCCGTGACCGGCAGCATCGGTGCCAGCTCGATCAATGTCAGCGAGCAGAAGACGCTGACCGCGACCGTGACCAACAACGGTCCGGACGGCGCCACCAACGCCGAGTTCGGCACCGATGTTCCGAGCACGCTCACGGTCGTCTCGGCCACCCCGTCAGCGGGCAGCTGCACGGTAGCCGATGATGGCGGGGTGCTCTGCAGCTTCGGCGATCTCGCGTCCGGCGCCTCGGCCAGCGTGGCCCTGGTGCTTGAAGGTGCTTCCGAAGGCGATGGCAGCATGACCCTCTACACGCAGGCCGATCAGCTCGATACCGACGCCACCAACGACAGCGCGAGCGTGCCGTTGGATGTGATCGGTCTGAGCGATCTGTCGCTGGATCTCAGTGCCAATCCCGCACTGTTCGGTGATGGCGACACCTCCGCGGTCAGCCAGTCGGTTACCAACGAGGGCGACAGCGACACCACCAATGTCGTGGTCACCACGACGGTCCCGAGCGGGCTTTCGATAACCGGCAGCGTGGGTTCGGCTTGCACGGCGGCAGGCGGCACTGTCACCTGCACGGTGGCGACGCTTGCGGTGGGCGAGACAGCCTCGTTCAACTTCGTGGTAACGGGCACCAAAGCGGGTACCTATCAGATCACCAGCACGGCCTCTTCTGATCGGCTCGACCCGGATACCTCCAACAACACCGACACGGCTGGTGTAGTGGTCACGGCCGGCATCAGCAGCTCGGGCTCCGGTGGCGGTGGCGGGTGCGTGTACGCGGCTGACGGCAGCTTCGACCCGACCCTTCCCACCCTGCTCCTGCTCGGCCTGATCGGCCTGGCCAGCCGGCGGGTGCGTACCCAGCGTTCGCGCTGAGTCGTCCGCCCGGTACAGACGGCGCCTTCGGGCGCCGTCTTCTTTTTATTACGGCCGCAGCCACCCTATACTCGCCGCATGCACAAGGTGCTTCGCCAGGTATTCACGATCCTCGCCCTGCGGCCGGCGCCGGGGCTTGTCCGCGACCCATGGTTCGCCGTCTGCCTGTTCGGCGGGACCGCGTTGGCGGTTCTTACCGGCTATCTCGCACCGCCCGCCATGCCATTGCGAGCACCCGCCGCGCTGCTGTCGGTACTCCTGTTCCAGCCGCTGATCGAGGAATTGCTGTTTCGAGGGGTCGTGCAGGGTGAACTGCTCGCCCACCGCTGGGGAGAACGCAGATGGATGGGCATCTCTTTGGCGAACGTGGTTACCACCATCGCCTTCGCGAGCATCCACCTGGTCAATCACGGCCTGTTCTGGGCTGCGGGCGTGGTGCTCCCTTCCCTGCTTTTCGGGATCGTGCGCGAGCGCAGCAACAGCATCTTCCCGGCGCTGATACTCCATTGCCTGTTCAATGCGGGCTACTTCGGCGCTGCGGCACTCGCCTGAATGGTCTTAGCTGTGCACCTGCTCGGCATAGAACGCATGCAGCCGGGCCGCCACCTCGGGTGAAAACCGGTAGTTCAGATCGCAGTTCGGGTTGAATACCGCGCCCGCCCCTTCCGGAACCGTCAGGAATGCCCACGGCGCATCCATCGCCGCGGGGAAATATTCGCCCTCGCAGTGATCCGACTCCACGAAATCGCGCGCGCGGCTCTCCTCGCTGAATACAGCCAACATCAGCTGCTCTGCATTCAAGCCGTCCGTAACCATCAGCGCCTGCGGGTCGCCTTCCGTCAACAGATCGTCTGCGGGCCGGTCCATCAGCACGTAGATCTGCGATTCCAGCAACGCGCTCACGAATTCTTCCTTGGTGCATCTCCCCTCGCGCGCGTCCAGCAGTTTTTCTTCGAGGTGGTTTCGCGGCAAAGATGCAGTCATCGAGGTCTCCTTGGGCGGCAGAAGGCTGGAAATGGCTTGGATGCCATAGTTTAGCGTATCGGACACCGCCCTTTCACGGCGGCGGCGGGAGTCGACGGAGGTTGGTTGATACCCGTGAGGCAAGCCGTGGCGAGAAGCCCGGCTCGCCGCGCCCTTGGGGACAAGGACAAGAACAAAAGAAAAAGCCCGGGTAGAGAAAGGCGGGCGCAGCCGACAGGTTGCAGCCAGGGGATTGCTCGCCCCATCCATGGGGCTCACCCTTCGGGCCTCCATGCGGGAGTCCAAATTTGTTCCCGACAAATTTGTCGAACCGGGGGCTCTCACCGAGTCCTTGGGGCGACTCTAAATAAAAAGCCCGGCACAAGGCCGGGCTTTTTATTTAGTGGCGTCCCCAAGGGGATTGCTCGCCCCATCCATGGGGCTCACCCTTCGGGCCTCCCTGCGGGAGTCCCAGTTTGCTCCCGGCAAACTGGTCGAACCTACGGTTCTCATCCCCTTGGGGACAAGAACAAAAGAAAAAGCCCGGTCAATGACCGGGCTTTCTCATTCATGGCGTCCCCAAGGGGATTCGAACCCCTGTCGCCGCCGTGAAAGGGCGGTGTCCTAGGCCTCTAGACGATGGGGACGGCGAAACTTGTCCTGCAAATCACTGCGGGAGAGAAAATGGTGGAGCTAGACGGGATCGAACCGTCGACCTCTTGCATGCCATGCAAGCGCTCTCCCAGCTGAGCTATAGCCCCACAGCGGATGCGCATTTTCCGCGACCGGCCGAGCGGTGTCAAGCGAGCTCAGGCCTGGTCTTCAGGCCCGAGCTGCTGCTCTGCCCAGAGAATGGCGCTGTTGATCCGCTCGAGCGTGCGTTCTTTGCCCAGCAGGGCCAGGGTCTGGTCTATGGGCGGCGAGACGGGGCCGCCGGAGACCGCTACGCGTATGGGCTGGGCCACTTTGCCCAGCTTCACATCCAGCTTCTCGGCGGTCTCGGTCACCGCGCCGTGGATCGCTTCGGGCTCCCAGCTCTCGAGCCCGCTCAACGCGGCGTGCACCGCCAGCAGCGCCTTGCGTCCTTCTGCGTCGAGATTCTTGCGCGCGGCTTTGGGCTCATAAGCACTCACTTCCTCGAAGAAGAAGCGGCTGGCGGCGGCCATCTCCACCATCGTCTTGGCGCGTTCGCGCTGAACTTCCACCACCTCTTCCAGCGCCGGGCCGCCACTCGTATCCAGGCCGGCCTTGTGCAGGTGCTCGCCCAGGATGGTGGCCAGGCGCGCTTTGTCGCCGTTCTTGATGTAGTGCTGGTTCAGCCACGCCAGCTTGTCGGGGTTCACGGCCGAGGCGGACTGGTTGACGTCGGCGATGTCGAACAACGCCGTCATCTGTTCGCGGCTGAATATCTCCTGATCGCCATGGGCCCAGCCCAGGCGCACCAGATAGTTCAGCAACGCCTCGGGCAGATAGCCCTCTTCGCGGTATTCGAGCACGCTCACCGCGCCGTGGCGCTTGGAGAGTTTGGCGCCATCGGGGCCGAGGATCATGGGCAGATGGCCGTACTGCGGCGGCTCGGCGCCGAAGGCGCGGAAGATGTTCATCTGCCGCGGGGTGTTGTTGAGGTGGTCGTCGCCGCGCATCACATGGGTGATGCGCATGTCCATGTCGTCGATCACCACGGTGAAATTGTAAGTGGGCGTGCCGTCGGAGCGCGCGATGATCAAGTCATCGAGTTCGGTGTTGTTGAATACCACGCGCCCGCGCACCAGATCGTCCACCACGACCTGGCCTTCCTGCGGATTGCGGAAGCGGATCACCGGGTTCACACCTTCGCGCGGTTCGCTGCGGTGGCGGCAGCGCCCGTCGTAGCGCGGCTTTTGCTTGTTCTTCATCTGCTCGGCGCGCATGGCGTCGAGCTCTTCGCGCGTGCAGTAGCAGCGGTAGGCCTTGTCTTCGTCCAGCAACTGCTGCACGGCTTCTTTGTAGCGGTCGAAGCGGTGCGTCTGGAAGAACGGACCCTCGTCGGGGTTGAGTTCCAGCCAGGCCATGCCGTCGAGGATCACCTGCACGGCCTCGTCGGTGGAACGTTCGCGGTCGGTATCTTCCACGCGCAGGATGAACTGGCCGCCGTGACGGCGCGCATAGAGATAGCAGTAAAGCGCCGTGCGGGCGCCGCCGATGTGCAGGTAGCCGGTGGGGCTGGGAGCGAAACGCGTTCTGACAGTCATCCAGGGCCTCGGCGGACGGATCGGAAAATGGGTGCGATTGGGCGCGCATTTTAGCAGACGCCGCAGGCCGGGGCAGCGGAGGGCGAGATCAGGCGGCGTCGGCCTCCGGATCGTAGCCGAGTATGGGGCCCAGCCAGCGTTCGGCATCGGCCAGAGTCATGCCCTTGCGCCGCGCGTAGTCGCGAGCCTGATCGCGGTCGATCTTGCCCACGGCGAAGTAGCTCGCATCGGGGTGAGCGAAGTAGAAGCCGCTCACCGCGGCGGTAGGCCACATGGCGTAGTGTTCGGTGAGCTTGATCCCGGTGCGGGCCTCCACATCCAGCAGCTTCCAGATGAGGCCCTTCTCGGTGTGCTCCGGGCAGGCCGGATAGCCGGGCGCGGGGCGGATGCCCCGGTAGGCTTCCCGGATCAGGCCGTCGTTATCCAGAGTCTCATCTTGGGCGTAGCCCCAGAACTCGGTACGCACACGCTGGTGCAGGCGCTCGGCGAAGGCTTCGGCCAGGCGGTCGGCCAGGGCTTTCAGCAGGATCGCGTTGTAATCGTCGTGCTCGCGCTCGAAGCGCGCCACATGCTCTTCCAGGCCGATGCCCGCGGTCACGGCAAACGCCCCCATGTGATCGGCCAGGCCGGTGTCTTTCGGGGCCACGAAATCCGCCAGACAGCGGTTGGGCCGGCCGGGTGGTTTCTCCTGCTGCTGGCGCAGGAAATGGAAGCGCCCGCGCAGCCCGGTGCGGGCGGAATCGGTGTAAAGCTCCACGTCGTCGCCCACGCTGTTCGCGGGGAATAATCCAAAGATTCCGGCTGCCCGCAGCCAACGTTCCTCGATCACGCGGTCGAGCATCGCATTGGCGTCGGCCAGAAGTTTCGTCGCCGTCTCGCCCTGATCGGGGTCGTCGAGAATTTTCGGGTAGCTGCCGCGCAACTGCCAGGCATGGAAGAACGGCGTCCAGTCGATATACTCGCGCAGTTCTGCCAGGGGGTAATCCGTGAATACTTCCGCTCCGGTCTGCGCGGGCGCGGGCGGCGTGTAGTTTTTCCAATCCACGTGTGCGCGGTTCGCACGCGCTTTGTCCAGCGTGAGCCAGCGCACCGCGGCGGTGCGCCCGGCATGCTGTTCGCGCACGCGGGCGTAATCCTCGCGGATCTCCTGTTCGAATCCGGGCCGGGCCTTCGCGCTCATCAAGCGCGAGACCACACCCACGGCGCGCGAAGCGTCTTTCACATACAGCGTGGCGCCCTCGTAGCGCGGCGCTATCTTCACCGCCGTATGCACGCGTGAAGTCGTCGCCCCGCCAATCAGCAACGGCAGATAGAAATTCTGACGCTGCATCTCGGCGGCCACGTGCATCATCTCGTCCAGCGAGGGCGTGATGAGCCCGCTGAGGCCGATCACATCCACCTGCTCGCGCTTCGCCGTCTCGATGATCTCGGCGGCTGGCACCATCACCCCCAGGTTGATGGTCTCGTAGCCGTTACATTGCAACACCACATCCACGATGTTCTTGCCGATGTCGTGCACATCGCCTTTCACGGTGGCCAGCAGCACGCGGCCCTTGCCGCGCGAGGCCGCGGTCTTCTCTTTCTCGATGAACGGGATCAACCAGGCCACGGCCTTTTTCATCACCCGTGCGGATTTCACCACCTGCGGCAGAAACATCTTGCCCGCGCCAAACAGATCGCCCACCACGTTCATGCCGTCCATCAACGGGCCTTCGATCACCTCGATGGGGTGCGCGAAGGCTGTGCGCGCTTCTTCGGTATCCGCTTCCACGTAGTCGGCAATGCCGTGCACCAGCGCGTGGCTCAGACGCTCGTTCACCGGTTTCTCGCGCCAGGAAAGATCCGGGCCGCTCGCCTTCGCGGTGGTGGAAGCATGCTCGGCGATCGCCAGCAGGCGTTCGGTGGCATCGCTGCGGCGGTTGAACAGCAGATCTTCCACCGCCTCGCGCAAGGCGGGGTCGAGATCCGCGTACACGGCCAACTGGCCGGCGTTGACGATGCCCATATCCAGCCCGACCTGGATCGCGTGATAGAGGAACGCCGAATGCATGGCTTCGCGGATGGCATCGTTGCCGCGGAACGCGAACGAGACGTTACTCACGCCGCCGCTGGTGAGCACATGCGGATGGCGGCGCTTGATCTCGGCCACGGCATCGATATAAGCCTTGGCGTAATCGGCATGTTCTTCCATGCCGGTGCCGATGGCGAAGATGTTGGGGTCGAAGATGATCTCGGAATCGCTGAACCCTGCCTGCGCGGTGAGCAGCGAATGGCAGCGCTCGCAGATCGCCACCTTGCGCTCCAGGCTGTCGGCCTGGCCCTGTTCGTCGAAGGCCATCACCACCACGGCGGCGCCGTAACGGCGCGCGAGCCGAGCCTGATGCAGGAAGGCCGCCTCGCCTTCCTTGAGGCTGATGGAGTTCACCACCGCCCTGCCCTGCACGCATTTGAGCCCCGCTTCGATGATCTCCCAGCGCGAGGAATCGAGCATCACCGGCACACGGGCGATATCCGGTTCGGCCGCCACCAGATGCAGGAAGCGGGTCATCGCCTCCACGCCATCGAGCATGCCCTCGTCCATGTTCACGTCGATGATCTGCGCGCCGTTTTCCACCTGCTGGCGGGCAATCTCGAGCGCGGTATCGAAATCGCCTTCGGTGATCAGGCGCTTGAAGCGCGCGGAGCCGGTCACGTTGGTGCGTTCGCCCACGTTCACGAACAGACTCTCGGGCCCGATGTTCAGCGGTTCCAGCCCGCTCAGGCGGCATTTCGGCTCAAGCTCGGGCAGCGCACGCGGCGCCTTGCCGGCCACAGCCTCGGCGATCGCCGCGATATGGGCGGGCCCGGTGCCACAGCAGCCGCCCACGATATTGATCAGCGCGCTCCCGGCCCATTCGCCGATGGCCGCGGCCATAGTTTCGGGGCTCTCGTCGTACTGGCCGAACTCGTTGGGCAGGCCGGCGTTGGGGTGCACGCTCACGAAGGTGTCGGCCACCCGGCCCAGCTCTTCCACATAGGGCCTCAATTGCTCCGCGCCGAGCGCGCAGTTCAGGCCCACGCTGAAGGGTCTGGCATGGGCTATCGAATTCCAGAACGCTTCCACCGTCTGGCCCGAAAGTGTGCGTCCGCTGGCATCGGTGATGGTGGCCGAGACCATCACCGGCACACGCTCTGCGCGTTGCTCGAACAAGCCCTCGATGGCGAACAACGCCGCCTTGCAGTTCAACGTGTCGAACACGGTTTCAACCAGCAGCAGATCCGCGCCACCTTCCAGCAGACCGGTCGCGGCTTCAGCGTAGGCCTCGACCAGTTCATCGAAACCGATATTACGAAAGCCGGGGTTGTTCACATCGGGCGAGAGCGACGCCGTACGGTTGGTAGGCCCGAGCACACCGGCCACGTAGCGCGGTTTACCGGGATCGGCCGCCGTCGCCTCATCGGCCGCCGCACGCGCGAGCCGGGCCGCCGCCACATTGATCTCGTGGATCAGCTTTTCGGTGCCGTAATCGGCCTGCGAGATGCGCGTGGCGTTGAAGCTGTTGGTCTCGATGATATCCGCGCCCGCCTCGAGGTAGGCACGGTGGATGGCGCTCACCACATCGGGCCGGGTGAGGCAGAGCAGATCATGGTTGCCCTTGAGATCGCGCGGGTGCTCGCGCAGTGCCTCGCCGCGGTAGTCGGCTTCTTCCAGCTCGTAAGACTGGAGCATGGTGCCGGTGGCACCATCCAGCACCAGGATGCGCTCACGCAGTGAATCGAGATTAAAGCTCATGGATCAACAGATATCCCGGTAGTGTCTCAGCCCGCCGCAGCCGTTTGCAGTCGACTACCGTCTTGTTCCAGCGGCGCGGGCGCGCAGATGCCAAGCAAACGGCAGATAGCGCGGGTCAGCTCCGAACGGTTCAGCGTATAGAAGTGGAATTCTTCCACGCCCTCATCCTGCAGGCGGTGGCATTGTTCGGCTGCGATGGTGGCCGCCACCAGCTTGCGCTGCTCGGGGTCATCGTCCAGGCCGTCGAACAACCGGCGCAGCCAGTCGGGCACACTCGTGCCACAGGCTTCGCTGAAGCGCACCACCTGGGCGAAATTGGTTACCGGCAATATGCCCGGCACCAAGGGCGCCTCGATGCCCGCCGCCGCCACACGGTCGCGAAAGCGCAGGAATACCGCCGGGTCGAAGAAATACTGGGTCACCGCACGGCTGGCGCCGGCATCGAGCTTGCGCTTGAGGTTTTCAAGATCCGCCTCCGGCGAAGCGGAATCGGGGTGTGTCTCGGGATAGGCCGCCACGCTGATCTCGAAATCGCCGATGTGTTTCAGGCCCGCCACCAGTTCGGCGGCGTTGGCATAACCACGCGGGTGGGGCCGGTAAGGCTGGCCGGTCGGGCCGTCGCCCCGCAGCGCCACGATATGGCGCACGCCCAGCGCCCAATAGCGCTGCGCGATCGCATCCACCTCGGCCCTGCCGGCGCCCACGCAGGTAAGATGCGCGGCCACCTTGAGCGGTGTCTGGCGCAGTATCCGCTCTACAAGCGTATGTGTGCGCTCGCGGGTGGAACCACCCGCACCGTAAGTCACGGAGACAAACTCGGGGCGCAACGGCGCCAGGCGCTGCACAGACTGCCACAGCGTGGCTTCCATCTGCTCCGTCTTCGGCGGAAAGAACTCGAACGAGACTCGGGGCGGCGGCTGCCCACCCTGAAAACCGGTGTCGAAAGGGGCCATGAGGCCTCCCAGGCGCTTTAGCAGTATTTCGAAATCGCCCCGCAATGCACCATCGAAAATCGGCGATCGTGCCTGTCGCCCGAATAATCTCTTGAGAGAACCGGAAAACAGGCAATAAAAAACCCGCTTCAGCTTTCGCTAAAGCAGGTGACTCGCACGCCGCTTTAGCCGTATTTATAAAGCGCCCGCAAGCTGAGTATCAAATCGGCGCTATGTTCTTGACAGTTAAAATCCTACTCCAGTCTCGCCTCTTGTCAAGTATGTCGCCCCGACGGCCTGGCCACGCGGCGCCGGCCCGATCAATTGCCCACACATCCAGCGTGTCCGCTTCTGTTGTATGATTCGAACCACGACAACAAATGACCGGATCGAAGACAGAATGCCTGAAAAATTTGACCCCGCAAGAAAACTGATCGGCAACTACCAACCCCTGGATGGCACGATCGAATTCTACGAGCGGATCAGATGCATACTCGAACCGACACACACGGTGCTGGATCTAGGTGCGGGCCGCGGTTCATGGTATTTCGAAGATAGCTGCGAGACTCGACGCCGAACTCGTGCGCTGAAACCGCTGGTGCACCGACTTATCGGCGCGGACGTAGATCCAATGGTCATGGAGAACCGTACAACTACCGACAATTTACTAATAGAGAATGGCAGCGTTCCGTTGCCCGATCAGAGCGTGGATGTGATTGTCGCCGATTATGTGCTCGAGCACGTACAGGATGTCAGTGCATTCTCGCGGGAGGTTAATCGACTTCTAAAACCGGGCGGCTACTTCTGCGCACGCACACCTCACAGCGTTGAATACGTTTCACTTATGGCTCGTATCGTAAGAAATGAACGCCATTCTGCAGTGCTGAATCTGGCACAGGCTGGCCAAAGAAGAGAACAGGATGTTTTCCCGACGGTCTACCGAATGAATTCTTTACGAAAGATCCGTGAGGCTTTCCCCAATTACAGCGACTTCAGCTATCTCTATTCCGCCGAGCCAGCATATTACTTTGGTAATCGGTACGTCTATTCTCTTCTTTCGCTAGCCCACCGGCTCATGCCTCGGATATTCGTGTCAAATATCTTCGCATTCCTGAGGAAACCGTCGTCGGTCAGATAGAAATGAAAAATAAAACTACCTAGCTACCGCCTGACGACCCGGATTTTGCGAATGAGTCAGGCCACGTCCGCCTCGTTTCGACGGGTAGTCACAGCTTTTGGGTCGTTTGCCGGCAGCTTTTCCAATGCCAACCAGCTGCTGGCCCTTTCCCACGCACGATCCACGGTAATGAGGTAACCGGCAGAGAGAATCAGAAAACCGGCCGTAAGGAAGGAACTCGGCACACCGGTCTGCCACGCTACCAATCCGGTACCCGAGAGCACCACTGCTATCATCACCATCAACTTAACGGTCTTTCCTTCGGAATTCCCGTAGGCCAACAGCAGATGATGCAGATGCTGACGATCGGCACTGAACGGATTTTTCTTCTGCGCCAGGCGCCGGATCATCACACAGACCGTATCCATTACTGGCAGGCCCAACAGCCAGACCGCGACGATCGGCGGCATGATGGCCCAGCGGCTCTGCGTCACTTCCACCGTTGCCCAGACCAGCGTAAATCCGAGCAACATGCTTCCGGAATCGCCCAGAAATACGCGAAACCTTTCCGCCCGCCAGCGGTGCCCGATATTGAACACAAGGAAGCCGGCCAGGGCCGCAAGGAATATGAGCAATGCCGACGAAAGGGCATGCCCCCCGGAGATGCTGGCCGCGATGGCCAGACCGATCGCGGATACAAGGCCCACGCTTCCCGCCAGGCCGTCCAGCCCGTCCAGCATGTTCAGCGCGTTGATGACGCCCACGATGCAAAAGATCGTGAACGGTATCGCAAACACTCCGGTGTGCACCGCGCCCAGGCCAAATAGATTGCCTAGATTTTCGAGCTGCAAATCGCCGTAGAAAATCATGATGAGGCCGGCCATAGCTTGCGCGAGGAGTCGCGTGCTGGCGCGCAGGCCAAAGTAATCATCCAGTAATCCGACCACCAACACGGTAAGCGCAGCCAGGAAGTAGGCGCCAAGATACGCCTGCCCGACATGGTTCATGCCATAGGTGAAGAAAAAACTGAGAAAGAGTGCAACACCGCCAACCTGCGGTATCCGCCCGCGGTGCTGCTTTCGCTCATCGGGGAAGTCCACCAGGCCGACACGAAATGCCACCGGCCGAAGGAGGACCACACAAGCCACTGACGCGATGGCAGCTGCCAGCGCGCTAAACACGATACCGGTTGTCATACCCGCTCCGTTAAACGCCTCTAATCCGGGCGCGTCTCCCCCACGCGGTCCATGCAACCTCCAGCCACCATTCTTATATTATGCAATCTTACTCACAAACTGTTGAGCAATCCAACAGCATGATCCTGATGCATTATGTTTAATTAAAAAATGCCGGCCTCAGCTACTTGTAGTCGTATTGGTAGCCGTAACTGTAACCGTAACGTTCTGAATCGCGCGCGCGGAAGCCGTTGAGCACCAGGCCGCGCACGTGCGCATCTATGCGCTCCAGCCGCTTCAGGCACACATGCATCTCGCGCGCCGAATGCTCGCCCGAACGCATGATCAGGAAGGTGTGCGAAGCCAGGGCCGTAAGCACCACCGCTTCCGAGACCGCCAGCACGGGCGGCGTATCCAGCAGCACATAATCGTAGTCGGCCTCCGCCCTGCTCAACAGCTCGCGCATGCGCGGGTGCATGAACAGCTCCGAGGCATTGGGCGGGATGATGCCGGTGGCGATCATATCCAGCTTCTCGATATCCGTCTTGCGGATGGCATCCGCGTAGGCGATATCGCCGCTGAGTATCTGTGAGAGTCCGGGCTCGCGCGTGCCACCAAAAAAGCGGTGCTGGCGGCCACGGTGCAGATCCGCGTCAATCAGCAAAGTGCGGCTGCCACCTTGGGCAAGTATGCAAGCAAGGTTCACCGCCACGAAGGATTTACCCACCTCCGGCGTCGGGCCCGTGAGCGCGATGATGCGCCCTTGTGCGGTGGGCATGGCGAACTGCAGGCTCGTGCGCAGGCTGCGCATGCTCTCGATGGCCGGATCGTGCATCTGCTCGCGCGCCAGGAGATAGCGGCAGGCCACATTCCTGCCTGCACTCTCCGCCTTTGCCTGGTGCTCACTGAAAGGCACCACCGCGTAAAGTGGCAGGCCGAGTTGCTCTTCCACCTGATCGGGGTCGGAAAGCGTATGCGTAAGAGCCTGGCGAAGGAACACGAAGAACGCGCCCAGCATGAAACCGAGCACCAGGCCGAGTACGACCACCAATCTCTTTTTAGGCTTCACCGGTTTCAAAGGCACCAGCGCGCGATCGATAATGCGCACGTTGCCCACGGTACCGGCCTTGGCCACCTTCAGTTCCTGCGCCTTGTTCAGCAACGCCGTGTAGAGGTCGTTCGCCACCGTGACATTGCGCATGAGCTGCACGGCTTTCTGTTCGGTTAACGGCAGATTCTTGATCTGCGCTTCGATGCGATCCTTTTCCTTGTGCAGATCCTGCTGCTTGCTGTTCAGGGCGATCATGACCGGATGATTCGCCGTGAACTGCTGCGCAAGCTCCGATCGTTTCAGGTCAAGCTGCGAGAGCGCCGTATCGACTTCCGCGCCCTGCTTCATGAGCGATTGCGCTTCCAGGCTCATGTCCACGCTGCCCTTGTGCGAACGATACTCGCTGAGCGCGCTGGCGGCCGTGTCCACCTGCTCCTTTAGAGATGGCAACTGGCCTTCGATAAACTTCAGGCTCTGCGCCGCCTGCTGGCTCTGGCGCTCCACATTCTGCTTGAGATAGTTGTCGGCGATGGCATTCAGGATGTCGGTGATCTGTTCGGGCTTCCTGCCCTCAAGTGTCATCTCGAGGATGCCGCTGTCCTTGCCCTGCTCGGAGACATTCAGATCCTCATCCAATTCGTCATAGACTTCCTGCGAATAGAGTTTCCGCACGCTGAAACCATCGCCCGCGTTGGCCGTAAGGCCGGCCACGAAGATGGAGACGTGGCCGGGGCCTTGCCCGGTCTGCACATCAGCATCCGCCGCCTTGCCGGCCTCGCCTTCCAGAATCTGCTTGCCGTCCGGGTCGTAGAGGGCAAAGCCTTTGCCTCCGCTTGCCCGCAATGAAAGGCTCGCGTCCATCCACGCCGTGGGCACTTCCAGCCGCGTGACGGTTACCTGTGCATCCGGGTTCGCCCACAAGCGCCCGATCACCGGCAGCACGTCGGGCGTTACCTGGATATCCAGATGCTGTGCCTGCACCGCAGCCAGCAGCACGGAACGCGAACGGATGATCTGGATCTCGGAATCTGCCGGCGGCGTGGCGCCCAGCATCTCGGTGATGTTCTGCAAACCGGAAAGCGGGCCCTGCGAACTCTCCACCTGCAGCAGCACGTCAGATTGATAGATGGGCGTGGCAAGCAACGCATAAGCCAGGGCCAGCGCGAACACCGCTGCCGTGATGCCGCCCACCCACCAGCGTTCGATCCAGAGGTTGGAGACCAATTCACGCAGATTGATCATGTCTGGCGAAATTTCCACGGCCTGACTACTCGCGTGGCTAGTCCGCTGAGCAATATCCATATCGTCCCGATTAATCATTTAGCTATCCATACCTGATGCCCAGCATTAATTGCCACGGAGGTCGCGCTGGATGATGGCTGTCTGCCAGAGCGCCTGGATGGTGGGCAGGATCTGCGTTACCACGCGGTTGTATCCCGCGATGGGCACACTGGCCACATACACCACATCTTGCGGGTGCAATTTGAATTCTGTGGCCAGCAACATGGTTACCGGCGATTCCGCGTTCAACCAGAAAACCTCGGGTTTATCCTTGCCCTGTCGAAACACGAAGATCTGCCCGGGGTTCGCCGTGTTCGGGTCTATACCTCCCGCAGCGCCCAGCGCCTCGGCAAGGTTCATCTGCCCCTTGTACATGGGGTAACTGCCCGGCTTGGTGAGCTCGCCGATCAGGTGCACCTGCATGAGGGTTGCATCCGGCACATGCACGATATCGCCCGGCTGCAAGAGCACATTATCGTTGAGGTCGCCATCGTTGAGCAGCGCACGCACGTTATAGTTTTTGGTCACATCGCCATGCGTGACCAGCACGTGAGTAAGGTCGGAAAGCTCCGTGCCGCCGCCCGCAGCATTGATGGCATCGAGCAGCGTCATCGGCACATCGGTGATCGGCTCAACCCCGGGCTGCTTCACTTCGCCCGTTACATGCACACGCTGGCTGCGAAAGGCCGCCACCCGCACATCCAGTTGAGGGTCTTTGATGTACTTGGCTAACCTTTTGGTCAGCTCCTGACGAATCTGATCGGTCGTCATGCCCGCCACATGAAGATCGCCCACATAGGGAAAATAGATATCGCCTGCCGAATTAACCAGCCGGCCCGAATCGGCCGGGTTACGGTATTCGCCAGCAGGGATGGTCAGTTCCGGGTGATCCCAGACCGTGACGCTAAGTACGTCCAGCGGGGCCACGTGATATTCGTAGTGCGAGATTGCCTGGGCAAGCTGTGGGTTCGCTTGCGGTGCGGTCGATGCGCCAGCCGCCTGCCGCTTCACCAGGCCAGGCGTTATTGGCATCAACTGGATCTGCTGGGCCGCCGGTTTCGCCGCCTGCTGCTCATCATTCAGCTTCATCTTGTAACCGGGCGCGGCACATCCGGCCAGCATGAGCACAGGCACGAGAACCCAAAGAACGCGTTTCATGAACAGCCAACCCCCAGCAACATGAATCCAGATCCCTGTCGACCCTCGGTACGCGGGCCCGAGGAAAACGTTATTATCTACTGCTAAGCCATGGATTTACAATGCTTATCTCATAAGCCATCGAGCTTCTGTAGCTGCTGAAGCCCGGTAGTGGGCCTCCATCCCGGTGAGGATCGCCGCCAGCCGTGAAACTACCCGGTGGAGCTCGCCAATGACGGGGAACGCCGCCTTAATCGTGCCGATGCAGGCTCCCTTGCGCTGCACCGAAATGCCCCCGCGGCGATCACCGTGGCCTGAGTGGCCCACACCAGGCGTGGATCGTGCACGAGCTTGCCGCTGGATTTCTTCGAGCACCTGCCGGTATATAACCGATCACAGCGTTCTGATGTGGCAATCGCATTCCTGACCCTACCGATGTAGCAGCGCGGTCATTCGGACCGAATCGCCTGCTCGCCATCCACCGTCAGGGCCTCCACTATCTGGTTGGCCGCTCTTTCAGGCGAGAAAAGACGCCTGGCAAGCCGGCGACAACGTTCGTGAGCGTCCGGGTCCGTGGCCAGCCCATCGACAAGCTCTTCAGCCAGGCGCTTCAATTCGCGCACCGAACCATCCACACATACCTGCCCTACCTGCTCTTCGATGATCAGGGCCTCGAGATCGTTACCGGGATTTATACTCGCGAGCGTGACAAGGCCGTGCTGCATGTACGAGACGAACTTGCCCGGGATATTGTGAGTCTTGTGCCTCCGATCCAAGGCCACAAGGCCCACGTGGCATTGCGCATAAAGGCCGGGTACCTCTTCAGACGGGATCTCGTCAAAGAACAAGACATTTTCCAGCCCCCTGGCCCGCGCCAGTCCCATCAAGCGATCGAATTCACTTCCACGCCCGACAAACACAAACCCGATATCCTGACGCGCGACGAGTGACGCCGCCAGGTCCAGCAGGATATCCATGCCTTGAGCCACACCCATGTTACCCGCATACACAAAGATGCGGCGGCCCGCCAATAATGTTCTCTGGATAGAGATCGAGCACCCGATATCCGGCGCCTCACCATACCAGTTCTGCAGCACCTCCAAAGTCCTCTTCGGCTTTTCGGCCCAGCCGGAAAGATACGGCAGGTTTCCAGACGTTTGCACCCCGATCACGTCAGCGGTGGCGTATTGATAGCGCTCGACCAGCTTGAAGAAATAGTACGGCAGAGAGCGCCGCATAAGGCCCATATCCACTGCCCACTGCGGAAATATATCGCGAAGAACAAGATAGCTTCTGCAACGGGACTCTCGCTTGACAGCCTTCACCATCGGACCGAAGAATATGCTCGGCGAGTACCACACCACGCCGTCCCACAACTCTTTTCCAAGCGGACTGCTACGCAGATTCCTCAGCATGGCATACGGCATCAGAAACTCGGCTGCCGTACGCCGGATATAATTGACATCTTTCGTCTTTGGAGCCCGAAGCCTGAGCAGCTTGATGCCTTCCATATCCTCAAGCATCCATGGACGCTCCAGATCGGAAGCGGGCACCATCACCGCCAGCTCGTGCCCCTGGCGGACAAATTCCCTTGCAAGATAGCCGAGTAACACGGCCCCTGAACTACGAAGTGGCGGGAAGGTATCGGCAATCAATGCGATCCGCATGATCCGTGAGCTCTCAGTAATTTTTCCAGACCACCCGCTGTACGTAATCCACGTAGCTATGGATGATACGCACGACCTTGTCGGCCACATTGGGCACGCTATAGTCCGCAACCATGCGCAGACCACGTTGATCGCCTCGCGGCTGAGATTCCAGTATGGCAAGACCCTGGCGCATACGTTCTGCGCCCAGCCCAACCATCATCACTGCTGCTTCTTCCATACCCTCGGGCCGCTCATGCGTCTCGCGCAGATTCAAGGCAGGGAAGTTGAGGATAGAAGCTTCTTCGTTGATGGTTCCACTGTCCGATAGCACTGCCCGCGCCTCGATCTGCAACCTGACGTAATCATAAAAGCCAAAGGGCTTTAGCAGATTGATCCGGCGGTGGAATCTGGCGCCAGTGGTATCCACCCTTTTCTGCGTGCGTGGGTGGGTAGAAACAATGACAGGGGAATCATATTCCTCTGCGAGCTCATTCAACATCGCTACCAGTCTCGAAAACGCCTTATCGGATTCAATGTTTTCCTCGCGATGCACGCTCACGAGGAAATAGCCACGAGGCTCCAATGTCAACTGTTGGAGCACATCGGACGCCTCGACACCACGGCGAGCATGTTCAAGCACTTCGAACATGGGGCTGCCTACTTTTATTACCTGATCCGGGGGCAGACCTTCGCGCAGCAAATATTCCCGCGCGATAGCGCTATAAGTCAGATTGATATCGGCCGTGTGATCGACGATTCGCCGATTGATCTCTTCGGGAACGCGCTGATCGAAGCAACGATTTCCCGCCTCCATATGAAACACGGGAATCTTGCGCCGCTTGGCGGGAATAACCGAAAGACAGCTATTGGTATCCCCCAGTATCAAAACTGCTTCCGGGCGCTCTCGCTCAAGAATCCGGTCCACCGAGATGATCAGATTGCCTATCGTCTCCGCCGCCCCGCTACTGCCCGTAGCGCTGCTCAGAAAATGGTCCGGCTTGCGCACTCCCAGATCGTCGAAGAATATCTGGTTGAGCTCATAATCGTAATTCTGACCTGTATGCACCAACACATGCTCGCAAGATTCATCCAGTCGGGAAAACACCTGCGAGAGCCGGATGATTTCCGGGCGCGTGCCAACGATGGACATGACCTTGAGCTTTTTCATCTCTATTCCTGTACGGCGCTGGTGAACGTGTCTGGCCGGGCACGATCGAATACTTCATTCGCCCAGAGCAGAACCAGCATCTCTTCATCGCCGACGTTGGTAATATCATGCGCCCAGCCGGGCACGGTATCGACGATCTGCGGCCTGTCGCCACTGGTGAGGAGTTCGTAGCGCTCCCCCGTTAGCATATGCCGAAATCTGAAACGGGCCCGCCCTTTGATCACAAGAAACTTTTCTGTCTTACTCTGATGGTAATGCCCCCCCCGCGTCACGCCGGGATGCGCGGTAAAGTACGATACCTGACCTGAATCAGGTGTCTTTATCATCTCCACGAACATGCCGCGTGGATCGGAATGACTTTCAAGGCTATAGACGAAGGCTTGCGTAGGAAGATAACTGATATAGGTTGCATACAATGCCCGTGTTAACCCGGCGCCCACGTGACCGATGGCCAGCGTCTTTCGGCCGTCGCGAAACGACTCGATCTGCGCCGACAATTCACCCACGGTGATCGTATAACGGGGCTCCACGCTCTCGAAATCGTCTGGCTTTCCAGATGCAACCGGCTCATCCAAAAAACGCATGAAGTGCTGGACGACATCGTCAATATAGACAAGCGTGAGCGAAGCTTCGGGATCGTTAATGCGAATAGGCAGACCACGAGCGGTATTGTGGCAGAACGTGGCGACTACCGAATTGTAGTTCGGCTTGCACCATTTGCCGAATACGTTCGGAAGCCTGAATATGAAAACGGGAATACTCTGCTTTGTTGCGATCTCGCGCAAGGCGAGTTCTGCCGCCAACTTGCTCTTACCGTAAGGGTTATCCAGCTCGGCCTGGATAGAGGATGCGAAGACGATAGGAATCTTTCGGCCCGATGCCCGGGCCAACGCACCCACGGCCTCACACAGTGCCGCCGTCAGATCACGGTTACCCGTTGTGAATTCCTGCGGATCATCGGGCCGGTTCACCCCGGCGAGATGAAACACGAAATCTGTACCGTCCAACAAAGCGGAAAGTGAAGATGCGGGCTGCCCCCGCGTGAACCTGATAATTTCGATATCTTTTCGCTGCGCAAGGGAAAGGCAGAGGTTTTGCGCAATGAACCCATCGGCTCCGGTGACAAGCACTCTCACCCGGTCAATCCTCAAGGGCAGCCGGTTCGCCACGGGTGGCACGCCGCATGAACTCGAGTCCGGAAAGCAGCCGTATCATACCCTCGATATCCAGGCGCTCGGTGTTGTGAGAACTGTATTCGATCGCCTCTGTGATCTTCTGTTCGCCCTTCTCCATGAATTTATCGTAGTTCAGGTCACGGGTATCAGCCGGTATGCGGAAGTAGCCGGGCAGGTCTTGTGCGCCGGCCCTCTCTTCCCGGCTCATTAATACTTCATAGCGCTTCTCGCCATGCCGTGTTCCGATGATCTGGATTTCATGGTTCGGGCGCTCCAGTAACTCCAGGATGGCGCGAGCGAGCGTTTCTACGGTAGCAGCCGGCGCTTTATGCACGAATATATCGCCATTGTTGCCATGCTCGAATGCGTAAAGCACGAGATCGGCGGCGTCATCCAGTGTCATCATGAAACGCGTCATCTCGGGATCGGTTAGCGTCAACGGCTGGCCCGTCATGACCTGGTTCACAAACAGAGGGATAACGGAGCCACGCGAAGCCATCACGTTGCCGTAGCGGGTACCGCATATAACGGTATCGGTGCCCTCGAGGTTCCTGCTCGCGGCCACCATCACCTTCTCCATCATCGCCTTGCTCATACCCATGGCGTTGATCGGATATACGGCCTTATCCGTACTCAGGCAGATAACGCGCTTCACACGCGCCTGGATTGCCGCATCAAGTACATTCTCGGTGCCGAGAACATTCGTGCGCACCGCCTGCATCGGGTAGAACTCACAGGATGGAACTTGCTTCAGCGCCGCGGCGTGGAATACGTAATCTACGCCGCGCATTACTTCGGCAACACTGCGCGAATCGCGAACATCACCCAGGTAGAACTTGAGCTTTGGGTTGTTATAACGCTTGCGCATATCATCCTGCTTCTTCTCATCGCGACTGAATATGCGGATCTCGCGCAATTCCGAAGAAAGGAAGCGGCGCAGTATGGCGTTGCCGAACGAACCGGTACCACCCGTAATCAGAAGAACCTTATCCTTGAACATCTTTTCCCGTCCGAGTTGAGCATGGCAAGCGAAAGGGCTTTCCTACTCGAAAAATGGCACGCGAGGGTCCGGCTCGCCCACACTGGAAGGGATTCTACCCGGAACCCGCCCCAGAAGCCTCATCTCGAGGTATTTATAGCCCCACATGCGATACACGTCCACGCGCAACCGGGCCCAGATAAACCCGACCCTGCCCGCATGCCACGCACCCAAAAATACAAGATGGTAAAGGTAGAGAAGCAGATACCGGCCGGGCATTCGCCAGAAGTTCTCTTTCAACCACATCCTTCGCTCAAGCGAACTGCCGAACAGTTTCGGCGCGTAGGCAAGCGGCCGGCCTTCGTACTGGCGCACTGCCTCTGCCGTGGTATATCGGTTCTGCTTATCGAACCAATGATGCAGGTCGGGGCTATCATGGTGCTCAAGCTCTCCCCTAATTCGCTCAACCTTGCCACTCACCAGAGGGTGCTCATTCACTGCCACATCGGTGAACCGGCAATGCCCTGTACGCCACACACGAACAACATCCTGCCGTACGGGAAGCGGGCGACCCATAAACCAGAGGCGCCGTGCAAAGGCGAAACCGGTGCAATCCCGACGGGCGACACTTTCCTCGATAGATGCCTTGAGTCCCTCGGTGAGCCGCTCGTCCGGATCCAGCTTCATCGTCCACGACGCTGTTATCGGCAGTCTCTCCAAGGCGAAATTCCACTGATTGCCAAAACCGTTGAATTTTCGCTGTACCACATGCACGCCATATCTCAGCGCGATATCGACCGTGGCATCCGAACTGCAACTATCAACAAGAAACACTTCCTGCGCCCAGCCGGAAAGGTTTTCCAACACGGCTTCCATGTTATGCGCCTCGTTCAGCGATATCATGACAACCGCGACCGGCGCCCGGCCAGAAGGCCAGCCGTTCGGGCAATTACTGCGCTCCGAAACTTCGGCCATTATCGAACCCACTCTGGTTTCGCCGCTGTCTTGCTGCCATCGAGTACCCAGCGATAGGCTTGTTCCATCCGCTCAGCCACCGACGCCCAACTGAAATCCCTTTGCATCCACTCACGGCCAGCCTTGCCCATACGTTGACGCTGTTCGCCCGACAAGCGCATCGCTATATCCAGCGCATGAGTCAAGGGTGTGACCTCGTTGGATACCCACCAACCGCAGCCTGCGTCTTCGAGGCCGGACCAGGGCGCACCCCGGCTGACGACCACCGGGCACGCATGGGCCAAAGCCTCGGCGACGACCATCCCAAAGTTCTCTGAGTGAGTAGGCAATACGAATAGATCCGCTTGAAAATAGGCGTCCGCCTTAGCAGAACCATACAGCGGGCCGGGAAACACCACGCGCTGCAGGCGTAGCGACTGCGCGAGCGCCTTCACCTCACGTACATGCGCTGATTCGCCTTCCCCGGCAATCACCAGCCGCCAGTTTGGATGCAAGGCTTGCAGTTCCATCCACGAATGCAAGAGTCGATCCAGCCCCTTTTTTGGGTGAATTCGGCTCAGAAACAGTAACGTGTTTGTGCCATTTAATGACTTGGTCGTCGGCAGCGGCGGCAAATCGATGCCATTCGGCGCCACGACCACCGGCGCCGTGAAGCCAAACGCACGGATCTCGGCATATTCCACCTCACTGGTGGCATGCAGCAAGTCTGCACGCGACAACGCACGACGCTGCAACGGCCATAACGCCGCCTTCAGTACTTTCGTACGGCTAAGCGCCCAAGGCGAGAGCGTGCCCCGTGGGGAAGTAACAAGTTTGGCTCTCTTGCCGGTCGCCACCCAGCCTACAGCCACATTCACAAAAGACCATAAGCTGTGGTTGTGAATGATATCCACATCACGAGCCCCGATCGAAAGCGCCCGCGCATGCTGAGGAGAGACCGCAAAACGGGCCAAAAAATGCCACTGCGGATAAGCGCGCACGCGAACACCGGCGAGCTCGCCACGGCCCGCCTGGCAGGAAAGCTCGACATCATGCCCCCGCGCCGCCAGTGATTCGCACAATCTGGGCACGGAATAGGAAGGGCCCGCTGCCTCTTCGTCTATATGCGGCACGACATGAACGATCTTCACGTTATCCTCCGCAGTGCCTGGCTTACCGAACGTGGCACTCGCTCACATCCCACAGGCACTACCAAACTCTTTGGCAAGATACCGCGCCCACACCAGATTCGAAAACCCATGCTCGCGGTTTGATGTTCGCGCGGCCAGCCAGCGGCTCACCGGGATTCCAAAGCCCGTCTTGCGACGGTTCCTGATCGAGGCCGGCAACGGCTTCTGCGGCGCCATCGCCAGCAGGCTTTTCTTGGGGAACATCGAAAATTCGTTCAGACAGGGCTGAATCTGCTCAAGTAGATGAGCGTCCACCAGTGGGGTTCGCAATTCCACGCTGTGATCCATGCTCGCCCAATCGCTATCGCGCAGGAGCTGGTTGCGCATATATATGGAAGACTCGATCTGCCCCAGGGCGAGAGTCGGAACGGCCGCCAATTGACCTGCCATCGCGGTCACAGCAACGCAAGCGCGGAAGCCTTCCAATGCGATACGTGCCGCCTCCTCCCCCATCACAAGCGCGAGATCTTCGGGCGCGCATACGCTACGCCTCAGCCACCATGCGCCTCCGATCGAGTGTGACCACTCTTCCAGATGCCGCCAGCGTGTATTCGAAGTGCGCCGGGCCTGGGCAGCGCCCGCCGCACGCAGCAAGTACTTGCCGAAAGGAATCCGGTCCAGAGCTTTCCCCCAAGCAAGCAACCTTGGAAGTGTACGAAAGCTGGAGTAACCCTGGAACAGCTCATCTCCACCCACACCGGATACCACAACCTTCAGCCCTGCCTCGGCCACCGCCTTGCTCGCATACCAGGTGTTTACCCCGTCTATGCTCGGTTGATCCATGGCATCGACTATGCGTGGGAGGTCCCGCCAAAACTCTTCCCGGCAGACCCGGCGAACCTTATGCTGCAAGCCGTAGTACGACGCAAGCTCCTTCGCCAGGGGTGCTTCGTCATCGTGGGTACCCTGAAATTCATCGTACGCGATGGTTATTCCAGTGAGAGCACTCGCGCCCGCTTCGGCCATTAGGCCGGCCAGCGCACCAGAATCGATACCACCGGAAAGGAATACACCCACCGGCACGTCCGATACCAAGTGTCGGCTTACGGATTCCACAAGCGCCTCCCGCACTCGGGCTTGAACATCAGCCCCCTGTTCAACCGAACCTGCGTTACGCCAGACCGACCCGATATCCCACCACTGCTTCTGCTCGGCGATGGCGCCGTCAGTTATCCAGGCAAAGTGCCCGGCCGGGAGAGCGCTTACCGCTTTGTACCAGGTGTAGGGTTCCGGCACAGAGCCCAGCATCCAAAAGCCTGCCTGGCCTTGGATACAGGGCTCCTGCGCCACCAAGCCGGTTGCCATGAGGGCTTTGACTTGCGAGCCGACCAGCAATCCATGGGATGCCTTCGCAAGGTAGAGCGGCTTGATGCCGTAAGGGTCCCGCGCCGCGAACGCGCGGCGCTCGAGCTTGTCCCAGATCACGAATGCGAACATGCCGTGAAGTTTGGGTAACATCGCTTCCCGCTCGGCCGCAAAGAGCGCAAGGATCACTTCGGTATCAGATTCAGTGCGAAAGACCATTCCGCTGCGCTCAAGCCCGGAACGCAGAGCGCGGAAATTGTAGATCTCACCGTTGTAGGCAATAACGTAACGCCCGCATGGCGAATGCATGGGCTGTGCCGCGCGGGCCTCCAGATCGAGGATCGCCAGGCGGCGATGCCCCAATGACACTCCAGATTCCGTCCAACGGCCTTCGCCGTCGGGCCCCCGCCTTTGCATACGATCCAGAGCCGCACCCAGCGCGGATGGTTGCAGTTCGGCCCCATTGCGACCAAACCAGCCGATGAGCCCGCACATCAGGCGGATGCCCCGCGGGCCAGCAAAAGATCCCAGACTTCCACAGATGCGGCATCGGCAACATCTTGTGCGTATCGCATCTCCATCATGCTTCTGGCTGCCTTCTGCATGGCTCGATTGAGACCGGACCTCTCCAGAAGCATGCTCTGGCGATCACTCGTGGTGGCGACATCATCTCGCGGCACCAGGCAACCGCCCTGACCATCTACGATGATCCGTCCGGTACGCCTCCTGCCGCAAATCGTGCCAGAGCGTAGGCATATAGCCTTGATGAACATGGCCACCTTTGTCATATCAAAGGCTATCCACCGGGCTGCCAGCTTCCAGTGTCAGTCCGGCGGCGTTTATAACTTCGTCCACCTGTATCGACAGGATGCAGCGTTTATTGTACCGCCGGCAAACGTCAAGCTTGCAGCCAGAGCAGGGAACTTGATGATATAGAATATGATGCCCCTCCCCCAATGGAAACCATTCTCCGGGCGGGTTTCTGGAACTGAATATCGCAACGCATCGAGTTCCCACCGACGCGGCCAGATGCACAGGGCCACTATCATGCCCTATAAAGATGTCGGCGTTTTGCAGGACTGCCGCGCTTTCCCTTGGGCTCAATTCTCCACACAAGTTCAGCGTCGGACCCCGCCAATTATTCAGAAGCTTCTCGGAACGTTGCCTTTCTACTTTTGCACCGATCATCACCAGGGCGTGTCCCGGATACATTCCGCCCAAACGCCTAAAGAGCTCCACCCAATTGGCATCCTCCCAATCTTTTACAGAACATTTGGCACCTATACTCACCGAGATAATGGGTATCTTTTCGGGAAGCGCCTTAACTTTACGGGCGGCGGCACTTCGTTCCTCTTCAGACAAGCGAAGTCGGAAAAATGCGAGATCTTCCGGATCCACCTCACCCAATTCCTCCAAGCACCGCAGCAAGCGCTTGGCCTCCCGTTCGACATACCCCGCTTTTCCGTGGGGCTGAACCTCTCTCTTATCACGCGCAACAGGCAACCCGATAATATGCGGGATCCCGCATACCCATTTGAAATAGGCCGCGTCACGTAGCGTCCTGAACAAGCCTTTTGGCTCCATCAGATAAATGAGCACATCGGGTTTCCATGCCCGAATCTGGCGACTCAATCGGATCATTCCCTTGATCGTTTTTGCGCCCGTTGAGTAATCGTAATAACCATGCACAAAGCCGGTTCCATCCAAAATGGATTGGGCAGGCGTTGCCTTCTGGTTTTCGGAAAGGTGAGTCAAAAGCCTTCGTTCCGAATTTGGATAACTATCAGCTATCAGACGGAAGGCAGGAAGCGCAACGAGTGTGTCGCCGAGCGAACCTACTCTGAATATGAGCACTCGCTTCGTTTTTGAAAAATCATCAGCCATCAGTTCAACCCAAATACCGTATCGGAAACAGGGGCACTCTTTTCGAATGCGCATCTACAAGATGACAGATGCCACCTTGGCCTCTCATTGTCTGCCGGCATGGCGAACACAAGAAGCAGGATATTTTCCGCGAGCAACCTGATCGCGCGACCGAGCCCGCTACTCATCACGCCAGATCATTAGGCCCAAGCAACGCATTTTTTATTCAAGGGGCCATGCGGGCTTTCCCACATCGCGTTTCAAGTAGCGCCGGCGGGGGCGCCCAG
Source organism: uncultured Pseudomonadota bacterium (assembly GCA_963739695.1). Classification (GTDB taxonomy): domain Bacteria; phylum Pseudomonadota; class Gammaproteobacteria; order Natronospirales; family CAVUBB01; genus CAVUBB01. The sequence continues at coordinate 4,714 of CAVUBB010000015.1, read as the reverse complement.
AGAAAACCTGTTTCAGCATCCACACTAGCGCCATATAGGCAAAGAAGAGTCCTGTGGCGCCCACCACGCTATTGACGAAAAACGCCGTGGTGCCGATGATGCCCATGTTGATACCCAAAAAGATGCTGGGCAGATATTCAAAGGCACGGCGCCGCATCCAACCAATCGAGAGCATGCTAAGAATGGCGAAAATGATGCCCGTGACGAACCCTAAGCCGATCACGCCTGGCCAGCCGTAATTCCAATACCCTTCGCCAAAGGTCCCGAGCCCCAGGTGCGTACCGCGCCGACCGGTTACCAGTTGGTAAAAATCTACACCTAAATTAGTTGTCACCGGCTTGTCCGGCCAGATCACTCGCGGAACAAGAACGATAGCGACGTTGCGTAGTGTATGCCCCGCCTGGCCGTGATCATGGCGTGCCATGGCAAAAGTCTGCTCGGGCGCATAATTAAGTCGCGCCCAGCCTGTACCGCCAGATGAGACGTCTGAGCCAGCGGATGGCATACCTTCCCTGAACCAGCCCCGAACGATGTCAAGCCGCTGAGCTAACGTCGCTTGATTGATGTTCCCAGTGCGCGTGAATATCTGACCACGCCCATATAGAACAAGTTGGCCAACCGAGAAATAGACAAGCCCTAAGACAAGACCCCAGACCAGTAGGCGGGACAACCGGCGGTGCGCCAAATACGCGCCGACTGCTGGTAGCGCGATAGTCAGGATCAGTTGATGTTTCGAAAAAACCAGTAGCGAAACGATGATCTGCACCGTCCACAACACGCCAAGTGGCAGGCGCCAGTTGCGTTTTCCCTGCGCAACGCTATAGGCGAGCACCATCAAACCGAGAAGATACAAATCACCCAGATTGTTTATTACGCCCGGTAATACGAAATGGTAAAGGCCAAATTGGTAGGGTAGGATGACCATATATTCCAGAACACCGCCCGCTATCAGAAACACGAGCGCCACCACCTGCAACGATTCGGCAGATTGAAGGCTCGGTATGGCGGCGCCAGCAACTGGCCGGCGCAACCAGCCACGGGCTAGCCGAAAACCCAAAAGGATAGCCAGGATGCCAACGGCATTCAGAAGATTGGTCTGCAGGAGTTGGTGTGCATTAACCGGCAGAAATGACCGTGCATAAGCCAATGTCCGTGGGCCAGCCAGTGGATAAATCAGAGGGCCTGTGGAATAAAAAAGCACAATAGCCGCAAGAAACCAGGCGTAAGGAGTCCAGATAGCCTCCGGCCATCGGCGTAACAGGCGATAACCTGCCGCCACCGCTGTGAGAGCCAAAACCAGCGGCCCGGCGAGATTCGCTGCAGCTGTGATGGCAGATGTGTCAACGGCCATTGCGAACAGATAGACCCAGACCAAGCCAGCGAGCACCACAAACAACCACGTCGGCGGCTCACTGAAGAGCGATACCTGTGAGACGGTTGGCTGTCGGGCCATTGCTCTCATGCATGGCCCCCAACTACATGATGCGCGCAATCGCCCTGCATAATGCGATCACCAACCAACCTAACGCCGGCTACCGTTCGCGCGCTCACAATAGTGTCTCGATCTCTTCTCGAGTGAATCCGGCAATTCTGGCTGCCTCCTGCCAACGTCGATCATGAGGGCGGAATGGCGATTTCGGCGCATGGACTTGTGCATAGCTCACGTTATCTGGGAGAGGCATATCGATCCACTCATACAGGCGGCGCATTGTGCTAAGTGGCTCGTTGGCGAATGTCTCGTAAGGCATGCTGCAAAACCGATCGCCAAAAACTCGTGGCCCTTCGCGCTCTAAGTAGTGGTAATGGTAGTGCCAATACGCAAGCAAGCGCACTACGGCCGATGACGCCATGATGCGTTCTGAATCATATCCTTTATCGGCCAGCATTAATCCGAACTTTGAGTGCTGGTGCTGCCCAATCAGCACATTACGCGCCATCCCTGGAGGGATGTCGTTTCTGGACCAGAATACGCGCTTTCTATATTCATTCCCGAGCCGATTTTTGATGAGGAAACCCAACTTTATCTTACGCGCCAAGCTGGGCCTAAGGTGCGAGGTCACAAATGCGCTAGCGCGCCTATACAAATGAACCACAAAAGCTTCCGGCGTTACGCCAAAAATCGCTGGTAAGTGGAGATGCATGCGCGTTTCGTCCACCACCATATCCTGCGCCTGATCAAAAAGCATTCGAACATAGCGTTCCTGCTCGGTAGTAAAGTCTGAATCAAGCTCCTGATATGGATAAATTGGTTGATATATATCCCAAAAATAGCGCGGGTCCCGCCGAAACAATGACATATACTCAGTTAATGTATTTTTAGAATTATTCTTTGGAAAGTGCATGCCAACATTTTCAGATAACGGCTCGTCGAAACATAGGAATCGAGAATCCCTTCTGAAGGCATCCCAGAATATCGTCGTTCCCGAGTGAAACAATCCTAGAATCCAGATTCTCCTAGCCACGCCAAATTTCCCTCTAAAATTCTGGATAAAAATAGACTGGAAAAGCCGGGACGCTCATTAGACCACCCCGTGAAGTGGAGCCAACAATCATGAACTCTTACCTAATAATCCAGACTTGTTAAGGACCAAGTCAATCAGAGATAGCGGATTAAGGGTTTGCATGAGCGTCGCTTTGAGAGATGAACTAATCATGCGGTTAGTGATCCACAAGGCATACACTGCAAACATCGTATCACCGGCTAACATGGCCAAGCCGGCTTGTCGAACTTGACCCGTAACACTCACCAATGTCCAACCCAGACCAACAGTGAAAGCGGCACTGAGAATGTAAACCAGCGCGGCCCGGCGGTGTCGATTCAGTGCCTGCAGCATGGAAAGCGAGACATGCCACAAGGCAGCGACCACCGTACCGGCGATCAACCACAGGAACAGGGGGCGATCCATCATGACGCGCCCGTGCGTCCACAGGTGCAGAATTACGCTCCCCGCAAAGTAGAGAACAACGCCCGCTAGACTGGAGAGCCAGAAGCTGGCTTGCAGGCCCGTAAGGTAGAGCCGACGTTGGAGAACGCGATCTTCGCCCCCTTCTGCCATGGCCACTTCCGGTTCTATCGCAAGGCTGATGGTGCTCACCATGCGCAGTGACAATCGCGTGAGGGTACGCAGCACCGAGAATGTAACCACCGCGAGTGGCCCCAGCAAGGCGCTGATAACGAGTAGCAAGCCCTGATTCTTTAGCGCGTTGGCGAGCGGGAGCAGAAGATTGGCAAACGACGGCGAGACCATTTTGCGCAGATAGCGCGGACTGGCACGGCGAATACCGAGATGCAGCCACCGGTGCCTGCGCATCAAGTGAATCAGCATAGCCATATTTCCGATAATACGGACCAGCAGGAAAGCAGCGGCGGCACCCACCAGGCCCAGGCCCGCCAACGCGGCAATCCACAGCGCCAGGTATTGAATGAGCATGATCGAATTGTTCAAGGCAAGGCCGAGGCCATAGTCGCCATTGGCGCGATAGCCGGCTGCGGCGATGCCGCCGCTCAGTTGCACGAGCACTTCGGCGGCCAGCAGCAATAGCACGATGTGCACCTGCCATGCGGCCAGATCGACCAGATGCAGCCAATGCGTTAGCGGCAGGGTAAACACGAGCCCGAGCGTGACAAGCGCGCCCACCATACCGGTGACCGCCACCAGTGCGATGAGGCTCTGGAATGCGGTTAGCGCGCGTGCCTGGTCTCCGCGCGCGGCCTGCATGGTCATGTCGTTGGCGATGGAGAGCGAAAAACCGAGATTGGTGAGCGACAGATAGGCCGGGATGGCGAACAGCACCAGCCAGGCGCCGTAAAGCTCTACGCCCCAGGCATGCAGAAGGATCGGCACGCCAACAAGCTGGACGATGGCAACTACCACGGTGCCATAGGCATTGGCACCCGCGCCTTGCAGTAGTCGCCGGCGAACCGTTGACTCAGCCATGGTGTTTGATCTCTTCGCCAGTCTGCCGTGTGGCTGGTAAGGTTGGGCCAAACTGCCGCCATGGGCGCCAGTTCACCAACGGCGCACGCAGCTTGAGCGAGCGATCCATTCTGGCCCAGCCGGCATCGCGTAGCGGATGATTGCGCGAGTAGTGCGCGGATTCAGGCACCATCACTTTACCCAGCGCGGAATCTGACGGGAATTTTGGTAGCCACCTGAAAATTCGCCACCGCCGACACCCGAGACGGGCACAGCCAGATCCAGTCTTTCCAGACTTTGAATACCCATGACTTCGAACTGTTCTCTCTAAGGCTCGTGACAGCGCATGGGCAACCAAGAGCACGGCCGCGGCAACCCGCTGACTTCCCGTTACCTAAACCGCCATGTTCTTGCTCACACCCTTGGCGAGCGAACCGATGCCATAAGCTTCATGTATAAAGGGTTGCATCCACCCCAAAACCTACCAAACGCTAGACGACATGCGCATTACCGCTGATCAGTTAGCCGTTCAATGAAAGATGCCTTTGCAGATGCTTAAGCATCCGATATCTCGCTGCGCCATCTAGAAATACCACTTCAGACCAAGATGATACGTCTTGTCGTTCTGGTAGCCTTCGCCATCCAGAGCCAGCCCGAAGGAATCGGTGAATTTATACTGCAAGCCCAGCAACAAACCGGCTGAACGATCGGCAACCTGATCCTTAAAGTTGTAGAGCACTGCCGCGTCCCAACCGAAGCCGCTCTCATACCGGCCATGGGCACCGTACTCCAGGCGG
>CAVUBB010000014.1:0-20068 GCA_963739695.1 uncultured Pseudomonadota bacterium | reverse complement strand
CAAGGTGGCGCGCTGGCTGGCCGAGGGCTGAGAGCGGACGTGGACGACAGCGGGGCGGCCCTGGACTATGCGGTGATCGGGCAACCGATAGCACACAGCCGCTCGCCCGAGATCCATCAGGCTTTCGCCGAACAGTGCGGCATCACCCTGCGTTATGGACGCATCGAATCCAGCGCGGAAACCTTCGCTGCCGACGTCGCCGCTTTCATGCGGGGCGGAGGGCGTGGGCTCAATGTGACCCTGCCGTTCAAGGAGGCCGCCGCCGCCCTCGCCGGGGATCTGAGCCCGCGTGCGCAGCTCGCCGGGTGCGCGAATACCCTGCTCCACCGGCGTGACGGTACCTTGTTCGCGGACAATACCGACGGCGCCGGCCTGATCCGCGACCTCGAAGACAATCTCGGCCTCGAGCTCCGCGGCAGCCGCGTGCTGCTGCTCGGAGCCGGCGGCGCCGCGCGTGGCGCCATCGCCGCCTTGGCCGAGATGGATGTGGCGGCGCTCGACGTTGCCAATCGGAATCGGGAGCGATTGACCCGTTTGCTGTCCACCTGGGGTGTGCGCCTGCCGGAACTTGCAGGTGTCGAACCGGGTGACATCAAGGGACCGGCCTACGACCTCGTGCTGGATGCCACCGCTGCCGGGCTCGACGGCCAAGCCCCGGATGTGCCGGCGGAAGCGGTCGCAGCCGGGACCCTTGCCTATGCGCTGCTCTATGGCCCGCCGGCTGCGCCGTTCCTCACCCGGATGCGCCAACTGGGGGCCGGCCGGACCGTGGACGGCTGGGGGATGCTGGTGGAACAGGCCGCAGAATCGTTCCTCTGCTGGCATGGTCTGCGGCCCGACACCTCCGGGCTTCTCCGGCAAGGCACCTCCCGTATCTGCTAGTCTTGGCCAGACGCAAGTGACCAGACCGGTACACGCCGTGCCGGAAGGAGGGATGCGATGCATTGGGGGCGGTTCCTGTCCCGCATTCCGCGCGCCCAGCGCAGGCCATTGGCCCTGTTCGCGCTGCTCTTCGCCGTCGTCCTGCTGCTGCTCGCCCTCAACTTCCTCGCACTGAAGATCGAGTCCGGAGCTCGCGCGTATGCGACTGGGAACAGCCTCTGGGCGTCGGCCCAGAAAGATGCCGTGTTCTATCTGGAACGGTATGCGGAAAGCGGCGATCCGTCGGACTGGCAGGACTTCAAGGCACGGCTGGAGGTACCGTTGGGCGACCGGAATGCGCGTCTGGCACTGGATCGCGATCCACCGGATATCCTGGCGGCACGGCGCGGCTTTCGTGCCGGCGACAACGCTGCTGCGGATATCCCCATGTTGATCCGGCTTTACCGATACTTCTCCTGGGAACCGCATTTTCAGCGTGCGATCACCATCTGGCGCAATGCCGACACTTACATCCTTGATCTTCAACACATCGGCGATGAGATATTTGCCGCGCGGAACGCGCAGCCGGATCAGCACGGCCGCATCCACCAACTCGTGCAGCGCGCACGCGCGATCAATGTCGCCGTCCGTCCGCTCGAAGACCGTTTCGCGGCGGCGGTCGGAACTACCGGCCGGTGGATAACCGAGGTGCTTCTCGTTACCTGCATCGGCATCTCGGCTATCGTCTTCATCCTTGGCGCCTATCTGATGCGGCGGATGACAGCAGCGACGTTCGAGGCCGAGGCCCGCTTCCGTGCGACCTTCGAGCATGCCGCGCTCGGGATCGCCCACGTCAGTCTCGACGGCTGCTGGCTGAGCATGAACCGGCGCATGGCCGACATCCTGGGCGAACGGCGCGCGTCGTTGATCGGACGGAGTTTCGCGGAGTCCACTCACCCGGATGATGCCGGGCGCAGCGAAGCGGTCATGCGTGATCTGATCGATGGCGACGAGACCGCCCTGCAGTTGCACAAACGGTATCTGCGTCCCGACGGCAGTGTAGTCTGGGCCAATATCAACACGACCCTGCTCCGCGACATCGACGATGAGCCCCTCTACTACATCACTGTCGTCGAAGATGTCACCGAACAGCATCGGCTTGCGGAAGAACTGAGCCACCAGGCTCGCCATGACGCACTCACCGGTCTGATCAATCGCGCCGAGTTCGAGAAGCGGCTGGAAGCGGCGATCGACAATGCGCGCATCGATAACGACCACGGCGCCCTGTGCTTTCTCGATCTCGATCGCTTCAAGATCGTGAACGATTCCTGCGGTCATCTTGCCGGGGATGCCCTGCTCCAGCAGATCGCCAATGTCATCCGCGACAACGTCCGCAGCAACGACACCCTGGGCCGCCTGGGCGGGGACGAGTTCGGGTTGCTTCTCCAATCCTGTCCGGCAGATGCCGCGCAGGCGGTCGCCGACAAAGTACGCTCGGCGGTAGAAAATTTTCGTTTCATCTGGAACGGCGAGACCTATCGCCTCGGTGCCAGCATCGGTGTGGCCATGTTCGACAACAGGACAACCGATGTCGATGCGCTCATCCATACCGCTGACGAAGCCTGTTACGAAGTCAAAGCGGCCGGGCGCAACCATGTGCGGATGGCGAGAGCGCCATGCCAGGGCGCGGGGCCAGAGCACGGGGACCGGGCAGGGGGTCTGCGCGCTGCACTAGAAGAGGGGCGGTGCCTGCTGATGTGGCAACCGGTCGCGTTGGCAACCCGCAGTTCGCCACCCTGGCGCCACGTCGAGGTCCTGGTCCGGATGCGCGAGGAAGATGGCCGCATACTGGCGCCGATGCACTTCTTACCTCTCGCACAGCGGCAGGGACTGAGCGAAGCGCTGGACCGCTGGGTGGTGACCACGGCGCTTGCGCAGCTCGCCACATCCGCTGCGCTGCGGGACTCGCTTGAATGCATATCCATAAACCTCTCCGAAAGTACGCTGGGCAACCAGGCACTGGCGACCGAGTTGGCCGACCTCATCACGGCGAGCGAGATGGATGCGCACCAGATCCGCTTCGAGATCAGCGAGCAGGCCGCGGTCGCCAACATGGTCGCGACACGGGATTTCATGGATGTCCTGACGTCCGCCGGATGCAGTTTCGCTCTCGACGACTTCGGCGGCAGCTCAGCATCCTACCGCTATGTCGCCTCGTTGCCCGTAACGGAGGTCAAATTCGATGACCTGGTAACCCGGGACGTGGATACCGACCCGGTGCATGAGACCGTCGCGGGCGCCTTGAACGAGATCGCACATGCCATGGGCAGGTCGACGGTAGCGAAGCGTGTCGAACGCACGCCGGTACTCGCGCGCCTGCGCCGCCTGGGGATCGACCGCGTCCAGGGTCATGCCATCTGTCAGCCGATGCTGTTCGCTGATCTCGCGGCGACGCTGGACAGGCCGGCGCAGATCTCCAACTGAGCTAGCTCGATTCCAGATAGCGATCTTTCAGCCGTACATAATGCGCGGCCGAGTAGCGCAGCATCTCGAACTCTTTCGCTTTGAGGTCCCGCACCGGCCGCGCGGGCGAGCCACGGTAGAGGCGGCCGGCACCCAGACGCTTCCCGGGGCTCACCACACTGCCTGCGGCGACGATGACATCGTCCTCGATCACGGCCCCGTCCATCACTATCGCACCCATGCCGATCAGGCAGCGATCGCCGACGCTGCACGCATGCAGGGTCGCTTTGTGGCCGACCGTCACCTCGTCGCCGATCCGCAGCTCGAAGCCGCCGGGTGTGTACGGTCCGTCGTGGGCGACATGCAACATGCTCAGATCCTGGATATTCGTGCGCTCGCCAATGACGATGCGGTTCACATCACCCCGCGCCACCACATAGGGCCACAGGGAACTGTCGGTGCCGATCTCGACCCGGCCTATGACCACCGCAGTCGGGTCGACGTAGACGCCCTCGCCAAGCTGAGGTACGTGTTCTTCGAAGCGACGGATATCGGAGACGCCCATGTTCACTACCGCAGTTGCCAGCTCACCAGCGTACTCCCGAACAATTCGCCGTGATAGCGGAGCACCAGCAGATAGATCGCTATCGCCAGCAGGGCACGCCAGGAGATCAGATCGCGCCAAGCGAAGCGATTGCGGTGTTCGAGCATGGCCCCGAAAGGCACGTTCGACGTCACCGTCGCATACGTCTCCCACCCCGCGCCGTAGGCACGCGAACGCTTGGCATCGATGGAGAACGTTCCGACCACGGCAACGAGCATGAAACTCCCGAAGAAGGTGACACCGGCGACGTCGCCCGCATAGACGATGTGTACCAGCGCCCAGAGCGCGACCGCCCAGAGAAAAGGATGCCGGGTCACACTGAAGACGCCGCGCGTCTGTTCGAAGTGCTGCTCGAAGCCAATTCCCGTGGGGCTGCGCCGGAGCAAGCCGGATACGGCAAAGATGAAGGCTGGCAGCAGCGCAGCGAACGCCGGCCAACGCGTGAGCGGCGGTTCCCAGAGCACCACCGACGGCGCCACGTTGAAGCCGCGGATCAGCCAGCCCAGACCCAGGATGGACGCGAGGGAGAAGCTGAGACGGAAGCCGCCTTCACCGATCGCGGCGACCAGCATGCTGCGCAGGCGTGAACCCGCGACCACCAGGTGGATGAACACGAAGAAGACTGCGCCGCCGAAAAGCATGCTCACGATCCGTCCTCCTTCACATGATCAACGCAGGGTGACCAGCTCTTCCGCACTGGTGGGATGTATGGCCACGGTGTCGTCGAGATCGCGCTTGCGAGCACCCATGCGCACCGCGACCGCAAAGCCCTGCAGCATCTCGTCCGAACCCGGGCCGATCATGTGACAGCCGACCACCCGTTCGTCTTCACCCACGGTAACCAGTTTCATGGCCGCATGGGGCTTGCGCTCGGTCAACGCATGGTACATCGGCGTGAAGCCGGACTGATAGATACGCACCTGTTCACCGTATTCGGCTCGCGCCTCGTGTTCGCTCATGCCGACCGTACCCAGAGGCGGATGGCTGAACACGACTGTGGGGATATCGCGGTAGTCCAGATGACGGTCGGGCATGCCGCCGAACAGGCGATCGGCAAGGCGGCGGCCGGCGGCGATCGCCACCGGAGTGAGCTGCGCACGGCCGGTGACATCGCCGATGGCATGGATGCCTTCGACACGCGTCGACTGATAGGGATCGACGATGATGTTGGCCTCATCGTCCACAGACACGCCGGCCAGCTCCAGACCGATGCCTGCCGTGTTCGGCGCGCGCCCTATCGCCCAGATCACGGTATCGAAACCTTCGTAGACCGCTCCCGATTCGCAGTGATAGCGCAACGAGCCATCTGCCGCACGATCGAGCGCGCGTACGCGCGCCCGCGTCACCACACGGATGCCCTGGGCGGCCATCTCGTTCATCAGGGTATCGCGCAACAGACTGTCGAACTCGCGCAAGACACCATCGTGCCGGACGAGTATGGTGACGTCGCTCCCGAGAGCGGCGAGTACGCCCGCCAGTTCCACGGCGATATAACCGCTGCCGACGATCGCCACGCGCTCCGGCCGTCGCCGCAGCTCGAAGAACTCGTCGGATGTGATACCCAGTTCGGCCCCTTCTATCTGGGGCAGCATGGGCCGGCCCCCGGTAGCGATGACGATATGCGACGCATGCAGCGTACGTTCGCCGACTTCGAGGGTGTCGGGCCCGACGAGGCGGCCCCAGCCGGCCACGTGCTCGACGCCGCGCCGATCGAGGTTTGCCGCATAGATCGCGTTGAGACGTCGCACGTAGGCGTCGCGCGCATCGGCGAGCGCCGCCCAGTCGTGGCCGCGAACCTGCAGGTCGAAGCCGTAAGCCGGCGCGTCTTCGAGCGCATGCGCGATCTCGGCGCCGTACCACATCACCTTCTTGGGTACGCAGCCCACGTTCACGCAAGTACCGCCGAGAGGGCCAGCCTCGACCACAGCCGCACGCGCGCCGTATTCGGCCGCGCGCTGCGCTACCGCCAGTCCGCCGCTGCCGCCACCGAGGGCGATAAGATCGAATTCTTCCAAGATCGGCTCCTGCTTCTGACCGGCCTCAGCCGGATATATGCGGTGCTATACTGCCCATGGGGAATCACGAAGTCCAAGGGAGGCCCAATGAGCACAGGGGCGTTCATCATCGTCGGCCTGCTGGCCGTGGTGATCATCTACACGATCACGATCTATAACAACCTCGTCAGCCTCAAGCACAACGTCTCCAAAGCCTGGGCCAACATCGACGTGTTGCTCAAGCAGCGTCACGACGAACTGCCCAAACTGGTCGAGACCTGCAAGCAATATATGGGCTACGAGCAGGATACGCTGGAAAAGGTCATGCGTGCGCGCAGCGCCGTGCACGAAGCCCGCGCATCCGGCGACGTGGCGGCTCTGGGGCCCGCCGAGAGCCAACTGCGCAGCATGGTCGGCAACCTGTTCGCGGTCGCCGAAGCCTACCCCGATCTCAAGGCCAACGAATCGTTCCAGAACCTGCAGGCCCGGATCACCGGCCTGGAGAACGCGATCGCCGATCGCCGTGAATTCTACAACGAGACCGTGAACCTCAATAACGTCCGCATCGAACAGTTCCCGGATGTGTTCATCGCGCGTCGCTTCGGCTTCAAGGCCGCCACCTTGCTGGAATTCAGCGAAGCCGAAAAAGCCGACGTCGATATCAAAGCCCTGTTCCAGTAGGCCATCTACTCGGGCGACGCGACGATGACGCAGTTGGATACCGATATCCTGGGCATGGACCCCGCCGAGTTCTGGGCCAGCTTCTCTGCGCTGGCGCTGGCCTCTCTCGCGGGCCTGTATCTCGGCTTTCGCTGGTTCCGACGGCTGCGTCTGATCGAAGACACGCCGACCTCGCGCCTGCGCTCGGCCGCACAGGGTTACGTAGAATTGTTCGGCTGGGGCGACCTGATGCCCGGCGAGCCCATCATCGCCCCCTTGTCGGGCCGGCGCTGCACCTGGTGGCGCTATCACATCGAAGAGCGCCGCACCTCCTACCGCAACGGCCGCAGCTACACCACGTGGGAGACGATCGATCGCGGTGTGAGCGATGGCATCTTCCTGCTCTGCGACGATACCGGACACTGCGTCGTGGATCCGGAACACGCCGAGGTGACGCCAAGCGCTCATGTGACGTGGTACGGCAGTGCCGAGCGTCCCAGCGGCCCGCCGCCCGAGCGCAGCAAAGGCGGCACGCTGGGCATGCTCGCCAGCGTCGCGGGCAGCCTCGGCGGCTATCGCTACACCGAGATGCGCATGCATCCGGGCGATTCGCTCTACGCGGTGGGATTCTTCCACACCTCGGGCGGCGCCAACGACGAAGTGCCGCTGGCCGAGGATATGCGTGAGATCCTCGCGGAGTGGAAGCGCGACCAGCAGCAGCTGCTCAAGCGCTTCGATGCCAACCATGATGGTCAGATCGACATGGCGGAATGGAACAAGGCTCGCGAAGCGGCGCGTAGCGAAGCGCTCGCCGAACGCAGCAAGCGCGCCACCAAACCCGGTGTGGATATCCTCGCCCGGCCGCCCGATGGCCGGCCCTACATCCTCGCGGCGATGGATCAGAGCAATCTGGCCCGCCGCTACCGCCTGCTGGCAGTGCTCGGCATCGCGGCCTTTCTGGCGCTGGGCGCGGCAGCCGTCTACCTGCTCCAGGTCCGGCTGGGCGTCGGCAGCCCGTGATAGAATCGGGCCCTTCCAGGCGCGTGCTGCGCCCTTTTCTCCGGATCCCGCGATGACCAATCCTCTGCTCCAGGCCGCAAGGCTGCCGGCATTCTCCCGCATCCTTCCCGAGCACGTCGCGCCCGCTCTCGATCGTCTGCTCGCAGATAATCGCGCGCGGCTCGACGCCTTGGCCCAGGCCACCCGCTGGGAGACGCTGATCGAACCGTTCGAGGCCATGGAAGAACGGCTGAACCGGGCTTGGTCGCCCGTACGCCATCTCAGCAATGTCATGGATGCACCGGCCTTGCGCCAGGCCTATCAGGCTGCGGTCAGCCGGCTGAGCGAGTATGGCACCGAGGTGAGCCAGCACGCGGGCCTGTTCGCGGCACTCGAGCGCCTTGCCGCCGACCCCTCGTTCGCGAGCCTCACGCCCGCCCAGCACAAGCTGGTCAACGACGCACTGCGCGACTTCCGTCTCGCCGGCGTCCATCTGCCGGACACGGAGAAAGCGCGGTTCAAGGAGTTGTCACGCCGGCTCGCCGAAGTCGAGACCCGATTCGAATCCAATGTGCTCGACGCCACCGACGCCTGGACGCTGGCGGTCGCCGATCCGGCACGGCTTGCCGGCCTGCCCCAGGATATCCGCGCCCATCTGCGCAAGCGCGCGCAAGCGGCAGGCCTCGATGGCTGGCTGCTGACCCTCGAATACCCCGTCTACCATGCAGTGACGCGGCATCTGAACGACCGCGAATTGCGCCGAGCCTGCTATACCGCATACACCACCCGTGCATCCGAACAGGGCCCGCATGGCGGACGCTGGGACAATACCCCGCTCCTGCAGGAGATCCTGAGCGCACGGGCCGAGCTCGCGCGGATGACCGGATTCGCGAACTTCGCGGAACGCTCGCTGGCCACCAAGATGGCACACGATCCGGGCGAGATCGAAGCCTTCCTGCTCGATCTCGTCGCACGGGTGCGCCCGCGCGCTCAGCGCGAATATGCGGAACTGCGCGCCTTCGCCGCCAGCGAGTACGGCATGGAAGACGTCCAGCCCTGGGATCGAGGCTGGCTTGCCGAGCGCCTGCGCGAACGTACCCACGATATCTCCAAGGAAGCCCTGCGCCCCTATTTTCCCCTCACCCGAGTACTCGAAGGCCTGTGCGCCATATTCCAGCGTCTGTACGGGATCCGCCTGCAGGCGACAAGCGGGGTGGATATCTGGCGTGAGGAGGTGGTGTGCTACGCCATCCACGACGAGCAGGGCGAGCTGCGCGGGCATCTGTACACCGATCTGTTCGCGCGCCAGAACAAGCGCGAGGGCGCGTGGATGGACGAAGGCGCCAACCGCATGCGCCACGACGGCGAGATCGACGCGCCTGTCGCCTACCTCACCTGCAATTTCGCGCCCGCGAGCGATGGCCGGCCGGCTTTGCTCGACCACGAGGAAGTGCTCACGCTCTTCCACGAGTTCGGCCACTGCCTGCACCATCTGCTGACCCGGGTGGACATGCCCTCGATCGCCGGCATCAACGGCGTACCCTGGGATGCGGTGGAGCTGCCCAGCCAGTTCCACGAGCACTTCGCCTGGAACGCACAAGGCCTGGCGCTGGTCAGCGGCCACTATGAGACGGGCGAGCCGCTCCCCGACAGCATGCGCGATTCGCTGCTCGCCGCGCGCAATTTCCATGCCGCCGGCAATCTGTTGCGCCAGCTCGAGTTCGCCTTGTTCGATCTGCGCCTGCATTGGCGTCCCGAGCCCGGGGATGACCCGGTCGCGGCGACACTCGCGGCGGTCCGGGCCGAAGTGGCCGTTGCACCGGTGCCGGAATGGAACCGCTTCGCGCATGCGTTCACCCATATCTTCGGTGGCGGTTATGCCGCGGGCTACTACAGTTATCTGTGGGCCGATGTGCTGGCCTCCGATGCCTTCGCCCGGCTGGAGGAAACCGGCGATCCCCTGGATCCCGAACAGGGCCGGCGCTTCATGCAGTGCATACTCGAACAAGGCGGAAGCCGGGAAGCCATGGCGCTGTTCGAGGAGTTCCGTGGCCGCGAGCCCGAACTGTCTGCGTTCTTGCGCCATAATGGCATCGCACAGGAGATCGAATCATGAGACGGCTCGTCTGGCTGATGTTGTTGCTGCCCGTGCTGGCGGGTGCCGCGCTCGCCCCCGGGGACAAGGCCTATATCTCCGACCGGTTGTATCTGGGCGTGTATGCCACGCCCGGTGGCAGCGACCGGGTAGCGCTGCTCAGCAGCGGTGACGCGCTCGATGTCGTGGAAGTCCAGGGCGATAACGTCCACGTGCAGGGGGCTAACGGCATCGACGGCTGGGTCCGCGGCAGTTATCTCACCGCCGATGTCCCGGCGAGCGTGAGCCTGCCCGCTGTCGAACAGGAAAACACCCGGCTCAAGTCCGAACTCGCCGATGCCCAGGCCCGGATAAAGACCCTGAGTGCCGGCCCATCCAAGCCGAGTGGCGATGAGACTGGCACCGGCAACGCGACGCTCGCCGCTCTGCAGACCCAGAACACGCAGCTGAAAAATAAGCTCGCGGCCGCTCAGGACCACATCTCCACACTCGAGACGGCAGCCGAGGCAGCCCGCAGGCAACCTGCGCCAAGGCCGCTCAAGGCAAACGCCGGACCGGACCGGGCAGGCATGCTGCTGGCGACGGCCGGCGCGCTGGGCCTGTTGCTGGGCTTCTTCTGGGGGCGGGCCTGGTACCGGCGCCGTCTCGAAGCGCGCTTCGGAGGCCTGCATCCACGATGATCAAGATCGCCACCTGGAACGTGAACTCGCTGCGCGTGCGTCTGCCGCAGGTACTCGATTGGACCGGATCCGCGGCTCCAGACATCCTGGCCCTGCAAGAGACCAAGCTCACCGACGACAACTTCCCGGCCGCCGACATCGAGGCGGCAGGCTACAAGGTATGCTTCTCCGGGCAGCCCACCTATAACGGGGTCGCTGTCCTCAGCCGGGTCGCCGCGGACGATGTCGTCACCGAATTGCCGGGCATGGACGATCCGCAGCGCCGGGTTCTCGCAGTGAGCGTCGGCAGGATCAGATTGATCAACCTCTATGTCCCCAACGGACAGAGCGTGGGCTCGGAGAAATATCAGTACAAGCTGGCCTGGCTGGAGCGCCTGAAAGCGTTCATCGCTGCCGAACTGAAGGCTTACGAGCACGTGGCAGTGGTCGGCGATTTCAATATCGCCCCCGAAGACCGCGACGTGCACGACCCCAAAGCATGGGCCGGGCAGGTCCTGTGCAGCGAGCCGGAACGGGAAGCCTTCGGCGAGTTGCTGGCGGCGGGTCTGACCGACACCTTTCGCCTGTTCGACCAGCCCGAAGCAGCCTTCAGCTGGTGGGATTACCGCCAGGCGGCCTTCCGCCGCAACCGCGGCCTGCGCATCGACCATATCCTCGCCAGCAGTGCGCTCGCCGGGCTCTGCGAGGGCTGCTGGGTCGACCGCGAGCCGCGAACCTGGGAGCGCCCCTCCGACCACGCGCCGGTGATGGCCAGCTTCAAACTCTGAGCCCCGACGCTCGGGACCCGCCGCATCCCTTCCCCGCTGCTTGATTAGATATCTCTCAGATTCTGGAGCCGGCCACTGGAATGTCATATTCTTGGGTCAGACGGGTCATCAGAGCCCGCGATTCCGACGGGAGCTTCGGCAGGGGCCGGGCTAGCAGTCTCACCGCGAAAGCAGGCATGCGCGTACTGCGCAACAAGACTCTGCGCGCCGCTGAGCGAGGATAGCCCGGGCAGACGCCTGCACCGACTGGACGTTTCGGAGGTAGGGGGGATGAAAGAGAGGCGTAGCGATTTCGACGTGACCAATACGGTGCGGGTCTCGGATCCGGATGCCGTACGCACCGCCGTGCACGTTATCTTCGGGCACCTGTATCCGCACCACGACCTGACGACGCTCGGCCGTGCGTTCCGCGATCAGGCCTGCTTGTTCCGCGGACAGGCTCCCGAATATCTGGGTTGCGACACCACCTATCACGATCTGCAGCACACGCTCGACATGACGCTCGCGCTGGCGCGGATCATCGATGGCTACGAGCGCAGCCAGGAAACGGCGCTGCGTCTGGGACCGGAGCGGGCCACGCTGGGAATCATCACCGCGCTCTTTCACGACGCGGGCTACCTGCGCCGCAGAGGCCGCGAAGACCGGCATCACGGAGCCGAGTACACGGCCACGCACGTCAGCCGCGGAGCACATTTCCTCGCTGATTACTTGCCGCGCCTGGGGCTCGCAGACGCGGTCCCGGTCGCCGAGCGAATCATCCATTTCACCGGTTACGAGATGCCGCTGGATACGATCGAGATCGAAGACGAGCGCTATCGGCGCATCGGCCATATGCTCGGCACCGCCGACCTGATGGCACAGATGGCCGACCGTTGTTATCTGGAGAAATGCCGCGACCGGCTGTACACGGAATTCAAGCTCGCCGGGATGACCGAACGCGTGGACGACCGGGGCCACCGCACCGTCGTCTATCGTTCAGCCGAACACCTGCTGGAGCAGACCCCGACATTCTGTGACCGGACGTTCAACGACCGTCTGGACGGGACTTTCGGCAAGGTCTACCGGTACGCGGCGCGTCATTTCGGCACCCGGCAAAATCCCTATCTGGCAAGCCTCGATGAGAATCGACGACATCTGGACCGTGTGCTCAAACGCCGCGCGTGGGGCCTGCTCCGGCGCAACCCGCCCTGCTTCACGTTCACCGCCCAGCGCGAGACCGGATAAGCGCCGATCTCAGCTCGCCACGTCCGGCGCCAGCTTCCAGCGCAATACGCCAAACCCCGCGCAGGCGGAGACGACAGAGGCCCCGAGTACGCCGATGCGCACCTGGGTATCGAAGTTGAAGTCGCCGTGTTCGAATGCCAATGTGCTGATGAACAAACTCATGGTGAAGCCGATGCCCGCGAGCAAAGCCGCCCCGTAGACCGCGGGCCAACGCACGCCGTCCGGCAGGCGCGACAAGCCGCTGCGGACTGCCAGCCAGCTGCCCAGCATCACGCCCGTCTGCTTGCCCAGCAGCAGCCCCAGGAAGATGCCCAGAGTCACCCGCTCTCCCAGCGCAGCGAGACCGGTACCACGCAGATCCACGCCCGCATTGGCGAACGCGAACAGGGGCAGGATCAGATACGCGACCCACGGGTGCAAGGCATGCTCCAGCTGCCGGGCCGGTGAAGGTCGCTCGGCCGGGCCGCGCAGCGGGATCGCCCAGGCCGTGACCACGCCGGCGATTGTCGCGTGGACACCGGACTTGAGCACGAACAACCACAACAACGCACCGCCGATAAGATACAGCCGGATATCGCGCACGCCGATACGATTCAGGAGCACCAGGATCGCAGTCATGAATACCGCTGCGACCAGCGCGACGCTGGAAAGGCTGCTGGTGTAGAACAAGGCGATCACCACGATGGCGGCCAGATCGTCGACGACCGCGATGGTGGACAGGAAGAGTTTGAGATTGGTCGGTACGCGCCCGCCGAGCAGCGCCAGGATACCGAGGGCGAACGCGATATCGGTCGCGGAGGGTATCGCCCAGCCGGCCGCCGCCTGCGGATCGGCATGGTTCAGCGCCAGATAGACCAGGATCGGCACCACGAAACCGCCGGCGGCGGCGAGCACCGGCAACAGTGCCTGGCCACGCTCGCCCAGCTCGCCCTCCAGGAATTCACGCTTGATCTCGAGGCCGACCAGAAGGAAGAACACCGCCATCAGGCCGTCATTGATCCACAGCAGCGCCGGTTTTGCGAGTGCCCAGCTGCCGACATGGAAACCGATGGATGTGCCCAGCGCGGCGACGTAGAGACTGGCGGCGGGACTGTTGGCGACGACCAAGGCGAGAGCAGCGGCGGCGACGAGCATCGCACCACCGGCTGCTTCAAGTCGGAAGAACTGTTTCAGGAACTCCATGTCCCCTCCTCGTGAACGGATCCCGGTGTCGGCAGTTGTTGTCTGCCGCCCAGCCTATTCCACAGTAACCGACTTGGCGAGGTTGCGCGGCTGGTCGACATCCGTCCCTTTCAGTACGGCAACATGATAGGCCAGCAACTGCAGTGGGATAGTGAACAGCGCCGGGGCGATGAAATCCGTGGCCGCTACCGGCAACTGGATGACTTGCACACCTTCGCCGGCGCGGATGCCGGCACCTGGATCGGCAAAGACGATCAGCTCGCCGCCACGCGCACGAACTTCCTGCAGATTCGATTTCACTTTCTCCAGCAGGTCGTCGTTGGGTGCGACCGCCACCACCGGCATATCGGCATCCACCAGCGCCAGCGGGCCGTGCTTGAGCTCGCCAGCCGGATAGGCCTCGGCATGGATGTAAGATATCTCCTTCAACTTGAGCGCACCCTCGAGCGCGACCGGATAATGCGTGCCGCGGCCGAGAAACAGCGCATGGTTGCGTTCGACAA
Organism: uncultured Pseudomonadota bacterium; assembly: GCA_963739695.1. GTDB lineage: Bacteria > Pseudomonadota > Gammaproteobacteria > Natronospirales > CAVUBB01 > CAVUBB01. Next base: position 6,036 of record CAVUBB010000014.1, on the reverse strand, counting down.
ACCGTTCGGCGAGTTCGCGCACCTGCGCATCGAGTTTCAGCACTTCCTCCGCGCGCGCAGGCAGACTTGTGAGTTCCGCCACCAGATGCGTTTCGCGCTCGGCGCTGAGGCCATGATGACGGGCCAGGCTTAACGCCAGCAGCATCAGGCCGGCGAGCTGGGTGGTGAACGCTTTGGTGGATGCTACCCCGATCTCCGGTCCCGCCCGTGTCAGCAACACCAGTTCGGATTCGCGCACCAGCGAGCTCTCAGGCACGTTGCACACGGCGAGGGTCGCCCGGTAGCCGAGCGTCTTGGCCAACCGCAGCGCTTCCATGGTGTCCAGCGTCTCGCCCGATTGGGAGATCGTGACGAAAAGGGTATCGGCGGGTACCACCGGACGCCGGTAACGGTATTCGCTCGCGATCTCTACCGTACACGGCAGGCCAGCGAGCTGTTCGATGAAATACCGCGCGATCATCCCGGCGTGATAACTGGTGCCGCAGGCGACGATATGGACAGCCTTCACCGTGGCGAACAAGGCCGGCGCGGCGTGGCCGAACGCCTCTTCGATGACGCGGCTTGAACTCAGCCGCTCTTCCAGCGTCTCGGCGAGCGCACGCGGCTGCTCGAAGATCTCCTTGAGCATGAAGTGCCTGTAGTTGCCCCGCTCGGCGGCATCCGCCGCCATCTCGGACTCCTTGACAAGGCGCTCCGCTTCGCGCCCTTCGGCGTCCAGCACGGTGATCGCCTCGCGCCGGATCTCGGCGACATCGCCCTCTTCGAGGAACAGGAAACGGCGGGTGACCGGCAACAATGCGGCCACGTCGGAGGCGGCGAAATTCTCGCCGATACCGAGGCCGAGAACCACCGGACAGCCCTTGCGTGCGACCACGATACGGTCGGATTCGCGAGCACTCGCCACCGCCAGCGCATATGCACCGTCCAGTCCCGCCACCGTCTCGCGCACCGCTTCGAGCAGCGTCTTGCCCGCGGCCTGATACTGATGGATGCGGTGGGCGATTACTTCCGTGTCCGTATCCGACTCGAACCGGTAGCCGTCCGCCTCGAGGGTGGCCCGGAGCGCTTCATGGTTCTCGATCACGCCGTTGTGGACGATGGCAAGATCAGCGCCGGAAAGATGCGGGTGCGCGTTGCGCTCGTGCGGGATACCGTGGGTCGCCCAGCGCGTGTGGGCGATACCGGTCTGACCGTGGAGTGGCGAGCGTGCGAGGGAATCGGCCAGTACCTGCACCTTGCCGACGGTGCGCGCACGCTGCAGCGCGCCATCCGCGTCTATCACGGCGATGCCGGCAGAATCGTAACCCCGGTACTCGAGCCGTCGCAGACCTTCGACGAGTATGGGGACGACGTCCCTCTCCGCCACTGCACCGACGATGCCACACATGATTTGAGATCTCCTTTGAGGGGGGATGCCAGTGGTGCTACTTCTTCACCGGGCGCTGCCAACCGGGCACGAGCGTCTGCCGTGAACGACTGATGGCGAGCTTCCCGGGCGGCACGTCCCGGGTGATGGTGGAACCTGCGCCGATGGTCGCACCGGCACCGATGGTCACCGGCGCGACGAGTTGGGTATCCGATCCGATGAACACCTCATCACCGATAACCGTCTGGTGCTTGTTCACGCCGTCATAGTTGCAGGTGATCGTGCCGGCGCCGACATTCACGCGCTCGCCGATCACGCTGTCGCCGATATAGGCGAGATGGTTGGCCTTCGAGCCACGGCCCACTTCGCTCTTCTTGATCTCGACAAAGTTGCCTACATGGACGTCGTCTGCCAGACGCGCGGCCGGACGCAGACGCGCGTACGGACCGATGCGTCCACGGGCGCCGACGGTCGCCGATTCGATGTGGGAGAATGCATCGACCACCGTATCGTCACCGATCTGGGCGTCACGGATGACGCAGTTCGGGCCGATGCGCACACGGTCGCCCAGGCGTACCTCGCCCTCGAACACAGTGTTCACGTCGATGACGACATCACGGCCGCAAATTAATCCACCACGGACGTCGATGCGTGACGGATCGAGCAGAGTGACGCCCGCGGCCAGAAGGCGCTGTGCATGGAAGCGCCGCAGTGTGCTTTCGGCAGCGGCGAGCTGCATACGGTCGTTGATGCCCATCACCTCATCGGCATGCGCCGCCACGATCCCGGCGACCTGCACATCTTCCGCGACCGCACGGGCGATGACATCGGTCAGATAGTATTCACGCTGCGCGTTGTCGTTCTCGAGCGATTCCACCCAGGGCCGCAGCATGGCCGCCGGACAGGCCATCAGGCCGGTGTTCACTTCATGGATCGCGAGTTCGTCAGCGCCGGCATCGCGATGCTCGACGATGCGCTGGATGGCGCCGTTGGAATCGCGGACCACACGGCCGTAGCCGGATGGATCGTCAAGCTCGACGGTGAGCAGAGCGAGCTGGCCGAGCGCAGCGCGCTCGACGAGGCCCTGCAGCGTCTGCAGTTCGACGAAGGGGACATCGCCGTAAAGGATGAGCACCACGTCGTCTTCGGGTACGCGCGGCAGCGCCTGCGCGACGGCATGCCCGGTACCCAGCTGATCCGGCTGCTCGACCCAGGTGACATCCAGATGGGCGAGGGACTCGGTCACGCGCTCGCCACCATGGCCATAGACGACATGGAGGCTCGCCTGAGGCAGCCGCGCGGCCGTGTCGACCACATGCTGGAGCAACGGTTGTCCGCCAAGGGGTTGGAGGACCTTGGGCAGGTCGGAATGCATCCGCTTGCCTTTCCCTGCGGCAAGGATGATGACGCTGAGTGCCATGTATTTCCGTGGGCCTCTTGGATGGCAGAGTTAAGGGCTTGATGATAAACGAAAAGGCGCCGTTCCACGAAATCCGGAACGACGCCTTTTTCAGACTTGCAGACCGCGCGGCGGGATCGCCGGAGCGGTCGCCCTGCTAGCGGCCGATCTTCTTGCGCAGGCGCTCCAGCGTACGCAGACGGGCCAGCGCTTCGGCCAGTTCAGCCTGGGCACGGGCGATATCGATGTCGGTGGCCTGGCCGGCCAGCGCCTCTTCGGCCCGACGCTTGGCTTCGAGGGCTGCCGCCTCGTCGATGTCGCGGGCCCGCAGCGCGGTATCGGAGAGCACCGTAACCACGTGCGGCTGGACCTCGAGCACGCCGCCGGAGACGAAGAAAGTCAGTTCTTCCTCACCGGTCTGCACCCGGACCTCGCCTGGCACGAGGCGGGTCAGCAGCGGCGTATGCCGGGGCGTGATACCGACCTCGCCCATCTCGGCGGGGGCGAAGACCATCTCCGCCGTACCCGAGAAGATCTCGGCTTCAGCGCTAACGATGTCGACGTGCAGAGTCATTGGCATTTCCCGGCCCTTGTTTTCCGCTTACAGGCTCTTGGCGCGTTCGGCGGCTTCTTCGATGGTGCCGACCATGTAGAAGGCCTGCTCCGGAAGGTGGTCGTACTCGCCGTTGACGATGGCCTTGAAGCCCTTGATCGTATCCTTGAGCGAGACATATTTGCCCGGCGAGCCGGTGAACACCTCGGCGACGTGGAACGGCTGCGAGAGGAAGCGCTGGATCTTGCGCGCCCGCGCCACGATCCGCTTGTCGTCTTCCGACAGCTCGTCCATACCCAGGATCGCGATGATGTCCTTGAGCTCCTTGTAGCGCTGCAGCACACCCTGCACACCGCGGGCGGTGTCGTAGTGCTCCTGGCCGATGACGTTCGGGTCGAGCTGACGCGACGTGGAATCGAGCGGATCCACCGCCGGGTAGATACCCAGCGCGGCGATGTCGCGCGAGAGCACCACCGTGGCGTCGAGATGCGCGAAGGTCGTGGCCGGCGACGGGTCGGTAAGGTCGTCCGCGGGCACGTACACGGCCTGGATGGAAGTGATGGAGCCAGACTTGGTGGACGTGATGCGCTCCTGCAGCACGCCCATCTCCTCGGCCAGGGTCGGCTGGTAACCCACGGCCGACGGCATGCGGCCGAGCAACGCGGACACCTCGGTACCGGCGAGCGTGTAACGATAGATGTTGTCCACGAAGAACAGGATGTCGCGGCCCTCGTCGCGGAAGTACTCGGCCATGGTCAGACCCGAGAGTGCCACACGCAGGCGGTTACCCGGCGGCTCGTTCATCTGGCCGTACACCATCGCCACCTTCGACTCTTCGAGCTTGTCGAGGCGGATGACGCCGGCTTCCGACATCTCGTGGTAGAAGTCGTTGCCTTCGCGGGTACGTTCACCGACGCCCGCGAACACGGACAGACCCGAGTGCTCCTTGGCGATGTTGTTGATGAGCTCGAGCATGTTCACGGTCTTGCCTACACCGGCACCGCCGAACAGACCGACCTTGCCGCCCTTCGCGAACGGGCAGAGCAGGTCGATGACCTTGATCCCGGTCTCGAGCAGCTCGGTGGAACCGGACTGTTCTTCATAGCTCGGAGCGTCGCGGTGGATCTCCCAGTGCTCGCTGGCCTCGACCGGGCCACGTTCGTCCTGGGGCTCGCCGAGCACGTTCATGATGCGGCCGAGCGTCGCCTTGCCCACCGGCACGGAGATCTTCTTGCCGGTGTTGTTCACGCCGATGCCACGCGCCAGACCTTCCGAGGAACCCATGGCGATCGTGCGTACGACGCCGTCGCCCAGCTGTTGCTGCACTTCCAGGGTGAGGCTGCCGTCTTCGAGCACGAGGGCGTCGTAGACGTTCGGGATGGCTTCACGCGGGAACTCTACGTCCACGACCGCGCCGATGACCTGTACGATTTTTCCGGAACTCATTGCTTGGTCCTCGTCCTAAATTCGCTTGCTGGATCTCGTTTGCGTCAGACCGCGGCGGCGCCGCCGACGATCTCCGCCAGCTCCTGCGTGATCGCAGCCTGGCGCGCCTTGTTGTAGACGAGCTGCAACTGATCGATCAGCTCGCCGGCGTTGTCGGATGCGCTCTTCATCGCCACCATCTGCGCGGCCTGGAAACAGGCCACGTTCTCGACCAGGCCCTGATAGACCTGGCTCTCGATGTAACGCATGAGCACGTCGCCCAGAAGCTCGGAAGCTTCCGGCTCGTAGATGTAATCCCAGTGCCGCGGCAGGCTGTCGTCTTCGGTCGGCTTGACCGGCAACAGCTGTTCGAGCGTCGGCTTCTGGCTCATGGTGCTCTGGAATACGTTCGAAGCCAGGTACAGGCGGTCGATATCGCCTGCGGTATAGGCATCGAGCATCACCTTCACCGTGCCGATCACATCGTTCATGTGCGGCGAATCGCCCAGGTGCGAAGTCTGTGCCAGCACCTGTCCGCCGAAGCGGCGGAAGAAAGTCACGCCCTTGGCGCCGATCAGGCACAGGTCGACTTCCACGCCCCGCTCGCGCCAGTGCTTCATGGTCGAGAGCATGGTGCGGAACAGGTTGATGTTCAGACCACCGCAAAGACCTCGATCCGAAGAGATCAGGATGTAACCCACCCGCTTGATCTGTTCGCGCTCGACCATGTACGGGTGCTGATATTCCGGGTTGGCCTTGGCCAGATGGCCGATCACGCGCAACATCTTCTCCGCATACGGGCGCGAAGCACTCATGCGCTGCTGTGCCTTGCGGATCTTGCTGGCCGCGACCATCTCCAGAGCCTTGGTGACCTTCTGGGTGCTCTGGATGCTCTTGATCTGCGTCCGTATCTCTTTTGCGCCAGCCATATCGGATTACCAGGCCTGAGTGTTCTTGAACTCTTCCACAGCCTTGCGCAGCCCGGCCTCGATCTCGTCGTTGTAGTCACCGGTGTCGTTGATCTTGGTCACCAGTTCGGCGTGATCGGAGCGCATGTACGCATGCAGGGCCGTCTCGAAGCTGACCACCTGGTTGAAGTCGACGTCGTCGAGATAACCTTCGTTGGCGGCGAACAGCGAGATAGCCATCTCGGCGATGCTGAGCGGCGAATACTGCTTCTGTTTCATCAGCTCGGTGACGCGGCGGCCGCGATCGAGCTGCTTGCGGGTGGCCTCGTCGAGGTCGGAAGCGAACTGAGCGAAAGCCGCCAGCTCGCGATACTGGGCCAGGGCC
>CAVUBB010000013.1:0-84624 GCA_963739695.1 uncultured Pseudomonadota bacterium | reverse complement strand
GGACTACGAGGTGCTGCTGCGCATGCGCGACGAGGAGGGCTCGGTCATCGGGCCGGATGCCTTCATCCCGGCGGCCGAGCGCTTCAGCATCATGCCGTCTCTGGACCGCTGGGTGGTGGGTCAGTCGGTGCGGTGGCTTGCGGAGCATCCCAGCGAACTGGACCGATTGGGGATATGTTCCCTGAATATCTCCGGGCAGACATTGGGTGACAATCAGTTCTTGGATTTTCTTGTCGAACAGTTCAGACTGTTTAACATAAGCGCCAAGAAGTTCTGCTTCGAGATCACCGAGACTGCGGCGATCAGCAATCTCGGTGAGGCGACCCGGATGATTCGCGTGCTACGCGATCTGGGGGCGCATTTCGCGCTCGACGATTTCGGCAGCGGCCTGTCGTCGTTCGGTTACCTGAAGAATCTGCCTGTCGATTTCCTCAAGATTGACGGCAGCTTCATCCGGGGTATCGTGGACGATCCGATCGACCGCGAGATGGTACGTGCGATCAACGAGGTAGGTCACCTGACCGGCAAGCGCACCATCGCCGAGTTCGCGGAATCCGCTGCCATCCTCGCCGTGTTGCGCGAGCTCGGCGTGGATTACGCGCAGGGCTTCGGGGTCGCGGAGCCCGAGTACCTGATCGCCGCGAGCTGACTTTTGCCGCGGATCGAGATCTGCCAGCTCAGAGCGAGCCGTGATGACGTGCAAGAACGAGAATGCCAGAGAAGGAATCTCCGCATGACGGGACGGTTTAGTCGGCAGCCCACTCTCTCGCGCTATCTTGAGAGCGGTGCCGTCATATGAGTATCTCGACGCCGGGTCTTCCAGTCCTAGCCGAGCGCGATATCAGCGGCAAGGTCGACGCCGAGCTGACCAATCTGCTGTTCGAATTCACCTGGGGCGCGAACATCTCCGCCTTGCTGGCGATCATGCTGGTCGCCGTGCTTTTCCGTGCGCATGTGCCTGCCCAGTCGTTGTGGGTCTGGGCGGGCTATGGCGTCGCCGTCGAACTGGCGCGGTTCGTGCTGGCCATGGTTTTCCGCACTCGTGCCATACCCATGGCTCAGGCATTGCGCTGGAAGCGCCTGTTTGCCCTCGGCAATGCGGCTTCGGGTGTGACCTGGGGGTTGGCCGCCTTCCTGCTTTTCCCGCCGGCGCTGCCGATCTATCAGCTCTTTCTCGGGGCGATCCTGTTCAGCGCCTGTGCGATAGCGGTCCCGCTGCTGGCTGCCAGTTTTCGCATGTATCTGGCCTACTCGATACCGGCACTGGCACCCATCCTCCTGCGCCTCGCGTGGGAGCGCGTGCCGATCTCTGTCGTCGCCGCCTGCCTCGGCCTGGTGGTGCTGGTCCTGCTGATGACTACGGCTCTGCGCATGCACCGGCATGTGCTCGATGCGCTGAAGCTGCGCCTCGCCTATGGCGAGGTAGTCGAGGAGTTGAGCGGTGAGGCGTCGCAGCGCACGCGCGTGGAGACCATCTTGCGCCGGGGTGAGGAGAACATGCGCCGCCAGAGCCAGCTCCTGCTGGAGCTTGCGCGCGAGAGTTCGATCTCGGGCGGCGACCTGCGCGGCGCCTACAAAGCCATCGCCGAAAAATCGGCAGGCGCGATCAACTGCCAGCGCGTCAGCATCTGGTATGTGGATCACGACGATGGCGTGTTCAAGTGCCAGCACGTATTTCACGACGGCGCCCACGATCCGAGTCCGGACCTGCAGTTTCCGGGCGATATCATCGCGGACTTCCTTGCCGCGCTGAGCGATGCACGTACGCTCGCCATCGACGAAGTGCACGGCGATCCGCGGGTGGACGGTCTGCGCCCGGACTATCTGGTGCCGCTCGGTGTGCGCTCGATGCTGGTGGCGCCCATCCGTCAGGGCGCCGAACTTCGCGGTTTCATCCTCTACGAACATATGGGCGAGGCGCGCGAATGGGCGCGCGAAGAGCACAGCTTCGCCAGCTCGGTGGCGGACTTCCTGCTGCTTGCCGTCACCGCGGAAGATCGCAGACGGGTCGAGCACAACCTCCGCCAGCTGGCGAACTACGATCGTCTGACCGGCTTGCCCAATCGCGCATTGTTCATGGACCGTCTTGCACAGGCGCTGCTGAAGGGACGACGCAGCGGCGAACACATCGCACTGTTGATGCTGGATGTCGACCGTTTCAAGGGCATCAACGATTCACTCGGCCATCAATCGGGCGATCTGGTCCTGCGTACCATCGGCAAGCGCATCCTTGGCTGTGTGCGCGCGGCCGATACCGTCGCGCGGCTTGGCGGCGACGAGTTCACTGTGATCCTGGAAGAGGTCGACGGCGTCGAGACCATAACCAACATCGCCGACCGTATCCTCGATGCCGTCTCGACGACCATCCACCTGGGTAAGGCCGAAGCGCATCTCAGCGGCAGTATCGGCATCAGTATCTATCCGCATGACGGCAAGGACGCGGACGCCCTGTTGCAGAATGCCGATTCGGCGATGTACCGCGCCAAGGATCAGGGTCGCAACCGTTATCATTTCTATACGCATGACATGCATGCCGAGGCGATGCGCCGGCTCTCGCGCGAGACGGCACTGCGCAAAGCGCTGGTGCGCGAGGAACTGTTGCTGCACTACCAGCCCCAGTTCGACACGCGAACCGGCAAGATAGTGGGGCTCGAAGCGCTGGTGCGCTGGAAAGACCCCAATCTGGGCATGATCGCACCCGCCGATTTCATCCCGCTTGCGGAAGATTCGGGCCTGATAGTGCAGATCGGACAGAGCGTGATGGAGATGGCCTGCAAGCAGGCGACCCGTTGGCTGGGGCTGCTGCCGCGCCCGTTCCATATCGCGGTGAATCTGTCTGCCGGCCAGTTCGCGCTCGGCAACCTGCCGCTCATGGTGCGCAAGGTGCTGGACGACTGCGGTCTGCCGGCCGATATGCTGCAGCTCGAGATCACCGAGAGCCTGTTCATCAATGGCGAAGCGACCAACATCCGCTTGCTGCGCGAACTCAAGTCGATGGGCATCCGTCTCTCGCTGGACGATTTCGGTACCGGCAGTTCATCGCTGAGTTACCTGAAGCACTTCCCGGTGGATGCACTCAAGATCGACCGCGACTTCGTCACCGATATCGGGCGCGACCCCTACGACGAAGCGATCGCCCATTCCATCATCGCGCTCGCCGAAAGCCTGCAGCTGGAAGTCGTCGCGGAAGGCGTCGAGACCGAAGAGCAGATGCAACGGCTGCAGAGCATGCGCTGCCATATCATGCAGGGCTTCCTGTTCAGCCGGCCGCTCACCATCGAGGCGACGACCGCGCTACTGGAGCAGAGCGTGGAGCTCGATATAGAGATATAGGAACCGTTAACCCGCCTTCCCGTACCCCCTGATCCGTCCTGCGGACCGGCCCCAGTCTCACGCTCGACTTTGTTGCGCGCCTTGTTAAGGGCTATGGCCATTAACTGCGGCACGCGCCGCGTCGAGCGCGACCCTGAACCCGTCAGGGTGCACGGGAAGGCGGGTCAACGGTTCCAGGGAACCGCCAGCTATCAAACACTACCCCCTGATCCGTCCTGCGGACCGGCCCCAGTCTCACGCTCGACTTTGTTGCGCGCCTTGTTAAGGGCTATGGCCATTAACTGCGGCACGCGCCGCGTCGAGCGCGACCCTGAACCCGTCAGGGCGCACGGGAAGGCGGGTCAACGGTTCCAGGGAACCGCCAGCTATCAAACACTACCCCCTGATCCGTCCTGCGGACCGGCCCCAGTCTCACGCTCGACTTTGTTGCGCGCCTTGTTAAGGGCTATGGCCATTAACTGCGGCACGCGCCGCGTCGAGCGCGACCCTGAACCCGTCAGGGCGCACGGGAAGGCGGGTCAACGGTTCCAGGGAACCGCCAGCTATCACTACCCCCTGATCCGTCCTGCGGACCGGTCCCAGTCTCACGCTCGACTTTGTTGCGCGCCTTGTTAAGGGCTATGGCCATTAACTGCGGCACGCGCCGCGTCGAGCATAAAAAAGGCCGCAGCTCCGCTGCGGCCTTTTCTGGTTTCGCGGACGGGAAGCGTCAGGCAGTCTTCAATACCACCGGGGCGATCTGCTCGCCAGCCGGGAAATCATCGACGATGATCGCTTCCCGGATCGCCGCGGCTGCTTCATGCAGCTGTTTCGCTTCGTCATCACTGATGACTTTCTCGTCGAGCCCGCGCTGGACCGTGACATCGAAATTCGCGACGCTGAGGCGGGTCTTGAGGCCCTTTTCGAGCTTGGCTTCGATCGGTTCGCTGATCAGCACCTGCGCCAGCGCCCATTCCAGACGGCCGATCGGATCGGTCGGATCGTCGGGGGCATAGACGCCGCGGGTGAGGCGATCGCGAGCCGCCGACGGTTCGGTGATGATGGCGGCTACGCGATGACCGAGGCGGTCGTCGGGGGCGGTGTAGGAGCGGCCCAGGGGCATCACCACCAGCTTCAGCAGCCAGCCGACGATGCGCGAGGGGAAATTGAGCAGGATCTCTTCCATCCTGGTCTGGATGGTGTAGAGCGAATCCTGGCAGGTCCATTCCAGCAGCGGCAGGTCGGCCGAGGGCCGGCCCTGATCCTCATAGCCCTTGAGTATGGCGGAGCCCATGTAGAGGTGGCTGAGGATATCGCCGAAGCGCGCGGAGAGTTTCTCCTTGCGCTTCATCTCGCCGCCGAGCATCAGCAGCGCCACGTCGGCCACGAACGCGAAGGCCGAGCTCATGCGCGTGAACTGGCGGTAGTAGCGAGAGGCATTGCCGGCGTCCGGCGCCTTGGCCAGACGTGCGCCGGTGAGGCCCAGGAACAGCGAACGCAGACCGTTGCTGATGGTGAAGCCGATATGCGCGAACAGGGCGCGGTCGAACTGGTCCACCGCCTTGCTGTCGTCGGCCATCATCGCCGCTTCCATCTCCTTGAGCAGATACGGATGGCAGCGGATGGCACCCTGGCCGAAGATGATCATGCTGCGGGTGAGGATATTGGCGCCCTCCACCGTGATCGAGATCGGCACGGCCTGGTAGGCGCGGGCCAGATAGTTGCGCGGCCCCATGCACACGCCGCGCCCGCCGTGCACGTCCATGGAATCGTTGACCACCTGGCGCATGCCCTCGGTGCAGTGGTACTTGAGGATTGCCGAGAGCACCGAGGGCTTCTCGCCCTGATCCAGGGCGCCTGCGGTCATGCGCCGCGCGGCGTCCATGCGGTAGGTGTAGCCCGCGATACGCGTGAGCGCCTCTTCCACACCCTCGAACTTGGCGATAGGCACGCGGAACTGCTTGCGGATGCGCGCGTAAGCGCCGGTGGTGCGGCTGGTCATCTTGCCCGCGCCCGTGCCCAGCGCGGGCAGCGAGATCGCGCGCCCGACGGAGAGGCAGTTCATGAGCATGCGCCAGCCCTGGCCGATGTACTCGGTGCCGCCGATCAGATAGTCCATGGGGATGAAGACATCCTTGCCCCAGGTCGGCCCGTTCTGGAAGGCCGAATCGAGCGGGTAGTGGCGGGTGCCGATCTCCACGCCCGGGGTCTCGGTCGGGATCAGGGCCAGGGTGATGCCAAGATCCTTCTTGTCGCCCAGCAGGCCATCCGGGTCATAGGCTTTGAAGGCCAGGCCGAGCACGGTGGCCACCGGGCCCAGCGTGATATAGCGCTTCTCCCAGCTCACGCGAAAACCCAGCACTTCCTTGCCCTTGTGCGTGCCTTTGCAAACCACGCCGATGTCGGGCATGGCGCCGGCGTCGGAGCCGGCGAAGGGGCTGGTGAGTGCGAAGCAGGGGATCTCTTCGGCCTTGGCCAGGCGGGGCAGGTAGTGCTGCTTCTGTTCATCGGTGCCGTAGTGGAGCAGCAGTTCGCCCGGGCCGAGCGAGTTCGGCACCATCACGGTGACGCCCGCGCTGCCGCTGCGGGTGGAGACTTTCATCACCACCGACGAGTGCATCAATGCCGAGAAGCCGAGCCCGCCGTACTCTTTGGGGATGATCATGCCGAAGAAGCGGTGCTTGCGGATGAGCTGCCAGGCCTCGGCCGGCAGATCGTTGAGCTCGTGGGTGATCTTCCAGTCGTCGAGCACGGCGCACAGTTCTTCCACCGGACCGTCGAGGAAGGCCTGCTCCTCGTCGGTTAGCGTGGGCGCGGCATTGGCCAGGAGCTTGTTCCAGTCGGGGCGGCCGCTGAACAGGTCTGCGTCCCACCAGGTGTTGCCGGCATCGAGCGCGATGCGTTCGGTCTCCGAGACCGGCGGCAGCAGCTTGCGGAACCAGCGCAGCAGGGCCGAGCTCACCAGGGCCCGGCGCAGCGGCAGTATATTGAGCAGCGCGCCGACGACGAGCAAGACGATCCAGGCCAGCACCGGCGTATGGCCCGCGACCAGCCCGTAGGCGAGGAGAGCGACGGCAGTGGCGGCTGTCCAGAGCCACAGCGCGGCTCCGAAGTAGGCCAGCGCCCAGGCGCCGGCGATCAGCACGAGAGTCCAGACTAGCGCGGACATTGAAGTCTCCTTGTTCTCTGGTTCCGTAGTTTCGCGGTAGAGCCCGCGAAGGCGTTTTCAAACGCTTGTTCGATTCCGCCAGCATACCATGCGCTTCCCCCAGGCCGAAGCGGGGGAAGCAGACCCGCTATTTTACCGCTGTGGAGGCCGGAGGCGTAAGACCGGGTCCAGACTCGATCAGGGCATGTCGAAGGTGAAGCGCATGGACAGGTCCACCGCGCGGACATGCTTGGTGAGCGCACCCACGGAGATGAAGTCGACCCCGGTCTCGGCCAGCACCCGCAGCCCGTCCAGGCTCACGTTCCCCGAGGCCTCCAGCTTCGCCTTGCCGGCATTGACGGCCACGGCCTCACGGACGGCCTCCAGACTGAAGTTATCGAGCAGGACGATATCGGCACCGGCCGCCAGCGCCTCGTGCAATTGCGCGTGTGTCTCCACTTCGACTTCCACCGGCACCCGGGCGCCGGCGCGCCGTGCCGCATCCACGGCCGCGCCGATGCTGCCGGCGGCGGCGATGTGGTTCTCCTTGATGAGGATGCCGTCATACAGCCCCACCCGGTGGTTGCTGCAGCCGCCGCAGGCCACGGCATATTTCTGCGCGGTGCGCAGCCCCGGCAGCGTCTTGCGGGTGTCGAGCACGCGGCAGCCGGTGCCCGCCACGGCATCGGCATAGCGGCGTGCCTCGGTGGCGGTGCCGGAGAGCGTCTGCAGGAAGTTGAGCGCCGTGCGCTCGGCGGTGAGCAGCGCCCGCGCCGGGCCGCTGATACGGCACAGCTCGGTATCGGCGCTTACCTGCTCGCCTTCGCCGACCCGCCAGCTGACCTCGATCGCGGGATCGACCTGATGGAAGACCTCGTCGAACCAGGGCGCGCCGCATATCACCGCCGCCTCGCGGCTGATCACATGTGCGCTGGCGCCGGCATCTGCCGGGACCAGCGCGGCGGTCAGATCGCCGCTGCCGATATCTTCGGCGAGGGCGCGGGCGACGACGGCGGCGAGATCCGGGGGGGTAGGCATCGGTCGGTCCTTGGCGCTAGTCTGATGGAGGCGGGCATTATACCGGCCTTGCGCCAACGCAGCAGGCCCGCGGCTTGCGAGCAGGAAAGACGGGGTTTAGACTCTGTCTATCGTCAGCGCGCCGCTCCGGCGGGCTGCCTGCCCGCCACCTCCTGGCGCGCACAGCAAGAATTTCAAACCCTCAAGGAGGCTACTCATGTCCCACGAATTGCCCGCACTGCCGTATGCGATGGACGCGCTCGCGCCGCACATCTCCAAGGAGACTCTGGAATACCATTACGGCAAGCATCACAAGGGCTATGTGGACAAGCTCAACGCCGCGATCCCGGGCACCGAGTTCGAAAACATGGCCCTGGAAGATATCGTCCGCAAGGCCAAGGGCGGCGTGTTCAACAACGCGGCCCAGATCTGGAACCACACCTTCTACTGGCACTCGATGAGCCCCAACGGCGGCGGCAAGCCGAGCGGCGACCTGGCCGCGGCTATCGACAAGGCCTTCGGTTCCTTCGACGGCTTCAAGAAAGAGTTCATGGACAAGACCGGAGCCAACTTCGGTTCCGGTTGGGGCTGGCTGGTCAGGAAGGACGACACCAGCCTGGCCATCGTCGAGACCGACGATGCCGATACCCCCATCGCCCACGGCGGCATGACGCCGCTGCTCACCTGCGATGTCTGGGAGCACGCCTACTACATCGATTACCGCAATGCGCGGCCGAAGTATCTGGAAGCGTTCTTCGAGCTGGTGAACTGGGACTTCGCCGCGAAGAACTTCGCTGGCTGAGGCGCCCGTCAGTCGGATGCGATACAGCCCGCCGTGCGCGGGCTGTATCGTTTCCAGAGGACGCCGGGCTTAGGTATGCTCTCGATGATGGAATCGCCCGACCGCACCGATCCGCCACCGTCGCCCTGCGTCTCTGTATGTCTCGTGGGTGAGGACGGCCTTTGTCTGGGTTGCCTGCGCACCGTGCAGGAGATCGGCCGTTGGCCACTCATGGATGCCGGCGCGCAATGGCGGCTGATAGACCAGTTGCACGAACGGCGTAAGCGCCTTCGTATCGACGGGCTGCCGGACTCACCCTGACATGGACGCGCTCGCGCTCAGCCTGTTTGCGGCACGCCTCGATGCCGTCTGCGACGAGATGGGCGCGGTGCTGCGCCAGGCGGCGTTCTCGCCCAACATCCGCGATCGCCTGGACTTTTCCTGCGCGGTGTTCGACGCCTCGGGCCGCCTGTGTGCGCAGGCAGCACACATACCCGTGCATCTCGGCAGTATGGCCTTCGCCATGGGCGGCGTGGTCGGCAAACGCGAATGGCGGCAGGGCGAGATGATCGTGCTCAACGATCCTTTCCTCGGCGGTACCCATCTTCCCGACGTCACCATCATCGCGCCGCTGTTCGCGGAGCATGAACTGCTGGGCTTTGTCGCCAATCGCGCTCATCACGCCGACATCGGTGCAGCCACGCCGGGTTCGATGCCGGTCTCGCGCAGACTCGAAGAAGAGGGCATGGTCATCGCCCCGACGCTCCTGGTGCGCGACAACCGGATCATCGACGAGGTGATGGACGGATTCAGCCGCGCCACGCGCAGCGGCGGCACCATCGCCGGCGATTTCAGCGCCCAGGTGAGTGCGAACCGCACCGGTCTGGGGCGGCTCGAAGCGCTGGTCGGGCGCTACGGCAACGCGGGCTTCGTCTCCGCGCTCGCGGCCCTGGACGTCTACGCCGCACGTCTTGCCGAGGAAGCGCTCGCGCGTATCCCCATCGGCGAATATGCATTCACCGATGTGCTCGATGACGACGGCTGTGGTCACGAGGATCTGCCGGTCAGAGTGACCCTGCGCGTGGGCACCGACGGCATCGATGTCGATTTCGCCGGCACGGCGGCACAGACGGAGGGCAACGTGAACTGCCCGCTCTCGGTCGCGGCGGCAGCGGTCTATTACTGCTTCCGTTGCCTGATGCCGCCGCAGACGCCTGCGGCGGCGGGAAGTTTCAGCCGCATCCACCTGAAAGCCGAGCCTGGCTCACTGGTGAACGCACGTGCTCCGGCCGCGGTGGCGGCGGGCAACGTGGAGACTTCCAGCCGGATCGTGGATGCCGTTCTGGGCGCGCTGGCCAAGGCGCTGCCCGCCCAGATTCCGGCGGCCAGCCAGGGCACCATGAACAACCTCGCCATGGGCGGGCATGGCGAGCGCGCCTGGGATTACTACGAGACGCTGGGCGGCGGCATGGGTGCGGGACCGGAGCATGACGGGCTCGCGGCGGTGCAGAGCCACATGACCAATACCCTGAACACGCCGATCGAAGTGCTGGAGATGAATTATCCCTTGCGAGTGCGGCGTTATGCCGTGCGTTCCGGCTCGGGAGGGACAGGCAGGCATCGAGGGGGTGACGGGCTGGTGCGGGAATACGAGTTTCTGGCGCCGGCCACGGTGACCCTGCTTACCGAACGCCGCCGTCACCGCCCCTGGGGGCTCGCCGACGGCAACGCAGGCGCGCCGGGCAGGAATCTGCTGGATGGAAAGCCGCTGCCGCCGAAGATATCGCTGGATGTAGAGGCTGGCGTGCGCCTCGCGGTGGAAACACCGGGCGGTGGAGGCTGGGGTGCGGGAACGGTGTGAGCCGGAGCACAGACCTTGTGTCGGGCAGTGTTAGAATAAGCCGCCGCCGGGTGTTGCCGGAACGGACCAATCACGAGGGAAGATCGATGCGGAAACTGGCACTCTCACTCTTCGCGCTGAGTTGCATGGCGCTCCTTCCGGGTTGCGCCGCGCTGGTCGTCGGTGGGGCCGCCGCCGGTGGGTACTACGTGGGCAAGGACAAGCGCAGCGTCTCGCAGATCGCGGACGATGCATCGATCACTTCGGCAGTTAACGCCAAATTCCTTGGTGATAACGATATCCGCACGCTGGATATCGACGTCGATACCTATGAAGGCGTGGTGACCCTGACCGGCACCGTCACCAGTGAGACGGCGCACCAGCATGCGGTGGAACTAGCCAAACAGGTCAAGGGTGTGAAGCGGGTGATCGACAAGCTCACCGTTCAATCCTGAGCCACCAGAGACCGGATAAATCGAGGTGAATGAAAGTATGGACGTGATGGATCGCATCAAGTCGCAAGTGGAATCCAACCCCGTGCTGATCTACATGAAAGGCACGCCTGATTTCCCGCAGTGCGGATTTTCGGCACAGGCGGTGCAGGCAGTGAAGGCCTGCGGCGTGGATTTCGCCTATGTGAACATCTTCGAAGACCCGGAGATCCGGGCGAACCTGCCCAAGTTTTCGAACTGGCCGACGTTCCCGCAGCTGTTCATCAACGGCGAACTGGTCGGTGGCTGCGATATCACCGTGGAACTCTACCAGTCGGGCGAGCTCAAGGACCTTCTCGAAGCGAGCCGAGCCGCCAGCTGATGTGGTTGCGCACGCGGGACCTCGGGTCACGCGTGCGCCAAACCTTCCTGCTCTAGCTCAGTTCGGCCTGCTCCTGCAGGCTGGCTTCATAGATATCCCGGAACCGGTTGACGATGGTGCAGAAAAGCGTCGCGGTCTGACGCGCGTCGTAGATCGCCGAGTGCGCTTCAGTGCTGTCCCACCCGATACCGATCGCTTCCACCGCGCGCGCGAGCACTGTCTGCCCCACCGCGACACCGCCCAGTGTGGCGGTATCGAAACTGCTGAACGGGTGGAACGGATTGCGTTTGATCCCGGTCCGCGCGACCGCGGCGTTGAGGAAGTTCAAGTCGAAGAACGAATTGTGTCCGACCAGGATGGCGCGGGTGCAGTCCTGTTCGCGCAGCTCTTTGCGTACGTGCCGGAACAGGCGGCGCAGGGCTTCGCGTTCGGGCAGGGCCGGGCGCAGCGGATGGTGGGGGTCGATGCCGGTGACTTCGAGCGCAGCGGCTTCGATGTTCGCGCCCGCAAACGGTTCGACATGGAAATTCACGGTCTCCGCACATTCCAGCTTGCCTCGATCGTCAAGCCTCAGCATGACCGCGGCGATCTCGAGCAAGGCGTCGGTCTGCGCGTTGAAACCGCCAGTCTCCACGTCCACGACTACGGGCATGAAGCCGCGAAAGCGGTCGCGCATCCGCATGGGGGGGAAATCTTCGGGCATGTCGGCAAACATATTCACGCTCGTGGTGATCGAAAACCCATGATCTTGCCGGCGCCCTGTCTGGCGGCGTCGCGGGTTTCCCGGATGGATGGTCAGGCTATACGCCAGGTCGCATTTCCGCCGGCGCGCAGGGGCACCACTTCGCCATCGGCAAAGCGGTAATCGCCGGGGATTTTCCATGCCTCGCGTACCAGGGTGACGGTGCCGCGATTGCGGGGCAGGCCGTAGAAATCGGCACCGTTGAAGCTTGCGAATGCTTCCAGGTGGTCGAGCGCGCCCGCTTCATCGAAGACTTCCGTGTAGAACTCGAGTGCGGCGTGGGCGCTGTAGATGCCAGCGCAACCGCAGGCCGCTTCCTTGGTGTGGCGCACATGCGGAGCGCTGTCAGTGCCGAGGAAGAATCGCTTTTCGCCGCCGGTCGCGGCGGCGACCAGGGCTTCGCGGTCGGCTTCGCGCTTGAGTACCGGCAGACAGTAGTGGTGCGGCTGCAGGCCGCCTGCCAGCAGCGCGTTGCGGTTGAGCATGAGGTGCTGCGGCGTGATCGTGGCGGCGACATCGGTGCCGGCCGCACGGATGAATTCCACCGCGCCGCGCGTGGTGATATGTTCGAGCACGACCTTCAGGCCGGGCATGCGTTCGATCAGCGGCGCGAGCACGGACTCGATGAATGCCGTCTCCCGGTCGAAGATATCGGTCTCGGGCTGCGTGACTTCACCGTGGATGAGCAACGGCATGCCGGCAGCGCGCAGTGCTTCCAGCGCCGGATAGGTACGCTCGATGTCAGTCACTCCGGCCGCCGAATTGGTGGTCGCACCCGCTGGATAGAGCTTCACCGCCACGATCTCGCCGCTCTCATGGGCTCTGGCGATCTCGTCGGGCGAGGTCTCGTCGGTGAGGTAGAGCGTCATCAGCGGTCGGAAATCGCTGCCTGGCGGTAACGCGGCGAGGATGCGCTCGCGATAGGCGAGGGCATCGGCGACGCTCGTCACCGGCGGCTTCAGATTGGGCATGATGACGGCGCGCGCAAAACGTTCGGCGGTATGGCCGATCACGTCGGCCAGCGCCGTGCCGTCGCGCACATGCAGATGCCAGTCGTCGGGGCGGGTGATTGTGAGGCGGTCTGTGCTCATGTCCGGGCCGTGCTCGATGGGCGCCTATTATGCCACAGGCGCCGCCCCTGCCGCTGACCCGATGATCGCTTTCACGACTGAGATTCCAGCCACTCGACGCTGAAACGCACACCGAAGCCGGTGGTCTCGGTGGGTATGTGCGCGAGCCCACCCTTGTGACTGCTCGCAGCCAGGTCCACGTGCACCCAGCGGCTGTCCTTGGCTACGAAGCGGCCGAGGAAGCGTGCGGCGAGGATATGGTCGGCTTCACTGTCTACCGTGCATTGCTTGATGTCGGCGACATCGCTTTCCAGCGGCTCGTCGAAATCGGCATCGGTGGGGAAGGGCCAGACCCGTTCGCCGCTCGCGCGGCCGGCCTCGATCAGTGACGGCAGGAGTTCGTCGCGGTTGCTGAACACGCCGCTGTAGCGGCTGCTGAGCGAATAGATGCAGGCACCGGTGAGGGTTGCGAAATCCATGATTAGACCCGGGCGGCTGCGTGACGCCATGGCCAGCGTATCGGCAAGCACCATGCGACCTTCGGCATCGGTATGCACGATCTCTATGGTGGTGCCGTCGAGGGCGCGCACCACGTCGTTCTGTTTGTAGGCCTTGGGGCCGATGTGGTTCTGTGCCAGTGCCAGCCAGCAATCCACAGGGTAGTTCACCTTCTGCATCGACAACGCGAGGAAAGTTCCCAGGGCGACGGCGCTGCCCTGCATGTCTTCGTGCATGCCGAACATGCCCTTGGCGGATTTCAGGTTGGTGCCGCCGGTATCGAAGCAGATGCCCTTGCCTACCAGCGCGAGCTTGGGGCGGGCGCCGGATGCGCTCTTTTTCGGGCGGTAGCGCAGGTGCAGCATGCCGGCATCCCGCGTCGCGCTGCCCTGGGCGACAGCCAGGAACGCGCCCGCGCCTTTCTTGACCAACGTCTTCTCGTCGAGGAATTCCATCTCCCAGCCGTGCGCTTTGGCCAGTCTGGCGACATGTTTGCGGTACAGAGCCGGAGTCAGGTGGTTGGGCGGCAGGAAACTGAGCCAGCGCGCCAGGTTGTTGCCGGCGGCCGTGGCACGGGTGGCGCCCAGATCCAGCTTCGTGCCGTGACCGAGCAGGCTCAAGCTGCGCAGTGCGACCGGTTTGGCCTTGGCCTTGAACGTGGGTAGCCGGAAGGCGTGAGCCATGGCCGCCGCCGCAAAGGCTTCGAGCAGGCGCGAGGTCGCCGCTGCATCGAAGCCGTGCACGAACACGCCTGCTTTGGCGCCCTCGTCCGGTGCCCCTGCGCCGATCATCTTGCGGGCGAGGCCGAGCGCATCGAATGTAGCGCTCTCGGGCCCGGTGAAAGCGACGTAGACACGGGTGTGGCGTCGGTTGCCAAGTTCCGCACGCAGCGCCGGAACGCCCGCGCGCTCGTGTGCCGATCTGATTCGCGCATCCAGTGCGGCGGCATGCGGAAAGCTGCGGGGCAATGCGGCCCCTTCCTTTGGCAGCACGATGAACAGCGCATCAAGGGCATCGATGCGGCTCGCGCCAGGCATGCCGGTGTGCTGATCCAGTTTGATATTTTCGAGAGCGGGAAGAACAGGTTCCATACGGGGTTACCTTGACCTTAAAGAGGCAAAACCGGATGATATCTAGGTTGTGCGCCCTCCGAAAGGGAACCCGTTGCGGCGGGCCGCCTGCGTAGCGGTCTTCTCCGTGCCGCAGGGTCCGGGACGTTCCCAGCGCTTCGTCCCACCGCGCCACATCGATGTGCGCGTCGAGACCGACGCCTTCCCGGGGCCGCAGCCACGAATCCCGGAATCCGACGGCACCACCAATAAGATCAGGCCGCCGTCACCTGTAAAGCAGTCATGGTTAAGGATCTGCGATGTCCGACAAGACAAACACCCGCGATATCGACCCCGAAGAGACGCGAGAATGGCTGGGCGCGCTGCTCGCCGTGCTCGAAGTGCACGGCCCGGAACGGGCGCACTTCCTGCTCGAGCAGCTGATCGACCAGGCACGCCGTTCGGGGGCGTATCTCCCGTATACCCCGAACACGGCCTATCTCAACACGATCGACCTGACTCAGCAGCCGCCGTATCCGGGCGATCGTGCGCTGGAGAAGCGCATCGAAGCCTTCATCCGCTGGAACGCGCTGGCGATGGTGGTCAACGCCAATCGCAAAGGCACCGAACTCGGCGGCCATATGGCGTCGTATGCTTCCGCCGCCGTGCTCTACGAAGTGGGTTTCAATCACTTCTGGCGCGGACCGGAGAACGGCGATCGTGGCGACATGCTCTATCTCCAGGGCCATTCTTCGCCCGGTTTCTATGCGCGCTCGTTTATCGAAGGGCGCCTGAGTGCGGAACAACTCGAACACTTCCGCGAGGAGACCACCGGCAAGGGGCTGTCTTCCTATCCGCATCCGTGGCTGATGCCCGATTACTGGCAGTATCCGACGGTGTCGATGGGCCTCGGGCCCATGCAGGCGATCTACCAGGCGCGCTTCATGCGCTATCTCGAGCATCGCGGCCTGATCGAGCCCAGCGATCGCAAGGTCTGGGCATTCCTCGGCGACGGCGAGATGGACGAACCTGAATCGCGTGCCGCCATCGCGCTCGCTTCGCGCGAACAGCTCGACAACCTCGTCTTCGTGATCAATTGCAACCTGCAGCGCCTCGACGGTCCGGTGCGCGGCAACGGCAAGATCATCCAGGAGTTGGAAGGTGACTTCCACGGTAACGGCTGGAACGTGATCAAGGTCTTGTGGGGCTCGCGCTGGGATCCGCTGCTCCAGCGCGACACCAAGGGTCTTCTGCGCCGGGTGATGGACGAGTGCGTGGATGGCGAGTATCAGACCTTCAAGTCTCGCGATGGCGCCTATGTGCGCGAACACTTCTTCGGCAAGTATCCCGAGCTCAAGGAGATGGTCGCGAACATGAGCGACGACGAGATCTGGTACCTGAATCGCGGCGGCCACGATCCGCGCAAGGTGTATGCGGCCTACAAAGCGGCCGCGGAACATCAGGGGCGTCCCACCGTGATCCTTGCCAAGACGGTGAAGGGCTTCGGCCTGGGCAAGGCCGTCGAGGGTCTGATGTCTGCGCATCAGCAAAAGAAGCTCGACGAGGAAGCGCTCAAGGCCTTCCGCGATCGCTGGAACATTCCCGTATCGGACGAGCAGATCGGCAAGCTGCCGTTCATCAAACCGGATGAAGACAGCGAGGAGATGAAATATCTCAGGGAACGCCGCCAGAGCCTGGGCGGCTTCCTGCCCAAGCGAGTGACCAAGGCGGACAAGCTCAAGATCCCTTCGCTCGACGTCTTCAAGAACTATCTGGACAAGACCGACCGTGAGATCTCCACCACCATGGCGCTGGTGCGCATGATGGCGGCGCTGGTGAAAGACAAGAGCATCGGCAAGCGGCTGGTGCCGATCATCCCCGACGAGGCGCGTACCTTCGGCATGGAAGGCATGTTCCGCCAGCTTGGCATCTATTCCTCGGTGGGCCAGCTGTACGAACCGCAGGATTCCGAGCAGCTCATGTTCTACAAGGAAGACAAGAGCGGGCAGATCCTGGAAGAGGGTATCACCGAAGCCGGTGCCATGTGTTCGTGGATCGCGGCGGCGACCGCGCATGCGAACTACGGTCAGGCGATGGTCCCGTTCTACATGTTCTATTCCATGTTCGGCTTCCAGCGCATCGGCGACTTTGCCTGGGCGTCGGGCGATCTGCGCGCGCGCGGCTTCCTCATCGGCGGCACCGCAGGCCGCACGACGCTCAACGGCGAAGGCCTGCAGCATGAAGACGGCCACTCGCATATCCTCTCGTCGGTGATCCCGAACTGCCGATCATACGATCCGACTTTCGCCTACGAGATGGCGGTGATCGTGCACGACGGCCTGCAGCGCATGTATGCCGATCAGGAAGATGTCTTCTACTACATCACCGCGATGAACGAGAACTACAGCCACCCCGCCATGCCCAAGGGTGCGGAGGAGGGCATCATCCGCGGCATGTACCTGTTCAGCTCGGCGGCCAAGAGCAAGAAGCCCCGGGTCCAGCTCATGGGTTCGGGTACGATCTTCCGCGAAGTCATCGCGGCCGCGGAGCTGCTGGAAAAAGACTGGGGCGTGGCCGCCGACATCTGGGCCTGTCCGAGTTTCACCGAGCTGCGTCGCGACGGCCTCGACGCCGACCGCCACAACCGCCTGCACCCGACAGCCAAGAAACCCAGGCAGGGCTGGGTGGAGCAGCAGCTTGGAGACCGCGAGGGTCCGTTCGTCGCTGCCACCGATTATCTCAAGGCCTTCCCCGATCAGATCCGCGAATGGGTCCCGGGCCGCTTCGTCACCCTCGGCACCGACGGCTTCGGACGTTCGGATTCGCGTGCGCGCCTGCGCCACTTCTTCGAAGTGGACCGCCACTGGATCGCACAGGCCGCGCTCAAGGCGCTGGCCGACGAAGGCAAGGTCGAGGCCAAACTGGCTGCGGATGCACTGAAGAAATACAAGCTGGACCCGGAAAAGCCGAACCCCGTGACGGTGTGATCACCGGCTGTCCGACCGCAAGAGCGTGAGCTGAACCATGAGCAAGACCCAAGAAGTCAAAGTGCCCGATCTCGGCGGCTTCGCCAATGTCGAGATCATCGACGTGCTGGTCAAACCCGGCGATACCGTCGCCGTGGAAGACGGCTTGATCACGCTGGAGACCGACAAGGCGGCGATGGACGTGCCTGCGCCCTTCGCCGGCACGATCAAGGCGCTCAAGGTCGATGTCGGCGGCAAGGTTTCGGAAGGTGATCTCGTCGCGCTGATCGAAGTGAGCGAGGCACCTGCCGGGCCCGAGCAGGACAAGCAGGAAGCTGCCGCGCCCGCACCGGCATCGAAAGAGGAAGCGGCTCCCGCTCCCGCACCCAGCAATGCCGAACGTATCGCGCGTGCTCCGACCCCGCAGACCGGCACTGCGAGTCTGCCACCGATCGACGAGGCAGGTTTCAGCAAGGCCTATGCCAGCCCCTCGGTACGCAAGTTCGCACGTGAACTGGGCGTTGATCTCGGCCGCGTCTCGGGTACCGGCCCGCGCGGACGGATCCAGCGCGAAGACGTCGCGGACTTCGTCAAGCAGGTGATGCAGACGGGCGGCACCGGTGGCGGCCTGCCGCAGGTTCCACGCGTTGATTTCGCCAAGTTCGGCGAGATCGAGACCGTGGCATTGCCGCGCATCAAGAAGATTTCCGGCCCGCGCCTGCAGGCGGCCTGGGTCAACGCGCCGCATGTGACTCAGCACGACCATGCCGACATCACCGATCTGGAGACCGTGCGCAAGGCGTTGAAGTCGGACGCCCACAAGCAGGGCGCCAAGCTCACGCCGCTGGCTTTCCTGGTCAAGGCCTGCGTGCAGGCGCTACAGGAATTCCCCGACTTCAACAGCTCGCTGGACGGACAGAATCTCGTCTACAAGAAGTACTATCACATCGGTTTCGCGGCCGATACGCCGCAGGGTCTCATGGTGCCGGTGATCCGCGACGCGGATCAGAAGAATGTGTTCGAGATCGCTCAGGCGCTGGCGGATCTCAGCGCCAAGGCGCGCGACGGCAAGCTCAAGGCCGACGAGATGCAGGGCGGTACGTTCAGCATCTCCAGTCTGGGCGGCATCGGCGGTACCGCTTTCACCCCGATCGTCAACGCTCCCGAAGTCGCGATCCTGGGGGTCAGCAAGGCCGAGATGCAGCCGGTCTGGGATGGTAACGCTTTCCAGCCGCGTCTCATGCTGCCGCTCTCGCTCTCGTACGATCATCGGGTCGTGGACGGCGCCGCTGCCGTGCGCTTCACGCGTTTCCTGGCCGACGTGCTGGAAAACGTGCGCAACCTCGTCCTCTGAGCCACGCCAACACGGGACTGACCATGAGCAAGATCATCGAAGTCAAAGTGCCCGACATCGGCAATTTCAAGAATGTCGATGTCATCGACGTGATGGTATCCGCCGGTGACAGCGTCGTCGAAGAAGATAGTCTGATCACGCTCGAGACCGACAAGGCCGCGATGGACGTACCCTGTCCGCAGGCCGGAACGATCAAGGACCTGAAAGTCGCGATCGGCGACAAGATCTCCGAGGGCGATGTCATCCTCATGCTGGAAGTGTCGGCGGAGAAGACATCCCGCGAGAAGGATGTGAACGAAGACAGACCAGCGGCCCGGAAGGATGAAGCGAGCGGGGCGAAAGCGGCTGAGTCCGCGAACGAACCAGCCCCCGCTGCCGGTGGGTATGACGGCAAGGTGGATATCGAGACCGGCACGCTCGTGCTCGGTGCGGGGCCGGGCGGTTACACGGCCGCTTTCCGTGCCGCGGACCTGGGCCAGGACGTGACCCTGATCGAGCGCTGGGATTCGCTCGGCGGCGTCTGCCTCAATGTCGGTTGCATCCCCTCCAAGGCGTTGTTGCATGCGGCCAAGGTGGTGGATGAGGCGGCCGAGATGGCCGCGCACGGTATCAGTTTCGGCAAGCCGAAGATCGATACCGCGAAGCTGCGCGTGTGGAAGAACGAAGTCGTGGGCAAGCTCACAGGCGGGCTCACCGGACTGGCCAGGCAACGCAAGGTGCAGGTCGTGCACGGCGATGGCAGTTTCCTCTCTCCGCATCATCTGCAGGTCGTGAAAGGCGGCAAGACACAGGTGATCCGCTTCGAGCATTGCATCATCGCCGCCGGTTCCGAACCGGTGCGTCTGCCGGGGCTGCCCGACGATCCGCGCATCATGGATTCCACCGGGGCGCTGGAGCTGGAGGAGCTGCCCGAACGCATGCTGGTGGTCGGAGGCGGGATCATCGGCCTGGAGATGGGTTGCGTGTACGCTTCGTTGGGCGTGAAGGTCAGCGTGGTGGAGCTTACGGACGGGCTCATCCCCGGCGCCGATCGCGATCTGGTGAAGCCCCTGCACAAGCATCTCGCATCGCGCTTCGAAGATATCCTGCTGGGTGTGAAAGTGACCAGGATGGAAGCGCACAAGAGTGGGATCAAGGTGAGTTTCGAAGGTGCGAAGGCACCGGAGCCGCAGAGCTACGGTCGCGTGCTGGTGGCGGTCGGGCGCGTGCCCAACGGTGGCCACATCGGTGCCGACAAGGCCGGCGTAAAAGTGACGGAGCGCGGTTTCATCGAAGTCGACAAGCAGATGCGTACCAACGTGCCGCACATCTTCGCGATCGGCGATCTCGTAGGCCAGCCGATGCTCGCGCACAAGGCGTCGCACGAAGGCAAGGTCGCGGCGGAAGCGGCGGGTGGCATGAAGAGCTATTTCGATGCCCGGGTGATCCCCTCGGTCGCCTATACCGATCCCGAAGTCGCCTGGGTGGGTCTGACCGAGACTCAGGCCAAAGCGGACGGTAGTGCTTACGGCAAGGGCAGCTTCCCCTGGGCTGCGAGCGGGCGTTCGCTTTCGCTGGGCCGCAGCGAGGGGATGACCAAACTGCTGTTCGACGAGAAGACCGGGGTCATCCTCGGCGGCGGCATGGTCGGCCCCGGAGCGGGTGAACTGATCGCCGAGGTCGCGCTCGCCATCGAGATGGGTTGTGTGGCCGAGGACATCGGCCTGACCGTGCATCCGCATCCGACGCTGTCCGAGACCGTGGCGTTCTCGGCCGAGGCGTTCGAGGGGACGCTGACCGATCTCTACATGCCCAAGAAGAAACGCTGATCGGGGTCGGCCGCAAAGGAGGGGGAAATGCAGCAGCGCATCCTGGAATTCAAAAAGAAGAACTTCTGGACCAGCCAGATCGATACCAGCGCGATGAACGAGAAACTTGCTGAGCTGAACCAGCAGGGCTGGCAGGCGAAGTCGGTCGCTGCCAACCGCTCATTCGCGGGCGTGACCATGTCTTATACCGTCCTGCTCGAACGGATGGACAAGAGCTGAGTACACTTCCAGGAGAATCACTGATGATGACGGCACTCGAGGCGCTGGAGCGCCTGCGCGAAGGCAATCAACGTTTCGTTGCGGGTTTGCGCAGCGTGGATTCCATGACCACCGCCGTACAGCGCGAGGAATTGGTTGGCGGGCAGGCGCCGTTTGCGGTGATCCTCGGTTGTTCGGATTCGCGCGTACCTGTCGAGATCGTATTCGATCAGGGGCTTGGCGACCTGTTCGTGATCCGGGTCGCCGGGAATGTGGTCGCCTCGTCACAGATCGGCAGTGTGGAATTTGCGGCCGAGGCGTTCGGGACTCGGCTGGTCGTCGTCATGGGGCACACACGCTGCGGCGCCATCTCCGCGACGCTGGCAGCTCTGCGGCAGCCGGGCGGCAGCACCTCCAGCAACCTGCGTTCGATCGTCGAGCGGATCCGGCCTTCGGTGGAGAGCCTGATGGCGACCGATCTCAAGAACGATCCCGAAGCGCTCGCTACCGAGGCTGTGCGCGCCAACGTGCGCATGGCGGTCAATCAGCTCCGCAACGGTTCCGACATGCTTGAGAATCTGATCAACAAGGACGGCCTGATGGTGGTCGGTGCGGAGTATTCGCTCGAGACCGGGGCGGTGGATTTCTTCGAGGGCGTATAAGCCCGGCAGTTCCATCGCGAGGACGGTGCATATAGCAGGTGGGGCTGCTACATTAGGGCCTCACTGTCAGACTGTCGGGGTATCCGATGCGCTTGCTGCCATTCGTCTTCTTGCTTCTCGCGTCTCTCCCTGTCCATCTTGCTCGCGCGGCCGACAAGGCGTCAGCACCGCCAGCGACGCCGGTACCGGTTGCCGAGTCATCCGTCACGCAACATAGCGCACAGATCGCGGGCCATACCGTGCATTACACCGCGACGGCGGGCACGCTGATCATCCACGATGACAGCGGCAAGCCGATCGCGAGCATGGATTACGCTGCCTATACGCGGGACGGTTTCAAGGACAAGAGCGTGCGCCCGCTCACTTTCGCCTACAACGGCGGCCCGGGCTCCTCATCCATATGGATCCACATGGGGGCGCTGGGGCCGCGCCGGGTGGTGACGACCGATGCCGGCTTCACGCCGCCGCCGCCCTATAAACTCGTGGACAACACCGACAGCCTGCTGGACAAGACCGATCTGGTATTCATCGACCCCGTCGGCACCGGGTTCAGCAAGCCGGTGGGCGAGGCCAAGGGCAAGGATTTCTGGGGCGTGGACGAGGATGCCGATTCCATCGCCCGCTTCATCCGCGCCTATGTCTCGACCAATGGGCGCTGGAACTCGCCCAAGTACCTCATGGGCGAGAGCTACGGCACCATGCGATCCGCCGCAGTCGTAGACAAGTTACAGACCGATATGGGCATGGCCTTCAACGGCGTGGTGCTGGTCTCGACGTTCCTGGACGGACGGACTTCCGTGCCGGCGCCGGGCAACGACGAGCCTTACGTATTCTACCTGCCCAGCTTCGCGGTGATCTCCTGGTATCACCATCTGTTGCCACAGCGCCCGGAGCAGCTCGAGCCGTTCCTCGATGAAGTGCGCAAGTTTGCCGGTGGCGAATACGCGCATGCCCTGGCTGAGGGCGATGACCTGCCCGCGGTCGAGCGCAAGCAGATCATCGCAAGAATCCATCACTACACCGGTTTGAGCGAGAGTTATATCGATCAGGCCAACCTGCGCGTGGCCGAAGTGCAATACGTGAAGGAGATCGAGCGCGAGCAGGGCAAGACGCTGGGTGTCCTGGATGCCCGCTTCAGCGGCCACAGTTTCGATCTGCTGGGAGAGACGTCGACATACGACCCGCAGTCGGCGGCGATATCCGGCGCGTTCACCGCCAGTTTCCTCCACTATCTGCATAGCGATCTGAAGTTCGGTCGTGATCAGAACTACAAGGTCGAGAACGATGAGCTGTGGAGCAAGTGGGATTGGCGCCATCAGCCGCCGGGCCTGGGCTACAAGGCGGCCGGGATGGCCGACACCGTGCCTGACCTCGCCCACGCCATGGCCTACAACCCAGACCTGAAGGTGCTCGTGCTCCAGGGCTATTACGATCTGGCCACACCGTTTTACGGCACGGAATATCAGATCGCCCAGCTGCACCTCACACCCGCGCTGCGCAAACATATCCGGCTGGTGTACTTCCAGTCCGGCCACATGGTGTATCTCCACCCCGAGTCGCTACACAAGTTGCGTAGCGTAGTGTCCGGCTTTATCGACGAGACCGACCGCACGGGGAGCTGAGTGTGGATAGTCTGCGTATCCTGCATCTGCTCGATCTCGCCGGCGTCGGCGTGTTCGCCGTGAGCGGGGCATTGAGTGCCGGGCGCAAGAGCCTCGATCTGCTGGGCGTATTCGTGATCGCCGCGTTGACCGCGATCGGCGGCGGCACGCTGCGCGACGTGCTGCTCGATCGTCACCCGATCTTCTGGCTCGAGGACACTACCTATCTGGCTGTGATCGCGGGCGCGGCTCTGCTTACGGTGGCGTGGACGCGGGTGCGTCCGCCGCCGCGCTACGGTCTGCTGGTCGCGGACGCGCTGGGGCTGGCGCTGTTCACCATCAGCGGGGCGCGCATCGCCGAGAACCTGGGTCTGCCATGGCCTTCGATCATGCTGATGGGCGCTACCACCGGTGTGGCCGGTGGCGTGCTGCGCGACCTGCTCACCGGCGAGATCCCGCTCGTGCTGCGCCGGGACATCTATGCTACAGCTGCGATTGCAGGTGTTATCGTCTATCTGTTGCTGGGATCGCTGCCGACGCCCTGGCCGAGTCTTGCCGGCATGGCGACCGTGGTGAGTCTGCGCCTGCTCGCCATCGTGTGGGGGCTGCATCTGCCGCGGTTTTACCTGCGCAGCGAATAACCTCGGGAGTGATCATGAAGAACCTGCTTTCATTGATCGTGTTTTTGCTTGCGGTATTCGCAGTCGCTGCCAGTGGCGCGATGTTCAAACCGGGCGAGTGGTACATCGCGTTGAACAAGCCCGCCTGGAACCCGCCTGCATGGGTCTTCGCCCCGGCCTGGACCATACTGTACGGCATGATTGCCGTCGCCGGCTGGCGCATCTGGCTCGCACATGGAAAATCGGCAGTAGGCCTTGCACTGGCCGTCTTCGCGCTCCAGCTCATTCTCAACGCTCTTTGGTCCTGGTTGTTCTTCGGACTGCATCAACCTGCCTGGGCGTTGATCGATATCGTCGCTCTGCTCGGCGCGATCATAACCACGACTTTTCTGTTCGGATCAGTGGATGTCGTTGCAGCCTGGCTCCTCGTGCCCTATATCGCCTGGGTGACATTTGCCGCAGTGTTGAATTTCACGCTCTGGCGCTTGAATCCATAGATCGCAGCTGTCCTCGGTTGTACCT
Source organism: uncultured Pseudomonadota bacterium (assembly GCA_963739695.1). Taxonomy (GTDB): domain Bacteria; phylum Pseudomonadota; class Gammaproteobacteria; order Natronospirales; family CAVUBB01; genus CAVUBB01. Next base: position 60,623 of record CAVUBB010000013.1, on the reverse strand, counting down.
GGAGGATCGATGTGATCGTCGGTAGCGTCCCAGCTTGGCGTAGCAGTCGCGCTCGGTGGTCCATTGGCGATACCCGGCCGGATCGATATTGCCGTGAACAACGGCGAGACACTCAAGACGATTCTGGAGTTATCGTTCGGCCGGCGTCTGTTACCGGTTCTGACCGCAGCAGTTGTGGAAAAGATCCTATCCCGCGGTTATGGCATCGAGCTTGACCCGTTGAGGTGCAGCGAATGGCTTGCTGCGTGCTCGCTGCGATCGGGTTCACGATCGCTCATTTGCTCGTCGACGGCCTTGCATTTCTGCTGGTGCCGGCGATGGTGGGCCGCATCCAAACAACCCCGGAAAAGACTGGTTGCGTCAGCTCGCCGGCTGCGGGCAGAAACGCCGGAATACCCAGCGCTTCAGTGCATGATCTATCGAGAGTTTTCCGGGCCCGAACAAGACCACGGCCAGGAGCATGAGCCCCCAGGTCTTGTGATCGAGAAATCCTCCGTTCCAGAAATCGTTCCACAACCCTTCCGGCCACAGGTCGGGGTATGAGATGACGGCGATGATGTTGTAGACGAAGAGGAATGCGGCGGTCACCCGGCCTCCAAGACCGAGAGCGAGAAACCACGGCAGGATGAGCTCTGTGCCGGTACCGAGATAGGCTGCCGTCACGGGCGGCAGGAGCGGGACATGATAGGTGCTCTGGAACAGGCTGATGGTGCCGTTCATGTCATCGAGCTTCACGCGTCCCGCATTGAAGAAGTCCATCGCGACCCATAGGCGGAACGAAAGCAGGCTTAGCGGAGCGGCCCATTCGAGTCCGCGCACGGTCTTGTCGTAGAGTGCGCAGGCGCGCGTGAGTACAGTCCACATAAGTGTCTCTCCTTTCACTCCGGTCAGAGCGCACAGCCTGTGGCGATGCCTTCCCGGAACAGCCAGTTGATCGCGGCACCGGCATCGAATCCGGGTGCGGCATCGAGCGCTCGAGCACAGGCCTTTGCCAGGGTCGCGCCCTCGCCGAGGGTAAGCAGGAACGTCTCCAGACCGCTATCGATCGCCTGCATCGCAATCTGTGTGCCGCTGCGCCAGACCAGCACCTGCTGGCCGCCAGCGTCCATATCCAGGCGTTCCTCGCGTTCCTGCTGGCAATACATCCAGATATCGAGCACCGGATAGGCTGAACGCACATGACGGCGCGCGGATTGCAGGCAAAAGCGCAGGCCGGGCCGCTCGTCCTCCGCGGTCGTGGCCAGGGCTGCAGGTTCGAGCGCCGGTTCGAGCGGTGCCAGGGCGCATTCCTGACGCGCCCATTCAAGGCGTGCGACTTCCGCCAGGTAGGGCAGGCCGCCGGCTTCGGGCATGTGCGCCAACAGGTCTGAAAATTCGGCTCCGTAATCCTGTAGCTTGCCGCTGTGCGACGGGCGCCTGCGGACGTAACGCGCGGCGGCGGCATCGAAGAAGTCCTCGCCCACCAGCGCCTTGACGACGGGATAGGCTGTCGCCAGGGCGGCGGTCAGATTGTTGAACACGATGTTGCGATAGATCTGCAGGCGCGCCTCGGGCTCGAGGCCGTTGCCGGTGATGGCGCCTTCCAGCGCGACGGGTTCGCCCATCAGCGCGGCAGTGAATGCCTGCTGCAGTTCAGGCAGCGACAGAGCTGACATGGCGTAACATCTCCTCGGCGCGGCCGGCTTCAGCCAGCAGGGTCTCAAGTTGCGGGATCTCCTGATCCCATTCGATCAATGTCGGCACGGCGCCCAGATTCTCCAACGCATAGGCATAGAGCTGCCATACATCGTCAGCGACCGGGCCGCTGTGGGTGTCGATGAGCAGCCGGACCGGCAGGCCCTGCTTCTCGGTGAACCCGGCAAGATGCATCTCCTTCACATGTGCCCGCGGGATCGCATCGATGTAGGTCCGGGGGTCGAAGCCGTGGTTGACCGAATTGACATGGATATTGTTGATGTCGAGCAGCAGGCCACAGCCGCTGCGTTCGGCCAGAGTCGCGACGAACTCCCATTCGGGGATCGTGGAATGTGTGAACATCAGATAGCTGGAGACGTTCTCGATCAGGATCTGCCGGCCGAGATACTCCTGCGTCAACTGCACGTGCTCGATCATCAGATCCAGCGCCTGTTCAGTGTAGGGAAGGGGCAGGAGATCGTTGAGATGGCGCTCGCCGATGGCGCCCCAGGACAGGTGCTCCGATACCAGGCCTGGGCGGATGAATTCGATCAGCTGCTTGAGTTCGTCGAGGTGCGCAGTATCCACGCGGTCCGCGCGCCCCAGAGACAGGCCGACACCGTGCAGGCTTAGCGGATAGTCGCGGCGCACATCCGCGAGCAGACTCTGAGCCACAGTTCCGGCACCGAAGAAATTTTCGCTGTGCACCTCAAACCAGCCGACAGCGGGCTTGTCGGCCAGCACGCACTCATGATGCGGCGTGCGCAGGCCGATCCCGGCAGTCACCGGGATCGGCTCCACACGCGGCACCGGTGTGGTTCGCACCGGCATCGGTCTTACATCTTGCCTTTCATCTTCGGCGAGGTGGAACCGCCGTCGATCTTGCCGCACAGGCCGGCGGGCACCACCACGAAGGCGTTCGGATCGCGGGCCTTGGAGTCCTGACCGGCACAGGAATGACCGGGCGAGGCGCAGTCGTTCTTGTGGGCGGCATTGACGCCGTAGCACTTCTCGGTCTTGGCCATGTTGTCATGGCCCTGCATGTCGTTGCCTGCCATGGCGGCCTGGCTCAGACCCAGGATACCCATGGTCATCACGCCTGCCAGCGCCGTTTTCAGCACACGGTTGGAATCTTTCATTGCAGCTCCCCTCATTGGGTTGGTTGATATGCAACCTATATGACCGGGGGCTGGGGAAATATATTTCAGGGGCGGCGTATCAGGTACGCAGGTGGGTCTGCACACATGCGAGGTAGGCCTGCTGGTCGGGCGGGAGGCCGGCACGCTGAGCTTCCCAGAGGGTGCGGCCGAGGCATTCCAGCATCACGTGTTCTCCGGCATGCACATCCTGCAGGCGCGCGCTCAGCGCCTGGTGCGCGGCGCGGATACCGGGGGGGCGGTCGATGCTGATCTGTTCGCGGATGGCGATATGCATACCCATGTGCAGGAACGGGTTTTCCCGGCCGCCGTCGGGCAGATAATCGCGCTCGAGTATCTCCGGGTCCGTGAGCATCTGGTGATATTCGGGATGCAGGGCGATGACATCCGCGATGATGTTTTCCAGTGCGGTCAACGGAGTCTGTGCCTGCATCTTCTGCCACACGTCGGTAAACATGCGGCGGGTCTGGTTGCGGTCGTTCCCGAACATCTAGCGTTCCACCGTGGTCTTGGCCTTGTATTCGCACAGGTCCGCGATGATGCAATCCGCGCATGCCGGCTTGCGCGCCTTGCACGTGTAGCGGCCGTGCAGGATCAGCCAGTGGTGCGCGTCCTTGCGAAATTCTTCCGGTACCAGGCGCATCAGACGTCTCTCGACTTCCAGCGGAGTCTTGCCCCTGGCGATGCCGGTCCGGTTGGCGACGCGGAAGATATGCGTGTCGACGGCGATGGTCGGTTCCCCGAAAGCCGTATTCAGGACCACGTTCGCGGTCTTGCGGCCGACGCCGGGCAGTGCCTCCAGCGCTTCGCGGTCGTGCGGTACTTCGCCGCCATGGTGTTCGAGCAGGCGATGACACAGCGCGATGATGTGCTTGGCCTTGCTGTTATACAGGCCGATCGTCTTGATGTAGCGCTTGAGCCCGGCGAGGCCGAGATCGGCGATCGCTTCGGGCGTGTTGGCAACCGGAAACAGTTTCGCGGTCGCCTTGTTGACGCCGACGTCGGTCGCCTGCGCGGAGAGCACCACCGCGATCAGCAGCTCGAACGGCGTGCGGTATTGGAGTTCCGTCGTCGGGTGCGGATTGGCTCTTCTCAGGCGCCGGAAGATCTCCCCGCGTTTCTCGGCATTCATGAACGCGCCTCAGGCCGCGTCTTGCGCGGGCATGCCGCGGGCGGCGCGTTCCGCCGCGCGCTCGGCCTGGCGTTTGTCGAGCACATGCTTGGCGGCGACCAGCAGGCCGAGGCCGATGAAAGCGCCGGGTGGGACCAGCGCCAGGAGGAAGCCGGGGTAGTGCGGGAACACCTCGATGCGCATGTGCGCACCCAGCGAACCGAACATCATCTGCGCCTGGTCGAAGAGCGTGCCGTTGCCCAGCAGTTCGCGCATGGCACCGAGGCTGACCAGTGCGATGGTGAAGCCGAGGCCGGTGGCGATGCCGTCGGTGACCGCGCGCGGTACGGAGTTGCGCGAGGCGAATGCTTCGGCGCGGCCGATGATGGCGCAGTTGGTCACGATCAGCGGGATGAAGATGCCCAGCACCTTGTAGAGCGAATGGAAGTAGGCGCTCATGGCGAGCTGCACGGCAGTGACCAGCGAGGCGATGATCAAGACGAAGACCGGGATACGTATCTCCGGACGGACGAGGCGGCGGATGGCCGAGACCGAACCGTTGGATGCGGCCAGCACGACGGTGGTGGCCAGCCCCATGCCGAGGCCGTTGATGACGCTGTTGCTGACCGCGAGCAGCGGACAGAGTCCGAGCAGTTGCACGAAACCGGTGTTATTGCGCCACAGGCCATCGGCGAGGATATCGCGGTAACTCTTATCCATTGGCAGGCGCCTCCGCGGGCTCGCTGGGTTTGCTGAACAGTTCGTCGCGGTGCTGCTTGAAGTATATCAGACAGTCTTTCACCGCTTTGACCACTGCGCGCGGCGAGATGGTGGCGCCGGTGAACTGATCGAACACGCCGCCGTCGCGCTTTACCGCCCACCGATCCGGCTTCGGGTCGGTGAGCGATTTGCCGGTGAATTTCAGCGCCCATGTGGTCTTGTCGATCTCGATCTTGTCGCCCAGCCCCGGAGTCTCGTTCTCGCTGATCACGCGTACGCCGGCCAGCGTGCCATCGTAATAGATGGCGACGAGCAGGTGGATCGCGCCGTTGTAGCCGTCCGGCGCCACCGGTGTGAGGACGGCCGCCACCGGTTCGCCTGCCTTGGTCACGCGGAATACCCGTACCGGCTTGGGAGTGCCCAGCAGTTGCGGGTCGGTCACGCTGATGCTGTCGTGGAAGACATCGTTATCGTAGCGGCGTGCCGGGATCAGCTGATGCAGGCTGTCGAGCATCGCGGCCTGCTCGTTGGCGGCGATACGTGCCTTGGTGACTTCGTGCGTGCCGACTACCAGCGCCGTGCCCGCGATCGCAAAGACGCCCAATACGATACCGGCGAGCAACATGCGGCCGGTGGCGGTGTCCTTATCCGGCATCGGCATGACCATAGACTCGCGGGCGGGTGTAGTGATCGATGAGAGGCACCGCGGCATTCATCAGCAACACGGCGAAGGCCACGCCATCCGGATAGCCGCCCCAGGTGCGGATGATATAGACGAGCACGCCGATGCCGGCGCCATAGATCAGCCGGCCCTTCACCGTGGTGGCCGCGGTGACCGGATCGGTGGCGATGAAGAATGCGCCCAGCATGGCCGCGCCGCTGAAGAGGTGAAACCCGGGCGAACCGTGGCTGCCCGGATCGGCGACATAGAAGATCATTGCCATCGCGGCCAGGGCGCCGAGCATGGCAACGGGGATATGCCAACGGATCACGCCTTTGTAGAGCAGCCACACACCGCCCAGGAACAGCCAGTTCGCGATCCATTCCCAGCCGCGTCCGCCGAAATCGCCGAACACCGGATTGGTGCGGATCTCGGACATGGTGTGATTGAGTTTGAGCTGCGTCTTCACCAGATCGAGGGGCGTGGCTGAAGTGATGGCGTCTATGCTCAGGTGATGTGGCAGTTGCCCGGAAGTGATCGCGATGAAAGTGTCGAGGAAGCCGAGCTGGTGCGCAGGTGGCACGAGCAGTTCCGGCGGCATCCATGCGGTCATGTAGACGGGGAAGGAGACCAGCAGGACGACGTAACCGACCATCGCCGGATTGAACGGATTGAACCCCAGGCCGCCATAGAGGTGCTTGGCGAAGACGATCGCGAAGCTGGCGCCGACCGCGGTGACCCACCAGGGAGTGAGCGGGGGCAGCGAGTAGGCGAGCAAAACCGCGGTGACCACCGCGCTGAGGTCGAGCAGATGCGGTCGCAGTTCCTTGCCGCGCAAAGCGAGCATGGCGGCTTCGGACGCCACCGCTATCATGACGGCGATACAGATGTTGATGACGATACCCCAGCCGAAATACCAGACGTAGGCGATCGTCGCGGGGATCAGCGCATAGAGCACTTGCAGCATCACCTGGGTGACGCTGGTGCGGGGTGCGAGGTGCGGTGCCGGTGCGGTCTTGAATCGCATCAATCCCCTCCACCCGAGTCGTGCTCGCGCCTGGCTTTCACCCGCGCCACGGCAGCGGCGATCTCGGCCTTGCGTGCGTCTTTATCGCCGGGCATATCTGCGGTCTGCTCCGTGCGCTGGCGCAGGGCTTCCTTCTTGCGTCGGAGTTTTTCGGCACGTTCCGCCTTTTCCTGTTCCAGGCGCTGCTGGCGTGCTTCGAAGCGCTCACGCGCGTGATCGGCCTTGCTGCGCTCGCGCTGCTGCGCGCGGATATCGCCTTTCGCCGCGCGGAAGTACTGGGCCAGTGGGATGTGGCTCGGGCATACGTAATCGCAGCATCCGCATTCGATGCAGTCGAACAGGTCGTATTCCTGCAGCTTTTCGGCGTTGCGCGAACGCGCGAACCAGTAGAGCTGTTGCGGTAGAAGGCTGGCCGGGCACACCCGCGCGCATTCGCCGCAGCGGATGCAGGCGGCCGCGCTGCCGCTATCGCGCAGATCTTCGCCGCCGAGCACGAGGATGCAGTTTGTCGCCTTCACTACCGGCACGGCGTCGTCGGCCAGCGCGAATCCCATCATCGGTCCGCCCATGACCAGGCGTTCGGCGGCAGCGGCATAGCCGCCGCAATGGGCGACGATCCAGCTGATCGGCGTGCCGATACGCGCTTCGACATTGCACGGTTCGTTGACCCCGGAACCGGTGACGGTCATCACGCGCGAGAGCAGCGGTTCGCCCTGCGCCAGCGCTCTGTGCACGGCGACCGCCGTCCCCACGTTCTGACAGACCACGCCGATGTCGCGCGGCAGACCGCGGCTGGGGACCTCGCGCCCCGTGAGTACCTGGATGAGCTGACGCTCGCCACCCTCAGGGTAGATCGACGGCACCGTCTGCAGGCTGATCCCACTTGCGCCGGCGTGCTCGATCGCCGTGCGCAGCGCGGCTTCGGCGATCGGTTTGTTATCTTCGATGGCGATCAGGCAGCGTGCCACGTCCAGGGCGCGCATCATGACCCGCGCGCCGGCGATCACTTCATCCGCACGCTCACGCATGAGCATGTCGTCGCAGCTGATATAGGGCTCGCATTCCGCGCCGTTGAGAATCAGCAGATCCACCGCCGGACTGGCGAGCTTGGTCGCCGTCGGGAATACGGCACCGCCGAGCCCGACGATGCCGGCCGCCTGGATATGTGCACGGATCACTTCCGGCGTGAGCCCGGCAAGATCGATCGCGGGCGCATCCAGAGCGCGATCCTCGCCGTCGGGCTGCAACACGATGCACAGGGCGGGAAGGCCGGACGGATGCGGCACGGGGCGCTCGCCCACGGCGACGATCAGTCCGGAACTGGGCGCATGGATCGGTGCGCCCGAGTCATCCCGTGGCTGCGCGATAAGCTGGCCCTTGAGGACACGATCACCCGTCGCCACGAGCGATTCTGCGCCGGCACCGACATGCTGGCGCAGCGGGATGACGAATTCCGGCGGCAGCGGCAGGCGGCGGATGGGGCCGGCCGTGGAGGCCTGCTTGTGCGCGTCGAGATGCAGACCGCCCGGAAACGAGAACAGCTCCGGGTGCCCGGCTTCGGCCATATCGTTCACAGGCCCGACACCTTCTTGTGCTGTGCGTCGAGTTCTTCGGGGTAATCCGCGCACCAGTCGCTCTGACCGCTCTCGGCATCCACCATATCGATGCAGTCCACGGGGCAGGGGTCGAGGCAGAGCTTGCAGCCCGTGCATTCGGCGCCGATCACCGTGTGCATCTGCTTGGCGGCGCCGAGGATGGCATCCACGGGGCAGGCCTGGATGCAGAGCGTGCAGCCGATGCAGCGGCTCTCGTCGATGAGTGCGACCTGCTTGGCCTGCTCGGCGCCGTTATCCGGGTTGAGCGGCTTGGCTTCGCGTCCGAGCAGGTCGGCGAGTGCGGCGATGCCGGCTTCGCCGCCGGGCGGACACTGGTTGATGTCAGCCGCGCCCGATGCGATGGCCTCGGCGTAAGGCCGGCAACCCGGATAGCCGCACTGCCCGCATTGTGTCTGCGGCAGGATGGCGTCGATCTGCTCGACGATGGGGTCGCCCTCGACGTGGAACCGCACGGAAGCGAAGCCGAGTACGAGCCCGAAGACGGCCGCGAGGATGGCAAGTGCGATCACGGCGGTGAGCATGGCTTCAGCCCTTGACCAGTCCGGAGAAGCCCATGAAAGCGAGCGAAAGCAGACCGGCCGTGATCAGGCCGATGGCCGGCCCCTTGAACGGCTCGGGCACGTCGGACACTTCGATGCGTTCGCGCATTGCGCCGAACACGATCAGCACCAGTGAGAATCCCACCGCAGCACCGAAGCCGTAGACCGCGGACTGCAGGAAACCGTGGTCCTCCTGCACGTTGAGCAGCGCCACACCGAGGACCGCACAGTTGGTGGTGATCAGCGGCAGATAGATGCCCAGCACCTGGTAGAGGATCGGGCTGGTCTTGTGCACGACCATCTCGGTGAACTGGACCACGGCCGCGATCACCAGGATGAAGGCGACCGTCTGCAGATAGTCCAGGCCCAGCGGTGCCAGCAGATAGGCGTTGACCAGATAGCTGCAGATCGAAGACAGGGTGAGGACGAAGGTCGTGGCCAGGGCCATGCCGGTGGCGGTCTCGAGCTTGCGCGAGACGCCCATGAACGGACACAGCCCGAGAAACTTCACCAGCACGAAGTTGTTCACCAACACCGTGCTGACCAGGATGAGCGCGAACTCCTTCATCGTCTGCCGCCTCGCCGGCTCCGGATCATTTCACCCGCATGCCCGGCTTGGCGCCGGCATCGGGTTCGAGCAGGAAGATATCGCCGCCGCCCGGACCGGCCGCCAGCACCATGCCTTCGGAGACACCGAAGCGCATCTTGCGCGGGGCGAGGTTCGCGACCATGACCGTGAGGCGGCCCTTCAACTTCTCCGGCTCGTAGGCGGACTTGATGCCTGCGAAGACGTTGCGGGTCTCGCCGCCAAGATCGAGGGTGAGGCGCAGAAGTTTGTCGGCCCCTTCGACATGTGCCGCCTCGACGATGCGGGCGACCCGCAGATCGATCTTGGCGAAGTCGTCGAAGGCGATCTCGGGTGCGAGTTCCAGGGCTTGCGCCGCGGGCTCGCTAGCGGCCGGCTTCAGATTCTCTTTGGACGCGTCCAGCATGGCGTCGATCCTCTCTTTTTCGACTCGGGTGATCATCGGCGTGAAAGCACCGATGCGGTGACCCAGCAGGGGCGTGGCGGCATCGGACCAGCGCAGCGGGTCGATGCGCAGGAAAGCTTCGGTCTTCTCGGCGAGGCGGGGCAGCACGGGCTTGAGGTAGAGCGCCAGGACACGGAACAGGTTGAGTCCCATGGTGCCCACGGCCTGCACTTGTGCGCCGCGTTCGGGATCTTTGGCCAGCACCCAGGGTTTGCACTCGTCGATGTACTGGTTGGCGCGATCGGCAAGGGCCATGACCTCGCGGATGGCGCGTGCATATTCACGCCCTTCGAAAGCGCTCGCGATGCCGTCGGCGGCCGCCGCGAACTCGGCGAACAGCGCGGGATCCTCGAGCGTGCCGGCCAGTTCACCGTCGAAGCCCTTGTTGATGAAGCCGGCGCAGCGGCTGGCGATATTCACCAGCTTGCCGACCAGGTCCGAGTTCACGCGGGCCTGGAAATCGTCGAAGTTGAGATCGATGTCTTCCACGCCGGCGCCGAGCTTGGCGGCGAAGTAGTAGCGCAGGTATTCGGGATCGAGGTAGTCGAGATAGGTACGCGCGGTGATGAAGGTGCCGCGCGACTTCGACATCTTCTGGCCGTTCACGGTGACGAAACCGTGGACGAACACCGCACTCGGCGTACGCATGCCTGCGCCGGCGAGCATCGCGGGCCAGAACAGCGAATGGAAATAGACGATGTCCTTGCCGATGAAGTGATACAGCTCGGCCGGGCTGTCGGCGCCCCAGAAATGGTCGAAATCCAGGCCTTCGGTGCGTTCGCACAGGTTCTCGAAGCTGGCCATATACCCGATGGGAGCATCGAGCCAGACATAGAAGTACTTGCCCGGCGCATCGGGGATCTCGAAGCCGAAATAGGGCGCGTCGCGCGAGATGTCCCAGTCCTTGAGCCCGGTCTCGAACCACTCTTTCAGTTTGTGGGCCACGCTCTCGTGCAGGCGTCCGCCCGCGATCCACTCGCGCAGCATGGTCTCGAAGTCGGCGAGCTTGAAGAAATAATGCAGCGATTCCTTCTCGATCGGCCGGGTGCCCGTGATCGCCGAGACCGCGTCCTTGAGATCGGCCGGGCTGTAAGTGGCACCGCAGACTTCGCAACTGTCGCCGTACTGATCCGCGGCGCCGCAACGCGGGCAGGTCCCGCGTACGAAGCGGTCCGGCAGAAACATTCCGGCCTTCTCGTCGTAGGCCTGGCGGATGCTGCGGCTGGCGATGTGCCCGGCATCGCGCAGGCGTGTATAGACCAGGCTGGCCAGCATCCGGTTCTCTGCCGAATGGGTGCTGTGATAGTTGTCGAAATCGACCATGAAGCCGGCAAAATCGCGCTCATGTTCCTGCCGCACGCGGTCGATCAGCGCTTCGGGACTGATGTCTTCCTGCTGGGCGCGCAGCATGATCGGGGTGCCGTGGGCGTCGTCGGCGCAGACCAGCAGGCAGCGGTGGCCCTGCATCTTCTGGAAGCGGACCCAGATATCAGTCTGCAGGTGCTCGATCATGTGGCCGAGATGCAGCGGCCCGTTGGCGTAAGGCAGCGCACTCGTGACGAGGATCTCGCGTGGTTTCTGGCTCATTGCGACGGAGGCCCCACTGGAACTGGACAGGCCGGCCGGCAGTCGGCGGCGGCAGACGCGAAATTATGCCACAGGGCACCCGCTGCCGTCAGAAGGGGAGGTGCCGCCGAGCCCGGCGCAGATGCTAAAATGAGCCACTTCACACAGCGATCTGGAGGGTGCGCCATGGCGGGATTGGACAAGGGGAGGGTCGAGTCCGTGCTGGGCGGCATCCAGGACCGCTATCTCAACACCGACCTCGTCTCCGCGGGCGCCGTGCGCTCCATCGATATCGCTGATGACAAAGTGAGCATCCATATCGATCTCGGCTTCCCGGTCGACGGCTATCGCGAGGATCTCGCCGCACTCGTGCGCGAGCGGGTCGAAGCGTTGGAGGGCGTGGGGAGTACCTTAGTGGAGATCGAGTGGGAGGTTGCCCCGCACGGGGTCCAGCGCCCGCTCGAGCGCCTGCCGGGGGTGAAGAACATCATCGCTGTCGCTTCCGGCAAGGGCGGCGTCGGCAAATCCACCACGGCGGTGAACCTCGCCCTTGCGCTCGCCCACGATGGCGCCCGGGTCGGCCTGCTGGATGCCGATATCTACGGCCCCAGCCAGCCGCGCATGCTCGGCGTCTCCGGGCGTCCCAGCAGTCCTGACGGCAAGCATATCGAGCCGATGACGGCGCACGGCATCGTGTGCATGTCGATCGGCTTTCTGATCGACGAAGAGACGCCGATGGTCTGGCGCGGGCCCATGGTCACCCAGGCGCTCAGCCAGCTTATCCACGATACGCTCTGGCCCGACCTGGATTATCTGATCGTCGACATGCCGCCGGGCACTGGTGATGTGCAGCTCACCCTCTCGCAGCGAGTGCCGGTCAGCGGCGCGGTGATCGTCACCACCCCGCAAGAGATCTCGCTGCTGGATGCGCGCAAGGGCTTGAAGATGTTCCAGAAAGTCGAGGTCAGCATCCTCGGCGTGGTGGAGAACATGAGCGTGCACGTGTGCGAGAATTGCGGACACGAACAGCATATCTTCGGAGCTGATGGCGGCCGGCGCCTGGCGGAACAGTACGGGGTGCCGTATCTTGGCGGCCTGCCGCTTGACGAGCGTATCCGCGAACAGGCCGACGGCGGCAACCCGACGGTGGTCGCGGCGCCCGATTCGCCGCAGGCACGCATCTATGTCGATGTCGCACGGCGCATGGCGGCGCAGATGTCGCTGCGCGGCCGCAGCGCCAGGGACGAGTTTCCGAAGATCGTCGTCGAAGACTGAGAATCCAGGCGGCCCGCTCCGGGACGGCGCCTGATCACTGCCAATTCAGACAGTTAAAGGGGCGAGTCCCAGATGAGCATCAAGGCGGACAAGTGGATCCGGCGCATGGCCGAGGAGCATGGCATGATCGAGCCCTTCGAGGCGGGTCAGGTCAAGCAGAACGGGGGCGGGCGTATCGTCTCCTACGGCACGTCCAGCTATGGCTACGACGTGCGCTGTGCCGACGAGTTCAAGATATTTACCAACATCAACTCGGCGGTGGTCGATCCCAAGGATTTTGACGCCAACAGCTTCGTCGATTTCAAAGGTGACGTCTGCATCATCCCGCCGAACTCGTTCGCGCTCGCGCGTACGGTGGAATATTTTCGCATCCCGCGCAACGTGCTCACGGTCTGTCTGGGTAAGTCGACCTATGCGCGCTGCGGCATCATCGTCAACGTCACGCCGCTCGAGCCGGAGTGGGAAGGGCATGTGACGCTGGAGTTCTCCAACACCACGCCGTTGCCGGCGAAGATCTACGCGCATGAGGGTGTGGCGCAGATGCTGTTTCTGGAATCGGACGAAGTCTGCGAAGTGTCTTATCGCGACCGTGGCGGGAAATACCAGGGCCAGCGCGGGGTCACGCTGCCCAAGACCTGATCAGCGCGCTTTGCCGTGGGCGCGGATCTCGCGCGGCGGCAGCGCCTTGTAGTCCTGCAGGGTAAAGCTGATCGTAGGTTCGCCGGGTTCGGACTGTTCCATCTTCACTGGCAGATAGTCGAGTGCCGGTGCGCACCAGAAGGTGGTCACGCGCTTGGAATCCGGATCGTGCTTGGTCACGCGGATGGCAGCGAACTGTCCCGCTGGCGTGCGCAACTTGTCCTCGCCGGCTCTTTGCAGTGTGTAATGTTTGATCTCGCCGCGATCCACGACCGTGTAGGCGGGGGCGGGTCCGCGTCCGGCCGCGAGGTCGCGCGAGAGTGCGAGCTGAGCCAGGAAGCGGTCGGTCATGCCCGATGTCAGTGTGAGGTCGCGCTTCCTGCCTTCGTTAACCGTGTGCGCGACCATGGCGTGCCAGTCGAATTCGACGCTCTGGTCGCGATCCCGCGAACTGTTCTCATGGCGGTAGGTGTAGCTCTGCGGACGCAGCGAATCGTCGTGGATGCGAAAGTGCGTGGTCTCGGTGATGACATCGTCGCGGAACAGGCTGACAAGCCCGGCCGGCCTGGTCACCGAACGGTAGAGCCAGGTCCCGGCGCCCTCATCGTGCAGGCTGAATATCGAGCGCGCGAATTCGAGCCGGCCGCGGCGGACTTCATAGGTGGCCTGGAACGGGTGGGCCAGCGGCTCTCCGGCGGGCGCTGTCGCAGCGCCCGCGCGGATTACCGGTGCCAGGAGGAGCATGCCGGACAGGATGACCGCGCTGATCGAGAGGGGGGTTCTCATCGTGTGGCGTCATCCTCATCCCACGCAAGGACCGGGGGAGTCAAGACGGGTTCCCCGTCCATGCAGACCTGGTCGCCCCGCAGGCGCAGCCGACCCTGCGCGAACCAGCGGATCGCAAGCGGATAGATGATGTGCTCGCGACTCTGGGTGCGTTGCGCCAGGCTGCGCTCGTCGTCATGCGCGAATACCGGCACCTCTGCTTTTATGACAACCGGCCCGCCATCCAGTTCCGCAGTGACGAAATGCACGCTGGCGCCGTGGGTCGCAACGTTGTGCTCGAGCGCGCGGCGGTAGGTATGCAGCCCGGGGAATTCGGGCAGCAGAGAGGGGTGCACGTTGAGCATCCGGCCGTGGAAGCGGCGGGTGACCTCGGGGCCGAGGATGCGCATGAAGCCCGCCAGGACCACGAGTTCCGGATTCAATTCGTCCAACGCGGCAAGCAGGGCACGATCATACGCGTCGCGGCCGGCAAACTCCGTCGGCGAGACCACGCGTTCGGCGATCCCGGCAGCGCGGGCGCGCTCCAGGCCGGCAGCGCCGGCTTTGTCGCTGATCACGGCCACGATCTGTGCCGGGATCTCGTCAGCGCCGATGGCGTCGATGATGGCCTGGAGGTTGGTGCCTTCGCCGGAGATGAGTACGACGATAGCTGGACTGGTGCCGGACGAGGCTGTCATCGGACGATGACGGCGCCCTGCACGTCGCGCGTGATCCGGCCGATGACGAAGGCCTTCTCGCCGGCATCCACCAGTACCGCGATGGCCGCGTCCGCGTCAGCTTCGGCCAGACATATCGTCATGCCGATGCCGCAGTTGAAGGTGCGATAGAGCTCGTCCCAGGCGATGTTGCCCTCGCTGCGCAGCCACTCGAATATCTCGGGCAATTCCCAGTTCGCCGCTTCCAGACGTGCCCCGAGACCGGTGGGCAATACGCGTGGCAGGTTTTCGACCAGGCCGCCGCCGGTGATGTGAGCGAGCGCATGGACGTCGAAGCGGGCGATGAGTTCCAGGATGGGGCGCACATAGATGCGGGTCGGCGCGAGCAGTTCGTCGAGCAGCGTGCCGCCGGCAAACGGTGCGTCGAGAGCCGAGCCGGAATGTTCGAGCACGCGGCGGATCAGCGAGTAGCCGTTGCTGTGCGGCCCGGATGAAGCGAGGCCGATCACCACATCTCCATCCTGCACGCGGCTGCCGTCGATGATCCGTTCCTTCTCCACCGCACCGACACAGAACCCGGCGAGATCGTAGTCCTCGCCGTGATACATGCCGGGCAGTTCCGCCGTCTCGCCGCCGATCAGCGCGCAGCCGGCCAGTTCGCAGCCGCGCGCGATGCCGTTGACCACGTCGGTGGCGACATCGACGTCGAGCCGGGCGGTGGCATAGTAATCGAGAAAGAACAGCGGTTCCGCGCCCTGCACGATCACATCGTTCACGCACATGCCGACCAGGTCGATGCCGATGGTCTGGTGGCGCCCGCTGTCGATCGCCAGCCGCAGCTTGGTGCCGACGCCGTCAGTGCCGGAGACCAGGACCGGATGACGGTACTTGTCCGGCGGCAGTTCGAACAGGGCGCCGAAGCCGCCCAGGCCCGCCATGACCTCGGGCCGGCGGGTGCGCGCGGCGGCAGGTTTGATACGTTCGACCAGGGTATTCCCGGCATCGATATCCACGCCGGCATCGCGGTAGGTCAGAGTGGGCTTGTCGGTCATCGCCTGTCGTTCTTCGCACGGCACGCGGCCGCTTGCTGGCGGCGCGAGTCCGGTGAGCTGGCCGGCACCGCAAGCGCCGGAGGATGTGTGGTATTTTACACGACGCCGCGAGCTGCGGCGATGGCGATGGCGAGGATGAAGCGGTGCGGGATCGAGTGGCGAAACGCGGGGGCCGGTTGGCGGGATTGCCGGATCTGGTATCGGCATTCGCGCTGTGGCTCGTGCTGGTGCTGCCGGCGGCGGCCAGCATCGTGCCCGACCTCTATTCGGCGAGCGTGCCGGTGCCCGATCAATCGGCTTCGGCGCGCTCGAGCGCGCTCAGCAGCGCACTGGCATCGGTGCTGGTCAAGGTTACCGGCGAATCGGGTGCGGCCGATGACGACGTATTCAGCGACATGCTCGCCCATCCGCAACGCTATCTTCAGCAGTACCGCTATGAGCAGCGTCAGGAACCGCTGCCCAGCGGCAGCGGCGAGCAGACCGTCGTCTATCTGGATGCTCATTTTGACAAACAGGCCCTCGATCGCGCTCTCGGCGACCTGTCCCAGCCGATCTGGGGGCGCGAACGCCCGGAGACCCTGATCTGGCTCGCCGTCCAGGATGGCGAACAGAGGGCCATCGTCAGCAGCGATTCCGACGCTGCGGCGCTCGCGAGCGCCCGCAAGGCCGCGGACGCCCGCGGCCTGCCTGTCGTCTTGCCGCTGATGGATCTTGAGGACCAGAACCAGATCGGCTTCGCCGATATCTGGGGCACGTTTGACGACCGCATCCAGGCTGCGTCCGCACGTTACCAGAGCAACGCCATATTGGTCGGCCGGCTGAGCGCGACGGATGACAACTGGACCGCGCGCTGGCAACTTCTGGATCAGGGCCAGACGACGAGTTGGCAGGGTGGTCCGGGTACGCTCGATACGGTCGTGGCCTCGGGGTTGGACCACGTTGCGGATCTTTATGCCTCTGCCTATGCGCTGCAGGCGGGCTCTGATTTCAGCGACGTCACGCTGGTGACTGTGGACGGTGTGGATACACTCGAGGCCTATGCCCGGGTCAGCAAGTACCTCTCCGGCCTGACCCCGGTAACAGGAGTGGAATTGCTTGCAGTGGATTCCGATTCCGTCCGTTTTCTCGTGCATTCCCGCGGCACCGCCGACAGTCTCGGCCAGGCGATCGCGCTCGGCGGCATGTTGCAGGCGGAGCCGGCGTCGCTTGCGCAAAGCCCCGATGCGAACCTTCCCGCCGCGGGTACCGCAGCAGCGGCTGACCAGGGACTGAAGTTCCACTATCAGCCGTGACGGCGATGGTCTATCTGCCCAACCTGCTCACGATCCTGCGCCTCGTGCTGGTCGTCCCCACTGTCATCGCCCTGCACCAGGAGAGATTCGGTGTCGCGCTGGCGCTGTTGGTCAGCGCAGGGCTCAGCGACGGCCTCGACGGATATCTGGCACGACGCTTCGACTGGCATACCAGACTGGGTGCGCTGCTCGACCCGCTGGCCGACAAGATCTTCGCCGTCAGTGTCTATCTGACGCTGGGCAGCGAGCATCTCGTGCCGCGCCTGCTGGTGGCGCTGGTGGTCGGCCGCGATCTTGTGATCGTCCTGGGCGCCGCGATCTACCGTTGGCTGTTCGGCCCCGTCGAGTTCGGCGCACGTGTCTTGAGCAAGTTCAATACAGTGGTGCAGGTGCTGCTCGCGCTGGTCGTGGTCGCGGCTGCGGCGGTGACTTGGATGTCGCCCGCACTGGTCACCGCGATGATCTGGGTCGTCGCGTTCACCACCATCGTCAGCGGGATCGATTATGTGATCATCTGGGGCGCACGCGCGATGGCGGAGCACCGGCGTGGCCATTGAAACGGGTCCGCGCCAGCTCGCGCTCGGCGTCGCTCTGCGTGACAGTGCGGAGTTCGCGAACTTCTGGGATGGCGGCGCCAACCGTGGCGTGATCGCTGCGCTGCATGCCCAGACAGTGGTGCGCGAGGCGAGCGTGAGTTTCGTCTGGGGCGCACACTCTGCCGGCAAGACCCACTTACTGCAGGCTGCGTGCCATGAGGCGCGCCGGCACAGGCTGCAGTCGGCGTACCTGTCGCTCGCCAAAATCGGTTCGCTGCAGCCCGCGGTGTTCGAAGGTTGGGACCGGCTCGATCTGGTCTGCCTGGACGACATCGAAGGCATCCGTGGGCAGGGCGAGTGGGAGCGTGCCTTGTTCGTCCTGTATAACGAACTGCGCGATGCGGGCGGTAACCTCATCGTCGGCGCCGGCGCACCACCGCGCGAACTCGGCCTTGCGCTGCCCGACCTGGTCTCGCGGCTTGCCTGGGGCGGGGTTTACCGGCTCGAACAAGTGCCGGAGGCGGAGCGTCTTACCGTGCTGCAATTGCGCGCCAAGGCACGCGGCCTGGATCTGCCGGCGGAGACCGGTCGCTATCTCTTGCGTCAGTCCCGTCGCGACATGGCCAGTCTGTGCCAGTTGCTCGACACCCTGGACACCGCCTCGCTGGCAGCGCAGCGCCGTCTCACTATCCCCTTCGTGCGCGAGATACTCGAAGGGCGCCGCGACTAGTGTCCATCGCGCGAGCGCAGCGCGGCGCTCACGCCCAGCAGCAAGGCGATCGCCAGGATGGCTTCGGCCGTCGCCAGCGTCCGATCCGAGGGATTCGCGAGCGCTTCGGTCAAGCCATGCGTCATATAGCCCAGCGCCACGAAACCGGTCCAGCCGTATGCCGTTCGTGACGCCCGCCATAACGGGACGGTGAGTATCGCCAGCGGCGCGACGGCCAATACGACGCCGCTCCAGTAACCCGGAATGTGAGCCGGGGACAGCCAGGCGAACCAGACGATCATCAGCACCATGAGCGCCGCGAACAGGGCGAATACGGTCTTGCGCATCAGAACGGTGCGCCGGCCAGGCGTTTCGCCGCTTCCGCCACACGCCGTCCGAGCACCCGGCACAATTCCGCTTCTTCCTCGTTCACCGGCAGTTCGTATTCAGTTCCCGCGAGATGGCTTGCGCCATAGGGCGTACCGCCGCTGCGCGTGTTGTTGAGGGTGGCTTCGGTGAAGGGTATGCCGACCGGCAGCATGCCGTGATGGATCAGCGGGATGAGCATCGAAAGCAGTGTGCTTTCCTGTCCGCCATGCAGGGTCGCGGTGGATGTGAATACGCCAGCCGGTTTTCCTTGCAGCGTCCCCCGCAGCCATTCGCCGCCGGTCGAGTCGAGGAAATACTTCAACGGTGCCGCCATGTTGCCGAAACGCGTTGGGCTGCCGATTACAAGGCCCGCACATTCGCGCAGATCCGCATGTTCGATATAGGGCGGTCCGGCGGCGGGAATATCCGATTCCACGGCCTCGCAGACAGCCGATACCGGCGGCACGGTGCGCAGACGTGCGTGCATGCCGTCTACTTCTTCGATGCCGCGGCAGATCCGGCGCGCCATCTCCGCGGTAGCGCCGTAGCGGCTGTAATAGAGGACCAGAACTTCGGCCATTGCCGCTTCCTTCAAAGTATCTCGAGTACCGCTTCCGGCGGACGCCCGATGCGTGCGCGATCCCCGGCGACCACGATCGGCCGCTGCAACAGGATGGGGTGTTCGTGGATGGCCCTGAACAACGCGGTGTCGTCGATCCCGGGCCGATCCAGACCGGCTTCGGCGAAGGCGGCCTCGCCTCGCCTGATCATCTGCTCGGGCGTCATACCAAGGGCTCTGGCAAGCGCCTCCAGCGTCTCCACAGCGGGAGGTGTCTTGAGATAATCGATCACTTCGGGCTCGAACCCTTTTTCCTGCAAGAGGGCCAGGGTGGCTCGTGATTTCGAGCAACGCGGGTTGTGATAGATCTGGATCGTCATCGGATCGCGGTCTCCTCGATCGGCGGCAGCCGTGAAGGGCGAGATTGTAGCGCATCGCCCCGCTTGACGACGCGGTGGGGCGCTGATAGCTTTTCGGCCGGACCCGCGGCCGCTGGAAAGCACCTTGCCGACACCGACTGAAAAATCTAATCTCTTTGATTTTCATAGACTTGCGTATCTTCTGGCGGCGGTCTTGTTGCTTGCGGCGTGCGCGAGTGCGCCGGTCCAGGAGATGAGTAATGCCCGTCAGGCGCTGATGGCCGCGCGCCAGGCCTGTGCCGGGAAGCTCGTGCCTGACGAGATGGCGTCGGCAACGCATTGGCTGGATGATGCCGAGAGCGCGCTGCAGCAGCACGCCTATGGGCATGCGCGAGCCAGTGCGATGCGGGCGAAGCAACTCGCGGTGGATGCGCTGCGTGACGCGTCTGCGCAGAATCAGGACGCCAAGGATTCCTGTCAGTAGAATCCGTAATTTTCCTGTAATTTCCTTATGTTAAGCTGCATACTGGCTTGACAGCTTTAGAAACCGGGTGCTACGGTTCAAGCCAAATTGCCAGCGGCTCGTCCGCTTGCGAACACAACAACACTCGCCGGTTGGAGATACAAACATGATCAAAGTCCACCTGAAGCAGATTGCAATACTCATGATCGCGCTCGGTTTCCTCGCCGGGTGTGCGAGCAAGCCGCCGGCACCGGAAACCAAGGCGCCCAGCGCGGCCACCACCCAGGCTATCGCCGATGCGCAAGCTGCGATCGACGCCGCCAAGTCTGCCGGCGCGATGACCTCCGAAGCCGAAGACCTGCTCGCGCAGGCGCAGGCTGCCGCCGCTGCGGGTGACGATGCCAAGGCACAGGATCTCGCCGGTCAGGCGAAGCAGAAGGCCGACGACGCACTGAATGCCTATTACCTTGGCAAGGCGCGCGACGAACTCGCGCAAGCAAAACAGTTCACGCATCTCAATCAAGATCAGATGTCGCGGCTGTCGGAAGGCGAGCAGGCGATCGACAACAACGAAGGCCGTCACGCCTACGATGTGTTGAGTGCTCTGAATGCCGAACTCAAGGCTGCCAGCATGACCTACACCGTCGTGCGTGGCGACAGCCTCTGGCGCATCTCCGGTCGCGCCGAAGTGTACGGCAACCCGTACGAATGGCCGCTGATCTACAAAGCGAACAGCGACAAGATCAAGGATGCCGATCTGATCCACCCGGGTCAGGAGTTCGATATCAAGAAGAATCCGATGCAGTCGGATGTCGATGCCGCCGTGCAGCACGCGAAGACGCGCGGTGCCTGGAGCATCGGCAAGGTCGAAGCCTCCGATCAGGCCTATCTCAACGGCAACTGATCGAAGCATTCAACCGGACTTCGCAGAGGGCCCTTTACGGGCCCTCTTTTTTTGCCTGGATGAGTGAGTCGCAGAGGGTCCGCCGTGCGCTTCGGGGGCGGTGGCCCCGAGCACAGTGCCCAGCGCATCCATTCGTCGGCGTGCCCCATGTTCCGAGTACGCACCTCTCCGGCGTAGAATCCGCAGATGCCGGCTGGCGAGTACACGAGGTGGAGTGATGGCGACCGTATGCCGACGCTGTGTCGTATCGGGCCGCGTGCAGGGTGTGTTCTATCGCGCGACTACGCGGCGCCGCGCGTTGGAGCTCGGTATCGAGGGCTGGGCGCGGAATCTGGCCGACGGCACGGTCGAGGTGGTGGCATCGGGGGAAGCGGGCGCCGTGGACGAGCTCTGCGACTGGCTGCTTGAAGGTCCGGGGGCGGCGCGCGTGACGGAAGTCCGGTGTGCGATGTTCCAGACGGCAGAGATCCCTCCCGGCTTCAATATCTCCTGAGCGTGCGGCGGTCACCGATCACTGTCGGTACCACCGCTCGCTTAGAGCCGCCAGTACTTTGTCTGCGTATTGGCGTCTGCCGTGGTTGCCGTTGTAGAGGGCAAGCCCTGCGCGCAGATCCCCGTGGGCCTTTTGCAGATAGTAGTGCAGGATCGTGCAGCCCATGCGCAGATTGGTGCGCACATGGAAAAGGTTGTCATCCGGGTGACCGATCTCCTTGAGCCAGAACGGCATGATCTGCATCAGGCCTCGCGCGCCGGATCTGGAGATCGCAAAGCGGTCGAAGTCACTTTCCACATCGATCACCGCGAGTACGAGTTCGGGTGCGAGGTGAGCCCGTGCCGCCTCCGAATGGACGATCCGTAGCAGTTCCAGCCGACGTTTGACGTCGGGCATGCGCGGCGCGAGACGCCGCGACATGTCGGTTAGCCAGACCGCGGCATCATATCGGTCCTTGAAGCTGTGGCTATCCGCGATCGCCTGCTTGAGCAAGGCGCGCAACTGCGGGTCGACCCGCGGTGCGGGCCCTGCATCCAACTGCACGGCGCTGAAGGCGAGGGCGCAACACAGGATCAGCTGGGTGACGCGCATGCGCTCAGCAAGCATCGCTTCCGGCGACTGCGCGGCGCAGAAAATCCACGATCTCGGTACGCGCGATGGCGCGGCTCTCGCTCTCGGTGCGCGCCTGGTATTCGACATCGCCCGCATCGAGGCCGCGTTCGCCGATGACGACTCGATGCGGTACGCCGACGAGTTCCATCTCGGCGAACATCACGCCCGGGCGCAGACCGCGATCGTCCACTGCAACCTCGATGCCGGCGGCAAGGAGTTCGTCGTAGAGCGCCTGTGCGGCTTCGGCCACGCGCGCCGACTTGTGCATGTTCATGGGCAGTATCGCGACCTGGTACGGCGCGATCGGCGCAGGCCAGATGATGCCGCGTTCGTCGTGATTCTGTTCGATCGCCGCGGCCACGACACGCGAGACACCGATGCCGTAGCAGCCCATGCTCATCAGTTGTTCACGCCCGTTCTCATCGAGCACCTGTGCGCCCATGCTGCGCGAATACTTGTCGCCGAGTTGGAAGATATGGCCGACCTCGATGCCACGGCTGATCTGGAGGGTGCCTTCGCATTCGGGGCAGCCTTCACCAGCGCGGACTTCGCGCAGATCGGCACTTTGCGGGAGGGCGGCGTCCCGGTTCCAGTTCAGGTTGATCCAGTGCCAGTCGGCGCGGTTGGCGCCGGACGAGAAATTGCTCAACTGGGCTGCGCGACGATCCACTAGCACGCGCAGCTTTGCGGGCAGGCCGACAGGCCCGATGAAGCCGCGCGGCGCACCGGTGGCGGCGAGCGCTTCTTCCGGTTCGGCCAGGCGCAGTTCTTCGGCGCCCAGGGCGCGCATCGCCTTAGTGAGATTCAATTCGTCGTCGCCGCAGATGAACAGTACCGCGGGCTCGTCGTCGGCGATCACGACCACGCTCTTGGCGATACGGTCGGTGTCGATCGCGAGCAGCTTGGCCTGCTCGGCGACGGTTTGGATATCCGGAGTCTCGCGTTCTTCCGCGGGCAGGGGTTCACCGCTCGCGGGGGCCGCTCCCCGGCTGCGCGCGAGTTCGGTATTGGCCGCATAGTCGCAGCGGTCGCATGAAGCGATGGCGTCTTCGCCCGAGCCCGCGAGCACATGAAACTCATGCGATGAACTGCCGCCGATACTGCCCGTATCCGCCTGCACGGCACGAAAATCCAGCCCCAGCCGAGTGAAGATGCGCGAATAGGTCGCATACATCACGTCATAGGTCTGTTGCAGCGAGGCGGGGTCGATGTGAAAGGAATACGCATCTTTCATCAGGAATTCGCGCGCACGCATCACGCCGAACCGTGGCCGGATCTCGTCGCGGAACTTCGTCTGGATCTGGTAGTAGGTGACCGGGAGCTGCTTGTATGAGCGCAGTTCGCGCCGTGCCAGATCCGTGATCACCTCTTCATGCGTGGGCCCGAAACAGAACTCGCGCTGATGGCGGTCGCGCAGCCGCAGCAATTCGGGCCCGTAGTGATCCCAGCGCCCGGATTCCTGCCACAGCTCGGCCGGCTGGATCGCTGGCATCAGCAGCTCCAGAGCGCCGGAACGGTCCATCTCTTCGCGCACGATCCTTTCCACCTTGCGCAGGACCTTCAGGCCCAGCGGCAGCCAGGTATAGAGGCCGGCAGCGAGGCGCCGGATCAGGCCCGCGCGCAGCATCAACTGGTGGCTGATCACTTCGGCATCGGCCGGAGTTTCCTTGAGCGTGGCGAGCGGGAATTGGGAAAGACGCATGGGTGAACTCGTTTTTTGGTGACTGTCTACGGCCCGGCCCACAGGGCCGCAGTATGCCGTTCGTGGGCGCATTTTAAAGGGCCCGCGCGCTCAGGGTACAGCCTTGAACGCGCCAGATGCGGCGATTCTCCGGTGGCCGGGAGTTGATTTCCCGTACTCAAGCGATTAGCTTACCGCGGTTTTCGCCCCCTTGCCGGGGCGGAGGACCGGTGTCTGTGAGTATTCTCTATGACAATCAGGTCGATATGGACCGCTTGCGCGGCCGTACCGTGGCCGTGCTCGGCTTCGGCGCACAGGGGCGGGCGCAGGCACTGAATCTGCGCGATTCCGCAGTAGGGGTCGTCGTCGGCCTGCGCGCGGATTCACCATCGGTCGCTGCGGCAGCGTCCGCTTCGCTCGAAGTAGATACGCCCGCGGATGCAGTGGCTCGCGCCGATATCGTCCTCATGCTGGTGCCCGATCAGGTGCAGGCAGATCTCTATGCCGAGGCGGTGGCACCGAATCTGCGCCGGCACGGCACTCTCGTATTCGCTCACGGTTACAACATCCGTTACCAGCATATCGAGCCACGCGCCGACCTCGATGTGGTGCTGGTCGCTCCGTTGGGTATCGGCGAGCAGGTGCGCGCCCAATATGAGGCGGGCGGCGGGACTCCGGGCCTGGTCGCGGTGCATCAGGATGCCAGCGGGCAGGCGCGCGCGGACGCGCTGGCCCTCGCCAGTGCGCTGGGCCACGGTCGTGCCGGGATCATCGAGACGACATTCGCAGAAGAGACCGAGACCGATCTGTTCGCCGAACAGGCGGTCCTGTGCGGCGGCATCAACCAGCTGGTCACCGCCGCGTTCGAGACCCTGGTGGATGCCGGCTATTCGCCCGAGATCGCCTATTTCTGCTGTCAGCATGAAGTGAAACTGATCGCCGATATCGTGCATCAGCGCGGGATCGCGGGTATGCGCGAGTCGATCTCCACCACCGCCGAATTCGGCGACTACACTCGTGGACCGCGAGTGATCGGGGAAGACTCACGCGCGCGTATGCGCGACCTCCTGGCCGAGATCCGCGACGGACGCTTCGATCGCGAGCTCGGAGCCGAGATCGCTGCAGGCCTGCCGACGATTACCGCAGGCAGGGAGCAGGCGCGCGCCCACCTGCTCGAAAAGGTGGGCCGGCAGTTGCGTGAGAGACTCCAGGCGGATCCCGACCACGGGCCCGCATCCGCAGACGAACAGACCTGAGCTTACTGAAGAGAACCCCATGTCACCATCCGGTTATCCGTTGATCGCCCGGGAGGGCTGGGCGCTGGTCCTGCTTGCCCTGGCTGCGTCATTGCTCCTCTATACGACGATGAGCGTCCACGCCGCCTGGGGCGGTGTTGCCGCTACCGTTTTGTTCGCGCTCGCATTCCGCGATCCGGAGCGCGCCGTGCCCACGGCCGCGCTCGCCATCGTCAGCCCGGTGGACGGTGTGGTGACCGATGTCGCCGTGGTCGACGATGCCTGCCTCGAGCGCCAGGCAGTGCGGATCCGGATCAGGGTAGGGCTGTTGCGCGCCTATTCGCTGCGTTGCCCGGTGGAAGGCAAGGTCTGCGACTTGCGCAAACGGACCGGAGGCAAGCCTGCGCGCGGGTTGTGGCTGCATACCGACGAAGGTGACGACGTGGTTGTGGTCATGCGGGCGCCGCGCCTGGGGCGCCCGCGTGCGCGCATCGGCTACGGCGAGCGGGCCGGCATGGGCCAGCGTTGCGCCTATCTGCGTCTGGCCTATGAAGTCGATGTGCTCGTGCCCGCCAGTTCGCGGGTGACGGTGGCGGCGGGAGACCGTGTGCTGGGCGGCAGCGGCATAATCGCTCATCTCGTCCACAGATAGCGTGCGCGGGCCGCCTGCCGCGGGGCTCCGGGGTGTAAACGGCGCGGCCTCATGGCATCATGAATGCTCTTTCACACGGCAAGGCGACCATGCAGCCAAACACAGGCAATCAGACCCCGGAGACGCCGCGGGCCCGCCGCAAGGCGTTCTATCTGCTGCCAAACCTGTTCACCACGGCGGCGCTCTTCCTGGGTTTCTACGCCGTGGTGTCGGGGATCGCCGGACGCTTCGCGGCGGCGTCCATGGCCATCTTCATCGCCATGATCATGGACGGTCTCGATGGCAGGGTGGCGCGGCTCACTAATACGACCAGCGATTTCGGCAAGGAATACGACAGTCTTTCGGACATGGTCTCGTTCGGTGTGGCCCCGGCGCTGGTCATGTATCAGTGGGCGTTCAAGGGCATGGCGGACCTGGGTCCGGCCTGGGCCAAGATCGGCTGGCTGGGAGCGTTCTTCTACGCGGTCACCGCGGCGATTCGCCTGGCACGGTTCAACGCGCGCGCGAGCATCGTCGGCAAACGTTTCTTCCAGGGCCTGCCCAGCCCTGCCGCGGCCGGGATCGTGGCCGGTTTCGTGTGGCTGGGGACCGATCTGCAGATGTCCGGCCAGACGCTGCTTATCCCCGCTTACGTGCTTACCGTCGGCGCCGGTGCGCTGATGGTCAGCAATATCCGTTATTACAGCTTCAAGGACATCAATCTCAGCGGGCGTGTGCCCTTCGCCTACATCATGGTGGTCCCGCTCGTGTTCATGCTCATCGCGCTGTCGCCGCCCAAGGTGTTGTTTCTCAGCTTCTTCGCCTATGCGTTGTCGGGTATCGTCCTGGTCAGCTGGCGCCTGTTACGCCGCCGCCGGCGCCGCAGCGAGCGCAGCGGGCACGAATAGATACACCATGGACGGCGGCTCGGATCATCTCGAGGCCATGGGAATCCAGCGCTGGGTGCGTCGCACGGTGGCGCCCGGCCCGGCACCCGCGGTCGCCGCCACATCGGCTCCTGCCGCGGCCGAACCGGCGGCACCGATCCCCCAGACTGACGACGATGCGGTGGTCTGGTCGGCGTTGGAAGCACAAGTCAGCGGCTGCACGCTGTGCGCGCTGCATCGCACGCGGACGCAGACGGTGTTCGGCGTCGGCGACCGCAGGGCGGGATGGATGCTCGTGGGCGAAGCCCCGGGCGCGGAAGAGGACCGCCAGGGCGAGCCCTTCGTGGGCCCGGCCGGCAAACTGCTGGACGAGATGCTCCGTGCGGCCGGTCTGGATCGCCAGCGCGTGTTCATCGCCAACGTGCTCAAATGCCGCCCGCCGTCCAATCGCGATCCCGCAGTGGAGGAGATCGCCGCGTGTGCGCCGTATCTTCGACGTCAGATCGAACTGGTGGCACCACGGGTGATCCTGGCCG
The DNA here is from genome assembly GCA_963739695.1 of uncultured Pseudomonadota bacterium. Classification (GTDB taxonomy): domain Bacteria; phylum Pseudomonadota; class Gammaproteobacteria; order Natronospirales; family CAVUBB01; genus CAVUBB01. Next base: position 33,847 of record CAVUBB010000013.1, on the reverse strand, counting down.
TGGGCCGTATCGCCGCGCAGCATCTGCTCGGTTCGGAGCTCACGCTCGGCCGTCTGCGCGGCCGCGTGCATGCTCTTGACTGGTGCGATGCGCCGGTGATCGTCACCTATCATCCCGCCTACCTGCTGCGTTCGCCGGCGCAGAAGCGCAAATCCTGGGATGACCTGCAACTGGCATTGCGTGTCAGCGCGGAGCGCATGCAGTGAGCGCGGTGCGCATGCACGATCCCGGTCTGTTCCGGCCCATGAGCGAAGCCGATCTACCCGCGGTCATGGATATCGAGCGCCGGGCATATTCCTTTGGCTGGACCGAAGGCATCTTCGCGGATTGTCTGCGTGTAGGCTATTGCTGCTGGGTGCTGGTGCATCAGGAGCAGGTGATCGGATACGGCGTCATGTCGGTCGCGGCCGGTGAAGCTCATCTGTTGAATCTGTGCGTTGATCCGGGGCGCCAGCACTGCGGCTTCGGCCGCCATCTGATGGAACGCATGATCGAACTGGCGCGCGCCTATGGCGCCGGACAGATGCTTCTGGAGGTGAGACCGGGCAACCAGGCCGCGCGTTCGCTCTATGCCGGCATGGGATTCGCCGAGGTGGGGCGGCGCAAGGACTACTATCCCGCCGCCGGAGGGCGCGAAGATGCCCTCATCCTTTGTCGCGACCTGGATGACAGCGTGCCGGGAGACCGTCAGATGCGGTAAAATCCGCCTCTTTTAGCCGCAGCCACTTCCTGGATCGACATGCAGATTTCCGAGATCGCCCGCAGGCGGACCTTCGCCATCATCTCTCACCCGGACGCGGGCAAGACTACTCTGACCGAGAAGCTGCTCCTGTTCGGGGGCGCGATCCAGCTCGCCGGTGCGGTCAAGGGGCGCAAAGCCGCGCGTCACGCTACGTCGGACTGGATGGCGCTGGAGCAGCAGCGCGGCATCTCGGTGACATCATCGGTGATGCAGTTTCCGTTCGCCGGGCGCATCGTCAACCTGCTCGACACCCCGGGCCACGAAGATTTCTCCGAAGATACCTACCGTACGCTGACCGCCGTCGATTCCGCGCTGATGGTGATCGACTGCGCGAAAGGCGTGGAGGAACGCACGATCAAGCTGATGGACGTGTGCCGGTTGCGCGATACGCCGATCTTCACCTTCATCAACAAACTCGATCGCGAAGGCCGCGACCCAATGGAATTGCTCGACGAGGTCGAGGAGGTGCTCAAGATACGCTGCGCACCGGTCACCTGGCCGATCGGTATGGGCCGGCGCCTGCGCGGCATCTACCATCTGCTCGAAGACCGCATCTATCTCTACAGCCCCGACAAATCGGGCCGTCTGGGCGAGACGCGGATGATCGACGGCCTGGCGAGCGCCGAGGCGGCGCAAGTGCTCGGAGACATGGCGGCGGAATTCCAGGCCGAAGTCGAACTCGTGCGCGGCGCGTCGCACGAATTCGATCAGGAAGAATACCTTGCCGGCCGGCTGACTCCGGTCTTTTTCGGCTCGGCGGTGAACAATTTCGGCGTACGCGAATTGCTGGAGAGCTTCGTCGAACATGCGCCGGCGCCGCGTGCGCGCGCGACCCTCACGCGGGAAGTCGCGCCCGACGAAGACAGACTCGCCGGTTTCGTGTTCAAGGTCCAGGCCAACATGGATCCGGCTCACCACGACCGCATCGCGTTCATGCGGATATGTTCCGGCCGCTATGTGCCGGGTGCCAAGGTGCGCCATGTGCGCATCGGCCGTGAGATCAAGATCCCCGATGCCCTCACCTTCATGGCCGCGGAGCGCGAACATGTGACCGAAGCCTATGCCGGCGACATCATCGGCATCCACAATCACGGCACCATCAGCATCGGCGATACTTTCACCCAGGGCGAAGACCTGACCTTCGTCGGCATCCCCAGCTTCGCGCCGGAGTTGTTCCGCCGGGTGGTGCTGCGTGATCCGTTGAAAGCCAAGGCACTCAACAAGGGACTGGATCAGCTTTGTGAGGAAGGCGCCACGCAGGTATTCCGCCCGTTGCGCAGCAACGATCTTATCCTCGGCGCCGTGGGCTCGCTCCAGTTCGACGTGGTCGCCTTTCGGCTGAAGGCGGAATATGGCGTGCAATGCACCTTCGAGAGCATCCCGGTGGCGACCGCGCGTTGGGTCGAAACGGCGGACGCGCAGGCGTTGGAGACCTTCCGCAACAAGGCCCATGACAACCTGGCTCTGGATCACGCCGGTGATCTGGTCTACATCGCGCCCACCATGGTCAACCTGCAGCTCGCACAGGAGCGCTACCCCGAAGTACGTTTCCGCGCGACCCGCGAGCACAACACCGCCGCCTGAAGCCGTCGCCGCGCGACGCCGGCGATGGCATACTCGAAGACCTCGAGGACGGGGCGTATGGCCACGTCCGGATCCCGGGGGCGCAGTGAATACGAGTTCCACACCGCGGACGGTTCTGGCCTGGGCCAGTTACGACTGGGCCAACTCGGCGTTCGCCACGACGGTGATGGCCGGATTCTTTCCCATATTTCTCACCCAGTACTGGAGCGCGGGCGCGGATAGCGGTCGGGTGCTGTTCCGATTGGGTCTGGCCAACGGCCTCGCCGGTCTGGCGATCGCGTTGCTGGCGCCGGTGCTCGGGGCGATCGCCGATCGCAGCGGCGCCAAGAAGCGTCTGCTTACGGTATTCGCCGTGCTCGGCATCGTGATGACCGGCGGGCTGTACTTCGCCGGCCATGGCCACTGGCCGCTCGCGATCCTGATGTATGCGTTTGCGACCCTGGGCTTTGCCGGCGGTAACGTGTTCTACGATTCGCTGCTAGTCAGCGTGGCCGGCCCGCAGCGGCTCGACTATGTCTCCGGCCTGGGCTTTGCGGCAGGCTATCTGGGGGGCGGGCTGCTGTTCGCCGTGAACGTGGCGATGGTGGTCAAGCCCGGATGGTTCGGTATCGCGGACGCCGCTACCGCGGTACGTCTGGCGTTTTTGAGCGTAGCGGTCTGGTGGGCTGTATTCAGTCTGCCGATCCTGATGCTGGTGCCGGAGCCGGCCGTCAAGGCGCGCGTCTCCGGCTGGCAGGCGGCACGCGCTGGCATGCGGCAATTCCTGGCGACTTTCCATCACGTGCGTCATCTGCGTACGGTATTTCTCTTCCTGGTCGCCTACTGGTTCTATATCGATGGCGTCAATACCGTGATCAAGATGGCCGTGGCCTACGGGTTGGCGGTGGGGCTGCCATCGTCGAGCCTGATGGTGGCATTGTTGATCACGCAGTTTGTCGGTTTTCCGGCGGCTATCGCCTTCGGCCGCCTCGGAGAGCGGTTCGGACCCAAGACCGGAATCTACGCGGGGATCGTCGTCTACGGGCTGGTAACGCTCATGGCGACGCGCCTGCACACGGCGGCGGAGTTCTACGTGCTCGCAGCAGCGATCGGGCTCGTCCAGGGCGGGATACAGAGTCTGAGCCGTTCCCTTTATGCACGCCTGGTCCCGGCCGACAAGGAAGCTGAATTCTTCGGCTTCTACGGGGTGATCGGCAAGTTCTCGGCGATCCTGGGTCCACTGCTGCTCGGCTGGGTGGATCTGGTGACCGGTGACCCGCGTCTGTCGATCGGATCGATCCTGATCCTGTTCATCGTCGGCGGCCTGCTCCTGCGGCGGGTGGACGTCAGCGCGGGCCAGGCTCTGGCCGAGGTGCTCGAGCGCGAGGTCTGAACCTGCTCACGGCACGGGTCAGGCGCCGGGCCGAATCGGTGGGCGAGCCTCGGCCGTAACGCAGGCCGATATACAGCGCGGTGATGCGCATGACGGGCCGTGCCAGGTCGGGGCGGGCCGTACTGACCCGGAGGGCGAAATCGCGCGGGCCTTCCCAGGACGCGCGCGCGAGGCCGCGCCGCGCGAGCCTGCGGCAGAATCTTGCATAAGCGCGCTGGACCTCGTCGTCGACGAAGCTGCGGCCCTGCCACAGGAAGAATCCGGCGACCGCCAGCAGCATCAAAGCCATGAGGACGGTCAGGGCGAGCATCAGCTGCTGCCAGTTTCCGGGCTCGAAACCGAAGCGCGCGAGGAACTGGCCCTGCAGTTCGGGGCCGTATCCCAATACCCACTGGTTCCAGGCATTGTTCACGGCATCCCAGCTGAGGCTCAGATTCCCGAGCAGACTCGTGCCGCGGCGATCGAAACCGGGCAGCCGATCCGCGGTGGGAAGCGCATCGGCGATACCGCGCTCTACCCGCGAGGGGGCCACCGCCGCGGTCGGATCGACCCTGACCCAGCCGCGGCCGTCGAGCCACACCTCCGACCACGCATGCGCATCTGATTGGCGCACGATCATGTAATCGCCCACCGGATTCATCTCGCCACCCTGATAACCGGTCACGATCCGGGCGGGGATGTGTGCCGCACGCATCAGGAACGTGAAGGCCTCGGCGTAGTGTTCGCAGAAGCCCTTGCGCGTGGAGAACAGGAAGTCGTCGATCCGATCGCCGGACAATGGCGGCGGATGCAGCGTGTAGGCGAAGGGTTGGTCGCGGAACATGCGCAGGGCGTCGTTGACTATCTCCTGATCCGAATCCGATGAACGGCGCCACTGCGCCGCGAGGGCGCGCGCACGCGGGTCGATCCCCGTGGGCAGGTACAGGTCGCGAATGCGGTCGAAATGGTTCAACGGATTCGCGGTACGGTAATGCAGATAAGAGCTGACCCGGTAGCGGAGGCGCGTCTTGATCGCGTGCCGCGCCATCAACTGGTAGTCGCGGGTCAGAAACGCAGGAACCGAGATCTGCGCCGGCATCGCGAGTGCGAACAGCCAGTGCTGATCGTTGGCTTCCAGAGTCACCTCGTAGCGGATCGGTTTGCCGATCGGCTGGATACGTCCGGCTTCGTGGCGAGACAGCCAGCCGGCGGTCCAGCGTTTGCCGTCGAAGCGATGCAGCACGGGGCCCCGCCAATAACGTTCTTCCGGTGGCGGTGGCGGGCCATCGAAGGTCACGCGGAAGGCGACCTGGTCGCTCTCCACCAGACTGCTGATCGCACCCGGACTCATGCTGTCGCTGAGCCCGCTGACAGCGTCGGTGCCTGGCCCACTGATGCCCCACAGCGGGCCGGGGATGCGTGGGAACAGGACAAACATGATGAGCGCCATGGGTACGGAGAGACCGAGCAGCAGGCCGGCCTGGCGCAGACTTTCGCCGGCAGCCAAAGCGGGCCCGCGGCGCGTGATATTGAGCAGAGCCGCTGTGCTCACCAGTACCAGCGGCAGCATGAGCAGCGCATTCGGGATGCTCTGGCTGTCGAGGAAGTTGGCGATCTCCAGGAAGTAGGTGATCACGATGAGCAGGAAATATTCCCGTCGCGATCGGGCTTCGGTCAGCTTCAGGGCCGCCATGAGCATGAGCAGCGCGGTGCCGGCGTCGGCACCGTTGATGGTCCGGTAGGAGAGCAGTACACCAATCAGTGCGAGGGCCGCCATCGCCAGTCGCGTCTTCTGTCCCGGCAGCGGCCAGCCGTTGCGCATCTGCCCGAACCGCCAGGCGACAAAGCCCAGTGCGGCCAGGGTGATCCACGGCGCGACGTGGCCAGCGTTGGCGATCACTGCCAGTGCCAGGGCGGCGAGGAGCCAGGCCGATTGCGACGGGCTCAGCGGGCCTTCGAGGTAGGGATCAGACATCGACTCGCGTCTCCGGGTGTCCCATGTGCGCGAGCGCCTCGAGGCAGCGGGTGCGGTGAGCGCGACCGAGTCCCGGTTCGATGGCCAGCCCGGGCAGGCGCATCCCGTACGGCAGGGCTTTGGTCTGGGCATCCAGGACCCAGCGACAGAGGATGCGCAGACGCTGCTCGTTCTCCACCCCTTCAAGGTCCTGCCAATCGAGCCAGCGTACGTCGGTTCCTGCGCCGGCAAATTGCTTCACCTGCAGCTCCCCGGCGCGGGCGAATGCCTTCCACGCGATGTGGCGAGGTGAATCGCCGGGGCGGTAGCTGCGGAGGCCGGTGAAGTCTTCGGTGCCTTCTTGCTGGCGGCTGCGTTCGCCGTCTTCGCCCTGTGCGACCGGGATGGGCGGCGCCTGCTCTGCCGGGCGCGGGAAGACCACGCAGGGGAGGTTCATGTGCACCCACGACCAGGTCCTGAACAGGCCCAGGGGATAGCGTGTGGAGATACCGAAGCGGTGCAGGCGGAGTATGCCCCGGTGGGGCGCGTGCGCCCGGATATACATGACCGCCTCCGCGGCACAGGTCAGGTCGGTCTCGGTGAGGCTTGCATCTTCGTTATTGAAGACGATGTCGTAACGCGTGCTGCGGCCGTCGTTGCGCAGGCGGATCGGGAACGCGGCCGTCTCTCCCGCGAATACCGGTTCGGCGGGCAGGCTCTGGATCGACAGACCGACAAGGTTGCGATGGCAGCGGTGCATGGCCACGAACCAGACGGCCGCGAGCGTGAAGCCCAGCAGGAACGCGAGGCTGTTGCTGTAGTTCATGGCCGCGAGGAGCATGGCGACGACCACGGCGGCGAACACGCCGCCCTGTCGCGTCGGCAGGATATAGACGCGGCGCCGCTGCAGTACGAACGGGTCGCTGTCCTGGCCCTGACGGCGGGCGGCCCACTGCAGTGCCTTTTGCTGGATCGTCGAGGCGAGGGTGCCGAACATCCGGGACAGCTCAGGTCAGGGTAAGGGGACGGCTTCCATCAGCCGGCGCCCGATGTCCCTGGTGGAATCGGCATCGCCGGAACGCAGCTGCAGGCGATGTTCGACCACGCCGGGCAGCACCGCCTGGATATCTTCCGGGAGTACTGCGGAACGCCCGTGGATGAGGGTCCAGGCCTGCCCCGCATGTATCAGGGCGAGGCCCGCGCGCGGCGACAGGCCGTGGACGAATTCGTTGCTCTCACGCGTATGCCGGATCAGGGCCTGGATATAGTCGAGCAGTGCGTCGGAGACGTGGACCGATCGTGCCTGTATCTGCAACTCGCGCAGGCGGTCCGGATCCAGCGACGGGGCGATGTCTTGCAGCAACTCGCGCCGGTCGGCACCGCGGAACAGCGCACGCTCCGCTGCCGCATCCGGATAGCCAAGCTGGAGCCGCATGAGAAAGCGGTCCAGCTGCGACTCCGGCAGCGGATAGGTCCCGATCTGGTGGGCCGGATTCTGCGTGGCGATCACGAAGAACGGTTCCGGCAGGGGGCGGGTCTCGGTGTCAGTCGTTACCTGATGTTCTTCCATCGCTTCGAGCAGAGCGCTCTGCGTCTTCGGCGTAGCACGGTTGACCTCGTCGGCGAGGATGAGCTGGGCGAACACCGGTCCGGGGTGGAATTTGAAGCGCCCGGTCTCGCGCTCGAAGACAGAAGCTCCGATGATGTCGGCCGGCAGCAGGTCGCTGGTGAACTGGATCCGCTGGTAGCTCAGGCCCATGGCCGCAGCCAGCGCATGTGCGAGCGTAGTCTTGCCCACACCGGGGATATCTTCGATGAGCAGATGTCCGCCGGCGAGCACGCAGGCGAGACATAGTCGAATCTGTCCCTCCTTGCCCAGCACGATCCGGGTCAGGGACTCGATCACACGCTCGATTGACTTGGCTGCTGCTGTCAGCGCGTCGTTCTCGTACACACTCGCCATGACGGACCAGGACTACTCGTGAGGCTGCGAAGGCCACGTTAAGGGAATTTGTTGGGGCTGTCTATCAGGATGTCGCCGCGACCGCTTATCTCGCGATACGTGGTGTCGGATAAATGCAACGTTTCACAGGCTATCGTCGTGACCATGATCCATTGCACCTGAAGGCGATTTCGTCGCAGCGAAAGCCTTTCTCACGGAATATCGGTTGCGAGCCCTAAAGGACCACCCTAGCTTTAGTCGCGTGCGGCCAACACCTGTTGCCGGACTGTGGTTTGCCGCTGTGAAAGCTACTTAAGGAGGCTTGGAGAAGCAAATGAAAAGACTCATAGAATTAAGAACGGCGGTCAGGCTGGCGCTCGCCGCTGGTGTCGCTGCATCGTTTGCCCAGATCCCCATCGCTTCGGCGGCGGACCAGGATCAGGGCGCGGCCAAGCTGCAGAAGGTTGAGGTTACGGGTTCCCGAATCAAGCGCACGGACATCGAGACCGCACAGCCGGTCCAGGTGATCAACCGTCAGCAGATTCAGGCGTCCGGTCTGACCTCTATCGGCGATATCCTGCAGAAGATCACTTCCGCGGGTGCCGCTCTGAACACTGTGTTCAACAACGGTGGTAACGGCGAGACCAAGATCGACCTGCGCTACCTCGGTTCCAATCGCGTGCTGGTGCTCGTCAACGGTCGCCGCATGGTGAACGGTGTCGGTGGTACCGGCGTCGACGGTTCTGCCGACCTCAACACCATCCCGGTCTCCATCATCGACCACATCGAAGTGCTGCAGGACGGCGCTTCGGCGGTGTACGGTTCCGACGCGATGGCTGGTGTGGTGAACATCATCACCATCAAGAACTACAACGGTGCCGAAGCCAGCGCCTATCTGGGTGGCTACAAGGAAGCCGGCCGTGCCTTCGACGGCAAGACCCAGTACTACCAGTTCACCATGGGTACCAGCAGCGATCGCAGCAGCATCGTCGCCAATGTGTCCTACGTGAAGCAGGATCCGATCTGGGCCGGTTCTCGCGATATCTCCTACTATCCGGTCGCCGGCCTCGGCACCACCACGGGTAGCTCGGGTACGCCGCAGGGCCGCTTCATCTTCGCGAGCAGCACCACCTGTGGTCCGGGCAACACGCAGTACACCTCGTACTACGGCACCTGCGACCTGACCCTGAAGCCGGGCAGCCCGGCGAAGCCGTCCATGAGCGACTTCACCGACTTCACCAGTACCGCGCGTTTCAACTACGCACCGTTGAACTACGTGCTTACTCCGCAAGAGCGTACCGGCATCTATACCCAGGGCCATTACGACATCAACGACAACGTCACCTTCAGCGCGGACGTATTGTTCAACAACCGCAAATCCACCCAGCTGCTGGCGCCGTCGCCGCTGTTCATCGACAGCTCGGGCGATATCCCGAACTCCTCGCAGGGCGTTCTGGTCATCCCGGCCAGCCAGCCGTACAACCCGTTCGGTCAGGACCTGAAGTTCGACCCGAACTTCTCCGCTGGCACCAACGGCTTCCTGATCGGTCGTCGTCCGCTCGAAGCCGGACCGCGCGTGTTCTCAGAGGACGTCAACACGTTCCGTTTCTCGGGCGGCTTCAACGGCACCTTCGAGGCGATGAGCCGTGTGTTCGACTGGGATGTGAACTACATCTACGCGACCAACGACGCCAAGCGCATCACGCACGGTCTGTTCAACACCTCGCGCCTGATCGAGGCTCTGGGTGGGAACTGCACCTCGCCTTGCGTACCGTTCAACGTCTTTGGTGGTCAGGGCCCGAGCGGCACCGATTACCAGGGTACGAACGGCACCGGCACGATCACGCCGGACATGCTGAACTACGTGTTGTTCACCGCGCAGGACGAGAACCAGAACACGATGCGTAACTACACCGCCAACATCAGCGGTGACCTGGCCGATCTGTGGGCCGGTCCGCTGGGCTTCGCGGCGGGTTACGAGTACCGTGAACTGGACGGCTTCGACCAGCCGGACGCGCTGATCGCGCTGGGTTCCACCAGCGGTAACGTGCGTCAGCCGACCTCTGGCCGTTACAGCGTGAAGTCCGAGTATGTCGAGTTCGATCTGCCGCTGCTGGCTGACATGCCGATGGCTCAGAGCCTCGATCTCGACGTGGCCAGCCGCCACTCGAACTACGACACGTTCGGTACCAACACCAGCAGCCGTGCACAGGTGAAGTGGAAGCCGATCGACGACTTGCTCGTCCGTGGTACCTGGTCTCAGGGCTTCCGTGCTCCGGGTATCGCGGAGTTGTTCCTGGGCGACAGCGACAACTTCCCGAACATCGTCGATCCGTGTAATGGGGGCGGTACCACTGCGGCTGAAAAGGCGAACTGTGTGGGCGTCCCCGCTACTTACAGCCAGCCGAACGGTCAGATCCGTACCACCGTGGGTGGTAACCCGAACCTGGATCCGGAGACTTCGATCTCCCGGACCTTGGGCTTCGTGTGGAACCCCGAGTTCGTGCAGGGTCTCGACGTAAGCCTGGACTATTATCACATCGAGCTGGTCAAGACGATCACAGTCCTGGGTGGTCAGCTGATCATGGATGGCTGCTACAGCGGTGGTAACCAGGCGCTGTGCTCGTTGATCTCGCGTAATCCGCAGGGCAACGTGACCCAGCTCCTCGATACTAATGTGAACATCGGCAGCACCGTCACCTCCGGTCTGGACATGGGCTTGAACTACAAGCTCCCGTCCACTTCCTTCGGTGACTTCAAGCTGTCCTGGAACACTACCTACGTGCGTAATTTTGTCGTGACTGTTCCGGACCTCACCGGCGGTAACAACCCGACTGTCCAGGATGTGGCCGGTTTCCAGCGAGGCGGTCTCATCGGTGGTATCCCGCACTTCAAGTCCAACGTGGACGTGAACTGGGATTACGGCAACTGGAATGCCGACTGGACCGTGCGTTACATCAGCGAACTGTGGGAAGGCTGCACCGGCTTTGCCAGTTCCACCGATGTGACGAAAGGCACCCCGCTGTGCACGGATCCAGCTCTGCAGCTGAACCGTCAGGGTCGCACTGTCTATCATGATGTGCAGGTATCGTATGACTTCGACGCGTATAACACGTCGGTCTCCTTCGGTATCCGTAACATCTTCGATAAGCAGCCGCCGACCGCGCTGACGGCCTTCGCCAACAGCTTCGATCCGACGCTGTATGACGTCCCGGGCAGGTTCCCCTACCTGCGTATCAGTACTCGGTTCTGATTCCCTCCGACCGGCGCAGCAGGCGGCCCACGTGGCCGCCTGCTTTACCGCCAGGACTTGAGTGTGGAGGTTGCGGCCAGGCTGAGTTTTGGCTTCTCCTGGTAGCAGAGAGGTTGGCACTTCAATGCATGTGATCTTCCAGTTGGTCGCTGGGAGCCGCAGCCTCCACACTCAAGCCCTGGCTTATCGGTTTTCGGTTCATCGATGCTTTGCTTTTCCTGCCTGTACCAGCAATCATCTGCATTCCGGCAGTAAATGGAGTCGATCATGGCTGTTCCGAGGTGGCGATTTTTTCGCGCGCCGGTACCGTTGTGGCGCGTCGTTGTCGCGGTCCTCGTCCCGTTCTGGCTCATCGGATTGCTGAAAGAATGGGCATTCACCCACCAACTGGCGGCGACTTGGGGTGGAACGATGCACCCTGCGATCATAGGTACGAGTACGCGCATCCTGGAGCATACCGTGCTGACTCTGATATCGGCTGGGTGCTATATATTTCTGGTGAGATTGAGTGGCACTCGTCTGAGTCGTTTTTTTATCGGCCTGTCAGGTCTGTTGATCTCGCTTCTGTTCGCTGCATTAGGTCGGTTCTTGCTGATCGTGCTGTTCTCGTGGAGCGGACAGAGCCAGAATATCTCTGGGACGACTCTTGGCGGCATCTATAACGTAAGTTTCGTCGCCACTCCACATATCACTCTATGGAGCATGTTGGACTGGTTCATGACATTCTGGGCTGGATTTGCGCTCGTCTGGGGGGTTTATATCTATCTGCGCTTACGTGATGAGGAGCTGCGAAGCGCCAGCTTGCGTTCGCAATGGCTAAGTGCACGTCTGGAGTCACTCATCGGTCAATTGAATCCGCATTTTCTTTTCAACAGCCTGCATACGATCTCAGCCTTCATCCATAAAGATCAGGATCGCGCCGACGAACTCGTCATGCGGTTGGGCGATCTGTTACGTCGAAGCCTGCTAAGCAAACAGCACGTATTTATCACGCTAGAAGAGGAATTGGAGGCGGTCAGGCTCTATCTTGCAATCGAGCATACACGGTTTGAAGACAAGATGAGCGTGGATATGGATATAGACCCCGCAAGCAGGGAAGTGCCCGTGCCTCCCTTTATAATGCAGCCGTTGGTGGAAAATGCCATAAAACACGGTATCTCGGCCGATAGAAATAAAGGATATGTCAATATCGAAATAAGGTGTGATCAGCGCCGTATTCACATCAAGGTGGTAAATTCTGTGGCTGTTGATCGCAAGAACCGATCTACCGTGGGTGTTGGGGCCGGTGTCCGGCTGACGCGTGAACGGCTGCAAACAATTTATGGACATGATTTTGATTTTTGTGTCGGTATCGGGAGAAGCGGATCATGGGAGGCCAGTATGGATTTGCCGATATTGGGCGCCTCGGAACTGGTCACTAATGGTCGCATCGGGGAGGTAGACGGGGATGCGCGTACTCATAGTGGACGATGAGCCCAACGCAAGAGATAAATTGGCTAGCTTGCTCGAAGGCTTCGATGACATCGAGTTGGTAGGGTCTGTTGGTGACGGCGTGGCTGGTATGGCGGCGGCGGAACATCTACAGCCCGATCTTGTCTTTCTGGATATCCAGATGCCCGGTATGAGCGGCTTGGAGATGGCGTCTCGTCTGAGCCGGCCTGGGGGTCCAAGTTTTGTGTTCACAACCGCATTTGATGAACATGCGATTCGTGCTTTCGATCTCGCCGCATTGGATTACTTGCTCAAGCCGTTCGGTCGGAGTCGCCTTGGGGTCGCACTTGAACGGGCTCGAATGGAGCTGAGCCGTAACCGTACAGCAGATTATTCTGGATGGGCGGGGGTATTTCATCAGCTTGCTAAAGACATAAGGGCAGACGCATTTGGTGGAAGGCGTCTTTTGGTCAAAGACGGATCATCGGTAAGATTCCTGCAGTTATCGATAATCGAATATGTCGAAGCGGAGGGGGATTATATCTCTATTCACTCAGCCGAGAGTGCGGTTCTTGTGCGGGAACGATTGAAGAATATGGAAACGCGCCTGGCTGGCGACGGTTTTGTGCGCATCCATCGGTCAGTTATCGTCAATATGGCATTCGTGCAAGAGATGCGCCCTCATCAGCACGGTGACTATGAATTCCGTTTGCGGTGCGGTGTGAGTTTCGTATCCAGCCCAACATATCGGGACAGTATCAGAGGCTTGTTGGCGGGCAGCCATTCCGGCATCGTGGATATCTGATCACAAGCAGATCACTGGATCCTGCCAGGAGGTGCCAGGTGAGAACCGTGAAGTATTTTTTACCGATTTTTCTCGCGGCGGCAGTCGCCGCTTGCGGAGAGTCCTCCACAGGGACTTCGGCTAATTCAGCTCAGCTGATCCAGATCGACAAGGATTTTTCAGCAATGTCGGTTTCCAGGGGTGCACGAGCAGCATTCGCGCATTACATGGCTCCGGATGCCGTTAGCCTGCCGCAGGGCGGGGTGCCGGTACGCGGCGCCGACAAGATCAGCGCCAATCTCCCGGATCTCGGCGAGGCAAGCCTGACCTGGATACCATCAGGAGGCGATGTTGCCGCATCCGGCGATCTTGGCTACACGTGGGGTACGTACGAATACCGTAGCAAGAATGCTCAAGGCCAAGCGGTCGTTGGCTTCGGCAAGTACACGACGATCTGGAAACGCCAGGCCGACGGCGACTGGCGTGCCGTACTCGATATGGGCAACCAGAGTCCGGGCCCGGCTTCCGGCAGCGAACCGGAGGCCGTCGGCGGTTAGGCCGGCAGCGATTCGATCCGCGCGATCTGGGTCTGCAGCTCGTCGACCGAGCCTTGCAGGTCATCGACGCGCTTACGTTCCTGCGCGACCACCGCTTCCGGCGCATTGCTCACGAAAGCCTCGTTTGCGAGTTTTGCCTGGCAGCGCTCCAGATCTTTCTGCAATTTCTCCAGCTGGCGATTGAGCCGCTGCAGTTCGGCATCGCGGTCGATCAGTCCAGCCATCGGCACGAGGATCTTCATGCGGCCGAGCAGGGCGACGGCTGACTGTGGCGGCTCTGTTCCCGCCGCGAGTGTCTCGATGGACTCGAGTCTGGCCAGGGTGCACAGCAAGCGCCTGTGTGCCGCGACCCTGGTCTGATCCTGTCCGCTCGCGTCCTGCAGCAACACCGGGATAGCGCGGCCCGGCGCGATGTCCATCTCGCCGCGGATACGACGCACGCCGAGGATGAAATCCATCAGCCAGTGCATCTCGATTTCCGTGGCCTCGTCGATCGCATCAGGGTCGCTGGCGGGATAGGCCTGCAGCATGATCGTATCCGCATGCTTGCCGAGAAGCGGCGCCACACGCTGCCAGATCTCCTCGCTGAGGAACGGCATCACCGGATGGATCAGGCGCAGCAGCGCTTCGAGGATGCTGATCAGGGTGTGGCGGGTGCCGCGACGGATCGCGTCCGAGCTGTCCTCGGCCTGAAGTGCCGGCTTGGACAGTTCCAGATACCAGTCGCAATACTGGTTCCAGACGAATTCGTAGATCGCACGCGCGGCGAGGTCGAAGCGGTAGGCGTCCATCTCCTTGCGCACTTCCGCCACCGTGCGCGCGAAGCGTGAGCGGATCCAGCGGTCGGCCAGCGTGTACTCGCGTTCTCCTGCGAGTTCCTCGCCTTCGACATTCATGAGCACATAGCGCGAGGCGTTCCAGATCTTGTTGCAGAAGTTGCGGTAGCCCTCGATACGGCCGAGATCGAAACGGATATCGCGACCTGGAGTGGCCAGCGCGCAGAAAGTGAAGCGCAAGGCGTCGGTGCCGTAGGCGGGGATGCCGTCGGCGAATTCCTTGCGCGTGGCCTTGTCGATGCGGGTTGCCATCTTGGGCTGCATCAGGCCGCGTGTCCTTTTGGCTACCAGCGCTTCGAGGTCGATGCCGTCGATGAGGTCCAGCGGGTCGAGCACGTTGCCCTTGGACTTGGACATCTTCTGGCCTTCGCCGTCGCGGATGAGTGCGTGCACGTAGACTTCGTGGAAGGGCACCCTGCCGGTGAATTTGAGGCCCATCATGATCATGCGGGCGACCCAGAAGAAGATGATGTCGAAGCCGGTCACCAGCACGCTGGTGGGGTAGAACTTTTCCAGTTCCGGCGTCGCGTCCGGCCAGCCCAGGGTCGAGAACGGCCACAGCGCGGAAGAGAACCAGGTATCGAGCACGTCTTCATCCTGGCGCAGGGCGACATCGTGCCGCAGTCCGTGTCTGGCGCGGACCTCGGCCTCGTCGCGACCGACGTAGATCGTCCCGGCGTCGTCATACCACGCCGGGATGCGATGGCCCCACCACAGCTGGCGACTGATGCACCAGTCCTGGATGTTGCGCATCCATTCGAAATAGGTGTTCTTCCAGTTGTCGGGCACGAAGCGGATGCTGCCGTTCTCCACCGCTTCGATCGCGGGGGCGGCCAGGGGGGCGGCTTTCACATACCATTGGTCGGTGAGGAAAGGTTCGACCACGGCGTTGCTGCGGTCGCCTCTGGGGACCATGAGTTTGTGCTTGTCGGTGCGTTCGAGCAGACCCAGCGCGTCGAGGTCGGCGACCACGCGCTTGCGGGCCTCGAAGCGGTCGAGGCCGCGATAGACTTCGGGCACGGTCTCGTCCATGCGCGCGTCGGGCGTGAGCACGTTGATCATCTCGAGATCGTGGCGGCGGCCGATCTCGTAATCGTTGAAATCGTGCGCCGGCGTGATCTTCACGCAGCCGCTGCCAAATTCCGGATCCACGTAATCGTCGGCGATGATCGCGATCTCGCGGCCGGTCAGCGGCAGGCGGATGCGCTTGCCGATGAGGTGCCGGTAGCGCTCGTCGTCCGGATGCACCGCGACCGCGGTATCGCCGAGCATGGTCTCGGGGCGCGTGGTGGCCACGGTGACATGGCCGCTGCCGTCGGCCAGCGGATAACGCAGATGCCACAGGTGACCGTCTTCCTCCTCGCTGACGACCTCGAGGTCGGACAGCGCGGTATGCAGTACCGGATCCCAGTTCACCAGGCGCTTGCCGCGATAGATCAGGCCTTCGTCGTAGAGGCGGACGAAGACTTCGCGCACGGCGGCTGAGAGTCCTTCGTCCATGGTGAAGCGCTCGCGCGACCAGTCCACCGAAGCGCCCATGCGGCGCAACTGGCGCGTGATGGTGCCGCCGGATTCCGCCTTCCATTCCCATACCCGTTTCACGAAGGCTTCGCGGCCGAGGCCTGCGCGGGTTTCGCCTTCGGCTTCGAGTTGGCGCTCGACCACCATCTGGGTGGCGATACCGGCATGGTCGGTGCCAGGCTGCCAGAGCGTGCTGTCACCCTGCATGCGGTGATAGCGGATGAGCGCGTCCATGATCGTGTCCTGGAACGCGTGGCCCATGTGCAGGCTGCCGGTCACGTTCGGCGGCGGGATCATGATGCAATAGGCCGGGCCTTCGCCCCGGGGCGTGAAGTGGCCGTTGTCTTCCCAGTGCGCGTACCACCGCTGTTCGAGCGCGGTCGGATCGTAAGTCTTGTCCATGATTGTCTGTGCGTTTTCTCTTTTAAAACAGGTTGTTGCGCCGACCTGCGCGCAGCGGCGAAATGAGCGGGGATTATAACCCAGGCGGCGGGGCGAGCCGAACCGAAGGCGGGCAGGGCGTCGACGCGCTAGAGCTTGTGGGTATTGAGCGGGTAGCCGCGTTCCTTGTAGAAGCGGAAGCGCTCACGGCCGAGGTCGCGCGTGCGCGGCGCGGCGTCCACCAGTTCGGCCACGCGCTCGAAGCGGCTGAAGAACAGAGGCACGTCATCGGCGAGGTTGATCAGCAGGTCGAACTCCCGCTGCGGCTGGCCGGCAGCGATACACACCGG
This sequence comes from uncultured Pseudomonadota bacterium, assembly GCA_963739695.1. GTDB lineage: Bacteria > Pseudomonadota > Gammaproteobacteria > Natronospirales > CAVUBB01 > CAVUBB01. Next base: position 17,161 of record CAVUBB010000013.1, on the reverse strand, counting down.
CGATGCGGCTTCGCTCTCGGAGCCTGCCAGGGCATGAGGGACGAAGCTGCCCTGGCGGAAAGTCCAGAGCAGTTCGTCGCATTCGGCGGCCTGCGCCGGGGTCGCCGCGTGGATGTACACGCGGTGCCCCAGCTTGTAGGCCTTCTCGCTCAGACGGCAGGCGAGGATCTCGCGCCCGCGCGGACGCTCGTCGGGCAGGACGTAGAAATCGACCCGAGTCACGCCCGCGCGCCGGGGTCAGAGCTTGTTGAGCAGGAACTGCGCCAGCAGCGAGACGGGACGCCCGGTACCGCCTTTCTCCGCGCCCGTCTTCCAGGCCGTACCGGCGATGTCGAGGTGCGCCCAGTTCAGCCCTTCGGTGAAGCGCGCGAGGAAACAACCGGCGGTGATGGTGCCGGCCTCGCGCCCGCCGATATTGGCGAAATCGGCGAAGTTGCTCTTGAGCTGATCCTGGTAATCGTCCCACAGAGGCAGGCGCCAGGCGCGGTCGGTGGTGGCTTCACCGGCGGCCAGCAGCTCTTGAGCGAGTTTGTCTTCCTTGGTCAGCAGACCGCTCGCGTGCGCGCCGAGTGCGATCACGCAGGCGCCGGTCAGGGTCGCCATGTCGACCACGGTCTGCGGCTTGAACTTGCGCGTGTAGGTGAGCGCGTCACAGAGGATGAGGCGGCCTTCGGCATCGGTGTTGAGCACTTCGATAGTCTGGCCGGACATGCTGGTGACGATGTCGCCGGGCTTGTTGGCATCGCCATCGGGGAGGTTCTCGGAACTGGGCACCACGCCCACGACGTTGATCGGCAACTCCATCTCGGCCACCGCCTTGATCAGGCCGAACACGCTCGCGCCGCCGCACATGTCATACTTCATCTCGTCCATCGCCGCCGCGGGCTTGAGCGAGATGCCGCCGGCGTCGAAGGTCAGGCCCTTGCCGACGAAGGCGTAGGGCTTCTGGTCGCGGGGGCCGCCCTTGTATTCCATGACGATCAGCTTGGCCGGCTGACGGCTGCCGCGCGAGACCGAGAGCAGGGCGCCCATGCCGAGCTTCTTCATCTCGGCTTCTTCGAGCACGGTCACCTTGAGTTTCTTCTGATATTCGCGGCCCAGCTTGCGCGCCTGCTGCGCGAGATAGCTCGGTGTGCAGATATTGCCGGGCAGGTTGCCAAGATCCTTGGCGAGGCTCACGCCTTCCGCGATGGCCTGGCCATGTTCCACGCCGCGCTTTGCCGGCTTGCTCTGACGTCCGTCGGCGAGGGCGATGACCACCTTGTTCAATGCGGCCGGCTTGTCCTTCTTGCTCTTGCAGGCATCGAAGCGATACACCGCGTCGGCGACCGCTTCGGTGGTGTGCCGAGCCATCCAGTAGGCGTCCAGCTTCCCGACCGCAAGCTGCGCCAGGGTGAAGAAGGCATCCTTCAGTCGGGCTGCGATCAACGCCTTGGTCGCCGCGCCGACCGCCTTGCGATAACTCGCGGCCTTTAGCTTCCCGCTCTCTCCCAGCCCGACCACCAGGACATGCTCCGCGCTCACACCTGGCACCCTGTAGAGCATCAGGGTCTGGCCGCTCTTGCCCTCGAAGCCGGCACTCTTCAGGGCCGTCTTGATGTAGCCTTTGCTGGCGGTATCCACATCCTGAGCCGGGGTGCTCAGCTTGCGTCCTTCGAAGACGCCGAGAACGACACATGCGCTGCGCTGGGTTGCCGCTGCGCCTGCCTTGACGAGAAACTGCATGGACTGCTCCTTGGTTGCAATGTCCTTGGGGATTTCCGCGCGGTTTTCGGTATCATGGGCGACACCGGATGATCGCTGCGGCCGGCAAGGTCATTCGGTCCATGGGCCTTGTGCCTCGCGCCTCGGACTCGCCGGAGACGCGTAGTTTACCCCAATCCGGCCACGATTCCGAAAGCGAGCACTGTGCTGGGCATCATCCACAGATATCTGCTGAAAGAGACGGTCCAGACCTGGGCGGCGGTGACCCTGGTGCTGCTCCTGATCCTCATCAGCAACCGCTTCGCACAATTTCTGGGCGAGGCGGCTGCCGGACGGCTGCCTCAGGCGGCGGTGTTCAAACTGCTCGCTCTCAGTACCGTCTCCTATCTGACCGTGATCGTGCCGGTGGGCCTGTTCTTCGCCGCCATGCTGGCCCTCGGGCGTCTCTACCGCGACAGCGAGATGACCGCGATGATGGCCTGCGGCATCGGTCCGGTCGAGGTCTATCGCGCGCTCATGCTCTTCGCCGCCATCCTTGCCATCGTGCTGGCCGGCCTGGCGCTCGAAGCCGGCCCCTGGGCGGCGGCGGCCACGAACACGGTGCGCAAGGACGCGGAGAAGCAGGCCGAGATCGGCAGCTTCGAAGCCGGCCGCTTCAAGACGCCGAGTGACGGCAAAGGCGTGTTCTATGCCGAACGGGTGGCCGGGAACGGCGCGCATCTGCAGAAAGTGTTCATGGAAAAGAGAGATGGCGGCATCGTCGACACGGTGACGGCCGCGCGCGGGACGCAGGTACGCGACCCGGACACCGGGGAGAAGATGCTGGTGTTGCACGACGGCTATCGTTACGAGGTCACGCCGGGCAGTGCGAAGATCAAGACTGTAAAGTTTGCCGAACACGGCATGAAGATCGAGGCGGGCAGCCCGGATTACACGACGAGTTCGCGTGACGTCATCCCGACGGCGAAATTGTGGCGCTCCGCTGACCGGCGCGACACGGCAGAATTGCAGTGGCGCATCTCGGTGCCGTTGACGGCGCTCGTGTTGTGTCTGTTGGCAGTGCCGCTCGCGCGCACGACACCGCGCCAGGGCCGCTATGGCAAGCTGTTGTTGGCGATCCTCGTCTACATCGTCTACTCGAACCTGCTCGGCGTGGCCCGGGTATGGGTCGAGCAGGGGCGCGTGAGCACGACGTTCGGTATCTGGTGGGTACACATCCTGGTGGCCATACTCGCGTTCGCCATGCTTGCACGCCAGCAATCGATGTTCCGCCGTCTGCGTGGGAACGGGGCATGACCATCCTCGATCGCTACATCGCCACATACGTGATCGGCGGCGCGTTGCTGGTGCTGCTCGTGCTGTCGTCGCTGGGCGGCTTCATCACGTTCGTAGGGCAGTTGCATAATGTGGGTACCGGGCAGTTCGCGCTGATCGATGCCTTCAAGTTTGCAGTCCTTACGGTGCCGCAACAGGCCTATGACATGTTCCCGGTTGCCGTTCTTCTGGGTTCTCTGCTCGGTCTCGGCGGACTGGCTGCCAACAACGAACTGGTGGTGGTGCGTGCCTCCGGCGTCTCGATGTTCAGGATCGGTATCGCGGTGCTCATCGGCGGATTGTTTCTTGCCACGACCTGCGGGGTGCTGGGGGAATTTCTGGCGCCTCCGGCCAAGCGCTACGCCGAGAGCCAACGCACCCTCAAGCTCTATGATCGTTTGAGTCTGCTCGGCCGTGAAGGTATCTGGGCCCGCGACGGCGATCTGTTCGTGAACGTCGGTCAGATCGTCGCCCAGGGCAAGATCCGCGGGATCTATATCTTCAAATACGATGCCGCCGGCAAGCTCGTGAGCATGAGCCGTGCGGCGGGTGCGACCTTCGAACAGGGTAGATGGCATCTGCTGGATGTGCGGCGCACGCAGCTCACCGACGACGGGGCCGAGGTCACGCGGGTCCAAAAGACTGACTGGAGTACGCTGATCAATCCCGACCTGCTCAAGCTGTTCGTGGTCGATCCCGGAGACCTTTCCAGCCGCGGGTTGCTGGAATACATCCGCTATCTGCACGGCAATGGGCTGGATGCCACCAAGTACGAAGTGGCGTTCTGGGCCAAACTGGTGGCGCCGATATCGGTGCTGGTGATGGTGATCCTGGCGCTGCCGTTCGTGTTCGGGCCCTTGCGTTCGGTGGGCGCGGGGCAGCGCCTGTTCGTCGGGATGCTCGGAGGGATCGGTTTCTATCTGCTCAACAGCACCATCATCCACAGCGGCGAAGTCTTCCACCTCGACCCTGTCGTCACTGCCTCGGCGCCGACGCTAGTCCTGGCTTTGGTCAGCGGGTTTGCGGTCGCGCGCATCCGCTGAGCGGCTACCGACCGGTGGTGTCAGTTCGAGGCGGGTGCCCGAAAGCCGGTCATGCCAGGCCAGGCGTTCCCGATCCACCAGGATCCAGAGGATACCCAGGCCACCGAGAGCGAGCGAGAGCAGCAGGGCGAGATAACGTGCCAGAGCATCGCGCCAGGTGAAGAGTCTGCCATCGGCACGCACCACGCGCAGACGCCACACGCGCATGCCCAGGGTCTGGCCGCCATGGGTCCAGAACCAGCCGAAGAAGAGGAATCCGATCGCCAGTATGTAGAGCCGGTACACAGTGTTGGCGAAACCGTGTGCGGGGATGCCTTGGCCGTGGTTGAATGGCAGCAACAGGGCTGTCGCCGGGAACAGCAGCGCGAGCACCAGCAGGCTGTCATAGAAACCCGCGGCCAGGCGTCTCATCAGCCCGATCCGGGCCGGCGCGGCGTGCGATGCCATCGGCATCCTCCCGAAGGTGGCGAGAAGGCGGCGATCCACCCGGCGTCTCGACAAGTGACAAGCGCGTATCGCGCGAGACCGGATCGGGCGGATAGATCGGGTGGCGCTCCCTAGGGGACTCGAACCCCTGTTTTCGCCGTGAGAGGGCGACGTCCTGGACCACTAGACGAAGGGAGCAGCGCATGGCCGTGATGGTCTGCACGGCGCAGGAAGGGGTGGTATTATACGCTCCGCCCGGATTTGCTCAAGGGAGTCTTGCTTGTTTCAGGCCCGGTTCACGGAAGCTGCCGCGCCGGATCTTCGGCGATGCGCGTGCGCTGGGCGATTCGCCCGGGCAAGGCGGCAGGGCTGCATCGCCCACCGGACGAATTCTGGAAGCGTGTGAACTTGGACATCCAGCAGGGGTCATCCATCAGCTCGCCAAGCATCATCCCGCGTGCGGAACACAGTATCTCGCGCGCCAATATCTCGGACAGTGCCCTGAAGGTCCTCTACCGGCTCAAGAATGCCGGCTTCCAGGCCTATCTGGTCGGCGGCGGCGTCCGCGATCTGTTGCTCGGCCGCGAACCCAAGGATTTCGACATCGCCACCGACGCTCACCCCGAGCAGGTACGTGATCTGTTTCGCAACTGCCGCCTGATCGGACGGCGATTCCGGCTCGCCCACGTGCGCTTTGGCAGCGAGATCATCGAAGTTGCGACCTTCCGCGCGATGCAGAACGACGACGACGAAGACGCCGATGTCGAGCTCGATTCGTCCGGCCGCATCCTCAGCGATAACGTCTACGGCACCCTGGAAGAAGATGCCTGGCGGCGGGACTTCACCATCAACGCGTTGTATTACGACATCCGCGATTTCTCGATCTGCGATTACGTCGGCGGCATGAGCGATCTGAAGGATGGCGTAGTCAGGATGATCGGCGATCCCGAGATCCGCTATCGGGAAGATCCGGTGCGGATGCTTCGCGCCGTGCGCTTCGCGGTCAAGCACGGGTTCCGTATCGATACCGAGGCCGAAGAGCCGATACCGCGGCTCGCGCACCTGCTGGCTGACATCCCGCCGGCACGCCTGTTCGAAGAAGTCCTGAAACTGTTCCTGAGCGGCCAGGCGCTGCAGAATTTCGAGATGCTGCGTCATTACGGCTTGTTCGGCCAGCTGTTTCCGTGGACCGAAGAGGCACTCGCGCACGAGGGCGAAGGTTATCCCCTGGTGTTCGTTGCGCGGGCCCTGGCCAATACCGACGCGCGTGTGGCGGCCGACATGCCGGTTACCCCGGCGTTCCTGTTCGCAGCTCTGTTGTGGGAGCCGGTACGCCAGTATGCAGGGTGGCTGGAGCAGGACGGCGCTACCGAACTCGAGAGCCTGCGCGAAGCCGCGGCTGTTATCTCAGGCCAGCAGCAGCGCAGGATAGCGGTGCCCAAGCGCTTCTCCATACCCATGCGCGAGATATTCGAGATGCAGTCGCGTCTGCGCTGGCGCCAGGGCAAGCGCGCGCTGCGTGTCCTCGGACATCCACGCTTTCGGGCCGCGTACGATTTTCTCAAATTGCGTGCCGAATGCGGTGAATCGGATACCGATCTCGCCGAGCACTGGACCAGGATCCAGGAGATGGATGCACAAGCGCAGCGTACAGCGCTGACGGCCGCTGGTGCCGGCAAGCCTCGCCGTCGACGCCGGCGCAAGAAACCCGGCGAAGGCGACTGAGAGTACGGCCATGGAGACGCGCGCCTTCATCGGGCTGGGGGCGAACCTCGACGATCCGGTCCGTCATGTCGCGGACGCCCTGACCGCGCTTGGTGACCTGCCTTCGACGCGGCTGGTGCGACGATCGGGACTCTACCGGACGCCGCCGATGGGTCCGCCCGGACAACCCGACTACATCAATGCCGTCGCCGCCATCGATACCGGTCTTGCCGCCCTGGACCTGCTGGATCATCTGCAGGCTCTCGAGCGCGCGCACGGCCGCGACCGACGCGGCGAACGCTGGGGGCCGCGCACGCTGGATCTGGACATCTTGCTGTTCGGCGACCGGCGGATCGACCATCCCCGTCTGTGCGTACCACATGCAGGGCTGCATGAGCGGACCTTCGTACTGTATCCTCTTGCCGAGATCGCGCCCGATCTCGATGTGCCCGGAAGGGGGCCCTTGCACGCGCTGCTGGCGCTGTGCCCGGCGGATGGCATCGTGCGCTTGCCAGGCGAGGAAAGATGACCCGTATCCCCCACCGTTACATCGTCGTCGAAGGCCCCATCGGCGTGGGCAAGACCAGTCTCGCCCGGCGCCTGGCAGAGAGCCTGGGCAGCGAACTCATGCTCGAACGCGCCGAAGACAACCCGTTCCTCGAACGTTTCTACCGCGATCCGCGCGCGGCGGCTCTGCCGACTCAGCTCTCCTTCCTGTTCCAGCGCATGCGCCAACTCCAGGAGTTGCGCCAGGCCGACATCTTCCGACCTGTGCGGGTGGCGGATTTCATCCTCGAGAAGGATCGCCTCTTCGCGCAGTTGAATCTCGACGACGACGAGCTCGCACTGTACGAGCAGGTGTATGCGCATCTCGCCGTGGACGCGCCGGCACCTGATCTCGTCGTCTACCTGCAGGCGCCGGTCGAGGTGCTGATGCAGCGGGTCTCGCGCCGCGGTATCCCGTTCGAGCAGACTATCCAGCGCGAGTACCTGGAGCGGCTGTCAGATGCCTACGCACGTTTCTTCCATCACTACAGCCGGGCGCCGTTGCTGATCGTCAACGCGGCCGAGATCAATCTGATCGAGGGTGACGAGGATTACGGAATGCTGCTGGAAGAGATGGCGGGCATCCGCAGCGGACGGCACTATTTCAATCCCGTATCGATGACTTTCGCACCTTAGCAGCTTAGCTCCACCCACCGGCGTTGTAGTATCCTCAAGCCCTGTCCGAGACGGGAAACGGCCATGTATACACAAGCCAAAGCCGGGGCCGACGCCAAGCCGGTGACGCTCTCCACGCTGGCGAAGATGAAAGCGGAGGGGCGCAAGATCGCCTGCCTTACCGCCTATGACGCCAGCTTCGCGGCGCTCGAGGATAGCGCCGGTATCGATGTCGTGCTCGTGGGCGACTCCCTGGGCATGGTGGTGCAGGGGCATGCCAGCACGGTACCGGTGAGCATGGACGAGATGGTCTATCACACGCGCCTCGCGGCGCGTGGGCTCGGGCGCGCGCTGCTGATGGCCGACATGCCGTTCATGAGCTATCCAGATCCCGCACGTGGGCTCGATAATGCGGCCCGCCTGATGCAGGAAGGCGGTGCCACCATGGTGAAACTCGAAGGCAACGCCGGTCAGGCCGATGTCGTGGCCCGTCTGGCTGCGAATGGCATCCCCGTGTGTGCGCACCTGGGCCTGCGGCCGCAGTCGGTGCACAAGACGGGCGGCTTCAAGGTCCAGGGTCGTGACGAAGAGGGCGCCCGGCGCATGGTCGAAGACGCGCTCGCGTTGGAGCAGGCGGGCGCCGACGTGGTGCTGCTCGAATGCGTGCCCAGCGCGGTGGGCACGGAGATCACTCGCGTGCTGCGCGTGCCGGTGATCGGTATCGGCGCGGGCCCCGATGTCGATGGCCAGATCCTGGTCGTCTACGACATCCTGGCCCTCACGCCCGGCCGCAAACCGCGCTTCGCCAAAGATTTCATCAGTGAAGCGGCAGACCCCGCCGCGGCGATCGCCGCTTATGTCGCCGCCGTCCGCGATGGCAGCTATCCGGCGCCCGAGCACTGTTTCGAGTAGGACGATGTTTACCGCGCATACGATCGCAGAGACTCGCAAGACAGTCTCCCGCTGGCGCCGTCAGGGTCTGACGGTGGGTTTCGTGCCGACGATGGGGAACCTCCATGACGGTCATATCAGCCTCATCCGTCACGCCGCCGAACGCGCCGATCGCGTAGTCGTGAGTATCTTCGTAAACCCGCTGCAGTTCGGTCCGAACGAGGATTTCGCGAGCTATCCGCGTACGCTCCAGGCCGATGTGCGCCGTGTCGACGGGCAAGGCGCCGATCTGGTGTTCGCGCCCAGCGCTGAGGAGATGTATCCGGATGGCCCCGATCTGGCAACCCGGGTCAGCGTGGCCGGGCTGGCGGATATCCTCTGCGGGCGCTCGCGCCCGGGCCACTTCGCGGGCGTGGCCACCGTGGTGAACAAGCTGTTCAATATCGTCCAGCCCGATCTCGCGGTGTTCGGCAGCAAGGATTATCAGCAGCTGGCGGTGATACGGCGCATGGTGCGCGACCTGTCCATGGCCGTGGAGATTCTGGCTGGAGCGACGGTGAGGGAACACGACGGACTCGCCATGAGTTCGCGCAACCAGTATCTGTCGCGCGAAGAGCGCGCGCGGGCCCCGGCTCTCCACGCCGCGCTGGTCGCCGCTGCCGAGAACCTGCTGCGGGGCGACGGTGATATCGCGGCCATCCGCGAGGCGGGCATGCGGGTGTTGAGCGAAGCGGGGTTCGTGCCGGAGTATTTCGAGATCCGCGACGCCGCTACCCTGGCCGAGCCGCCGGGGGGAGCCGAGCCGGCGAGTCTGGTCGTGTTGGCGGCCGCGCAACTGGGGCGGGCGCGTCTGATCGACAACCTGGCCGTAGCTGCGCGGGCCGGGTACGGGCCGGGCGCGACTTGAGAGCATTCGGTGCGGTGCGGTAAAATCCGCGCCTCGCGACGGGGCCGGGACCGGTCCCGCATCCAGGAATCGATCAGCCGAGGCCGAAGCCCATGCACCTGACCCTGCTCAAATGCAAGCTGCACCGCGCCTGCGTGACCCACGCCGAAGTGGATTACGAAGGCTCCTGCGCGATCGACGGCGAGCTGCTGGATGCGGCCGGCATCGTCGACTACGAGCAGATCCAGATCTACAACGTCAGCAACGGCAAGCGTTTCACCACCTATGCTATCCGTGCCGAAGCCGGCTCGCGCATCATCTCGGTAAATGGCGCTGCGGCGCACCTGGCAACCCCGGGCGACCGCGTCATCATCTGCTCCTATGCCGCCATGGATGCCGCCGAAGCCCACGGTTTCAAGCCGCGTCTTATCTATCTCGACGAACATAATCGCGTCACGCGTACGGCCAACGCCATCCCCGTCCAGGCCGCCTGATCCGGTGCCGGTGCCGGCGCGGGTGACAATCTCGCGCCGCGTGCGTATCGTCTTTGCCGGAGCAACGGCCCAGGGAAGCGAGCAAGAATGGCATCGGTGACCGATTCCACCATCTGGAAGACGCTGCAGGCGGCGGCCCGTTCGGCTCGATCCCTGGACCTGCGCGATCGTCTGGACAACGACCCGCGGCGTTGCCGGCATATGCAGTGCGATATTCCTGGTCTCGCGCTCGACTATTCCCGCAATCTGATCGAATGCGAGACCCTGCCGGACCTGTTCGCGCTGGCGGATGAGGCTCGCGTCATGGACGCTGCGCGGCGCATGGTTCGTGGCGAGCCAGTCAACGCCACCGAAGACCGCGCCGCATTGCACGTCGCATCGCGCGATCTCGATAGCGATCTCGATCCTGCGCCGCCAGCCGCCGTACTGGGAGCCGCTCGCTCCGAACGCGAGCACATGTTCGATTTTGCCGAACGCGTGCGCGGTGGCATGGTGCGTTCGCCGGATGGCGGCCGCTATACCGATATCGTGAGTATCGGCATCGGGGGTTCGCACCTCGGGCCCGAGATGGCACTCGCGGCGCTAACAGCCTCCGCGTCGGCGCCACGCGTGCATTTCATCGCCAATGTCGATCCCGCACACAGCGCACGCGTCCTTGCCGGGCTCGATCCGGCGCGCACGCTCGTGGTCCTGATCTCGAAGACATTCACCACCCAGGAGACGCTGGCCAACGCACGCGCGGTACAGGCCTGGATGCTGGCCGGCGGACTCGATGCTCCGGTGCGCCAGTTCGTCGCGGTGACGGCGAACCGCGAGGCAGCCGCCGCGTACGGCATCGAGGTCGAGCAGATCTTCGGTTTCGGAGATTGGGTAGGGGGGCGTTATTCGCTGTGGTCGAGTGTCGGCTTGCCGTTGGCGATCGCAGTCGGCAGCGAGCGTTTCCGCGAACTGCTCAAGGGCGCGCATGCGATGGACCGCCACTTCCTCGAGGCGGAGCCGGCCGGGAACATGCCACTGATCCTCGGCCTGCTGGATGTGTGGTATGCCGATCTTATCGGCGCTGCGACGCATGCCGTCGTACCGTACAGCGACCGGCTGCGTCTGCTGCCCGCTTATCTGCAGCAGTTGATGATGGAGAGCAACGGCAAATCGGTTCGCCTCGATGGTGCACCGGTGGATGCCGCGACCAGTCCGGTCGTCTGGGGTGGGGTCGGTACCGACGGCCAGCACGCTTTCTTCCAGTTGTTGCATCAGGGTACGGCCCGCGTACCGGTCGATTTCATCGTCGCACTCGAATCCGGGGCCGACGACCGCGAACGCCAGGACATGCTGGTCGCCAATGCGTTCGCCCAGGCCGAGGCGCTCGCGCGCGGCCGTGATCTGGAACAGACCGAGACGCTGCTCGCGTTGGCGGGAAAGACGCCCGACGAGATCCGTGCGTTGGCCCCGCACCAGAGCTTTCCCGGCAACCGGCCGAGCAACATGCTCATGCTCGACCGGCTTGATGCCTACAGCCTGGGGATGTTGGTCGCATTGTTCGAACACCGCGTGTTCGTGCAGGCTGCGATCTGGGGGATCAATCCGTTCGATCAGATGGGCGTGGAGCTGGGCAAGCGTATGGCTGGCGATATCCTCACGGCATTCGACGACCCGGCCGAGCATTCCGACCCGGTAACGCGTGCGCTCATCGAGCGTTATCGGCGTTTTCGTCCTTAGGCGGTATCCGGCTCAGAGCCCGTTCCGCCAGTGCGGTGATGGTCAGCGAGGGGTTGACGCCCGGATTGGCCGAGATCGTCGAGCCGTCGCAGATATACATGTTGCGGTAGCCGAAAACGCGGTTCTCGCTGTCGATCACACCCTCTTCCGCATCTTTTCCCATCACCGCACCGCCCAGTATGTGGGCGGTGGTCGGGATCCCGAGCAGGGTCTCGCTCAACAGCGCCGTGGGCACCCCGTCCACCTTCTCCGCATAGCGTCGCGCGAGTGCCTGTGCTTCGGGGATGAACGCGGTCGGAGGGCTGCCGCGATCGCTGCGCGAACTCATGCCGAAACGGCCACGCACGAAACGCAGGGTGCTGTCGATCGTCTGCATGAACAGCAGGATCTGCGTGCGCCGCGACCAGTCGTCGATGAAGAATGCGCGCAGGTGCCGCCAGGGGTGACGTAGTACGGCGCCGAACAGTCGCGCCAAGCGCAGCAGAACGTTTGGGCCGCTTACCAGCGGCGACATGAACAGCCGCCAGAAGCCGGCGCCGCGCGAATAGCGCACCGGCTCCAGATGGCTGTGCGCATCGGTGTGGAGGATGGAACCGATGGCGACCCCGCGGCTGAACTCGTTGTCCGGGTCCAGCGAAGTCACGCCGATCAGGGCTTCGGAGTTGGTGCGCACGCCGAAGCCGATGCGCGCGGACAGGCGGGGCAGCGAGTTCTCGCGCAGCTTGAGCAGCATTGGCACCGTACCCATCACCCCGCCGGCGAAGATCACGCCGCGCGCGGTGACCGCGCCGCGTGGACGGCGCAGCCAGCCCAGCGAATGACGCCAGCTTATCCGGTAGCCGTCGGCGCCATCGCTCGCGCCCAGCGCGGCGACATCCACCACCTCCGATTCAGCCTGGATCTGTACTCCGAGCTGCTGCGCGAGATGGAGATAGTTCTTGTCGAGGGTGTTCTTGGCATCATAACGGCAGCCGAGCATGCAGCCGCCGCAGAAGATGCAGCCGGTGCGGTCCGGACCGGCGCCATCGAAATAGGGGTCGGGCGCTGTGGTGCCGGGTTTGCCGAAATAGACCGCGACCCGGGTGGCCTCGAAGCGATCTTCGATGCCGAGCTCCGCCGCCATCTCGCGCAGGCGTTCATCGCCAGGTTCGAGGCGCGGGTTGGTCGCGGCGCCCAGCATGCGCAACGCCAGCGGATAGAACGGCGCGAGCTCCGCCTCCCAGTCCGCCAGATGCGCCCAGGAGGCCGCGGTGAAGAACGCGGGCTTGGGCGTCGGCAGGGTGTTGGCATAGACCAGCGAACCGCCGCCCACGCCCACGCCCGACAACACGCCGACATGGCGGAACAGGGTGATCTTGAACAGTCCACGCAGGCCCAGCCGCGGCGCCCACAACCAGCGGCGCAGGTGCCAGTTGGTGCGCGGGAAGTCGCCCGCGCCCAGCCAGCGGCCCTTCTCGATCACTTTCACCCGGTAGCCTTTCTCGGCCAGGCGCAAGGCTGCCACGGAGCCACCGAAGCCGCTGCCGACAATCACATAGTCGAAATCGAACGCCTCGTTCATGCCGGCGGGCTCAGGGGTCATTTCAGCGCGAAGAAGACGCCATGCGTATCGCCGGCGTAGACGACGTCGTCAGCCACTACCGGGCCGGCATCGACCGGGCCTGATGCGCGAAAGTCCCAAAGCCGCATGCCGGAAGCGGGATCCAGGGCCACGATATGACCTTCATGCGTGCCCACGACGACGCTCTCGGGAGTGAATGCGGGCGATGCGCTGACCCAGTCACGGGTCTGGAACTGCCACAGGCTCATGCCGGTCCGCGCATCGATCGCATGCACGCGATCGTCATGGCTGCCGATGAAGACCCGTTCGCCATCGGTGGCCGGCGAACTGAACACCGGCGCCGCGGTCTTGTAACGCCAGAGTACATGGCCGTCACCCGCATCCAGCGCCGAGACCCGTGTGTCGTGGCTGGCGATGAACAGGCGTCCCTTGGCGAATGCGGCGGTGGAATAGATCGGCCCGCCGAGCTGCTGTTGCCAGATCACACGCCCGTCCGCGGGATCGAAGGCCGATACCTCGCCGCTGGTGTCGCCCACGAAGACCGTTCCGCCGCCGAGCGTCGGCGACGCGAAGATACCGCCGGGAGCCGGCGCGCGCCACAGCTGCTTGCCGCTGTTCGCATCCAGACAATAGAGATGCTTGTCGGCGCTGCCGACATAGACCTTGCCATCCACCACCAGGGGCGAGCCATCCACCGATCCGCCGGTATGCGCGCGCCAGACCGGCTCGCCGGACTTGGCGTCGAGTACATGCACGTCACCGTCGGCGGTGCCTATGAACACGCGTCCATCGGCGAGCGTGGGCGAGGAGTGCAGCGCGGATCCGAACGGGTGCGACCATCGCACAGTGCCGGCGTCGCGATCGAGCGCGTACAGCGTGCCGTTCGCGGTGCCGACATAGACCAGGCCGTAGCCGATCGCCGCGCTGGTGGTGACCGCCGCCGAGAGTTGCTGGTGCCAGAGCAGGCCGTGATAGTGGCGGCTGGATCCGCCCGGAAACTGACCGGTACGCGCGGCGTCGGCGTGGAACGTGGCCACGCGCGGCACCTCGGCGCAGCCCGAGAGCAGCAGCAATGCGGCCGCGAGCGCCGCCAGGCTGCGCAGCCCCTTGCGTGCCGACGGCAGGTATCGATTTGCACTCATTCTCGTTCTCCGTGTTGTTCTAATGCCCATTCCACATGTTCGCGTACCAGCGCCGAGGGGTGCGTGCGGCGCCGCTGCAGGCCTTGGACGACCGCGGGCGAGCGGGGCGCATTGCCCAGGGCTACCGCGATGTTGCGCAGCCACGCCTCGTGGCCGATGCGCCGGATCGCGCTGCCCTCGGTGCGTTCCAGAAAAGTCTGCTCGTCCCAGGCGAACAGGTCCAGCAGGTCCGCCTCGTCGAGCCCGTGCCTGGGGTTGAAGTCGTCTTCTCCCGTGGGGTGTGCGAACTTGTTCCAGGGGCAGAAGAGCTGGCAATCGTCGCAACCGTAGATGCGGTTGCCCATCGCTTTCCTGAATCGCACCGGGATCGGGCCCGGGTTCTCGATCGTAAGGTACGAGATACAGCGGCGCGCATCCAGCCGGTAAGGTCCGACGATCGCTTGCGTGGGGCACACGTCCATGCAGCTGCGACAGCTGCCGCAATGGTCGGTGGCGGCCTCATCGACAGGCAGCGGCAGATCGGTATAGAGCTCACCGAGGAAGAACCACGAACCCGCCTGCTTGTTGATCAGATTGGTGTGTTTGCCGATCCAGCCGAGACCGGCATCGCGTGCCAGCGGCTTTTCCAGCACGGGCGCGCTGTCGACGAACACCCGATAGCCGAACTCGCCCACCTGCGCGCCGATACGAAGTGCCAAGGCTTGCAGGCGCTTGCGCATGAGCTTGTGATAATCGCGGCCGAGCGCGTAGCGCGATATATAAGCGGTACCGGGCTGGTCGAGTACCGCAGTGGCGGCGCGCGCCCGGGCCGGCAGATAGTCCATGCGCACGCTGATCACACGCACGGTTCCCGGCACGAGTTCATGCGGGCGGCTGCGGCGCGTGCCATGGCGTGCCATGTAATCCATATCGCCGTGGAAACCGGCTTCGAGCCAGGCGCTGAGGCGCCGCTCGTCCGCATCGAGCTGTCCTGCGCTGATCCCGGTCTGCTGGAAGCCGAGTTCGCGGCTCCAGCGTTTGATCATCTGCGCGAGTTGTTCAGGTTGCGGAAGAGAGCGCGGCATGGGGGAGCTCGCTGTGAGCAGGAAACAGGGATATATAATGCCGCGTATGGACGCGCTTCCAAAATCTCTGTTTCTGGCCGCACAGGTACGCGAACTCGATCGGCGCGCTATGGATGCTCTGGCTGTCACCGGCGCGGCACTGATGGAGCGGGCCGGCGTCGAGGCGTTTGCCCGGCTGCGCGCGCACTGGCCACAGGCGCGACGACTCTGCGTGGCATGTGGTGCCGGCAACAACGGCGGTGACGGCTATGTGATCGCGCGTCTGGCGCGTGAGGCCGGACTCACGGTCCAGTTGCTGCAAGTCGGCGATGCCGGGCGGATCCAGGGCGATGCGGCCACGGCGCGCGACGCCTGGCTGGCCGCTGGCGGCAGCGAAGAAACATTTGCCGGGCATCTGCCGGAGGCGGCGGATCTTATCGTGGATGCGGTCATGGGTACCGGACTGGATCGCACGCTCGAAGGCCGCTGGCGCGAGGCGGTTGCCGCGATCAACGCCCACCCCGCGCCGGTGTTCGCGGTGGATATCCCCAGCGGCCTCGCCGCCGACACCGGTGCGGTGCTCGGCGCGGCCGTGCGCGCTGATCTCACAGTCACCTTCATCGGACTCAAACTGGGTCTGTTCACAGGGGCAGGCCCCGCTTGCCGCGGCGCGCTCGAGTTTGCCGGGCTGGGCGTGCCGGTGGATGTCGTCGGGCAACTCACACCGGCCGCACAGCTGTTGCAGCCGGACGATCTCAAGGCCTGGCTGCCGCCGCGCGAGCGCACGGCGCACAAGGGCCGCTTCGGCCATGTACTCGTCATCGGTGGCAACCATGGCATGCCCGGGGCGGTCCGGCTGGCCGGCGCTGCGGCATTGCGCGCGGGCGCGGGCCTGGTGACCGTAGCCACACGGACACAGCATGTGGCGGCGGTGGTGTCCGGACGGCCGGAATTGATGTGCCGGGGCGTGGAGGATGTGGCCGATCTCGAACCCTTGCTCGCCCGCGCGAGCGTCCTCGTGCTCGGTCCGGGTCTGGGGCGGGACCCGTGGGCGCAAGCGATGTTCGCGCGCGCCGTCGGCGCGGGCCTGCCGACGCTGCTCGATGCCGATGCGCTGAGTCTGAGCGCCGAGAGCGGTTTGCCCGGCGGCGATTGGATACTGACGCCGCACCCGGGTGAGGCGGGCCGACTGCTCGGTGGATCGATCGAGAGTCTTGAGGCCGATCGGCCGCGGACCGTGCGCCAGATCGCGGAGCGCTACCAGGCCACCGTGGTACTCAAAGGTGCCGGCAGTCTGGTCTGCGACCGTGCCGGGACGTTGAGCGTCTGCATGGCGGGCAATCCGGGTATGGCCAGCGCCGGTATGGGCGATGTCTTGAGCGGGGTCATCGCAGGGCTGCGTGCGCAGGGCCTGGATGCGTACACCGCGGCTCGCGCCGGCGTGCTCGCCCACGCCCTGGCGGCCGATCGGGCCGCGGCGAGTGGCGAACGCGGCCTGGTGGCCAGCGATGTCGTGGCCGAGCTGCGCGCGGTGGTCAATCCGGTATGAGCCTGATCGTCGATATCCCCGATGAGAGTGCCATGCGCCGCTTCGGCCGCGAGCTGGCTCAGGCACTGGCGGGGGAGGGTTGTGTGATCGGGCTGAGCGGCGAGCTCGGCGCCGGCAAGACCACGCTGGTACGCGCGATGCTGCGAGCTCTGGGGGTGGAGGGTGCGGTCCGCAGCCCCACTTATACCCTGGTCGAGAGTTACCCCGGGCTGGGCAATCCCGTCTTCCATCTCGATCTCTACCGTCTGTCCGACCCTGAAGAGCTCGAATTCCTGGGTATCCGCGATCTGGATGCGGCCGGCAACCGGCTGCTAGTGGAATGGCCGGAGCGGGGGCGTGGGGGCCTGCCCCAGGCCGATATCGACCTGGCGATCGCGCTTGGCGAAGGCGACGGACGCCGTGTGAGCCTTGCCGGACGAGGGGCGCGTGGCGAGCGGATACTGGTCCGCCTGCAGCAATCGCTGAGCGCCCTAGCTGATAAACCGCTCTAGGATAGCAAAGACGTCGAGTCGAGGCGTCACAAAACA
>CAVUBB010000012.1:0-10384 GCA_963739695.1 uncultured Pseudomonadota bacterium | reverse complement strand
TGTCCCGGGTAGGTTCCCCTACCTGCGCGTCAGCACGCGCTTCTAAGATCGGACTGCAAGCTTAGGCTTCATGTCTGAAGATTCCCGCGACCTCGCAAGAGGTCGCGGGATTTTTTTATGCGTTGACGCTTGCCTGATGCTGGACGAGAATGAGGCCTGATTTGCCGCCATCGAGCCAGGTCACACAGGATGCAGACGCCCGCGCGCCCCAGGATCATCAATGCGTTCGCCATACCGGTGGTGGAGACCTATTTCCCCCGTGCCGACGAACTCAACCCGAAGCTGAAGGCCCTGTTTCTCGAGCGCGAGAAAGAAGGTGACAAGCACCGCAATGTCGTACCGACACCGACGGTTCAGGTAGAGATATTCGAGAGCGATTTCCAGCTGTTTGGCTGGCCTGAGCCCGAAGTTCAGGCGCTGCGCGACTTCTGCTTCGACACTCTGGCACGGGTTATCGCTCAGCTTAATGGCTACGACGCGGCGCAGATGAACAGACTGCGCGTGTTCAGCCACACGTGGTTCCACATCACGCGCTACGGCGGTTACATCTCCAACCATAACCATCCGATGGCTTCCTGGTCGGGAGTCTACTGCGTCGATCCGGGTGAGGCTGTCGCGGAAAAGCCGGATAGCGGCGTGTTGCGGTTCGCGGATCCGAGATCCTATGGGACGATGTATATGGATCCGGGCAACTCGCATCTGCGTGACCCCTTCGCATTCGGCTCGCTGAATTTCCGTTTCCGTGCGGGCCAGTTCATCCTGTTTCCTTCTTATCTGATGCATGAAGTCGCGCCCTTCTTCGGTAGTGACGAGCGCATCACAGTGGCATTCAATGCCTGGATCCAGGAACAGCCGGCCTCCGCGTGATGACGCCGATGGATACAGACCGCTTGCTCGAAAGCGCCGCCGCGCAAGGCGATCCTGAAGCGAATTACCGGCTGGGAATCATCCAGTTGCAGCACCAGCGTGCACCCGTGCGGGCACGACCGTTGCTCGAGGCCGCTGCCGCAGCGGGCCACGCCGACGCGCGGAACGTACTGGGTACCATGTATCTGAACGGTTTGGGTATCGGCGCCGACGCTGCTCGCGCGCGCCTGGAATTCGAAGCCGCGAGCGAATCCGGGTCCGTCGCGGCCCCGTATAACCTTGCCAATCTGCTCTGCAACGGTATCGGCGGCGACCCCGATCGGGTGGCGGGCCGGGAGCGTCTGCTCGCAGCCGGCCGCCGTGGCCATCCGCCGGCGTTGCGAGCGATCGCTCTTCTGCTCGGGCCCGACCGTGATCCGGTCGCCGAGAGCTGTCTGCGTGCAGCGGCTTACCGCGGCGACCGGCTGGCCGCCTATTTTCTCGGTCAGAGGATAATGGCCGGCAGGGCCGGCGGTTCGAAAGAGGAGGGTGTCGGCTGGATCGCAGCGGCTGCCGAGGGTGGCATCGACCATGCCCGGCGCGTCCTCCGATCGCTGCTGGCTGCTGGTCGGCGTGTGCCGGCGACACCGCCACTCCACGATCCGTCCTCTGCGCCGGATCCTGGCGACCTGCTCGCTGGTCTCCAGTTTGAGTTGCCCTCGCAGCCAGAGCTGAACCAACGGCAGATAGAAGCATCTCCTCGCATAGAGGTCGTCGACGACTTGCTGGACCGCGAACTCTGCGATTATCTGGTGATCCGCGCGGAACCGCAGCTGATGGCGTCGGAGACCATCCATCCGGAGACGGGAGGACGCATCCAGAATGCGCTGCGCACCAGCCGGTCCATGAACTTTGACGGCGGCGCGCTGGATGTGGTGATGAGGGTCGTGCTGGAGCGGATCGCTGCCGTAGCGGGCTTGCCGCTTTCCCATGCCGAGCCCCTTGCCGTCCTGCATTATGCGCCCGGTCAGGAATACCGCCCTCATTACGATTATTTCACGCAAGAAGCCATGCAGACACAGGAGCAGTTGGCTGCGGGTGGCCAGCGGGTCGCGACGGTGCTGACCTACCTCAACGATGTCGCAGCCGGCGGGGAGACCGCGTTCCCAGAGATCGGCATAGATGTCTCGGCCCGCTGCGGGCGTTCATTCGTCTTCTTCAACTGTGACGAACAAGGCCAGCCGGATCCGAACACTCTGCATGCGGGTCGGCCGGTCACAGCGGGCGAGAAGTGGGTCGCCACGCTGTGGTTTCGGGAGCGTGTACCGGATGCGCTTGCGGATCCTCCCAAGGCTGGCCGGACATGAGGCTGAACCCCGCGCTGGAACTTTCCGCTGCAGCCGATGCGTTCCGATTGCACGGCCGCGCAGTCGTCGCCGACGTGCTCGAACCCGCATTGGCGCGAGACTTGCTTGAGAGACTCAAGAGCAGTCGGGGCTGGGACCTTTGCGTGCATGGCGAGAGCGGGCCCGAGGCCATTGACCCGGCCGCACTCGCGCGCAGCACGCCGGAGCAGCAGCGGGCGCTGCGGGTCGGCCTGCGCGAGCAGGCACGAACCGGCTTCGCATTTCTGTATCTGCGTCAGGATCTGATCCCTGGCGATACGCCGGCTTTCGACGATGTCCGGGCGTTCTTCGGTTCCGGCGATTTTCTCGATCTTCTCAGGCGTGTCAGTGGTGATGAGGGCCTAGTGCGTGCCGATGGGCAACTCACGCTGTATCAGGAAGGATGCTTTCTCAAGCAACATGATGATACGTACCGCGGCAAGGATCGGCGCGTGGCGTATGTTCTCAACCTTACCTGGGGCTGGCAGGCGGATTGGGGCGGATTGCTGCATTTCACCGATGCCGAGGGCCGTGTGGTAGACACGATCGTGCCGCAATTCAACTCACTGGCGATCTTTCGTGTCCCTGCTTCGCACTTCGTCTCCATGGTCACCAACTACGCTTTGGCTGACCGCTTTACCGTTACCGGCTGGGGCTTCGGCCCCGAGAGTTGAGCGCAGGGCGCGCGACCGGCCTGTGGTATATTCGGGCGCCTGGCGATGACACGGATAGATTCACGGTGAGCCCATCAACCGATTCCCGATCCGAGGCGATGCGGCGGCGCCTGCTCGAGGACGGGGTGCGGCTGCACCAGGGCGGCAGGCTGGCACAAGCCGAGTCGCGTTACCGGGAAGTTCTGACACATTTTCCCGACGATCCGTTCGCTCTGCGCTTCCTCGGGCTCGCGCGACATGGGCAGGGTGATGCACGAGGCGCTGCCGAAGCGCTGTCACTGGCCGTCAGGCTGACGACCTCGCCTGGAGCCGATATCCTTTGCGAGCAGGGACATGCGCTGATGGATATCGGCGATATGGAAGGTGCTCGAGTCGCCCTGGAAGCGGCCCTGGAACGAGATCGCACGCATGCGCGTGCATGGAGTTTGCTCGGCGACACGCTCGTGAATCTCGGTTTCACAGAGGCTGCCGTCGCGACTTACCGGGAGGCGCTCGCGGTGGCGCCGGAGAATGTGCTTACGTGGAATAATCTGGCGACTTCGCTGCAATTCCTCGGTCGAGATGGCGAGGCGCATGAAGCTTATCTGCAGGCGCTTGCGATAGCACCGGACTTTCCCTGCCTGTACAACTTCTCTCGCATCCATATATTCACCTCCGACGAACCTCAGTTCCAGCGCATGCGGTCGCGTTGGGAAGGTGCGCACTTCGCCGGGCCCGAGCAGGCCATCGATCTGGGCTTCGGGCTGGCCAAGGCCCTGGACGATACCGGCAACTATGCGCATGCATTCGACGTGCTGCTGCAAGCGAATGCCATCAAACGGCAGACGTTCGACTATGCGACCGATCAGATGAGCGCGCGATTTGAGGCGCTTCGGCGATGGATTGCGGACGTGGTCGGCGTCGCAGGCAAGGCAGGCGGCGATGCGGTCGACCCGATATTCATCGTCGGCATGCCGCGTTCGGGAAGCACGCTGGTGGAGCAGATTCTCGCCAGCCATAACCAGGTTGCCGGCGCGGGCGAATTGCCGTTCTTCCCGCAACTCGTCACCCACGCGCGCAAGGCGTTGGAGGAAGGCGTGATGCAAGATATGGCAGAGGCAGCGCGCTGGGTGCGCACGGAGTACCTGCGGCGGGTGAGTTCGCGGGTCGACACAGGCTCGATTTTCACCGACAAGTTGCCCGATAATTTTGCCTATCTCGGTCTCATCCATGCCCTGTTTCCCAAAGCGCGAATGATCCATGTGCGGCGAGACCCGATGGATGTCATCCTGAGTTGTTTCCAATGCAATTTCACCCTGGGCCAGCCCTATGCCTACGATCTCGAAGAGCTCGCCGACTACTATCTTGAATACCGGGCGATGATGCGGCACTGGCAGACTGGATTGCCGGCCGGCCGTATCCATGAGCTGGATTACGAACGCCTCGTGGAGCGACCCCGTGAGACGATCACGGAGTTGCTCGAGTATTGCGGATTGCCTTGGGAAGAAGCCTGTGTGAACTTCCACCAGACCGCACGTACGGTCGAGACCGCAAGCGCCAATCAGGTTCGACGTCCACTGTACCGAACCAGTGTGCGCCGCTGGCGACACTATTCGGAACAGCTCAGGGTGATCCGCAAGCGGATCGAGGCCGGGATGGCCAGGTCATGAATGGATCTTCCAAGCCGGGCCTCCTGCGCAGCATCGATGCTGATGGCGGCAGTTGCGAATTCCTGCAGGTGGATCGCATGACGCTCGCCCGCATTCCGTTCCACGATCATCGTCTGGTCGTGGAAGGGCGCAGCAGGCTTTCGGCAGCGGAAGCCGCGGCACTGGCCAGGGCCCAGCAGCGGCCGCATCTCAACTATATATTCCATACCGCATTCTGTGGATCCACTTTGCTGGCGCGCGGACTCGACATTCCCGGCCGGGTATTTTCCATCCGTGAGCCGGAAGTGCTCATGGATCTGGCGAATCATCTGCGCATGGGCCGAAGCGGGATGGCCGATGTCGGCCCGCGCCGCGAGACACTGGAGCTTGCAGCAAGGCTGCTGGCCGCCGGCGCGGAGCCGGGCGAGCAGGTGGTGGTCAAGCCGACCAACGCAGTGAACAACCTGATCGGCGATGTCTTGGCGCTGCCATCGACGCACGCCACGCTGTTGCTCTATTCCGATCTGAGGAGTTTTCTTGTCTCGGTGATCAAGAAGGGCGAGCGTTGCCGGGCCTTCGTGCGCCAGCTCTTCAACGTCCTCATGCTCGATACGCGGGCTTTCGCGGGTATCCCCGAGCGGCAGCGCCTGTTGTTCACCGATCTGCAGGTGGCGGCGATCGTCTGGTATGTGCAGATGCGCAACTACCTTGCCGTGATCGAAGCCAGCCGCGACGCACGGATCCGGACCCTGGACAGCGCCCGGTTCTTCGCTGCGCCGCGCGAGACTCTGCCCCGAGTCGCGGAATTCTTCCGGTTGGAGTTGGACGCCTCGCAAGTGGAGACGATATTGGCCAGTGGCGTTTTCGAGCGTGACAGCAAGGACCCGGACATCGCTTATGATTCGCGGGTGCGACGCGATGAGTCTGCGCGCGTGGAGTCTGCCTACGCAGACGCACTGGACACGATCATCGATTGGGCCGGTGAACTCCAACGACAGATGCAGGTGACGATCCCGCCGAATCTGCCGCTGGCAATCGATGGCTGAGTGCGAACGGAGGAGAGCGCATGCAAGATCTGACCCCTGCGCGTGAAGGCGAGATAGAAGGGCGCCGGATTCTGGTATTCGACGACCTCGTCTCAATGGACGATGTGCGCGCCATGACTGCAGCGCTTGATCGGCGCCCGTTCACGCGTACCGAGACCGCGACGCCCGATACCGCGCAATTCAAACATTGGGTCTGCGAGCTGAGTCTCGAGGCGACCCAGCGGCTGCCCATCTACGCGCCTGCGATGGACACCGCCAACCTGTTCGCGCCGAATGTCAGCTACCGTATGTATCGCTCGTACTGCAATCATGCCGGATACGGCGACGTATTGTGCATCCATACCGACGCGCAGCCGGGTGCCAGAGAACTGACCGCGCTGTGGTTTCTGGCGAACGAGTGGGACCCGGACTGGGGCGGCGAGACGCTGTTTTTCAATACTGCGCTCGACGCCGAATTCGTAGTCAGCCCGCGTCCGGGCAGGCTGGTCATATTCGATGGTTCGATCCCGCACGCCGGGCGTCCGCCAAGCCGCGCCTGCCCGGCTCCGCGCTACAGTTTCGCGATGAAGTTCGAGGTCGTCGCTCAGGCGGGAGTCTGAACCGTCTGGTCCCGATAGAAATCGTCGCTGATGCGGATGATCGCCGAGATGGCTTCGCGCTCGATCGGGGTAAGGTGCGGATTCCAGACTTCGAAGATGAGTACGGCGCGGTCCTGTCGACCGCGGTTCCACGCGCTGTGTTCGAAGCTGTCGTCGAAGATCATGCAGTGCCCTTCGGTCCAGCCGCGGCGCTCGCCGCCGACTTCGATGGCGCACCCCTCCGGGATGATCAGGGCCAGATGCACGGCCAGTTTGAAATTGGCGAGGCCCACGTGGGGCGGGATCACGATGCCCGGCTGGAGGATGGAGAAGAACGCTTCGGGCGAATTGCCCTGGCAATGCACCAGGGGGATGTCGTCCAGCATCGCCGTCGTGCGTGGGCAAAGGGCGACGTTTTCGGCGACGGGCACGCCTCCCTTGAGCAGGTGGAACGAACTCCAGGTCGACTTGTCGGTGAGGTGGTCCCAGTCCCGTGGCGCTCCGGTCCGGGCCTCCACATAGGGACGCAGGCGCTCGCCGTGGCTCAGTGCCAGGGTCAGTTCTTCGCGGACGTCGTCGAATGCCGATTCCACGCGACTGACCCAGTCGAAATCGTCCCGCTCGAACCACGGCTGCGCGGGCACGCCGGGGATGTATATATAGTTGGGGCGCTGGAGCGGGTGCTCATAGCTGACTCCAGCCTCGCCATGATGCACGCGGAGGAAGCGGTCGATGCGTTCAAGGGCTGCCGGGCCATGGGTGTCACGCAGGCTGGCGATCGCGTTGCGATGGCGGGCGTGAAGGCAGCGCCGTTGGGTCTGGCGCGCTTCCCGGATCAATGCGCGCAGCTGAGGGGGCGCCTCCTCTGCGCGTTGCACCTGGGCGAGGGCGGGTGCCAGGCGGAATGCGTTGGCGAAGGCCGCCGCGGCTTCCTCAAGCCGGTCAGAGGCGAGCAACGCCGATCCACGATGGAAGTGGACCAGAGGGTTTTCGGGTTCTCGGGTGGCGGCAGCGGCCAGGCATTCCAGGCAGGTGGCCAGGTCGCCGCGTGCGCGCTGGATAAGTGCGAGATTCAGATGCAGCGTTCCGGCCTCGGGATCGACGGCGAGGGCCCGTTCGATGAAGCCGGCGCTCTCGTCCAGCCTGCCTTCGCGAAAAGCGATCAATCCCAGAAAGCTGAGTGCCCCGACATGGCGGGGGTCGATCGCGAGCAGCTCGCGAAACTTTGCAGCCGCCTGCTCGGCGTGCCCGCTGCGCGCGAGGAGATCGGCTTGCGCGGCGAGCTCGCCGGTGATCTGGGGTTCCGCCTCGTTCACTCTTCCGCCCAGCGCCGTAGCCAGCCTGTGATCCCGTAGCGTGCCTCTCGCGCGAACGGGGCCACGTAGGAGACGCAATGCGAGACCGGCACCTGAAAGATGGCGAGGCTGTTGAATCGGGGGACGAAGGTGTCGGTTACCTGGCCGTCGTCATCGAGGAAGTGCAAAAGGCCGCCCCAGTCGGCCTGCCAGTCCCGTGCGAAGCCGAGGACGTACGCCGCGAGACGTCCCTGGTCGTCACGCAAGTCATTGTGTTTCTTGAGGAAATGCCCGGGGATATAGCGGGTCGCCTGGGCATCGGCCCGCATGATCTCATCGAGCCCTGTGACCCGGCGCGCGAAGTCCAGGAACGGTGGCGAGTTCAGGTATTCGAGCACGCGATGCAAGAGCAATTGCGGGTCCCGGCCTTCCTTGTATGCAGTTACCATCATGTAGCTGTTGTACATGAACTGGAACTGGTCGCGGGCGCGCGCATGGATGCGCTGGTGCAGGGCCGCTCGCTCTGCGGGGCCGAGGTTCGCGATCTGCTGCTGGGCCAGGAGGGTCGAGGCCTCACCGTCTATATAAGCCAGATTCCAGGGTACCTGGGTATGCAGGCACTGATAGACTGCTTCAGCCGCATCGGGTTCGAGGATGTCGCGGATCTGGATGCGCCGCTTGGCCTGGAATTCTTGCGCCAGGGCGTCGAGGTCGAGAGCAGGATTCAGCATTCAGTATCCTTGGATTTGAGTCCGCGAGTCGAGCGTGCCGAAGCTCACGCAGGTAGCCGGGATATTGTACCGATTGGGAGCGGCGCAGCCAGTCGCCGATGCCGCCCGTTCGGGCAGGGTGTCGTGGCGACGCCCTGTTGACATATTGAAGTTTTCATGCCTCGACAGGCAAGCCGGTACAATTTCTGCTTTTACGGCCAGGGGTGGCAGAAGTACGAAAGATGGTATAAGTTTAATTTTTCTAGTTAATACAATTGTTTAAGTCCGATATGAGCGCGCTTTTCTTTTCCGGGTTTCTTTGCTAGAGTCGTCAGCCGCGTCGCCCGTAACGAAAGGGCACGTATGGTATTCTTCAATATTCCCAATCAGAAGCACCTAAGGTACTGCCATGCCCAAGTCACGACTTCTGGAGTTTCTCGCTGCCGGTGTCATCGCCGTAGCAGCGGGGGCGCCGTCCGGCGCGCTGGCCGCCACGCCAGATTCTCTCAACGCCCCCATGCAGGTTCAGAGTCAGATCGATTCGGCCGCCGCAAAGTCGCAGCAGCGGGTAGATAACATCTCTGACCAGACCCAGAACATGCTGGACGATTATCTGACCACCTCGCAGCAGATCGACCGTACGCGTACGTACAACGATCAGGTCGAGAAGCTCATCCGCTCACAGGAAGAAGAGAAGATCTCCCTGAACAAGCAGCTGGGCGATGTGGGTGTCGTCGAGAAAGAGATCGTGCCGCTCATGCTGCACATGATCGACAGCCTCGACCAGTTCGTTCAGCTCGATGTTCCGTTCCTGCTGCCCGAGCGTGAGAAGCGCGTCAACGATCTGCGCAAGCTGATGGACAGCGCTGACATCACCATCTCCGAGAAATACCGGAAGGTGATGGAGGCCTATCAGATCGAGATCGATTACGGCAAGACCATCGAGGCCTATCGCGGCCAGCTCAAGACCGAAGGCAAGACCCGTACCGTGGACTTCCTCCGGGTCGGCCGGCTGCTGCTTGCCTATCAGACGCTGGATCGTGCCGAGACCGGTTTCTGGAACAAGACCACGCGGAAGTGGGAAGTGCTGCCTGACAGCTACCGCAATGCGGTGACCGAAGGTCTGCGTATCGCCCGTCATCAGGTCGCTCCCCAGCTCTTGACCCTCCCCGTAGCTGCTCCGGAGGCTGCCAAATGAAGAGTTTCCTGAAAGTATTCGTGTTTGCCATCGGCTGCGCGGTGGCTGGTGTAGGCCTCGCGGCGGATCAGTCCGCAGCGGCCGATAACGCCGCCCAGGCTCAGCCCAAGGCGACCAGCCTCGACCAGCTCCTGCAGCAGGTCAAGGCACAGCAGGGCGCCGCTGCCGCCGCCAACAAGGCGCGCGAACAGCGCTTCCTTGCCGCGCGCAGCCAGCAGGAGGCCATGCTGAACAAGGCCAAGCAGGAACTGTCTGACGAGAACGCTCGTACGGCGCGCCTGCAGAAGACCTTCGATGCCAACGAGAAGACGCTGAACGATCTCACCACCACCCTGAATACCCGTATGGGTAACCTGGGCGAGGTGTTCGGTATCGTGCGTCAGGTCGCCGGCGACGCCAAGTCGACCATCGACAACTCGCTGGTCTCCGCCCAGCTGCCGGGTCGCTCCGAGCTTGCCGCCAAGCTGGCGCAGAGCAAGGCGCTGCCGTCGATCGACGAGCTCAACGGGCTTTGGTACCTCCTCCAGCAGGAGATGACCGAGCAGGGCAAGGTGGTCAAGTTCCCGACCACGGTGACGCGCGCTGACGGCACCCAGGTCCAGGAAGACGTGGTCCGTGTGGGCGTGTTCGATGCCGTCTCGGGCGACAAATTCCTGCGCTACCTGCCGGAGACCGGTTCGCTGGTCGAACTGGCCCGCCAGCCGAAGAGCCGTTACACCTCGGCCGCCGAAGACCTGTTCGACGCCAAGAAGGGCCCGGTGGCGATGGCTGTCGACCCGACGCAGGGTCAGCTGCTCGGCCTCCTGGTGCAGGCGCCCACGTTCAGCGAGCGTCTCCAGCAGGGTGGTACGCCGGGTTGGACCATCGTGGTGCTGTTCTTCATCGGCATCCTGATCGTGATCGAGCGCATCATCTATCTGACCATGGTCGGCAGCAAGATGAAGAAGCAGCTGCAGACCGGCAAGGCCAGCCCGGATAACCCGCTGGGTCGTGTCATGGGCGTCTACTCCGAGAATCCGGATAT
>CAVUBB010000011.1:0-12894 GCA_963739695.1 uncultured Pseudomonadota bacterium | reverse complement strand
TATGCGACCACCGTGACCTCGCGCTTGAGATAGAACGGCAGCGATTGCTCATAGTCGCGCACGCTGTAAAACGGGACATCGGAGGGCGGGACTGCGGGTAGCTGTCTGACCAGCTCATGGGTGGAATAGATCGGTCCCAGTACGGCCGCGCCGGTAGTCACGCACTGGGTCGCGAGAAACCAGCCCGCACAGAGTACGAACGCGGCCGCGAGGGCGCGACGCCGACGCACCGCAACCAGCGCCACCACTGCCGCGACCAGCAGCAACACGAGGCTGGCCACGGCCCAGGGGACCAGCTGCGCATACAACGCCATCTCGGCGTGGTCATGGCCCTGCTCGGCGATACGTGGCGAGAACGCCAGGCCGACGATCGCGACCACCCCGGTGATCAGCGCCGCCCAGGACACCCCGTGCCCGTCACGGCGCGCGATCTCACGCCCCATCAGCAGCGCGAGTGCCGGAAAGATCGGCAGGATATAGCTCGGCAGCTTCGAATCCGAGGGCATGAAAAAGATGAAGATCACCACCACCCAGAGCCACAGGAAATACGCCGAATCCAGGCGGCCGGTGGCGCGTTCCGGCATGCGCATGCCGTCGCGCAAGGCCAGCAGACTCTGCCAGACCCACGGCAGCACACCCAGCAGCAGGATCGGGAAGAAATACCACCAGGGCCCGTAACGATGATGGATACGGGTCAGGTAACGCTCGAAATGTTCATGGATGAAGAAGAAATGCAGGAACTGCGGGTTATCACGCGCGACCGCCACGAACCATGGCACGCTCACCAGCAGGAACACGAGCGTGCCGCTCACCAGTCGCAGACGCTTCCACACCGCCCAGTCACGGGTGAGCAGCGTGTAGACCACGAGCACGCCGCCCGGCAGTACGATTCCGATCAGGCCCTTGGTCAACACCGCGAGCGCGGCGGCCGCCCAGCTCGCGAGCATCCAGCCGTGTTCCTCGCGGCTGCCTGGCGGCGCCTGTTGGGCCAGCAGAAAGCCGAACAGGTTCAACGACATGAAGAAGGCCAGGCCCATGTCGAGCGCGTTGAAGTGGCCCATGATGATGAAATACACACTGCCGGCCAGCACTGCCGCGCCCAGCCAGCCCGCGCGCTCTCCGAACAGCCGCGCACCGGCGAAGCCGACGAGCAGGATGCTCAGGAAACCCGTGAGCGCGGTCCACAGACGGGCCGTCCAGTGATGATCGCCGAAGGCCTCGAAGGCCACCGCGGTGGCCCAGTATTGCAGGATCGGCTTCTCGAAATACTTGAATCCGTCGAGGCGCGGCGTGATCCAGTCGCCGCTCGCCACCATCTCGCGGGGGATCTCCGCGTAGCGGCCTTCATCGGTCTGGAACAGATCGCGGTGCTGGATGTTACCGAACCAGGCAAGCGCGAACAGCACGATCAGTGCGGCGGCTTTCAGGCGTCGGGCTGGGAACATCGCTGACCTCGGCATGGACGGTTCCGCTCCGGCCCGGCGGCCGGCGGCTTGAAGCGCGCAAGTATATCGGTTTCAACGTCTAGTGGTCCACGCGGCTGAGCGTGACCGACATCCGCATGGACCACTAGGGTCACAACCGCGGCGGTGGCCGGCGCCCGTCCGCGCGAAAGCCGAGGTAGTCGCGCAGGATGAGCCCGTGATCGAAGGTCAGCGGCGGGAAATCCGGCGGCACGCACAAGCGCACGGCGCGGGCATCATCGGCCGCCTTGGGCCTGCCGCTGGCTTCGGCGACATAGACGGCGCTGACCGTGTGCCCGCGTGGATCGCGCTTGGGCGCGGAATAGCAGCCCAGGAGCGCGAGCAGACGTACGGCGAGCGATGTCTCCTCGCGGGCCTCACGCACGGCGGCCTCTTCCAACGATTCGCCGATATCCACGAAACCGCCGGGAAGCGCCCAGCCGAGCGGCTCGTTGCGACGCTCGATGAGCACCACCGGGCGTGCCGCGAGATCGGCCATCTCGATGATGATATCCACAGTGACCAGCGGGGTGCGCGGAGCGGCCATCGATTCAGCCGCGCCCCGAGAAACGGATGATCTGGCGCCTCGCCTTCTTGTCGGGACGGCGCTCGGGCGCGGGACTGGCCTGACGTTCGGCGCGGCGCGCGGCAGTGGCAGCCTCGCGCTCGGCGCGGCTGGTCTCGGTCTCGGTATAGAGCGCGCTCGCGACCTTGGCCGGTCCACGCCGCTCGCTCAGCGCTTCGACCTCGACTTCGACGCGCTGGTGGCCGCGCGAGATCTGCAGGCGATCGCCGACGCGCAACGGCCGCGCCGGTTTGACGCGCTGACCGTTGACATGGACATGGCCCCCGCTGACGGCATCGGTCGCCAGCCGGCGCGTCTTGAAAAATCGCGCCGCCCACAACCATTTGTCGATGCGCACGCCAGCATCTCCAGCCATGCTCTCTCTCCCCGGTGTCTGGACGCGGAAGCTCGACCGCGCCGGTAGCCACGATTCTAGCACCGGTACCCGCAGCCGTCGGCCAGGCGCCCTGTTATAATCGCCCATTACGCCAACCAGGAGGCCCAAGGTGAACGACCCATACCTCGACCATCTCCGGCAACAACTGCAAGGCCTGCACGAGCAGGGGCTGTACAAGGATGAACGCATCATCACTTCGCAGCAGCAGGCCGATATCGAGGTCGCCGGCACCGACCATGTCCTCAATTTCTGCGCCAACAACTACCTGGGGCTCGCCAACCATCCGGCTCTGATCAAAGCCGGCCAGGATGCGCTCGCCGAACACGGCTACGGCATGGCTTCGGTGCGCTTCATCTGCGGCACCCAGGACGTGCACAAGGCGCTGGAAAAACGAATCTCCGGATTCCTCGGCATGACCGACACCATCCTCTATTCCTCGTGCTTCGACGCCAACGGGGGCCTGTTCGAGACCTTGCTGGACGAGCAGGATGCGGTGATCTCCGACGCGCTCAATCACGCGTCCATCATCGACGGCGTGCGCCTGTGCAAGGCGAAGCGCTTCCGCTATGCCAACAACGACATGGCCGATCTGGAGGCGCGTCTCCAGGAAGCCGATGCCGCCGGCGCGCGCTTCAAGCTGATCGCCACCGACGGCGTGTTCTCCATGGACGGTTATCTGGCCAATCTGAAGGCGATCTGCGATCTGGCCGACCAATACGACGCCATGGTGATGGTGGACGATTCGCACGCCGTGGGTTTCATGGGCGAACGCGGACGCGGGACCCACGAACATTGCGGCGTCATGGACCGCGTGGACATCATCACGGGCACGCTCGGCAAGGCCCTGGGCGGTGCTTCCGGCGGATATACCGCTTCGCGCCATCCCGAGATCGTCGACTGGCTGCGCAACCGCTCACGCCCGTATCTGTTCTCGAACACACTCGCCCCGGTCATCGCCACCGCCTCGATCAAAGTACTCGACATGCTCGAAGGCGGCGACGGCGACACGCTACGCGGCAAGCTCTTCGCCAACGCCGAACGCTTCCGCGCCGGCATGGCCAAGCTCGGTTTCGAATTGCTGCCCGGTGAGCACCCCATCATCCCGGTGATGCTGGGCGACGCCAAGCTCGCCAAGCGTTTCGCGGACGAGATGCTCACCGAGGGCGTCTACGTGATCGGTTTCTCGTTCCCCGTGGTACCCAAGGGCGCTGCGCGCATCCGCACGCAGATGTCCGCCGCCCACGCTCCGGAACATATCGATCGCGCCATCGCCGCCTTCGAAAAAGTCGGCAAGAAGCTCGGCGTCATCTGAACCCAGCCGGATTCACGGCTTCGCTCGAACTGCATAAACCGGACCTACGGTCGTCGGGAGAGACAGGATGAAAGCACTGGTCAAAGCCAAGGCTGAAGAAGGTATCTGGATGGAAGACGTGCCGGAGCCCGAATACGGGCCCAACGATCTGCTCATCCGTATCCACAAGACCGCGATCTGCGGCACCGACATCCACATCTACAACTGGGATCAATGGGCGCAGAAGACGATCCCGGTACCGATGGTGGTCGGCCATGAGTTTGCCGGCGAAGTCGTCGCGCTGGGTTCGGAAGTGCAGGGCTTCGCCGTCGGCGACCGGGTCTCGGGCGAGGGCCACATCACCTGCGGACACTGTCGCAACTGCCGAGCCGGGCAACGTCATCTGTGCGAGAACACGGTCGGCGTAGGGGTGAACCGTCCGGGCTGCTTCGCCGAATATCTGGTGATCCCGGCATTCAACGCATTCAAACTGCCGGAAGCGATCAGCGACGACATCGCGGCTTTCCTCGACCCGTTCGGCAACGCAACGCATACCGCCCTTTCTTTCGACCTGGTCGGCGAAGACGTGCTGATCACCGGCGCCGGACCGATCGGCGTCATGGCCGCGGCGATCGCCCGTCACGCAGGCGCGCGCTATGTCGTGGTCACCGATGTCAACGACTACCGACTCGAACTGGCGCAGACGATGGGCGCGACGAGAACGTTGAACGTGTCGCGCGAGAAACTCGACGACGTCATGCACGAGCTCGGCATGAGCGAAGGGTTCGATGTGGGGCTGGAGATGTCGGGTGTGCCTTCGGCATTCCGCGACATGCTGCGAACCATGCGCCATGGCGGCAAGATAGCGCTGCTCGGCATCCCGCCGGCAGATACCGCTATCGACTGGAACCAGGTCATCTTCAAGGGATTGATCATCAAAGGCATCTACGGGCGCGAGATGTTCGAGACCTGGTACAAGATGGCAGCGATGCTGCAGAGCGGCCTGGATCTTGGCCCCGTGCTGACCCACCACTTCCCGGTCGATGATTTCCAGCAGGGTTTCGACATCATGCGCACGGGAAAATCCGGCAAGGTCGTACTCGACTGGCGCTGATTGCCCCGTAGTGCCCGAATACGCATAATCCGGACCAGGTAAGGAGACCGTCCCGATGTTGCGCTACGTACTCGTCTTCCTGGTGACCGTTATGGCCATCGGCGTCAATGCGCCCGACAGCATGCTCGTGCGCATGGGCCTGAACGCCAATGCGCTGTTCATCACGCTCGCCGGAATCGTACTCGCCGGGCTGATCGCCTATCGCGGCCTGGCCGCGATCGTCGCCATGCTGGCACTCGTAGCCGGCGCCAACATGCCGGAAGCGCTGGCCGCGCAATACGGCATCAATCGTGATTATCTGCTCGCCACGCTCGTTGCCGTGGTCTGCATCCCGATCATCAAGAAGATATTCGCATAGCCGATCACCGCACCGCGCAGGTGCAGTATGCATAGACTCCACGCGGGTCGTTGAAATGCGCCAAAGTGCGCAGGCTGTCGTCGAACCGGCCAAGCACGCGCACGTAGGCCGAGCCGAGCAGGCCGCCACCCGGTGCCATCGCGGCGTTGTCGTCGCGCGCAAGGTCGACGACGAATCTGTCGCCGAAACTCAAGGGTTCGGTGACGTAGTCCACCGAGTAGGCGCCGGAGATATTGGCAAGTTTCGCAGCTGCTGCGATCGCGTCCTTCAGCCCGCCCAACTGGTCTACCAGACCGATGCGCTTCGCATCTGCTCCGCTCCACACCCTGCCCTGACCGATCTTGTCGACCTGCTCCACACTCATGTGGCGATACTTTGCCACCTGGGTGATGAAATCCTTGTAACCGCTGCGGATATTGGCTTCGAAGATATGCTTCAATGCCGGCGGCATGGCGCGGTCGAGGCGCATGGACCCGGCCAGCGGCGTCGTGCCCAGGCCGTCGGTATGGATGCCGATGCGCGCGAGTGAGCGCTGGAAAGTGGGGAACATGCCCAGGATACCGATGGATCCGGTGATCGTGGTCGGCCTGGCGAATATCCGGTCGGCGGCCATGGATATCCAGTAGCCGCCGGAAGCCGCCACATTGCCCATCGAAACAACGACCGGCTTCCCGGCCTGCTGGGTGAGCTCGATCTCGCGCAGGATCTGGTCGGCCGCCAACGCGCTGCCGCCGGGGCTGTCCACGCGCAGGACCACGGCCTTTATGCTCTTGTCGAAACGCGCCTTGCGCAACAGCCGCACCATCGAATCGGCGCCGACAGCGCCTTGCGGCGCCTTGCCACCGACGATATCGCCCTCGGCCACTACGATACCGATATGGGGGCCCGCCGCTGGCCGCGTGTGCAGCTTCAGATAGGAAAGATAGTCCTTCATGCTGACCTGGTTGAACTTGTGCTCGCTCGGGTTCATCCCCACCCTGTCCACGAGCGCCTTCTCTACAGCCTCGGCACCACCGAGCTGGTCGACCAGACCGTCATCGCGCGCCAGTTTGGACAGATCCCGGTCCTCGAGGCCTTCTCCGGTCAGCGTAGCGACATAATTATCGAGGGCATCGGGCGCCAGCCCGCGCGCCGCTGTGATGTCCTGCCGGTAGGAATCCCAAAGCGTCTTCAGTACAGCGGCATTGGCCTCACGCGCCGCCGGTGACATATCGTTACGGATAAAGGGTTCGACGAACGATTTGTACTTGCCGATACGAAACACGTTCCAATCCACCAGCAGCGAATCCAGGGCATCCTTGAAGTAGTTCTGGTACGCAGCGAAACCGTCGATCAGGACCATGCCCTGGCGATGCATGTAGATCCTGCTGGCGAAGGCGGCGAGGTAATACTGCGCCTGCGAATACGAGGTACCCGTGGCGATGATCTCCTTGCCGCTTGCCTTGAACGTGCGCAGCGCTTCGCCGATGGTCTGCAACTGACTCAGGCCGCCACCCTCGAAATCGTCAAGATCGAGCACCAGCGCCTTGATATGGTCGTCGTCCTGAGCACGATGGATCGCACGCAAGACGTCGCGGATGCGCGTCTGGGGCGGAACCGGTATCCCCTGAAGCTTGCGGCGCGCGTTGCCGACGGGATCGGTGAACTCATCGACCAGCTTGCCCTTTGGCGCGATCACCAATGCGGCCTGATCGGGCAACTTCAGCTCGTGTCTGCTGAATACCCCGACGAGGATGAAGACCAGCAGGATGATGAACACCAGATTGAGGACGATGCGGCGCGAAAGATCGACTGCATCGAGGACGCGACGAAACGCGCCTTTTTTACCGGAGCCGGAAGTCATCGGGCGATATCTCCAGGAGGAAAACATATGGTGCGGCTGCAGGGAGGCGCGCCGTCGGCTTCCCTGCCATGCGATTTATCTTAGAATGCAGTGCTCAGTCGCGGCAACTTTCGCGCGCTCCATGCGCTAATCGTCGATCTGGAAATAATAGATCCCCACGCCCACGCGTCCACCCTCCGCTTGCCGGACGAGCTGATCGCGTGCGTGCTCGTGCTCGCCCAGCCAGTGGTCGAGGTTCTCGAGCATGCGCTGACCGGCCTGCTTGGTCAGCTGGCGAAACTCTTCTGCATCGCGTTCGGCAAGCGCGCCGTTGGAGACGAGGATGCGCTGGAAATACGGTTCGCCCTGGTCGCCCCAGATGTTGTGATCGACGGTCTGCAACAGGTTGCCGACCGCGATACCGAGCACACCGACCTTGTCGGAATCGTCAGTCTGCGGGATATAAGCTCGGGTCAACAGGACCAGGGTATTGTCGCCATGGCGCTCGACCGTACCCACACGTTCGAGTTCGTCGAGCACCGCGCGGGGCGGCGCATCGCCGCTGTAGCGGCGCACCAGTTCGGCGAACGTGGCGCCCTCGCCTTCGAGCGCGAGATCGCGCGGACTGCCATTGGCGTCGACGAAGTCAGGATCCTGCGTCCAGCCGCTGATCACGCGGGCGGCACGATTGAAGCGCACGAGGTTGTCGGGATCCACGCCGAGTTCCGCGGATCGCACGCGTTTGACCTCTTTCCGAGACAGGCCGGTGATGACCGCTATCCGCGAGTCGGTCTGTTTGCGTCCGGGGATCGGAAACTCCTCCGCGGCGACTTCCACGTAGATCGCCTTGGCGATCTCCGAGAAGGCTCTGAACGTCACCCCGTTGCGTAACAGGATACGGATGAGGGGCCGGAACATCTGGATGAGGGCTTCACTGAGAACCCGATGTGTAGACTTGCTCATGATTGGTAGAACACCGCAATCCATTGGCTCAGCCCGCCTTCGACGGCAGCCGGCCAGAGATAAAAAGCCCGCCCCCCGCTACGGGGCCTGTCAGCACGTGACTGGCGTGATCCCCCAACTGTTCTTCAGATCGAATCGCCATCCTCTCATTGCTCCGAGAATACCAAAAACGGATTAGGCTAACGATATACCCCCCCCTCGCCCCAGGCGGTGCGCAAAAGATCGGGGCGGCCCCGAAAGGCCGCCCCGCCCCCCCGATCGCCCGGGCCTTGCTGCCCGGACTGTCAGCGCGTGCCGCCCGACCCCTCCAGATACCGAAGCGGCAGCACGCTGATTCCTGGCCACGTCAGCTCGAAGGTCCTCCCGCCGAGCTGTTCGACTGACCGCTAGCCCGGCCGGTGCCGATGATGCCGTCGGCGCTGGCCTGGCCGGTGCCGATGATCCCGTCCGACTGCACCGGACCGGTGCCGATGATGCCGTCGGTGGTCGCCGTCCCGGTGCCGATGATGCCATCGGTGGTCACGGTCCCGGTCCCGATGATGCCATCGGTGGTCGCGGTGCCGGTCCCGATGATTCCCAGGGCGGTCAGCAGTTCCTGAGTGAAGCTGCTGGCGTCGGCGAACACGGGGGCGCTCGCGACCAATCCCGCCAGCATCGCCGCAACGGCCAATATGCGCTTGTTCATCGCTGATTCTCCTTCCTTTGTCTTAGGGGGGTCATGTGTTTCCCGGCGCCCGGGGGCGCAGACGTTCCGGCCGAGACCAGGCCGGCTCGCAAGAGGTCACTGGGAACACAGTCCCACTGTAGACAGGAAGGCGGAGCCTGACAAGCCCCCTCGCGCGATCCCCGAGCCGACAGAGGGTCAGCAGGCGGACGCGGCACTATCGATCAGCACCGCCCAGAGGCGTTCGAGCCAGACGGCATGGTCAGGTTTCATCAGGCAGGCTCGCAGACACGTCACCTGCTCGCTGTCCCACTCGATGTCGGCCCACCAGGATTCGAGGAGGCTGCGCGGAAACCGGGTCAGGGCCAGATGCAGGCCGCGTCGCGCAGCGGCATCGAACACCGCCTGCGCATGCGCACTAAGCTCGCTGGCCGATCGACCGGACGGCGCCCAGATCACGATATCCAGTTCCGGTGGCATGGCCACCCTGAACGCCTCGGCTTCATCGAGCCGCCACCACAAGTCGCGTGCCGCCCGCAACGATGCCTCGAGATCGCGGGCAAACTCGCCGCCCGCTTCCAGCGGAAGCAGACGCTGCGTAGCCCACAGTGCTACCGCCGAAGCGCCCGGCCGCGAACATTCGAGACTGATCTCGCCCAGGTGCAGTTCGCCGGAGGTGAAGTAGGTATACGGCGAATCGTGCTTGTAGAGCCGGCCCACCTCCGGGTCGCGGAAGAGCACGCAACCGCAACCGTACGGCTGCAGACCGTGCTTGTGCGGATCGACGACGATCGAATCGGCCTGATCGAGCACCGCATAGGCGCCAGCCGTTTCGTCCTGGAGACCGCCGGCGAGCTTGAAATAGCCGCCGTATGCGGTATCGACATGGACGCGGGTACCGTGCGTGCGCGCGAGATCCAGTATCCGGGCCAGGGGATCGACGGCGCCCAGCGCCGTGGTTCCCACTGTCGCGACCACGGTGCCTACATCGCCCTGGGCAAGACGCCTTGCCAACGCACCCATGTCCATGCGCCCGAATCGATCGACCGCTACGCTCTCGAACGGAACCCCGAGTACACCGCACATGCGCGAATGAGTGTAATGGGCCTGGCTGGACGCGAGCAGAGTCTTGCCCGGGGCCAGACGGCTCGCTACCCACAAAGCCTCGAGATTGGCGACCGTCCCCCCGCCACAGAGGTGTCCGAGATGCGTCTCCCAGCCGAACATGCGCGCGAGCGCGGCCACTGCCTCTTTCTCCATCGCCGAACTGGCGCGACCACCGTCAAGCGCATGGTTGTTGGGATTGATCCACATCGCGAGAGCGTAAGCGAGCCGTGCAACCGGGTGCGGGGGCTTGAGCATCTGGCCGGCATACAAGGGATGCGGATACGGGTAGTTATCGTGCATCCGGTCTGCCACTTCCATCAGCACGGCCGTCATCCTCGCGTCGACCGCGGTGGGCTGGAAGTCGGGCAAATCCGCAAAGCCGTCATCAAGGCGGCGCGCCGCGACCTTGAGTACGTCGAGAGACTCCGTATCGAGCATGGGTCTATCCTCGGCAGAAGCTGGCTAAGCGCCCATCTTCTCACGCAGGGCGGCAAAGTGCGCAGCGATCACCTCGCCGGCGACATCCAGCTCCGCCGCCGGCACCGGGCGGCCGAACAGATAACCCTGTACCTGGTCGCAGACACGCGCATACAACAGTTCGAGCTGCTCGACGGTCTCCACGCCTTCGGCGACGACTTCGAGATCGAGTGCGTGCGCCATCGCGATAACGGCCTCGGTGATTGACAGATCTTCGGAATCGCTGGTGATGTCCTTGATGAAGGAGTGATCTATCTTGACGGTGTCGATAGGCAGCCGCTTGAGATAACCCAGCGACGAATAGCCCGTACCGAAATCATCCACGGCTATATGCACGCCCTGATCGCGGATCCGGCGCAGGGTATCGATCGCGAACATGGGGTTCTTGATCACCATGCTTTCGGTGATCTCGAGCTCCAGGCACTCCGCCAGCAGGCCCGTCTCCCGCAACACGTCGGCCACGGTCTGATCGAGCCGGGTCTGGCGCAATTGCCGCGCGGAAAGATTCACCGAAACCCGCAACGGCGGCAGGCCGGCGCGTGCGCGCACATCCGTCCACTCGCGGCCCTGACGGCAGGCTTCGCGCAAGGCCCATTCGCCCATGCTCACGATCAGACCGGTATCTTCCGCGACCGGTATGAACTCTGCGGGCGACACCCGCCCCAGCTCAGCGCTGTCCCAGCGCATCAGCGCTTCCATCCCGGTCACCTGCCCCGTACGCAACGACAACTTGGGCTGATAGTGCAGCGCGAGTTCGCCCCGCTCGATGGCATGGTGCAGGCCGCTCTCCAGGCGCATGAACGCCGCCGCGCGCTCGTTGAGTTCGTTGGTGAAGAACTGGTAGCCGTTGCCGCCAAGTTCCTTGGCCGAATACATGGCCGTATCGGCGGCTTTGAGCAGAGACTCCACATCGTTGCCGTTCTTGGGGTAGGTGCTGATCCCGATGCTCGGGGTTACGAAAAGCTCATGACCGTCGACATTGATACGCCCGGCGACCGCTGTGCGGATCTTCTCTGCAACCTTCGCGGCATCGCGCAACTCGAACACGTTTTCCAGCAGCACCGTGAACTCGTCGCCGCCGAGGCGCGCGATGGTATCGCTCTCGCGCAGACAGTCTTCCAGCGCCTTGGCGACCTGTACCAGGAGGCGGTCGCCGACCGCATGACCGAGGTTGTCGTTGACGTGTTTGAAACGATCGAGATCGAGGAACATCACCGCGAGCCCGGTCTGTTGCCGCCGCGCGATGGCGATCGCGTGACGCAGACGTTCGAGGAAGAGATTGCGGTTGGCCAGACCGGTAAGATGATCGCGGGTGGCGAGCTGGCGCAGGTGATGTTCCGCGGCAACACGCTCGCTCACATCGGTGATGCTACCGCGAATCAGGGCGCCCGCACTGGATGGCAAGCGTACGAGGCGTATCTCCGTGGGGATGAGCCGGCCATCTGCCGCACGATGCAGCCACTCGAATACCGGTGCTTCCCCCTGCATCGCCAGCTCC
Organism: uncultured Pseudomonadota bacterium; assembly: GCA_963739695.1. GTDB lineage: Bacteria > Pseudomonadota > Gammaproteobacteria > Natronospirales > CAVUBB01 > CAVUBB01. The sequence continues at coordinate 1,175 of CAVUBB010000011.1, read as the reverse complement.
ATCATCTCATGCGCGCGCTCTTCCGAGCGCTCGCCATCGGCCTGTTGGGGTGGCGAGAGCTGCCATGGTGCCTGCCCGACAAGCACGTGACGCGGAAGCCCGAACAGACGCACGGCGTTCTCGTTTACGTCCATGAACAGACCGGTATCGCCATCGATGACCACGATCGCCTCCGGCGCATGTTCGACCAGGGTGCGCAAACGGGCTTCGTTCTCTTCGATGCGGCGCTTTATCCGATCGCTCTCGAGCGCGATGCGCGCGTGCCGGCTCGCACCCTGCAGGCGCTCTTCGATCATCGGATCAAGCACGGCGCCGGCCGACCCCGCGAGCATGAAAAAGCCCAGGGGATCGCCACCGACCGCGCTGATCCAGCGACTTTCGATCACCTCCAGGCTCGACGCGCCCAGGTATCGCAGCGCGCCGATGCCGAAAGGCGATCCTGCCCGCATATCGAGTTCTGTCTCGCGCAGTTCGACCAGTATCTCGCTTCCCAGCGTGTGACTGGCCAGCACGGCGATATTTCCATCCATGCTCAGGGCGCCGACAGCCGCTCGAAAGCCCGGAGGCAAGACCTCTTCGATCGTCCGCACCACCAGATCGAGCACAGCTTCCAGTCCCGCATCGGTCGCGACCAGTTCGAGGATGCGATTCTCGGTGACGCGCAGGGACTCTTCGAGTTTGCGCGCCTGATTGTTCAGCACCATCGCGACCGAGCCCAGATAAGTGCCATCGCCGGCATGGCGCGGGCTTACCGCGACCATGGTCCAAAGGGCGGTTCCATCGCGACGGGTGAACTGGCGCTCATAGCTGGCGGCAGATCCGCTACGCGTGTTGTGCAGCCGGGTGCGCGCGGCTTGCGCTTCATCGGGTGGCATGAAATCGAAGACGGAACAGCCGACCATCTCGGCGGGCGAGTAACCCAGCATGTCTGCCATCGGATCGTTGACGAAGGTGGTGGTGCCATCCTTGTCGAGCATCCAGATACCTTCGCGCACCGCGTCGACGATATTCCGGTAACGCGCTTCGCTGTCCGCCAGTTCGGCGCTGAAGCGACGCCGTTCGAGCAGGCCGCTCAGGCTTCCCGCGGCGACGTTGAGCAGCGCACCGAGTTCGCGTGGCCAGGCCACGGCCTTGCGGCGTTCGATACCGATCGCTCCGCGCAGGCGGCCTTCCTG
>CAVUBB010000010.1:162500-219249 GCA_963739695.1 uncultured Pseudomonadota bacterium | reverse complement strand
GTAGCCGGCGTCGGCGGCGGTGCCGAGCTGGAGGCCAACGTGGGCAAGATCGTCGCCGATCTTCCCGGCGGCGCGGTCACCGCGCATACCAACGTCGGCAACATCGACCTCAAGCTGGCCACCACGCCGGGGAAGGTCACTCTGCGTACGAATGTCGGCAGTCTGCACATGACCGCGGGCAGTCAGACGGTCGAAGCGAAGAAGGTGAACGAGACCAGCGAGGCCATCGATTATTCCGGCGGCGGTAATACGGCGGTGGACGCGAGCGTTAACGTGGGCAAGATCGAAGTCGAAGTGCCGGCGGGCCCGGGCTCAATTCCTGCGGGCGATACTCTCAAGAAAGGCGACCAGCCCCAGCCGCCGCCCGATCCAGGCAACGGCTCGCGGTGAGGCGGCCTTAAGCATCATCAGTACGCGTACCGGCTTCGGATTCACCACGATCTCGTTCTTGCCGTCGCGGATGGCCGCGACCACCGCGGCGGCGACAGCCTGCGGTGACGAGGTGCCGAGTGTGCCGGGGGCCTCGCGCTCTTTGCGCGCGAACATGCCCGCTTCGCTCACGAAGCCCGGGCAGATCACCGAGCTGCGCACGCCGCGCGGCGCGATCTCGGCATCCAGCGACAGACTCCATTCCGCCAACGCACCTTTCGTGCCCGCGTAGACCGCACCGTAGGGCATGCCCGTGCGTCCGGCGAGCGACGCCATGTTCACGATGTGCCCGCGTCCGTGCTCCAGCATCTCGGGCAGGGCCGCGCGCGTGAGCAGCATGGGGGCGAGCACGTTGATCTCGAGCAGGCGCTCGATCCCCGCGGGCTGTTGGCGTTCGAAGGCCACTATCTCCTCGTAACCGGCGTTGTTGATGAGGATGTCGACGGGCCCGAAGCGCGCACGTGCGCGCTTCAGCAGGTTGCTGCGGTCGGTGGCATCGGTGATATCCGCCGCGACGATCTCGACTTCGCTGCCGCGCAGTTCGCGGGCCAGGGCCTCCAGCTGCTCGTGCGAGCGCCCGCTGAGGACCAGGTGCGCGCCTTCCGCGGCGAGCCGCCTGGCGATATGCCCGCCGATGCCACCCGTGGCTCCGGTGAGGATCACGCTGCGGGCGGCGAGGAAGGCCATGGTGGAGTGGTGATGCGAGAGAAGAGAGGGCGGGGGCCGCGAGCGGCCCCCGCTCGAGGTCAGTCGTGCGCGATGTTGTCGAGCGGGCTGGGCACGCTGGACAGGTAGGCCGCCACGTCCTTGATATCCTGCTCGGACAGACCGGCAGCCTGACCCTTCATGATCGGGTTGCTGCGGTCGCCGTCGCGGTATTCCTTCAGCGCCTGGCGGATGTAGTCGTCGTACTGGCCGGCGAGGATCGGGTAGGTCGGCGCGATCGGCTTGCTGCCGTTGGGGCCGTGACAGGCGGAACAGACGTTGGTCACCAGCTTCGCGCCGGCGGCATTGGCGTCGGTCGGCGTGGCCGATCCATTGTCGGGCTTGCCGATGCTGGCGAAGTAGGCCGCGATGTCTTCCATGTCCTGGTCGCTGAGTGTCGCGGCCTGCGCGTGCATGGTCTTGTGAGCACGGCCACCGGACTTGTATTCCTTCAACGCCGCGACGATATAGCCGGCCTGCTGACCGGCCAGCTTCGGTACCCGGTAGGTGGGGTAGGCGTTGGTGTAGTCGGGTATGCCGTGACAGCCGATGCAGGTCTGGGACTTGATCTTGCCCTGGGCCGCATCGCCCGCGGCATGGGCGGCCGGCATGGCGAACACGCCGGCGGCAATCAGGAGCGCTGCTCCAAGAGAGCGAATTCTCATTCGTGGGTCTCCCTTCTCGGGGGTCTGGATTCAGGAAAACGCGAAATTTACCAGATTGCGCGGCGGAATGCTTCCCCTGAACGGGGGTCCGTAGCGGCTTGGCTGCTTGCCAGGCGGGGTCGGGCACGCGGTATGCTGGGCTGTGAGAGCGCCAGCTGGCGTATCCCCCGCCGGAGGAAGAAGCCGATGACCGAGATCCTGTTCCGCGACGACGCCTATCTCAGGCATTGCGAGGCGACGGTGGTCGCAGTCGACGCCCAGGGCATCCGCCTTGACCGTACCGTCTTCTACCCTGAAGGCGGCGGCCAGCCGGGCGACCAGGGTGTGCTCGAGCTGGCCGATGGCCGCGAGATCGCCATCGTGGACACGCGCAAGGAACGGGACAGCGGCGAGATTGTCCATATCCCCGCGGAGCCGTTCGAGCTCGCACCCGGAACGCGGCTCACGGCGCGTATCGACTGGGCGCGCCGCCACCGGCTCATGCGCATGCACACCTGCCTGCATCTGCTCAGCGCGGTGGTGGTGGCGCCGGTGACCGGCGGCGCGGTGGCTGATGGCAGCGGCCGGCTCGACTTCGATCTGCCCGAGAGCCCGGACCGAGAGGAGGTCGAGGTCCGGCTTAACGCGCTGATCGCGGCCGGAGCGCCGGTGGCCACGCGCTGGATCACCGATGCCGAGCTCGATGCCCGACCCGAATTGGTGAAAACCATGTCGGTGCAGCCACCGCGAGGCGTCGGGCGCGTCCGTCTGGTGGAGGTCGCCGGTATCGATCTGCAGCCCTGCGGCGGTACGCATGTGGCCGATATCGGCGAGATCGGGCCGGTGACGGTCACCAAGATCGAGAAGAAGGGCAGGCAGAACCGCCGTATCCGCCTGGCCCTGGCCGAATGAGGCCTCAGGCCGGCCCCCAAACCATGGTTTATACTGAAAACATGCAAGCACAGCTCAAGCAACGTATGGGATTCATCTTCCGCCTCCTGGTCTCAGGGGCGGTGGCGACGACTGCGATCCTCACGATCACGGCCCTGCTCGTCACCCACTGGCACCGCGAAGAGGACGCCAAGATCCCGGACATGGAATTCGCCACCGTGCAGCTAATCAGTGGCAGCCAGATCAACGATCCGCCCGAGCCGGGGGCGAAGAAGAAGCATTCCGCGCTCGACGACGTCCAGCCGGTGCGCGCCCCTGCGCGCAAGGTCTCGGGTTTCGTGCAGCTCGAATTCACCGTACAGCCCGACGGCCGTGCGATCGACGTGCATGTGGTCGGCGCCGAACCCAAGGGCTACTACGAACAACAGGCAAAGCAGATCGTCGAATCGCGTCTGTATACGCCGGGCGCCGGCACCAGTGGCGGCCCGGAGGCGCGGCACGGCAGCGAAGTCATCCATTTCTCGGTTCCTGCCAAAGGCTCCGGCGGCCGACATTGAACGTCTGAAGCCGGAGCATGACGTGAAAGCCCCCGATCTGTGATCGGTGGCTTTCAAAGGAGGATGTCATGCGCTATGTGGCTTCACTGTTGTTCGGCGCCATTATCGGTGCCGCGCTTTTCTACCTCATGCAGCATCTCGCTGCACCGCCCAAACACGCCGCCGCGGGCACTACCATCGAGATCAAGGCGCCGGTGGCCATACTCGGCGAGCAGCCCGCGGCTCACAAGACGCGCATCGAACACCAGCAGCTGCCGTCGCAACCAAAGCCCGCACCTACGAGTCCACGGCCCCCTGCATCGCAGGCCCCGAACGTTCCCGTCCATCTGGTGCCAGTCAACTTCACGCCGCCAACCGATGGCGGTGTTACCGGACTGCCGACTCCGCCGCAGGGCACTCCAAGCGGCAGTGGAATGCCGGGCATCGGCATGACTGACGGCGGTGCCTCGCCGACGCTGACCATCGCACCAAACTATCCGCCCATCGCGGAACGTGATGGCATCGAGGGCTGGGTCCAGGTCGAGTTCACCGTAGGCGTGGACGGCGGTGTGCACGACGTGCATGTGGTGCAGTCTCAACCTCATGGCGTGTTCGATGCGGCGGCAGTGAACGCGATTGCCAAGTGGCAGTTCAAGCCCGCTTACAGCGGCGGGCACGCAGTGCCCCGTCGCCTCACGCAGGTCATCGATTTCAGGATCCACTGATCGGTCCTGGCGCGGTCGCGACGGTGGTCCTTACGTGCGCCGCGCAAGGCGCGAGGAGTGATGTGTAGCAGCGCTACATGAGCGACGAGCAACGCCGCACGGCACGCGTAGGGCGCCGTCCTGAAAGGTTGTGGCTCAGCGCCGCGCTGAGCCACAACGCGACCCGCGACAGGATCGATCAGGGGATCCTCAGAGATAGAGTTTGATGCCCACGGCTATGACGTTGGAACCGCCGTGGACACCGTCGAATATGCCTTTCGCGCCGGAGCGGTGGTGCACGCGGGTGACGAGCGCCCAGTTATCCGCCCATGGCGGTGCGAAGGTGGTCTCGAGGACGAAGTAGTCGAGCAGCCGCGTGGCGCCGGTATTGGTATGGCTTGCCAGCTCCAGTGGTGGCACCACGGTGGCGTAGGAGAGGCCGTCGCCGACGGCGATCGTGGTCTTCAGATACTTGTTCCAGGGGAATGCGGTCCAGCGCCAGATGACCGCGCCGTTGAACTCCCAATGCGTCTGCAGGCCCATATGTTTGACGATCTGGCCTTCCAGCTCCCAGCGGTGATTCGCGGATTCCGAGAAGGTGCGGGCCCACGCCCCGGCGAGGATCCAGGATTGCTCGAAATGCAGCGCGCGGTTGCCGAGCACGTCTTCGGCCAGGCGCTGATCGGTGTATTTTCCGGCATAGAGGGTCAGGGCGTCGGGCGTGGACGCCGCGCGCGCGGCGTCCACGCCGAATCCGGCGAGCAGGCAGACGATCCCGGCGAGCAGACGCATCCGTGCTTTCTTTGCGGTCAGTTCGCCGCTACGGCCGGGTTCAGGCTGTAGAGGCCGGTCACACTGGCTTCGGCCAGTACATGGCCTTGCAGCGCCGCCATCACCTCGGCACCGCGGAATTCGCCCGCCACCGGCAGACGTTCGAGGTCGGTGGCAAACAGGCGGAAGCGGTAGTGGTGCACGATGCTGTCGTTCCAGGGCGGGCAGGGGCCGTCGTAACCGAGATACACGCCGCCCATATCGGCATCGCCTTCGAACCAGGCGGTGTAGTCGTTGACGCCCTGACGGCTGCCGGCCGGCCCTGCCGGTTCGCGTTTGCCGCGTGGAGTGATGCCGTCGCTGCAGGCGCCTTCGTCGATATGCGTCACCGCGGGCGGGATATCCACCATCAGCCAGTGATAGAAATCCACGCGGGGCAGATCGGCCGGGACTTCGCGGCCTTCCTGGTTGACATCGTCGGGTTTGCTGGGCACGTCGGGATCCACGCAGACGAGAACCAACGACCTGGTCCCGGCGGGGATATCGCGCCAGCTGAGACCGGGGTTGCGGTTTTCGCTCAGGCGCACGTGTTCGTCGGCGTCGAAGACGGCGAAGGCGAAGCGTCCGGGGATCGTCTTTGAATCCTCGAATCCGTCGATAACGAGTTCCATGTCAATCTCCTCAAACCATGCCCCGCCGATTGTAGTGCAATCGCGACGGGCACGTGAGGGGCGTTGCAGCGGGCTCGCGGATTTGCCAGTCTTGCCGGATTCGCGGCCGGTTTGCCGGTGCGGCGGGTATGATGGAGCCTTCGCAGCGAGAGAGGATATCGCCATGAGCGCCTACCCCGGCGACACGCCTACCACGGAACGGCGCTGGATCGTCGCCGCCTACATCCTGCACCTGGTCGGTGCCGTGCTCGCGCTGCCGAGCGTGATCGCGGTGGTCATCAACTATCTCAAGCTCGGCACCGGTTCGACCTTCGCTGACAGTCATCACCGCTGGATGATCCGCACCTTCTGGTGGGCGGTGGTGTGGAGCGTGGTTATCGTCGCGCTCTATTTCCTGCTCATCGGCTTTGTCATCGGCTGGATACTTTCCGCGCTGTTATGGCTGTGGTGGGTCTATCGCCATGTGCGCGGCCTGCTGCGTCTGGCTGACGGTCAGGGCATGCACTGAGCCCAGGCGGGCTCGTCGGGAGGCCCAAGATGGCCACTAACGTCAGTATCGCCATCGCACTCGTGGTGGGACTGGGCATGATCGCGCAGTGGCTGGCGTGGCGTACGCGCCTGCCCGCGATCATCCTGCTGGCGGCGGTGGGCCTGGTGGCCGGACCGGTGCTCGGTATCCTGCACCCGATCGAGGTGTTCGGGCCCGTGGTCGAGCCGGTGATCGATCTGTGCGTGGCCGTGATCCTGTTCGAGGGCGGTCTCAACCTGCAATTTCGCGAGATCCGGGGCGCTGCCACCGGTGTGCGCCGCCTGGTGTATCTCGGTATCCCGCTCAGCTGGACCCTGGGTTCGATCGCGGCCCATATGCTCGGCGGCCTCTCCTGGCCGGTGGCCTGGCTGTTCGGCGCGATCATCGTGGTGACGGGTCCGACTGTGATCATCCCGTTGCTGCGCCATTCCATGCTCAACCGCCGGGCGGCTTCCTACCTGCGCTGGGAAGGCATCATCAACGACCCGCTCGGCGCCCTGCTCGCGGTGCTGGTGTTCCAATACATCGTCTACACCGGCGAGGGTGCGGCGTATGGCGATGTGTTGCGCGGGCTCGGTCTGGCCGTGGCCACGGCCTTCGTCCTCGGCGGCGGCGTCGCCTATCTCGCCGGCCAGGCTTTCCATCGCGGCTGGGTGCCCGAATACCTGAAATCGCCGCTCTCACTGGCTCTGGTGCTGCTGGTCTATGTGGCGGCCAATACCGCGCAGAGCAATGCCGGCCTGCTCGCGGTCACGATCATGGGCGTGGTCATGGGCAATATGGATCTGCCCAGTATCCAGGAGATGCGCAGGTTCAAGGAATACGTGACCATCCTCCTGGTCTCGGTCGTGTTCATCCTGCTCAGCGCGTCGCTGGAACCGGAAGCCCTGCGCCGTCTCGACTGGCGCAGCGCGGCGCTGATCGCGGGCCTCGTGCTGGTGGTGCGCCCGCTTGCAGTGATGCTCGCGACCCTGCGCTCGGGCATGGATTGGCGCAACCGGGCCCTGGTCGCCTGGGTGGCGCCACGCGGTATCGTCGCTGCGGCGACCGCCGGCGTATTCGCGCCGCGCCTGCTCGCGGCCGGCTATGCCGATGCCGAGGTGCTGGTGCCGCTGGTATTCGCCCTGATCTTCGTCACCGTGTTGCTGCACGGCACTACCCTGGGCACTTTCGCGCGCTGGCTCGGGCTGGCTTCTTCCGCGCGCAACCGCGTGCTCATCGTGGGGGCATCGCCATGGAGCACGGATCTCGCACTGACCTTGAAAGATGTCGGCGTCGAGACGCTGACCGTCGACGGTTCCTGGCACCGGCTGCGCTCCGCGCGTCTGGCCGGGCTCGCGGTCTATTACGGCGAGATACTGTCCGAGGCCGCGCAGCTCAATCTCGATCTCAGCGATGTGGGAACGCTTTTGGCGCTGACCAGCAACGATGCTTACAATGCGCTCGTCTGTACTGCGTTCGCGCCGGAGATCGGCCGCGAGCGCGTGCTGCAACTACCGATGTTCGCTGCCGACGACGCCGATCCGCGTGCGCTGACGCGGACGGTGCGAGGGCGCATAGCTTTCGACGAGAGCGCCTTGTATGAAGAACTCTGGCGGCGGCACAGCCAGGGCTGGAAATTCCAGAAGACGCGCCTCACGGAAACTTTCGGTTTCGAGGACTATCTCAAAGACTGTGCCGAAGGCACGTTCACGCTGATGCTTGTACGCGCCGATGGTGCCATCAGCGTGCATTCGCCCCAGGCACCGATCAGCCCGAAGGCGGGGGAGACCGTGGTCTGCTTCGGCCCGCCAAGGGCGCGAAGTGCTGGGCGTGAGGTTGGAGAGAACGAACGGGTAAGTGAGCAAGATGAGCGCTAAGCGGACTGGATCCGTATCCATCGAGGGCCCGGCGGGGATGATCGAAGCCCTCGTCGATCATCCGGAAGAGGGCGTGGCGCCGACCGCGTTTCATGCCGTGATCTGTCATCCGCACCCGGAGCATGCCGGTACCATGCATAACAAGGTGGCGCACATGCTCGCGCGCTCTTTCGCGCGTCTGGGAATGCCGGCGGTACGCTTCAACTTTCGCGGCGTGGGCGCGAGCGAGGGTGAATACGACGAAGGCCGTGGCGAGACCGAAGATGCTCTGGCGGTGCTCGCCTGGGCCGGCGCGCGCTGGCCCGGGACGCAGCCGGTGGTCGGTGGTTTCTCGTTCGGCGCCTTCGTGGCCCTGCGCGTGGCGGCGCGGGTGCCGCTGGCCGGGCTGGTAACGGTCGCGCCGGCCGTGCACCGGTTCGATGCCTCCGGTCTCGACGCGGTGCAATGCCCCTGGCTGCTGATCCAGGGCGATGCCGACGAGATCGTGCCGGTAGCCGCCGTGCGTGATTGGGTCGCGGGCCTCGATCATCGGCCGCTAGTGAGTGAATTTGCCGGCGCTGGCCATTTCTTCCACGGACGGCTCACCGAGCTGCGCGAGACCGTGGTGCGGGAGATGGGGCCGCGACTGGGCATCGCCGGCCGAGCCGACGCTTGAAGTAAAAGTGCCGCGCGCGCTGTCTCAACTGACTGCGATACTCGAACCCGGCCCCGAAACACCCTGAGGAGGACTCGCAATTGGCGGCGCTGACAGCATTTATCGAATTCGTGGAGACGCGTTTCGTACGCAGTACCGAGAGCGAGGAGGCGCGCGAACAGGCGGTGGCCCTGGCCACGACCGTATTGCTGATGGAGGTGGCGCGCGCCGATCTCGACGTCAGCGCTGCGGAGATGGACGTCGTGCGCGAGTTGCTGGCTGCGCGTCTCGAATTGGCGCCCGACGAGGTGGACGAGTTACTGGAGCAGGCACGGCGCCAATCGGAGCAGGCGGTGTCGATGTTCCGCTTCACGCGTCTGGTGAACGACAATTTTTCCGCCGAGGACAAAGCGCAGATCGTGGAGATGTTGTGGCGCGTCGCGTTCGCCGATGGCCGTCTTGATCGCTATGAAGACCAGGTGGTGCGCAAGGTCGCGGATCTGATCTATGTGCCGCATTCCGAACTGATCCGGGCCCGTAACGCGGTGATGGAAGAGATGGGGTTGGGCTGAAGCGCCCGGAGGATGGACCGGGGCTTGCCGCCCCGGTCCGGATCCGCAGGTCGGTCAGACCATATCCTTGAGGCCCTTGAGGGGCTGGACCTTGACCACGTTGCGAGCCGGCTTGGCCTTGAACACGGTCTCTTCACCCGTGAAAGGATTGATGCCCTTGCGCGCCTTGGTGGCGGGCTTGCGCACGACCTTCACCTTCATCAGGCCCGGAACGTTGAAAACTCCGGGGCCGCGGCGGCCGACATTCTTCTTGATCAGCGCGCCGAGGGAATCGAACACGCTGCCGATCTCTTTCTTCGTCAGGCCCGTCTGATCGGCCAGCGCGGAATAGATCTCGGACTTGGTCAGCGGTTTGGCTGGAGCCGCAGCCTTGGTCTTCGCGGCTTTTTTCTTCACGGCCATGTAGTCACTCCTTTAATACCCGTCTGATACGGTTGCGATGACGTTTTGCAATCTAGCACAAGTTTGCAAAAAACGGCATCCGTGCCGGTGGATACAGGCGTTTTTTACAGGTCGGAAGGAGCCGGCTCACTCGGTGAAGAACTGCTGCTTGAAGTGGATGTCGTAAGTCTTTCCCTCACCCGCCGGGGTCACATGGATGTTGAAGATCAGCGTCTCGCCGTCATTCACATCCACCTCGCCGATGTAGTAGACGGCGTCCTGTTCGGTGACCTGGCGCAACGGCATGTCCTTGAGCTGGCCGGTGAGGTTCGACACTTGTGCGGTCACGCGGCCGCGGGCCGACTTGCCGGTGGTCCCGACCACCTTGCGGATGATGGAGACATTAAGCATGGCGCGGTTCTTGCTGCGCACGATGCCGTAGGCCGTGGCCACGTTTGGCGATAGGTCGTCGGTGGACAAGGCGTTGTAATGGATCACATAGGCGCCGGTATCCAGGGCCTGTTCGGCCAGGGCGGGTACGGTCGCCGCCAGGATCAGCGACAGTGTGGCAACAGCGAGATGGATTCTGGTGGGCAAACGCATGACAGTCCTCCGCGAGCGGGTTTCCTGATGAGCGCCGGCCCGTTCGTCGATGCCGCGCCGCGGCGGCGGCCGTAGGGTATCGAGTCGGCGGTCACATAAAATATAGCTGAGTTCTGGGTCCGGCGCGGACGCCGGGCAGCGCGCTCAGTTGAGCAGGATACGGATGAACTGGATCACGAGCAGGACGATGAGCGGCGAGAGGTCGAGCCCGCCGAGCGGCGGCAGGACCCGCCGGACTGGTCGCAGCAGGGGCTCGTTCAGCCGCCAGAGCAGGCTGGTGAGCGGATTGTAGCTGCCCGGGCTCACCCAGCTCAGGACTGCCTGCAGCAGGATCGAGAAGAAATACACGCTCAACAGCAGATCGAGCAGGCGCAGCGCCCCGTAGATCAGGAGTGTGGCCGGCGACAGGCTGACGCCCTTGATCAGCGTGTACACCAGCACCAGTGCGATCACCTGCAGCAGATACATCGCGACCAGTGCGGCGAAATCCCAGCCTCGATAGCCGGGGATGAGACGCCGCAGCGGCACCAATATCGGATTGGTGATCTTGACCAGCGCTTGCGAGAAGGGGTTGTAGAAGTCCGCGCGCACGAGCTGGAGCAGGAAGCGCAGCATCAGCGCGAGGATGAACAGATAGAACAGCGTGTTGACGAGAAAGGCGAGTGCCTGTTCCAGATTCCCATTCATTCTGCATCTCCAAATTCTTTGGCCAGCGTGCGCGAACGGTCGCGCGCGGCGGTGAGCGCATCGAGGAATATGCGTTCGATCCCGGATCGTTCAAATACCTCCAGCGCCGCCGCCGTGGTGCCGCCGGGCGAAGTCACTCTCTTGCGCAGGGTCGCGGGTGCCTCGTCGCTCTCGCGCGCCATGCGTGCCGCACCGTAGGCGGTTTGCAACGCCAGCTGCCGGGCGGTGGCCTCCGGCAGTCCCAGTTCGACACCCGCCGCCGCCACCAGTTCGATGACACGGAAGAAGTAGGCGGGCCCGCTGCCTGAGACGGCGGTGACCGCATCGATCAGGCCTTCGTCTTCCACCCAGCAGACTTCGCCGACTGCGGCAAGGATCAGCTGCGCGCGTGCGCGCTGCGTCGCGTCGACCTCGGCATTGGCGAAGGCGCCGCTCGCCCCGGCGCCGATAAGCGCCGGCGTGTTGGGCATCACCCTCACCAGGGGCAGGGTACCGCCCAGCCAGCGCCCGATGGCGCTCAGCGGGATGCCCGCGGCGATGGAGATCACCAGCGCTTGGGTCTGCGCGAGGGCTTGCGCGACGCTCTCGGCGGCCGCGCGGAAGGTCTGCGGCTTGACCGCGAAGATCACCGTGGCGGCGTCAGCCACGGCCGCGGGATTGTCGCCGAATGTGGCGATTCCGAACTGCTCGGAGAGCGCTCGTTGCTGGTCCGCGCTCGGATCGGCGGCACGGATGGAGGCAGCCGGCACACCGCTGTCGATAAGGCCGCCGATGAGGCTGCGGGCCATGTTGCCGCCGCCGATGAACGTGATGATATCTGCGCTCATATCCCTTCGCTTGCTGTTGAGGTGCCTGCGCGTGTGGGTGACAGGATACGCGTCGCCACGCGGGCCGACTACCGGCGACGGCCGAACACGGCAGTGCCGATGCGAACCATGCTGGCGCCTTCCGTGATCGCCGCCGCCATGTCGGTACTCGTCCCCATCGAAAGTGTATCCAGCTCCAGACCGTCTTCACGCAGCATGTCGAACAGTGTGCGCAGGCGGGCAAAAGCAGCACGCTGCGCGTCGAGCCCGGTGGCAGGCGCGGGCAGGGCCATCAAGCCGCGCAGGTGCAATCCCGGCAGCCTCGAGACCGCATGGGCCAACGGGGCCAAAGCCTGGGGCGCGACCCCGCTTTTGCTCGCTTCACCGCTGATGTTCACCTGCAGGCAGACTTGCAGCGGAGCCAGTTCGGACGGGCGCTGCGCGGAAAGGCGTTCGGCGATCTTGAGCCGGTCCAGCGAGTGGGCCCAGTCGAAATGCGCTGCGATCGGTCGGGTCTTGTTCGATTGGAGGGGGCCGATGAAATGCCAGCGGATACCCTCAGGGTGGAAGGCTTGAAGCTTCTCCAGGCCTTCCTGCGCGTAGTTTTCGCCGAAATCGCGCTGTCCCGCCGCCCAGGCCTCGCGGATCGCCGCGAGCGATTGGCGTTTGCTCACCGCGATGAGGCGGACATCTACGGGTTCACGGCCCGCAGACGCCGCCAGGCGCGCGATCTGGGCGCGGACTCTGGCGAGATTTTCGGCAATATCAGTCATGTTGCGCCTAACCTGGCTTCGCTATACTTTATCGAACTGTACGCACGGGGCCGCAGCTCGAACGTTTTTGCCGTCCCGGGTCCGACGGCGCCAGCGATTCTAGGGGATTTCTATGGCAGTGGATATTGCGCAACTGCTCTCGTTCGGTGTCAAGAACGGGGCTTCCGACCTGCATCTGTCGGCCGGTGTGCCACCGATGATCCGTGTCGACGGCGACGTGCGCCGGATCAACATGCCCGCGCTCGAGCACAAGGACGTACACGACATGGTGTACGACATCATGAACGACAAGCAGCGCAAGGACTACGAGGAATTTCTGGAAGCGGATTTCTCGTTCGAGATCCCGGGGCTGGCGCGCTTCCGCGTGAACGCGTTCAACCAGAACCGCGGTGCGGGCGCGGTGTTTCGTACCATCCCCTCGAAGATACTCTCGCTGGAAGACCTGAACGCGCCCAAGATCTTCGAGACGATCGCCAAGACGCCGCGCGGCATCGTGCTGGTGACCGGGCCGACCGGTTCGGGCAAATCCACCACCCTGGCCGCGATGGTCAATTTCGTCAACGAGAACGACTTCGGTCACATCCTCACTGTGGAAGATCCGATCGAGTTCGTGCACGAGAGCAAGAAGTGCCTGATCAACCAGCGTGAGGTCCATCGTGACACCCTGGGTTTCAACGAAGCCCTGCGCTCGGCGCTGCGTGAAGATCCCGACGTCATCCTGGTGGGCGAGATGCGCGACCTCGAGACCATCCGGTTGGCGCTGTCCGCGGCCGAGACCGGGCATCTGGTTTTCGGTACCCTGCATACCAGTTCGGCGGCCAAGACCATCGACCGTATCGTCGATGTGTTCCCGGCGGCGGAGAAGGACATGGTCCGCGCGATGCTCTCGGAATCGTTGCGCGCGGTCATCTCGCAGACGCTGCTGAAGAAAGTCGGCGGTGGCCGCGTGGCGGCGCATGAGATCATGATCGGTACGCCGGCGATCAGAAACCTCATCCGCGAAGCGAAGATCGCGCAGATGTATTCGGCGATCCAGACCGGCCAGGCTGCCGGGATGCAGACGCTTGATCAGAACCTGCAGGATCTGCTCAAGAAGGGCGTGATCACCAAGGAACAGGCGCGCCAGAAGGCCGCCAACAAAGAAACCTTCGCCTGACGGGCGAGTTGATGCGTAGCGAAACCGGGGCGAGCTATGGAACGTGATCAAGCCATAAAATTCATGCAGGATCTGCTACGGGCCATGGTTGCCAAGGGCGGGTCCGACCTTTTCATCACCGCAGGTTATCCGCCGGCGATGAAGATCGACGGTCAGATCACGCCCGTCACCGACAAGCCGCTGACGCCGGATCACAGCGGCATGCTGGTGCGCGCGATCATGAACGACCGCCAGACCAAGGAGTTCGATTCCACCAAGGAATGCAACTTCGCGATCAACCCGCAGGGCATCGGCCGTTTCCGCGTCAATGCCTTCGTCCAGCAGGGTCGCACCGGTGCGGTGCTGCGGACCATCACCACCGAGATCCCGGACTTCGACAAGCTGGGGCTGCCCAAGGTGCTCAAGGATGTGGTGATGACCAAGCGCGGGCTGGTCATCATGGTGGGCGGCACCGGTTCGGGCAAGTCCACTTCGCTCGCGGCCATGCTCGGCTACCGTAACAAGAACTCGCGCGGCCATATCATCACCATCGAAGACCCGGTCGAATACGTGCATCCACATCTGGGCTGTGTGGTCACCCAGCGCGAGGTGGGCGTGGATACCGATTCCTGGGAAGCGGCGCTGAAGAACACTCTGCGCCAGGCACCGGATGTGATCCTCATCGGCGAGATCCGCGACCGCGAGACCATGGAACATGCCGTACAGTTCGCCGAGACCGGACATCTGTGTCTGTCGACGCTGCATGCGAACAGCGCCAACCAGGCGCTCGACCGTATCATCAACCTGTTCCCCGAAGAACGCCGCGAGCAGTTGCTGATGGATCTGTCGCTGAATATCAAGGGCATCATCTCGCAACGACTTCTGCGCAAGCCCGACGGCAAAGGGCGTGTCGCCGCGATCGAGATCCTGCTCAACTCGCCCCTGATCTCCGACCTGATCTTCAAGGGCGAAGTGGCTCAAGTGAAGGAGATCATGGCGAAATCGCGCGAGCTCGGGATGCAGACCTTCGATCAGGCGCTGTTCGATCTGTACGAAGCCGGCGATATCTCCTACGAAGAAGCTCTGCGCAACGCCGATTCGCAAAACGAACTGCGTCTGCGCATCAAGCTCGAGAGCAAGCGCGATGCCGCGCCGGTCGACGAAGGCTCCGACGCGCTCAAGCTGGTGGAAGAAGAGCGCCGCGGCAAATTCTAGGCGTTCGAGACGCGGCCGCCTATGGCGGGGCAAGCCGAACCTAAGACAGACAAGGACAGACGGGTAAATGAATATCTCGCCATTTCTCAAGCTCATGGTCGAGAAGGGTGCTTCCGACCTCTATTTCACCGCCAACGCGCCGGTGAAGATCAAGATCGAGGGCCGGATAGTATCGGTCGGCAAGACGGTGATGACGCCGGAGATGGTCAAGGCGGCGGCCTACGGGATCATGACCGAGGACCAGATCAACTTTTACAATTCCAACCTCGAAGTCGACTTCGCGATCGCCGAGGAGAATGTGGGCCGGTTCCGCGTCAACGTGTTCTTCCAGCGCGGCCAGTCGGCGATGGTCATGCGCTACATCCCGTCGAACGTGCCGCATCTGTCGGATCTCAACCTGCCTTCGATCCTCAGTGAACTGATCATGCACAAGCGCGGCCTGCTGTTGATGGTAGGTTCCACCGGATCGGGCAAGTCGACGACGCTTTCGGCGATGATCAACCATCGCAACGAGAACTCCGCCGGCCACATCCTCACCATCGAAGATCCGATCGAATTCACGCACCCGAACATCCAGTCCATCGTCAACCAGCGCGAAGTCGGCCAGGACACGCATTCCTACGCCAACGCGCTGAAGAGTTCGCTGCGTGAGGCGCCGGATGTGATCCTCATCGGCGAGATCCGCGATCGCGAGACCATGGAGGCTGCAATCGAGCTGGCCGGCACCGGCCACCTCGCGATCTCGACCCTGCATGCCAACAATGCTCACCAGACCATGGATCGCATCATCAACATGTTTCCTGAGCAGCTGCACAAACAGTTGTTCATGGATCTGTCGCTCAATCTTCGCGGCATCATCTCGCAGCGTCTCGTGCGCGGGAAAGATGGCAAGCGCGCCGCCGCGGTGGAGGTGATGCTGAACACGCCGCATATCGCCGACCTGATCCTGAAGGGCAGGATCGACGAAGTGCGTGAAGCAATGCAGGAAAGTCCCGAGAAGGGCATGCAGACCTTCGACGACGCGCTGCACCAACTCTACAAGGATGGCCGCATCGACATGGAAGAAGCGCTGCGAAACGCCGATTCGCGCGCCAATCTCGAAGCCAAGATCAATTTCGGTTAATCGTCCACGAGCGGACGGCAGGCCATGGAGACGTGTCTGCTGCGAGCTCGATTCTGAATGGAGGGGGGTCAAATTGCGTAAGATCAAGTTTTTTCTCGCGACTGTGTACGCGATCTGTGCGGCGGTGAACGCCTGGGCAGGGGACATACCGGTTTCCACGTTCTTCCAGCATCCGCAGTTCTCCAATGTCACCATCTCGCCAACAGGGCGCTATCTGGCATTCATGGGGCGCGATGCCAAGGATCCCGAAAGCTATCTGCTCGATATCCTCGATCTGAAGACTCATAAAGTACTCGGTCACTATGCGCTGACTGATTACAAGCAAGTGTCATATATAAATTGGGTGAGTGATGACCGTATCGTGTTCGGAACGGCAGTACAGTCCGGCAGTTTCGATCAACCCTTGTCGACTGGCGAGATATGGGCCATCAATGCAGATGGCACCCGATTCAAGGGTCTGGCGGGAACCGGCAAGAGTGGTGGAGTTGCATTTACCTATCGTTACAGCTGGCTACTTTCCGATCTGATGGACGATCCACGGCATATCCTGATCGCGACGGATACTTTCAAGGCGAATCCGACCGTGAACAAGGTGGATGTTTTGACTGGGAAAGGGCACAAGATCGGCACGAGCCCGTTCCTCAATACAGAGACGTTGTATACCGACTGGGATGGGAATCTTCGTTTCGCTGCCGGAGAGAACGACAAGACCTACAAGCGCGAGATCGCTTATCGCGACAAGGATGGCGAGTGGAAAAAGCTGGATGACTTTCTCGCTTCGATCGATCCGTTCGACGCTTCGTACATGGTGGGGCTGACACCGGATGGCAATGCTGGTTACGCGATCATCCCTGATTCGAAAGGGACGCTGGGCCTATTCCATGTAGATTTCAAAGCCGATAAGACGGACGAAATTTATGCGGATCCCGAGTACGATCTGTCAGCGGTCTATGACGGCGACTTCAACTTCCCCATATATGGCTATGACGACAAGACGCTGATCGGCTTCAGCTACACAACTGATCTGCCAGTCCATATCTGGCTGCGCCCGAACGATCCCAAGGCGCAGTTGGTCAAAGGTTTGCAGGCTGCTTTTCCTGGCCAGCGGGTGCAGATAGATGATAGTACGCGTGACGGCTCAGAGTCGGTCATTTTGGTGTCTAGCGACGTGAACCCGGGCGACTACTATCTCTATTCCAAGGGCAAGGTGCAGTTTCTGTTTTCCAAGAAGACCGGCATCGATCCCAAGCAGATGTCACCGATGCATCCGATCAGTTTCCAGGCGCGCGATGGTTTGACGATCCACGGTTATCTCACCCTGCCGCCGGGAGTGAAGATGGCGGATGCGAAAGATCTTCCGCTCGTTATCAATCCCCACGGTGGTCCGTACGGCATCCGCGATTTCTGGAAGTTCGACCCTGAAGTCCAGTACATGGCTCATCATGGTTACGCTGTGCTGCAGGTTAACTATCGGGGTTCAGGAGGTTACGGTACAAAATTTCAGATGGCCGGTTATAAACAGTGGGGCGGTACGATGCAGGATGACCTGACCGACGCCACCCACTGGGCGGTCAAACAGGGCATCGCAGATCCCAAGCGCCTGTGTATCTATGGTGCGAGCTATGGCGGCTATGCGGCACTCGAAGGTGTGGTGAAAGAACCGGACCTCTACAAGTGTGCTATCGGCTATGTGGGTGTCTATGATCTGCCGCTGCGTAACAGCAAGAGCGATACGCTGCGTTACCGGTCTCTCAGTCGCTTCTTCGATATCGCTGTGGGAACCGATGAGGCGAAGCTGAAAGCAACTTCTCCAGTTTTCCACGTGAAGGACATCAAGGCTAATCTGTTCATCGCCTATGGCGGTGCCGACAAGACCGTCGATCCGGAAAACGGTGACGAGATGACGGAAGCGCTGAAAAAGGCCGGCAAGCCGTTCGAACTACTGTATTACCCGAACGAAGGGCATGGCTTCTACAAGGTCAAGCATCAGGATGCGTTCTATCAGAAGCTCATCGGCTTTCTGGATGCCAATATCGGCCCGGATGCCAAGCGTTGAGTAAAGGCCTGCATGGCTAGATGATCAAGGCGCCTTCGGGCGCCTTGTCTTTATCCGGCGCGGCACGCGTTCATCACATCCCCCAGCTGCTGCTGGGCAGCGTGCGCAAGTGCAGATGCCGGCTCAGACGGATGATCGGGCGGATCAGCAGTTGCGCGCTGCCGATGGTGAACAGCCAGGTCGCGGTGGTCATCTCGCTCGGGTAGAAGAAAAGGATACTGCCGATCAGAAACCAGATGCCCATGGTGAAATCGTTGAGGATGCTGACGACCTCATAGCGCCGGCTGATCAGCAGCTGCTCGTGGCCGAGCGTGAGTGTGATGCCGGGATCCCCGGGGTCTGTAGTGGACTCCATGCCGCCTCCTGTCTTCGTGCGTGAGGCTTCATGGTAAGGGATGGCGCCCCACCTTGCAGGGCAGCGAGGATCAGCGAGTCAGGGAAAGACCTGGCGCGCGTCGAATACGGGGCCGTCCACACAGACACGCTTCATCGCGGGGCCTTGTGCGGTCTCGACTCTGACTACGCAGCCGGCGCAGCCACCCACCGCGCAGGCCATGTATTCTTCCAATGACACCTGGCACGGCAGGGCGTATTCGGCGGCGAGCGCGGCGACCGCTTTCAGCATCGGCGTCGGGCCGCAGCTGTATATCTCGACCTCGCCACGCGCCGAGTCGTCCAACGCGTCCAGCCAGGTGCGCGCGAGATCCGTGACATAACCGTCGAAGCAGCCGGCGAATCCTTGCAGGCTGGCGAGCCGGCTCGGGAAACCGAGCGCATCCACTCGCGGCATGGTGGCGTCCACGGCGTCGGGTATGCCCGGTATCGCCGTGGCGCCGCGCGCGACTTCGAACGGGAAGGGCACTTCGGAGCCCATGATCACGAACGGCTCGAAGTCGCCGCCCGTCGCGCGCAGATGTTCGGCGATGAACACCATGGGCGGGATGCCCACACCACCCCCGATCAGCAACGGCCGACGTCTGTCTGCATGCAGCTCGAACCCGTGCCCGATCGGTCCCATCATGCTCAGCGTCTCGCCGACTTCGCGTCGCGAGAGCAGTCCGGTACCGTGGCCGACTACCTTGTAGAGCATCTCCACCCAGCCGGCTTCGCTGTCGGCCGCCATGATGGACATCGGGCGGCGCATGGGCAGTGCCGGGTCGCAATGCAGATGCACGAAGCTGCCCGGCTGCGCTCGCGCCGCGCACTTGGGCGCATGCACGCGCAGCGTGTGCTGTGCACCGTCGTGGTGGGTATGGGCGAGGATCGTCGCGTCTTCGACGAAGATCGTTCCCCGGTGTGCCTGTGTTGCGGTCATCTCATGCCGCGCCGTGGCGCGCCTCCATCACCATCTCGAGAACCGCCATGCGGATCGCCACCCCGTTGTTGACCTGGCGCGTGATCCAGGAGCGCGGCCCGTCCGCCAGCCGGGTGTCGATCTCCACACCCCGGTTCATGGGACCCGGATGCATGACGATGGCGTCGGGCTTCGCGGTGCGCAGGCGTTCCTCGCTCAGCCCGAAGCCGCGGAAGTACTCGCGCTCGTCAGGGATGTCGAGACCGTTGATGCGTTCCTTCTGGATACGCAACATCATCACCACGTCGGCGTCCGCGAGCGCGGTGTCCATATCCGGAACGATGCGCGCGTGCGCGATCTCGCCCATCTCCGGTAGCAGCGTCGCGGGCCCGCTCAGGCGAATCTCGCCGGCGCCGAGCGCGTTCAGTGCCTGGGTTGCCGAACGTGCCACCCGCGAGTGGCGGATATCCCCGATGATGGCGATCGTCAGGCCCTCGATGCGGCCCTTGGCCTGGCGGATCGTGAGCGTGTCGAGAAGACCCTGAGTGGGGTGTGAGAGATGGCCTTCGCCGGCATTGAGTACGGCCACGTGATCCATGACGTGGCGCGCCACGTATTCGGGGATGCCTGCGTCCGCATGGCGCACGATGAAAGCGTCGACGTTCATCGCCTGCAGGGTGTAGATGGTGTCGAGCAGGCTCTCGCCCTTGGTCGCCGACGAGCGCTCCATGTCGAGATTGAGCACGTCCGCGCCACTGCGCCGCGCCGCCAGTTCGAACGAGGCGCGCGTGCGCGTGCTGGCTTCGAAGAACAGGTTGGCGACCGTGCGGCCCGCCAGGCCGCGAGTGCGCACGACGGCTTCGCCCGGGCGCGCGACATAGCGCTGGGCGCGCTCGAGGATGCGGTTGATGGTTTCAACACCGAGGCCGTCCAGGGTGAGCAGGTGGCGCAGCCGTCCGTCCGGGCTGGTCTGGATGTCGGTCATTCTGCCTCCGGGCTCCCGGGATTTGCGGACTGGCGCATCCAGTCCTCCACGATGATCTGTGCTGCGCGTGCGTCGATCTCTTCGCGGCGCACGCGACGACGCCGGCCCGCCCGGCGCTGCGTGCGCAGGTCCTGTTCGGCTTCCACCGAAGTCAGCCTCTCATCGACAAGGTGCACGGCGAGTGCGAAACGTCCCTCGAGTTGGCGCGCGAATCGCTGTGCGCGCAGGGTCAGCGGCTGTTCGCTGCCGTCCATATTATACGGGACACCGACCACGAGCGCGCCCGGTCGCCAGCTTTCCAGCAGCGTGGCGATCGCCGTCCAGTCGGGCACGCCGTCGCGCGCGATGAGGGTGGTGAGCGGGCGTGCGGAACCTGTGAGCGTCTGACCTACCGCCACGCCGATACGGCGCAAGCCGTAATCGAAGCCGATGATCGCCGTCGGTGTGCGTTCGCCTTCGCCGCGGGCCGCCATCAGGCGTGGCCGGCCTCGCCGGAAAGCAGGGAGAGATCGATGCCCATCAGCCGGGCCGCTTCCGACCAGCGTTCTTCGGTAGGGGTCTCGAAGACGATGCGCATGTCGGCCGGCGTACTCAGCCAGGCGTTGTTCGCGATCTCCTCTTCCAGCTGGCCGGCACCCCAGCCGGCATAGCCCAGCGCGATGAAGTTGCGATCCGGCCCCGAGCCGTCGGCGATCGCGGCGAGGATATCGCGCGAACTGGTAACCCCGACGCACGCAGTAACCTCCAGCGTCGCTTCCCATCGCCCGGGCGGCTCGTGGATGACGAAGCCGCGTTGCGGCTCCACCGGGCCGCCGAGAAACACCGGCAACTTGCGCACTTTCTCGTCTTCGCTCTCGATCTCGAGCTGGCCCAGGATATCGCCGAGATCGACGCCGAGGGGACGGTTGATGACGATGCCCAGCGCTCCGGCATCGGTGTGTTCGCAGATGTAGGTCACCGTGTGCTCGAAGTTGGGATCATCCAGCTTGGGCATGGCGATGAGGAACTGGTTGGTGAGAAAGTCCTGTGTGCTCATGCGACTAGTATCCAGTCCGCGCGCACCGGCGACAAGGGTGTCAGCGTCCGGGGAGTGCGAGGCGGCCGGCGCGAGCCTTGCCATCGATGAAGCGCCACTCGTAGACGAACCGCAAGACGTCGGTGTCCTTGCGGATATCAGGCGGGAAAGGCTTGAACGGAGCCGCCATCTTCACCGTTCGGATCGCCGCCTGGTCGAGTTCGGGATACCTGGAGGCACGGCGGGTGATGATCTTGCGGATGCTGCCATCGGCATTCAGCGCCACTTCCAGGGCCAGCGAACCGGTCAGGCCTTTGCGCTGGATGTCGTCGGGGTAGTTGAGGTTGCCCACGCGTTCGACTTTGGCGCGCCAGGCATCGAGATAGCGCGCGAAGCGCGATTCGCGCGTGTTCACCGAGATGAAGCGGTCGCGCGGATCCCGGCTCGTGGCCTGGGCGGTGAGCTCGTCGTCGTCGGTGGGGTCGGCCGTATCCTGGGTGCGGGTCATCAGCCGTGCCACCAGCAGTCGGCGCTGATCGTTGCTCGCCGGCGGGATCGGGTGGCTCAGGGCTTTGAGGTCGGACTGCGACTGGGTGAGCACCTGCTGTTCCACATCCGCCGGCGGATTGGGCGCGCGGGTGGTGTCGGGACGGGCCTTGGCCTTGCTTGGGTCGGTGTTGTTGATGAGATCGGTGGCATCGCTGATGCCTGCGTTCTCCAGCACCGAGGGTGTCGAGATCGGGCTCTTGGGCCGCACCTGCTCTTTGGTGTTGCCTTCACCCTGCTGGTTGGCCTGGGCGAGGTAGTCGGCATGCGCGGGCGGCGTGGCGCTGTGACCCTGGACCAGGGTCACTTCGATGGTCGGCCCTTGCGGCGGTTTGCCCAGCTGCGCGGAGAAGCTGATCCCGAGGATGATCATGCCGTGCACGAGGATGGCGAAAAACAGTGTGGTGACCAGGCGGTCGCGCGTGGTCACCCGCGGATTTTCCGGTGCGCCTATCACCCGCATGTCTCAAGCCTCTGCAATCGGACCAGTACGCTTTGCGCGATCATACCGCTGGCCAGGCCCAGTATCAGCCCCGCGCCCAGCAAAACCGGCAGCAAGTGGAGCACCGCCGGATGCGGGATGAACAGGCGGTAGGCCGCCAGGACCTGTCCGCCCACGTGCGCCATCGCCGCGAGCACGCCGAAACCGATCGCGCTCAGGCGCTGGCCCGCGACCAGGCTCGCGATGCCCAGTATACCGAGACTGGCAATGGCGCCGGCGAAACTCATCACGAAAGTGGGGGTGAGGAAGGTGCCGATGAGCAGGCTGCCGACCAGCACCCTGAGTATCCCGACCCATACCGCTACCCGCCAGCCGTAGCGCATGAGGGCGATGAGCGTGACCACGTTCGCCAGACCCGGCTTGATGCCCGGCAGCGGGCTCGGGACCGCCGATTCGAGGATGTGGATGGCGATGGCCAGCGCCGCCAGCCAGGCGATGAGGTGATCTTCGCGGTCGCGATCGGCTTCAGTGACGGTCGGATGGCTCATCGTGCGCGATCAGAAACTGATGCTGTCGAATTCCTGCCGGCTGCCGGTCAGCTCGATGCTGACCGCATTGGGCAGGCAGATGGCGATCTCGCCGCTGCGGCTGAGCCAGCCGGTGTGTATGCATATCTTGCCCGTACAGGGCGACGACACGAAGCGGGCGCGCTCGTGCGCGATCCGGATCACGCTGGTGCCGATCCGGCCGGGCACCTTGACCTGTCGGGAGACATCCAGCGGCAGGCTGGCATAGCGGTGGCCGTCCACCGTGATGATCACGGTGTCCGCCTGTGCGCTGGGCGCAAGCCTGGCGGCGGCCAGTGCACCGACGAAAGCGGCCGCCAGCACGATCACGACGATATCGGCCCGGGTCACAGCGGCGCGCTCAGTTCGACCTGAGGCGGGCGGTCGGTCTCGAAACGGATGCGTTTTGCCATGGCCGGGTTCATATGTACCACGCCGGCATCGTCCATCAGCATGACATAGCGCACGCCGAGCGCCTTGGCCACCGCATGCCAGTGTTTGGGGCCGGCGACGAAGAGCGCGGTGGCGGCCGCATCGGCAGCGGCAGCCGCCGGCCCGATCACCGTGACCGAGGTGGTGCCTCGGGCCGGAGACCCGGTGGCGGGATCGAATATGTGCGAGTAGCGCACGCCCTTGTATACGAAGAAGCGTTCATAGTCGCCGGAGGTAAACACGCTCTCATCGCCCGCGACCTCGACCGAGGCGATGATGCCCGGCCCGCGCGGGTTGCGGATGCCGATACGCCAGGGACGGTCGCCGTGGCGGCCGATGGCGCGCAGATCGCCGCCCGCATTCACCACCGCGTTCGCGATACCGGCCTCGCGCAGCGTCGCGATCGCGCGGTCCACCGCCAGGCCCTTGGCATAGCCCCCGAAGTCGAGTACCACCGCCGGGTTGCGCGATTCCACACGATCGCCTGCGATGCGCAGATCTTCCATCCGCGGCTGGCGCGCGACCAGCGCCGCGACTGCGGCAGCCGGGGGCGGAGGGCCATCGGGGCGAACGTCGGCGTCGAAGCCCCAAAGCTTGATCAGGCCGCCGATGGCCGGATCGAAGCGGTCGCCGCTGCGCCGCGAGAGACTGGCGGCCTCGGCGATCGCCTCAGCCATCGCCGGATCGACTTCATAGGGCTTGCCGGCTGCGAGCGCGGTGTCGAGATGGGCCAGGGTGCCCTCGCCCCAGGGGTTCCAGCGCCGATCGAAGTGTGCCAGCGCAGATTGCACCGCATGGCTGGCAGCGCGGGCCTTGGCGCTGGAGACGCCGTAGATGGACAGGTCCACGATCGTGCCCATGGACAGGAACTGGTCGCGAAACGCCTGGCCACCCGAACAGGCGGCGAGAGCGAGCAGGGCGAGCGCTGCGCCGAGGCGCCGGAAATTCATCTCTGCAGGCGCCGCTCAAGGGCGTCGAAGAAGGTGCCGGCGATGTTGATGTCGAAGATGGCGTCCAGCTCGCGCACGCAGGTGGGGCTGGTGACGTTGATCTCGGTGAGGTAGTCGCCGATAACGTCCAGGCCGACGAAGATCAGACCCTTCTCGCGCAGGCTGGGGCCGACCTGGGCTGCGATCCAGCGGTCGCGCTCGCTGAGCGGGCGGCCTTCGCCACGGCCACCGGCCGCGAGGTTGCCGCGACTCTCGCCGGGCGCCGGCACGCGCGCCAGCGCGTAGGGTACCGGCTCGCCGTCGATGAGCAGGATGCGCTTGTCGCCCTCGCGGATCTCGGGCAGATAGCGCTGGGCCATGATCTGGCGCCGGCCCTGTTCGGTGAGGGTCTCGATCGCCACGCTGAGATTGGCGTCGTCCGGCCCGAGCACGAAGATCGACTGCCCGCCCATGCCGTCCAGCGGCTTGATCACGGCGCGGCCCTGTTCGGCGATGAAGCGGCGGATCCGTGCCATGTCGCGCGCGATCAGTGTCGGCGGGCAGCATTCGGGAAACCAGGCCGTATAGGCTTTCTCGTTGACTTCGCGCAGGCTCCCGGGCCGGTTCAGGACCATGACTCCGGCCGCTTCGGCCCGCTCGAGGATGTAGGTCGTGTAGACATACTCCATGTCGAAGGGCGGATCCTTGCGCATGAGGATGATGTCGAGACCGCCCAGGGGCCGATCTGCGGGCTCGCCCAGGGTATGCCAGTGCGCCGGATCGTCGCGGACTTCGAGCGCCCGCATGCGGGCATGGGCTTCGCCGTCGCGCAGGTAGAGGTCGCCCTGTTCCAGATACTGGATGTCCCAGCCGCGGCGCTGGGCCTCCAGGAGCATGGCCAGAGTGGTGTCCTTGGCAGGTTTGATCTGCCCGATGGGGTCCATGATGACCCCCAGCCGGGGCGGGCTTGCTGGCATCGGCTATGTCCCTTGGTAGTGGGGTGTCCCGGTCGGGGCGCCGTCCGCCGACAGTGCAGCGGCTGAACGGGCGTGATATTACTATAATATCAATGTACCTGTGGGCCTTGGGCCCACGACCCGCCGCGGAGTTCCGTCCGGTTCTTCGCAAGGATGCTCGGCGGTGTTTCGTCGCGGCGAAACCGATTGCGCTCAATGGATTAAGCAGAAGTATTGTGGTACAAGTCGAACTTGCGCCGCGCTTGGGGCGAGCCGTCGGGGGGAAGGGGCGGGGGTCTCCTGGACGGCCGAGCCGCTTGGCAAGACGAAAACATATTGTTAAATATGGCCGGACTGGCGCCGACTCCTCGAGGGTGTCTGCGACCGTATCGAGCCGAAGGAAAGAACACGCTGATCAAACCGCGCGTACGAGAGTACGGTGTCGGATTGCCGGTGGAGGTTTGGGTGAGTAGCGATAATCCGGAAAGCCGTCTGCAGGGGCTCAAGGTCCTGGTCATCGACGATAGCAAGACCATCCGCCGCACGGCAGAGACCCTGTTGTCGAAGGCGGGTTGCGAAGTGTTGACCGCCGTGGACGGCTTCGAAGCCTTATCCAAGATCGCGGACCATCGTCCCGATATCATCTTCGTCGACATCATGATGCCGCGACTCGACGGCTATCAGACCTGCAAACTGATCAAGCATAACAACCTGTTCAAGAACACCCCGGTGATCATGCTCTCGAGCAAGGACGGCCTGTTCGACCGTGCTCGCGGGCGCATCGTGGGTTCGGAACAGTACCTGACCAAACCGTTCACCAAGGACGAGTTGCTGGACGCGATCGCGAAGCACGTCCGCAAATCGGCCTGAGAGGGCGGATTTCGAATCATAGGACTGGGATCTGGAGATCTTTAGAAATGGCAGTTGTATTGATTGTTGATGACTCTCCCACCGAAGTACATGTGCTGAAGACGGTGCTGGAGAAGAACGGCTTCCAGGTGCTGACCGCCGATTCCGGCGAGGAAGGCCTGACGATTGCCCGGGACAGCAAGCCCGATGCGATCATCATGGACGTGGTGATGCCCGGCATGAGCGGCTTCCAGGCGACGCGCCAGTTGTCGAAGGATGCCGAGACGGCATCGATCCCGGTGGTCATCGTCACCACCAAGGATCAGGAGACCGACAAGATCTGGGGCATGCGCCAGGGCGCCGTGGATTACCTGGTCAAACCGGTGACCGAGCAGCAGATCGTCGAAAAGATCCGTTCGGTGCTCGAGTCCTGAGATGAGTGTCGTCGCGCTGGTCGATCTGCGAGACAGGCCGTTCGAGCTCCTGCAGGAGTTTGAGCGGCGCAGCCGTCTCGCGGCCGCGGGCCGGGGGCGCGAGGCCGGGGTAGACGTCCAGAACGAATGGGTCGGCGTGGCGTTCAGGATCCAGGACGAACTGATGGTGGCACGCCGCGATCAGGTCCGCGAGATACTGACCTATCCCGGGGTCACCCGGATCCCGGGGGCGAAACCCTGGCTGCTGGGTCTGGCCAACGTCCGCGGGCAGTTGCTGCCGATCATCGATCTGCAGGTCTTCTTCGGCGGCGAGCCGACCGTGGTCGGCCGGCAGACGCGCGTACTGGTGGTCAACCACGCGGAGATCCCGGCCGGATTGCTGGTCGACGAAGTGCGCGGCTTCCGCCGCTTCACCGCCGACGAAGAGCCGGAAGAGCTTCTACGGCTCGCGCCAGCGAAGAAACCTTTCATATCCGGAGGCTATCGCGCTGGCGACGATCTCTGGGAACTGATGAGTCTGCACGACCTGGTCGAGAGCCCGGTCTTTTTGCAGGCAGCTGAATGATGACGGGGAAGTGTGGGCCGCGGGTCCGCGCACGGTACTAAAAACTGATAGACAACAGTGTTGTCTGGATGGATTGAACTATGGCCAAGAGTGCATCCGGAACCAAATCCAACAAGCTGCTCGGGCTCTTGTTGCTCATCGCCCTCGGGCTTGTGGTGACCGCGGCAGTCGACTTGTTCTTCGTGACGCAGAATGCGAGTCATGACGACGAGTTCCTGGGTTACGCGGCACAGCAGGCATTGTTCTCGCAGAGTATCTCCAAGAACGCCGACGAGGCGCTCAGGGGTAACCTCGACGCGTTCAAGTCGCTGCTTAACGCTCGCGAACAGATGGATCGGACCTTGAACCGGATGGCCGGCGGTAATCCGGACACCCTGCTCCCGCCGGCGACCGGGCCGGTGCTGTCCGAAGTCCAGTTGCTGCAAAACACCTGGGACGATGCGAAGAAATCCACCCAGACCATCCTCGACGCCAGGGATTCCCTGATCATCGCGAACAAGGCGGCACAGCAGATCGGCGCGCAGATGCCGGCTGTGCTCAAGCAGTGGGATACGCTGACCGACACCATGGTGAAGACGGATGCGACGCGCTCCGCGATCTACCACGCCGCGCGCCAGGGCTTCTACGGCGAGCGTATCGCACGCAACGTGCAGACGGTGGTCCGCGGAGGTGGCAATGTCGATCAGGCGGTGAAGGAACTGCCGGCGGACGTGGCATTCTTCGAGCGCGTAGTCCAGGCCATGTATGACGGCGCGCCGGGCCTGGGTATCCCCAAGGTGACCGATACCGACGTGCGCAGGGAACTGCAGCAGGCGGACACCCAGTTCGGCCAGGTCGGTGACGATCTGCAGACCGTCACCTCGATGCTCGACAAGTTGCAGCAGGTGCAGGCTGCCGCAAGCAACCTGCATGCTCTGAGCGGCGACATGCTCGCCCACTCACAGGCGATCCGTTCCAGCTATCAGCGCGCCATCGATCAGCGCCTGTTCAAGCCGATCTACGGCTACGTCCTCGGCGGCCTGGGCATGCTCGTGTTCATCGTTATCGTGTTCGTCTACCAGCTCAGTGGCGAGGCGCGCAAGGCTGCCGCCGCCCAGCTCGAACAGAACGAACGCAACCAGGACGCGATCCTGCGGCTGCTAGACGAACTGGGCAGTCTCGCCGACGGTGACCTGAGCGTGGAAGTCACGGTGACCGAAGACATCACCGGTGCGATCGCGGACTCCATCAACTACGCGTTGGAAGCCCTGCGCGATCTGGTGCGCACGATCAATACCACGGCCCTGCAGGTCGATGCCGCCGCGCGGCAGACCCAGGCCACGGCGACGCATCTGGCCGAAGCTTCCGACAACCAGAGCAAACAGATCACCTCGGCGAGTGGCGCCATCACGCAGATGGCGACCTCCATCGAACAGGTGTCGGCGAACGCCGAGCGCTCCTCGAAGGTCGCGCAGCAGTCGGTGGAGATCGCGCATAAGGGCGGTGAGGCTGTGCGCCGCACCATCGACGGCATGAACGCGATCCGCGAGACCATCCAGGAGACGTCGAAACGTATCAAGCGTCTGGGTGAATCCTCGCAGGAGATCGGCGACATCGTCGAACTTATCAACGACATCGCCGAGCAGACGAACATCCTCGCACTCAACGCCGCGATCCAGGCCTCCATGGCCGGTGAAGCGGGCCGCGGCTTCGCGGTGGTGGCGGACGAGGTGCAGCGCCTCGCGGAACGTTCCGCCAACGCCACGCGCCAGATCGAAGCGCTGGTGAAGACGATCCAGACCGATACCAATGAAGCGGTCATCTCGATGGAACAGAGTACCGCGGGCGTGGTGAGCGGGGCGCAACTCGCCGAGAACGCGGGTTCGGCACTGGACGAGATCGAGAAGGTCTCGAACCATATCGCGACCCTGATCCAGAGTATCTCCAACGCCGCACGTCAGCAGGCCACGGCCGCGACCGACGTGTCGCATACCATGAACGTCATCCAGGAGATCACTTCGCAGACCGCCGAAGGCACCAACGCCACGGCGCAGTCGATCGGCAAGCTCGCCGCACTCGCGACCGAGCTGAGAAAGTCGGTCGCCGGCTTCAAGCTTCCCGGCCAGGATGCCGGTGAGACCATGGTCACCGCGGCGGCGGCCGAACAGGCCTGAGCCAGGGTATCGAACGAGGTGACCAGGCCTGATGAACGGTGAGAGAGCATGACACAGGTCGCGTCTGATTCCCTGCTGTGGATCAAGAACGAGCTTGACAGCACGCTGTTGCGGGCGCGACAGGCGCTGGAAGCCTATGCCGAGCATCAGGACGATACGGCGGCCATAGAAGCCTGCCTGGAGTTTCTGCATCAGGTGCAGGGCACGCTGCGCATCGTCGAGGTCTACGGCGCGGCGATGCTGGCCGAAGAGATGGAATCGGTCGCGCGCGCGCTGTCGAAGGATGAGATCGGCCAGCGCGACGATGCCCTCGAAGTGCTCATGCGCGCGATGTTGCAGCTGCCCGACTATCTCGAGCGCGTGGTTGGCGGTCGTCGCGACATGCCGCTCGCGCTGCTCTCACTGCTGAACGATCTGCGCTCAGTGCGCGGTCAGCCGTTGCTGAGCGAGAGTGCGCTGTTCGCACATAACCTTTCCGGCCGCGTCGCGACCACGCTGGACAAGCCGTTGCCTGCGCACGGTACCGATATCGCCGCCCTCGCACGCAAGCTGCGGCCGCGTTTCCAGGCTTCGCTGCTCGCTTTCTACAAGGGCGCGGATGCCGACAAGCATCTGCAGGCCTTGGCCGATATCGCCGAGCAGCTGGAGCAGGCGGCGACGACGCCGCCCGTGTTCGAATTGTGGTGGATCGTCGGCGGCGTGATCGAAGCGATGGCAGACGGCGGTCTGGAGGCAAGCGTCAGCCTCAAGCAGATGCTGGGTCAGATCGACCGTCAGATCAAACGTCTGAGCGATGAGGGCGAGGCGCCCGTCGCTGAAGACCCGCCGCGCGAACTGGTCAACAACCTGCTCTATTACGTGGGCAAGGCGAGTTCAAACGGCGAGCGCGTAAGCGCGATCAAGGAATCGTTCAAGCTCGGTCAGCTGCTGCCCGACGAAGGCACGGTGGAGGAGACGCGCGCGAGCATGGCCGGCCCCAATGCCAGTCTCATGCGCACGGTCTCGGCGGCGGTGAAGGATGACCTGGCGCGGGTCAAGGACAGCCTCGATATCTTCGTGCGCATGGGCAAGAGCAATCCCGGCGAACTCGAGCCCCAGGTCGAGATGCTCAAGAAGGTCGGCGATACCCTGGCCGTACTCGGTCTCGGTGCGCTGCGTACGGATCTGGAGACGCAACGCGCCGCGCTGCAGGCTATCGTCGAAGGTAATGCGCCGGCGGACGAAGCTCCGCTGATGGATATCGCCGGTGTGCTGATCAGCCTCGAGAGTGGCCTCGACGAGGCGATGGTCGGGCTCATCTCCTCCGGCGACAATCCGCGCGCCGAGAATGCCGAAGATAGCGAAGACGCTATCCGCACACGCGCCCTCGATGACCCCGAATACAAGCAGGTCTTCAACGCGGTGATCCGCGAATCGATCATCAACCTGGCTCGCGCCAAGGAAGCGATCATCGAATTCGTCAACGACGCCGGCAAACCCGACGACCTCAAGCCAGTGCCCGGCTTCATCCGCGAGATCCAGGCCGGATTGCGCCTGCTCGATCTCGAACGTCCGGCGGCTCTGCTCGAGAGTCTGCATCACTATATCCGCCGCAAGATATTCGACGGCAACAAACTGCCGGCGCAGAACGAGCTGGATCGCATGGCGGACGCCATCGTCAGCATCGAGTTCTACCTCGAGACCGTCCAGCAGGGGCGCGGCAATCCGGTTTCCATGCTCGATAACGCGGAAGCCTGTGTGGCGGCGCTCGGCTTCCCGGTCGGCCAGGAATACCCCGAAGAATTCGAGGAAGACGAAGCGCGCGAATCGGCGTTCGAGGAAGTCGTGCTCGAAGGGGCCGGCGAGATCGAAGTCGCGGAAGCGGAGGAGAGCCCGACGCTGGAAGGCTTCGAAGTCAGCGAGGAGCCGGTCGAGGCGGCGACCGCCGAAGTGCCCGCTCCGGCTCCCGAGCCGGTCGCCGAATTGCCGCCGGTGATGCCGCGTCCGGAAGATGTCGACCCGGAGATCGTCGAGATATTCCTCGAAGAAGCTCAGGAAGAAATCTCCTCCCTGGGCGAGAATGTCCCGCGCTGGAAGGCCAATCCGCAAGATGCCGATGCGCTGGGCACGGTACGGCGTTCGTTCCATACCCTCAAGGGCAGCGGGCGCATGGTCGGCGCGTTGCTCATCGGTGAATTCGCCTGGGCGTTCGAGAATCTGCTCAACCGCGTGATCGATCAGACCATCCCGGCGGACGATGCGATGTTCGGCCTCATCGAACAGGCGCTCGCGGCATTGCCGCAACTCGTCGAGCAGCTCGAGTCCGGCCTCACGCCGCAGGCGGATATCCGTGCGCTGATGACGGGCGCCGATGCGATGAGCCGTGGCGAGCAGGCGGCTCCCGCCGAGCCCGCGGCCCAGGCGGAACCTGAAGCGGCTGCGCCGGCAGAGTTTTCGGTCGAGGATCTGGAAGAGACCGTGCTCGCGCCCGGGATCGAGGTGCTGGAGGCGGCAGAGCCCGGTGCCGGGGGCATGGACCCTCTGCTCTACGAGATATTCAGTCGCGAGACCGAAGGGCACCTCCAAGTCCTGGACGGCTTTCTCGCCGATCCGGTCGGCGTCGGTATCAGCGAGGACGTGTTGCGCGCTTCGCACACCCTCAATGGCAGTTCCTCGCTGGCGGGTGCCAATGAGCTCGCCGCGCTTGCCGAACCGGTCGAACGTTTCCTGCGCACCTGTGCCGAACATGGCCGCAGCGTCGGCACCGGCGAATGCGAGCTGCTGGGCGAATTCGTCGCTGCCGCGAGGCAGTTGGTGCAGGCTTACGGCGAGCCGGAAGGTGAACTGCCGGATACCGGAGAATTACAGTCGCGTCTGCACGCGACTCTGGACGAGTTGAGCCGCAAGCCGGCCGAAGCGACGGCAGCACCGGCACCCGCACCCGAAACACCGAGTGCTGAACCGCGGATGGCGCCGGCGCCGGTCGAAGCAAAATATGTCGAACTCAGCTCACTCGAGAACTACGACCCTGAACTCGCAGGCATCTTCTTCGAGGAAGCCAACGAGTTGCTCGAAGCCACCGATACCGCGCTGCACAGCTGGCAGCAGGATCGCGATCAGCCCGCGCTGGTGGCCGAGCTCAACCGGCATCTGCACACGCTGAAAGGCGGTGCCCGCATGGCCGGCATCACGCCCATGGGCGATCTCAGCCATGAACTGGAGACGCTGCTCACGCTCGTCGTCGACGGACGCCTGGCGGTCTCCACCAGCCTCGTGTTCCTGCTGCAGCGTGCAGTCGATCGGCTGCACAAGATGCTGGAGCAGGGCTACGCGGGCAAGGCGGTCATCGACGCCCAGGATCTGATCGACGAGTTGCGCCAGGTGACGGGCTACAAGTCGGAAGATCTGCCCGACGAGCCTGGAGAAGCATTTTCGTCCGTACCTGCCGAGCCGGAACCGGTCGCCCCGGAGGCGGAGGAATCCGCGAGCGCGGCCGAGTTCAGAGCCGTGGCCGGCACCGCGGCCGATCGTCGCGGCGGCTCGCGCATCCAGCACGAGATGCTGCGCGTGCGTGCCGATCTGCTGGAGGCGGCCCTGAACCATGCCGGCGAGGTGAGTATCTACCGCGCCCGCCTCGAGCAGCAGATCAACTCGATGAATTTCAACCTGGTCGAGCTCGACCAGACGGTCACCCGTTTGCGTGAACAGCTGCGCAACCTCGAGATCGAGACCGAGGCGCAGATCCTGTATCAATGGGAGCAGGAAGGCGGCGACACGCACGACGATTTCGACCCGCTGGAGATGGACCGCTACTCCACCTTGCAACAGCTCTCGCGCGCACTGGCCGAGTCGGTGGGCGACCTTACCAGTATCCAGGCCCTGCTCTCCAATCTGGCCCGTGAATCCGAGACGCTGCTGCTGCAGCAGTCGAGGGTGACGACCGAGCTGCAGGACGGATTGATGCGCACGCGCATGGTGCCGTTCTCGAATCATGCCCAGCGTCTGCGCCGCATCGTACGTCAGACCGCTGAAGAGTGCGGTCATCGCGCCGAGCTCTCGCTGATCGGCGCCGAGGGTGAGATGGACCGCCAGGTTCTGGAGCGCATCGTCGCCCCGCTCGAACACATGCTGCGCAACGCCGTGGTCCACGGTATCGAGAAGCCGGCAGAGCGCGCGCGGGCGGGCAAGCCCGAAGTCGGTACGATCACCATCGGCCTGCAGCGCGAAGGGTCCGAAGTCGTGATCGAGGTCATCGACGACGGTTCCGGCCTCAATCTCGACGCCATCCGCGACAAGGCCGTCTCCCTGGGCATGATCAAGTCCGGAGCCACGGTGCCGGAAGCGGATCTCATGCAGTTCATCATGGAACCAGGCTTCTCGACCGCGCAGGAACTCACGCAGTCGGCGGGTCGCGGCGTAGGCATGGACGTTGTCTACAGCGAGATCAAGCAGCTGGGTGGTTCGCTGGTCATCGATTCCTCGCAGGGTGCCGGCACTCGCTTCACGGTCCGACTGCCGTTCACTCTGGCGATCACCCAGGCCTTGCTGGTTACCGTGGCGGAAGAGACCTACGCGATCCCGCTGCCGAGCATCGAAGGTATCGCGCGTATCCCGCGCGAGCGTCTGCTCGAGACCTTGAAGGAAGACAATCCTGTCTACAATTATGGCGGGCGCGATTATCGCCTGCAGCATCTGGGCGTGTTGCTGGGCATGGGCGCGCCGGAACTGCCCGACGATATCGGTTCCATCCCTGTGCTGCTGGTACGTACGGCCGGCCACCAGAGCGCACTGATCACCGAAGGCATGCAGGGCAGCCGCGAGATCGTGGTGAAATCGGTGGGCCCTCAGGTCAGCAATATCCGCGGTATCTCCGGGGCCACCATCCTGGGCGACGGCAGCATCCTGCTGATCCTCGACGTCGCGGGTCTGATCCGCATCGCGCCGCAGCAGATCGCCGAGCTGGAAGAGAGCGTCGAACGCGAAGGCCCGAAGGAAGACGAACGCACCTTCGCGATGGTGGTCGACGATTCCATCACCGTGCGCCGCGTGACTCAGCGTCTGCTGGAGCGCTACGGCATGCGGGTGCTGACGGCAAAGGACGGCATCGACGCGCTGGCGTTGCTGCAGGAGAATATCCCCGACGTCATGCTGCTCGATATCGAGATGCCGCGCATGGACGGTTACGAGCTGGCCACGCACATGCGTAACGACGACCGGTTCAAGGAGATCCCGATCATCATGATCACGTCGCGTACCGGTGAGAAGCACCGCAATCGCGCCATGGACATCGGGGTCAACACGTATCTTGGCAAACCGTACCAGGAAGCGGAGCTGCTCGAACACATCGGCCAGTTGGTCGGCAAATTCAACCCCGAACGCACGCGCTGGGACTAAGGCCAGATGAACGCACCGATCCAGGAAGTCTATAGTCAGCTGTTGCCTGTCGATGGCGGCAAGTTGATCGTACCGCGGGTGTCTGTCGCCGAGGTGACCGGTTACGTGCGTCCGCGCCGGGACGAGGCTTGGCCGAACTGGTTCCTGGGGATGATGAACTGGTCGCGCCAGGAGATACCGCTGATCTCGTTCGAGGGCATGTGCGGGCGCGCGGTGCCCGAGCGGCGCAACCGCACCCGGATCGCGATCGTCTATGCGCTGCTCGGGCGGCTGCAACCCAACGTATTCGCGATCATGACGCAGGGTTATCCGTATCTCATCCGTGTGAATGCCAACGTGCTGAGTCTGGACCAGGGCGAGCCGTACGCTGAGAACGGCCCCTTCCTGACCCGCCTGCGCATGGCCAACGAGCGCCCGCTGGTGCCCGATCTCGAGCGCATGGAAAACCTGATCGGCGACGTGCTGGGTCTGCCCGCGGTCGGATCCGGTACCGGTTATGGCCTCGACGAGCAGCCTGGGGAAGGTGACGTCGCTGCGGTATCGGTGGCCGGCGTCGAGGTACTGGAAGAAGACCCCGAATTCGTCGATGGTCTCATCGTGGATGAAGATGAGGTCGAAACCTTCGCCAGCGAGATCGCTTCGGCAGATGAGTCTGTCGAAATGGACGAGGCCGGGAACGCGTCCGAAGAAGCCTCCCAAACGCCGTCGGAAGTAGGCGATGATGATCTGGAAGCCGTGCTTGGCGAACTCGGCGAGATCGTCCTGGACGATTTCGACCTGGACGAAGGCAAGTCCGACTGATCGTTTCCGGGTGCCGTCAGGCGCCGAAATCCCCCCAGAGATTCTGCAATACGCTCAGCGCGGCGACCGCAGCCGTCTCCGTGCGCAGGATACGCGGTCCCAGACGGACGCCATGAAAGCCCGATTCGCGCAGACTGGCGATCTCTGAATCGGCGAACCCGCCTTCCGGGCCGATAGCCACCACGATCCCACCGGTCGGTCGCGCCAGTTCGGCGATCGATTCCGCCGCTTCCGGATCCAGCACCAGTGCGGTCGTCTCGGCCCCGACGATGTGCGTGGCCTGCCACGCAGCCAACGCGACGGGTTCGGCCA
The DNA here is from genome assembly GCA_963739695.1 of uncultured Pseudomonadota bacterium. Classification (GTDB taxonomy): domain Bacteria; phylum Pseudomonadota; class Gammaproteobacteria; order Natronospirales; family CAVUBB01; genus CAVUBB01. The sequence continues at coordinate 183,873 of CAVUBB010000010.1, read as the reverse complement.
CCTCGGGTACTTGCAGGCGCCCGGCCTGTTCGCAGGCGCTGATGGCCACGCTCTGCCAATGTTCGCGCCGCTTCGCGGCCCGTTCGCCGTCGAGACGGACAACCGTACGTTGGGCAAGTACCGGCGCGATGGCGTTCACCCCGAGTTCCACCGCCTTCTGGATCGCATAGTCCATGCGCTCGCCGCGTGAGACGCCCTGGATCAGCGTGATGGCCAGAGGCGATTCGCGCCGCGGGTGCAGGCGTTCGCCAAGGGCTATCTCGACACGATCGCGCGTCACCGACACCACGCGTCCGGCATATTCATAGCCGTCGCCGTTGAACAGGATCACGGGCGTGTCAGTCTGCGCGCGCAACACGCGGCCTAGATGACGGGCTGCGTCGCCGTTGAGTTCGGTATGCGTGCCCGTGGCGAGGCGGGCCGAGGTATGGATGCGCGGGATCCGCATGGAGTCAGGCGACTGCTCGCGCGATCCCTTCTTCGGCCACGGTGGCCATGAGGTCGATCTCGTCGGGCGTGACCACATAGGGCGGCATGAAATAGATGACGTTGCCGAGTGGGCGCAGGAGGACGCCACGTGTGAGGGCATGTTGATAGACCCGCAGACCGCGCCGCTCTTTCCAGTCGAAGGGCGTCCGCGAAGCCTTGTCCGTCACCAGTTCGATCGCGAGGATCATCCCGTGCTGGCGGATATCGCCGACGTTGGGGTGTTCGGCGAGGTGTGCCACCTTCTCGGCCATGCGCGCAGCAAGCCTGCGGTTTGCACCGATCACATCTTCGGTCGCGAAGATATCCAGCGTCGCCAGGGCTGCCGCGCAGCCCAGTGGATTGCCGGTGTAGCTGTGCGAATGCAGGAATGCCGTCAGCTTGGCGTAATCGTCGTAGAAGGCGGCATAGACTTCGTCTCCGGTAAGCACTACCGAGAGCGGCAGATACCCTGCGGTCAAGCCTTTGGACAGACACATGAAATCGGGCGTGATGCCGGCCTGCTCGCAGGCGAACAGTGTTCCGGTGCGGCCGAAGCCGACCGCTATCTCGTCGGCGATCAGGTGGACACCGTGGCGGTCGCAGGCTTCGCGCAGGAGTTCGAGGTATACCGGATGATACATGCGCATGTTGCCCGCGCACTGGACCAGCGGTTCCACGATGACGGCGCAGACTTCATCGGCATGCTGCTCGAGGATCTGCTCCATGTGCACGAACATCGCCCGCGAGTGTTCTTCCCAGGAGGTGCCCGGCTCGCGCAGGAAGCAGTCCGGCGACGGTGCGGTGATGGGCTTGAGCAGCAACGGCTCGTAGGTCTCCTTGTACAGCGCCACATCGCCTACTGCGAGTGCGCCCAGGGTCTCGCCATGATAGCTGTTGCCGAGGGTGACAAAACGAGTCTTCTTGCGCCGACCGCGATTACGCCAGTAGTGGAAGCTCATCTTCAGCGCCACCTCGACCGCGGACGAGCCGTTGTCGGCATAGAAGCAGCGCGTGAGCCCCGGCGGAGTGACCTCGACCAGGCGTTCCGACAATCTCACCACCGGTTCGTGGCTGAAGCCGGCAAGGATCACGTGTTCGAGTTCGTCGATCTGCTTTTTGACCGCCGCGTTGATGCGCGGGTTGGCGTGGCCGAAGATGTTGACCCACCAGGAACTGACGGCATCCAGATAGCGGTTGCCTTCGAAGTCCTCCAGCCAGGCGCCTTCGCCTTTCTTGATCGGGACGAGTGGCAGGCTCTCGTGGTCTTTCATCTGGGTACACGGGTGCCAGAGCACCCGCAGATCGCGTTCGATAAGACGGGAATTTTCAGACATCAATCAGCGGCAGCTACTGCAGTGGGAAGTTCCGCGACACAGAAACGCTCGATGAGTCCGCACAGGACATCGAGCGTCGGCTGAACCGTGTCGAGCGAGAGATATTCGTCAGGCTGGTGTGCCTGGCGGATGTCGCCGGGCCCGAGGATCAGTGTCTCGGCTCCCAGCGCCTGGAAGAATGCGCCTTCGGTGCTGAACGCGACCGCTTCGGCCGCATGCCCGGTGAGCTTCTCGGCGGCGCGTACGATCTCCGCGGTGGCCGGGGTCTCCAGTGCCTGAACGCCTTCGAACAGGCTGTGAAAATCGACCGCGTACGGGGTCTCGGCGAGGCTGGCGCGCACGCGCGCCTGCATCGCTTCACGCAGTTCGTCGAGATCCATCCCGGGCAGCATGCGGATGTCGATGTGGAGCTCGCAGTCGGCGCAGATACGATTGGGGTTATCGCCGCCGTGGATGTGCCCGAGGTTCAGGGTCGGTACCGGCACGCCGAAGGCGGGATTGCGGTTCTCGGCCTGGAGGTCGTCGCGGAAACGCAGCAGTTCCGCCAGCACCTTGTGCATGCCTTCAAGCGCGTTGTCGCCCAGCGCAGGGTCGCTGGAGTGGCCGGAATGCCCTCGCACCTTGATGGCTTCCATGAGGATGCCTTTGTGCATGCGCACTGGACGCAGGCCGGTAGGCTCGCCGATCACTGCATAACGCGCACGCGGATGCCCCGCGTTGACCAGGGCGCGGGCGCCGGCCATGGTGCTTTCCTCGTCGGCGGTGCCGAGGATGATCAGCGGCTGGCTGAGATCGGCATCCCGATACCGCGCCGCGGCTTCGAGCGCGAAAGCGAAGAAGGATTTCATGTCCGACATCCCGAGGCCGTAAAGGCGGCCATCGTGCTCGCTCAACTTGAACGGGTCGGACTGCCAGCCCCCCTGGTCGTAGGGGACCGTGTCGGTATGACCGGCCAGGACCAGGCCACCGGGTCCGCGGCCGAGGCTGCCGATCACGTTGGCCTTGCCCGGATGGCCGGGCACGGCCTGGACTTCCACCGCGAAGCCCAGGTCGGCCAGCCAGTTGCCGATCTTCTCGGCCAGGGGCTGGTTGGGCATGTCGAACTGGGGGCTGACGCTGCTGATACTGGGCGTGGAGATCAGGCCGGACAGCATGTCCATGAGCGTGGGCGTGCGATGTTTCATCCTGGCTCCAGGCAGCGGGGGTGACCAGTGGGCCGATTGGACCCTGTCAATGGTGCCTATTTCCGGGTCCCGGAGCAACCTCGATGCCGGCTGGGGATGCCATGTTGCGGGTTTCGTGGCAAAGTCGGCGCAGGCCGGAACGCGGGGGAAAGCTGTGGATATCGAGTTGCCGGAAGGCTGGCTGAGCGGGGCGCGGCGGGTCGATTCGCCCCACCAGGACGCGCGTCCTCCCGGAGTGGGGCTGGACCTGGTGGTGATCCACGGCATCAGCCTGCCGCCGGGGCAATATGGCGGCGATGCCGTCGAAGCGCTGTTCCAGGGCGGCTCGATCCGAGGGCGCATCCCTATTTCGAAGCGCTTGCAGACTTGCGCGTATCCGCGCATCTGCTGATCCGCCGCGAGGGCGAGATCATCCAGTTCGTGCCCTTCAGCCGCCGCGCCTGGCACGCGGGCGTCTCGTGCCATGGCACGCGCGAGGCCTGCAACGATTTCTCCATCGGCATCGAACTCGAGGGTAGCGACAATGACCCGTACGCGGATGCGCAGTATCATCAACTGACGCGCGTGTTGGCCCGGCTGTTCGCTGTCTATCCCGGGTTGGGGCCGCAGACCGTGCTCGGCCACAGCGATATCGCTCCCGGCCGTAAGACTGACCCGGGGCCTGCCTTCGATTGGCAGCGTTTGCGAGGCGCGATCGGGCCTGTGCAGGAGACACAAGGGAAGGTGGAAGGATGATATTCGTTGCCGTGATGATCGCACTGGGTCTGGATGCGCTCCTACGTGCGCACGAGCCCATGCAGGGCTACCGCGGCCTGCGTCAGAGTCTTTCCCGATACGCCGGGCGGGCGCAGGAGGAGCACGGTTTCATGGCGACGCTGGCGGTGCTCGCGGTGACGGTGATCCCGGCCCTCGCCGTGGCGCTGCTCGTGGACCTTGTCGCCGCTCGTTCGGCTCTGCTCACCCTCGTTTTCGACGTGCTGACCCTGGTTATCGCGCTGGCGCCGCGCGATCTGCCGGGTGAGATCGAGGCCTACCGTGTCGCGCTCGATGCCGGAGACGAAGCCCGCGCACGCGAGCTCGCGCGCGAGCTGCTGGGCCGTGAGCCCAACCCGGATATCACCGCGCGGACCGATGAGGTCACTGAATTCGTACTCGTGGGGGCCAACGACCGGCTGTTCGGTGTGCTGTTCTGGTTTGCCGTGCTCGGACCTGCCGGGGCGGTCCTGTACCGGCTGATGCATCTGCTCCATCAGCAATGCGCCGGCGCATCGCGCGACTTCTGTGCTGCTGCAGAGCGCGGCTATGGCGTACTCGCCTGGTTGCCCGCGCATCTGACCGCGCTCGCCTATGCTCTGGCCGGCAGCTTCGAAGAGGCCGTATCCGATTTTCGCAGCTATTACCGCCAATGCAGCGTGCAATTCTTCCGGGTGAACAGCGACGTGCTCGCCTGTACGGGGCGAGGTGCGCTGCGCCTGGCCGCCGGCGAGGATCACGGTCTCGGGCGGGTGGATGCGGCGATGTCGTTGGTGCGGCGCTCGTTATGGATCTGGGTGGTGGGTCTCGGTCTGGTCAGTCTGATCGGCTGGATCACTTGATGCGGTTTGTCGCGGTGCTGGTCCTCGTTGCGGGGATGGCTTGCGCGGGCGCCGCTAAGGCGGCGGCGATCGCACCGGTACAGCGGATCGTCACCCTGTCTCCCGGGCTCGCCGAACTCGCCTTGGACGCGGGCGCCGGCCGGAAACTGGTAGGCACTGTCGCCTACAGCGACTTCCCTGCTGCCGCGCGCCGACTGCCCCGGATCGGCGATGCCTTCCATATCGACAGTGAACGCCTGCTGGCCCTGCATCCCGATCTCGCGCTCGCCTGGGCGACGGGCACGCCGCCCGCGGTCATCGCGCGGCTGCGCAGCCTGGGCATCAGGGTCGCGGTCGTGCGGGTGACGTCGCTGGCGGATATCGCCGACGCGCTGGAATCCATCGGCCGCCTTGCCGGCACGATGCCGGTCGCGACCCCGGTCGCCGCACATTTTCGCCAGCGCCTCGCCGCGCTGCGCCGCCAGTTCGCACGCCGGACCCCGGTGTCGGTGTTCTATGAGATATCCGCCCAGCCGCTTTATACCGTCAATGGCGAGCACACCATCAGTCAGGTCCTGGGGTTGTGTGGTGGACGTAATATCTTCGCGGATCTGAGCGAACTCGCGCCGGCGGTCAGTCTCGAATCAGTGCTTGCGCGCGATCCCCAGGCGATAATCACCGGCGCCGATGCCGGCAACGGCGGCCCGAGGCTCGCGGCATGGCGGCACTGGCCGGACCTGGCCGCGGTGAAGGCCGACAATCTGTTCAGCGTGGATCCGGATCTGATGGCGCGCGCCACACCGCGCATCCTGGACGGTGCCAGCCAGGTGTGCGCAGCACTGGATGCCGCCCGCAGCCATCTCGGTCTGCCGCTCGACAGGCCTCAGTCGATGTCGCGCAATCGCGGGCTGCGCCAGAGTACTTCCTCGCCGCGATCATGACGGTTGAGCGCGCGCGCGATCACGAACAGCAGATCCGATAGCCGGTTCAGATAGCGCAAGGCCTGTGCGTTGACCGTCTCGTCGGCTGCCAGCGTCCACGCGCGGCGCTCACTGCGCCGGCAGACGGTGCGCGCGAGGTGACAACTTGCCGCCGCCGGACTGCCGGCGGGAAGGATGAATTCCTTGAGTGCCGGCAATCCCGCGTTGAGCTCGTCCAGGTCGGCTTCCAGCTGCTCCACGTGAGCGGCTTCGATCATGGTATGACCCGGAACACAAAGCTCGCCGCCGAGGTCGAACAGTTCGTGCTGTATGCGCGCCAGAGTGGCATCGATGCCCGCGGGCAGCGCATGCGCGCGCAACACGCCGATACTGCTGTTGAGCTCGTCGACGGTGCCGTAGGCTTCGACGCGCGCGCTGTCCTTGCGCACGCGGCTGCCATCGCCCAGCCCGGTAGTGCCTTCATCGCCGGTGCGGGTGTAGATCTTGCTCAGGCGATTGCCCATCTCTCGTCCTCCTGTTCGCGCAGACTTGATGATGCGTCAGCACGGGGGTGCCCGCAAACCCCGTTCACGGGGTCGCGACGCTCACTTCAAGCCACAGGCTGCGTCCGGGGCTGCGATAGCCGGCCGCGGTCTGGTAGGCGATGTCGAAGATGTTGTCGAGCCGTGCGCGCAGCTGCCAACCAGGGGCTGCCTGCCAGCCGGCATCCGCACCCAGCAGGACATAGCCCGCGTCCGTGAACGCGTTGTAGAGCGAATCGCGACGCGGACCGACCGCGAGCAGATCGGCGCCGAGGTCGAACGCGCCCACCGAGATATCAGCGCGCGTGCTCAACCGCCGGTGGGCGCGGCGCGGCAGATCGCCGCCGTCGGTGAGATCCTGAGGGCGTTGCACCAGTAAGCCGCTGCGCCACGACCAGTCATCGCCAGAGACCGTGTAGCGCAACTCCGCGCCATCGATGCGCGCCCGCGCCACGTTCTGGTTCTGGCCGCCTGCGGCGCCGCTGCCGGCAGCGACGGTGAACACGATAAGCTGGTCGATGGCATTGCGGTAAAAGTGTAGATCGAGCTGCCCGGCCGTGCCGAGATCGCGGCTGAGACCCAGTTCGGCATCGTGCGAGCTCTCCGGTTGCAGATCCGGATTGCCGCCGTAGCCGAAGCGTTCCACGCCGTTCGGTGCGCGAAACCCGGTGCCGACCCCGGCCGTGAGCCGGGTGGCGGCATCGAAGCGATAGCCGTAGTCGAGGTTGTAGGTGTCGTGCCCGCCGAAATCGCTGTCGCGAGTGTGGCGCAGGGCCGCGGTGAGATCGTGCGGCCCGAAACCGGCGCGGTCTTCCACGTACACGGCGTCGCGATGCGTGGATTCGTCGTAGCCGCTGCCGTAGATCTGCGATGCGACGGTCTCGTGGCTGAGATAGAGCCCCGCCACAAGCTGGTTTTCGGTGCCCAGCGCCAGCGTGTTCTGCCAGTCGAGCGCGTCGCGCCGCGTATGGTCGAAGTCGCTGCTCTGGGCCTGGTCGATCGCATCGACCATGCGGCTGAGACTCAGGCGCGTATCCCAGTCGGTGGCAAGGGGCCCTGTGAGCGTGGCGGCGCTGACGCGATCCGCGAAGTCCTCATCCAGCGGCGCGCCGAAGAAATCGAGATAGCCGTTTCTTCCCTGTGCCTGGCGATGACGCAGGCTGAGTTCGAAGGCGCCGAGCCGGGTGCGACCCTGCGCGTCGACCGTGGTGTTGGTACTGCCTCGGCTGATAGCGCTGCTCAACAGCGGTGGGAAGCCGTCGCTGCTGGAACGGGTCACGCTCAGCGCGCCCTGTGTGCGCTCGTCGCCGCCGTCGATACGCGCACTGAACCGTCGGCTCGCATAGCGGCCCGCGCCCGCGCTGGCGCCGGCATGCAGACCGCTGTGCGGGCGCCGGGTGATGATGTTGATCACGCCGCCGATGGCCTCGGACCCGTACAGTGCCGAACGCGGGCCTTCGACGATCTCCACGCGCTCGATATCGGCGAGCTGGATATCCTGCAGACGGGCACCGCCGATGGTGCCGGGATTGATCGGTATGCCGTCGATCATCACCAGGGTGTGGTTGCTGTTGGCACCGCGGATGAAGATCGAGGCGGGCTGGCCCGGCCCGCCGTTGCGGGCAAGTTCGATGCCGGCATAGCGTCCGAGCAGGTCGGCCATGTCCGTCGCCTGGCTGCGCAGGATCTCGTCGCGGTCGATGACGATGACGGGGGCGAGGGTCTGGTCGAAACTCACTGCCGTACGCGTGGCGGTGAGGACCAGCGGCGGGCTGGCCGGTGTCGCACTGTCGGCGAGCACGGGTTGGCAGGCAAGTGCCGCCGCCGCGAGGGCGGCAAGGGTCCGGTAATACATGTTCTACTCCTCACGCGAGCACGCCCGCATGCGTGGAAAGTTTTTACGCGCCGGGGGCGAGGAGGAGAACGTACGAGGGACGTTGGCAGGCGGTCCCGCGCATGCCGCCCTCCGCGACATCGGCCATGAGTACCGAGGCCGGTCTCCGGGCTCGTGAGCGGATCGCGCTTGCGACCGGGCCTGTCGCCTTCCCACGCCGTCTCACCCTTGGGGCTGGCGCAGTGGCATATCGACAGGCCTTGACTCACTTACCGTTGCGGGGGCAGCGCCGGCATTGCATCCGATCGGATCGGAGCGCACCGGCTTCCCGTACACCCTCCGGGGAGGGTTACCTGCGGTGCGCGCATATTCAGTCATCCACCGGCGGCTGTCAAACCGGCGCGCGCTTCGCGTAAGCTTGGCGCTAATGATCGGGGAGGTGATCGTGAGTCAGGATTATCGCGCCATGCTGGAGGTTGCCGTCGCCGCGGCCCGCGATGCCGAGAGCATCATCCAGCGCCACTATCGCGGCGGACTTGAAGTCCGTCTCAAAGCCGACCGCAGCCCGGTGACCGATGCCGATATCGGCGCCGAACGGGCGATCCGCGCGCGGCTGGACCAGGCCTTTCCCGCGCATGCGATCTACGGCGAAGAACTGGGCGGAGCCGAAAGCGATGCCGAATATCTGTGGCTGGTCGATCCCATCGACGGCACCAAGAGTTTCGTGCGCGGTTATCCGTTCTTCTCCACCCAGATCGCGCTCAGACACGCCGGGCGCCTTGTGCTTGGGGTCTCCAACGCGCCGGAGTTCGGCCAGCTCGCATGTGCGGTGCGTGGTGGTGGCGCGACACTCGACGGCAAGGGCATCGCGGTGAGCACAGTGGATTCGCTGGAACAGGCCACGCTCAGTTTCGGCAATATCGCGACCCTGGCGGGCGACGTCCGCCGCTGGGCGAAGGCGGGCACGCTCGTACGCCGCGTCAATCGGATCCGCGGTTACGGCGATTTCTATCATTACCATCTGCTCGCATCCGGCAGTATCGATGTCGTGGTCGAATCCGACGTCAACATCCTCGACATCGCCGCACTTGCGGTCATCGTGGAAGAAGCGGGCGGGCGCATGACCGATCTCGATGGCGGGCCGCTGGATCTCGACACCCGCAGCGTGCTCGCCACCAATGGGCGTCTGCACGAGCACGTGCTCGAAGCGCTGCGGCCCTGAGTCTTGCGCCACGGGAGATAGACGTTTTGGAACTGGATATCTATCAGGTCGACGCGTTCAGCGCCAAGGTGTTTGCCGGCAATCCGGCGGCGGTGGTGCCGCTCGCCGAATGGCTGGCCGACGAGGTGCTGCAGGCGATCGCGGCCGAGAACAATCTTTCGGAGACGGCATTTTTCGTACCTCAAGGCGCCGGCTTTCATCTGCGCTGGTTCACTCCGGCCGTGGAAGTGGACCTGTGCGGTCATGCCACGCTCGCGTCGGCTTATGTGATCCGCCGTTTTCTCGCGCCCGGGGATGCGCCGGTGCGTTTCGATTCGCGCAGCGGCCCGCTCAGCGTCGAGGTCAGTGGCGATAACTTCGTGCTCGACCTGCCCGCACGTCCCGGCCGCGAGGCGGCGGTCCCGTCCGTGCTGGAAGCTGCGCTGGGTGTGCGGCCGCAAGCCCTGATAAAGGCCACGGACTGGATGGCGGTACTCACCGACGAAGCGGCGGTGCGCGCCTGCACGCCGGATATGGCGGCCCTCGCCGCGCTGGATTGTCGCGGCGTCATCGTGACCGCGGCGGGCGACGGATGTGATTTCGTCTCGCGCTTTTTCGGTCCGCGCGTGGGTGTGCCCGAAGATCCGGTCACCGGTTCGGCCCACTGCACGCTGGTGCCGTACTGGGCGGCGCGGCTGGGTCGCAGGCAACTGCACGCGCGGCAGGTCTCGGCGCGCGGCGGCGTGCTCGAATGCGAGGATCGCGGCGAGCGTGTGGGTATCGGTGGCCGCGCGGCGTGCTACCTGCGCGGTCGCATCAGTCTCTAGCCTGTTAATCCGCCCGCGGTCAGCCCGGCAGGAACAATGGGCCGGCCTCGGTCTGGAGGTTGCGCACGGGCGTGGCATAGAGCCGACTCAAGCTGGCGGTGGTCAGCACCGAATCGATGCGGCCGAAGACTGCTTCCCCTTCCCCGAACAGCAGCAGCGCGCTGTCACAGAAGCGCGTGGCGAGATTGATATCGTGCAGGCTCATGATCACACCGCGGCCGTGCTCGCGGGCGAGCTTCTGGAACAGCTTGAGCAGATGGATCTGATAGCGCAGATCGAGGTGATTGGTAGGCTCGTCGAGCAGGAACACCGCCGGATCCTGGGCGAGCAGAGTGGCGACGGTGAGACGCCGCAGCTCGCCACCCGACAGCGTGTGCTGCGGTCGCTGTTCAAGGCCATCGAGCGCGACCTGACGCAGCGCCTTGCGCGCCACGGCCACGTCCGCGTGCGATTCCCAGCGCCAGAAGTCGATATGCGGGTGCCGGCCGATGAGTGCAGCTTCGAGCACCGAGGTCGGGAAGGCTTCCTCATATTGCTGCATCAGCACGCCGAGCCGGCGTGCGATCTCGCGGCGCGAGAGCATGGTCAGGCGTTCACCCTGAAGCAGGACTTCGCCGGCAGCGGGTGCGCGCAGGCCGGCGAGCGTGTTGAGCAGAGTGGTCTTGCCGACGCCATTGGCGCCGAGTACGGCGATGCAGTCACCGGCGGCCAGGCACAGATCAAGTTGCGCGCAGACCGTTTTGCCCGCGATGCGGACATCGAGTGCGCGGGCTTCGAGTAGCGGCACGCTCACAGCGGGCCCCGCGCGCGGTTGATGAGATAGAGGAAGACGGGCACGCCGATCATCGCGGTGACCACGCCGACGGGCAATTGCCTGGGTGCCAGCACCGTGCGCGCCAGGGTGTCGGCCAGTACCAGCAGGCTGCCACCCAGCAACACCGCGCCGGGGAGCAGGCGCCGGTGATCGCCGGCACCCATCAGCCGCAGCATGTGCGGAACCACCAGACCGACAAATCCGACGCTGCCCGCCTCGGTAACTGCAACCGAGGTGAACAGCGAGGCGCCGATGTAGATCGCGATGCTCAGTGGTTTGACCGGCACACCCAGCGCTTCCGCCAGGGTCTCGCCGCGCGCGAGCACGTTGAGGTGGCGGGCGAAGGGCAGACTGAGTGCCAGACCCGCCGCGAGCACGACCAGGCCCAGGCGCTGCTCGGGGCGGAAGGCGAGATCGCCCATCAGCCAGAACAGCATGCTGCGCAGGCTGCCGTCATCGCCCAGTGCCAGCATGAGGCTGATGATCGCCCCCCAGCCGGCCGCGACGACCACGCCGGTGAGCAGCAGACGGGTGGGCGTCCAGCCGCCGCGACCGTGGGCCAGCGCGAAGACCAGCAACGTGGAAGTCAGGGCCCCGGCGAAGGCACTGCCATTCACCCAGAATCCGGCCAGCCCCAGCAGCAGGGCGCCGAGCGCGCCCACGGCCGCGCCGCCGGAGACGCCGAGGATGTAGGGGTCGGCAAGTGGATTGCGCAGCAATATCTGCATGAGGGTGCCGGCGAGCGCGAGCAGGCCGCCGGTCGCGAATGCGGTCAGCGCACGCGGCAGGCGCAGATCCAATACCAGCGTGCGCGCGAGCGGGTCGCCGCCGTGTCCGAGCGCGGCGAGCACTCGTGCCGGGGCGAGATGCACGCTGCCCAGAGCGAGCGCGAGCATGAAGGCCGCCACAGTGAACAGCGCCAGTGCACTGAACAGCGCCAGTGCCGGGGGGCGTGCATGTGCGGCGCTCATGCCGGCACTGCCTCGGGTCCGGCGCGCAGTTGGAGGATGGGCCAGCCGCATCGTTCGGCCTGAGCGCGCAGCTCCGGATCGGGATTGACCGCATGCGGGTGTCCTACGGCTTGGAGCAGTGGCAGGTCGTTCTGCGAGTCGGTATAAAACCAGGCGTCTTCGAAGTTGTGGCCCTGGTCGCGCATCCAGACCTGCAGGCGCTCGACCTTGCCTTCCCGGAAACATGGCGTTCCGGCCACACGGCCGGTCGGCCGGCCGTCCTCGTACTCGGCCTCGCTGGCGAGCAGTGCATCCATCCGCAGATGGATGGCGACGGGTGCGGCGAGGAAATCGTTGGTTGCCGTGATCATCACCAGACTGTGGCCGCGAGCGCGGTGCGAGTCCACCAGTGCGTGTGCGCCAACCGATATGCGTGGGAGCAGCCAGTCTTCAGCGAACTCGGCGCGCCAGGCTGGAAGGGCGTCGGCAGGCAGTCGGCTGATCAGCCCGAGCTGGAATTCGAGCAGGTCGGAGATCTCGAGCGTGCCTTCAGCGTAGGCGCGGCCGAAGCGTTCGAGGGCAGCCGCAAACACGGCTTCGTCCAGGGCGCCGCGCGCCACGAGATACCGCCCCCACAGCTGGTCGCAATCGCCGTCCAGCAAGGTGTCGTCGAGATCGAACAGGGCGAGAGTCACGGCCGGCACTCCTCCGCAGGGCCGCTGGCGAGGTTAAAGAAAAGCGCCAGCGCGCACAAGCGAGCGGGGTTTGCCGGTGCCGGGCGTTTGTGGAAGAATTTTTGTTCGATCGCAACAGGATTTCGCGCCGTGATAGACGCAGACGGATTTCGCCCCAACGTCGGCATGATAGTGAGCAACAGCGCGGGCCAGCTGCTGTTCGCGCGTCGCGTGGGTCGGCGCGGATGGCAGTTCCCGCAGGGCGGGATCGATACCGACGAGACGCCGGAACAGGCGCTCTACCGGGAATTGTACGAGGAACTGGGGCTCGCGCCGGAGGCCGTCGACATCCTCGGCAGTACCCGCGGCTGGCTGCGTTACCGGTTGCCGGCACGCTACATGCGCCGGGACCGCGAGCCCCTGTGCCGGGGTCAGAAGCAGGTCTGGTTCCTGCTGCGCCTGGCCTGCGACGAACAGTTCGTGAGCCTCGACCAGACCGATACCCCCGAGTTCGACCACTGGCGCTGGGTGGACTACTGGCAGCCCCTGCGCGAGGTCATCTATTTCAAGCGCGAGGTATATCGGCGCGCGCTCGCCGAGTTGGCACCGATCCTTTTCCCCGAGGGCGCGCCGGAAGCGCCTGCGGCGCTTAAAACAGCTCGTACTCGAGGCGGAAGACGACGGTCAGGTCGGGCGCGGAGCGACTGACACCGAACAACACCCCGGCGCTGTACTCCAGTTCGCTGCCGGCGCGCGCGAAGACTTTCTCGCCATAGAGCACTGGTCCGGCCCGATACGCGTTGTCGACCGGGAGTGCGTAGATCTCGAAGCCCGGTGCCAGCGTCTTTCGGTACTGGTAGCGGAAACTGTAGGCGCCGTGAAATTCGTAGAGGCCGTCGCTGCCCGGGCCGACGCCTTTCTCCCAGGTGAGATTCAGCCGTTGCAGTACGCGGCCGGTGCGTTTCTCGAACAGCGGCCCGAATTCGAACTTGTCGGATTCGATGCTCGCCGGGTTGACCTCGTAGGCCGCGAGGAAACCGATATCGGCCCAGTAGCGCCCGGTGGGGGCGAGTTGGAAGATGTTCTCGATCTCATAGCCGCCGAAGCGCATGACGCCATCCGGACCACGCTCGTAGCGGCCGAGGTAGAGTTCGGGGCGCCACCAGGACGTGAATGCGTGGCCGATCGCAAAGGCATAGTTCTGGGTGTCGTTCGCACCGCCGTCGCGGGCGTCGCTGGAACGGAATTCGAATTCCGTCTGGCCTTTGATCACGCTGGGCGAATAGACCACCGGCGCGCCGGCGAAGGCCGCGGTAGGGGCAGCGATCAGGCCGCCAAGGCCCAGCAGCGAAGCAGCTGCGAGGCCGCGAAGGTGGGAAGGAATTCCTGGATACATCGTCATACTCCGTTTGCCTTGTTCTCGGCGTAGCCGCTCCCCTGGGGCGGCCCCCATGAAAATCTGCATTGGTCTCGATTTACGCGCCGGCTGCGATGCCCCGCTGGCGCCGTCCCATCCATCGCATGAGGCTGAAGATCGTGATCAGGGTGGCGAGATAAAACACCACCTGGATGCCTGACGGCCGCGCGGTATAGCCGACCAGGATATGCAGCAGCTGGCCGGCGATGCTGCGCTGGCTGAGCAGGTGCGAGGTATCCCACAGGCCCGTACCCAGTGCCGGGAGCAGCCCTGCCTGGTTGATGAAGCTTGCCGCCTGTGCGGCGAGGCCCGCGGCCAGCAGCAGCACCAGCCAACTGGTCACCGCGAAGAAATGGCGCAGCGGGATGCGCAACAGACCGCGATAGAGCAGGACACCCACAGCAGCACCTGCGGCCAGACCTGCGAGCGATCCGCTTGCCATGCCCACATCGCCGCCACCGCTCGCGGCGATGGCCCACAGGAACAGCACGAGTTCCGAACCTTCACGCATAACGGCGGCGGCCACGATCACGGCCAGCGCCAGCACGGGCTTGCTGCCGTCCTGGACCGCGGCGCCGAGATCGCGCATATCGGAGGCCATCTTGCGGCCGTGGCTGCTCATCCAGATGTTGTGCCAGGCGAGCATGGCGACGGCCGCGAGGAGGATCCCGGCATTGAGCAGAGCCTGGCCGTTGCCCGCCAGGCTCTGTGCGAGTTTGCCGGCAAAGGCGGCCACCACGGCAGCACCCGCGATGCCGATACCCGCACCGGTGGCCACCCAGCGTCCGCGACCGGGGATGCCTCGGCTTGCGCCGAGCACGATGGCGATGATCAGCGCTGCTTCGAGCACCTCACGGAAGACGATGACCGCGGTCGCAAGCATGGTTCAGTCTCCTGCGACCGGTACCGTGGCGGTGATCCAGCCTTCCGCGTCCGGGTTGAAGTCGTCGAAGAAGTGGTACTTCCCGGGCTTGAGCGGACCGATGTACACCTTGATGCTGGCGCCGGGTGGCACGACCACTTCGCGCGAGAGGTCATAGCTTTCGAACTCGGCGGGCAGAGCATCCCGGTTGTGCACGGTCACCAGCACCTTGATGCCCGCGGGCACCTCGAGGTTCTGCGGCGCGAACTGGCGGCCCTGGATGGCGAGCTCGACGGCCGGCGACTCGGCTGCAAAGGCCGTCGCGCCTGCGAGCAGGCCGATCAAGAGCGCGGTGAGCGTGAAACTTCTCATGCCGTATTTCCTGTTCCCGGCGGGCCTCGGCGCGCCGTCTGGTTGGACGATAAGCCGATTCTAGCGTGCAAAAACCTAAATGACAATCATTCGCATTAAGATTTGCGGGAAATTTCCGGCTCGGGCGCGCGATCGCTTCGCGTCCGACTCAGAAGGGCTTGACGACCACCAGGATGACGACGGCGATGAGGATGAGGACGGGGAACTCGTTGAACCAGCGATACCAGACGTCGCTATGGTTATTGCGGTCCTCGCGGAACTTGCGCAGCAGGCGGCCGCAGGCATGGTGATACCCGAGCAGGATGAAGACCAACAAGAGCTTCGCGTGCAGCCAGCCCTGATGCAGCCAGGCTGGCTGCAGATAGAGCAGGGTGATGCCGAAGGCGACGGCGAGGATGGCGCTTGGCGTCATGATGCCGCGATAGAGCTTGCGCTCCATCACCTTGAAACGTTCCCTGCTCACCGCGTCTTCGCTCATGGCATGGTAGACGAACAACCGCGGCAGATAGAACAGGGCCGCGAACCAGGTCACGACGAAGATGATGTGCAGTGCCTTGATCCAAAGATAAACCATGGGCTGTCTCCGTCAGGCGGGCGGGCCGCCGTTCTCCGCGCTTGCCGGAGGCGGCTCGGGTCGCGACAGGAATTCCTCGGCCAGAGCCCAGTAGATGGCCTTGCGACAGACCAGCTTGGACGCGCCGAAGGCGATGAAGGCCGTGGCCATGATGGGCAGGATCATGCTGTGGTCGTTGACCATCTCCATGACGATGACCGCACCGGTGATCGGTGTCTGCACCACGCCGGTGAAGTAGGCAACCATGCCGAGGATGATCACCGCGCCGGCGGGTGCTGCGGGGACGAAATGAGCCAGGTCCAGCCCGAGGCCGGCGCCGGCGGCGAGGCTGGGCGAGAACAGGCCGCCCGGGATACCCGACAGATAGGAAGCGAAGGTGGCGACCATCTTGTAGAGCGGGAACAGGCCGACATCCGGCGCGGTGTCCACGCCGGCAAGGATCGATTTCGCCTCAAGATAGCCGGCGCCATAGGAGCGTCCGCCCGAGAGGAGTCCGAATACGGCGATGGCCAGACCGCAGATCCCTGCAACCACGAGCGGATTACGGCGCATGAAGGGTCCGATCCACGCGGTACCACGGATCAGAAGGTCGCTGAAAAGTCCGCCCACCAGGCCGCCGATAAGGCCGCAGATGGGTACGGCGATCCAGGCCTCGGGGGTGACCAGATGCGCGTCCGTGGTACCGAAGTAGGTGTAGTTGCCGAGCGAGGCGATAACGACTACACCGGCCAGGATCACCGCGGTCAGGATGGTGCCGCTGCTCTTCTCTTCGAAAGTGCGCGCCATCTCCTCGATCGCGAACATGATCCCCGCGATCGGAGTGTTGAACGCGGCCGCGATGCCGGCGGCGCCGCCGGCGAGGATCAAGCCGTGCTCGAGATAGTGGTGCGGGAACTTCGCGCGGCGGCCGAGCGAGAACATGATCGAGGCGCCGACGTGAACGGTCGGGCCCTCGCGGCCGATGGACGCACCCGAGAACAGGCCGATTAACGTGAGCAGGATCTTGCCGAAGGCGATGCGGATCGAGAGCACACGGCTGCGCAGTTCGTGGCTGCCGTTCTGCAGCGCGGCTACCGCCTGCGGGATGCCGCTGCCGTGAGCCCCGGGGAATACGCGCCGGGTAAGCCAGGCCACGGCCATGAGTCCGCCGGGGGTGATGATCAGAGTGAGCCAGGGATGCCAGCGCATGACGCTGTCGTGCATGCCGGTGACGATCTCGCTGGCGATCGCGAATATCGTGGCGATGCCGCCCACTGCAAGCGCACCGCTCCAGAAGACCAGCCGGGTTTTCCACCCGGTGACGGAGAAGTAGGCGAGCAGTCTCTTGGCCATCGGAGTCGATTGGACCTCGTTGTGTAAGCGTCAGTCGGACTTGCGGCGGCAGCCCGGCGGGAAGTGGGCGACGCACCGGACGGTACGGAGCTGGCTGATTATCGGGGTATCCGCCGCCCGGCCGCCGTGTTTCGAGCGGTTGATCGTGAGCGGAACCGGCGCATTTTAGCATGCTTGTGGCCATGACTCACGTGACCTGGTTCGCTTCTGTTCGCTATTCTCAGCGCGTAAGATGTCGAACCACAGAGTCCGGGGCATCGATACCCGGGCCGGATACGATTGGCTGGAGCATGCATCAGGAATTCATCGTCAGGCCGCATCGGCCTCGCCGGCGCGTGGTCTTCTGGGCCGCGGCGTCGCTCATCGTGGTACTCGCCCTTATCGGGGCCTTCCGTTACGGCCAGTGGCAGGCTGGATTCGACCGTGCGCGGACCAGCCGCGAGATCGCCGATCTCAAGGCCGAACTCAAGCAAGCCCAGGACAACAATGCCGCTTTGCACGACCAGATCATCGGCCTGCAGCGGGCGCGCGAGATCGACAAGGCGGCGCATGATCAGGTGCAGCAAAACCTGAGCAGTCTGCAGGCGAAGATGGTGGATCTGCGCGAGGAACTGGCGTTCTACCGCGGTATCGTCTCGCCTGAGGATTCGAGCACCGGGCTCAAGGTGCAATCGCTGGCGGTCAGCTCCGCCGGGGCGCCGGGCCGCTTCCATTACAAGTTGGTGCTCATCCAGGCGCGGCGCCACCAGGACAAGGTCGCGGGGACGGTGACGATAGCGGTCGAAGGCCAGCAGGCCGGCGAGCCAGCTACGCGCCCGGTCGCGGGGGCGGGCGGCGACGGCAAGGCGCTGGCTTTCTCGTTCCGCTATTTCCAGAATATCGAGGGCGACTTCACTCTGCCCGCCGGCTTCAAGCCGGGTCGCGTGGTGGTCACGGTAAACTCGCGGTCCGGCAAGCCGCCGATCACCCAGGATTTCGATTGGGCGATCGTAAAGGCTTGAGCCGGGGCTGGGGCGACGCATGATGTTTGAATCATTTCCGAGGAGGCGAATACATGTGGGGCAGTAACAAGCGACGGAGCATCGGCGTGGACACGCTGGATACGCTCGTCGGGCGCAATACCCGGATCGTCGGCGATATCAGCTTCTCCGGCGGGCTGCGAGTCGAAGGCGCGGTGGTCGGCAATGTCTCCACGGAAGGTGATGCGGAATCGGTGCTGATGCTCAGCAAGCACGGATCGGTCGAAGGCGAGATCCGCGTGCCGCACGTGGTTCTGGACGGCACCGTGGAAGGTGACGTGCACGCTGAAGGCCGGCTTGAGCTCGGCGCCAACGCGCGCGTGAACGGCAATGTCTTCTACAGCCTGCTCGAGATGGCGGAAGGCGCTTCGGTCAACGGCAAACTCGTCCATCGTCCGCCCGGCCAGGTTCTCGCCCTGAGCCACGAGCGTGCCCAGCCGGAAGCCAAGACCGGCGAGAATAATAGTTGATGATTTTTGTCGGGAAATGGTATCTTGGTGGTCGTTGAGCCAACCGGCAAACCAGTCATCCGAGACGAATCCCATGGAGCCCCAGACAGTCACTGAAAGCAATCCGACGCTGCTGTTCACCGACGCGGCTGCGCGCAAGGTGAAGACGCTGATCGAAGAGGAAGGCAACGCCGAACTCAAGCTGCGCGTGTTCGTCAACGGCGGCGGTTGTTCCGGATTCCAGTACGGATTCACCTTCGACGAGAACGTGGATGAAGGCGATACCCGTATCGAGAATCTGGGTGTCACCCTGCTCGTCGATCCGATGAGCTTCCAGTATCTCGCCGGTGCCGAGATCGACTACACGGAAGGACTCGAGGGCGAACAGTTCGTGATCCGCAATCCGAACGCGCAGACGACCTGCGGTTGCGGGCAGTCATTCACGGTCTGAGATTGCTGTTTCCGCAGATTTGAACGGGCGCCGATCGGCGCCCGTTTTGCTTTCGGCCCCGCGATCACACGGTATGGAACCCAGCTGAAGTCAGGGCGGGTAGATGGCGCCGAGTACGGTCGCGCGAGTCGCGCCGGTAACGTCGGGGAGGTTGCCGGGCCGGCCGAGCAGCGTCTGGCGGGCAAGCCAGGCGAACGCGGCGGCTTCCACCCAGTCCGGATGCAGGCCTGCAGCGGCCGTCGTCTCGACCGCGATGTCAGGCAGATGCGTGGCCAGACATTCCAGCAGCGCCAGATTGTGCGCGCCGCCGCCACAGACGAGCAGGCGGCGGATGGCAGGCTGGCTTTTCACAGCGCCCGCGACGGCAGCGGCGGTGAGTTCGCAGAGCGTAGCCTGGACATCCTTCGGCGCTTCGCTGCCTTCGAGATGGCGCTCCAGCCAAGCCCGGTTGAAGTGCTCGCGACCCGTGCTCTTGGGCGGGCGCTGGCTGAAGAACGGGTCGGCGAGAAGCGCCCGCAACAATGGCTCGATGACGCGTCCCTGTGCGCCCCAATGACCGCCTTCGTCGTAGGGGCGGTCAAGATGCAGTTCCGCCCAGGCATCGAGCAGCGCATTGCCCGGTCCGGTATCGAAGCCGATCACGGGCCCCGATGCGGGTAACACCGTGATGTTGCTCATGCCGCCGATATTGACCACGCCCCGAGTCTCCTCGGCGCTGCCGAACACGGCGGCATGGAACGCCGGCGCCAGGGGTGCACCCTGACCTCCCCAGGCGAGGTCGCGGCGGCGAAAGTCGGCCACGGTGGTGATGCCGGTGGCCGCTGCGATGCAGTTGGGATCGCCGATCTGGAGCGTGAATGGAGAAGGGCCGCCGGGACGGTGGCGGATGGTATGGCCGTGGCTGCCGATGGCCTTCACCGTATCGGCGCTTACCGCGGCCTTGTCCAGCAGTGCGCGGCAGGCGTCTGCCAGCGCCTTGCCGAGTTCGGTATCGAGTGCGCCGAGCGCATCGATCGCATCGCCGTCTTCGCGTGCCTCGGCCAGATCGAGCAGGCGCGCGCGCAGCCCACGCTCGAACGGCGTACTCAGAGTGGCGACGAGGGCGGGTGCGTCATCTGCGAATCGGACCAGCGCGGCGTCGATGCCATCGGTGCTGGTGCCCGACATCAATCCTACGTAGAGCTCGTCCATGAGCGCTTTCGGTCAACGAGTGGACGCGACGACGGGCACGGAACCCGGGCGGCTCGGATCGAGCTGTGCGAGCACGGGCTGGGCGTAGCTCAGGAAGGCTTCGCGGTAGCGCGCCGCGATCGGTGCGGCATCGGGCAGTTTGACCGTGCGCGGGTTTACGGCCACGCCGCGTACGCGGAATTCGAAGTGCAGGTGCGGGCCGGTGGCCAGACCCGTCATGCCCACATAGCCGATGACCTGCCCCTGACGCACGCGGCTGCCGACGTGCTCGCCGCGCTTGAAGCGCGACATGTGCCCGTAGACGGTCTCGTAAGTGGCTCCATGTTTGATCATGACCACGTTTCCGTAACCGCCCATACGTCCACGGTAGACGATGCGCCCGTCGCCGGCAGCCTTGATCGGCGTGCCGGTGGGAGCGGCGTAGTCGACGCCTTTGTGCGCGCGGGTGTAACCGAGGATCGGATGCTTGCGATGCAGGGTGAAGCGCGAGCTGATGCGCGTGAAATCGACCGGTGCGCGCAGGAATGCCTTGCGTACGCTGTGTCCGTCCGGCGTGTAGTAGTCGGTATGGCCGCTGGCATCGGTGAAGCGGACCGCACGATAGGTCTTGCCGCGGGTGGTGAACTCCGCCGCCAGGATCGGGCCGTCGCTCTCGCCTTCACCGTCACGGTAGACGCGATCATAGAGTACGGCGAAGCTGTCGCCTTCGCGGATATCGTGCACGAAATCGATATCCCAGCCGAACAGCTCGATCAACTGCATGGTGACGTTGTCGGACAGGCCCGCGCGCGTGGCCGATTCGAACAGCGAGCTCTCGATCACGCCGTGGGCGAAGTGCGCCCGGTGCTGGACTGCGCGCGGCGCGACCGATTGCTGGAAACCATCTTCTTCCCGATTTACGGTCAGCACGCGATCGTCGTCGAGCGGATAGTGCAGCGATTCGAGGTCGCCGCCGGCATCGAGCGATACCTTGATCACCTCCCCGGGGCGCAGGTCGGCCAGCTCGCGTACCGGGCCGCCCAGTGCCATGATCGAAGCCAGGTCGGCGGCACTGAGTCCGTGATCGCCGAAGATGCCGGAAAGGGTGTCGCCCGCTTTCACTTTCAATAGCTGGATATGGGCCTTGGCGGCTTGCCCTTTCTGCGCTGCGTCGGGCTTGGCTTTTGCAGACGGGACGGCGAGCGGGAGTTCCAGTCGGGCGTCCGCCTGGAGGGCGGCTGCGGCCACCGAGCGGGTCGCTTCGGCGCTGGTAGACGCAAACAGGCCGAAGATCAGGCCGATAACGGGTATGATGACCGCCGCCGCCCACACATGATGCGGGCGTACACGCGAAGGCATGCGCTCGGGTGGCTTATAATCGGGTCTGATCGGGGAAAAATGCGGC
>CAVUBB010000010.1:0-157500 GCA_963739695.1 uncultured Pseudomonadota bacterium | reverse complement strand
CGAAGCTGCGGATGCATACTTGTATGCATGGTAGGGGAGCGTTCCGTAAGCCTGCGAAGGTGTGCTGTAAGGCATGCTGGAGGTATCGGAAGTGCGAATGCTGACATGAGTAACGATAAAGCGGGTGAAAAACCCGCTCGCCGAAAACCCAAGGGTTCCTGCGCAACGTTAATCGGCGCAGGGTGAGTCGGCCCCTAAGGCGAGGCCGAAAGGCGTAGTCGATGGGAAACAGGTTAATATTCCTGTACTTCACATTAATGCGATGAGGGGACGGAGAAGGCTAGGTCATCCGGGCGATGGTTGTCCCGGTTCAAGCGTGTAGGCAGATCTCTTAGGCAAATCCGGGAGGTCAATGTCGAGACGTGATGACGAGGTCCTTTTGGACTGAAGTGATTGATGCCATGCTTCCAGGAAAAGCCTCTAAGCTTCAGTTAATGTGGAACCGTACCGTAAACCGACACAGGTGGGTGAGGAGAGAATCCTAAGGCGCTTGAGAGAACTCGGGTGAAGGAACTAGGCAAAATAGTACCGTAACTTCGGGAGAAGGTACGCCCCTGGTATGTGAAGGCCCTGCGGCTGGAGCAGAAGGGGGTTGCAGTGACCAGGTGGCTGCGACTGTTTATTAAAAACACAGCACTCTGCAAACACGAAAGTGGAAGTATAGGGTGTGACGCCTGCCCGGTGCCGGAAGGTTAAGTGATGGGGTTAGCGCAAGCGAAGCTCTTGATCGAAGCCCCGGTAAACGGCGGCCGTAACTATAACGGTCCTAAGGTAGCGAAATTCCTTGTCGGGTAAGTTCCGACCTGCACGAATGGCGTAACGATGGCCACGCTGTCTCCACCCGAGACTCAGTGAAATTGAAATCGCTGTGAAGATGCAGCGTTCCCGTGGCAAGACGGAAAGACCCCGTGAACCTTTACTATAGCTTTACACTGAATTTTGAACCTGCTTGTGTAGGATAGGTGGGAGGCTTTGAAGCGGCGACGCCAGTCGTCGTGGAGCCAACCTTGAAATACCACCCTGGCATGTTTGGAGTTCTAACCTAGGCCCGTTATCCGGGTTGGGGACAGTGTATGGTGGGTAGTTTGACTGGGGCGGTCTCCTCCCAAAGAGTAACGGAGGAGCACGAAGGTACCCTCAGCGCGGTCGGAAATCGCGCAATGAGTGCAAAGGCATAAGGGTGCTTGACTGCGAGACATACACGTCGAGCAGGTGCGAAAGCAGGTCTTAGTGATCCGGTGGTTCTGTATGGAAGGGCCATCGCTCAACGGATAAAAGGTACTCCGGGGATAACAGGCTGATTCCTCCCAAGAGTCCACATCGACGGAGGAGTTTGGCACCTCGATGTCGGCTCATCACATCCTGGGGCTGTAGCAGGTCCCAAGGGTATGGCTGTTCGCCATTTAAAGTGGTACGCGAGCTGGGTTTAGAACGTCGTGAGACAGTTCGGTCCCTATCTGCCATGGGCGTTAGAGATTTGAGGGGAGCTGCTCCTAGTACGAGAGGACCGGAGTGGACGTACCTCTGGTGTTCCGGTTGTCACGCCAGTGGCACTGCCGGGTAGCTATGTACGGAAGGGATAACCGCTGAAAGCATCTAAGCGGGAAGCCCACCCCAAGATTAGATCTCTCTGGACCCTTGAGGTCCCTGAAGGCCCGTCGAAGACTACGACGTTGATAGGCTGGGTGTGGAAGTGCAGTAATGCATGAAGCTAACCAGTACTAATTGCCCGTGAGGCTTGACCATATAACACCCAAGCAGTTTGCTGGGTGCTGGTGTGCGAATCCGCATACTGAACACCGTCAACAACTTTCCGATTTCACCGTGTGCGCACAAGCGGACACGACAGTGAACCAGTTTGCCTGGCGGCAATAGCGAGTGGGAACCACCCGATCCCTTTCCGAACTCGGAAGTGAAACTGCTCAGCGCCGATGGTAGTGTGGGGCCTCCCCATGTGAGAGTAGGTCACCGCCAGGCTCCTAACAAAACCCCGAAGTCAGCTCATGACTTCGGGGTTTTTCTTTGGGACATGGGCAGGCCTCACACGGCGGGGGCGCCATCCCTGGCGATCGGTTCTTCGCGCTGCGGTATGCCACCGGCATACCGTTCGCTTCTCAGCCCTCATGTGAGAGCAGGTCCGTCGCTCCCGCGCATCCCCGCGCTTAGTGACATCAGCCCATCCCTGGTCAAGCACCACAGGTTCCTACATGGAAAGCCCCAAAGTCAGATGACTCTGGGGCTTTTCCCGGTTTGGCGGTGGGCCAACGCATGAGAGCACGTCGTCGCGCGGCGCGCGGATGCGCGAGCGCGACATCAGGCCATCCATCGCCGAGCACCGCCAGGCTCGTAATAGGGCCCCGAAGCCACGAACCGACTTCGGGGCTTTTCTTCTGGGCTAGGGGAGGCCCCACCCCGCGTGTCGGGGGGCGCGCGCCGCGCTTTCTCGCTGCGCGTTCGACGTTCGAAGGACCGGCCTTGTTCGCGGTAGAATATGCGTCCGAGTCCATCCCTACCTCAGAGTCAGCCGCCGTATGGATCCCGCACAGAGCACCGACACCGTTTTGATGGTTCGCCCCGTCAGGTTTGGGGCCAACCCGCAGACCGCGGCATCGAATGCCTTCCAGCGTTCGTTCGCCGCCACCCGTCCGGCACAGGAGGCGGCGGCCGAGGAATTCGACATGCTCAGCAACACCCTGCGCGCCGCAGGTGTGCGAGTGCAGATCGTGGACGATACCGCCGTCCCGCATACACCGGATTCCATCTTTCCCAATAACTGGTTCAGTACACATGAAGACGGGCGCGTGTTCCTGTATCCGATGGAAGCGCCGAACCGGCGCCTGGAGCGCAGAGCAGACATCATCGAGTTGTTGAAGGTGGAGGGCTTTCGGGTCGAGTGCGTCACAGATCTGAGTGTCGCCGAGAATACTGGAAGCTTCCTCGAGGGCACCGGTAGCCTGGTGCTCGACCGGCAGAACCATCTAGCCTACGCTTGCAGATCGAGCCGTACCGACGTCGGTTTGCTCCGCGACTGGGGCGTCGCAGCGGGGTACGAGGCGATCACGTTCGACGCGTTCGACCGCGGTGGCCGCCGCATCTACCATACCAATGTGATGATGTGCGTCGGGACCGACTATGCCGTCATCTGCGCGGAGGCGATCACCGACCCGACCCAGCGGCGCCTCGTGGTGGACAGTCTGCAGGGGGCCGGCAAGGAACCGATTCAGATCACGCTCGAGCAGATGGAATCCTTCGCCGGGAACATGCTCGAACTCCGCTCCGTCGGCGGAGGACGTTTGCTGGCGATGTCGTCGCGCGCCGAGGCAAGCCTCGCTCCCGCACAACGTCTGCGGCTGGAACGGTCTGTTCGAATTGTCAGTTCGCCGATAGATACGATAGAAGATTGCGCCGGCGGAAGTGTCCGTTGCATGCTGGCCGAGATATTTCTGCCCCGGGCCGAATGAAGTCTCAGGAGAGAGCGATGAGCGAGAAACGTTCCCTACAGGATACCTATGCGCCGCACAATGCCTGCTTCGGGTGCGGTCCATCGAACCCTGAAGGCCTGCAGATAAAGAGCTTTCCCGAAGGTGCTGAAGTGTTGGCGGAGTGGACGCCACAGCCACATCATGAAGCTTTCCCCGGCGTGCTCAACGGCGGCATCATCGGCTCGCTGCTCGATTGTCACTGCAATTGGACTGCCGCGTGGCATCTCATGAACGAGGCCGGTGCGGATCGGCCGCCGTGCACCGTAACTGCTGACTACGCGATCAAGCTGCTACGGCCCACGCCGACAGACGGCCCCGTGCAATTGCGAGCGCGCGTCGTCGAGTCGAGCGAGGACCGCGCTGTGGTCGAGGGCGAACTGATCGCCGGGGGCAAGGTCTGCGATACCTGCCGGGGTATGTTCATCGCGGTCAAACCCGGCCATCCCGCCTACCACCGCTGGTGATGGCGGGCTCGGTCTGACATCAGCCCGCGCCGGGTATCGGGCCGATCGTCGCGATGGCCGATGCTGCGGCTCGCCCGCCGCGGTGCGATATCAGGCTGTTGGGGGATACATCGCATGAAGGACAAGACGATCTACCTGCTGGTCTTCACGGCGCTCGTGATCGTCGACTTCTTCGTGCTCGGCGGTGTCGGTGTGGTGGAACATCCGTTGCAGGACCTCCTCGTGCAACGGCATGCGCACACGCGCGCACCCGATCCCGAAGTGGTGGTGGTGAACGTCGGTGACCCAAGTCTCGTCGCTCTGCAAAAGGATCTCGGTACCGGCTGGCCGTTGCCGCGCTCTCTCTACGCCCAGCTTGTCCAAGGCTTGCTTAGGCAAGATCCCGAGGCGATCGTATTCGACATCTATTTTGTCGATCCCGATACCGTGCGGCCCGAAAATGATCAGTATCTGGTCGACGTCGCGGTCCCGAGCAAGAAGGTCTTCTTTCCGGTGCTGCGCCTGGAGGGCGCGGACGATACCAAAGCTGCGCCGTTCTCAAGATATCCGCCGCAGATCGGTTTCAAACCGACGCCGGGCGCGGATCCCGACGCGCGCGCCGCGTTCCTGTTCCCGCTCCCGCGCCTGGCGATGACCGGTCGCCTGGGCGCAATAAATTTCCTTCAGGACACCGACAAGGTCGGGCGCCGCTATTACACTTATTACCAGACCAAGGGCTGGCGCATCCCTTCGCTACCAGCCAGGGTCGCGCAGGCTTTGGGCTACCCGGTCCCGGCCACGCCCGCTTTCATGCTCAATTGGATGCGTGCGGTGGAAACAGTGCCGTTCTACCCGCTCTATGAGGATATGCAGCGCTCCCGGCCACAGCGATCGGGCACCGAATTCCAGGGCAAGATAGTGGTCATCGGCAGCAATGCCGCGGGACTGGGCGACACTCACCCGACGCCGGTCAGCGCCGCTTATCCCGGCGTCGATATCCTCGCTACCGCACTGTCCAATCTGCGCCGTGGAGATTGGTTGCGACGCACGCCGGGATGGGTCGGGGCGGCGCTATCGTTGCTGCTACTGCTCCTCGTCTGGCAGCTGTCGGTACGTCGCGCGGGATTGCTCACGACGGCCGCCGCTGTACTGAGTGCGAGTGTCGCCGTAGCCGGCCTGGCCTATCTGTTGCTCGCGCGTCGCTGGCTGATGCCCGTGATACAGCCCACCGGCTTGGCGTGGCTATTCTTCTTCACCATGGCGCTGACCGATTACCTGCGCGAACGGCGCGAGCGCCTGCACGCGATCGGCATGTTCGGTCGTTTCCTCGATCCCAGGGTCGTCGCCGACATCGTCAAGACGGACAGCGCACTGCTTGACGAGCAACCGCTAAGCCGGGAAGTAACCGTGATGTTCTCGGATATCCGCGGCTTCACCACGCTGTCGGAGACCCGCAGTCCAGAGCAGGTGGTCTCCATCCTCAATCGCTACTTCACGCGCCAGGTGGAAGTGATCCGCCGTCATGGCGGCACCACCGACAAGTTCATCGGTGACTGCATCATGGCATTCTGGGGTGCGCCGGTGCCCGACCGGAGGCAGGCTAGCAACGCGGTGGCTGCCGCTCTGGAGATGGCACAGGTGCTGCTGGAGTTCCGCAGGGAACTCGGCGATCTCGCGGAGACCTTCGACATCGGCATCGGCATCCATACCGGCCCGGCCGTCATCGGTTTCATGGGGTCCGACAACAAGCTCGATTACACGGCGATCGGCGACAGCGTCAATCTCGCCAGCCGCATCGAAGGTCAGACCAAAGGCGTGGCCCGGATCCTGGTCTCGGCAGCGACACGCGCCGCGTGCGCCGACGACTTTGACTTCGTGGCGCGCGGTACCTATAAGGTTAAGGGTCGGGAACAACCGGTTGAACTGTTCGAACCCGGAGAGAGATCCAGATGATACGAAGGATTCTGGCGCTGGCGCTTGCGGCGCTGCTACTCGGTGCGGTTCAGGCCGCGTCGCAACCGACAGCACAGACCGTCATCCGGACGGCGCTGCACGAAGGGCCGCATGCCGATGCCCACGCGCTGGCGGATCTTCCGCGGGCAACCGCGGTGACGATATCCGAGCGCCGCGGTGGCTGGTACCACGTCCTGCTCGCCAACGGGCAGTCGGGCTGGGTGCCGATGACGAGCCTGCGCTTCGCCAGCGCGGGTGCGGGAGGCGCTGGTTCCTGGGACAAGACGGCCTACAGTCTGTTCGAGAGCGGACGGTCCGGGGCGAGCGGAACGACGGCGAGCACCGGCGTGCGCGGACTCAATACCGGCGATATCGCCGACGCCACCCCCGATCTGGCAGCAGTCGACGAGCTTGCCCAATGGTCGGTCAGCCGCGTGCAGGCGCAGGCGTTCGCGGGCGCCCTCCCGCTGCATTCGCAGGAGGTGCCCTATCTGCAGCCGACGAAGGAGACACAGCCATGAGCGCCCGCATCGTCGCCGTGATGCTGGTTGGCGTCGTTTCGTTCATCCCGCTGTCGATTCACGCCGGGGGTTTCGGTGATCTGTTCAACGCCATCAAGACGGTGGAGAAGGCAGTCAAACCGGCCGATGCGCAGCAGGAGCAGGCGATCGGCCGGGCCGCAGCCGCGACCCTGCTGGGGGCGGCCAGGCCCATCCAGGATCAGGCCGTGCAGCGCTATGTGAACGAGGTGGGTGTCTGGGTCGCCTCTCACAGTGACCGTCCGGATCTGCCATGGCATTTCGCGGTGGTCGATTCCGACGATATCGATGCCTTTGCCGCGCCCGGAGGTTATGTCTTCATCACCCGCGGCCTCCTGCTGCATCTGCGCAGCGAAGCCGAACTCGCCGGTGTGCTGGGCCACGAGATCACCCATGTGGTCATGAAGCATCACCTCAAAGCCTTGCAGCGTGCGGCGCGCATCGATCTGTTGAGCCAGGCCGCGCAATACGAGTTGAAGCAACATGGGCGCGACAGCGAGGTATTCGATCGCATCGCCGGCGCGACGCGCGAACTCTATGCGAAGGGTCTCGACAAGGACGATGAATTCGAAGCCGACCGCATGGGCGTGGTGCTGGCAGCCCGCTCCGGCTACGATCCCTATGGCCTGGTGGCGGTGCTGCAGACCCTGCAGAGCATCGATCCCAAAAGCAACAGTGTGCAGTTGCTGCTGGCCACCCATCCTTCCCCGGCCGCCAGGATCTCGGCGCTCTATGCGGCGATGTCGGGTCATATGGACGGTTACGCAAGCCTCGCGGAAGGCCGCCAGCGCTTCCTGAAAGCGGTCGGTCCGCTGGCCCGTTAGCGCGCATGCCCGGGCGCCGGGGCGTCAGGCCGGTTCGTCGCCCTCGAGTTCGTCAAGGAAGTCGACCGCGCGGCGCAGATGCGGGATCACGATGGTCCCGCCGACCACCAGGCCGATACTCATGGTCTCCATGATCTGCGCGCGACTCGCACCCGCTTCCAGGCACTTGCTGATGTGATACGACACGCAGTCGTCGCAACGCAGCACCAGCGACGAGACCAGACCCAGCAGTTCCCGTGTCTTCACCGGGAGGGCGCCGCCTTCGGCATAGGCCAGACTGTCCACCGAGAACATGCGTTTGATGACCCGATTGTCATGTTCGAGGATGCGCGTGTTCATGCGCTGGCGGAATTCGGCAAACTCGCGATATTTGTTACCCACGATACGCTCCTTGACTGTACTGGTCGTGGCGCGAGGGGCATTGCCCGCGGCGTCGCGCCGGAAGTGTAATTTAGACCGATTCTAGCCCACTCCGCCTCTTGATGGATGCGGTGAGCGAGCGCTCCGGAACTTTTGCATGCCGCGTCGGAGGCGTCGAACAGTTTCCCGGTTTCGGCTAGAATTGGCGTCCTGCCGTCGCGGTTGCCTGCCAACAAGCGCAAGCCGCCGGGTGGATTCAACGGCGCCAATCTCCCCGGTTGGCCTGGGTCCACCCCATAACGATCCAACGACACGCAACGTACAGACGACAGGGCCCGAACATGTCCAAGCACACCCGGATACTGATGTGTCCACCCGAGTATTTCGATATCACCTATGCCATCAATCCCTGGATGCAGGGTAACGAAGACCGCGTCTCACCCGAGCGCGCACAGGAACAGTGGCAGGCGCTGCGCGAGCTGATCGAGCGCCATGCCGAGGTGGTCCTGATCGAGCCGCAACCCGATCTGCCCGACATGGTGTTCACCGCGAACGGCGGCATCATCTACGAGAATCATGCGATCGTCACCCGCTTCTATCCGGAAGAGCGCCGCGGCGAAGAACCGTTCTTCAAGGCCTGGTTCGAAGCGGCCGGTTTCACCGTGCATGAGTTGCCCGAAGGCGTCTATCACGAGGGGGCGGCCGATGCGCTCCTCAATCGCGGAGAACGCTTTTTCTGGGCCGGGCACGGCATCCGTACTGTGCGTGAAGCGCAGGACCGCGTGCACGGGTGGCTGGGCATCGACATGACCCTGATCCGTCTGGTCGACGAGCGGTTCTATCACATCGATACCTGCTGCTGTCCACTCAGCGGCGGCTATCTCCTGTACTATCCCAAGGCGTTCGATGCCGAATCCAACAAGCTGATCGAAGCGCGGATCGCGGCCGAAAAACGCATCGCCATAAGCGACGAGGATGCCGCTGCGTTCGCCTGCAACACCGTGAATATCGGCAAAGTCGTGATCATGCACAAGGCTAGCGCAGAGCTGCGCGCACGCCTGGAAGGCGTCGGCTTCACGGTCGAGGAGACGCCTCTGGGCGAGTTCCTCAAGGCCGGCGGATCGGCCAAATGCCTGACGCTGAAACTGACCGAACCGGAAAGCTAGCCCCGGGCGCTGTCGCCGTCATCCGCCGCGGGCGGACTCGATGAGTTCGCGCACGGCGGCTGGCAGCGGCGCCGAGCGACCATCCGTGCCGACCCAGACCATGATCGCTTCGGCGCGCGCATACACCTGCTCGGGTTCGCGCGCATCGCGCAGGACATAGTGCGTGGGGATGCTCTTGTTGCCCGGTGGCCCCACGGTCAGGTCCACGCGTACCCGCGCCGGGTAGACGATCGGGCGCAGATAGTCGCAGCTGGCGCTTACCACCACCGGCCCCCCGCCCTGATTGGTACCGCTCCACTCGCTCGCGACGAGCCAGCTCACGCGTGCCTGCTCGAAGAAGGTGAAATAGACGCTGTTGTTGACGTGCCCCATGGCATCCATGTCGCCCCAGCGCACGTCGATCTCGATGCTGTGGGTGGGCGACGTATTCTTGCTTGTGTCGTGCGTCATGCCGGGCTCCGGGCTTGTGCTGTCGATTGTTGGTCATTGTCGGCCATGCTACTGTGAAAACAGTCGGGTCACGGCTCGCCAGGCGCTCGATCCGCAGGCGCGAGCCCTGTGGTCTCGACAGAGGCCTGCCGGCATGTGCCGAGTATGGCCCGAGCCATTCTAGCAGGAGGGAATCGATGAGCCTGAAAGACAAGGCCCTGCCTCTGGTCCTATTGCCCCATGGAGTCACGTTCGCGCGTCCGGGGCACGATCTGCCCGAGCGGGTAGAGCTCGACGACCCAGCCACGTTGGTGATGACCGATCTAACGCGCGTGGCCGCGATCACCGCACCGCCAGGCATGTCCATAGGCGATGCCGAGAAGCGCATGGGTCGCGCCGGCGTGCGCATGTTGTTGGTCGTCGATTCGCTGGACGACGTGCTGGGTCTGGTCACGCTGACCGATATCAAGGGCGATCGCCCGCTTCGTTTCCAGCAGGAGAACGGTATCCGCCACGAAGAGATCCTCGTGCACGACATCATGACTCCACGCGAGCGACTGGAAGCGATCCCCATCGCCGAAGTGGAGCGTGCCCTGGTCCGGGATATCCTGCAGACGCTCAAGCGTGCCGGGCGCCAGCACGCGCTCGTGGTCGAGGCGCCAAAACGCGAACGCGCGATCATCCGCGGCATCTTCTCACTCAAGCAGATCGGGATGCAGTTGGGTGTGGAAGTGGAAAGCGCGACGTTCGCCGCCACCTTCGCCGAGCTGGAAGCGGCGATTGGGCGCTAGCGCGCAGCTGCGGCGCTTATCGGCCGGCGTATTGCTGGCGAGCCTTGTCGCATGCGCGCATCTCGACCCCCGTCGCGTCCTCGAGGCTCACGACCTGGCGCCTCTGCCGCGGCCGGTCACCAACAATGCCGTGGCGGTCATCAACAACGGCTCAGGCAGTTATCTGTTCAGTCTCATGGGAATCGGCGCGGGCCTGCAGGCGAGCGATATAACATCGGCTGCCTATTGGCTGCGCGTGGGTAGTCCGCACTGGGAAGCGCTGCGGGACGTGCCCGGCGCGCAGGGCAGGATCGCTGCCACGGCAGTGGGACTCAACGGGCGCGTATTCGTATTCGGCGGATATACGGTGGCGGCCGACGGCACCGAGCATACGTTTCCCGGCGGCTTCTCCCTCGACCCGCTCAGTGGGGGCTATCAGCCTCTCGCACATATGCCGGTTCCGGTCGACGACAGCATGTCCGTCAGTTACGGCGGCCGCTACGTCTATCTCGTCAGTGGCTGGCATGAAGATGGCAACGTAGACAACGTGCAGGTTTACGACAGCGTGCTCGATCGCTGGACTCAGTCCTCGCCCTACCCCGGGCCAGCGGTCTTCGGCCAGGCTGGCGCGATTGTGGCCAACCATATCGTGATCGCCGACGGTGTGCGCGTGGAGGCCGCAGCGGCACACAAGCGCCGTTTCCACGCGTCCGACGCCTGCTATGTCGGAACGATCGACCCCGCGCACCCGCGCCAGATAAGCTGGCGGCGTATCCCGCCGCATCCAGGCCTGCCGCTCTACCGCATGGCCGCTACGGGGATACGCGTTGACGGACACGACTTGGTGGTCTTCGCCGGCGGTTCGAGCAATCCATACAACTACAATGGCGTCGGCTACGATGGTGAGCTGTCGCCACCGTCGGATCGCGTCTTCGCATATGATCTGACGGCCGACGCCTGGCGGGAGCTGGGTAGCCTGCCGGTCGCGACCATGGATCTGCGGGGTCTCCTGCGTACGCCTGACGGTTTGGTGATCGTCGGCGGCATGCATGCCGGCGCCAAGGTCACCACGCGGGTGATCTCTTTCAAATTGCCGCGCCCGGTCTTCTCGCGTCACCTCTCTCGGCGTTC
This sequence comes from uncultured Pseudomonadota bacterium, assembly GCA_963739695.1. Taxonomy (GTDB): domain Bacteria; phylum Pseudomonadota; class Gammaproteobacteria; order Natronospirales; family CAVUBB01; genus CAVUBB01. The sequence goes on along the minus strand of CAVUBB010000010.1, from coordinate 146,403 downwards.
CGCGGAGAAGCCTTCAAGCCTGCGATAGATGACGAAAGAATAGCCGAGCGGGAGTATGCCAGCGGCGCCGGCCACGACCACAAATCCCCACGTGGGCGTTCCGAACGGCGCCGAGACCAGCATCGCCAGGCCGGCGATGACAAATACGATCCCCGCGAAACGGTGAGTCTTGCCCCAGACTTCATCGCTGGCCAGTGTCCATGGCGTACGGATACCGATGAAGAAATTCTTGGGTATCTTGCCCATGTAGTTCCCGAGCACGATGAAGAGCAAGCCCATCCCCGGAATCACGAACCGATCCGGCTGCACGGCATGGCCGCTCGCAGCCCGGATCTGGGCGATGAAGACAAGAAACAGCATCCCGCAGCAAGCCAGTGCAAAGATACCGACCACATGCCTGGCCTGATCGAGTCTGAATCCTTTTGGCGAGTAACGTACGATGAGTTCGAAGATGCCGAGAATCGCGAACATCGTCAGCGGCAGCAGGATCACACCCCAGGTCTTGGCGGCATAGCCGTCCACCTGGCCGTCCATGTTCCAGTGCACGGGTATCCGGGCCGGCAGTCGCGGATAGAACCAAAGCGCGACCGCCAGTGCGGCGGTGGCCATGGCGAGTCCGGCGATGCGTTGGTGTCGGTTCATGATCCTTGTTCCTCATGTTGTCCGAACAGTCTGAACATCAGTGTCGCGAGATCCTCGAACACACTGGTGTTGAGCGAATAGAAGATCTGTTGGCCGCGTCGTTCGGTACGAACCAGTTCGGCGGCCTTGAGCACGTTGAAATGGTGCGAGAGGGAGGCCTTGGTCATCGGGAAATGCTCAGCCAGTTCACCGGCGCTCAATGATTGGTGCCGCAGCTTCTGCAATATCTCCCGGCGGGTGGGGTCCGCCAATGCCTTGAAGATCGCCTGTTGCCCCATGGGTAGCTCCCCATTTCGATATTTAGAAAACTATCTAAATAATGCGCGCCGGTCAAGCCTCGCGGCTGCTACACTGCCGAGTTTTAAGAGGAGGGCAGGTATGCTGCAGCTTCTGATCGGGGCGGTGATGATCAGTTTTTCGGCGGTGTTCGTAAAGCTGGTGATGGTGCCGCCTACGACGGCAGCCTTCTATCGCATGCTTTTCGGGGGTGCGATCCTCCTGGTTGCGGCATTGATACGACGTGAGCGGCTCTGGTCGGGCTGGCGATCATTGAGCGTGGTCGCGGTGGCCGCATTTCTCTTTGCTCTCGACCTGGCTTTCTGGCATCGCAGTATCCTCTTCGTCGGCCCCGGCATCGCCACACTGCTCGCGAATTTTCAGGTCTTTCTGCTCGCGGCGGCCGGCGTGCTGCTGTTCGGGGAGGCACTGCGCTGGCAGCTTTCAGTCGGCGTGGTGCTGGCGATGGCCGGCCTGGTGATGCTGGTCGGTGCAGGCTGGGGGCATCTCTCCGCGGGCTATCATCTGGGCGTCGGTTTCGGCTTGTTGACCGCTGTGTGCTACGCCGGTTACATCCTCACCTTGCGCCATTCGCGCGTGGCCCCTGCCGGATCCGGGCACCTGTCGAACATGGCACAGCTCTCGTTGATCTGCGCCGCTTTCCTGGCCGCGTTCGTACTGATGGAAGGCGAGAGCTTCGCTATCACGCGCGCGATGGATGGAGTCTGGCTGCTCGCTTACGGGGTATTCGGACAGGTGTTGGGCTGGCTGCTGATATCGCAGAGTCTGGCCCGGGTGCGGGCCTCGCAGGTCGGCCTTGTGCTGCTCTTGCAGCCGACCCTGGCCTTCGTGTGGGATGCCGTTTTCTTCGGACACCGCTTCAGCGCTGTCCAGATCGCGGGGGCGATGCTTGCGCTGGTCGCGATCTACCTGGGTTCGCAGAAGACGGGCCGAGGCGGCGACTCAGACCGTGATCTTCAACGCTGAGGGCAGCACCTCGATCTCGAGACGGTGCGCCTCACGGTAGATGATCTCGCCGTCGGCATGCACCGGAAGCCCCTGTTCCGATTCGACCACGACACGCCGCGTACTGAGCATGGTCACACCGGATCTGCCGCCATGGCGGCCTCGCATCACGGCCGGTACCAGCGCCAGGATACCTGCCCGGCTGCGTCCGTCGGCTACCAGCAGCTGCAGGCAACCATCGTCGAGACGGGCTGCGGGCGCGACGTTGAACGCACCGCCGTAACAGCGGCCGTTGGCGGCGGCGATCATCGTGATCGGACGTTCCATCTCGCCACTGTCGTAACGGATGTGCGCGTGTGGCGTGGCATGTCTGAAGATCAGCGTGCGCAAGAGTGCGGCCAAATAGACCGCATCGCCACGCAGCCAGCGAACTGCATTGGCTTCCATCGCCACCTGTGCATCGAGCCCGATGCCTACTCCATTGGCGAAGTAGTATTCGTTACAGCGCCCGATATCCACGCGGCGGATCGTGCCGGCCACGATACGGGCGCAGGCAGCGCGCCAATCGTGGTCGAGATCGAGCATCTTGACGAAATCGTTACCCGTGCCGGCCGGCACGATGCCGAGTGCGGTGCGCCCCCCGGCCGTCATGATGCCGTTCACCGCTGCGAAGATGGTGCCGTCGCCGCCAGCGACAGACACATTGCGTACCCCCTCCATGCACAGGTCTCGCATCAGCGTCAGAGTCTCCTCCGCCGATTCGGGCGTGTGCAACTTCACTTCGGATCCGAGGCGTGAAAATTCTTCGACTATCGCCGCAGACAAACGACCGCATGCGCCCTTGCCCGCGCGCGGATTGACGATCAGATGATGTGTATCCAAGAGTTAAAGTAACCGCATCAGTCGGACTTGATGTCGGGACTGTAACGGATTTCGGGTTCCCGGGCATCAGAAAGCGTGCGGAACGTCGGCCGTTTGCCCTGGCCTTGCGAGACCAGTACCCTGTAAGAATTCCGCTGAATGCCCATGTTACCCGGACAGGTGTGGCATGGCGTTGCCAATTCCGCGTCCTACGGCGCCTGCGTTTCACAAGGGGACATCATGACCGACATCGCAGCCAACGCCGATACTGATGCAAGTTATAAAGCGACCGCAGTCGATAAAGCGACCTTGCATCGAGCCATCGGAGCCTCGGCCATGGGCAACGCAGTGGAGTGGTTCGATTACGGGGCCTACGCTTATCTCACTGACCACATCGCCAAAAGCCTGTTTCCATCGAATACCGACGGTATCCTGTGGGCGCTTTTCGGGTTCGCCATATCGTTCCTGATCCGCCCGCTCGGGGGGCTTTTCTGGGGCCCCATCGGGGACCGCATTGGCCGCAAGCGCGTGCTGGCCATGACGATCATCATGATGGCGACTGCGACGGCATTGATCGCCTTCATACCGTCTTACAAGACCATCGGCATCTGGGCGCCCGTCATCCTGTTCTCGCTCCGGATTCTCCAGGGCTTTTCGGCTGGTGGCGAGTACGGCGGAGCGGCCACATTCATGGCTGAGTATGCGCCGAAGAACCGGCGCGGCTTCTATGGCAGCTTTCTCGAGGTCGGAACGTTAACCGGGTTTACGGGCGCCGCGGCGATGGCCCTTCTCATGAGTGCATTGCTCGATAACAGTGCGATGGCGGAATGGGGTTGGCGCGTGCCTTTCCTCGTGGCCATCCCCCTAGGCTACATCGGCATGTACCTACGCACGAGGATGGAAGAAACCCCGGTTTTCAAGGAGGTGGAATCCACGGAAGCAGAATACAGGGAGGAGACCATACCCAAGATCTACAAGGATCTTGTCACACGGTATATCCGGCCCACGCTGATCTTGTTCGGTCTCGTGATCGCGTTGAATGTGGTCGAGTATACATTTCTCACCTTCACCCCGACCTACCTGCGGAATTCTCTGGGCATGAGTGAAAATCATGCGCTCCTGGTGCCCTTGTTGGGGCAGATCGTGATGGCGGTCCTGCTACCGTTCTTCGGGCGTCTTTCAGACTCGATCGGGCGCCGGCCCATGTGGTTGTTCTCCTGTATCGGACTGATCGTGTTCGTGATTCCCCTGTACACGCTCATGGGCACCGGATTTGTCGGAGCGATCGTCGGTTTCATTGTCATCGGAATTCTTTTCGCGCCGCAGCTATCGACGATCTCGGCGACTTTCCCCGCTATGTTCCCGACGATGGTCCGCTATGCGGGCGTCGCCATCGGCTACAACGTCTCTACGTCACTGTTTGGCGGCACCGCTCCGGCAATCACCGAGTTGCTCACTCAAGCGACGGGCAGTACCCTCATGCCCGCCTATTACATGATCGGCGCCTGTGTGATCGGGGCCGTTGCAGCCCTGTTTCTCGTCGAGACCAAAGGCGTGTCTCTGCGCGGTACCGAGATCCCGGGCACAGAGGCCTCCTTCGAAGAGCAGGAAGAGCTGGTGGCGCGCGATGGCGTCTCGAGCTACTGACTCCACCTCCCGGGGATTGGCTCGCGGCTCCCGCATATCTCATCGGGGAGGTGATCGCGTTCTTCCCTGTCCTGCGTATGCGCCCGACCATGGGCATGCCGCTCAGGCATTCCCCGCACGACTGAGATGGGTGGCCACCGGCGCCTCAGGACGTGCGGCACCGGCACGGCTCAAACCGGCGTGAAATCGGTGCGGTTGGCGACGAATTCGGGCCTCGGCGCGAGTCCGCAGTAGGGTTTCTCCGGCCGGTTCTCAACACTGTTGAAGACGATGAACACGTTGCTTCGCGGCATCGGCGTGATGTTGGAATTCGACCCGTGCATGATGTTGCAGTCGAAGAAGGTGACCGACCCGGCCGGGCCGATCGGTGTCTCCAGTCCGTTCACTTCCACCATGCGCGCGAGGTTCGCATCGTCCGGGACGCCCAGCTCCTGCGTCTTGAGGCTGCGCTTGTAGTGTTCGGCCGGTGTCGTGCCTTCGCAGACCAGAAATTGCTTGTGCGAACCCGGGATGACCATCAGCGGGCCATTGTGGGGAGTGTTGTCGGAAAGGCTGATGAAGCAGCTCAGTGACCGCATCCGCGGCAGACCGTCTTCGACGTGCCAGGTCTCGAAATCCGAGTGCCAGTAGAATTCCTTGCCGCGAAAGCCGGGTTTATAGTTGACCCGGCTCTGGTGGATATAGACGTCGCCGCCCAGGATCTGGCGCGCGATGGCTGTGATGCGCGGGTCGATGCACAGGCGGGCGAGCAGCCCCTGGCGTGGATGGATGCCGAAGACCGAGCGTATCTCGTTGCTGCCCGGCTCGGTGATCGCCCACGGACGGCGCCTCACCGTATCCGATTTGCGCAGGGCGTCAAGCTCGGCCCGATAACTGGATACATCCTGGGAATTGAAGAAGCGGGGATACGTGATGTATCCCCGCTTTTCGTAACTGGCAAGCTGCTGCTCGTCCAGCGGTCCGTCGGCAGCCGAGCCGTAGACGACGGGGTCGCTACGCTCGATCAGGCGCGGATATGAGCCCGCGCGCGAGGGATAGATGTCATGTGCATAGGCTTTGTGTCTCTTGGCTGCGCTCATCGCCAACTGTCTCCTCCGTCAGGTGGTAGCGGCGTACGCAAGAACCTCACTTCATGAAGCAGCTTTCCGGTTATCGTCCGGAAGCGGGTAGGCGCCCGTCTCGTCATGGACTTCGTCGCCGGTCACCGGCGGATTGAAAACGCATACCATGCGCATGTGGCTGCCCTTGTTGGCACGCAGGACGTGCTTGTCGTGCTCGTTGAGGGCATAGATAGTGCCGGCTTCGAGCGCGTGGGTCTCGCCGCTGGCCAGATCTTCGATCTCGCCTTTGCCTTCGATCAGGTAGACGGCCTCGAAGTGGTTCTTGTAGTGCATCTCAAGTTCGGCGCCCTCGTGGATGATCGTGTCATGTACCGAGTAGCCCATGCCGTCTCCTTCGAGCAGCAGGCGGCGGCTGGTCCAGCCCAGCCGAGTGCCGCCGACATCCTTCTCGGTACCGATAAGATCTTCGAGTTTTCTGACGATCATCTAAGTGTGTCTCCGTAGGTTGGTGGTTCGGAATCCGAGTTTCAAGCCGCGGCACGATCGCGCATATGCGCTTCGACTGCTGCTGCGACGGCTTCGCGGACGATCTTCAGGCCCTGGGCCAGTTCTTCGTCGCTGATCGTGAGGCTCGGCAGCAGTTTCAGCACTTCATCGTCGATACCGGCAGTCTCGATGATCAGGCCGCGCTTGAAACATTCACTGGCTGCGCGCTCGGCTATGCCCGGCTCGGCGAACGCGATGCCGAGCATCAGGCCGCGCCCGCGCACCGTCGCTCCGAGCTTCGAGGCCTTGGCTGCGATCTTCTCGAGTTCGGCGATCGTCGCCGCGCTCTTACGGCGGACCTCGGTTGCGAAGTCGTCGTCGGTCCAGAAATCGAGCGCCTTGTTCGCAGTCACGAAAGCGGGGTTGAAGCCGCGGAAGGTGCCGTTGTGCTCGCCCGGCGCCCAGACATCGAGTTCGGGTTTGAACAGGAGCATGGCAAAGGGCAGGCCGTAGCCCGAGAGTGACTTGGAAAGGGTCACGATATCGGGTTTGATGCCCGCATCCTCGAAGCTGAAGAAGCGGCCGCTGCGCCCGCAGCCGATCTGGATGTCGTCGGCGATCAGCAGCACTTCGTGCTTGCGCAGCACCTCGGCCAGGCGCCGGATCCATTCGATCGAAGCGACATTGACGCCGCCTTCGCCCTGTACCGTCTCTAGGATTGCCGCGGCCGGCTTGTCCACGCCCGAGCCGGAGTCGGCGAGCATGGCGTCGATGTAGTCGATGGTGTCGATGTCAGCGCCGAGGTAGCCATCGAACGGCATCGGCGTCACATCGCCCAGCGTGACGCCCGCGCCTTTGCGCTTGAAGGCGTTGCCGGTAACGGCCAGTGAACCCAGCGTCATGCCATGGAAGCCGTTGGTGAATGAGAGCACGCGTTCGCGCCCGGTCACCTTGCGCGCGAGCTTGAGTGCAGCCTCCACCGCGTTGGTGCCGGTCGGCCCCGGAAACTGGGCCTTATAGGCGCCCATGCCGCGCGGTTCCAGGATCACGCTGTAGAAGCGCTCCAGGAACTCGCGTTTGGCGGTGGTGAACATGTCGAGGCTGTGGGTGATGCCGTCACGCTGGACATAGTCGATCAGAGCCTGCTTCATGCCGTCGTCGTTGTGCCCGTAGTTCAGAGCGCCGGCGCCGGCGAAGAAGTCGAGGTAACGCTTGCCGTCCTGCGTGGTGATCCACGCTCCCTTGGCGGTGTCGATCTCGATGGGGAAGTTGCGGCAGTAACCGCGCACTTCCGATTCGTATTGCTCGATGGTGTTCATCTGAAGCTCCGTCGGTTCATTGTTCATGCGGCCGCGTGAACGGTCCGATGCGAAAGAGGTTTTCGGGTTCGTGTGCGGCCGGAAACAGCGCGCTGGCGTACTTGTCGGATTCGATGCATTCGACATCGAGGCTGCGTGCGAGACTGCGAAAGAGCGCTTCCGAGGCCGCGTTGTCGGGCGCCACAGTCGCCTCGACGAAGTGCAGGCCGTGCAGGTCCTCACGCGCGATCAACTTGCGCAGCATGCGCCGGGCAAGACCTTGCCCGCGGGCATGCTGCGCCACGCCGATCTGCCATACGAAGACGGTGTCTTCGCGGCCCGGCGGGCGGTAGGCGGCGATGAACCCGTCCAGGCGACCATCTGTCTCTGCGAGCAGGCAGGTATCTGCAAAGTGATCACACAGCAGCACGTAGCAGTAGGCAGTGTTTGCCTCCAGCGTGCCGGCGTCGTGCACGAGCTGCCACATCCGTTTGCCGTCGCGAGGTTCCGGTTTGCGGAATGCGATGGCGGCTTCCGCCTTGCGGGCGCTATCGTTCATGCGACCCGCCTTGCGACCGATCCGCTCTCCACGAACTGCTTGTGCAAGCCGCGCATGGTCGCGCCCACGTTGGCGGAATCGACCACGCAGGTCAGCGCGTGATCGGTGTTGTAGCTGCCGCGCAAGTCGGTCTCGAGCCCCTGCATGTAGGCATGCACGCGCTCCATCGCGGCATCCACGGCTCCTACCCCGAAGCCGACCGCGGAGACCGAGCCCAGATCGGTCGCGATCTCCAGGTGGGTACCGAATTCGGTGCGGAGGCTGCCGGTGAAGCTCTCGGTATCGGCGATGTTCTCCGCCGAGACCAGGAAGTTGCGGCGTCGGCTGCGCGCATCGTGTTCGTCCAGATAAAGATCTGCTCTGCCGATAGCGTCCAGCACTTCGTCTGCGAGACCGGATTCGCGCTCTTTCTTGAGGGCGATACGGATCAGATCGCGGTGGCAGGCGACGCCGATCACTTCGGGATCGTCTTTCTCGTTGAAGCCATGGATCACTGTCCCGCCGCTCGCGCTGAAGGTAGAGCGGGCATGGATGGTCACATCGTGCTTCCAGGCGTAATTGACTGCACGCGGCGCCAGCACCTTGGCGCCATGGCGCGCGAGTTCCTGCATCTCTTCGTAACTGATCTCCTGCAGGCGCGTGGCGCCATCGACGATGCGCGGATCGGCGCTGTAGATGCCATCCACGTCGGAGTAGATCTCGCAGCGTTCGGCATCCAGCGCGGCGGCCAGTGCGACCGCGGTGGTGTCCGAGCCACCGCGTCCGAGCGTGGTCGTCTCGCCACGCGTGTTCTCGCCCTGAAAACCCGCGACGACCACGATACGGTCACGCGCCAGTTCCGCGCGCAAGCGCTCGGGCTCGACCGCAGTGATGCGCGAGTTGTAGTGCCGATCCGTGGTCTGGATACCGCTTTGCGGGCCGGTGAGCGAGATGGCATCTGCACCCAGATCCTGGATCGCCATGCTCAGCAGCGACATGGATATCCGTTCCCCCGAGGAGAGCAGCATGTCCAGCTCGCGCCGGGACGGGTCGTCGGCCAGATGGCGCGCGAGCCGCAGCAGATCGTTGGTGGTCGAACCCATGGCCGAGACCACGGCCACGACGTCGTGTCCGCGTCGCCGGGTGGCGACGATCTTCTGCGCCACATGGCGCAACTTGTCCTCAGTGGCGACGGACGAGCCGCCGTACTTCTGGACGATGATGCTCATCGTTCTAGCTCCTGTTTCGATATCAATCCGTATCTGTTCCAAGATGGAAAAGGCACCCGCAGGTGCCTGGTGTCTGGCGCGCCGGATGGTCCGGGCGGAGGGCGCTGCACTCGCCTCGCTGCGGGCTTGCGTACGCTCATGCCGGCAGCCGCTCCATTTCGGTGACGGCGTCCGCATCGTCGTCTGCATGGCCACCATCGTCGAGAAAACCCGCCACCGAACTCGGTTCGGCTGTGGTCGGACCCGTCGAAAGCAGGGGCGCCGCGTCGATATCTTCGGCTTCCATCATCTCCACTACTTCGCGCAAGACGCGGTTGATCTCGGCCTGCTGTTCGACGGGCAGCTGGGCCAGGCGACGGGTGAATTTCTCCTGCAGCGGCAGCGGCGCGTGGGCGAGCAGCTCGCGGCCGGGTTCGGTGAGCTGGACCATCACCTGGCGCTTGTCTTCGGCGCTGCGCTGACGCGAGATCAACGCCCGTGCCTCCAGGCGGTCGAGGATGCCGGTGACCGTCGCCGGGCTCAGCGCGACCGCGCGCGCGAGGCCACCCGAGGTCAGCGCACCCTCCTGGGCGAGCTGGCGCAGGCACACCAGCTGCGGGCCGGTCAGGCTATGCCGACTGGCCAGCTGGCGGCTGTAGATGTCGACGGCTCTGATGATGCGTCTCAGTGCACGCAAGATGCTCTCGTCATACCCGTGGGCGGCTGTCGCGTCCAAGGCTGGCGTCTCCGCTGAAGTAAGATAGTTTGCAATACGAATATTTCGGACACAAAATAACATATCGCGGACCTGCGGGCAAACCGCAGTGCCTGCCGGTGAGCGGGCTGGATGCTAGAATGGCGCCCTCCAAACACCGGCGACCAGACCGCGAGGAATACGCATGACGGGCTTTGTCATCAAGGTGCTCTGCGCCTACCTATTGGGCTCCATACTCGGCAGTCTGGTCGTGGGCCGGATCAAGGGCGGCGTGGACATCCGTACCCAGGGCAGCGGCAATGCAGGCGGCACCAATGCGCTGAGGACCCAGGGCAAGGGTTTCGCGCTTGCCGTGATCGCGATCGATGTGGGCAAGGGTGTGCTCGCTGCCGCGGTGCTGCCGGGCCTGGGGCTGTTTGGGCCCACCAGTCCGGCGCTGACGAACTGGCTGCCGGTCAGCTGTGCGGCGGCCGTGGTGATCGGCCACGTATTTCCGCTCTGGTATGGGTTCCGCGGTGGCAAGGGCGCGGCTACTTTGGTCGGCGTTCTGGCCGTACTGGCGCCGATCGGGTTGATCCCCGTGCTTGCCGTCTGGGGGCTCAGCCTGATGCTCAGCGGCTATGTCGGCCTCTCCACGATGATCGCGGCCGCGAGCTTCCCCGTCTATGCGTTCTTCGCGGCCGGGCACGCGCTCGCCGCGCCGCTGGTGATATTCGGCCTGGTCATGGTCGCCTTCGTGGTGTTCACGCATCGCAGCAACATCGTCCGCATGCGCCGCGGCGAAGAGAATCGCTTCCACGCCGCGATGATCTTGCGGCACCGCTGACGCCACTGATGTTCGCGACTCGAGACCTGATCTCGCTGTTGGCCGACGGACGCTTCCATTCGGGCGGCGTGCTGGCCGAGCGGCTGGGTGTGAGCCGCGCGGCAGTATGGAAGCGGCTGCCCCGTCTGGAGGCCCTGGGCCTCGATATCTATCGCGTACCGGGCAAGGGTTACCGGCTCGCCGGAGCGCTCGAACTTCTCGATGTCGATGTCATCCGGGCCGCCATCGCCGAGGCCGGCCTGGCTGCGTGCGTGGAGCTGGAGGTCCTCGGCGAGACTGACTCGACCAACGCCCGGGTTGCGGGCACGCGGCCCGCCCCGCGAACTGCGAAGGCGGTACTTGCCGAATACCAGACCGCGGGCCGGGGGCGGCGCGGGCGCGAGTGGATCTCGCCCTATGGCAGCAACCTCTACCTTTCCGTGGCCTGGACTTTTCCGACTCTGCCGAAGGACTTGACTGCGCTGCCTTTGGTGGCGGCGGTGATCGCAGCCGAGGCGCTGGCCGCGTTGCAGGCGCCGGTGCAGTTGAAATGGCCCAACGATCTCTATGCGGACGGGCGCAAACTGGGCGGGGTGCTGGTGGAGCTGCAGGGCGAGCCGGCCGGGCAATGCGTGGCCGTGATCGGTCTGGGCATCAATGTGCGCATGCCCGCAGCGGCGGGCGCTGACATCGCCCAGCCCTGGACGGATCTCGCGCAGGCGCTGGGCGGTTCGACGCAGCTGCTGCGCAATCGTCTGGCCGGCGCGATGGTCGTGGCGCTCGTGCGTGGCTTGGCGCGGTTCGAGGAACAAGGTTTCGCACCTTTCCGCGAGACCTGGCGCGCCCTGGACCTGTTTCGTGGCCGCGAAGTGGTGCTTGAGGGCGGCCCCGGCCCCGTGTCCGGACGAGCGGCGGGCATCGACGAAGACGGCGCCCTGTTGATCGAACGCGAGGGGGTGCTGAGCAGGCACCTGTCCGGAGATGTCAGCCTGAGGGCGAGGACATGAACAGGTTGCTGGTCGATATCGGCAACAGCCGCATAAAGTGGGCGGTGCAGACCGCGCAGGGCAGGGGGCGCGCAGCAGCGGCGCCACATTCAGCGCTGGCTGCTGGCGATCTCCGGACCTTGTGGGCAGCGTTGCCGCAGGTGGACGAAGTGGTCGCTACCAACGTGGCTGGCGAGACCCTGCGCAGGCTCATCGAGGGCGTGGTCCGCGCGCTGTGGAGTGCCGATGTGCGCTGGATCGTTGCACGTGCAGCCGCCGGCGATGTGGCGAACGCTTATACCGATCCGGCGCGACTCGGGGCCGACCGTTGGGCGGCACTGATCGGCGCACGGGCGCACACGCCTGACCCAGTGTGGGTCGTGGATTGCGGCACCGCCCTCACCATCGACGCCCTGGGGGCCGATGGTCGGCATCTCGGCGGCGTCATCGCCCCGGGTCTGGAGTTGATGCGGCGCTCGCTCTATGCGACGGCGCCGGGCATCCCCGACGAGGGCGAGGGCGGCGAAGGCCCGCTCGGTCGGGATACCCGCAGCGCCGTCAGCCTGGGCGTGGCGCACGCGGCGGCAGGCTTCATAGAGCATACGGTCGCGCAGGCCGCCGGCGTCTTCGGCGGGACCGCCGCGGTACTGCTCACCGGGGGTGATGCCGGACGCATCGCCGGACAGTTGTCGCTGCGTCATGAGCTGGTGCCCGAGCTCGTACTTGACGGTCTCGCGGTACTCGCGGAGGGCGAGGAATGAGGGCGTTGTTTCTGCTGCTTGTCCTGACCGTGGCAGGCGTGTGGGCCTGGGAGAATTGGGTGCGCGGGCCCGGTCTGGCCGCGGTGCCGGCGACGGAACTGAAAGCCCCGGCGTTGAAGCTGTGGAGCGAACTGACTCCAGGTCAGAAGAAGGCTCTCAACCTGGCTGTGGATGCGAGCGCGGCACCCGGACACAGTACGCCCGCAGAGCCTGCTCCTGTGTCACCACAGGCACCGGTCGCCGCTGCCGGTCCGACAACACCGGTCTGCGCAAGCATCGGTCCGTTCCAGGCGAGCGACAGCGCGGCCGACGCCGCGGAGCGGCTGAGTGGCGACGGCTATTCGGTGAGCCAGCGCACCATCCCGGGGAAGGTCCGGGTAGGCTATTGGGTGTTCCTGCCCGAGTACGCCAGTCGGAGCGAGGCCGAGACGGCCGTGGCACGCCTCAAGAATCGGGGCGTGCGCGATCTGTATATCGTCGCGGACAGCGCTCACCGCAATGCGATCTCCCTTGGTGTCTATTCCGAGAAGAGCGGTGCCGAGCAACGCGCGGCGGCGATCCGCAAGCTCGGGTTCAAGGCCAGGGTCAGCGACCGGTTCCGCGATGCGCCGGTCTATTGGCTGGATATCCTGGCGGTGAACGGCTCGCTGCCGGACCTATCGCGTTCCACTCTCGACTCGGGTGGCCCGGATCCCGTGCAGATGGAGCCCCATGACTGTCCGGGTGGTGCCGTTGCGGGCGAGGGGGCGAAGCCCTAGAATGCCGCCCGCGCGCTAACCCGGCGCCCGCGGGGTTGAACGACACTCCGGCGCGAAGCGCGGAAAATCGATTAGACTGGTCTTTGCAGCGGTGGCCCGCCGCCGCGATCTTGGTCTCAAGGCTGGTGTAGCTCAGTTGGTAGAGCGGCTGATTTGTAATCAGTAGGTCGCAGGTTCGACTCCTGTCACCAGCTCCAATCCCGATCTCGGGTCTCCATCGGGCCGGCGCTCGCCGGCCGGCTCCCCGGGTTTTGGAAAAATTCGCGCACGAATGACCTCTCCGCGTCGAAACCAGACGCCTGGTCGCGCAATCCATGCCGCATTGCGGTTGACACGGGTGCGCGAAATGCTCGAAAATTGGCGGCTTACGTCCGGGGAGGGGTACCCAAGCGGCCAACGGGGGCAGACTGTAAATCTGCTGGCTTACGCCTTCGGAGGTTCGAATCCTCCCCCCTCCACCAGAAACTGGTGCTGTGACGGTAGTTCGCGCCGGTCGGCAGAGCAGAAAACTCTCCGCTATTTGTGGGGAGGATGCGAACCGAACAGAGGTTCGAGCGATTCGCGAAGCGAATCACAACGTCGCGCGCAGCGCGGCGGCCCGGAGGGCGGAAGGCCGAAGGCCTGGAGTAATCCTCCCCCCTCCACCAGAAACTGGTGCTGTGACGGTGGTTCGCGCCGGTCGGCAGAGCAGAAAACTCTCCGCTATTTGTGGGGAGGATGCGAACCGAACAGAGGTTCGAGCGATTCGCGAAGCGAATCACAACGTCGCGCGCAGCGCGGCGGCCCGGAGGGCGGAAGGCCGAAGGCCTGGAGTGATCCTCCCCCCTCCACCAGAAACTGGTGCTGTGACGGTGGTTCGCGCCGGTCGCTGCCGGAACGGCGGGCACATGAAGAGTTTGTTGTCCGGTCCGCGTAGATGCGAGGCGGGTGTAGTTCAATGGTAGAACCTCAGCCTTCCAAGCTGATGATGTGGGTTCGATTCCCATCACCCGCTCCAGTTTGAGGCGATGAGGACGCGGTCCTCGGGTTTGGCCCATATAGCTCAGTCGGTAGAGCACTTCCTTGGTAAGGAAGAGGTCACCGGTTCAAATCCGGTTATGGGCTCCACAGGCAACGGGTCCGCGGCGATGCTGCCGGCCCGGTTATTTGGAAGTAGCGTAGCGATCCGATCAACGGGATCTTGAAGTTTGCATTCTGGGAGAGCATTGGATGTCCAAGGCAAAGTTTGAGCGTACGAAGCCGCACGTGAACGTGGGAACGATCGGTCATGTTGATCATGGCAAGACGACCCTGACGGCGGCGCTGACGAAGGTCATGGGCGAGAAGTTTGGTGGTGAGTTCAAGGCTTACGACCAGATTGACAATGCGCCCGAAGAGCGTGCGCGCGGTATTACGATCGCGACGGCGCATGTGGAATACGAGTCGGACGCGCGCCACTACGCGCACGTGGACTGCCCGGGTCATGCTGACTACGTGAAGAACATGATCACGGGTGCGGCGCAGATGGACGGGGCGATCCTGGTGGTGTCGGCGGCTGACGGTCCGATGCCGCAGACGCGCGAGCACATCCTGCTGTCGCGTCAGGTCGGTGTGCCGTACATCGTGGTGTACCTGAACAAGGCGGACATGGTGGACGACGCGGAGCTTTTGGAGCTCGTGGAGATGGAAGTACGCGATCTGCTGAGCCAGTACGACTTCCCGGGCGACGACACCCCGATCATCACGGGTTCGGCGCTGAAGGCGCTGGAAGGCGACACCTCGGATATCGGTGTGCCGTCGATCTACAAGCTGGTCGAGGCGATGGACAGTTACATCCCGGAGCCGGAGCGTGCGATCGATGGTGCGTTCCTGATGCCGGTGGAAGACGTGTTCTCGATCTCGGGCCGCGGCACGGTGGTGACGGGTCGAATCGAGCGCGGCATCGTGAAGGTGGGCGACGAAGTCGAGATCGTGGGTATCCACGACACGACCAAGACCACGGTCACGGGTGTGGAGATGTTCCGCAAGCTGCTGGACCAGGGTCAGGCGGGCGACAACGTGGGCGTGCTGCTGCGCGGCACGAAGCGTGACGAGGTGGAGCGTGGCCAGGTGCTGGCCAAGCCGGGTTCGATCACGCCGCACACGAAGTTCGAGGCGGAAGTGTACGTGCTGACGAAGGAAGAGGGTGGACGTCACACCCCGTTCTTCAACGGTTACCGTCCGCAGTTTTATTTCCGTACGACGGACGTGACGGGTTCTTGCGACCTGCCGGAAGGTACGGAGATGGTGATGCCGGGTGACAACGTGAAGATGACGGTGTCGCTGATCGCGCCGATCGCGATGGAAGACGGACTTCGCTTCGCTATCCGCGAGGGTGGCCGTACCGTCGGCGCCGGCGTCGTGGCCAAGATCATCGAGTAAAGTCGCGGACTTTGCGGATAGGTGGGCGGAAGGCTGTTTACAGCCTTCCGCTTTGCCGCTTCTGCGAGGCAGCGAGCCATAGGCCAGTAGCTCAATTGGCAGAGCGGCGGTCTCCAAAACCGCAGGTTGGGGGTTCGATTCCCTCCTGGCCTGCCAAACACATGCCGGGCCTGGCGTAAGTCGGGTTCCGGGCAAACGGGTTGTGCAGTTCGATGAGCGTAAAACCGGAAATCCAGGGCAGCGGCAGCGCTGCCGACATGGCCAAGCTGACGCTGGCGGTCCTTCTGTTGGCGGGCGGTATCGCCGGCTATTACCTGGCGGGATCGATGTCGTTCTATGTGCGTCTCGGCGGCATGCTGGGGGCGGTGATCGTGGCTATCGTCATCGCCATGCAGACCGAGTTCGGGCGCAATGCGCACCGGTTCTCGCGCGCTTCGCTGATGGAACTGCGCAAAGTGGTCTGGCCGACTTACCAGGAGACGGTCCAGACCACGGTAGCGGTGGTGGCGATGACCATCATCCTCGGGATCCTGATGTGGGGACTGGATTCGCTGCTCGGTTTCCTGCTGCGTCTGCTCATGGGTCACGGGAGCTGAGTCATGGCAAAACAGTGGTACGTCGTGCACGCCTATTCCGGTTTCGAACACCAGGTGAAGCGTTCGCTGGGTGAGCGCATCAAACACAGCGGCCTGGACGACAAGTTTGGCGATATCCTGGTTCCGACCGAGGAAGTCATCGAGATGCGCGAAGGCCAGAAGCGGCGCAGCGAGCGCAAGTTCTTCCCCGGCTACGTGCTGGTGCAGATGGAGCTCGACGACGATACCTGGCACCTGGTCAAGAGCGTACCCAAGGTGATGGGGTTCATCGGCGGTTCCAGCGACCGGCCACAGCCGATCAGCCAGAAAGAGGCCGATGCCATCCTGCATCGCGTGCAGGAAGGTGTGGACAAGCCCCGCCCCAAGGTGCTGTTCGAGCCGGGCGAGGTGGTGCGCGTGACCGACGGGCCGTTCAACGATTTCAACGGCGTCGTCGAAGAAGTGAATTACGAGAAGAGCCGCCTGCGGGTCGCTGTTCTCATCTTCGGTCGGTCGACGCCGGTCGAACTGGAATTCGGCCAGGTCGAAAAGGCCTGAGTCAGGCGGCACAGTGACGTGCCGTCGCGCCGCTTCGCGCGGCTGGAAGTGGCAGGGCCGAGCGCCCCGCCGTTAACGAGGAAACTGGGGAGCCTGTGTAAAGACGCAGGCGTCTGGACCCGAATAGAGGTGCAACATGGCCAAGAAAGTAACGGCTTACATCAAGCTGCAGGTCGCAGCTGGTCAAGCCAACCCGAGTCCGCCGGTCGGCCCCGCGCTGGGTCAGCACGGCGTCAATATCATGGAATTCTGCAAGGCGTTCAATGCGGCCACGCAGAAGATGGAGCAGGGTCTCCCGACCCCCGTCGTGATCACGGTATACAGCGACCGCAGCTTCACGTTCATCACCAAGACGCCGCCGGCGTCGGTGCTGATCAAGAAGGCGCTGGGCCTGAAGTCGGGCAGCGCGACGCCGAACACCAAGAAGGTCGGCAAGATCACGCGCGAGCAGCTCGAAGAGATCGCCAAGACCAAGATGCCGGATCTGTCGGCCGCCGACATGGACGCCGCTGTGCGTACCATCGCCGGCAGTGCACGCAGCATGGGCGTCGAGACGGAGGGCGTTTGATCATGGCCAAGTTGAGCAAGCGGGCGCGTGCTATCCGCGAAAAGATCGAGCACGGCAAGGTTTATACCACTGAAGAAGCGCTGGCCCTGTTGAAGGAAGTCTCTTCCGTGAAGTTCAAGGAATCGGTTGACGTCAGCGTCAACCTCGGCGTGGATCCGCGCAAGTCGGACCAGGTCGTGCGCGGTTCGACGGTGCTGCCGAACGGTACCGGCAAGAGCGTGCGTGTGGCCGTGTTTGCCCAGGGTGCGAATGCCGACGCCGCCAAGGAAGCCGGCGCCGATATCGTCGGCTTCGAAGACCTGGCCGAACAGGTGAAGGCCGGCCAGATGGATTTCGACGTCGTCATCGCCAGCCCCGATGCCATGCGCATCGTCGGCCAGCTCGGCCAGATCCTGGGCCCGCGCGGGCTGATGCCGAACCCGAAGGTCGGCACCGTGACCCCCGATGTGGCTACGGCTGTGACCAATGCCAAGGCCGGGCAGGTACGTTACCGCACGGATAAGGCAGGCATCATCCATTGCACCATCGGCAAGGTGGATTTCGAAGTCGGTGCGCTGACCGAGAACCTCAAGGCGCTGCTCGCGGACCTGAACAAGGCCAAGCCGAGCGCAGCCAAGGGTATCTATCTGAAGAAAGTGACGATCTCTTCCACCATGGGGCCGGGCCTCACGGTGGACCACTCGGCCCTGGTGGGTTGAGGCCGGCGCAAGCCGGCACTGTATTTGAAGTGCCGGGACCGTCTACGGGCGGTTCCGGTTCGTCAAAGACCGCAGGTGCGGCCCGCGAGGGTTGCTTAATGGCCTGCGCAGACGGTGTTACCCGAGTCAGGAACGTCCTGGTGGAGGTCGCCGTAAATGGTGGGTGCTCAGGGAAGGGTGCCCGTGGCTATGAACGGTAGGGTCTGAGACCGTCCGCGAGTTTTCCGGGCGCGATCAAGACCGACGATTGCCGGGAGGAAGAAGATCCGTGGCACTTCGACTGGAAGAAAAGAAGGCCCTGGTCGCTGAGGTGAGCGAAGTCGCAGCGAAGGCGTATTCCGCCGTCGCCGCCGAATATCGCGGCCTGACTGTCGAGCAGATGAACGCTCTGCGTGTACAAGCACGCAAGGCGGGTGTCTATCTGCGCGTAGTCAAGAACACCCTGGCGCGCCGGGCGATCGCTGGCACCGAATTCGAGTGCATCAGCGATGCTCTGACGGGACCGCTGGTTCTGGCGTTCTCGGTGGAGGATCCAGGTGCTGCTGCCCGGGTTATGAAGGACTTTGCCAAGAGCAACGACAAGCTGGTCGTGCGCATGCTCGCGGTCGGTGGCGAGATGCTGCCGGCCAAGGATCTCGACAGGCTCGCCAGCCTGCCGACCCGCGACGAGGCGCTGGCCATGCTGATGGGCGTGATGAAGGCGCCGATCAGCAAGTTTGTCCGCACTCTGGCCGAGCCGCATGCCAAGCTGGTCCGTACCTTCGCAGCGGTACGCGATCAGAAGCAGGCGGCCTGAGTCCTCGGCTCGGAAGCAGATTTTCGAATCGGGTAACGAACACTTTATCTATCTGGAGTATTGAAGATGGCTGTTTCTAAGGAAGACATTCTCGAAACCATTTCCAACATGAGCGTGATGGAGGTCGTCGACCTCATCTCCGCCATGGAAGAGAAGTTCGGCGTCTCCGCCGCCGCCGCTGTTGCTGCCGCTCCGGCCGCTGCCGGCGCTGCCGCTGAGGCTGCCGAAGAGAAGACCGAGTTCGACGTCGTGATGACGAGCTTCGGTGCCAACAAGGTCGGCGTCATCAAGGTCGTCCGCGGCCTGACCGGCCTGGGCCTGAAGGAAGCGAAGGACCTGGTCGAGGGCGCACCTTCCACCATCAAGGAAGGCGTGTCGAAAGATGACGCAGAGAAGATGAAGAAGGAACTTACCGAGGCCGGCGCCAGCGTCGAGGTCAAGTAAGTCCTTCGGGAATCGGTGGACGGGCCAAGCCCGTTCCAGGGAGCGGGGTCCGCCGTGAGGCGGGCCCCAGGGCTGGTGGTGAAAGCCACCGGCCTTTTCCCGTTTTTATCGCGGGCGCGTCGCGCCCTCGTGGCCGCATCCGTTTCGGCGCGGGCCACGATCACAGACATGCCGTAACGATCGAAGATCGCTGAGGATTGCCCAGATGGCCTATTCATTCACTGAAAAGAAGCGCATCCGGAAGGATTTTGGCAAACGTCGAGCCGTGCTCGAAGTGCCTTACCTGCTGGCCACGCAGCTCGAATCATACCGCCAATTCCTGCAAGCGGAAAAGGGTGAGGAGCAGCGCGAGGAGACGGGCCTGCATGCGGCCTTCCGTTCCGTATTCCCGATCGCCAGTTACTCCGGGAACGCGGCGCTCGAATACGTGGGCTACAGGCTGGGCGACCCGGTCTTCGACGTCAAGGAGTGTCAGCTCCGCGGCCTGACTTACGCCGCGCCGTTGCGCGTGCTCGTGCGCCTGGTCATCTACGACAAGGAGAGCCCGGCCGACAACAAGACGGTAAAGGACATCAAGGAACAGGAAGTCTACATGGGCGAACTGCCGCTGATGACGGAGAACGGCACGTTCGTCATCAATGGCACCGAGCGCGTCATCGTCTCGCAGTTGCACCGCTCCCCGGGCGTGTTCTTCGATCACGACAAGGGCAAGACCCATTCCTCGGGCAAGCTGCTGTTCTCCGCGCGGGTGATCCCCTACCGCGGCTCGTGGCTCGATTTCGAGTTCGACCCCAAGGATTCGCTGTTCGTGCGCATCGACCGCCGCCGCAAGTTGCCGGCGACGATCCTGCTGCGCGCGCTTGGCTTCGACGACGAACAGATGCTGGACATGTTCTTCGAGAACAACGTGTTCCACATCAAGAAGGGCGAGATCAAGCTCGACCTGGTACCCGAGCGGCTGCGCGGCGAGACGGCGGCGTTCGACATCAAGATCAAGAGCAAGCTTCTGGTCGAGGAAGGCCGCCGCGTGACCGCGCGCCACATCCGCGAACTGGAGAAGGCCGGTGTGACTTCGCTGGTCGTGCCCGACACCTATCTCGTGGGCAAGACCATCGCTCACAATCTGGCCGACGCAGAGACCGGCGAGCTGATCGCCAAGGCCAACGACGAGCTCACCGAAGAGCAGGTGCAGGCTATCGTCGAGGCGGGTGTGGACGAGATCCGCACCCTCTATGTCAACGACCTCGACAAGGGCCCGTACATCTCCAACACGCTGCGCATCGATCCGTCGCACACGCCGCTGGAGGCGCTGGTCGAGATCTATCGCATGATGCGTCCGGGCGAGCCGCCGACCAAGGAAGCGGCCGAGACCCTGTTCAACAACCTGTTCTTCAGCTCCGATCGCTACGATCTTTCCGCGGTCGGGCGGATGAAGTTCAATCGCCGTATCGGTCGTGACGAGAGCACCGGTCCCGGTACGCTGTCGAACGACGACATCACCGATGTGATGAAGGTGCTGATCGACATCCGCAACGGCAACGGCACCGTGGACGACATCGACCACCTCGGCAACCGCCGCATCCGTTCCGTCGGCGAGATGGCCGAGAACGTCTTCCGCATCGGCCTGGTGCGTGTCGAGCGCGCCGTGAAGGAGCGTCTGGCACTCGCAGAAAGCGAAGGCCTGATGCCGCAGGAACTGATCAACGCCAAGCCGGTGGCAGCCGCGATCAAGGAGTTCTTCGGCTCCTCGCAGCTCTCGCAATTCATGGATCAGAACAACCCGCTCTCGGAGGTCACGCACAAGCGCCGCGTTTCCGCGCTCGGCCCGGGTGGTCTCACCCGTGAGCGTGCCGGTTTCGAGGTGCGCGACGTGCACCCGACCCATTACGGTCGCGTATGCCCGATCGAGACCCCTGAAGGTCCGAACATCGGCCTGATCAACTCGCTGGCCGTGTATGCGCGCACCAACGCCTACGGGTTCCTGGAGACGCCGTATCGCCGGGTCGAGAACGGCCGTGTGACCGACAAGATCGATTACCTCTCGGCGATCGAGGAAGGCCGTTACGTCATCGCCCAGGCGAACGCTCACCTGGACGAGAAAGGGCGTTTCGTCGACGAGTTGATCTCCTGCCGTCATGAGAACGAATTCACCATGTCCACTCCGGACCGCGTGGATTACATCGACGTCTCGCCGAAGCAGATCGTCTCGGTCGCGGCGGCGCTGATCCCGTTCCTCGAGCACGATGACGCCAACCGCGCGCTCATGGGTTCGAACATGCAGCGCCAGGCCGTGCCGACACTGCGCGCGGAGAAGCCGTTGGTCGGTACCGGCATCGAGCGCACCGTGGCCAAGGATTCCGGTGTGACCACCGTCGCCCGCCGCGGTGGCAGCGTGGATCTGGTGGATGCCTCGCGCATCGTGGTCCGCGTCAACGATGACGAGACCGTGGCCGGCGAGCCGGGCGTGGATATCTACAGTCTGACCAAATACACGCGTTCCAACCAGAACACCTGCATCAACCAGCGCCCGCTGGTGAAGGCCGGTGATGTGATCGCGCGCGGCGACGTGCTCGCCGACGGTCCTTCGACCGACATGGGCGAGCTGGCCCTGGGCCAGAACCTGCTGGTCGCGTTCATGCCCTGGAACGGCTACAACTTCGAGGATTCCATCCTCATCTCCGAGCGTGTGGTACAGGAAGATCGCTTCACCACCATCCACATCGAGGAGCTGACCTGTTCGGCTCGCGATACCAAGCTCGGTTCCGAAGAGATCACTTCCGATATCCCCAACGTGGGCGAATCGGCGCTGGCCAAGCTGGATGAATCCGGCATCGCCTATATCGGCGCCGAAGTCGGTGCCGGCGACATCCTCGTGGGCAAGGTCACGCCGAAGGGCGAGACCCAGCTCACGCCGGAAGAGAAGCTGCTGAGGGCGATCTTCGGCGAGAAGGCGTCCGACGTGAAGGATACGTCCCTGCGCGTACCGCCGGGCATGGATGGCACCGTGATCGACGTGCGTGTGTTCACGCGCGACGGCGTGGAGAAGGATGCCCGCGCCCTGGCGATCGAGCAGGCGGAACTGGCCAAGGTACGCAAGGACCTCAATGACCAGCGCCGCATCCTCGAAGATGACGTCTTCCATCGTGTGGAGCGTCTGCTCTCGGGCAAGGTCGCAGAGGGCGGGCCGAAGGGCCTCAAGGCCGGCACCAAGATCACCAAGGCCTATCTGGATGAGCTGCCACGCGACAAGTGGTTCGATATCCGCCTGCGCAATGACGAGGCCAATGCCCAGCTCGAACGCATGGCGGCGCAGTTGAAGTCGCAGCACGAAGACATCGAGCGCCGCTTCGAAGAGAAGAAGCGCAAGGTCACGGCGGGCGACGATCTCGCCCCGGGCGTACTCAAGATGGTCAAGGTCTATCTGGCGGTGAAGCGCCGTGTGCAGCCGGGCGACAAGATGGCCGGCCGCCACGGCAACAAGGGCGTAATCTCCATGATCACTCCGATCGAGGACATGCCCTACACCGAGGACGGCACGCCGGTCGACATCGTGCTCAACCCGCTGGGCGTGCCTTCGCGAATGAACATCGGCCAGATCCTGGAAACGCATCTGGGCTGGGCCGCCAAGGGTCTCGGTCACAAGATCGGGCGCATGCTCGATGCGCAGGCCAAGATCGTAGAGGTCCGCAAGTTCCTCGAAGAGGTCTACAACAAGTCGGGCGGTCACGCCGAAGACATCAAGAGCCTCACCGATGCCGAAGTGCTGGAACTGGCGGACAACCTCCGCGGCGGTGTGCCCATGGCCACGCCGGTGTTCGACGGCGCCAACGAGGAGGAGATCAAGAAGATGCTCCGCCTCGCGGACCTTCCGGACAGCGGTCAGACCACGCTCCACGACGGGCGTACGGGCGAGCCGTTCGAGCGTGAGACCACTGTCGGCTACATGTACATGCTGAAGCTGAACCATCTGGTCGACGACAAGATGCATGCACGTTCGACCGGACCGTACAGTCTCGTCACCCAGCAGCCGCTGGGCGGCAAGGCGCAGTTCGGTGGCCAGCGTTTCGGTGAGATGGAGGTCTGGGCGCTCGAAGCCTACGGCGCCGCCTACACCTTGCAGGAGATGCTGACGGTGAAGTCCGACGACGTGAACGGTCGCACGAAGATGTACAAGAACATCGTCGATGGCGACCATCGCATGGAGGCCGGCATGCCCGAATCGTTCAATGTGCTGGTTAAGGAAATTCGTTCACTGGGCATCAACATCGAGCTCGAACAGGATTGAGCGCGCAGGCGCGAATGCTGGAACGAACTCAGGTTGACCCAATGTCCCAGAGTGGGCGGGAGATACGATGAAAGATCTACTCAGACTCTTGAAGCAGCAGGGCCAGGTCGAGGACTTCGACGCCATCCGCATCGGATTGGCGTCCCCCGAGATGATCCGTTCGTGGTCGTTCGGCGAGGTCAAGAAGCCCGAGACCATCAACTACCGGACTTTCAAGCCCGAACGTGATGGCCTTTTCTGCGCCAAGATATTCGGACCGGTGAAGGACTACGAGTGCCTGTGCGGCAAGTACAAGCGTCTCAAGCACCGCGGTGTGGTGTGCGAGAAGTGCGGCGTCGAGGTGACCCTGGCCAAGGTGCGCCGCGAGCGCATGGGTCATATCGAGCTGGCCTCGCCGGTGGCACATATCTGGTTCCTCAAGTCGCTGCCCTCGCGCATCGGCCTGATGCTGGACATGACTTTGCGCGAGATCGAGCGCGTGCTCTACTTCGAAGCCTTCGTGGTGGTGAATCCGGGCCTGACCACGCTCGAGCGTGGCCAGCTGCTCTCGGATGAGGCCTACCTCGAGGCCATCGAAGAGCATGGCGACGATTTCGATGCCCGCATGGGTGCCGAAGCCGTGTTCGAGATGCTGCGCACGATCGATCTCGATCGCGAAGTGGCCAAGCTGCGCGAAGAGATCATGGGCACCAACTCGGAGACCAAGATCAAGCGCCTGTCCAAGCGACTCAAGATCATGGAGTCCTTCCTCGAGTCGGGCAACAAACCCGAGTGGATGGTGATGACCGTGCTGCCGGTGCTGCCGCCGGATCTGCGTCCGCTGGTGCCGCTGGAAGGCGGCCGCTTCGCGACCTCGGATCTGAACGATCTGTATCGTCGCGTGATCAACCGCAACAACCGCCTGAAGCGCTTGCTCGAGCTCAACGCGCCGGACATCATCGTGCGCAACGAGAAGCGCATGCTGCAGGAATCGGTGGACGCACTGCTGGATAACGGCCGTCGTGGCCGTGCCATCACCGGCTCCAACAAGCGTCCGCTGAAGTCCCTTGCCGACATGATCAAGGGCAAGCAGGGCCGCTTCCGCCAGAACCTGCTGGGCAAGCGTGTCGACTACTCCGGCCGTTCGGTCATCGTGGTCGGTCCGACCCTTAAGCTGCACCAGTGTGGTCTGCCCAAGAAGATGGCGCTGGAACTGTTCAAGCCCTTCATCTTCTCGAAGCTGCAGTTGCGCGGGATGGCGACCACTATCAAGGCCGCCAAGAAGATGGTCGAGCGTGAAGGTCCGGAGGTCTGGGATAT
Organism: uncultured Pseudomonadota bacterium; assembly: GCA_963739695.1. Lineage (GTDB taxonomy): Bacteria > Pseudomonadota > Gammaproteobacteria > Natronospirales > CAVUBB01 > CAVUBB01. Next base: position 121,772 of record CAVUBB010000010.1, on the reverse strand, counting down.
CCTCGAAGAGGTGATTCGCGAACATCCGGTCATGCTCAACCGCGCACCGACCCTGCATCGTCTCGGTATCCAGGCGTTCGAGCCGGTGCTGATCGAGGGCAAGGCGATCCAGCTTCATCCGCTGGTCTGTACGGCGTTCAACGCCGACTTCGACGGTGACCAGATGGCCGTGCACGTGCCGCTCTCGCTGGAAGCCCAGCTGGAAGCGCGTGCGTTGATGATGGCTTCGAACAATATTCTTTCGCCGGCCAACGGCGAGCCCATCATCGTGCCGTCGCAGGACGTGGTGCTGGGTCTTTATTACATGACCCGCGAGCGCATCCGAGCGCGCGGCGAGGGCATGGTGTTCGCCGATGTAAACGAGGTCCATCGCGCCTACGAGAATCGCAAGGTCGACCTGCAGGCCAGGATCAAGGTCCGCATCGCCGATCACGTGTTCGACGACGATGGCGATCTCGACCGCCGCTGGCGCCTGGTGGAAACCACCGCCGGCCGCGCGCTGCTCTCCGAGATCCTGCCCAAGGGCATGCCGTTCGAGCTGATCAACCGCGACATGACCAAGAAGGCCATCTCCGGCCTGATCAACATGTGCTATCGCTGGGTGGGCCTCAAGGAGACCGTCGTCTTCGCCGATCAGCTGATGTACACCGGCTTCAAGTTCGCCACCCGTGCGGGCATGTCGATCGGTGTCAACGACATGGTGGTGCCGGACGAGAAGGAGGCCATCCTGGCGCGGGCCGAAGCAGAGGTGAAGGAGATCGAGGATCAGTACGCCTCCGGTCTGGTCACCCACGGCGAGCGCTATAACAAAGTCGTGGATATCTGGTCGCGCACCAACGAGCAGGTCGCCAAGGCGATGATGGACAAACTCGGTACCGACGATGTCGTCGATGCCGAGGGCAACGTCGTCAAGCAGCCATCGTTCAACTCCATCTACATGATGGCCGACTCCGGCGCCCGTGGTTCCGCTGCCCAGATCCGCCAGCTGGCGGGTATGCGCGGCCTCATGGCGAAGCCGGACGGGTCTATCATCGAGACGCCGATCACGGCGAACTTCCGCGAGGGCCTGAACGTCCTCCAGTACTTCATCTCCACGCACGGCGCGCGCAAGGGCCTGGCCGATACCGCGCTCAAGACCGCAAACTCGGGTTACCTCACCCGCCGCCTGGTCGATGTCGCCCAGGATCTGGTGGTTACCGAAGTGGATTGCGGCACCGACGACGGCCTCTACATGAAGCCGCTGGTCGAAGGCGGCGACGTGGTCGAGCCTCTGCGCGAGCGTGTATTGGGACGCGTGCTGGTCGAGCCGGTCTACCGTCCCGGCAGCGAAGAACTGGTGTTCGAAGTCGGCACTCTGCTCGACGAGCGCCTGGTGGAGCGCCTGGAAGAGCTGGGCGTGGATGAGGTGAAGGTGCGTTCGCCCATCACCTGCGATACCCGTTACGGCGTCTGCGCTCAGTGCTACGGCCGCGATCTGGCCCGTGGCCATCGTGTCAATATCGGCGAGGCTGTCGGTGTGATCGCCGCGCAGTCGATCGGCGAGCCGGGTACCCAGCTCACCATGCGTACGTTCCATATCGGTGGTGCGGCATCGCGTGCGGTCGCTGTCAACAGCGTCGAGGTCAAGGCGGCGGGTACGGCCAAGCTGCACAACATCAAGACCGTGCAGCACGCCAAGGGCCATCTGGTCGCGGTCTCGCGTTCGGGCGAGATCGGCGTCATCGACGAATTCGGGCGCGAGCGCGAGCGTTACAAGATCCCCTACGGCGCCGTGATCACGGTCACTGATGGCGCTGCGGTCAAGGCCGGTCAGATCGTAGCCTCCTGGGATCCGCATACCCATCCGGTCATCACCGAGGTGGCCGGCAAGCTGCAGTTCCAGGATTTTGTCGAGGGCGTGACCATCAACCGCGTGGTCGACGAGACCACGGGTCTGTCCAGCATCGTCATCACCGACCCGAAGCAGCGCGGATCCGCCGGCAAGGATCTGCGGCCGACCATCAAGCTGGTCGACGAGAAGGGCAAGGATATGTGTATCGCGGGTACGGAGATCCCGGCGCACTATGTCCTGCCTGCCGGCGCGATCGTCAGCGTGGAGAATGGCGACAAGGTCGGGGTTGGCGACGTCGTCGCCCGCATCCCGCAGGAATCGTCGAAGACTCGCGACATCACCGGCGGTCTGCCGCGCGTGGCCGACCTGTTCGAAGCGCGCAAACCCAAGGATCCCGCGATCCTTGCGGAGCACACCGGCACGGTCAGCTTCGGCAAGGATACCAAGGGCAAGCAGCGCCTGGTCATCACCGACGAGAACGGCGAGCAGAACGAGCTGTTGATCCCGAAGTGGCGCCAGGTCAACGTCTTCGAGGGCGAGCACGTGGAGAAGGGCGAGACCCTGGCCGACGGCGAGCCGAATTCGCACGACATCCTGCGCCTGCTCGGGGTGACCGCGCTGGCCGATTATCTGGTCCGCGAGATCCAGGACGTATACCGTCTCCAGGGCGTGAAGATCAACGACAAGCACATCGAGGTCATCATCCGCCAGATGCTGCGCAAGGTCGAAGTCACCGCCGGCGGCGAGACCCGCCTGCTCAAGGGCGAACAGCTCGACCGGGCCCGTGTGGTGGAAGAGAACGAGCGCGTGCTGGATGACGACAAGGCCAAGGCCGAGGCCATCTACGAGCCGGTGCTGCTGGGCATCACCAAGGCTTCCCTGGCCACCGAATCCTTCATCTCCGCGGCCTCCTTCCAGGAGACCACCCGGGTGCTGACCGAGGCTGCCGTGCGCGGTCTGCGCGACGATCTCAGGGGGCTCAAGGAGAACGTGATCGTCGGCCGGCTCATCCCCGCCGGTACGGGCTACGCGTACCACGAGCAGCGGCGCAAGCAGCGCCAGGAAGAGCTCATGGCGGCGGATCCGTCCTCCATGTTCACCACGCCAGGCGAGACCGAGGCCGAAGCCGAGGCCGAGAGCGGCGAGGAGGTCTCTGCGGAGGGCTGAGAAGGCTGGTCTGACGGGGCGGGCGCGCTTGACAGCGTCCCGCCCCGTCAATAGAATCCCAGCGCTTAAGTGGCAGGCCGGCTTAGACCGGCCTGTTGTTTCTCTTTCGGAGTGTTCCCAGCCCTGCCGGCCGGCGGTGGCAGGGATCCCGGGAACGGTTGCAGCAAGCAAGAGCGAGAACTCATGGCGACGATCAATCAGTTAGTGCGCAAGCCGCGCGCTCAGAAGAAAGAGAAGAGCACGGTACCGGCGCTCGCGGGCAGTCCGCAGAAGCGCGGTGTGTGCACGCGCGTGTATACCACGACGCCGAAGAAGCCGAACTCGGCGCTGCGCAAGGTCGCGCGCGTGCGGCTGACCAACGGTTACGAGGTTTCCAGTTATATCGGCGGCGAAGGTCACAACCTGCAGGAGCACTCGGTGGTCCTCATCCGTGGTGGCCGAGTCAAGGATCTGCCGGGTGTGCGCTATCACACCGTGCGCGGCAGCCTCGACTGTGCCGGCGTCAACGATCGTCGTCAGGCGCGCTCCAAGTACGGCGCCAAGCGGCCCAAGTCCTGATCCTTCGGATCATCCAGCATCAGGTAGAAATCGACCATGTCTAGAAGAAGAGTCTCAGCCAAGCGCGTGATCCTCCCGGACCCGAAGTTCGGAAGCGAGAGGCTTGCCAAGTTCATCAACATGTTGATGGAAAGCGGCAAGAAGTCGGTCGCCGAGAGCATCGTCTATGGCGCGCTCGACCAGATCAGCGAGAAAAAGGCCGGCGATCCGATCGAAGTGCTCGATCGCGCGCTGGAGAACGTGCGTCCGATGGTCGAGGTCAAGTCCCGCCGCGTGGGCGGTGCGACCTACCAGGTGCCGGTCGAAGTCCGTGCCGTGCGTCAGAATGCGCTCGCGATGCGCTGGCTCATCGATGCCGCGCGCAAGCGCTCCGAGAAGTCCATGCATCAGCGTCTGGCGGGCGAACTGCTCGAAGCTTCGGAGAACCGTGGCAGCGCGGTGAAGAAGCGTGAAGATGTGCACCGCATGGCGGAGGCCAACAAGGCCTTCTCGCATTATCGCTGGTAATCCAATCCGAATTCTTTAGAGGTTTTTCGTCGTGGCACGCAAGCATCCACTCGAGCGCTATCGCAACATCGGCATCATGGCACACATCGATGCCGGCAAGACGACTACGACCGAGCGCATCCTTTTCTATACCGGCATCTCGCACAAGATGGGCGAGGTCCATGACGGTGCCGCGACCATGGACTGGATGGAGCAGGAGCAGGAGCGTGGTATCACCATCACCTCCGCTGCGACCACCACGTTCTGGCAGGGGATGGACAAGCAGTTCGAGCAGCATCGGATCAACATCATCGACACCCCGGGGCACGTCGATTTCACCATCGAGGTGGAGCGTTCCCTGCGTGTGCTCGACGGTGCCGTCTGCGTGCTGGACGCGAATGCCGGCGTCGAGCCCCAGACCGAGACGGTATGGCGCCAGGCCAACAAGTATCAGGTCCCGCGCATGGTGTTCATCAACAAGATGGACAAGATGGGCGCCGATTTCTATCGCTGCGTTGCCATGATGCGTGAGCGCCTGGCTGCCAACCCGGTGCCGGTACAGCTTCCCATCGGCGCGGAAGACGAGTTCGAAGGCGTGATCGACCTGATCCGCATGAAGGCGATCTACTGGAACGCAGAGGATATGGGCGTGACCTACGAGTCGCGTGATATCCCGGCCGAGCTCCAGAGCAAGGCTGAACAGTACCGCGCGCAGATGATCGAGGCCGCGGCGGAAGCCAACGAAGAGCTCATGAACAAGTACCTCGAGTCGGAGACCCTCAGCGAGGAGGAGATCCGCCTCGGTCTGCGCATGCGCACCCTCGCGAACGAGGCTGTGCCGGTCATGTGCGGTACCGCGTTCAAGAACAAGGGCGTCCAGGCGATGCTCGACAACGTCATCTATTACATGCCGTCGCCGACCGACGTGCCGGCGATCCGCGGCTTCCTGGACGACAAGCACGAGACTCCGGCCGAGCGCCATTCCTCGGATGAAGAGCCTTTCTCCGCGTTGGCCTTCAAGATCATGACCGACCCCTTCGTCGGTACTCTGACCTTCATCCGGGTCTATTCGGGCGTCCTCAATTCGGGCGACAGCATAATCAATTCGGTGAAAGTCAAGAAGGAGCGCGTCGGCCGCATCCTGCAGATGCATTCCAACTCCCGCGAGGAGATCAAGGAAGTGCGCGCGGGCGATATCGCGGCGCTGGTCGGCCTCAAGGATGTCACTACCGGCGATACGCTTTGCGATCCGGACAACGTCATCGTGCTGGAGCGCATGGAATTCCCCGAGCCGGTCATCCACGTGGCCGTGGAGCCCAAGACCAAGTCCGACCAGGAGAAGATGGGTATCGCGCTGCAGAAGCTGGCGCAGGAAGACCCCTCTTTCCGCGTGCGCACCGATGAAGAGTCCGGTCAGACCATCATCTCCGGCATGGGCGAGCTCCATCTCGAGATCCTCGTCGATCGCATGAAGCGCGAGTTCAAGGTCGAGGCCAATGTCGGCAAGCCGCAGGTGGCTTACCGTGAGACCATCCGCTCCAAAGTCGAGCAGGAAGGCAAGTTCGTGCGCCAGTCCGGTGGTCGCGGCCAGTACGGTCACGTCTACCTGCGCATCGAACCGCAGGAAGCCGGCACCGGTTACGAGTTCGTCAACGCCATCGTCGGTGGTGCGGTGCCGAAGGAATACATCGGCGCCGTCGACAAGGGTATCCAGGAGCAGATGCAGAACGGCGTCATCGCCGGCTTCCCGGTCGTGGACGTCAAGGTCACGCTGTACGACGGCTCCTACCATGACGTCGATTCCAGCGAGATGGCGTTCAAGATCGCGGGCTCGATGGGCATGAAGGAAGGTTGCCGCAAGGCGAGCCCGGCTCTGCTCGAGCCGATCATGAAGGTCGAGGTGGTGACGCCGGAAGACTACATGGGCGACGTCATGGGCGATCTGAACCGCCGCCGCGGCATGGTCCAGGGTATGGAAGACGTACCCTCGGGCAAGGTGATCCGCGCCGAAGTGCCGTTGGCCGAGATGTTCGGCTATTCCACCGACCTGCGCTCCGCGACGCAGGGCCGCGCGACCTACTCCATGGAGTTCGGCAAATACGCCGAGGCGCCGGCCAACGTGGCGGAAGCCGTGATCAAGAAAGCATCCTGATCCTTTAGATTCGAACTGCAGAAAACTGAAGAGGGTAATACCGTGTCCAAGGCAAAATTTGAGCGTACGAAGCCGCACGTGAACGTGGGAACGATCGGTCATGTTGATCATGGCAAGACGACCCTGACGGCGGCGCTGACGAAGGTCATGGGCGAGAAGTTTGGTGGTGAGTTCAAGGCTTACGACCAGATTGACAATGCGCCCGAAGAGCGTGCGCGCGGTATTACGATCGCGACGGCGCATGTGGAATACGAGTCGGACGCGCGCCACTACGCGCACGTGGACTGCCCGGGTCATGCTGACTACGTGAAGAACATGATCACGGGTGCGGCGCAGATGGACGGGGCGATCCTGGTGGTGTCGGCGGCTGACGGTCCGATGCCGCAGACGCGCGAGCACATCCTGCTGTCGCGCCAGGTCGGTGTGCCGTACATCGTGGTGTACCTGAACAAGGCGGACATGGTGGACGACGCGGAGCTTTTGGAGCTCGTGGAGATGGAAGTACGCGATCTGCTGAGCCAGTACGACTTCCCGGGCGACGACACCCCGATCATCACGGGTTCGGCGCTGAAGGCGCTGGAAGGCGACACCTCGGATATCGGTGTGCCGTCGATCTACAAGCTGGTCGAGGCGATGGACAGTTACATCCCGGAGCCGGAGCGTGCGATCGATGGTGCGTTCCTGATGCCGGTGGAAGACGTGTTCTCGATCTCGGGCCGCGGCACGGTGGTGACGGGTCGAATCGAGCGCGGCATCGTGAAGGTGGGCGACGAAGTCGAGATCGTGGGTATCCACGACACGACCAAGACCACGGTCACGGGTGTGGAGATGTTCCGCAAGCTGCTGGACCAGGGTCAGGCGGGCGACAACGTGGGCGTGCTGCTGCGCGGCACGAAGCGTGACGAGGTGGAGCGTGGCCAGGTGCTGGCCAAGCCGGGTTCGATCACGCCGCACACGAAGTTCGAGGCGGAAGTGTACGTGCTGACGAAGGAAGAGGGTGGACGTCACACCCCGTTCTTCAACGGTTACCGTCCGCAGTTTTATTTCCGTACGACGGACGTGACGGGTTCTTGCGACCTGCCGGAAGGTACGGAGATGGTGATGCCGGGTGACAACGTGAAGATGACGGTGTCGCTGATCGCGCCGATCGCGATGGAAGACGGGCTTCGCTTCGCTATCCGCGAGGGTGGCCGTACCGTCGGCGCCGGCGTCGTGGCCAAGATCATCGAGTAACAGGGTCGCGGCGGGTTTCGGCCCGCCGCCCGCCCAGCAAGGGTTATACAAGCAATGGCTAATCAGAATATCCGCATCCGTCTCAAGGCCTTCGATCATCGTCTGATCGACAAGTCGGCCCGCGAGATCGTCGAGACTGCCAAGCGTACCGGCGCGCAGGTGCGGGGGCCGATCCCGCTCCCGATCAAGAAAGAGCGCTATACGATCCTGGTCTCGCCGCACGTCGACAAGGACGCCCGCGACCAGTACGAGATCCGGACCCACAAACGGCTGATGGACATCGTGGACCCCACCGACAAGACGGTGGACGCCCTGATGAAGCTGGATCTGGCCGCCGGCGTGGATGTGCAGATTAAATTGAACTAGCGGAAATTCGTGCTATAATTTCCTGCTCTTTTGCGGCCCGTTGCGGGGAAACTGCGACGGGCCGTGAGCTTGAACGGCTCGAAACAGGCAGCGTCGGTCAATCGAAATCGGCGCGGTGAATGAGGACTGAGAGATGACAATCGGTGTGATCGGCCGCAAATGCGGCATGACGCGTATTTTTACCGAGGATGGTGCGTCCATCCCGGTGACCGTGATCGAGGTCGAACCCAACCGGGTCACCCAGATCAAGACGGCTGAGACCGACGGCTACGCCGGTCTGCAGGTGAGTGCCGGTTCCCGGCGCGCCTCCCGTGTCACCAAGCCCATGGCGGGTCATTTCGCCAAGGCCGGCGTCGGCGCCGGTCGCGGGGTGTGGGAGTTCCGTCTTGGCGCTGGCGAGGGCGAAGGTCTGGAGCTCGGCGGCGAGGTCAAGGTCGATATCTTCGAGCCCGGCCAGAAGGTGGATGTCACCGGCACCACCATCGGCAAGGGCTTCGCCGGCGCGGTCAAGCGCCATCATTTCCGCACCCAGGACGCCACTCACGGCAACTCGCTTTCCCATCGTGCCCCCGGTTCGATCGGTCAGAACCAGACGCCGGGCCGCGTGTTCAAGGGCAAGAAGATGGCTGGCCACATGGGTAACGTCCGCCGTACGGGCCAGAACCTCGAAGTCGTACGCGTGGACGCCGAGCGCAACCTGCTCCTGATCAAGGGTGCGGTGCCTGGCGCAAAGGGCGGGGACGTCATCGTGCGTCCTGCCGTCAAGGCTCGGAGCTGAGGAGTCGCTCAATGGAACTTCAGGTACATAAAGCCTCCGGTGGCGCTGCGGTCGCGGTTTCCGAGACCACCTTCGGGCATGAATTCAACGAATCCCTGGTCCACCAGGTGGTCACGGCCTACATGGCCGGCGGCCGTGCCGGGACCAAGGCGCAGAAGACGCGAGCCGCAGTCAGCGGCGGCGGCGCCAAGCCGTGGCGGCAGAAGGGCACGGGCCGCGCCCGCGCGGGTTCGATCCGCAGCCCGATCTGGCGGACCGGCGGCAAGGTCTTCGCGGCGGTGCCGCGGGACTATTCGCAGAAGGTGAACCGCAAGATGTATCGCGGCGCCATGCGCGCGATCCTCTCGGAGCTGGTGCGCCAGGGGCGTCTGGTGCTGCTCGATCAGTTCGCTGTCGAAGCGCCCAAGACCAAGGAGCTGCTGACCAAGCTCAAGGATCTCGATCTGCACAACGTGCTCATCGTCACCGAGGAGATCGACGAGAAGCTCTACCTGGCTTCGCGCAACCTCAAAGACGTCGAGGTGCGCGACGTGGATGGACTGGATCCGGTCAGCCTGATCGGCTACGAGCGGGTCCTGATGACCGTGCCGGCTGTGCGCCGTCTGGAGGAGTGGCTGGGATGAACCAGGAACGACTGATGACCGTGCTGCTGGGGCCGCACGTCTCCGAGAAGGCGACCGCCATGGCCGAGGCCGGCAACCAGGTGGCCTTCAAGGTCCGCGGCGACGCGAGCAAGGGCGAGATCTCCAAGGCTGTCGAGATGATGTTCGACGTGAAGGTCGCGGCGGTGCAGGTGGTGAACGTGAAGGGCAAGAACAAGCGTTTCGGCGGCAATCTGGGCCGGCGCAGCGATTGGAAGAAGGCCTACGTCCGCCTGGCGGAAGGTAGCGAGATCGATTTCATGGGCGCCGAGTAAGGCGAAGGCTTTACCTGAGCGACTGAGATAGAAGGCGACGATCATGCCATTGAAGAAAGCAAAACCAACTTCGCCGGGCCGCCGTTTCGTCACGTCGGTGACGACCCCGGGCCTGCACAAGGGCAAGCCTTTCGAGGCTTTGGTGGCGAAGAAGAGCAAGACGGGCGGGCGCAACAATGCCGGCCGCGTGACCCAGCGCCATCAAGGCGGCGGGCACAAGCAGCGCTATCGCATCGTCGATTTCAAGCGCGACAAGGACAATGTGCCGGCCAAGGTGGAGCGGATCGAATACGATCCCAACCGCACCGCGCACCTCGCACTGTTGCTCTACAAGGACGGCGAGCGCCGTTACATCATCGCGCCCAAGGGGCTCGAAGCGGGTGCGCCGGTGATGTCGGGCGCGCACGCGCCGATCAAGGCCGGGAACTCGCTGCCGCTGCGCAACATCCCGGTGGGTACGCAGGTGCACTGCATCGAATTGAAGCCCGGCAAGGGTGCGCAGATGGCGCGCAGCGCCGGCGCCACTGCCCAGGTGGTAGCGCGTGAAGGCCAGCATGCGACCCTGCGTCTGCGCTCCGGCGAGATGCGCAAGGTACACATCGAGTGCCGTGCGACGATCGGCGAAGTGGGCAACGGCGAACACAGCCTGCGTTCACTGGGCAAGGCCGGCGCCAAGCGCTGGCGCGGTGTCCGCCCGACGGTCCGTGGCGTTGCCATGAACCCGGTCGACCATCCGCACGGCGGCGGCGAAGGCCGCACCTCCGGTGGCCGGCATCCGGTGTCGCCGTGGGGCACGCCGACCAAGGGTTACAAGACCCGCAGCAACAAGCGCACCGACAACATGATCGTGCGCCGTCGTAACTCGAGATAACGGGAGGTAGCTGAGGTGCCACGTTCAGTCATCAAGGGTCCGTTCGTCGATCCGCACCTGGCCAAGAAGGTCGAGGCGGCGGTCGCGAGCAACAACAAGCGCCCGATCAAGACCTGGTCGCGCCGCTCGATGGTTATGCCGGAGATGGTCGGTCTGACCATCGCGATCCACAACGGCCGTCAGCACGTGCCGGTTCTCGTCAGCGAGAACATGGTGGGTCACAAGCTGGGCGAATTCGCCGTCACGAGGACCTTCAAGGGTCACTCGGGCGACAAGAAGTCGAAGTAAGGAGTGGGTGCCATGCAGGTAGCCGCAAAGCACAAGTTCGCGCGGGTCTCGGCCCAGAAGGCGCGCCTGGTTGCCGACCAGATCCGTGGCAAGTCCGTGGGTCAGGCGCTCCAGATCCTCAACTTCAGCCCGAAGGCGGCGGCGCATCTGGTGAAGAAGGTGCTGGAGTCCGCGATCGCCAACGCCGAGCACAATCATGGTGCCGACGTCGACGAGCTGAAGGTGGCATCGATCTTCGTCGACGAGGGTCCGACGCTCAAGCGCTTCGAGGCCGCGCGCCAAGGGGCGCGGCAACCAGATCCTGAAGCGGACCAGCCACATCACCGTCATGGTGGCGGACAAGTAAGGTACGGAGATAGACCGGTATGGGTCATAAAGTACATCCAGTCGGAATTCGTCTCGGCATCGCCAGCGACTGGACCTCGAAGTGGTATCGCGGACACGCGCAACTTCGCGGACTACGCTGCTGACCGATATGAAGATCCGCGACTTCCTCAAGAAGAAGCTGGCGCAGGCCTCGGTCAGCCGTATCCAGATCGAGCGTCCGGCCAAGACCGCGCGGATCACGATCCACACGGCGCGTCCGGGCATGGTGATCGGCAAGAAGGGCGAGGATATCGAGGCGCTCCGCGGTGAGCTTGCCACGATGCTCGGCGTGCCGGTGCATATCAATATCGAGGAGATCCGCAAGCCGGAGCTGGATGCGCAGCTGGTAGCCGAGAGCATCGCGCAGCAGCTCGAGCGCCGGATCATGTTCCGTCGCGCCATGCGTCGTGCGGTCACCAATTCCATGCGCCTGGGCGCACTGGGCATCAAGGTGCGAGTTTCCGGCCGCCTGAACGGCGCCGAGATCGCGCGCAGCGAGTGGTATCGCGAAGGCCGCGTGCCGCTGCACACCCTGCGCGCGGATATCGATTACGGCTTCACCGAAGCGAACACGACTTATGGCGTGATCGGTGTGAAGGTCTGGATCTTCAAGGGCGAGATTCTCGATCCGGCGACGTTGGGCGAGACCCCGGCCGCCGAGAAGCCGGCCAAGGCCAAGTAGGAGTTCTGGCGATGTTGCAGCCGAAGAGAACGAAATTCCGTAAGCAGCACAAGGGCCGCAACCGTGGTCTGGCGACGTCGGGGAACACCGTGGCGTTCGGCGAGTTCGGCCTCAAGGCCACTGCGCGCGGCAAGATCACTGCGCGCCAGATCGAGGCTGCGCGCCGGGCGATGACGCGTCACGTCAAGCGCGGCGGCAAGATCTGGATCCGCATCTTCCCCGACGTGCCGGTGACCAAGAAGCCGCTGGAAGTGCGCCAGGGTAAGGGTAAGGGCAACGTGGAATACTGGGCGGCAAAGGTCCAGCCCGGTCGCGTACTCTACGAGATGGAAGGCGTGAGCGAGGATATCGCACGTGAGGCGTTCCGCCTCGCCGCGGCCAAGCTTCCGGTTACCACGACTTTCGTGACGCGGACGGTGATGTGATGAAAGCGAACGAGTATCGCAAAAAGAACGTGGACGAGCTCAACAAGGAGCTTCTCGAGCTGCGTCGCGAGCAGTTCAATCTGCGCATGCAGAATGCGACCGGCCAGCTGACGCGGACCCATCAGTTGGCACAGGTGAAGAAGAACATCGCCCGCGTGAAGACGCTTCTCGTCGAGCGGGCCAGTACGGGTGGTGAGGCATGAGCGAGCAATCGAAGGTAGTCCGTACGCTTACCGGCAAGGTGGTGAGCGACAAGATGGACAAGTCCGTGACGGTGCTGGTAGAGCGCATGGTGAAGCACCCGGTTTACGGCAAGTTCATCCGTCGCAGCGCCAAGTACATGGCGCATGACGAACAGAACCAGTGCAAAGCCGGCGACATCGTGACCATCGAACAGTGTCGGCCGCAGTCCAAGCGCAAGGCCTGGCGCCTGGTGGAAGTCGTCGAGCAGGCGGGCGCCGAATAAGCGGCCCGGACATCGGAACTAGAACCGCAAACGTGGAAAGATAGTCATGATCCAGATGCAGACAGTCCTGGATGCCGCCGACAATAGTGGGGCGCGCCGCATCAAGTGTATCAAGGTGCTGGGCGGCTCACGTCGCCGTTACGCGCGTATCGGCGACGTGATCAAGGTCAGCGTCAACGATGCGATCCCGCGCGGCAAGGTGAAGAAGGGCGAAGTCTATAACGCCGTGGTCGTTCGCACCCGCAAGGGTGTGCGCCGTCCGGACGGTTCGGTTATCCGCTTCGACTCCAACGCTGCGGTCCTGCTGAACAACAAGCTGGAACCGATCGGTACCCGTATCTTCGGGCCCGTGACCCGCGAACTGCGCAGCGAACGCTTCATGCGGATCATCTCGCTGGCGCCTGAAGTGCTTTGAGCAGGGGTAGGTGAGCGATGAGCAAACTAAAAAAGGGCGATGAAGTAATCATCATCGCCGGTAAAGACAAGGGCCGCCGCGGCTCTGTCGTCCGGGTGCTGGCGAACGACCGTGTCGTGGTCGAGAACGTCAACATGGCCAAGAAGCACACGCGTCCCGACCCTAACCGGGGTGTGGGCGGCGGTATCGTGGAGAAGGAGATGCCGATCCACGCTTCCAACGTGATGCTCTACAACCCGGTGACAAAGAAGGGAGACCGTGTGGGCTCCCGCAGGCTGGAAGATGGCCGCAAGGTGCGCATCTTCCGTTCCACAGACGAAGTAGTCGACGTATGACGGCGGTAGCGACCATGGCTAGACTGCAAGATTTTTACCGCGAGACCGTGACCAAGAAACTGCAGGAGCAGTTCGGTTACAACAACGCGATGGAGGTGCCCCGCATCACCAAGATCACCCTGAACATGGGGCTTGGCGAGGCCGTGGGCGACAAGAAGATCATCGACCACGCCGTGTCCGACATGACGCAGATCGCCGGGCAGAAGCCGATCGTGACCTATGCGCGCAAGTCCGTCGCCGGGTTCAAGATCCGCGAAGGCTGGCCGATCGGCTGCAAGGTCACCCTGCGCCGCCAGCGCATGTACGAGTTCCTGGACCGTCTGATCTCGATCGGGCTGCCGCGTGTGCGCGATTTCCGCGGCGTCAGCGGCAAGGCATTCGACGGCCGTGGCAATTACAGCCTCGGCGTGCGCGAGCAGATCATCTTTCCGGAGATCGATTACGACAAGATCGACGTCCTGCGTGGGATGGATATCACCATCACCACGACGGCGAAGACGGACGAAGAAGGCAAGGCTCTGCTGGCCGCCTTCAACTTCCCGTTCAGAAACTGAGGTTTTAGCTGTTATGGCAAAGAAATCGATGCTGGAGCGCGAAGTCAAGCGTAGCAAGGCTGCCCAGAAGTACGCAGCCAAGCGCGCCGAGCTCAAGCGCATCATCAAGGATCCGACGGTCGCCGATGAGGATCGCCACGACGCGGTCGCCAAGCTGGCCTCGCTGCCGCGCGACGGCAGCCCGATCCGCATGCGCAACCGCTGCCGGCTGACGGGGCGCCCCAAGGGCTTCTACCGCAAGTTCGGCCTCGGCCGGAACAAGCTTCGTGAAGCCGCCATGCGCGGCGACATTCCTGGCCTGCACAAGGCCAGCTGGTAAGACTGAGGGATATCGATAATGAGTATGACTGATCCCATCGCCGATATGCTCACGCGTATCCGTAACGGCCAGGGCGCCGGCAAAGCGGATGTGAGCATGCCCGCATCCAAGCTCAAGATCGAGCTTGCCCGCGTGCTCAAGGAAGAAGGCTATATCGCCGATTTCGCGCGCAGCGAGAACGGCGGCAAGCCGACGCTGACCGTCACCCTGAAGTATTACCAGGGTGAGCCGGTGATCGAGCGCATCCGCCGCGTCAGCCGGCCGGGCCTGCGCATCTATCGCGGCAAGGACGAGCTTCCTCGCGTGCTGGGCGGTCTGGGCGTCGCCATCGTGTCCACCTCGCAGGGCGTGATGACCGATCGCGCCGCACGTGCGGCGGGTCATGGCGGCGAAGTGATCTGTTTCGTCTCCTAAGCAGGTGGTTCGAGATGTCGAGAGTAGCTAAAAAGCCGGTCGAGCTTCCGAAGGGCGTCGAGGTAACCCTCAACGGCCAGGAGCTGTCTGTGAAGGGAGCGAAAGGCGTCCTCAACCTGTCGGTGCACCCGAAGGTGGCCGTGAGCCAGGAAGAGAACGCACTCAAGGTCGTCACGCGCAACAACGGTCGCGCCGATGTGGCGCTGGCTGGGACGATGCGCGCCCTGTTGAACAACATGGTGACCGGAGTCAGCCAGGGCTTCGAGCGCAAGCTCGAGCTGGTCGGCGTCGGTTACCGTGCACAGGCCCAGGGCAAGACCCTGAACCTGACCCTCGGGTTCTCGCACCCGGTCGCGTATGCGGTGCCGGAAGGCATCACGATCGAGACGCCGAGCCAGACCGAGGTGGTGATCAGGGGCATCGACAAACAGAAGGTCGGTCAGGTAGCGGCTGAGATCCGCGCCTTCCGTCCGCCCGAGCCTTACAAGGGCAAGGGTGTCCGGTACGCCGACGAACGCGTGGTCCTCAAAGAGGCCAAGAAGAAGTAATGGGTGGTATGACCAATGGATAAGAAGGCTGCACGTCTTCGGCGCGCGCGTCGCGCCCGCGCCAAGATCCGGGAACTGGGCACTTATCGGCTGTGCGTGAACCGCACGCCGACGCATATCTATGCCCAGGTGATCTCCCCGGAAGGTTCCCAGGTGGTCGCCGCCGCCTCGACTCTGGAAGCGGATGTCCGCAAGGGTCTGAAGGGCACTGGCAACATCGCCGCTGCCGCGGCGGTGGGCAAGGCGATCGCGGAGAAAGCCAAGGCCGCCGGTATCGAGCAGGTCGCTTTCGACCGTTCCGGGTTCAGGTATCACGGGCGGGTGAAGGCTCTGGCCGACGCTGCGCGTGAGAACGGTTTGCAATTCTAAGGGTGACACTGATGGCTAACTCGCAAGGTGGAGCAGGCGCCGGATCCATGGCTGCCGCCGACGGCTTCCAGGAAAAGCTGATCACGGTCAACCGTGTGGCAAAAGTGGTCAAGGGCGGTCGCCAGTTCGGCTTCACCGCACTGACCGTCGTCGGTGACGGCAACGGCCGTGTCGGCTTCGGCTATGGCAAGGCGCGTGAAGTGCCGGCGGCCATCCAGAAGGCGATGGAATCGGCACGCAAGAGCATGAAACGCGTACACCTGCGCGACGGCACGTTGCATTACGCGCTGAAAGGCCGTCATGGAGCGGCCAACGTCTACATGCAGCCCGCCTCCGACGGTACCGGTGTCATCGCGGGCGGCGCCATGCGCGCTGTGCTCGAAGTCGCGGGCGTGAAGAACGTGCTCGCGAAGAGCTACGGTTCGCGCAACCCGATCAACATCGTGCGCGCCACGATGGCGGCGCTTACGGCGATCAACTCGCCCGAGAAGATCGCGGCCAAGCGCGGCAAGCGCGTCGACGAGATCAGGGGGTAAGGGAAGATGGCCAAAGCCAAAACCAAGCAGATCAAGCTGACGCTGGTGCGCAGCACGGCCAAGCGCCTGAAGAACCACAAGGACTGCGTCCGTGGTCTGGGCCTGCGCCGCATGCATCACAGCGTCACCGTCGAGGACACCCCCGAGAATCGCGGGATGATCAACAAGGTGTCCTACCTTCTCCAGGTGGAGGAAGTCTGAGATGCGTCTGAATACGCTCAAGCCCGCCCAGGGCAGCAAGCACCCGTCGAAGCGGCTCGGCCGCGGGCTCGGCTCCGGTCACGGCAAGACCTCGGGCAAGGGCCACAAGGGTCAGCACGCCCGTTCCGGCGGCTACCACAAGGTCGGCTTCGAAGGCGGCCAGATGCCCTTGCAGCGGCGTCTGCCGAAGGTCGGCTTCCGTTCGCGCGTGTCGGCCGTCAGCGCTGAGGTGCGCCTGCATGAGCTGGCCGGCATCGAAGCCGAGGTCATCGACCTGGCGGCGCTGAAGGCTGCCGGCGTGGTTCCGGTGCGGACCGAGAAAGCCAAGGTCATCGCTTCGGGCAAGCTCGAAAAAGCCATCACCCTGCGCGGCGTCGCCGCCACCAAGGGTGCCCGCGCCGCAATCGAAGCGGCCGGCGGCAAGGTGGAGGAATAAGTGGCGCGCCCGGGCACAGGATCCGGAATGGGTTCGCTCGCGGATATCGGTCGTCTGACCGAGCTGCGTCAGCGCCTGTTCTTCCTGCTCGGGGCACTGGTAGTGTTCCGCATCGGCACGCATATCCCGGTTCCCGGGATCGATCCGGCCGCGCTCGCGCGCATGTTCGAGCAGCAGAAGGGCACCATCCTGGACATGTTCAACATGTTCTCGGGCGGTGCCTTGAAGCGTCTGAGTATCTTCGCGCTCGGCATCATGCCCTATATCTCGGCCTCGATCATCATCCAGATCCTGACCGTCGTGGTGCCCAGCCTCGAGCAGCTGAAGAAGGAAGGCCAGTCGGGTCAGCGCAAGATCACGGCCTACACCCGCTATGCCACGGTGGGCCTGGCGCTGTTCCAGTCGGTGGCCACAGCGCTGGCGCTGGAGCATCAGGGCGTGGTCCTGAATCCGGGCATCAGTTTCGTGGTGACCGCCGCCGTGACGCTGGTCACCGGCACCCTGTTCCTGATGTGGCTCGGTGAGCAGGTCACCGAGCGTGGCATCGGCAACGGCATCTCGATGATCATCTTCGCGGGCATCGTCGCCGGCCTTCCGGCCGCCGTGGGTGGCAGCCTGGAGCTCGTGCGTACGGGCGAGCTGTCGCCGATCATCGCGCTGTTCATCTTCGCTATCGCGGTCGGCGTGACCGGATTCGTGGTCTATGTCGAGCGCGGGCAGCGCCGGATCACGGTCAACTACGCCAAGCGTCAGCAGGGCCGCCGACTTTATGCCGCGCAGAGCAGCCATCTGCCGCTGAAGCTGAACATGTCGGGCGTCATCCCGCCGATCTTCGCGTCCAGTATCATCCTGTTTCCGGGGACGATCGCGAATTGGGTGGCGACGAACGAAGGCTTCGGCTGGGTGCAACGAATCTCTGCCATGCTGCAGCCGGGCCAGCCGCTTTATGTGGTCATCTACGCCGCGCTGATCGTGTTCTTCTGCTTCTTCTATACGGCGCTGGTGTTCAATTCCAAGGACACGGCCGACAACCTGAAGAAGTCCGGTGCGTTCATCCCCGGTATCCGTCCGGGCCGGCACACTGCAGATTACATCGACAGCGTGCTCACGCGGCTGACGCTCTCGGGCGCGATCTATGTCACGCTCGTGTGCTTGCTGCCGGAGTTCCTGATCCTGAACTGGAACGTGCCGTTCTACTTCGGTGGTACGTCGTTGCTGATCATCGTGGTCGTGGTCATGGACTTCATGGCCCAGATGCAGGCGCACATGATGTCGCACCAGTACGAGGGTCTGCTCAAGAAGGCCAACCTCAAGGGTTACGGGCGGGCCGGTTAGGCCGGTCCCTCATGGGCTGGCGCTGGCGCGCTGGTCGAATTGGAGACGAGAGATGAAAGTTCGAGCATCCGTGAAGAAGATCTGCCGCAATTGCAAGATCATCCGGCGCGGCGGCGTGGTGCGGGTCATCTGCACCGATGCCCGTCACAAGCAGCGCCAGGGCTGATGCGTTAGGCATTGATTTTCAGGCAACTTTAACGTAAATTTGATCGTTTTCGCGCGCTGTCGCGAAATTAAGGAGAACGACTGAATGGCCCGTATAGCTGGCATCAACATTCCGGCCACCAAACATACGGTCATCGCCCTGACGTCCATCTATGGCATCGGCCGTACGCGGGCGCAGAAGATCTGCGCTGCTGCCGGTGTGAAACCGGAGGTCAAGGTGAAGGACCTGACGGACGCCGAGGTCGAGACTCTGCGTACCGAAGTCGCCAGATTCGTCGTCGAAGGCGACCTGCGACGCGAGGTGTCGATGAACATCAAGCGTCTGATGGACCTCGGCTGCTATCGCGGCCTGCGTCACCGTCGCGGCCTGCCGCTGCGCGGTCAGCGCACCCGGACCAACGCGCGGACCCGCAAGGGTCGTCGTCGTCCGGTAAGCCGTTAAGCGTTTGCTTCTAGCCCGTTACTGATTCAGACAGGTTAATAAAGATGGCCCAAGCCAATACCCGGACCAAAAAGCGCGTCAAGAAAAACGTCATTGACGGTATCGCGCATGTCCACGCGTCCTTCAACAACACGATCATCATGATCACCGACCGCCAGGGCAACGCGCTGTGCTGGGCGACCTCCGGCGGCTCCGGCTTCCGCGGCTCGCGCAAGAGCACGCCGTTCGCCGCACAGGTCGCCGCCGAGCGCGCCGGGACGGCCGCGCTGGAATTTGGCATGAAGAACCTGGAAGTCCAGGTGAAGGGGCCGGGTCCGGGCCGTGAATCCGCCGTACGCGCCCTGCACAACGTGGGCTTCAAGATCACCAACATCTCCGACGTGACGCCGATCCCGCATAACGGGTGCCGTCCGCCGAAGAAGCGCCGGGTCTAAGGGGTTAAGAAGACATGGCAAGATATATCGGACCCAAGTGCAAGCTGTCCCGCCGCGAAGGCACGGACCTGTTCCTCAAGAGCGCCGTCCGGCCGCTGGAATCCAAGTGCCGTATCGATTCGGTGCCCGGCCAGCACGGCCAGCGCCGCACCCGGCTGTCGGATTACGGTCTGCAGCTGCGCGAGAAGCAGAAGCTGCGCCGCATGTACGGCGTGCTCGAGCGCCAGTTCCGCCGCTATTACCAGGAAGCCGCGCGCCGTCGCGGGGCGACCGGCGAGAACCTGCTGCAGCTCTTGGAATGCCGTCTCGACAATGTCGTGTATCGCATGGGCTTCGCGGCGACGCGTGCCGAAGCACGCCAGCTGGTGAGCCACAAGGCGATCCTCGTCAACGGCGCAATACTCAACATTCCTTCTTACCAGGTACAGCCTGAAGACCAGATCTCGGTCAGGGAGAAGGCGAGGAAGCAGCTCCGCATCCAGGCGGCGCTGGAGATCGCCAAGCAGGTGGGCTTCCCTGAATGGGTCGAAGTCGACGACAAGAAGATGGCCGGACAGTTCAAGAACGTGCCGGCGCGGGAGGACCTGCTCCCCGACATCAACGAGAATCTCGTCGTCGAGCTCTACTCCAAGTAATCCAGCGAGGGTTTATCCCGATGCATGCCTCGGTAACAGAATTTCTCAAGCCGCGCCTCGTGGGCGTCCAGGCCGTCAATGACCGCCACGCCAAGGTGGTGCTCGAGCCGTTGGAACGCGGTTTCGGCCACACACTCGGCAATGCCCTGCGCCGTATCCTGCTCTCGTCGATGCCCGGCTGCGCCGTGGTGGAAGCCGAGATCGAGAACGTGCTGCACGAGTACACCACCATCGAAGGTGTACAGGAAGACGTGGTCGAGATCCTGCTCAACCTGAAGGGCCTCGCCATCCGCATGCATGCGCGTGATGAGGCAACCCTGACGGTCAGCAAGAAGGGTCCGGGCGTGGTCACGGCGGCCGACATCCAGCTCGACCATGACGTCGA
This sequence comes from uncultured Pseudomonadota bacterium, assembly GCA_963739695.1. Lineage (GTDB taxonomy): Bacteria > Pseudomonadota > Gammaproteobacteria > Natronospirales > CAVUBB01 > CAVUBB01. The sequence continues at coordinate 101,664 of CAVUBB010000010.1, read as the reverse complement.
GATCGTCAATCCGGACATGGTCATCGCCCACCTCAATGGCGGCGGCAAGCTGGAGATGAAGCTGAAGGTCCTGCGCGGCCGAGGCTATCTGCCGGCGAACCAGCGTATCGGCGAGGAAGAAGAGAGCCGCCCCATCGGTCGTCTGCAGCTGGATGCCAGCTTCAGCCCGGTGAGCCGTGTGGCCTATACCGTCGAGAGCGCCCGTGTCGAGCAGCGCACCGACCTGGACAAGCTGGTCATCGACATCGAGACCAACGGCACCATCGACCCGGAAGAGGCGATCCGCCGCGCCGCGACGATCCTGCAGGAGCAGCTTTCGGTGTTCGTGGACCTCAAGGGTCGCGAGCAGGCGGGTGCCGAGGCCGAAGAGACCAAGGTGGATCCGATCCTGCTGCGTCCGGTGGACGACCTGGAGCTGACCGTGCGTTCCGCGAACTGCCTGAAAGCGGAGAGTATCCACTACATCGGCGACCTGGTGCAGCGCACCGAAGTCGAGCTTCTTAAGACGCCGAACCTCGGCAAGAAGTCGCTCACCGAGATCAAAGACGTGCTGGCGACGCACGGGCTTTCGCTGGGCATGAAGCTTGAGAACTGGCCGCCGGCCTCGCTCAAGGCCCGCGAAGGCGTGTCCGTCTAAGCCGCATCTGGAATAAACAGAGAATCCGAGAGCCATATAGCCATGCGTCATCGTAATTCAGGACGGCAACTCAGCCGTAACAGCTCCCACCGGCAGGCCATGCTGCGTAACATGGCCGCCTCGTTGCTGCGCCACGAGCAGATAAAGACCACCCTGCCCAAGGCCAAGGAGCTGCGCCGTGTGGTCGAGCCCTTGATCACCCTCGCCAAGGAAGACAGCGTGGCCCAGCGCCGCCTGGCGTTCTCACGCCTGCGCGACGACGAGATCGTGGCCAAGCTGTTTACCGATCTGGGTCCGCACTACAAGGCGCGCCCGGGCGGTTATCTGCGCATCCTCAAGTGCGGCTTCCGCGCTGGCGACAATGCGCCGATGGCCCTGGTACAGCTGGTTGACCGTGCCGAGGCGGAGGCTGCCGCCGCCGGCTGACGGAAGGCAGGATCCACGCTTTGGAAAACCGGGCCTCGTGCCCGGTTTTCTTTTGTCGCTTCGCTACGGTCGAGCCTATCGGCTGCACCCGTGTTGCAGCGCACTTCAAGTTCTGTCTATGCCCAACCTGTCTATTCCGCCTCTCAGGGATACCTGCGCGCCGTCATCGTGGCCGCTCTTGTGGGCCAGGGGAAACGGGAGAGGGTTCTGGCGCGGTCCCTGCCCTCGCTGATCGGATCGCTTCCTTCGTCCGTCGAATCAACCGCGTGCATGGTCGGGAGCGTCGACCGGGAACAGCACCTACTGCAGGGGCCAGAAGATGGGGATGAGGATGGACGCGGTCGCCGCAAGTAGCAGACCCAGGGGCAAGCCGAACTTCAGGTAGTCGCTGAACCGATAGCCGCCGGGGCCGTAGACCATCAGGTTGGTCTGATAGCCGATCGGGGTCGCGAAGCTGGCCGAGGCGGCGAGCATGATCGCGATCGCGAACGGCGTGAAATTGAGGCCCATGGATTGCGTGGTAGCCAGCGCGAGCGGGAATACGATCACGGCGGCTGCGTTATTGGTGATGAGCTCGGTCAGCAGCATGGTCATCAGATAGATCAGCACCAGTACCATCCGCGGGTTGTCGCCCCCCAGCGACAGCATAGCAGTGGCGAAATTGTGTGCGGCGCCGGTCACTTCCAGCGCGTGCCCGAGCCCGAAGGAAGCTGCGATCACCACGATCACTTCCAGCTCGACACTGCGTCTCGCTGCATCCGGGGCCACACAGCGGAATATGACCATGGCTGCCGCCGCGAGGAAGGCAGCGGTGACCAGCCGCGTCAAGCCCAGGCCACCGACGATCACGAAGCCAAGCAGGATCAGCCAGGCGATCCAGCTGTGCTCGTGGCGCGGTACACCCGCTCCTTCGACCGGGCGCAGGAGCAGGAAATCGCGCGAGTTCCCGTGGCGGTCCAGAAAATCCGGTGTCGCTTCGAGCAGCACCGTATCGCCGGGGCGCAGTTCGATATCACCGATCTTGCCGGCGACGCGGCGCCCGTCACGCGCCACCGCGATCACCACCGCATCATACAAGGAGCGGAAACGGCCTTCGCGGACGGTCTTGCCGCTTACCGGCGAGTGGCCCGCGATCACCGCTTCGATCAGGGTTCGCGCGGCTCGCGGCGAGTCCAGCTTGAAGACCTGGTTGGTCGCCGGCGTCAGGCCCTTGATGCGCTGCAGGTCGACTACCGATTCGGTGATACCCGCGAAAACCAGGCGGTCGCCGCCGTTGAGGCGTTCCTCGGGCGCAGGTGCCGGCACCAGATCACCATCGCGGTCGATCTCGATCAGATAGAGGCCGGGCAGGTGGCGCAAGCCGGCCTCCTGCACGGTACTGCCGTCCAGAGGGCTGCCGCTTTCGACCAGCATCTCCACCGTGTATTCGCGCGCATCGCGCAACTGTTCCATGGCGGGCACGCGCTCGGCGAGCAGCCAGCGGCTCATCAGCAGGATGTAGACGAAGCCGATCACGGCGTACGGGATGCCGATGCGCGCAAGCTCGAAGAAGCCGAGCCCCGGACCGTGCAGCTCCGATTTCATCAGCCCGTTGACCACCAGATTGGTACTGGTGCCGATCAGGGTGCAGGTCCCGCCGAGGATGGCCGCGTAACTCAGCGGCAGCATGAGCTTGGAGGCGGACATGCGCTGCTGGCGCGCCCAGTCCTGTACCGCGGGCAGGAAGGTCGCGACCACCGGCGTATTGTTCAAAAAGGCGCTCAGGAAGGTCACCGGAGCCATCATGCGCAACTGCGCCAGCTCGATATGCCGCGGCCGGCCAAACAGGATCTTGATCACATAGCTGAGCGCGCCAGTCTCACGCAACCCTGCGGCCACCACATAGAGCGCCGCCACGGTGAGTACGCCCTGGTTGGCGAAACCCGAAAGGGCCTGCTCCGGCGAGATGATGCCCAGGGCAAGCAAGAGCGCGACGCCGCCCATCAGCACCATGTCCGCCCCGATCCGGCTGAATATCAGCCCAGCCAGGCAGCCGAGGGTGACAGCGACCGCGATCCATGCATCCAGCGTCATGCATTCCTCCCGCCTAGGTTTCGGCCGCCGATGATGGACGGTATCACATCGCAGCATTATACGTTGCTGACATCCGAATGCATTATCGATCGTCAGGCGACCATCCATTATCGGCGTATAGGCTAGGTCGGCGATAGATCGGCTGATGTATGATAAAACCTGTCTAGCCAGGGTCTGGTTCATCCGGGGCGAAGTTCAGCGTCCGAACCGCCAGGCTGAAGTGACGTGCAGCTGCTGCCAAGCATCTGCCTCTGTCCAGCTATCTGAGCCAATTAAATGCGCGATGCGAACCCAATTCTGATCATCGGTGGGGCTGGCTTCATGGGCGAGGTCCTCACCCGCAAACTCGCCGGCATGGGCGCCTCGATCCGTGTCGTGGATCTGCCCGAAAGGGAAAGTCGCGTCAGTAGCATCGAGGGGGTTACCTTCGAGGGGCTGGATTTCACCAGCTTAAATGCCGACGATCCGGTCTTCAAAGGTATCGGCGCGATCATCCATCTCGGATGGACCAGTAATCCGCGGCGCTCGATGGAAGAGCCCGCCGCGGACGCACAGCGGAACCTGATCTCTTCGCTGCGCATCCTGGAAGCGGCACTAGCCAACCGAGTTCACACATTCCTTTTCGCCTCCAGTGGCGGCACCGTGTATGGAGATGCCGGAGCAGCGCCGATAACGGAAACGCGCCTGCCGAGCCCCATCAGTGCCTACGGGGCCTGCAAACTGGCAGTCGAGCGTTATATGAGCGTGATGGCGCAAGCTCCGATGAGAGCTATCGCCCTGAGGGTCGCCAACGCCTATGGCGCGGGTCAGCTCAGGGGCGTCGAGGTCGGCAGTATCGCCAATTTCATCGGCAGATTGGCGCGGGGGGAAGCCATCGAGATCTGGGGCGACGGGGAGACGGTGCGAGACTACGTGTTCATCACCGACGTGGCCGAAGCCTTCCGCCTCTGTCTGGATCCAAGCATCGCCGCGCCATCGGGCGCCTACAATGTTGGCACCGGCAAAGGCCATTCGTTGAATGAACTGGTGGTCCAGATATCCGCAATCGCGGAGCGGACGGTCCCGGTCCGGCATCTCCCGGCCCGCGGCTTCGACGTGCGCGAGATCGTCCTTGACTCAAGCAAGCTCAGAAGCGCCACTGGCTGGAGCCCTAAGGTTTCGCTGCAGGCGGGCATCCAGATACTGTGGCAAGCCCTGGCCGATCAGGCAGCGGGCGGTGACCGCTACTGATCCCGAGTCTCTGGACGTCGGCCTCTGCGCTCGCGGGTGTAAGATTGGGCGGGCAAGATAGTCGAGCCTGCGCGGCATGGGGTGAAGATGATCTTCATGTTTAGCGATTTTGGGCCGGGCGGCCCCTACACTGGCCAGGTGCAGGCTGTCCTCTATCGCCTGGCGCCCGAGGCGCCGGTGGTCGATCTTATCTCGGACGCACCGGCATTCGATACGCGCGCATCCGGCTATCTTCTGGCTGCACTTGCAGGGCAGTCACAGCGCGGGGATATCTTTCTCTGTGTCGTCGATCCGGGTGTCGGCGGCCCGCGCCGGGCCTTGATCCTCGAAGCCGACGGCCGCTGGTTCGTGGGCCCTGACAACGGTCTGCTCGATCCCGTGGCGCGCCGGGCGCAGCAAGCGGCCTGGTGGGAGGTCACCTGGCGGCCGAAGGGCATGTCGCGAAGTTTTCACGGCCGCGACCTCTTCGCGCCGGTGGCCGCCCGCCTGGCCGCAGGCGAGAGTCCTGACGAGATCGGTTGTCAGCGTCTGCGCCGCCGTGGCCGCGCCATCCCCGAAGACTGGCCTCGCATCATCTACATCGACTGGTTCGGTAATCTTGTCACCGGCATCCGCGCCGCGAGCTTGAGTCATGACGGGCAACTCGGTATCGCCGGTTACATCATCCCTCGCGCCGGCACCTTCAGTGAAGTGCCGGAAGGCATGGCGTTCTGGTACGAGAATTCGATGAGTCTGATCGAGATCGCGGTCAATCGAGGCGCGGCTGACGAAGAACTTGATGTGGAGGTCGGCGAGAGGATAGAGCCGATGCCTGTGCATCAGCGTTAAAGCTAACGGTGTTCAGTGAACCTGGGCGCGGAGAAGTCTGCGCCGTATTATGCATATTTCCCGGCCAGTCCTGAGGATCCTGCCTTGGCGTCTGCTACTGCAACCAGAAGTGCAAATCACGGTCCAGGATGTCCTGGAGCCGCAGGATGCAGTCCCTGAAGTGAGTATTGTTCAACTCCAGCTCCTTGGTCCTGGGCAGTGAAAATTCCTGTGGCAAGTGTTGCTGGGCTGCTTTGGCCCGGGCAGTCAGCGACGGAGACGGATTGCGGATGAGTCGGGATCTGATGCCTCGACGGGTAAGGAGGATATCGCCCCGTTTCGCCTCGACTCCAACACCGTCCAGGTCTATCGTCTGGCCAGTCTCGACAATCGTGGGCTCCAGCGTCAGAGAGCGTCCGGCGGAGACATCGCCGCCCGGGTCGAATCCTGTGTCGACTCCCAGGAACTCGAAAATCGAACTCAAGGTTTGCGCTTGCTCTCGTACTATGTCGTCCTCATAGACCACAAAAAAGAAAGCACCCTTGGGAAAGTACTCGAGATATCGTTCTATCTGATCCGCATACCTTCCGCGCCAGAGATAGCCGAATCGGAGGGTGTGGTAGCGGCCCAATTGGCAGCGAGCAGGTTCGAGCGCGAGCGCATTATCGAAGTCGACAGTCTCGCGCAGGTATTGGAAGTTGTGCCTATATTGCGCATACGCGCGCTGTGCCGGGCTGCGAAACGTCGCGATGAACTTCATCTCCTGGCCTAGACTTTCGTAGATACGTCGGGGCACAAGTGGGTCACAAAGATATTCTGGCGTCTTTTCTCCAGCAGCCTTCTCGCCGTTCCACTCGGCGAAAAAATCTATCTCGTATGCATCCAGCCCTTGGGAATACAGATAGTCCGTGAGAAAGAACCTGGTTTCGCGTGCCGGGGACATGAAGATGTCCGGATGCTTCCCAAGTTGCCTCAGCAGTGTTGTTGTTCCTGATTTCTGTGCGCCGATACACAAGAAGTTGGGGAGCATATCGCAAGTCCGAGGGTGGTTTGGATTATTGACGCTTCAGGCTGTATTCAGGATGCGTGATCAGCATCAACGATATCGATCGTTACGGCATGGGAGGGTATCTCTGGCACTACTCATGGCGTCTCGGTGGAAGATACCCTAATCTCTCTGGCCTTCCAATCCTTTGAAGAACTGGTGGCGAGCCGCTACATCCAATTCTGGATAATCGAAGAGATTCTGGAATGACAGGTGTCGGTGGCGCACCGAAGTGACGATCCCCGCCTCGTATCCCAGACGTTTACAGGATTCGTAGAGAAGGCGGTCTCGCAGCAGCCCGCCCCGATCGACCATTTCCTTTTTCAGGTACATCAACCGACCGGGAGGGTTGAATGGATCGATCAAGGGCACCGAATATTCCTCGTCCAAGCGTCGCTCGGGGCTGTGGCTCTTGACGAGGAACTCCCGCTGTTCGCCCGGTATGTTCGGGAAGTGCTCTTCTGCCCACCTTGGATCAATGAAATCCGACTTGTCTACCAGCGAGCCCAGCATCGCCAGGTTCGGATTGTCGCGAGCGGTATTCTCGAATTGTTCCAGCCAACACGGTTGACTGGGCTGCACAACGACATCGCCATCGATCTTGCAGAAGTAGCCCTCTATTTCTTCGGAATAGGCGCTGATTGCTTCGGGCAATGCGCGCGGACTGTTCTCGCTGCGGCGATGTACCTTGTAAAAGAGCCCCCGCGCAGAGAAGGCATCTATTACCTGATGGACGAGCGGGTCGGTGGAAGCGTTGTCGATAAGAACAAACCGGCAGGGGACCCTTGTGTTTCGATGCAGGCTGTCGAGACACGCCCACAGATAGATGGGGCGTTGCCAGGAAATGATGAAAGCGATGGGGCCGGTCGTGGATTTCATCGAGCTCTTCTCGTTCCGTGTAAACATCTGATATCCGTGATATCAAGGGCGCGCATTATATCATGTAGGCCATTGGCGGAATCCGTGGTCTGTTCACATCTGCCGGTCTGTCAGCATCCGAGCCATCGCCCTTCCAGGTCCATCCCCAGATATTCCGAGAGAGACTTGATCTTGGGAAGATATATCTCCCGGAGTACAGGTAGCAGGGCGGGGCGGATGGTGTCGGGAGTGGATACTTTGTACCTAGATCTGAGTTCCCTCTCATCGAAAGTGTCGTAGAAAGCGGAATCGATACCGAGATGGGTGCAGCAACCACTGAGAAGGGCTCGCGGGCTGCGTTCGATGTCGTCATAGAACATGATACGCAGGGCGTGATCCGGATAGAAGGAGAGCCAGTTACGTATACAGGTTTCATAATCGCCGCGACGTGTGGACTTGGCGGAATGGAAGTGGTCTATAAACCAGTGGTCCGGCATCGTCTCCATATCCACCAGATGGCCATCCACTGTGAAACCCTTCTTCATATACTGCAAGACGTGCATCTTCGCGTGCGACCATGCGCGCTCGATCGGGTTCCGCATGATGAAGAGAAGTCTGACATCCGGGAAATAGTCGTGTACGAGCGAGATCGTCTCACGCTCCAAGGGGCCGTACGCTGGGGTTATCTCGCCTCTTGCGATGGCCGCGCTCGAAGAGAAATGCGACCCATAGGCGAGGATGCTTCGATGTGTGAGCTCTTCGGTATCCCAGAAATGCAGCTCCTTTTTTTCCGGCATGAATATATCGGGGTGCCTGCAAAGCATCCTGTGTAGCCAGGTCGTGCCTGATTTCTGTGCGCCTATGCCGAGAAAAGTAAGCGCACTACCTTCCTGCATCTGAAGCGTCATCTTGGTGGGACCGTCCTGTTGCATGTGCCGTTATCCAGGAGCCGGAAGGAGATCACTCCTGCGGTCTACTCTGCCACAGGGTCGCATGTGTTGGCTTGGTGTCGTCGTCCGGACGTCCGTTCGTATAATAATAAAGGGCGAGGGACTTGCGGGTTGTTCCTTCCGGGCAGGCCAAGGGTTCAGGCATCCCATGATACGAAGTCCCTGTGGTGGAAAAGATCACGCACCTGTTTCCTTGTGGAGCGATGCGCTTCCGGCATTCACGCATGTCGGCATCCCAGAGCTCAAGTTCGCCTCCCCATCGCTGCTGCCAATCTTCATTCAGGTACAGCAAGAGATTAAGTCTCCGGTCGAGCAGTGATCCACGAAGGCGGCTGAAATCCGCATGGATCCTCAAGATCGCACCCGGAAGATATTGATGCAGTCCTCCACCTATCAAATGTGGATCGGGAAGCAGGTTCGGGATGCCGGTCAGGGTTTCGAGGAACCGCACGAAAGCACTGGAATTCAGCGTGTAGATCAGGTTCCTCAGGGTTTGGCCCATCTTGAGTTCATTGCTGTATCCCAGCTTCAGCGTTTGGGCTATCCGGCCCGCACTGTCGCGCGCTTCCACCTTGCGCCAGTCTGATATCTGTTCTGGCGTCGGGTATTCGGCCAAGACCTGGCGGTACATGCCAGGCGTAAGAAAGTTGTCTATTAGGGCGTGCGGGAAGGGTGAAGCAGTTTGATAACGGTCGGCATCCGCGGCCGCCTGTCGCATCATCGTGTCAAAGTCGAACTGGATTTCCATAGAGGTTTCCGTAGATCAGCGTTTCGCATTCCGTGCGCTCAGCATGGCATGGCTTGAATCGTCCGGCTTGTCACTCATCGAGTGTGGCCAGGTATCTTGCCGACGCAATCAGAGAGGGGACTGCGGCAGGGACTATCTGGCCGATGAAGAGAGCCGGTCTTTCCGGATGCCGCCACGGTTTTCCGCGAATCTGCCGGTATTGCTCAGCCCACAGTTGGAAACGATTACCCTCATCGTCGTTGTCACGCGTCTCGGTCGAAGCTCCTCCATGCATCTGATGGAACGTGCCTTCGCCCAGTAGCATGATCAGGGGTGACTGGTCCCGTTCCAGTGCACGAATGAAGAAATCCAGGTTCACCAGACCACCGCCCGGCAGATCGAATGCCGTATCGAACCCCCTAAGCTCAAAGAAAGTCGTACGGCGCAGGAACAGCGCGTTACTCTCGGATGGTGTGCTGAAATAACCTCCATGAGACGATGCGGCGAGTACGGATATCTCGAACAGGCGGTAGCCGTCATCCGGCCAGCGAATCCCCTCGAGAAGTTCCTCTTCTCTGGCTTTGGTATAGCCTGTAAGTGCAGCCTTCTGCTGCAGGTCGGGCCCCAAGTGCCAGCCAAGCGTGGCGACGATAGGGTCCTCATGCAAGCGGAAGCCTTTTAGTCCGGTTGAGAGCAGGCCGGGCGAAGCAATACGCGCGCCGTCTATGAATATACAAACGACATCACCGCGGCTCTTTGAGACGCCAAAGTTGATAGCGGCAGCGGGGGACTTCTCGGCATCCCGGATATAGTGATATCGAAAATTCGGGCCGAACTGCGTGGCCTCCGCCTTGCCTAACGGGGTCGGCGAGCCGTTGTCGATCACCACGACCTCATAATCTCCTGTTGATATCCCGGTCTGGTAAGAGCGCGAGAGCGAACGCAGTGTGCGCGGCGCCTCCCGTGCCATATCGTACACGATGACAATGACCGAGAGCTTCGGTCTGGACAGTCGGCCAATCATGCGGTGCAGCTGCGCTCGAGTAGCTCGGAGTATACGAGCTCGAGCTCTCGAGGAAGTTTTTCATACCGCCGCTGCCCACCGGATGTGCGCAGCGATTCTTCATAGAATTCGAACCGCCTGTCCTGGATATCCAGGCCGAGCCTCTCCATCGCAGCGCGGGCGGTGGCGAGATATTGATCAGCGTTAAGATCGAAATTCATGAGGTCGAAGCCATAGCGATCATGGAATTGGAGCAGGCGGCTGTTGTAGGTGAGCCAGAGGTCGAAACATTGCCTCTCCGGCATGGTGCTACGCTGGTTCAGCGATATGGCAACTGCTTGCGGATGCCGGAATGTGCCGATCAGCTTAAGTGTCGGTACAGCTTGCAGCCATCCTTCCAGTAACAATAGCGAACGTGGGTCCTTGAATGCCCAGATCGGGTGTCCTGCGTAGTCCGAGATCAGCCTCTCAAGCTCGGCGATATCCCTCTCGGGCCAGCTCACCGGAAGATCGGGTGGCGAATCCCAGGAGCCGTCGCTGGCCGCCAGTACGCGATCGTGCAGGATCATGATGTCCCTACGCTCGTGGTTGCCTTTCTTGTTATAGGGGTTCGATCTGGATACGTCGGCAAGGAATACTCCGGCTTCACCGAGCAAGCCGGTCAGGCAACTCGTGCCGCTGCGGTGCATGCCCAGTATCGCGACCCCTTTCCCCATGATCCGGTTCCTCTGCTCCAGTGCGTCGACTGCTCTACGCAGACGTTCGTTCCTTTTTGCCGGAGGTGCTCTTGCGTGCCTTCTTCCGGCCCGGCGTGCTCCGTCTCGCCACCTCATCCGGCCCATGATCCAGCATCGGCGCGAGATACTGGCCAGTATACGACCCCGTGAAGCTAGCAACATCTTCCGGTTTGCCTGCGACCACAACCCGACCGCCGCCGTTGCCCCCGTCGGGGCCCAGGTCGACGATCCAGTCGGCGGTCTTGATCACGTCCAGATTGTGCTCGATCACGACGATGGTGTTGCCGTGGTCGCGCAGTCGGTGCAAGACGCCGAGCAGCTGTTCGATGTCATGGAAGTGCAGGCCGGTGGTGGGTTCGTCGAGGATATACAGTGTGCTGCCGGTATCGCGCTTGGACAGTTCCCGCGAGAGTTTCACGCGCTGGGCCTCGCCACCGGATAAGGTCGTCGCGTTTTGTCCCAGGCGGATATAGCTCAGGCCCACGTCCATCAGTGTCTGCAGTTTGCGCGCGATGACCGGCACGGCGCTGAAGAAGTCCAGCGCATCTTCTACCGTCATCTCCAGCACTTCATGGATGTTCTTACCCTTGTAGCGGATGTCCATGGTCTCGCGGTTGTAGCGCTTGCCCTTGCAGACATCGCAAGCCACGTAGATATCGGGCAGGAAGTGCATCTCCACTTTGATCACGCCGTCGCCCTGGCAGGCCTCGCAGCGTCCACCTTTCACGTTGAAGCTGAAGCGGCCGGGTTTGTAGCCGCGCGAGCGTGCTTCCGGCGTGCCGGCGAACAGATCGCGGATCGGCGTGAACAGACCGGTGTAGGTGGCCGGATTCGAGCGCGGAGTGCGTCCGATCGGGCTCTGGTCGATATCGATGACCTTGTCGATCTGCGGCAGGCCTTCCACCGCCTGGCAGGGCGCGTGTTCGGTGGAAGCGCCGTTCAGTTCGCGCGCGGCATAGCGATAGAGCGTGTCGTTGATCAGGGTCGATTTGCCCGAGCCGGAAACTCCGGTCACACAGGTCATGAGCCCGAGCGGGATATGCACATCCACGTTGTGCAGGTTGTTGCCGTGCGCGCCGCGGATGACCAGCATGCGGTCGGGGTCCGGCGCTTTGCGCTCCCGCGGCACACTGATGCCGCGCTGCCCGGAGAGAAATTGTCCGGTGATGGAGCCCGGCTCGGCCTTGATGGCGTCGACAGAGCCCTGCGCCACCACGTGGCCACCGTGCACGCCCGCGCCCGGACCCATGTCCACTACATGGTCCGCACTGCGGATCGCATCTTCGTCGTGCTCGACCACGATCACCGTGTTGCCGATATCGCGTAGGTGGAACAGGGTGTCCAGCAGCCGTTGGTTATCGCGCTGGTGCAGCCCGATGGAAGGCTCGTCGAGGATATACATCACGCCCACCAGGCCCGAACCGATCTGGCTGGCAAGGCGGATGCGCTGGGCTTCGCCGCCGGAGAGCGTCTCGGCGCTGCGGTCCAGGGTCAGGTAATCCAGGCCCACGTTGACCAGGAAGCCGAGGCGCTCGTCGATCTCCTTGACGACCTTGGCGGCGATCTCCCCGCGGCGTCCGGGCAGGTCCAGCGCCTGGAAGAACCGGCTTGCCGCGCCGATCGGCATCCCCGTGATCGTGGGCAGGCTGTGTTCGGCCACATAGACGTGGCGTGCCGACCGGTTGAGGCGGGTGCCTTCGCATTCGGGGCAGGGGCGGCTGGTCAGGTACTTGGCCAGTTCTTCGCGCACCATGCCCGATTCAGTCTCGCGATAGCGCCGCTCCATGTTCGGCAACACGCCCTCGAAGCGGTGGCGCCGCGTGGCGAAACCGCCGCGCTCACTCATGTAGCGGAAGGGGATCACTTCGTCGCCGCTGCCGTGGAGTACCACCTGGCGGACCCGTGGCGGCAGTTCCCTGAACGGGGTATCGATGTCGAACTTGAAGTGCTGGGCCAGGCTCTGCACGAGCTGGAAGTAATAGGCGTTACGGCGGTCCCAGCCGCGTACGGCACCGCCCGCCAGGCTCAGCTCGTCATTCGTTATCACCCGGTTCTCGTCGAAGAACTGGCGTACGCCGAGGCCGTCGCAGGCCGGGCAGGCGCCGACCGGGTTATTGAAGGAGAACAGCCGGGGCTCGAGTTCGGAGAGCGAATAGCCGCATTCCGGGCAGGCGAAACGGGCCGAGAACACCATCTCTTCGTGGCCGGGTTCGTCCATGAAGGCGACCCGTGCGACGCCGTCGGCCAGGCGCAGCGCGGTCTCGAACGATTCGGCCAGGCGCAGGCCCAGGTCCTCGCGCACCTTGAACCGGTCGACGACCACTTCGATGGTGTGCTTGCGGCGTAGATCCAGGGTCGGCGGGGTATCCAGCTCGATGACCTTGCCGTCCACGCGGGCACGGATGAAGCCCTGGGCGCGCATCTCCTGGAATATCTGCACATGCTCGCCCTTGCGCTCCTGCACCACCGGGGCGAGCAGGAGCAGGCGCGTATCGGCCGGCAGCGCCAGCACGGCATCCACCATCTGGCTGACCGTCTGGGCCTCGAGATCGAGCTGGTGGTCCGGGCAGCGCGGGGTACCCGCGCGGGCATAGAGCAGGCGCAGGTAGTCGTAGATCTCGGTGACCGTACCCACGGTGGAACGCGGGTTGTGCGAAGTGGATTTCTGCTCGATCGAGATCGCCGGCGAGAGGCCCTCGATATGGTCGACGTCCGGCTTTTCCATCATGGAGAGGAACTGGCGCGCGTAGGCCGAGAGCGATTCCACATAACGCCGCTGACCTTCGGCATAGATGGTGTCGAAGGCCAGCGAGGACTTGCCGGAACCCGACAGCCCGGTGATCACGATCAGGCGATCGCGGGGCAGATCGAGGTCGACATTCTGGAGGTTGTGGGTGCGCGCACCCCGGATCTGTATGCTGTCCATGCCCTGTGTATCGAAATGCAAGGGAACATATAACTATACGCCGCGAGCCCTGTGCGAGGCAAAGCAGCCGAGCCTGTCGCAGCGTGGGCATGCCGCGGGCGAACCGGGCTGTGTGTGTGCTAAAATCCCGCCTTCAATATTTCCGCCGGGGCCTGGCCCCAAACGCCTCTTCCGCCACGCCGGGCGGGCGGAGGCGCACTTCAGGCAGACAAGAAACAGATTCGATGACCGCGACTGGAATGAACAAGACCGAGAGCCGAGCGGCTTTCGCGTTGGCAGGCATCCTGGCCTTGCGCATGCTGGGCCTGTTCATGATCTATCCCGTGTTTGCGGTGTATGCGCGCCATCTCACTGGCGCGACCGCCGCGACCATCGGCATGGCACTGGGTATCTACGGACTGACCCAGGCCCTGTTCCAGCTCCCGTTCGGGATGCTCTCCGACCGTATCGGGCGCAAGCGCGTGATCACCGTCGGGTTGCTTATCTTCGCTTCCGGCAGCGTGGTGGCCGCGCTGGCTCACACCATCTATGGCGTGATCCTCGGCCGCACGCTCCAGGGTGCGGGGGCGGTGGGCTCGGTGGTGTTGGCGCTGGGAGCGGATCTGACCCGAGAAGAGCACCGCACCAAGGCGATGGCGGTCATGGGCATGACGATCGGCCTGTCCTTCGGCGTCGCGGTGGTGCTCGGCCCCATCTTCAACAGCTGGATCGGTGTCTCCGGCATCTTCTGGGCCACCGCCGGCATGGCGCTGGTCGGGCTGGTGATCCTGCACCTCGTGGTGCCCAGACCGCTGCTTACGCGTCGTCACCGGGATACCGAGCCTGTGCCGGCCATGTTCCGGCGCGTGCTGAGCGATCCGGAACTGCTGCGTCTGGATTTTGGCATCTTCGCCCTGCATGCGATGCTTACCGCGAGCTTCCTCGGCCTGCCGCTTATCCTGCGCGAGGCCGGCCTGTCGATCCATCACCAGTGGTATTTCTACCTGCCGGTGCTCGTGATCTCGGTCGTGGCCATGGTGCCGTTGATCATCATCGGCGAGACCCGGGGCAAGATGAAGCCGGTCTTCCTCGGCGCCGTGCTGGCGATCGGCCTGGCCCAGGCGGGGCTGGTGGGTGCGGGTCATTCGGTGGTCGAGATCATGATCGCGCTGGTCGTGTTCTTCACGGCCTTCAATCTCATGGAAGCCAGCCTGCCCTCGCTGATCTCCAAGGCCGCTCCCGCCGATGCCAAGGGCACGGCGATGGGCGTATATTCGAGCTCGCAGTTCCTCGGTATATTCGTCGGCGGTGCCGCCGGCGGCTGGCTGCATGGGCACTTCGGTTTGCCGGGGCTGTATGTGTTTTCCGCCAGTCTGGCGGGAATCTGGTTCCTGCTGGCGCTGGGCATGCGCAATCCGCCCCGCATCAGCAATCGTCTGCTCAACGTGGGCGGCCTCGATGCCGCCGGACTGAGCCGGCTTGAACAACAGCTGCGCGCGCTGGAAGGCGTGCGCGAAGTGGTGGTCCACCCCGAAGAGGGCGTGGCCTACCTCAAGGTCGATGCACGCCGGATAGACGAGGCCCGACTCGCGGCCCTCACCGGAGTCGAAGCGGAGGCTGCCGGAACCGCGTAAGGCGGGCTGGCGGAACAGGGTTTTCTCGGGAAGGAGAGGCTGATGGCAAGGGGAATCAACAAGGTCATCCTGGTGGGTAATCTGGGCGCAGACCCGGAAGTGCGGTACATGCCCAGCGGCAGCGCCGTGACCAACATCCGCCTGGCGACGACCGACAGCTGGAAGGACAAGCAGTCAGGCGAGCGTCAGGAGCGTACCGAATGGCACCGGGTCGTGTTCTTCAACCGCCTGGCCGAGATCGCGGGCGAATACCTGCGCAAGGGCTCCCAAGTCTACATCGAAGGCAGCCTGCGCACGCGCACCTATGATAAGGACGGTCAGACCCATTACAGCACCGAGATCATCGCCAACGAGATGCAGATGCTGGGTGGCCGCGGCGGCAGTGGCGGCACAAGTGGCAGCGGCGGCTACAGTGATTCCGCCCCGGCCAACCGTTCCGGGGGCGGCAGTGCTCCCACCGGTGGCGGTCCCGACGATTTCGATGACGATATCCCGTTCTAGGCGGGTGCTTGTCGCTTAGCTTCAGGGCACTGGCCCGCATTCTGACAAGGATGCGGGCCGTGTCGTTTCACAGTTAACCAATTGACTTCAGGACAGAAGCCGAAAGATGAAAGATCTGATCGCGCCGCATGGCGGCACTTTGAAGGAGCTCTACCTCGACAAGGATCAGGGGGCAAAAGCGCGTGATGAAGCGCGTGGTTTGCCCTCCTGGGACCTGAACCAGCGTCAGCTCTGTGACCTGGAATTGTTGCTCAGCGGCGGGTTCTCTCCGCTGGAAGGCTTCCTGATTCAGGCCGATTACGACCGTGTAGTGGACGAGATGCGTCTGGCGGACGGCACCCTGTGGCCGATGCCTATCAACCTCGATGTGACCGAAGCATTCGCCGGTCAGGTAAAGGCAGGCGATACCATCGCCCTGCGCGATGGCGAAGGCGTGCTTGTCGCGCTGCTGGACGTCAGCGATATCTGGACGCCTGACAAGGCGCGCGAGGCGCGTGGGGTATTCGGTAGCGAAGATGCCCACCATCCCGGCGTCAACTATCTGTTCAACCTTGCGAATCCGGTCTATCTCGGCGGCAAACTGCGTGGTGTCGAACGGCCCACGCATTACGATTTCCGCCATCTGCGCGATACGCCTCGCGAACTGCGCGAGCGTTTCGCCAAGCTGGGCTGGAACCGGGTCGTGGCTTTCCAGACCCGCAACCCCATGCATCGCGCCCACCAGGAACTGACCTTCCGCGCGGCAAAGATGGTCGAGGCAAACCTGCTCATACAACCGTCCGTGGGCATGACCAAGCCAGGGGATATCGATCATTTCACACGGGTGCGCTGCTACGAGCATCTGATCAAGCACTACCCGGAACAGACGACGGCGCTGAGCCTGCTGCCGCTGGCCATGCGCATGGGCGGACCGCGCGAAGCCGTCTGGCACGCCATCATCCGCAAGAACCATGGTTGCACGCACTTCATCGTCGGGCGCGATCATGCCGGCCCGGGCAAGGATCGCAACGGGAAAGACTTCTATGGCGCGTACGAGGCGCAGGATCTGGTGCGCAAACATCAGGACGAACTGCAGATCGAGATGGTGCCGTTCCAGATGATGGTTTACATCCAGGAACGTGCCGAATATGTGCCGGTGGACGAGGCGCGCGACGACGAGACCGTGCTCAGCATCTCGGGCACCGAATTCCGCCGCCGCCTGCAGGAAGGGCTCGACATCCCGGAATGGTTTTCTTATCCGGATGTGGTGCAGGAGCTGCGCAAGACGCATCCGCCGCGGGACCAGCAGGGCTACACCATCTTCTTCACCGGCCTTTCCGGCTCCGGCAAGTCCACCATCGCCAATGCGCTCATGGTCAAGCTCATGGAGCTGGGTGGGCGCCGGATCACGCTGCTCGATGGCGATCTGGTGCGCAAGCACCTTTCCAGCGAGCTGGGTTTCTCGCGTGAGCACCGGGATATCAACATCCTGCGCATCGGCTATGTCGCCAGCGAGATCACCAAGAACGGTGGCGTCGCCATCTGCGCGCCGATCGCGCCCTATGCAGCCACGCGGCATCAGGTGCGCGAGATGATCGCCCCACTCGGTGGCTTCATCGAGATCCACGTTGCCACTCCGCTCGAAATCTGCGAGCAACGCGACCGCAAGGGCCTGTATGCCAAGGCGCGTGCAGGCGTGATCAAGGAATTTACCGGCATCAGTGATCCGTACGAAGCCCCGGAGAGCCCCGAGCTGGTGATCGACACTCAGGAATGTACGCCGGATGAAGCGGCGCATCGCATCATCATCAAGCTCGAGAGTCTCGGCTTCATCCGCTAGCGGAAAGGCCAGGCGACCGTCAGGGAGCGGGGAGACAGCAAATGAAAGACTTTATCGCCCGGGAGATGGGAGCCTCACGCCGCGCGCTTGAGGCGAGCATGGCCGATAACGCCTTCTTGGAAGCGCTCGCCGCCATCTGTAACGCGGCGGTGGCTACGCTCAAGGCAGGCAACAAGATACTGTTTGCCGGAAACGGTGGCAGTGCTGCGGACGCCCAGCATCTCGCTGCCGAACTCGTGGGACGTTTCGCCTATGATCGTCCGGGCCTTCCTGCCATCGCCCTCACCACCGACACTTCCATCCTTACCGCAGTGGGCAACGACTATGGCTACGAGGCCATCTTTGCTCGCCAGGTCGAGTCGCTTGGGGTCAGTGGTGATCTCTTCGTGGGGCTCAGTACCTCGGGCAATTCCGCCAACGTCATAAAGGCAGTGGAAGCCTGCCGTGCCCGAGGAATCGCTGCAGCGGCTTTCACGGGTGCGCAGGGTGGCGAGCTTGCCGGGCGATGTGAGTATGTCCTCAGGGCGGCGTCGGATGAGACCCCGCGTATACAGGAGATTCATGGGCTCGCAGGTCATATACTGTGTGCAGTCGTGGAATTGGAGCTTTTTCCCAAATAGCGAGCCTGCATCGGGCCGTGGGGTTTCGGCACGCAGGAAATCGCCATAATGCAGTGCAATACAGGCGAGCCTGGCGTAAAATCGCCGCTTTTCCCGGCATCATCGGGGTCACACGGGGTGGTGCATTCGGGAAGCAGCCGGATACAGGGATCGTGTCTCGATTTTGCGCCTCTAGATCAAGCTTGGCGGGTTCCGTGCGGGAAGCATGGGACATGTCGGTGTCACAGCAGTCGAGTGCAGACCTCCCGCTGCCCCTTCTCGTCGTGGAGTCCACTGCTTTCCGCCAATCGCAGATGGCATAATGGCCGATCACTGATTCAGTTGCGTGGTTACGATGGATAAGCACCCGTACAAGGGAATCATTCTTGCGGGAGGGTCGGGAACGCGTCTGTACCCGATCACGTTCTCGATCAGCAAGCAGCTGCTCCCCGTCTATGACAAACCGATGATCTACTATCCGCTGAGCACCCTGATGCTGGCGGGTATCCGCGACATCCTGGTCATCTCGACACCGCATGACCTGCCACGTTATCAGGCGCTGCTCGGGGATGGCAGTCAATGGGGCATCTCCCTGAGTTATGCCGAACAGCCAAATCCGGAAGGGCTCGCTCAGGCTTTCGTGATTGGTGAGAAATTCATCGGCGAGTCTCCTGTCGCGCTGATCCTTGGCGATAACATCTTCTACGGGCAGGGCTTCCATGAACAGTTGATCCATGCCGTAAGGCGCACCGAGGGCGCAACGGTATTTGCTTACTATGTCCGCGACCCGGAAAGATATGGTGTGATCGAATTCGGGTCCGACGGTATAGCCAAGTCGATCGAAGAGAAACCGGTCAAACCGAAGTCGCGGTATGCAGTTACCGGTCTCTATTTCTATGATAATTCAGTGGTCGATATCGCCCGGTCGATCAGGCCCTCGGCGCGTGGTGAGTTGGAGATCACAGATGTCAATAACGTGTATCTGCAACGGGGTGCACTAAACGTCGAACGGATGGGCCGCGGCATGGCCTGGCTGGATACCGGTACACACCAGTCCCTGCTTGAAGCCTCGGCATTTGTCGAGACGATCGAAAATCGTCAGGGCCTCAAGATCGCATGTCCCGAAGAAGTCGCTTACCGCAGCGGATACATCGATGCCGCACAGGTCAGGAAGCTGGCCGAACCTTTGCAGAAAAATGGATACGGTCAGTATCTGTTGCGGATGCTGAACGAAGCGGTGTGGTGATGGACTTCGAGCGTCTAGCCATTCCCGATGTCATGTTGGTAAAGCCTAGAGTGTTCGGCGATGAGCGCGGATTTTTCATGGAGACATGGGAGCGTCGCAAGTTCGCTGATGCCGGGATCGCGGCTGATTTCGTCCAGGATAATCACAGTCGTTCGGTCAAGGGTACATTGCGTGGTCTCCACTATCAGATCGTCCAGCCACAGGGGAAACTGGTCCGTGTGACTGAGGGCCGGGTCTATGACGTCGCCGTGGACATTCGCCGCAGCTCGAAGACCTTCGGCCAGTGGGTGGGAGTGGAACTCGATTCAGAAGAGAAGACCATGCTCTGGGTGCCGCCCGGCTTTGCTCACGGTTTTGTCGTCTTGAGCGAACGGGCCGACTTTCTTTACAAATGCACCGACTACTATGCACCCGAGCACGAGCGCACGATCATCTGGGATGATTCGGATCTTGCGATTGAATGGCCATCTGCCGGTTCCCAGCCTCTGCTTTCCCAGAAGGATCGGACGGGAGTGCCTTTCCGGGAAGCGGAGTACTACGAATGAAGGTGCTTGTGCTCGGGGCAGGAGGTCAATTGGGACGCGCGATTCGTGCAACCTGCCCGGAAGGCGTCAACCTGGAGGCGCGGACGCGTCACGATCTCGATGTCACGGATCCCGCCGCCGTTAATTCGGCTGTCTCGCTTTCACGACCTGACGCGATCATCAACGCGGCAGCCTATACGTCGGTTGATCGGGCCGAGAGCGAGAAAGATCTTGCGTTTGCGGTCAACGAGCAGGGGCCGGCGAATCTGGCGGCGGCGGCTGCTGCCAACTCGGCGCATCTCGTGCACGTTTCAACCGACTTCATCTTTGATGGCGCCAAGTCCTCACCTTATGAGCCGAGCGATAGCCCCGCTCCACTGGGGGTATATGGCGCAAGCAAATTGGCCGGTGAGCGCGCGCTTGAGTCCGTGGATGGCCTGAGTAGCAGCATCGTGCGCACGGCGTGGGTCTATGCCTCGACCGGCCACAATTTCGTCAATACCATCCTGCGTCTGCTCACTGAGCGTTCCGAGATCGGTGTGGTAAGCGATCAGGTGGGGGCGCCGACCTGGGCCGCATCATTGGCCCATGCTATTTGGGCGGCGACCGTCAAGCGGAGTGCGGGGGTCTTTCACTGGACGGATTCGGGCGTCGCCAGCTGGTACGATTTCGCAGTAGCGATTCGCGAAGAAGCTCAGTCGCTCGGGTTGATCTCTTCACCTGCTGAAGTGAGGCCGATTACTACGCGAGACTACCCTTTGCCAGCGAAGCGGCCGCCTTACAGTGTGCTCGCGCTGAGTTCAAGCGCTTCGCAGTTGTCCCTGGAAAGGGTGCATTGGCGAACAAATCTGAGATTCATGCTGAAGGAATTGATGGATGCCTAGGTTGCTTGTGACCGGAGGTGCCGGATTTATCGGCACAAATTTTGTGCTGTATTGGATGGAGCGATATCCCGAAGATCGAGTCGTCGTCCTCGACGCTTTGACCTATGCAGGGAATCGCGACAATCTCCGACTGGTCGAAAGTAGGGAAAATTTTCGGTTCGTCCATGGGGATATCTGTGATCAGGAACTCGTAGATACTCTGATGGAGGAAGAGGGGATTGACCGGGTCGTTCACTTTGCAGCCGAGTCACATGTGGATCGTTCCATAGTGGGGCCGGACGAGTTTATCCGTACCAATGTTAACGGGACCCACGTTCTGCTCAAGGCGGCGCGGAATGCGTGGCTCGTCTCCGGCGCCTGGCAGCCGGGCGTGCGCTTCCATCATGTCTCGACAGATGAAGTATATGGCTCGCTCGGGCCTGGAGATCCGCCGTTTACTGAAGATACAGCCTACGCACCCAATTCCCCTTATTCGGCGAGCAAGGCAGCATCCGATCATCTAGTGCGTGCCTATAATCGTACCTATGGCCTGCCTACGACGATCAGCAATTGCTCCAACAACTATGGTCCGTATCAGCATCCTGAGAAGCTTATTCCGCTGGTGCTTGGCAATGCCGTGAAGGGTGAGCCGCTACCGGTTTACGGGCAGGGTATCAACGTGCGCGATTGGTTGTATGTAGAAGATCATTGCCGTGCAATAGATTTAATCGTAAACAAGGGTCGGATCGGCGAGACGTACAACGTTGGCGGAAACAGCGAGGTCAGGAATATCGACCTCGTACGCGCATTATGCAGCTTGCTGGATGAATTCAAACCGAAGTCCGACTTCGCTCCACATGAGCGCCTTATATCGTTCGTGGAAGACAGGCCGGGTCACGATCTCCGATATGCGATTGATCAGCGCAAGATTGCGCGCGAGCTTGGATGGGAGCCCGAGGTCACTCTGAAGGAGGGCCTGCGCCGGACGGTGAATTGGTATGTGGGACCGGAGTCGGTCAGCGACTGAGTAGGGCCCTTGTGTAGATGGGGTTATTCCCGCCGTCGGGTATCTGGTGGGCAAAAAGGTATCTGACGTCGTGTCAGTTCGCACGCCTCTTCGTGACATGAAGTTTTAACCGGTGGTACTGCGGGCGTGATCTGGCCTGCGAACGAGAGATGGTTTGTCATGGGTAAATTCTTTGAACTGATCTGGTATCGCGCGACTGCTGAACTAAGGGCGGAAGCCGCACGGGCCTATCTCGGGATCATCTGGTGGATCGCCGAGCCGGTGCTCTACATGGCGGCTTTCTATCTTGGGTTCGATACCGGCTTGAAGCGTGGTGGGAGTGCGCAGATGGCGTTTCTGCTCTGTGGTTTGGTGCCATGGAAATGGTTCGCGACGACTGTCCAGCATGGTTCGAAGGCGATCATCAATAATGGTGGTCTGATGCATCAGGTCTATATCCCTAAATTCGTGCTTCCCGGCATCGTGATGGTGGCGAACTCGATCAAGTTCCTGATCATCTTTGTCCTGTTTCTCGTATTCATCGTCGCTATCGGGAAGCCGGTCGTGTTGCCCTGGCTGGGAATCATCCCGGTAATCCTGGTGCAGTTCCTGCTGGTTGGGGCATTTTGCACGCTGTTTGGCGCGCTCGTGCCGTTCATGCCTGACCTGCAGCTTGTCATCGATAACGGGATCATCGTACTGATGTTCCTTTCCGGTGTCTTCATCGATATATCGCGATATTCGCCCGCAAAGCGCCATATCTTCGAACTCAACCCGATGGCGGTGCTGTTGCAGCAGTATCGGACGGTTCTTCTCGATGGGCATTGGCCGGATTGGGGTAATCTGGGAACTGTGATGGCGATCTCGGTCGTCTTATATGCTGCGGGATTGGTTGTCCTGATCAAATTTGACCGCGTGTATCCAAAGGTCACGATCTCATGAGTACCGCTGCCGTGCAAGAACCAGTGATCGAGCTTCGCAATGTCGGGGTTGCCTATTCCAGTCATCTCACCATGTTCCGACGGAGACGATACTGGGGAGTCAAGGACCTTACCCTGGATGTCTATCAGGGTGAGACCCTGGGTGTCGTCGGGCGCAATGGTGCCGGCAAAAGCACGTTGCTCAAGTTGCTCGCGAATATCCTTGCGCCAGATGCCGGAACCATGGTGCATCGAACCAAGAAGGTATCATTGCTTTCGCTGCAAGTAGGCTTCAATCAGCATCTGAGTGGGCGGGAAAATGCGATCTTGAGCGGGATATTGCTTGGCATGACACGCCGGGATGTCGAGCGTCAGATGGATGAGATATTCGCATTTGCGGAGCTGGAAAATTTCATCGATGCGCCGGTTCATTCGTACTCTTCAGGTATGAAGGCACGTCTTGGATTCGGTGTAGCTTTTCAAGCGGATCCGGACGTACTGCTCGTGGACGAGGTGCTTGGGGTCGGAGATGAGCAGTTCAAGGCGAAATCCGGGGAGGCCATGCGAGAGAAGATAAGGTCCAACAAGACGGTCGTCATCGTCTCACACCATGGGCCGACGATCCGGGAGCTGTGCCATCGCGTCGTCTGGATAGAGAACGGTCTGACGATGGCGATGGGTCCACCGGACGAGGTGCTGGCCAAGTATCATGAAGCGCGTGGCGGGCAACCACTCTCCCGCCGGGCTTGAGGCTTGCTAAATAAGGTATTGCCGGTCTGGAATGTCCCGACATGGGCAGGATTATGAGTAACGAGCAGTCAGGATTATCGAACATGACCACGGAAGGCGGGCGACGGGTCGTTATCGTCCTCGGAATGCACAGGAGCGGTACGAGTGCGGTGGCACGCGCAGTCTCTGCATTGGGATTTGATCTTGGTCTGGATCTCTCGGGCTCCGGTCCGGACAATCCGACCGGGTTCTGGGAAGACCGCGAGGTTCTGGCCGTAAATGAAGAGCTCTTCCAGTCCCTGGGGTTGAGTTGGGCCTGCACCCAACGTATCCGTCCGGATCTTCTGCTTTCACTCGCGGATGGACCGATAGGGGACCGTGCCCGGCGGCTGATCGAGTCTCGTTTGCGTAGCTTGGATAGCTGGCTTTTCAAGGATCCCCGGACAATTCGCATCCTTCCTTTCTGGGAGAACGTACTTGAAGGAATGGATGTCCATGCATCGCGGGTTGGCGTGGTACGAAAACCCTACGCAGTAGCGAAGTCTTTGAATCGGCGGAACCGGATGCCTATCACCCAGGGGCTCCTGCTCTGGATCGCTCATAACCGTCTGTTGGTGGGGGCGCATGATGTCCTGATCGATTACGACGAACTCCTTGACGACGCGAGCGCTGTCCTGGGGAAAGCTGCCGAGGGTCTGGGGGTGGCCAGGCCCTCAAATGCAGTTGTGAGCGTGCTTGAGGCCGATTTCCTTTCCAAAGACCTGCGGCATTCCGTGGCTGAAGAAGCGGCTCGAGAGAGGAAACGCTGGCCCATGCCCTGGTGTGAGCAGATCTACGCAGCCCTGATGCGTGATGGTTCAGACCTTGCGGCTGTGGACCAGGCTTGGTCCGAGTTGGCGGATGTCCTGCAACTCGTCGATATCTATCAGCTTTCCGCTGACCGGATGAGTCAGTTGGCGCATCTGTCCGGACTTGATCTGGACGACAATGCGCTACCGTCACTGTTTGCCCGACAGTGGGGCGAGCGAGTGCCCGGCCGAGCAGTATCGGATCTGAATGCTCTCGCCGAGAAGATCGGAGCCGATGCAGAACTGCTGCGTTCACAACGCAGGACACTCAACGAGCTAAAGGTTGAAGTGGAGAAGCGTGGCCGTGAACGCGATCGTTTGCTTCAGGATCGAGACAGCTTGCGTGATGAAGGCCGGAAACTGCGTGCTGAAGTTCAGCGCGTGAGTTCGGAGGGCTTGCTGCTGCAGGCTGATCTGGATCACCAGACGCGCCGCGCAGAGTATTACGAGAGCGAATCCAAGCGTTTGACACGCGACGTCAATTTCTATTTCGAACTCTATCGGCGCACGCCGACTGCCCGCTTCAAGCGTATGGTGAAGGTCGCGCTTCGACCCTTGGCGCGTGCTACAAGAGGTCTGCCCCGGCCGATACGAAATGCCCTGATTCGGTTTTCAAGCTTCTTGCCTTCCAGGATTGCCGTCAGAGTGGCTGCCTCGCTACGTGCCGGGCCGGCTCCGGTCAAGCCGGCCCGGCCATCGGAACGACTCCGGATCCACCAGGCGCTGGTTGAAGCGCTCCGCGAACAGGGCAACCCGGTACAGGCCGATGTCTTTTTCTTTCCTGTCATAAACTGGGAATTCAGAATCCAGCGCCCCCAACATCTGGCGCTGCAACTCGCACAGCAGGGTCATCGGGTCTTCTACTTCGATACGCGGTTCGCGCCGACGCAGAAGAGTCGACGTTTCACGCTCGTCGGGAATCCGGCACCCAACGTCTATCAGGTCCAGTTGCACGCGCAACGGCACGAGACCCGCATCTATTCCGATATTCCCGGCGAAGAACTCATACAGGAACTTACGGCGGGCCTCGCACAGTTGTTTGCCGATATCGGCTGCCATGATCGGATTGCGGTGATCGATCTTCCTTTCTGGCATCGTATCGTGACACGCTTGCCTGGGCTTCCACTCGTATATGACTGCATGGACTTTCATGCGGGCTTCTCGACGAACTCCGAGGCGATGCTTCGGGAAGAAGAACAGCTTCTGGCTGATGCCGATGCAACTATTTTTACATCTGCCCGGCTCCGCGAGTTGGCAGGGCATTCGAGTCACAGCCTCGTCATCAGGAATGGTACCGACGTCGAACATTTTTCAAGCATCCGGGTCCATGTGCCGAAGGATCGACCGTTGATCGGGTACTATGGCGCGATATCCGAATGGTTTGATATGTCTACGGTGCTGGTTCTGGCAAAGGCGCGGCCGGACTGGGATATCGTGCTGATCGGTAGTACCGCGGGGTGCGATGAGCTTCCTGAGCGCCTACCCCGGAATGTGTCGCTCAGGGGGGAGATTCCCTATTCCGATCTCCCGCAGGAACTCGAGCAATTCGACGTCTGTCTGATCCCGTTCAAGCGGGTGGAGCTCACGCTATGTACCAATCCGGTGAAGGTCTATGAGTATCTGAGTGCGGGCAAGCCTGTGGTGGCAACGCGGCTGCCGGAACTGGAGTTGATCCCTGAAGGTCTGGTCCATCTCGCTGATAGCCCGGAAGAATTTTTGGCGGCTACCGACGCTGCGCTCGCTGAGCTTTCCGACCCTGACATGGTAGAAAAGCGCAAAGAATGGGCCAGCACGCAGACCTGGGGACATCGGGGCAGCCAATTGGCGGAAGTGATGGAGGCGATGTTTCCTAAAGTCAGCGTCGTCGTTCTCGTCTACAACAACCCGAAATTGACGAAGCGCTGTCTGGAGAGCATAGACCGATACTCAAATTACCCGAATCTGGAGGTCGTGATCGTCGACAATGCGTCGGATGAAGAGACTAGAGAGCTGGTACGCAAACATGCAGATGGTCGTGGCGATATCCACCTGATCATGAATGAAGAGAATCTCGGATTTGCTGCAGGGAACAATGTCGGGCTTGCTGTCGCGACAGGCGACTACCTCGTGCTCCTCAACAATGACACCTGTGTGAGCGACGGCTGGGTCTTCGACATGGTTCGCCACTTCCGCGCTGACAAGATACTGGGCCTGGTCGGCCCGGTCACTAACAATATCGGCAACGAGGCGAAGGTCGATGCGGAGTATTCGGACATGGAGGAGATGCTCGAGTTCGCCCGCAAACGTCATGGCGCGCATGTGGGGCAGCGTCTTTACAATGATGTCGTGGCATTCTTCTGCGTTATGATGTCTAGGGGTGTGTTCGAACGTATTGGTGGTCTGGACGAAGCGTTCGGGCAGGGGTTCTTCGAGGACGACGATTACTGCAATCGCGTCCGTGAGGCCGGTTTCTCGATTGCGATTGCGGATGATGTGTTCATCCACCATGAACTCTCTGCCTCCTTCGATGCACTGGGCCGCAAGCGAAAGCAGGAGCTGTTCGAGAGAAACAAGGCGATCTATGAGGAGAAGTGGGGAGTGTGGACTCCGCACCGATATAGAGAATGAATTATGAGTCATGATATCTCGAATGTGTTCATAGTAGGGTGCCCGCGCTCTGGCACAAGTGCCCTGTCGTGGTCGTTGGCCCAACACCCGCGAATGTGGACGTCTGCGGAGTCCGATTTCCTGCTTGACCTGTTCGGGAAGGGTCGCCTGAAGGAGATCTACGATCACGCCTATGCGCGGCCGGATCAGGGCTGGCTCAAGAAGAATGAGGTGTCCTACGAGGAATTCTGCGCCAATATGGGACGTGGCGTGGATGAGCTGTTCCGGTCCCGTTCCCATGACCTCGTCTGGGTCGATTCGACGCCCGGCTATACATTGATGGCAGACACGCTGGCCCTTCTCCTGCCACGGGCACGTTTTCTGCATATCGTTCGCGATGGGCGTGCAGTCGTCAATTCCATGCTGAACAGCGGTTTTGCCATGAAGTGGGCGACTGATCTGCAGGTTGCTGCGGAGACGTGGGTGCATTATCTGAATAAGGGTTTGGAGTTCGAGAAGACCCATCCGTCCATCACGCATCGTGTGATGCATGATCAGTTGGTGTCGGATCCCGCGCTGACATGTGCAGAAATTCTCGACTTTCTCGGCTTGGAACATGATTCGGCGTGCGCCGACTATCTCTCTCAGAAGCGTATCAACTCCAGTTACGACAACACCGACGGACGTGACGTGCGCAGTGTGAAGGACACCGCGCGTTTGAAAGATCAGCCGTGGAAGAAATGGAGTCGTGGGCAGCGCAGGACCTTCGAGCAGGTTGCCGGATGGGCAAACTCGGAACTCGGTTACCAGTGATGGGTAGACGGGTAAATGTGTTGAGCGTCGTCGGCACGAGACCGGAAGCCATCAAGATGGCGCCGGTGATCGAAAAAGTCAGGGCTGCGCCGTGGGCCAGGTGTCGGGTGCTTGCCACTGCGCAACATCGAGAGATGCTTGATCAGGTCCTGGATCTGTTCTCGATTACTCCGGATATCGATCTTGATGCGATGCGCCCCAATCAGACTCTACCGGAGCTGACCAGTCGTCTCATCGATAAACTGGATCGCACTCTGGCAGGAGAAAAGCCTGATGTCGTCCTGGCTCAGGGTGATACGACGACGGTCATGACTACCGCGCTCGCATGCTTCTATAGAGGCATTCCATTCGGTCATGTCGAAGCTGGCCTCAGGACCGGGAACATGACCAATCCTTTTCCTGAGGAGATGAACCGAGTCGTTGCCGGACGACTTGCGACCTGGAATTTTGCGCCGACCGAGATATCCCGAACCAATCTGCTCGCGGAAGGCATCTCCGACAGCAAGATATTTGTAACTGGCAATACGGTAATCGACGCTCTGCTCGAAACCAAGGCCAAGGCGATCGGCACCGGGCTGGATATCCCGGCGGACAAGCGGCTGCTCCTGCTCACGGCGCACCGGCGGGAAAACTTCGGAGAGCCGATCAGGGCTATATTCAAAGCCATACAGCGGCTCGTCGAGGCCTACCCCGATCTGTATGTCTTGTATCCGGTCCATCCCAATCCAAACGTGAAAGATGTCGCACGGGAGATGCTCGGGGAGATACCTGGAGTCAAGCTCTGTGCACCGTTGGAATATGGTCCGTTTGTGTCGGCCATGGATAGAGCACACATCATCCTTTCCGATTCGGGAGGGGTGCAGGAGGAAGCCCCCGCGCTGGCAAAGCCTGTCCTCGTGCTCCGTGCCGAGACTGAACGTCCGGAGGCTGTCAGCGCTGGCGTGGTCCGTCTGGTGGGGACCGACACTGATGATATCGTACGTGAGACGTGCGCGCTGCTGGACGATCCAGTCCACTACGCTGCGATGGCTCAGGGTGCATCGCCTTACGGCGATGGTCATGCAGCGGAACGCATATTGCGTGTCCTCGAGCGGGACTTGATGCCCTGATGGCGCATGGCAGGGCCTCCATGATGAAGTCCGACAGGAAAGTTCTTGTCTATTTCGCACCTGTCTCTTTCCGGAGCCCGGCGCAAAGACCCCATTTCTTCGCGACCTTTGTTCGCGATCAGTTCGGTTGGGATGTGCTGTGGGTCGAACCGCCCCCGGGCCGCCTGCCGAGCTGGAGCGATTTCCGGAGGCCGAAGGATTATGGCTCCAGTACTCAGGATGACTGGCCATGTACTGTCGTGCGCACGCGATGGCTACCAGTCGATCCGATCCCGTTATTGCGACAAGTCAACGATATCCTGAGCTGGCCGCTGTTTCGTATGCTCGATCAGCAGCTCGCCTCGGGTCGAGACTTGCGATTCGCGGTTGGCCGCCCAACCCGGCTGGCGCTCAAAGTATTACAGCGGTGGCCGGGGCGGGCGCTGCTCTATGATGCCATGGATGACTTTCCTCGTTTCTATCGAGGTCTCTCCGCAGCACATAACGAAAAGATCGAGATGGCTATCGCGCGTGCTGTCCCGCAGATACTGATCTCGAGCTCGGCGCTGGCGGGAAAATTTGTGGATACGGGCGCATCTGTTATGTTGGTTCCCAATGCCTTTGATGAGAATCGGTGTACGCAGATCGCGGCGAGGGTCGAACGTCGGGTGGTCGGTTATATGGGTACGATCGGCGCGTGGTTCGATTGGGAATCCGTGATCGATGCCGCTCGGAGGCGCCCCGGCTACGAGTTTCGATTGGTCGGCCCGATGTATACCCAGCCGAACGTTCGATTGCCTAAGAATATACGCTTGTTGGGAGCGGTATCGCATGAAGCCGCTATACAGATGGCTGCCGGATTTGACGTCGGCATGATTCCATTTCGCAGGACGCCACTTACCGATGCAGTGGACCCTGTGAAATACTATGAATACAGGGCGCTGGGCTTGCCTGTCTGCAGCTCTGGGTTTGGCGAGATGAGCAGGCGTTCGGGGGAATCCGAAGTGTTCGTCTACAACGAACCCCATGAGCTCGCAGGACAGATCGATGCGGCGCTTGCCGCGGAATCGGATGCAGCCGGCATCCTGCAATTCCGTGCGCAAAATTCCTGGCACCACAGACTGGGTGCTATCGATCCGCTTTTTGTTAACGGCAAGCGGGGTCCGCGGCTCGGCTAGATGTCTCGTAAAAAAGCCGCCTCAGTGAACGGCTGAGACACAAGGCAGGTTCTCTGTCGGGTCGGGACGATGCTGATCAGCGACCGTCACGCCAGTTAGGGTTTGCAGTCCGTTTGACCTTGGGCGGTTGTCGGACTGCCAACCACATTGTTGAACTTTCCGAATGCATTGTTCGGTGTCTTGCTCTTGGGGATTCCCTGATGTCTTTTATATTTTCTACCGATAAGCCCAAGGAATTGTCGGAGTATCTACCCGCTCTCTACGTTGCCTTGCTTGTGATCGGATTATGGGTGCCTTACGGTCTCGCTGTATTCCCGATCAATGACGGCTGGGTCGCGCTCACTGGTGACCCCCACTTCCACGGATTGAAGTTCTTCACCTCGGCAAGGCGGGAGTTTCGTGCCATACCGTTGATGCTGGCACATCTCTCCAACGGCCATACGCTCGAATTGATGAATCTGGAGTTGATGACTCTCGACATATTCATCTTTCTCGGACTATACAAGTTGTTGACGGAGATTTTTCCTGACCAGAAAACCGAGGCGGTCGCCGCTGCTTCGCTTGGGCTCTTGTTTGCAAATGACCCGACCATGCTTTGGTTGGGCGCTTTTGGCGTCAACGTTTCCTGGGGGCTAATGCTCTGGGCTTCTGTATGCGTTATCCGTTCGCATGATCGGGGGAGGCGCGATTACCTGTGGCTTGGTCTGATCCTGCTCTATACGGGGGCTCGCACTTATCCGGGATATATCGCTTTCCCGGTTTTAATGGTGTTGTATTTTTTTTATACGCGGCGCCTGCGAGCCACGACGAAATTGCTATCGACAGCCCGTTATCTCGGGGCGATCGTACTCACTCTTGTAATCGCGATAATACCCACGATGCTGGCAGCCATCCATGGTCAGGCGAGAGTGGGACACGTGGCAAGCTTCAATCAGGCGAGCGCCCTCTCAAGTTTCGCAGATCAGGCGATTTATCTGGCCTATGGTTGGATCGAGGGTATTTCCGACCGCGTAGGGGGTGATTTGTGGAGCTGGGGCTCCTACTCGACGCTCGTCGCGGCGACCCTCTTCCTCGTCTGGAAGTCGGATATGCGCGAGTCCGTCGTCGCAGAGGAGCCGTGCGACACAGGCTGGAGCGCGACTCTCGGGATGATCCTGCTTGCGATCGGTCTTTTCGTCTTCGGGTTCCTTCCATATGCACTGAGTGATGTGCGCACGGGCCACGGCCGGCAGCTGATTGTCGCTCGCTTCGGTCTTGTACTACTCTTCATATACGCACCTCCGATGGTCGCGCCCAAGAGACTGCGCCGCATATCACGGATGGTCATCGCCACGTTGGCGGCTGTGGCAATTGTGATGTTCGTCCAGAACAAAGCCTGGATGTTTCACGAGCGGGTGCGTGGTTCACAGCGTCAGGAACTGATGATGGCCGAGATGCTACGCGAACTACCGTGTATCAGTTCCGGACAGAGTATCGTGATCGAATTCACTTCGGATGAGCTGGTCCATACGCCGGGTGGCAGTATGCTGTTGAATCGCCCACGCTATCTGTTCAGATATTTCTATGGTCGCGGCGATTACCAGGTCGTGGGCGTGAATAACGTGCTGCTCAGGCATGAGTCGGCGAGGATAGTAGATGGGCAGCTGCTATACCATGGGCATGTCCTCGACCCGAGGGTGACTGTAGGCTACAGCTATGATATGGCCCGGGGGGTTAAGCGCATATCCGTACTGACGCTACCTGACGGAAGTGGGCAATTCCATTTCGAAGGCGAGATATCTCATGATTGCGATCTGAGTAAGCAAGCCGTGGACCTGCTAACGAGAAAAGACTATCTGGTCCGGGCTCTTGCGGAAAGGCAATCTCCGCCATCCGGCTGGACCTGGCCCGTCAAGTATCGGGCACATTGATGGATTGCTGTAAAAGCCTGCAATGGGTGCATCTCGATGATGCGCCACAGAGACTTACTTGGCCAGAGGCTCATCCTGTCTGAATACATTCAGTCTGTACTTAATCAGGATGTCGCGTCCGCTGCGGCACAGGTCCGGGTGCGGACACACCCAAGATGGACGATCAAAGTCACCATCTCGCACCAGCTGGATGGCACGGACTCCGGCATTACGCTCGTAGTGGGCAAATTGCGCCACTACATAGCCATTCCAGATCTGTGTCGTCAAGATTCCAGCTAGCATAAGCACCGTGATGGAGACGACAGCTCTCGATGCTGCATCCTTGCGTGGCTGTGCCAGGGTTGCGCTAAGAATCCAGCTGACGCCGATCGCGCCAGGTATCAGATCGAGTACGTAGCGGGGAGAGGCGGCATTGGCAAGCCCGAATAGGCTGTAGCGACCGAGAAACGTCTCGCCGAGTATGCCCACCGTATAGAAGATCGCGATCAGGGGGAGCAATGATCTTTGCCACATCCTGTGCCGAAAATAGGCAACGACGGCGTAAGCGAAACTGCCGAGGACAAGATAGCCTGCAAGGATAAGCCTGCTCATGGCCACGTGTTGGAACTGCAGGAGTTGCTGCACATTGATGATGGAGCTCAGTGTGCCCAGGGCGAGATAGTTTGTAAGCTTCCATGGGTGCGTGAAGGCAATGAAGAGCGCCCCATGTACGCCGCTCGCTTCCCCGGGATCGCGGATCAGTACAAGGTAGGCGGCAAGGCTCGCAGTGCCAACGAAACCGGTGAATAGAAGAGTCTTTATATGCAGCTTTCGGTCGTCGCCCTGTGTAAGGTAGGTCGACAGGCCGAGGGCGATAACAAGAGATGCCACGACCGCTGGTGCGCGTGCGCCGGAAAATCCGAAGATATCGAGCAAAAGGGCGATGCAACTTCCGGCCAGTAGAAGATTGCTGCCGCGCCCGGATAGGCGGGCACGGTCGGCCAGTACCCAGGCGCTCACTGTGAGTCCGGTTCCGACGAAGCCACCAAGGGCGAGCAAGCTGAAGCGGAATGCTGCCACCTGGTTGAAGCTCAAAGTCAGCGAGGCGATCGCGATGCTGCCAAGCACCGTAGCCAAGGCGGGCGCGGTTTGGATTTGTGAACGTCTGAATTCGAATTGCAGGAGTCGGGTAATGAACAGGAGTGCGAGGAGCCCGGTATAGATCTCTAGCTTCATGTTGAGATGGAAATAGAGTGCATTGGCCACGAAGAGCAGCTTGTACCCTGGCTTGACATGCTCGGAATGACTTCGCCAAAGATCATGGAAAGTCAGTTGTCCGTTGTAGGCATCCTTGATCAATGGGACGAAGGACCACTGATCACGGGAGATGACATCGGGAACCACAAGATAGACGAAAAGGATTATCAGAGTCCAGAGGCCGATCGCCCATAGCCAGTCGATCTGTGGCGTTCCCGCGAGGACGTCGCAAGCGTGTGTGAAGCGGGTCCCGATGCGGGGCGAGATTTTTTCGGCCATGACGTTCTCAGTCGAAATAGCGATGGATGGCTGCCAAGGTCTCGGCCACATGAGACTTATCAAGGTCGGCCCAGACCGGGAGTCGTATCAGCCTGCTTGAGAGCGCAGTGGTATGAGTCAGTTCCCCCGCCGTGCGGCCGAACCGGGTACCCGCGACGGTATCGTGCAATGGCACGTAATGGAAGACAGCGCCTATGCCCGCTTCCTTGAGGTGGTCGAGCAGGCCTGCTTGCTCCTGTGTGCTGGTGAGCAGGACGTAATACATATGAGCATTTTGTTCGACGTCCGCCGGCACGATCGGTCGCCGCAACGCACCGGCAGCTTCCAGCTCGGCGAGCGCCACATGGTACTCATGCCATATTGCAAGTCGCTGGGTATTGATCTCCTTCTCCTCTTCGAGTTGAGCCAGAAGGAATGCCGCTGTCAGCTCGCTGGGCAGGAAGGAAGACCCGATGTCCACCCAAGTGTACTTATCTACTTCTCCCCGGAAGAACTGGGAGCGGTTTGTTCCCTTCTCCCAGATTATCTCGGCCCGTTCAGCGAAGCGCGGGTCGTTTACGAGCAAAGCGCCGCCTTCACCGGAGATGATGTTCTTCGTCTCATGGAAACTGAGTGCTGCAAGGTGGCCAAGCGAACACGCATCCCGTCCCTTGTAGGTCGAACCCAGCGCCTGGGCGGCATCCGCGATCACGAGCAGTCCGTGGCGCTCGGCGATCGACATGAGCGCATCCATATCGCACGGTATGCCCGCATAGTGGACCGGGACGATCGCCTTCGTCCGTGGCGTGATGGCCATTTCGACCTGGCCTTCGTCGAGGTTGAGCGTGTCGGGCCGGATGTCAACGAAGACCGGTCTGGCGCCCCGCAGTACAAATGCGTTGGCGGTCGACACAAATGTGAACGAGGGCATGATGACCTCGTCTCCCGGACCAACATCTGCCAGGATAGCGGCCATCTCCAGCGCTCCGGTACACGAGTGTGTGAGTAGCGATTTATGCACGCCGTGCCTTGATTCGATCAGCGCCTGGCATCTCTTGGTGAAAGGGCCGTTGCCGGCCAGGCGCCCTTGCGATATCGCCTGTGCGATGTAATCGAGCTCACGGCCGACGATATGAGGAGAGTTGAACCGGATGGTCATAGCTATCTGTCCCGTAATCTCTACCTAGATTCCATACAGCACGACGCCAGCGACGATCAGAGCCATGGCTACGACATGAGCTCCGCCGATACGTTCTTTCAGCACGACGCGCGACAAGCCGAGCACCATGAGCTGGGTGAGCGCAGTACTCATGTAGACGAGGCCCAGCCCAAGATGCCGCAAAGCCAGAAAGGCGAAGGGTGGCACCAGAACGAAAAGCGTGATCGCCAATATCACATATAGCCGCCTGCGCCGCACGAAGTAGACTTTGTAACAGAGCTGCCCAAGAGCGGTAAAGACCAGGGCGAGACTCAGTTCGATCCATGGCACGACCTGCTCAATCATCTGCCGGCTGCCTCTTGCGAACGAGCTTCGCCGGTACGCCGGCTACTATGGTCCAGTCCTCTATGTCTCTGGTGACGACACTGCCGGCACCGATGATGCAGCCCGACCCGATACGAACGCCGGGCAGAATGATGGCGGATGCGCCGATCCATGTGTCGGAGCCGATCGAAATGTCGCCCCCTGTGTGCTTGTAGTCCGTACCATCGGTGTCGTGGCCGCCCGCATGAAAACGGACGTTGGGGGCTATGCGGCAATTGTCACCGATGACGATGTGGTGATTCCCGAAATAGTCAGGATAGAATTCCACCCCGCGGTTGATGCTCGTGCCCGAGCCGATCTCGACGAGCCAGGGGAACTTGAAATAGACGTGCACGTCACAATATGTTCCCTTGCCAAACTTTTTCAGCAAGGCTCTGAGAATCCAGCCGCGGATAAAGAAGGGCAGCAGATCGAGGAGCACGTGCAGCAGGTGCAGGAAATACAGATAAGTATGGTTAGCCAGCAGCTTCAGCTGGTGGTTCGAGAACAACGCATGCTTGATACGGCTCATGACATATCGACCTTGACGGTCAATACCAGAATGCCCATCGTGATCAGGGCGGTCGCCAGTATCTGCTGCAGGCGGACCGGTTCTCCGAAAAATTCAGCGACGACAAGGATGAGAGGGAAGAACAACGTCGTCATCGGATAGGTGTGGCTGAGCGGGAAACGCTTGTGGATACTGCCCCAGAGCAGGAATCTGACACCGTTCAAGCCGATAACGGCGCCGATGCCAATCAGCGTGAGCAGGACTCCGGCCCCCGGGTGGCGCGCCAGCAGCTTCAGGATCACGGCCCCCAGGACGTTCAGGATGACGGCGAGACTGACCAGGCTCAGCGGAACCAGACGGGTTTTCCAGCTCACGAGGCAGACCACCGGCTGAGATCCAGGCCGTAGCGCGCCGCCAGTGCCGCATTGCTCTCGGCAAACCGGGCTTGCAGCATCTCACGCAGATGCTTGGACATCGTGACAGGCTCATCTCCGGAAGATTGATTTACTGCAGATTCGATTCCGGCCGGATTAAAGACGCGATTTACACCGAGTGCGCCATAGACCGTACGCAGACCTTCCGCACAGCCGACGACGTTTTCAGACACGAAGACGTGCAATTGGTCGGCGGAGAAGTATTCTTCATACATTCTCAGGTAGCGGATATATTCCCCCCGGCTCAGATAGGCGTACGGCGAAGCGGAGACCTTCGATTTGTCGTAATCTTCCCGGCGCTGTTCCTCGTTGCAAAAAGCTTCTTCCATCGACGCAGTCTCGAATCCGAGCTGGTGGCTGAAGCGGTAGTTGGAGATGGCTCGCCTTATCGGGTCGCGGAGGAAAAAGATTATCCGTGCATCCGGGAAACAGCGGGCTATCCGCTCGGCTGCAACGCGTGATTCGATATAACTCGTGCTCTTCTCTCCACGTACCATGCCCTCTTTGCCAGCGTAGTAGGTTTGCTCATAGTAACCAATGCCTCTGGCAAAAAGTTCGTCCCGCAGGAAGAACTTGGGCTCCGGGCGCATCGGCTTGGCCATCTCGACCTGCGGATGCTGGTCCAGCATCTTGTAGAGCCAGGTGGTGGCGGAGCGCTGTGCGCCGACGATGAAGAACTGGCAGCTCATCGGGCTTGCACTCGGTCCTTGACGTGGTAGCTGTCGGACGAACTGATCTGGCTGATGAGCCGTACGGAATATTCGCCAAGCATGCTTAGCATGAGGATGGTCATGCCGTTAAAGAACGAGAGCAGGACCACCAGCGTCGTCCAACCGGGCACGGAACTGCCATGAACCAGCGCAGCGAAAAGGTAATACAGGCCAAGGAGGAAACTGGTGCCCGCAATCACAAGGCCGGCCCCGGCGACCAGGCGCAGGGGGTAGGACGAGTAATTGAACAGGATTGTCGCAACCAGTTTGAGTATCTTCCACATGTTGTAGTTACTCTTGCCATGCGACCTCGTGGCGTGTTCTACCATGACGTTCACGCGCTGGTGGGAAAACATCAGCACCAGACCGGGAATATAAGGGTAACTGGTCGAATACTGGCAGACGCGATCGACCACATCCCGTCTTATGATGCGGAAATTGGTAAGAACGAGGTCTTTTGGGCTGCCGAAGATGCGGCGGTTTATCGCTCCGACAAGAAGTGTGCCCAGCCTCCGGTATAGCGCATGTTTCTTCTGGCGGAACTGCCCGATTACCAGGTCGTATCCCTGTGCAGCCTGTGCGATCAGGTGGCTGATTTCCTCGGGCGGATTCTGGAGGTCGTCGTCCATCGTGATTATGTAGTCGCCCGACGCCTCCCTGAACCCGCAGAGATTTGCCGTATGCTGTCCGTAGTTTTTCAGCAGGTTGATCGCGATTACATTTTTCTGAGAGCGCGCGATCGTCGCAATCACGTCCCAGCTCCCGTCGGTGCTGCCATCGTTTACGAGGACGATCTCATGCTCCAGGCCTTCCGCCTGGAAGAATTCAAGCGTCCTTCTCACCGTCTCGGCGACGATATCCTGGCTGTTGTAGACAGGGATGACGACACTATATTTCATGAGTTTCTTCCATGACTTCCAGGGCGTTGGCATGTGACCACACCCTGCGTGGGTGCCACGGAGCTATGTTGGGATCGATTCGTGAAGCGGTTCATGGGCCCCGAGACCAAGCTATTTTACCCATGTTCGGCGGGGTTCGCTATGATAGGCCACCGGCTAACCGGCGTCGCTGTAAGCAGGCAGCCGGTTGCGGATCGTGAGCAGGGAAGGTGCGGCATGGGTGTTCCCGTGAGTCCGGATATTACAGTCATAATCGTCAATTATAATGGCGGCGAAGCGTTGGCGGATTGTGTCAGCGAGGCGTTGAAGGCCAAAGCCGTCGCTGCCGTGGTGGTCGTGGACAACGCGTCGACGGATATGAGCCTTGACCGCGTCGCGGCGCGATGGGGCGCGACGGGCAAGGTCGCGATAATCAGGAATCCAAGGAATCTCGGATTTTCGACCGCAAATAACGTCGGTCTGAGGAGGACTCAGAGCTCATTCGTGCTGCTTCTTAACCCCGATTGTATCCCGGAGCCGGGAAGTATCGATTCCCTCGTCGAATTCATGAGCTCAGACATCGGAGTGGGCGTCGTAGGCGGGCTGGTACTGAACTCGGATCGGACTGAGCAGAAAGGCTGTCGGCGAGATCTGCCTGACCCTGTGTCGGCGCTCGGAGAGTTGCCGATCTTGAAGCGCTGGATCCGCGGTTTCAACAAGACCGGTGAGCCGCTTCCGTCAGCCCCGGCAATGGTACCCGCCGTGTCGGGGGCCTTCATGCTGGTCAGGCGCGCCGCCCTGGATGCGGTAGACGGTCTGGACGAAGGCTATTTTCTGCATTTCGAAGATCTGGAGCTATGTTCGCAGATCGCGGCTGCCGGCTGGGGCGTCTGGTTTCACCCGCTCGCGGTGGCCGTCCATGCAAAAGGGGTATCCAGCAGCTCGCGACCGCTCTTGGTCCATTGGCACAAGCATCGCAGCATGTGGCGCTTTTTCCATCACAGGATTCCAGTCCGCAGGGTGTTTGGCAGGCTCATTGCTTTCTTACTGGTTTCCGCACGTTTTTTTGCGCTTCTGCCCGCTGTACTCTGGCGTTCAGCGAAGCTGTGGATCAAGTGATGCGTGTTGTCGTGACTGGCTATTCAAGTGTCCCGGGGCCATATGTTCTTCGGGCCTTGAGACGTCCTGGGATCGATATCACCCTGATGGGCCGCAGCGCCCCTCCGACACCCTTCAGGACGTGGATCCACTGCGATCTGCGTGAGATCGGCGGGCTCGCGAGCGAGTACCAGTTCGAGGTCCTGGTCCAGCTCGCTCCGCTAACTCTGGTGCCCCGGACGCTGGACTGGTTCGCGGCCCGGGGCGTCCGCCAGATCATCGCGTTGGGAACGACCAGCAGATTCAGCAAACAGGATTCCCGTTCAGAGGCTGAGCGGAAGCTGGCCGCGGCCTATGCCGATGCGGAGCGGCGCACACGAGAGCGCTGCCGCGAACTGGACATCAGGTTCCTGCTGATTCGACCGACGATGATCTACGACGGGTACCGTGATGCCAACGTCCGCCTGATTCGAGGGGTCGTCAACAGATTTGGGCTGTTCCCTGTCGTGAGAGGGCGCTGCGGGCTACGCCAGCCACTGCATGCGAACGATCTTGCGCGCCTGATCGGGGCAGGGATTGGTGCGGCTGGCCTGCCGGCATATCTGGCCCTGAATCTAGGTGGCGGGGAAGTGTTGGCGTACGATGAGCTTGTCGGCCGCGTATTCGAGGCCATGGGCAAAGAACCCAGGATGATCCGCTGTCCCGCAGTCATCCTGCGGTCAGCTGTCAGGGTGCTCAGGCTCTTGCCGCAGTTTCGGAAGTTGGATCCGGCTCTGGTGGATCGTATGACTCAAGATCTGGTGTTCGACGACGGTCAGGCGCGGGAGATTTTTTCGTTCAGCCCGGGATCATTCCGGATCGAGGAACCGATCGAGAGTTCCTGCGAGGGAACATGTTCAGCCCCGTGACAGCCCACACGATGCTGGCGGCCGCGATCGCGAGCGCTGCTCTCGCGTATCTCCTGGTTTGCTTGCTCTTGCGCCTCGGAGCAGCAGGTATTTTCCTCGATCTGCCCAACCACAGGTCGCTGCACTCACGGCCGGTCCCGCGCATCGGCGGTGTGGTCATGGTCCCTGCCATCGTTATCCCGGCCGTCATCCTGGCAGTTAACAGCGGCGTATGGTCGTCAGGAGCACTTTTCCTGGCATTGTCGTGGTTGCCGGTCTTCCTGGTCTCGATCTGGGACGACTGGCATCCGCTGCCACCGCTGCGCCGTCTGTTGGTGCATCTGGGAGCTTGCGCCGCCTGGTTGGCCTGGATAGTCGGGCACGGGCTGCCCTGGGACGGGTGGATGGCATGGCTGGCCGTGCCCCTGGCGTGGCTCGGCATGGGCTGGATGCTGAATCTTTATAATTTCATGGATGGTCTCGATGGTCTCGCGAGTGGCATGGGGGTCATCGGTTTCGCCAGTCTCTCCGGTATAGCCTGGCTTGGCGTGGATCCGGAGATCGCAACAATCAGCGCCTTGATTTCGGGTGCGACGTTCGGGGTATGGCTTTGGAATCGACCACCGGGACGTATATTTCTGGGTGATGCCGGTGCTGCTTCGCTCGGGTTTGTGGCGGCCGCGTTGGGCCTTTGGGGGTGGCAGCGGGGTTCGGTGCCGTTCTGGGTCGTTCCCGCGGTCTTTTCTCCTTTCATAACGGACGCTTCGCTGACGCTGATGTTCCGTTTGTTCAAGGGACGACGCTTGTGGGAGGCCCACCGTGATCACCTCTATCAGAAACTGGTGCTGGCGCGCGTGAGCATAGTCCGGGTGCTGCTCGCCGAGTACGTGACGATGCTCGCGGTTTCGGGCGCTGTGTATATGGTAATCAATAACGAAAATGCTATGCTTAACAAGCTGGTATTGTTTGTATTAGTATTGTTGCAAGTAACTATCAGGATCGGCCTTGAGGGGTCCCGCAGATTGGATGCAGGGGCGACCGATTCTGGATGTGAGGGGCTATGAAACTCTCCGAGATACGATGGATCGTCTTCGTCCACGATTTGGCCTGGGTCCCTGCTACCTTGTGGCTTGCATATTGGTTTCGTTTCAATCTTAGCTCTATCCCTGAAGAATTCCGGGGCGGTTTTTTCGTCTTGTCTACAGTCATGGTGCCGATGTACGCGGCGGCATTCTGGGCTTTTGGCTGCTATCGCGGAGTCTGGCGCTATGCCTCACTCCCCGACCTGTGGCGTATCTGCCGTGCTGTCATCTCTGGAGCGTTGGTCACCGTTCTGACGATCTTTCTCTATAACCGCCTTCAGGCCGTTCCGCGATCGGTACTCATCCTTCAGCCGATGCTTCTGGGGATCGGTCTGATCGCACCCAGAGTGCTCTATCGTGCCGTGAAGGATCGTCTACGTGCCGAGCAGCGGCGGCGCGCGCCGTTGGCGCTGGTCGTGGGAGCTGGTCGCGAGGGGGAGTTGCTGGCACGCGACATGCGGGCCGCCGGATCTTGTACATTGGCGGCATTCGTAGACGATGATCCGCAGAAGCAGGGTAACGATATCCATGGCATCCGGGTGCGTGGCACGCTTGCGGATATTCCCAGACTGATAGTCGACATGGACATAGATATCGTTCTGATTGCGATGTCCGAAGCGTCGCGGGCCGTTTTGGACAGTGTGGTGTCGATGTCGGCCGAAGCTGGGGCCACCTGTCGCATAGTGCCCTCGATCTCGGAGCTGGCGGATGGCCGGGTTACGGTCTCCCGATTGCGGTCGGTCACTGTAGAAGATCTTCTTGGGCGCGATCCGATCTGTCTCGACGAGGCTTCGATCCTTGGCTACCTGGAGGGCCACGTCGTTCTGGTCACCGGCGGCGGAGGTTCCATCGGATCTGAGCTCAGTAGGCAGATTGCACTTCACTCTCCAGAGTTGCTCTTGATCATCGATCATAGCGAGTTCAACCTCTATCGTATCGAGCGGGAATTACGGCAAGACTTCCCGGGCCTGAAGATGCATTTCCTGCTTGGGGATGTGACAAACGAACGGGCTGTCCGCAGAGTATTTGGTGAGTATGGTCCCAGCGTGGTATTCCATGCTGCGGCCTACAAGCACGTGCCCATGCTGGAAGGGAATATTGCAGAGGGCATCCGCAACAACGTTTTTGGCACGCGGATCGTTGCCGAGACAGCGGTCGAATTCGGATCTGAACGTTTCGTCTTGGTGTCTACAGACAAGACAGTCAACCCTGCGAACGTCATGGGCGCTACCAAACGCGTCGCAGAGATAATCTGCCAAAATCTGGGCCGCCGTACGGCTACGCAATTCATCACAACCCGATTCGGGAACGTGCTCGGCTCCGCAGGCTCCGTGGTCCCGCTGTTTGAGGCTCAGATTGCCGCAGGTGGTCCCGTAACGGTGACCCACCCTGATGTCACGCGGTACTTCATGACGATCTCCGAAGCGACCAGCCTGATCTTGCAGGCAGGGGCGATGGGGCAGGGTGGCGAGATATACGTGATGGACATGGGCAAGCCGGTGAGCATACGTGTTCTGGCCGAGAAGCTGATCCAGCTCAGTGGTCTGAAGCCATACCGAGATATCGAGCTGGAATTTACGGGATTGCGGCCAGGCGAGAAATTGCACGAAGAGCTCTTCTATTCAGGAGAAGAGCTTCTCAGTACCCCCCACCCCAAGTTGTTGCTGGCCGATTCTTTCGTGGTGGATCTGGGCTGGCTGCGAGCCCGCCTGGACGAGCTGCGGGCTGCCGTGGAGGCCTATGATATCGAGGGAGCACTTGCCTGCCTGCGCGTCCTGATTCCGGAGTTTTCGCAACGCCAGGGCCAGTCGACCCACGCCAAGCCGAATCTGCGCTCGGTAAACTGAGTCCGGTCCTGCCTTCGCTACCGTGGATACGGGCCATATCGACGATCTAGACTTTTAATTTCAGCAAGTTACCAGTAACATCGTCGTCTTCATTCGCGGGAATTGAGGTCCGAGTGCGGCGGCTTTTCGTACAGAGTTTTGGATGCCAGATGAATGAGTACGATTCCGCAAAAATGGTGGATGTACTCAGGGAAGGCTGTGGTCTGGAGCTCACCTCGGACCCGGCCGCCGCGGACGTCATCCTGTTGAATACCTGCTCGATTCGCGAGAAGGCGCAGGAGAAAGTATTCTCCCAGCTCGGTCGCTGGCGGGAGCTAAAGCAGGATAACCCGGGGCTGGTGATCGGCGTCGGTGGTTGTGTGGCGAGCCAGGAAGGCGCGGCCATCATCGAGCGTGCATCTTACGTGGACATGGTTTTCGGCCCGCAGACACTGCACCGCCTACCCGAGATGCTGGCCGAAGTGCGGCGCACGGGCAAGCCAGTGGTCGATATCTCCTTTCCCGCCATCGAGAAGTTCGACAGCCTCCCCGAGCCTCGAGCGGAAGGCCCCACGGCCTTTGTCTCGATCATGGAAGGCTGCAGCAAGTACTGTACCTATTGCGTGGTGCCTTATACGCGTGGCGAAGAGATCAGCCGCCCCTTCGACGATGTTCTGGCTGAAGTCGTGCATTTGGCGGCGCAGGGGGTGAAGGAGATCACGCTGCTGGGGCAGAACGTGAATGCCTATCGTGGACCCATGCACGATGGCACCATTGCCGATCTTGCCCTGCTTATCGAATATGTGGCGGCCGTGGACGGGGTGGAGAGAATCCGTTTCACAACATCCCATCCGATGGAGTTTACCGATAGCCTCATCCGGGCCTATGCCGAGGTGCCGGAGCTGGCTGGCTTCCTGCATCTGCCGGTGCAGAGTGGCTCGGACCGGGTGCTGGCGGCAATGAAGCGCAACCACACGGTGCTCGAGTACAAGTCCAAGATCCGCAAGTTGCGCGAGGCGCGCCCCGGGCTGTGTATCTCCTCGGATTTCATCGTCGGTTTCCCCGGCGAGACCGACGCTGACTTCGAGGCCACGATGAATCTCATCGCGGAGGTCGGGTTCGACCAGTCGTTCAGTTTTATCTACAGTCGGAGGCCGGGAACGCCCGCGGCGTCATTCGCGGACGATATCCCGCATGAAATGAAGCAGAAGCGCTTGAGCATCCTGCAGGAACGCATCAACCAACAGGCCCAGGCGATCAGCCGCTCGATGATTGGCAGCACACAGCGGGTGCTGGTGGAGCGCCATGCGCGCAAGGATCCTCGCCAGCTGGCCGGCCGTACCCAGAACAATCGCTGGGTAAACTTTGACGGTCCCGAAGCGGTTATAGGTCGGTTTGTCGATGTGGTGATCACCGAGGCACTGCCGAACTCCTTGCGCGGAAGGCTCGTCGCCGACGCCACCCGGTGCGCCTGAATTGAACGCGCCCCCACCCGATACCGGGTCTCCGGTATCTACCGATATCATTCTGGAGCCTGCTGACAACGCGCGCTTGGCCGCACTGTGCGGACAGTTCGATCAGAATCTGCGGCAGCTCGAAAGCCGTATCGGGGTAGAGATCAACAATCGCGGTAGCAGTTTCCGAATCATCGGCGCGCAAGCGTCAGTCGATGCCGCGGTGGCATTGCTGCGTGAACTCTATGCGTCCACGGCCGAGCAGGCGCTTACGCCCGAGCGTATACATCTGAGCCTGCAGGAAGCAGGGATCGAAGCTCTGCTCGAAAGCGAGACAGCGGCCGGCGAGGATATCGCCATCGACACCCGTCGCGGACGTATCCGTGGGCGCGGGGGCAATCAGAAACACTATCTTCTGGCGATTCGCGCGCATGATCTCAGCTTCGGGATAGGTCCGGCCGGTACCGGCAAGACCTTCCTTGCCGTGGCGAGTGCGGTCGACGCGCTGGAGCGCGATGAAGTCCGGCGTCTGGTCCTGGTCCGCCCGGCCGTAGAGGCGGGAGAGCGTCTGGGCTTCCTGCCGGGTGACATGAGTCAGAAAGTCGATCCCTACTTGCGGCCCATCTATGATGCGCTCTATGAGATGCTGGGTTTCGAGCGAGTGGCTCGCCTGCTCGAACGTAATGTAATCGAAGTCGCGCCTCTTGCTTTCATGCGTGGCCGCACACTGAACGAGGCCTTCGTGATCCTCGACGAGGCGCAGAATACGTCAGTCGAACAGATGAAGATGTTCCTGACCCGCATCGGCTTCGGGTCGCGTGCCGTTGTCACTGGCGACGTGACCCAGGTGGATCTGCCCAGGCATCAGCTTTCCGGCCTTCGCCACGTGGTTGAAGTGCT
The DNA here is from genome assembly GCA_963739695.1 of uncultured Pseudomonadota bacterium. Classification (GTDB taxonomy): domain Bacteria; phylum Pseudomonadota; class Gammaproteobacteria; order Natronospirales; family CAVUBB01; genus CAVUBB01. The sequence goes on along the minus strand of CAVUBB010000010.1, from coordinate 57,206 downwards.
CAAGGACGTCGAGGGTGTGAGCTTCACTTTCTTCAACGCCCGTGACGTCGTCAGGCATCCGCTCGTACAGCGGGTGGTGGCCGCCTACGAGCGTGCAGGCGGGAACGACGGTGGCAGTTGAGATAGACGTCCAGTATGCCTTGCCGCGCAAAGGGCTGCCTGCGGCGCCCAGCATCCGTCGCTGGGTCGGTACCGCGCTCGTGCAAGATACGAGGCGCCCGCTCCAGATCTCGGTACGGCTGGTTGGCGAAGACGAGGGCGCGAAGCTCAATCACCTCTACCGGCACAAGGCGGGAGCCACCAACGTGCTGTCCTTCCCTTCGGGGCTCGATGATCCCTCTCTGCCGGTCCTTCCTCTCGGCGACCTGGTGATCTGCGCGCCGATCGTTGCACGGGAGGCGGCCGAACAGGGCAAGCCGCTGCAGGCGCATTGGGCCCATATGTGCATCCACGGAGCCTTGCATCTGCAGGGCCATGACCACGAGACGGCGCCCGAGGCCGAGGCCATGGAGGCCCTTGAAATAGAACTCCTGGCCCGATTAGGCTATCCGGACCCGTATGCGTGATCCATCACCCAAGCGCGGCTATCCCGCGTCAGTCCATGTTCCACGGAAAGAGGCCTTCCCCGACCATGTCCGATGACCCATCTGGTAGTACTGGCGGTCCCGGTATCCGTTCCTGGCTCGAGCGCTTGAGCCATGCCTTGAGCGGCGAGCCACGGGACCGCGAGGAACTGGTAGACCTGCTGCGCGATGCGCAGCGTCGCAATCTTTTCGACACCGACGCCCAGGCCATGCTGGAGGGCGTGCTCCAGGTGTCGGACATGCAGGTCCGTGACATCATGGTGCCGCGTTCGCAGATGGTGGTGGTCGAGAAAGAGGCTTCGCTGGACGAGGTCTTGCCGCTCATCATCGAGTCGGGCCACTCGCGGTTCCCGGTGATCGGTGACAGCCGTGACGAGGTGATCGGCATCCTGCTCGCGAAGGACATGCTGCGTCATTTTTCCGAGGGCCAGCCTGGCGTCGCTTTCAATATCCGCGAATACTTGCGTCCGACCACATTCATTCCCGAGAGCAAGCGTTTGAATGTTCTCCTCAAGGACTTCCGGTCAAGTCGCAATCATATGGCGATCGTCGTCGATGAATACGGCGGGGTGGCAGGACTTGTGACGATCGAGGACGTCATCGAGCAGATTGTCGGCGAGATCGACGATGAGCACGATGTGGCGGAAGATGCATCCATCCTCAAGCATAACGACACGCGCTACACCGTCAAGGCGCTGACCCCTATCGAAGATTTCAACGAAGAGCTCGGGACCGAGCTCAGCGACGGAGAATTCGATACCGTCGGAGGGCTGGTGATGCATGCATTTGGCCATCTCCCCAAACGGGGCGAGGCGGTGGAAATCGGTGGCTGCCGTTTTCGGGTAACGCGTGCCGATAATCGCCGGGTCCATCTGCTTGAGGTGACCGTTCCGACGTCGCCTGTCGGGGCGGTCGATGCCGCCGACCGCGGCTAGATTCCCATGAACATGCGTGCAGCACTCGTTCGAGTGCAGGGTCCGGGCTGGCCTGGGCACGTTGCGGCTGCGGCTTTGGGTGCGCTTCTGGTGCTGGCATTTGCGCCGTTTGAGCTGTATCTGCTTGCGCCCGTCTGCGTTGCCGGGCTGTTCTGGCTGGCAACGCCGCTGGTGCCGAAGGAGGCCTTCGCACGCGGCTTCGCGTTCGGGTTCGCCGAATTCGTTGCCGGCACCTACTGGCTCTATATCAGCATCCACGAGATGGGTAAGGCACCGTTGTGGATGGCGATCCCGCTGATGGGCGGACTGGTCCTGATCATGGCCGTCTTCATCGCTACAAGCGTTTGGGCTGCTATAGGTCTGGCGCAGCCAGGCTGGATCAGGAACCTGTTAATCATGCCGGCGGTCTGGGCGCTGATGGAGTGGGTGCGTGACTGGTTCATGACCGGCTTCCCGTGGCTGAGTCTCGGTTACAGCCAAGTGCCGTCGGTTCTCGGTGGCTACGCCCCCTTGCTCGGGGTCTTTGGTGTCAGTTGGCTCGTCGCGCTCACCGGAGGGGCGTTACTGCAGGGCATCTCGTCCAGACGCGGTCTCCTTGCCGCGGGGCTGATTATCGCGATCATCTGGATAAACGGGTATCTGCTCAGGCAAGTGCGGTGGACTCACCCTACGGGTAGGCCGATCAAAGTGAGCCTCGTCCAAGGCAACATCGCGCAGGACAGGAAGTGGCTCCCTAGCGAGTTGGGCCCGACTCTGAGCCGTTACCGCAAGTTGACTGAGCAACATTGGGACAGCCAATTGATCATCTGGCCTGAGGCCGCTGTTCCCGGCTTCTATGACGAGCTTGCGGATTCCTATCTCACCGATCTGCAGGACGAAGCGATCAAGCATGGCAGCGATATCATGTTAGGCATACTCGTCTACAAGGCCCGGCGCCACGAGTATTTCAATGCGGTGCTCAGCCTTGGCGGGTCCCGTCATTTTTATTACAAGCGTCACCTTGTGCCGTTTGGAGAATTTTTCCCCGTCCCCGGGTGGGTGCGCAGCTGGTTGCGTCTGATGAATCTGCCTTCGGAAGATTTCACTTCGGGTGCCGCGAATCAGAAGCCGTTACCGGTAGCAGGCGAGAAGGCGGGAGTCTCTATCTGTTATGAAGATGCTTTCGGCGAGGAAGTGATCAGCATGCTGCCCGCGGCCACATTTCTTGTGAATGTCAGTAATGATGCCTGGTTTGGCGGATCTATCGCCCCCGAACAGCACCTGCAGATGGCACGTATGCGGGCGCTTGAGTCTGGACGGTTTCTGGTTCGTGCTACCAATACCGGGATCACGGCCATTATCGATCCTGAGGGAACCGTGAGTGAACGCCTGCCGCAGTTTCAGATGGGAGTCCTGAGTGCGCAAATCCAGCCTCTTGCTGGTGCCACCGTATATGCCCGTTTCGGGAATTGGCTCTCGGTAGGCTTTCTGCTTAGCGTCATGCTCGGTTGCCTTGCTTTGCCGAAGTCCAGGCGAACTGCCGTTTCCGTTTCTTCATGATGCACCGTGCCGTCCAAGGGATTTATCGATGGTTGGTCGGTGGGCCAGATCGGAACACACAAATCGGGATATGGACTTTTGGATAGAATCGAGTCGAAGAACAATCTTGCATCGCAGCGCTGGGTGGCCACGCTGGTACTGGCATTTGCGCTGATTTTCTGTGCCGGCAGCCTGGTGGTCGATCGAGTGGACAGCTTGGTCCTCCTAGGTGTCGGCCTGATAGGACTCGGTAGGTTGGCGGCCGGACGCGTATATTTTGAAACCAGGCTCAAGCCCGTCGTCTGGGCATTCTGCCTCGTCTGGTTGGTGGCAGTTGCCAGTTACATCTTTGGGTCGCATACGGAGATCGGATTCAGAGAGCTTGGCCGATTTTTCCGTTTCGTGTTCTTTGCTCCGCTTACTGCTGCATTGTTGATGCTTGATCGGCGGCAGCGTCGATGGATATGGCTATGCATTCCAGTTGGTATGCTGGCATGCGGCCTCGTCGCTTCTTATCAGGCTTACAAGCTTCCGGAAATCGCGCGGGCATCTGGCCAATCATTTCCCATAATCTTTGGCGATTTGACGCTGGCAGGTGCGTACTTCTCCGCCCTGTCTTACCTTCCGCTGCGAGAGGATTTCCCCCGACTTGCGTTGCCCGCGAGCCTGCTGGGATTTCTCGGAGGCATGGCGGCGAGCTTTCTTTCCGGAACTCGTGGATCATGGCTTGCGATTCCCGTGCTGACAGTGCTTCTGGTCTGGTTTTATTGGCGACGATCGGGTCTGCGTCGGACTGCTGCGGTCAGCTTTGTCGTCGTTCTGGTGGTCGCGCTTGGAATCCTTTTCCCGGCTGATCACGTACTGGGGCGCATAGGGCAGGCATTCACCGAGCTTTCGCGGTATCAGGCGGCGAGGGCCGCCGTCGCGCGGGTGGGTCCCCAGGCAGGCTGTCTCACGGATCGGGAATTTCTGGCCAGTCTGGCAAGCCATCTGTCGCTGGCAGGAGCTAAAGATGCGCGTGTGGATGTGGTGGCGGTTCAGGACAAGCGTACGATCCAGCTTCAGGGGCAGACCTGTCAGCCGCGATATGCGCTCCGGTTTTCCAATCATGATGTGAAGCGCAGTGCCTGGTTGCTATTGAGGCGAAATCTGGCTCCAACGCTGCCCTCTGCGACAGTGCGCCTGCTAGTGATGGGGCGGGGTCTGGTTAAGCCAGTGATAGGGCACATCAGAGCGAAGAAATTCAATAGTGGGGCTTTGCAGGAATTGAGCATCGGCAGCGTCCCGAGCGCGGCGAATATCCTGTTGCGCGTCGGTCCGGGAAATTCGATAGTCTTCATTCCCGTGGCGACGACGAAGGGCGAATATTTCTTCTGGTATGCAGATACTTCGGTTGGCGCGAGGCTCGAGATGTGGCGTGCTGCTTGGCAGCTGTTTGTGCGGCACCCACTTCTGGGCGTGGGTACAGGTGGATTCCGGCATGCGATTTCTCGTCTGACCAGCGACGGCGAAATCGCACCGGTAGTCGCTCGCTTCGACCATCCCCATAATGAATACCTGGCTCAACTCTCCTCGCGTGGTCTGGTCGGGTTCGGTACGCTGGTCGTGCTCTTCTGGTTCATGGCTGTCGATTGTCGACGTGGGCTGAGGTCCCCTCTGGATGAGTATGCGGCTGCAAGTGCGTGTGGTCTGGTCTTGATCGCAGGGTATGGGATCTTCGGATTGACAGAGACGATATTCACTCACTCGCTGGCTATAGCCTTCTTCGTCTTTTACGTGGCGTTCTTCTTGGCGGTTATCCAGGTCGAATCTTCCGGGTCGGTCGAATTTAAAAATATATTGAATGGCGATGAATCGAATGACAGATAGAGAATACGTTACTGATGTGGTGGAATCGGATGCGCAGAGAGTTTGGTCGGAGAGCGCCGTTTTCAACTCGGATCGCGCTGGGGGTGCGGACCGATACTACTGCCTTTGCATGTTTCCGTATCCAAGCGGAAAACTCCACATGGGGCATGTGCGAAATTATACGATCGGTGACGTGATCTCTCGCTATCAGCGGATGCGAGGAAAAGCCGTATTACAGCCGATGGGCTGGGATGCGTTTGGCATGCCGGCAGAAAATGCGGCGATCAAGAATAACGTGCCGCCAGCGGCATGGACCTATTCGAACATCGATTACATGCGTGGTCAGCTCAAGCGGCTGGGCTTTGCCTATGACTGGTCACGCGAGATCGCTACTTGTCGCCCCGAATATTATCGTTGGGAGCAATGGCTGTTCACCCGGCTTTACAAGAAGGGCCTTGTATACAAGAAAACAGCGCCGGTGAACTGGTGCCCTGTCGACATGACGGTGTTGGCCAACGAGCAGGTGGTAGACGGTTGCTGTTGGCGTTGCGATACGCCAGTCGAGCGGCGTGAGATCCCGCAGTGGTTCATGAAGATCACCGCTTATGCGGATGAGTTGCTGGCAGAGCTGGATAATCTCCCGGGCTGGCCGGAATCGGTGAAGACGATGCAGCGCAACTGGATCGGTCGTTCCGAGGGGCTTGAACTGCGCTTCGATGTGGAAGGCCACGATCCGGTTCACGTATTCACGACTCGTCCCGACACGCTGATGGGTGTGACTTACCTGGCAGTCGCGGCCGAGCATCCGCTGGCCCGCGAGGCAGCCGAAGCTGACCCGGAGGTTGGAAAATTCATTGAACAATGCGCGCATACCCAGACCGCGGAAGCCGCGCTCGAAACCATGGAGAAACGAGGCATGCCGCTGGGTATCACGGCCCGCCATCCGATCTCCGGTGAAGCTTTGCCCGTCTGGGTGGCCAATTTCGTCTTGATGAGTTATGGCACTGGCGCCGTAATGGCGGTGCCGGGCCATGATCAAAGAGACTATGAATTTGCCCGCAAATATGACTTGCCTGTCATCCAGGTGGTGCGTCCTGCCGACGGCAGCGATGCCGGGCTGGAGGTTGCCGCGTACACGGAGCACGGAGTCCTCGTCAATTCGGGCGAATTCGACGGGCTGGACTTCGCCGCAGCATTCAACGCCATCACCGACCGGGTACAGAAGGAAGGGCGCGGCGAACGCAGGGTGAACTACCGTCTACGCGACTGGGGTGTCTCGCGTCAGCGCTATTGGGGCGCACCGATACCGATCATCAACTGTCCGGACTGTGGTGCGGTGTCGGTGCCGGAAGAAGACTTGCCGGTCGTGCTGCCGGAAGATGTGGATTTCGATGGCGTTGGCTCGCCTATCAAGCGTATGCCCGAATTCTACAAAGTGGCCTGTCCGCAGTGTGGCAAAGACGCAGAACGCGAGACCGATACCTTCGATACCTTCATGGAATCGAGTTGGTATTTCGCGCGTTTTACCTGCCCGGATAACGATCAGGCCATGCTGGATGAACGTGCGGATAAATGGCTGCCGGTGGATCAGTATATCGGCGGTATCGAACACGCCATCCTGCATCTTCTCTATGCGCGTTTCTATCAGAAGCTGATGCGCGATGAAGGTCTGACTACCATCGGTGAGCCGTTCAAGAACCTGTTGACCCAGGGCATGGTGCTCAAAGACGGCGCCAAGATGTCAAAGTCCAAGGGCAACACAGTCGATCCGCAGGAGATGATCGACCGCTATGGAGCGGATACGGTGCGCTTGTTTATCATGTTCGCCGCGCCTCCGGAACAGTCTCTGGAATGGTCCGAGGCTGGCGTCGAAGGGGCGTCACGTTTCCTCAAACGCTTGTGGAAAGCCGTCTATGCGCATGTGGATGCAGGCGTTGCGCCTGAATTCGATGCGAGTGAGTTGAACGAAGGTCAGCGCAACCTGCGCAGACAGGCGCATGAAGCCATCGCCAAGGTGAGTGATGACATCGGTAGGCGTTACACTTTCAACACTGCTATCGCCGCGGTGATGGAGCTACTCAATTCGGTGACGCGTTTCGAAGATCGCTCGCCGCAGGGGCGTGCCGTGTGCCAGGAGGCTTTTGAGGCGATCGTGGCGCTGCTGGCGCCGATCGTCCCGCATATCACGCACGCACTCTGGGAAGCTTTGGGGCATGAAAGCATCCTGGCCACGGCCGCGTGGCCAACTGTCGATGAGAACGCGCTCGAGCGCGCGAGTATGGATATCGTCGTGCAGGTGAACGGGAAATTGCGGGGCCGGGTGACTGTGCCGGCGGATGTCAGCAGGGCGGCGCTTGAGCAAGCTGCGCTTGCCGAGGAGAATGTCCGTCGCTTCGTGGCCGACAAGCCTGTGCGCAAGGTCATCGTAGTGCCTGGCAAGCTGGTGAACGTGGTAGTCTGAGCACCGATCGGAGCGGAGGGTGTCTGTGAGCCGTGCATCGAGTTATATGCGCCTGTTAACAGCGGGCGGCGCTCTCGCGCTGCTGGTCGGCTGCGGCTTCCATCTGCAGAAGGCCGAGAATCTGCCACCGCAGATGACGCGTACCTATATCCAGGCGCCTACCTCGGTACCGTTCTTCTTGAAGCAGATGCGGCGCTTGCTGCAGAGTGATCGCACGCGGGTGATCGACGATCCGGATCAGGCGACGGCCACCCTGCTTATCACGCAAGCCAACCCTGGCCAACGTGTGCTTTCCGTGAATGCAAAAGGACATCCGCGCGAGTACGAGTTGTCGCTCACGGTAACTTTCGAGTTGCATGACAAATCAGGGTCTGTACTGCTCAATTCGCAGTCGATTACCATGACCCGCAGCTATTCCTTCAATGAGAACGATATCCTCAGCGCCGGGCGCGAGACAGCGATGCTGAACCAGGCATTGCAGCGCGACGTGGCGCAGCAAGTCGTCTGGCGTCTTGAAGCGATCGGCAAGCGGGGTGGCGATGGAACGTCTGCCGATTGATCCGGCGTTGCCTCACCGCGGCGTCGCCCGCACGCGATGCGGGGTGCGGGCCCGTGCGCTGTTGCTGGCCGTCGCCCTGTGTCTGTTCGGTGCGCAGCTCGCCTACACCAACCACGAATACACCCATATCAAGGCGCCCTCGACGCTGCGCGTGTGCCAATATTGTGTTGCCGGCACGCACATGCAGAGTCTTCCGCCTGCGGATATCCTGCGGCTGCCGGCCGATGCCCGTTTCGAACAACCGCGCCGCGATGCTTTCGTACGCGTCGCGGACGCCTCGCCCCAGACCGTAAATTCCCGCGGTCCGCCTCCGACCCGCCTTCCGTCCTGATCCATAGCGCACCGGCCCCGGCCGGTGTCCGTACGATCCTGTTTTCCCGGAGGGCCCTTATGAGGCACCATCGATCTGTTATCGCTGCGGGTCTCGCAGCGGCCGGCCTCGTGCTGGCAGCCCCGGGCGCCATGGCGGCGTCCGGTTCCAATGCATTCAACCCCGATATCGGCTTCATCATGCAGGGCCGCTACGCCAGCTTCTCGGAGCCTGCGGGCAGCCATACTCTGCCGGGTTTCCTGCCCGGGCCGGATGCCGGTGTCGGCGCCCAGGGTTTCTCGCTGGGCGAGTCGGAACTGAGCTTGAGTTCGAACGTGGATGATCAGTTCTACGGTTTCGCCACCGCATCGATTCATGACGATCACGGCCAGACGTCGATCGAGCTGGAGCTCGCATATCTGCAGACGCTGGCATTGCCGGACGGCTTCACGGTTCGCGCGGGCCAGTTCTACAGCGATTTCGGTTATCAGAACTCGCGCCATTCCCATACCTGGGATTTCGTCGATCAGCCCCTGGTCTACGAGGCGATGCTCAACGGCCAATACAAGGATCCCGGCGTACAGGTCACCTGGCTCGCGCCGACCGATACCTACATCCTGCTTGGCGCCGAGGCCTTTAGCGGTGACAGCTTCCCCGCGGCCAATGCCGCGCACAGCGGCAACGGTGCGAACAACCTGTTCATGAAAGTGAGCGGGGATCTGAACGACAGCAATGCCTGGCAGGCGGGGCTGTCCTACATGAGTCTGCGTTCGACCGACCGGGTCTCCGACCTCGCCTCTGGCGGTACGGCCCATTTCACCGGCGACACCAACATCGCCGGCTTCGACCTGATCTGGAAATGGTCGCCGAACGGCAACTTCCATGAGCGCAATCTCATCTTCCAGACCGAGTATCTGCATCGCAGCGAGACCGGCACCCTGGGCGTGGACTACGCCGCGGGCGGCGGCTTCCTGGGGCCGTATTCCGGTAGTCAGAACGGTTGGTATGCGCAGGCTGCGTATCAGTTCATGCCGCGCTGGCGCGTCGGTCTGCGCTATGACCGTCTGAGTAGCGACAACAGCGCACCGGGACTGAACCAGAGTCAGATCCTGGCGGCGGGCTTCGTGCCCAAGCGTTTGAGCGGCATGGTGGATTTCTCGAATAGCGAGTTCAGCCGCATCCGCCTGCAATACAACCACGATGCTTCCGGCCCGGTGAGCGCCAATCAGGTGTTCCTCCAGTACATCGTCAGCCTGGGCGCGCATGGCGCGCATCAGTTCTGATCCGGCGCGAGCACAGGAGTCAAGATCATGAAAAGCTACAAGTTCATCGTCGCCGGGCTCGCCGCCCTGCTGTTCTCTCAATCCGCTCTGGCCGACCTGCGCGTATTCGCCTGCGAGCCCACCTGGGCTGCCTTGGCGAAGCAGATCGGCGCGGATCATGTCCATGTGGACAGCGCCACGACCGCATTCCAGGACGTGCACTACATCCAGGCGCGCCCGAGCCTGATCTCCAAGGTGCGTCGCGCGGATCTGGTGGTCTGCAGCGGGGCCCAGCTCGAGATCGGTTGGCTGCCGGTGCTGCTGCGTCAGGCCAGCAACGCGAAGGTCCAGCCCGGCCAGCCGGGTTATCTGGAAGCGGCCCAGCAGGTACAGCGCCTGGAGATCCCGACCAGCGTGGACCGCGCCGAGGGCGATATCCATCCGGACGGCAACCCGCACGTGCAGACCGACCCGCGCAATATCGCCAAAGTAGCCGCGGTACTGGTCCAGCGGATGAAGATGCTGGACCCTGACCAGGCAGCCTTCTATCAGCAGCACTACGATGCGTTCGCCGCCCGCTGGCAGAAGGCCATCGCGGGCTGGGAGCAACGCGCTGCACCGCTCAAGGGCATGGAGATCGTCACCCATCACACGGGCTGGATCTACATGGCGCACTGGCTGGGGCTGAAGGTGGTGGGCCATCTCGAACCCAAGCCGGGGGTACCGCCGACCGCCGCCCACCTCGCCGAACTGCTCGACCAGCTCAAGCAGGACCACCTCCAGGCGATCATCCGCGCGAGCTACCAGGATGAGCGTCCGTCCGACTGGCTTTCCAAGCGCACCGGTGCGCCGGCCATCGTGATCCCGCATACGGTGGGTGCGACCGATGGCGCGAAGGACCTGTTCGGCATGTTCGACGACATGATCAGCAAGCTGCTGGCGGCCGAGGAGGGCAAGCGATGAACTGGGATGCCGTCGATATCACCATCATCGGTCCGGCGCTGCTGGCCGGCGTGCTCGTCCTGGCCACTCACGTCCCGCTGGGACGTGAGGTGCTGGGCCGGGGCATCATCTTCATCGATCTCGCGATCGCCCAGGTCGCCGGCCTGGGGGTGATCGCGGCCGACAACCTTCATCTGGGCACGTCCGGCTGGGCGGTCCAGGTGGCGGCGGTCAGCGCAGCGCTCAGCGGGGCGCTGCTGCTCACCTGGACGGAGAGGCGTTTCCCCGATATCCAGGAGGCCCTTATCGGCGCCCTGTTCGCCCTGGCGGCCACCGGCGGCATCCTGCTGCTGGCCAACAACCCGCATGGCGGCGAGCAACTCAAGGACCTTCTGGTCGGCCAGATCCTGTGGGTGGATATCCACAGCCTGTGGCCGGTGGCGGTGCTCTACACTGGCGTGCTGGCGGCCTGGTTCGGCGTCGGGCCGCGCCTGGGCCGGGTGGGTTTCTACCTGTTGTTCGCGGTGACCGTGACCGCATCGGTCCAGCTGGTTGGGATCTATCTCGTCTTCGCCAGCCTCATCATCCCGGCTCTGGCCACGCGCAAGGCACCCTCGCGGATCGCACTGCCGGCGGCGTTCGTGGTCGGCGCATTGGGATATGGGCTCGGGCTCGTGCTCTCGGCGCTGTTCGATCTGCCCAGTGGAGCGATGATCGTGTGGTCACTGGCCGCGCTGGCCGTTATCATGGCTGCGATACTGGGTCGAAACGGCATGCGGCGGATTGAAGCTCACAGCTGACAGGCTAGATGGTCATCTCGCGAAGGGGCTCGCGCCGATCTATGTGATCACCGGCGAGGAGCTCCTGGTGGTCCTCGAGGCGGCGGACGCGATCCGCGCCGCCGCCCGTCGGGCCGGTTTCACCGACCGCGAAGTGTTCAATCCCGAACGCGGCTTCGATTGGGCCGAGTTCGCCGCGGCGGGCGCCAGCCTGTCGCTGTTCGCGAGCAAGCGGATCATCGAGCTGCGCCTGCCCACGGGCAAGCCCGGCGACGCCGGTGGCAAGGCGCTGCAGGCGTACGCTGCCGCTCCTGCTGAAGACACGATCCTGCTGGTCACCTGCGGCAAGCTCGACAGCGCCACGCGCAAGGCCAAGTGGCTCGGTACGCTCGAGCGTGCCGGAGTCTGGCTCGAAGCCTGGCCTGTGGACGCCCGCCGTCTGCCGGGCTGGATCCAGCAACGCATGGGTGCGCGGGGCATGCAGCCGACCCCGGACGCGGTTCGCCTGCTCGCCGAGCGCTGCGAAGGCAACCTGCTGGCGGCAAGCCAGGAGGTCGAAAAGCTCTTGCTGCTGAACGGGCCGGGCGCGGTGACCGTGGATGCCATCCACGAAGCGGTGGTCGACAGCGCCCGTTTCGATCTCTTCGGGTTGGTGGATACGGCGCTGGAAGGCGATGCGGGGCGCGCGCTGCGCATGCTCGAGGGCTTGCGCGCCGAGGGCACCGAACCGGTGCTGATCGCCTGGGGCCTGGTCCGCGAGGTCCGCTCGCTGGCAGCCATGGCCTGGGCGATCTGGGCCGGGCAACCGCAGAGCAAGGTGCTGGCAAGTGTATGGCAGAAGCGCAGACCGCTGGTCGCCAAGGCGCTCGAGCGCGCCGATTCACGGCAATGGCGCCGCTTGTTGCAGCAAGCCGCACGCTGCGAACTCGTAGTCAAAGGCCAGCTTGCCGGCCGGCCCTGGGACGAATTGTTGATCCTCACTGCGGGGCTCGCCGGGCGCCTGCCGTCCAGACTCGCGACGATCCCGGCCAGTGTGGCCTGAGCTGCGATGAGTCGGTCACGCATCGGTATCTTCGGCGGTACCTTCGATCCGGTCCATCTTGCGCATCTGCGCGCGGCGCTGGAAGTGCTCGAAGCACTGGATCTGGACGAGATGCGCTTCATGCCCTGCAACGTGCCTCCACACCGCCAGCGCCCGGTCGCCTCCGCGGCCGAGCGCCTGGAGATGGTGCGCCTCGCCGTGGCCGATGAGCCGCGCTTTGATGTCGATGCGCGCGAACTGGATCGCGAGGGCCCTTCTTACAGTGTGGATACGCTGGCATCCTTGCGCGAAGAATATCCGGATGCCGCGTTGTGCCTGCTCATGGGCATGGACCAATTCCAGGCTCTGACCACCTGGGATCGCTGGGAGTCGATCCCCGCGCGCGCGCACGTGGTGGTGATGCACCGTCCGGGCTGGACGCGTCCCGATGCGGGCACGCTGGCGCCGGTGCTGGCTGCGGGCATGGAGGCGGGCGCGCTGCGGCTGCGCGAGGAGCGCGCCGGCGCGGTGGTGTTCGTGCCCATCACGCCGCTGGACGTGTCTTCGACGGCGATCCGCGGCCTCGTTGCCGCCGGGCGCGATGTGCGTTATCTGGTGCCCGACAGTGTGCGGGCGCGGATGTTATCTTCGGGTTGTTACAAACAAGACAGGGGTGTTGATGGAGCCTGAACAATTGCGCGATCTCGTGGTCGGTGCGCTGGAAGACATGAAAGCGGTGGATATACGTGTACTCGACGTCCGTGGGGTCACCGCCATCACCGACATCATGGTCGTCGCCAGTGGCACCTCCGACCGGCACGTGAAATCGCTGGCTGACAGTGTGCTCGCGAAAGCGCGGGAAGCCGGGGTCAAGCCGCTCGGGGTAGAAGGCGAAGGCGGCGCCGAATGGATACTGGTCGACCTGCGCGATGTCGTCGTCCACATCATGCTTCCGCGTGTCCGCGACTTTTACAACCTGGAGAAGCTCTGGAGCATGGACGCCTCGCCCGAGGCGACGCCCGCGCCGGGCAAGTCGGCGTAGGCGCGGCGGCGGATGAGGCTCAGGCTCGTCGCCGTCGGCACCCGCATGCCGGATTGGGTGCACACGGGTTTTCGGGAATATGCTCAGCGCATGCCGCCTGAATGCAGGCTGGAGCTGGTCGAGATCGCGCTGGGCAAGCGCAGTCGTGCCAGTGATCCGCGCCGCGCGAAAAGTGAAGAAGGCGTGCGTATGCTCTCGGCGCTCGCGCGCGATGACCTGGCGATCGCGCTTGATGTTACCGGCAAGCCATGGAGTACGGAGCACCTTGCCGGCCATCTGGGCGCCTGGCTGCAGGAAGGGCGCGACGTCGCTTTCCTGGTCGGCGGGCCCGACGGGCTTGCCGAGGAATGCCTGGCGCGTGCCCAGGCGCGCTGGTCGCTCTCGGCGCTGACCCTGCCGCATGCGTTGGTCCGGGTGGTTGCCGCAGAGGCCCTGTATCGGGCCTGGTCCTTGCTCAACAATCACCCCTATCACCGCGCCTGAGGCCGCCTTCGGGGGGCGCGGTGTGCGACAATCCTCAGCCCGGATCATCGAGAAGGAAGCGATGCCAGCCGTGCAGATCTATCTCGCTTCACGCTCGCCGCGGCGCCAGGAATTGCTGGCTCAGATCGGCGTGGCATTTGAACTCGTCGCCGCTGAAGTGGACGAAACATGGGAGGACGGCGAGTCGCCGGCCGCCTATGTCAAACGCCTGGCGCTGGCCAAAGCCGCCGCGGGCGTGGCGGCCCTGGATGGACGCCCGGCGCATCCCGTGCTCGCAGCCGATACCGACGTGGTCGTCGACGGTCGGGTGCTGGGCAAGCCGGCCGGACTCGCCGAGTGCGCATCGATGCTGGCGGCCCTGTCCGGGCGTGTCCACGAGGTCTTTTCCGCGGTGGCCGTGAGCGATGGCGCACGCAGCGTGTCCGCCGTGAACATCTCGCGCGTACACATGCGCAAGATCGAGGTCGCCGAGATCGAGGCCTACTGGGCGACGGGTGAACCGGCCGACAAGGCCGGGGCCTATGCCATCCAGGGGCGGGGGGCGATGTTCGTCCGCCATCTTGAGGGCAGCTATTCCGGGGTCATGGGCCTGCCCCTGTTCGAGACCGCGGCGCTGCTGGGAGAATTCGGGCTGGAGTGCTTGCCCGCATCGCGCCTGGAAAGGAAACGGATCGAAGGATGAGCGAAGAGATTCTGGTCAACGTGACCCCGCGCGAGACGCGTGTCGCCCTGCTCGAAAACGGTGTCCTGCAGGAGCTGTACATCGAGCGGGCGCGGCGCCGCGGTCTGGTCGGCAACATCTACAAAGGCCGCGTATCCAGGGTGTTGCCCGGCATGCAGGCGGCGTTCATCGATGTCGGGCTCGAGCGCACCGCCTTCCTCCATGCTTCCGATATCGCCAAGGTCGCTTATCCCGAGCAGGGGCTCGACGAGAATCACAGCGCCGACATCCGCGAACTTTTGCATGAAGGCGGCGAGATACTGGTGCAGGTTCTCAAGGATCCGCTGGGCAGCAAGGGTGCGCGTCTGACCACGCATATCAGCATCCCTTCGCGTTATCTGGTCTACCTGCCGGGTGGCGACACGGTGGGAGTGTCCACGCGCATCGAGGACGACGCCGAGCGCGAACGTCTCAAAGGCCTGGTGGAAGAATTCAAGCCGGACAAGGCTCGCGGTGGCTACATCCTGCGCACGGTCGCGGAAGGTGCGTCTCTGGATGCGCTACGCGCCGACATGCTGTTCCTGAACAAGGTCTGGGAAGCGATCAGGCACGATGCCGACGAGACCTCGCCGGGCGGGCTCGTGCACGAAGACCTGCCGCTGCCGGTACGCATCCTGCGCGATCTTCTCGATGCGGAAGTGGACCGGGTACGAGTCGATTCCGCGGACTCCTTCGCGCGCATGCGCCGGTTTGCGGAGATGTTCATCCCCGAGATGGCGCCGCGCGTCGAGCACTATTCCGGTTCCCGGCCGATCTTCGATCTCTATGGCGTGGAAGACGAGATCCACAAGGCGCTGGCGCGCAAGGTGCAGCTGAAATCAGGCGGATATCTGATCGTCGATCAGACCGAGGCGATGACCACGATCGACGTGAACACGGGTGGCTATGTCGGTCACAGCAACCTCGAAGAGACTATCCTCAAGACCAATCTCGAAGCGGCGCAGGCGATCGCGCGCCAGCTCAGATTGCGCAACCTCGGCGGCATCATCATCCTCGACTTCATCGACATGACCGAAGACGAGCACAAGCAGCTCGTCCTGCAGGCGCTGGAGAAGAGCCTCGCGCGCGATCATGCCAAGAACCATATCAGCGAAGTCTCGGCGCTGGGCCTGGTGGAGATGACGCGCAAACGCACGCGCGAGAGTCTCGAACATGTCTTGTGCATGCCGTGTCCGACCTGCGCCGGACGTGGCTCGGTGAAGACGCCGGAGACGGTGTGCTACGAGATATTTCGCGAGATCATCCGCGAGAACCGGCAGTTCGACGCGCAGGAGCTGCTGGTGCTGGCATCGCAGGACGTCGTCGACTTCCTGCTCGACGACAAATCGACCGGCCTGGCCGAACTGGAGGGTTTCATCGAAAAGCCGATACGCCTGCAGGTCGAGAGTTCGTACACGCAGGAACAGTTCGACGTCGTGCCGATGTGACGGCGGGCGGTATCCGGGCAGTGAACAGGTCATGAAGCATATCGGCAAACGCGTATGGAGATGGTCGGCCGCGCTGTTCGCGACGGCCGTGATCCTGATGGCGACAGTCATCGGGCTGTTCCGCGTGCTCGCGCCATCGGTGCCGCAGTACCGGGAGCAGATCCAGGCATGGGCCAGCCAGGCGATCGGATTCCCGGTCCAGATCGGCGAGATGAGCGCGCGCTGGCGCCTGCTCGGCCCGGAAGTCGATCTCGACCGTGTGGCTCTGTTCAGCCGTGAAGGGAAGCATACCGTCGTCACGGCGGAGCAGATCCGCATCGATATCAGTGTCTGGCAGCTGTTGCGGCGGCGGACGTTCGCGCCGACGCGGATCGTGCTCGTACATCCGCGTATCGACCTGGAACGCGGTCCCGGCGGCAGCGTGCGGGTCCGCGGCCTGCAGGCCGCGACCGGTGCTCGCGGCGACGAGAGCTGGCAGCAGCTGGCCGGCGCCATGCTGGGTCATGGCGATATCGAAGTATTGGGAGCCACGGTGCGCTGGCTGGATCCGAGGCTGCCCGGAGGAGGGTGGACGTTCAGCGACGTCGGCGGCGAGCTCAACTCGTCCGCGCAGACCCATCGCCTACGGCTTGCCGCCGGTCTGCCACCGACACTGGGACGCGATTTCAGTGTGGATATCGCGGTCGATGGCCCTCCGTCGCAGCCGGACCGCTGGCAGTGGCAACTGGATCTGGTCGGGCGCGGCCTGCAGGTTCCCGAACTCGCCCGCCTGAGTGCGGCTCTGCCGGTGAGCTTTCGTAGCGGCGAGGCCGATGTGCGGTTCTCGGTCGCCGGCGATGGCGTTCGGGTCGACAGTGCGCGCGGCGATGTGGACGCGAGTCAGGTCTTCGCGCGCGAGTCGGCGCCCCAGGCCGGACCGCCGGAAGCGCCGGCACCCGGGTTTGCTCATCTCGCAGCGCACGCGGGCTGGGTCAGGTCTCAAGCCGGCTGGCACCTCAGCCTCGATCACGTGGATGTCGTGCGCGACGGCCGCAGCTGGCCGGTTGCGAGCTTCTCTCTCGACCGCGAACAGACCGGCGCAGACGGCGGCGGCTCATGGCAGGCGCATGGCGATTTCGTACGCCTGCAGGATCTGAGCCTGCTCGCCGGCTGGCTGCCGGCCAGTGTGCCAGGTCTCGTCAAAGTCGCTCAGCTCCAGCCCACGGGCGATGTGCATGCCTTCCATCTGCAGTACGCCGATAGCGGCGCCGCGGGGCGGATAATCAGTGCCGGCGGGCAATTCGCCGATCTTGGCGTCGAACCGTCGGGCGAAGTCCCGGGCGTGAGCGGTTTGAGCGGGCGCCTCGCGCTGAACCAGGACGGCGGCAGGCTGACTCTGGACAGTCGCGATGTCGTGGTGGACCTGCCGCATCTTTTCCGCGCGCCGTTGCGTGCGACCACGCTCACTGGCGACATCCAGGCCCTGCACGACGCCGGCGGCTGGCGTCTGCGCAGCGACGATATCGCGCTCGCCAACAGTGCGGCCAAGGCCACCGCCACGCTCGATTATCGCTTGCCGGCGGATGGCAGTGCACCGTATCTCGAGTTGCACGCGAGCGCCCGCGATGCCGATCTCGCGCAGAAGTCGGCCTACCTCCCGGCCGGCATCATGCCTCAAGAGGTGGTGGCCTGGCTCGATTCGGCGATCGTCAGTGGCAGCGCTCCCGAGGCGCGCTTCGTGTTCCGCGGGCACCCCGGCGATTTCCCGTTCCGCGACGGCCACGGCCTGTTCGAGGTCGATTTCAATATCGAGCATGCCCTGCTCGATTACGGCAACGGCTGGCCGCCCGTCCACGACCTTTCGGCCCACGTGCTGTTTCACAATGAAGGGCTGACTGTGACTGCGACCGGCGGGACCGTCGCCGGCGCGCCGGCGACCGGGGTGGTCGCAAGATTTGCCGATCTGGCCGAGGGCACGCTGAAGATCCATGGACGTACTGCGGCGAGTGCATCCAACCTTGTGGAATTCATCCAGCATTCGCCGCTCGGCGAACGCTTCGGGCCGTACGTCTCCCGACTGCAAGCATCGGGGCCGGCTCCGGTCGATCTGGATCTCACCATCCCGGTCTATGACATCGAACGTTTCGCACTTGACGGGACAGTCCACCTGGGCGGGGTAAGCGCGGGGCTGACGGGCCTGGGGCCGCCCGTGACCGGGATCACCGGCGATCTGCATTTCACCGGGCACGGCCTGTCCGGCAAGGATATCAAGGCACAGTTTCTCGGCGCCGAAGTCACGGCCGCTGCTGCGCCAGCACGGGCCGGTTCCGAAGAGGTCACGCGTGTCACCGTCAATGGACGCACTGCAGTCGCGCAGCTGGCAAAAGAGCTGCACTTCGCGGTGCCCGGACAGATCCAGGGGGGCGCCGCATGGACCTTCACGGCGGACCTGCCCAACACGCCTGACCCCAAAGGTGCCGGCTTGGGTCTGAAACTTGCCACCGATCTCAAGGGTCTCGCGATCGATCTCCCGCCGCCGTTCGGCAAGACCGAGCAGGCGGCGACCGCGACCTCTGCCACGCTGCAGTTTCTGAAAGGCGACAAGGCGGCGCTGCAGGTCAGTTACGGCGGTGATGTCGATGTGTTGTGCCGACTCGAAACCGGCGCGGGCTGGCAGCTCGATCGTTGCAACCTGCATCTGGGTGCGGGCAAACCGGAGCTGCCCGAGATCGCCGGTGTCACCGTCAGTGGCCGCTTGCCGCGGCTCGCACTCGCGGACTGGATGTCCGGTGGCGGTGATCGTGTGCCTGCTGCGTTCAAGGTCCTGAGATTGCGTGTAGGGACACTCGACGCCTGGGGCATGCCCCTGCGCAATATCGAGCTGGGCGTCACGCGTGCGGACAGCAGCTGGCTGTTGCGGGTGTCCGGAAAGCAGCTCAAGGGCACGGCTGTGGTCCCGTTCAAGAACGATGCCAAGCATCCGATCGTGGTCGACATCGCGCATGCGGATCTGCCCGCGGTCGCAGCCACATCCACTGGCAAAGACACCGCTCAGCTCGATCCCACCCAGCTGCCCGCGCTGCAGTTGGATGCGGCGAAGCTGATCTTCGCAGGCATGGATCTTGGCAGGGTCGATGCGCGGCTGACGCCGGTCCAAGGTGGCGTGAGACTGGAGAGATTCCAGGCTGTACGTCCGGATTCCACGCTGGACGTCAGCGGCGGATGGCACTTCGACGCCCGGCATGAACAGATCGGCGACCTCGACGCGAAAGTGCATAGCACTGACGTCGAGCAGACCTTGAAGGCGTATGGTTTCAATGCCGGCATCACGGCGAACAAGGCCGACGCCACGGCACGGTTGAACTGGACGGGCGCACCCGGCAAGGGCATGCTGGGCAAGCTGACCGGCAAGGTACATCTTGACGTCGAGGATGGTCAGTTGCTCGATGTCCAGCCGGGTGCGGGGCGCGTTTTCGGCCTGCTCAGCTTCAATGCCCTGCCGCGCCGTCTGTTGCTGGATTTCAGCGATGTGTTCAAGAAAGGATTCGGCTTCGACAGCATCCAGGGTGATTTCCTGCTCGAAGACGGCAATGCCTACACGACCAACCTGAAACTCTCGGGCCCGGCTGCCGATATCCACATGCTGGGGCGTACCGGTCTGGTCGCGCATGACTACGATCAGATCGTCGTGGTCGATTCCAGCATCTCGTCCAGCCTGCCGGTGGCTGGTGCGATCGCGGGCGGCACCGGGGTGGGCGCGGTGCTGTTGGTGCTGTCCGAGATATTCAAGAAGCCCCTGCAGAAGGTCGGACAGGTGCAGTACCACGTGACCGGTTCCTGGGAACACCCGCAGGTGAGCAAGATCGCGGCCGCGAACGGCAAGAACGGAGGAGGCTAGCGCGTGAGAACAGGCAGGTATGTTGTCGCAGGTATCGTCCTGTCGGTGGGCATGCTCTGTGCAGCGTGGGCGGGAGATCACGTGCTCACCGCGGCGGATTGGTCGAGGCCGCGCAGCGGCGAAGCTGTGCTCGAGCTGGCACCGGTACGCGCCGCGGTGCAGGACTGGATGGCGCATCCCGAGCGCCACCTGGTCGTCACCTATGCCGGAGGCGAGTCGGGCAGTCTTTGGGCCGCGGAGTTGAAAGACTGGCTGGTCTCACTGGGTGTCGCGACCGGGCACATCGAGCTCCGGCCCGGCGGCACCGATCCCGACAGCATCGTGCTGTCGGTGGAATGAAGTAGACGATCGATGTCACGGATCGCCGCAATCCAGATGGGGTCGGGGCCGAATGTCGGCGCCAACCTGCTCGAAGCGGAACGGTTGCTGACCGAGGCCGTACGAGCCGGTGCGCGCTTGGCAGTACTGCCCGAGAACTTTGGCCTCATGGGCCGGCACGAGACTGAGCGCCTCGCCGCTGCGGAAGCTGAAGGCAGCGGGCCTCAGCAGGAATTCTGCGCCGGCATCGCCGCGCGCCTCGGACTCTGGCTGGTCGCGGGTACGATCCCGATCCGTGCCGATGACGGGCGCGCGTATGGTAGCTGCCTCGTTTTCGATGACCGCGGTCGTCAGGTTGCACGTTACGACAAGATCCATCTTTTCGACGTCCACATCCCCGAACGCGACGAGCGTTATCACGAATCCGGTCATACCCGGCCGGGGACGCGTGCGGTGGTGGTGGATACGCCGGTCGGGTGTCTGGGCCTCGCGGTCTGTTACGACCTGCGCTTCCCGGAGCTGTTTCGCGAACTGACGGCACAGGGCGCCCAGGTCTTCGCGCTGCCTTCGGCGTTCACGGCGCAGACCGGACGCGCGCATTGGGAGATCCTGGTGCGCGCGCGGGCGATCGAGAACCTGGCTTACATGGCTGCATCCGCCCAGGGCGGCCTGCATGTGAGCGGACGCGAGACTTACGGGCATTCGCTGCTGGTGGATTCCTGGGGCGTGGTGCTCGCCGAACACCCGGACGGTGCCGGCGTCAGCGTGGCGGATATCGATCTGGCCCGCCTGGCCGACGTCCGCCGCGGCTTTCCCGTGCTCGAGCATCGCCGCCTGTGAGTTTTCCGTAGAGGATGCACGGATGCGTTACAATGTCGACCTTTTCACTACGTTATTAGCTGGCTGAACCATGACCGACGCTCTCGAAATCGCGCGCAGTTCCATCCTCTCTCCGTCCGGACTTGACGACGACCATCTCAGTCGCCTGCTGGCCGGCATCATGGGGCATGCGATCGACAGTGCCGATCTCTATTTCCAGCTCAGCCGGCATGAGTCCTGGACGCTCGAGGACGGCATCGTCAAGGACGGTGTGCATAACATCGAGCAGGGCGTGGGCGTGCGTGCAGTCAGCGGGGAGAAGACCGGCTTCGCCTATTCCGACGAGATCGTGATGCCGGCCCTAACCCGCGCCTCCGAGATGGCGCGTGCGATCGCGCGCCAGGGCGGCAGCGGCGAGATCCAGGCCTGGCGTGGCGCGTCCGGTCACCGATTGTATCTGCCCACCGATCCGCTGGGCACGCTCGACGATGCGGAAAAGGTCTCGCTCCTGCAACGACTCGATGCCGCGGCGCGCCAGCTCGATCCGCGCGTCAAACAGGTCGTGGCCAGTCTGTCCGGCGTGCATGAGGTCATCCTCATCGCTGCCAGCGACGGCACCCTCGCCGCCGATGTCCGTCCGCTGGTGCGGCTGAATATCTCGGTGATCGCCGAAGACGGCGCCAAGCGCGAACAGGGTTATGCCGGCGGCGGCGGGCGCGTGGGTTACGACTATTTCATGGAAGGCGACCGCGCGCTGGAATACGTCCGCGAGGCGGTCCGTACGGCCATGGTCAACCTCGAAGCCACGCCGGCTCCCGCAGGTACCATGCCTGTGGTCCTGGGCCCGGGCTGGCCGGGCATCCTCCTGCACGAGGCGATCGGGCACGGCCTGGAAGGCGACTTCAATCGCAAGGGCACCTCGGCGTTCTCGGGGCGCGTGGGTGAGCGCGTGGCGAGCGATCTGTGCACCGTCGTCGATGACGGCACGCTGGAGCGCCGGCGCGGTTCACTGAACATAGACGATGAGGGCACGCCCACCAGTCGCACGGTGCTGATCGAAAACGGCGTGCTCAAGTGCTACATGCAGGACAAGCTCAACGCGCGGCTTATGGGTGTGGAACCGACCGGCAACGGGCGCCGTGAGTCCTTCGCGCATCTGCCCATGCCGCGTATGACCAATACCTACATGCTGCCCGGGCCGCACGATCCCGCCGAGATCATCGCCTCGGTCGAGCGCGGTCTCTATGCGGTCAATTTCGGCGGTGGCCAGGTGGACATCACCAACGGCAAGTTCGTCTTCTCCGCCAGCGAGGCCTACATGATCGAAGACGGCAAGGTGACGCGGCCGGTCAAGGGGGCGACGCTGATCGGCAACGGTCCCGACGTGCTCACGCGTGTGAGCATGGTCGGCAACGATCTCAAGCTCGATGACGGTGTGGGCACCTGCGGCAAGGAAGGTCAGAGCGTGCCGGTCGGCGTCGGTCAGCCGACGCTGCGCGTGGACGCACTTACCGTGGGCGGGACATCCTGAGCCCGCGCTGACCGGCGGGCGCCGATCCGTTCAAGCCGCCGTGCGCGGCAACCACAGTGAGAGCAGGAATGCGATCGCGCCGGCGCCGGCCGTGAGCCAGAGCACGTCGCGCACGCCGAGCCAGGCGATCGCGAAACCGAGCAGCATCACCCCGAGCGCACCCAGCGCGTTGGCGAAGCCCAGCGCGATGCCTGAGCCCATGGACCGGTTCTCCGGGAAGATATCCTGGCCGATCAGCACGGTCAGCGGCAGGGTCGCGAACAGGCTGATGCCGAGGAGCGCCAGCCACAGCCAGAGCAGCCAGCCGCTGCTGAGCAGGAACGCGGCGAGCAGGGCGGCCGAGATCGCACTGGCCCAGACGATCACCCGGTTGCGGCCGAGATGGTCGGCTAGGAAGCCGCCGCCCAGGTTGCCGATCACACCCACCACCAGCATCACCGTGATGAAACCCGCACCCTCCACCAGCGAGCCGCCCTGTTCGCGCCACAGCAGTGGCACGAAGGTGATCACGCCCACGATCATCACCCCGCGCAGCGCGGAATAGGCGACCAGGTTCGTCAGCGGCGCGAGGTGGCTGCGCCAGGCGATGGGGGCCGCGTCGGCGTGGCGTCGCGGCATCGAAGGCGTCCAGCGCGCCAGCACGAGCGCCGTGGCCAGCCCCGGCAGACCCAGCAGCCAGACCCATTTGAGTCCCAGACCTACCACCACGCCGCTGGCGATGGTCGGCCACAGCCCGCGGCCGATCTCGCCACCCACAAGGAACACCGACATGGCTTCACCATGGTGGTTGCCGGCCAGGCGCCGGGTCATCGCCATGGCCTGGGGATGGAAGCATGAATTCGCCAGTCCGAGGATGACGAGCACGGTAACCAGGACTGCGGCATTGGGAGCGAGTCCGATGCCGATCGCACCCAGCGAGGAGCCGCCGAGGCCGATGAGCACGAACGTGCGCCCGCCGAGGCGGTCAGCGAACCAGCCGGTGACCGGCTGCAGTGCCTGGCCCATGAGCAGGGCGGCCATGATCGCGCCAGCCATCGTCACTGGCACGCCCAGTGTGGGAAGCAGCGCGGGCAGTATGCCGGGCAGATAGTTGGCGGCGCCGTCGTTGAGAAAGTGCGCCCAGCTCAGGCCCGCCAGGCGGCCAAGGCCGGGCGTGGCGCCGGCATCGATGGCGGCGCCGGGTGCGCTCATCCGGCGAGATCGAGGACGGCTTCGAGACGCTCGAGCAGTTCGCCGCGCGAAGCCGAGGTGAGGGTCGCGTGGCCGAGCTTGCGGCCGGGGCGCGGGGTCTTGCCGTAATCGTGCTGATGCACGCCGGGGATCGCCAGGATAGCTTCCAGCGGGGGCATGGTACCGATGAAATTGACCATGGCCGCATAACCGTTCGCGGCGGTCTCGCCCAGCGGCAGATCGAGGATGGCGCGCACATGGTTCTCGAACTGGCTGGTCACCGCGCCTTCGATGGTCCAGTGGCCCGAGTTGTGTACGCGCGGCGCGATCTCGTTGGCGAGCAGGCGGCCTTCATGGACGAAGAATTCGATGGTGAGCACGCCGACATAGCCGAAGTGGGTCATCAGGCGTTCGCAATAGCTCTCCGCCTCGCGCTGTAGCCCGGCATCGTCATAGGGCGCCACGCTGTGCCGAAGGATACCTTCGCGGTGGGTGTTCTCGGCGATGGGGTAGAAGCGCTGCTCGCCGGCCGGGCGGCGCACGCCGATCACCGAGACTTCGCGTTCGAAGGGCACGAAGCCCTCCAGGATCAGCGGCACGCCGCCGAGCTTGTCCCAGGCGCGCGCGATATCGTCCTCTGCGCGCAGGACGAACTGTCCTTTGCCGTCATAGCCCAGGCGCCGCGTCTTGAGCACGCAGGGCAGACCGATACTGGCGACGGCCTGTTCCAGTTCTGCACGCGTGTCGATTGCCATGAACGGTGGCGTGGGGATCCCGTGTTCGGTGAACAGTCTCTTCTCGTTGAGACGGTCCTGTGCGGCTTCGAGCGCCTCGACAGGTGGGTAGAAAGGGCGGTCGCCCACGGCGGAACGCACCGCATCGGCAGGCACGTTCTCGACATCGAAAGTGAGCAGGTCGCTGAGTTTTGCCAGTTCGCCGATCCGCTCCGGGTCCGAGAATTCGCCGAGGATGATGTCGCCCACCTGGCCGCCGGGTGCTTCGGTACTCTTGTCGAGAAACACGAAGCGCTGGCCCAGTGGATATCCTGCCAGGGCCAGCATCCTTCCCAGCTGGCCCGCACCGATGATGCCGATCTTCATGAGTCTGCCCGGGGATCCGGATTGTCGAGTACGTTCTGCGTCTGCTGCCGGCGGAATTCCGCCAGCGCGGCGGCGATGGCCGGGTGCTTGTTACCGAGGATGCTGGCGGCGAGCAGCGCGGCGTTGACCGCACCCGCGCGGCCGATGGCCAGCGTCGCCACGGGCACGCCCGCGGGCATCTGCACGATCGAGAGCAGGGAATCGAGGCCGTTGAGTGTGCGCGATTGTACCGGCACGCCGAGTACCGGCAGCGCGGTCTTTGCCGCGGCCATGCCGGGTAGATGCGCGGCCCCGCCGGCGCCGGCGATGATCACTTCGAGTCCGCGTCCGGCGGCGCCGGCGCAGTATTCGAACAGCAGATCAGGCGTGCGGTGCGCCGAGACCACGCGGGTCTCGTAGGGAATTTCGAGTTTTTCCAGGGTCTCGATCGTGTGCCGGACGGTCTCCCAGTCCGACTTCGAGCCCATGATTACGCCAACCAGTGCTTTCATCCGCGCATTTTACCCTTGTGGCTCGGCTGGACCAAGCTCATCGTCAGCCGTCGCTTCCAGGATCGTGCGCAGCTCGCGGTAGAGTTCGCGCTGGGCGCGCGGAGGGCGATCCCCGGCGCGTTCATCGGCGGCATCGCGGACCAGGCGGCGCAGGTGCTGGCGGTCGCTGGTCGGATGGGAGTCGAGGAAAGCCGCGAGCGCATCGTCCCCTTGCGCGATCAAGCGTTCGCGCCAGGCTTCGGCGGCGTGCAGGAGGCGGGTGGCTTCGACGTCGGCCTGGTTCACGCGCGCCAGCGCGGCGCGGATCGGCTCGGGGTCCAGATCGCGCATCAACCGGCCGATGTACTGGCGCTGGCGGCGCAGGGCCCCGCGCTGCTTGAGCCGGCGCGCCAGGACCACGGCATCGAGCAGGCGTTCGGGCAACTCGATCTCGCGGAACTTGTTCTCGGGCAGGCGCACGAGTTCTTCGCCCAGCGCCTGCAGGGCCTCGGCCTCACGCTTTAGGCTCGAGCGGCTGGGTCCCTGGTCTTCGGTATCATCCTGCATCTGTGTTTCCGGCGGTGGCAGCGGCTTGGTGCTCCCGGCGCCGGGGGTTAGAATGCGGCCTCCGCCTTGCATCCATCCGCCCTGACGAGGAGTCTGTGGTCCGTGAACGATGATACCAGCATGAGCCGCGAACACCTCGAACGCGTCGTCGCCGATGCGCTGAAGACGGCGCGCAGCCAGGGGGCGGATCAGGCCGAGGTGGCTGCGAGCCTCGAATCGGGGCTGTCGGTGAACGTGCGCATGGGCGATGTCGAGACGCTGGAATACCAGCGCGACCGCGGCCTCGGCGTGACGGTCTATTTCGGGAAACGCAAGGGTTCGGCGTCCACCGCCGATCTCAGCGAGCAGGCGGTGGCCGAATCCATCGCCGCGGCTTGCTCCATCGCCCGTTATACCGCGGAAGACCCCTGCGCCGGGCTGGCCGATGCCGAATTGATGGCGACAGAACTTCCCGATCTCGATCTCTTCCACCCCTGGGAGCTCGAGCCCGAGCACGCGATCGAGATGGCGATCTCCTGCGAAGATGCGGCACGCGGCTATGACATGCGCATCGGGAATTCCGAAGGCGCCACGGTGAGCAGCCATCGCGGCACTCGCGTCTATGGCAACTCGCACGGCTTTCTGGGTGGCTACGAGAGCACCAGTCACAGCATCAGCTGCTCGGTACTCGCACGCCAGGGCGGGCAGATGCAGCGCGACTACTGGTACACGGTGGCACGCTCGCCGGCCAGCCTGGAGGCACCGGAAGCAGTCGGGCGCCTGGCGGCCGAACGCACGGTGCGTCGTCTCGGCGCCCGCCGGTTGAGCACGCGCAAGGCGCCGGTCCTGTTCGCGGCCGAACTCGCGCGCGGCCTCATCGGTCATTTCATCGGTGCGATCCGCGGCGGGGCGCAGTACCGCCGTTCGTCGTTCCTGCTCGATGCCATCGATACCCAGATATTCCCGAGTTTCATGCGCATCGACGAACGTCCGCGCCTGCCCGGCGCGCTCGGCAGCGCCGCATTCGATGCCGAAGGCGTGGCCACCCATGATCGCGAGCTGATACTCGACGGCGTGTTGCAGGGCTACGTGCTCGACAGCTATTCCGCGCGCAAGCTGGGTATGCAGACCACCGGAAACGCCGGCGGCGTGCACAATCTGGTGGTGACCTCCGGTGAACTCGATGCGAAAGGATTGCTCGCCGAGATGGGCGAAGGCCTGCTGGTGACCGAGTTGCTCGGGCACGGGATCAATCCCGTCACCGGCGACTACTCGCGCGGCGCGGCGGGATTCTGGGTCGAGGGCGGCGAGATCGTGCATCCGGTGGAAGAAGTCACCGTGGCCGGGAACCTGCGCGAGATGTTCTTGAGTATTGCCGCCGTGGGCAACGACGTCGATCTGCGCGGCAACATCCGCACCGGTTCGATCCTCGTCGACGGGATGACCATCGCTGGCGAATGACGGCGCCGCACCGGCTCGGGTATGCTCGAAGGCTCCCCGGACCGATGCCAAGGAGCCCGTCATGCGTCTCTCTGTCTTCCTTGCTTTTGCTCTCTGCCTGACGCTTGCAGCGCCGCCGTTGAGAGCGGCACCGGCGCCTGCCGATCATCCCATCGCCATCGTCATGCATGGTGGCGCCGGTACCATCCGCCGCGACCAGATGACGCCCGCGCAGGAAGCGGCCTACCGCGCCAAGATGAGCGAGGCGCTCAAGACCGGCTATGCCGTGTTGCACAGAGGCGGCAAGGCACTCGATGCGGTGGAGGCTGCGATCACAGTGCTCGAGGATTCGCCGCTGTTCAATGCCGGCAAGGGTGCCGTGTTCACCCATAACGGCAAGAACGAACTGGATGCGGCGATCATGGACGGCGCCACGCTCAACGCGGGCGCGGTGGCCGCCGTGGAGCATGTGAAGAACCCGATCCAGCTCGCGCGTCTGGTCATGGACGACTCCCCGCACGTGTTATTGGTCGGCTCCGGTGCCGAGACCTTCGCGCGCCAGCACGGCGTGAAGCTGGTGCCTGCCAGCTATTTCCGCACTGAGTTTCGTTACAAGCAGTTGCAGAAGGTGCTCAAGGAAGCCAAGGGCAAGGATATGGCCGAAGCGGAGCATATTCCGGGCACCGCGGCCTGGGCCTTCGGAACCGTGGGCGCGGCAGCGCTCGATCGTTATGGCCATCTGGCGGCCGGAACCTCGACGGGTGGCCTTACCAACAAGCGCTATGGCCGGGTCGGTGACTCGCCCATCATCGGCGCAGGCACCTATGCCAACGATGCGACCTGCGCGGTATCCGGCACCGGACACGGCGAGTACTACATGCGTTTGCTGCTCACCCATTCCATCTCCGATCTGATGCAGTACAAGGGCTACAGCCTGCAGCAGGCGGCCGACGAGATGGTGATGGACAAACTGGTGAAGCTGGGTGGGGAAGGCAGCGGCGGCGTGATAGCGCTCGATCGCAATGGCGATATCGCCATGCCCTTCAATACCGAGGGCATGTATCGCGGCTTCATCGATACGCACGGGCACATGGAAGTGCATATCTACCGCGACGAGAAAGACGGGAGCGCGGCGCATTGAGCCCGGCGATCCTGGTTCACGGCGGTGCCGGGCGCGTCGCGGTGAGTGAACAGGGCGTGCATCTGGCCGGCTGTGAGAAGGCGGCGGAAGCGGGCTGGCAGGTGTTGCAGGCGGGCGGGAGCGCGCTCGATGCCGTGTGCGCGGCAGCCCTGGTGCTGGAAGACGATCCGCATTTCAACGCCGGCACGGGCTCTGTGCTCGATGCCGACGGCCGGGTCGTGACCGATGCGGCAGTGATGGCGGGCGACACCCTCGCGGCCGGAGCGGTCGCGGCTGTCTCCGGTATCCGCAATCCCGTCCTGCTCGCGCGCGCCGTGATGGAGCACAGCCGTCACGTGCTGCTGGCGGGCGAGGGCGCGTTCGCCTTCGCCCGCGCTCAGGGTATCGAGACCTGCGACCCGGCGGAACTGGTCGTGCCCCGTCAGCAGGCGCGCTGGGAGGCCGATCATGGCACGATCGGTGCGGTCGCGATGGATGCCCGTGGCCGGCTGGCTGCGGCGACCTCGACCGGCGGCACGTCTCGCAAACTCAGCGGGCGTGTGGGCGATTCGCCTCTGATCGGTTGCGGGACCTATGCCGATGAGTTTGCCGCTGTCTCCAGTACGGGCGATGGCGAGGACATCATCCGCCTGGTGCTCGCGCGGCGCGTGGCCGAGGCCGTCGCGGGCGGGCTTGATGCGGCCCAGGCAGCCCAGAGCGCGATCACTCTGTTTGCCGAGAGAGTGGAAGGCGAAGCCGGGGTGATCGTGGTGGACCGGTCGGGGCGCATCGGGTTCGCACGCAACTCGCGCGAGATGCCGGTCTGCGGCATCTCCGCGCAGGGGCGTGTGCTCACCTGCTGAGACGATCGCTGCTCAGTTATCGGCGCGCGGGAAGCCGGCTGCCGCCAGTGCACGCAGTCGTGCGCACACATCTTCGACGGTGACCAGATCCATGGCCTCGGGCACGCGGACCCGCGTGCCCCAGCGCAGGCTTTCCACCGGTTCGCCGAGATAGCGCGCCACCGCATCCGGATATCGGTTCACTTCCCAGCGGCGGCTCAGATAAGGCCCCGCGCGGTCCGGGTTGGTGGTGGCGAACAAACCGATCACGGGTGTGCCCGTCGCCGTGCCCATATGCACCGGCCCCGAGTCGGGCGAGATGAGCGCGCTGGCGCGCCCGATCAGCGCGAAGAGTTGTTTGAGACTGGTCTTGCCGACGAGATCGAGCGGTGCCGTCTGCGCGGCACTGACGATGGCATCGGCATACTCGCGTTCGATGGCACTCGGGCCGCCGGTGAGGATTACCTGCATGCCCAGTTCCCGTGCTGCTAGATCCGCCACCGCGGCATAGCGTTCCGCGCGCCAGTTTCTGAAGTTGCGAAAGCGCGCATTGGCGCAGGGGCTGATCAACAACGCCGGGGCCTCGCCGGCGATAGTCTCGCGTGCGAACACAGAGTCTGCATCCGGCACCGGGATATCCCAGCACAACACATGCTCTTCGATGCCGAGCGCTTCGCTGAACCCGAACAGACTGTCCATCACATGCTGGCGGTGGCGGTGCGCGATGCGCCGGTTGGTGAACAGCCATTGCATGTCGTGCGCGCGCTCACGGTCGAAGCCAAGCCGGATCGGCGCCTTGATGGCGAGGCTGGCGATACTGGCACGCAGTGACATCTGCATGTGCAGCAACAGATCGAAGCGGCGCCCACGCAATGCGCGGCGCAAGTCGAAATAGGCGCGCCGGCCGCGCGCCTTGTCGAAGGTGATAAACTCGATTTCCGGGATGTCGCCGACCAGCTGCGCTTCCAGTCTGCCGATGATCCAGGTGATGCGGGCCGCAGGCCAGCGTGACTGGATGCTGCGTATGACCGGCAGCGTATGGCAGACGTCGCCTACCGCGGACAGGCGCAGCACGCAGATGTTTTCTGGAGGCTTCGCAAACTCGATGGACATGGCTCGATGACAGTCAGGACCGAAGCTACGGGACGCGGGCTCATCCTATACGATGACACGCTGCTCAGCCAGGCGGACGCGGCGCTGTTCGAGCCGGGCCATTGGCAGGAACAGGGCGCGGTGACCGGAACCGCGGGCGGGCGCGGCACGGCCTGGTTCGTCACCGCCCCCGCTGATGGCGAGTGGGTGTTGCGTCATTATCATCGTGGCGGCTTGCCCGGACGAGTGATCCGCGATCGCTATCTCTATACCGGCATGCACCAGACCCGTGCGTGGCGCGAGTGGCATCTGCTCTACCTGATGAGCCAGCGCGGATTGCCGGTGCCGCGTCCGGTGGCCGCGCGGATCTGCCGGCATGGTCTTGGCTACAGCGCCGACATCATCACCGAGCGGGTGCCCGGTGCGCGGCCGCTCTCCGCCTTCCTGCCCGAGCAGGCCGCCACAGTTCCCTGGCATGCCGTCGGTGAAGCCATCCGTCGTATCCACGATGCCGGGGTATTCCATGCCGATCTCAACGCGCACAACATCCTCGTCGGCGCGGACGAGGTGTATATCATCGATTTCGATCGCGGCAGTCTGCGCGGGGGCGTG
The DNA here is from genome assembly GCA_963739695.1 of uncultured Pseudomonadota bacterium. Classification (GTDB taxonomy): domain Bacteria; phylum Pseudomonadota; class Gammaproteobacteria; order Natronospirales; family CAVUBB01; genus CAVUBB01. Next base: position 26,377 of record CAVUBB010000010.1, on the reverse strand, counting down.
CAGTGGAAAGCGGAAAATCTGGCCCGCCTCAAGCGCTCGCTCGACAAGCTTGCGGGGAACCGTAATCCAGAAGTGGAAGCTCGTGGCTGGCCGGCGCTGCTCTCGGCGTATCGGCGCGATCGCGCCAACCGCTGACGCAGGCTAGTCGCGGGGCACGACCTTGAAGCGGTCGTGGCTCCACAGATACTGTTCCGGCACCCGGCGGATCTCGGCTTCGATCACACGGTTCACGCGTGCCGCATCGGCGAGCACGTCGTCGCTCGGGAAAGCGTCCAGCGGCGGCTCGATACGCAGTAGATAGCCTTCGGTTCCGGGCAGGCGCTCGACGAAGAACGGGACCACCGGGGCGCCGCTGACCGCGGCGAGACGCGAGGTGGCGGTGTTGGTCGGCGCTTCGATGCCGAAGAAGGGCACCATCGCCGAATTCTTGCCGCGATAGCCCTGATCCGGCGCATACCAGACGGGCATGTTCTCCTTCAGACTGTTGAGCAAGCCGCGGACTTCATCGCGCGGGATGGCGCGTTCGAAGTGTCGCTCGCGGCTCGCGCGCATGACCGCCTCGATCAGCGGGTTGTCGCTCGGCCGGTACATGAGGTGGAAGTCCGTGAACAGACCGAGCAGGCGCCCGCCGATCTCCAGCGTGGTGAAATGCGCCGAGAGCAGGATCACGCCGTGGCCTCGAGACCGCGCGGCCTGCAGATGTTCCAGCCCCTCCATGCGCACCAGGCGTCTGAGGCGCCCGGCTCCTGCCCACCAGCACATGCCGATCTCCATCAGCGCGATACCTAGCGCCCGGAAATGCGCACGTACCAGGGCGTTCTGCGCCGTGGCGTCCAGCTCCGGGAAGCAGCGTGCGATGTTGGTCTCGGTGATGGCCCGCCGGCGCTTTGCCAGGCCGCGCATGAGGTTGCCGAGCGCGCCGCCGATGGCGAGCTGGGCCCGGTACGGGAGTCCGGTGCACACGCGCACGAAGCCGAGCAGCACCCATACGCCCCAATAGCGGGGCGCGAGATATGCGCGTGCTCGGTTTGACGGATGATCTGACACGGCATTCCGATACGGGGCAGGTGGGAGCGATTCTAGCGGCAAGGCAGCGGCGGGTACACCGCAACGCGGGCCGGGGCTTCGCGCTGTGCTAAGATTTGGCGGATTTTGCTCAGGGGTCCATCGCTCATGAACATCCTCGTGCCCGAGTTCGGAGATGTCCGCGTACTGGTCGCGGGAGACGTCATGCTGGACCGCTACTGGTACGGAGCCACGCAACGGATATCTCCCGAAGCGCCAGTGCCGGTAGTGCATGTGCGTGAGACCGAGGAGCGGCCGGGCGGCGCGGGCAACGTCGCGGTCAACCTGGTCTCGCTGGGGGCGGCCTGTACCGTCCTCGGTGCCGTGGGCGAAGACGCAGATGGCGACGCGCTCTCCAGGCTGCTGGAATCGTCAGGCGTACAGTGCGAATTCATCCGCCTGCCCGATGTGGCCACGATCACCAAACTGCGCGTGCTCAGCCGTCATCAGCAGTTGCTGCGCTGTGATTTCGAAGACAGCCTGGGCGAGTTCGTGCATTCGCCAATGCTCGAGAGTTTCCGTGCCCGTGTCGCCGGGTTCGACGCCGTCGTACTCTCCGATTATGGCAAGGGCAGCCTCGCCGCGGTGCAGGAACTGATCAATGCGGCGCGTACCGCCGGCAAGCCGGTGCTGGTGGATCCGAAGGGCAGGGATTTCTCGCGCTACCGCGGCGCGACCCTGATCACGCCCAACATGGGCGAATTCGAAGCCGTCGTGGGGCCCTGTGCGGACGAAGGCGAACTCGTGGAGCGCGGCGAGCGGTTGCGCGACGAACTCGATCTTGAAGCCTTGCTGGTCACGCGCAGCGAACACGGCATGACCTTGCTCGCGCGTGGCGAGGCGCCGCTGCATCTGCCCACCCGGGCGCGCGAGGTCTCCGACGTCACTGGCGCGGGCGATACCGTGATCGCACTCACCGGTGCCGGACTCGGCGCGGGCCTCTCGCTCGCCGAATCGGCGGCGCTAGCCAATCTGGCGGCGGGTCTGGTGGTCGCCAAGCTCGGCGCTGCCAGCGTCACGCCCGCGGAGCTGCGCATCGCCGCCCGCAGCCATACCGGCACCGGCGTGATGGACGAAGACATGCTCGCCGACGCGGTGGCCCACGCCCGCGCGGCCGGTGAACGCATCGTCATGACCAATGGCTGTTTCGACATCCTGCACGCCGGTCACGTCGCCTACCTCCACGAAGCCCGCAAGCTGGGCGATCGCCTGATCGTCGCGGTGAACGACGACGCATCGGTGCGCACGCTCAAGGGCGAGGGGAGGCCGGTGAATCCGCTCGCGCAGCGCATGGCCGTGCTTGCTGCATTGGCGGATGTGGACTGGGTGGTGCCGTTTTCCGAACACACACCCGAACGTCTCATCTGCCGCGTGCTGCCGGATATCCTGGTGAAAGGCGGCGATTACCGGGCCGAGGACGTGGCGGGTTACGAGTGCGTGCGCGGCAACGGCGGCGAGGTGCGTATCCTCGGTTTCGTCGAGGGTGTATCCACCACCGGGCTAATCGACAGCATCCGCGACGGGCGCGGCTGAGCCGGCGGATTCCCATGAGGGCTCTCTACACGCTCGTCCTCTATCTGCTCGCGCCGTTCGCTTTCGCCCATCTACAGTGGCGCAGTCTGCGCCAGACCTCGCGCCGCGACCGTTTCCGCGAACGGCTAGGCCTGGTGCCGAGCACCAGTGGGGTGCCCGTGATCTGGATCCACGGCGCGTCTCTCGGCGAGCTGCGTTCGGCGCAGCCCTTGATCAAACGCCTGATGGCGGAGTATCCGCAGCACACGCTCACCGTGACCAGCTTCTCCGCCAGTGGCCGGGAGTGGGCGGCCGCGAACTTTGACGGACGAGTACAGGTATCGCAGGCGCCACTCGATCTGCCTGGTGCGGTAGCGCGCTTCCTGACGCGCACACGGCCGCTGGCGGCGATATTTCTCGAGACCGAGATCTGGCCGAATCTCTATGCCGCCTGTCGTGCGCGCAATATCCCGGTCTGCCTCGCCAGCGCACGGTTGACGCCCCGCTCGGCACGCCGTTACGCCCGCTTCAAGGGCCTGACCCGGGCCGCATTGGCCGGTGTGCGTGTGGTCTCGGCACAGACGGTGGAAGACATGGGCCGCTTCGCGGAGCTGGGTGCGCCGGCGGAGGCACTGCGTGTCGGTGGCAGCTTCAAGCTCGACATCGAGGTACCTGAAAGTGTCCGTGCTCGCGGCCAGGAACTGAAGACGAAGCTGTTCGGCTCCGGGCCGGTCTGGCTCGCGGCCAGCGTGCGCGAAGGCGAGGAGAGCGCGGTGGCGGACGCGTTCGCCAGGGTGCGTGCGGCCGTTCCCGACTGCCGCCTGGTGATGGCGCCGAGACATCCGGAGAATGCACGTGCCGCGGCTGCCGCGCTCGGTGCGCGTGGCATCGCCAACCGCCGCCGCAGCACGGGCGATGTACGCATCCCGCCGAGTGACGCGCTGGTGTTGGATACGTTGGGAGAGATGTTCGACTTCTGTGCCGCGGCCGATATCGCTTTCGTCGGCGGTTCGCTGGTCCCCGTGGGCGGACACAACCTGCTCGAGCCGGCCGCGCTCGGCCTGCCCGTGCTGGCCGGTCCGCATCTGGACAACGTGCGCGAGACCGCCGATGCCCTCATCCGGGTGGGCGCGATGACGGTGGTGGAAGATGGTTTGCAGCTGGCCGATGCGGTGCTCAACCTGCTTGCCGACCCGGAGGCGCGTGCACGCGCGCGGCGAGCGGGGCTGAACGTGGTGATGCAGAATCGCGGCGCGGTAGCGGCCTTCCTGAACGCGATCGAGCCCTGTCTGGCCCGGCATCCCGAGCCAGACAGGGCCGATTGATCAATTGCCGGCGTCGCCCGTGGGCATGGCGCCCGCGGCGTCTTCGGCTTGCTTCTCTTCCGCCTTGATCAGATGCTCGTCGGTGAGCCAGCTGTTCATCTGCTTGAGGTCGTCGGTGTCGAGGATGCCGGCCGCCTGTTTCAGGCGCAGCGTCTCCATCAGATAGTCGTACCGGCTCTTGGCGTACTGGGTGCGATTCTTGAGCAGGTTCTGGCGCGAAGTGAGCACGTCGACGGTGGTGCGCGTCCCCACCTCCAGGCCGGCTTCGGTCGCCTTCAGTGCCGTCTCGGCGGAGGTCACTGCTTGCGAGAGCGCCTTGACCCGCGAGATGCCGGAGAGGACGCCGAGATAGGCATCGCGCGTCTGGCGTTCCGCGTCGCGCTGGGCCAGGGTCAGTCGATCCTTGGCGGCGCTCGCCTTGTGCACGGCCTGGCTCACCTGAGAGCTGCTGGAGCCGCCAGCGAACAGATTCATGCTGAGCTGCAGGCCGATGGCATTGCCGGTGACATCCTGGGTGGCGAAGATGTTGTTGCCGCTGGTGTTGTTCAGTGTGTGCGAGGCAACCAGATCTACGTTGGGGTAGTACTGGCTGCGGTTGCGCGAGACTTCCTGTTCGGCAACATCCGCCGCCATGCGCGCCGAGATCAGGTTCAGATTCTGCTTCATCGCGGTGGCCACCCAGGCGTTCGCTGAATCCGGGTCCGGCGTTTTCAGCGGCATGTCTACACGCGGGGCCTCCAGGTCGGAGACATAGGTGCCGGTGATGGCGCGCAGGTCCTCGCGGGCCTTGCTCAGCGCCTGGTCGGCCGCGATCTCGTCGGCCACGACCTGGTCATAGGCGGCCTGAGCCTCCTGCACGTCGGTGATCGCCGACAGGCCGACTTCGAATTTCTTCTTCGCCTGGTCGAGCTGGCGCCCGATCGCTTCCTTGCTGGCGCGGGTGGATTCCAGGGTATCGCGGGCGCCGAGCACGTCGAAATAAGCCTGGGCCACGCGCACCAGCAGGTTTTCCCCGGCGGCCTGGTAATTGGCTTCAGCCTGGGCGACCTGCGAATCGGCTTCTTTTAATTGCACCCACCGATCCCAGCGGAACAGCGGCTGGCGCAGCTGGACCTGCCAACTGGTGCTGTCCAGCGTCGTGCTGATGTCCACCGAGCCGATCGCGCCCGAGGGCGTGAGGCCGATCCGGCTGCCGCTGCTGCGATCGCGCTGGCGGGATCCGGAGAGGTCCACGCTGGGCAGCAACCCGGCCAGGGCCTGGGGCTTGGCTTCCAGGGCGGCGAGGTGGTTGGCCTCAGCTTCCTTGATGGTGGGGTCGTGGTCGAGCGCCATCTGGTAGACGCTCATGAGATCGGCACCGAAGGCCGGCCCGGTGGCCAGCAGCATGCCGGCGAGAATGAAGGCGATCTTGCGCATGACGGTGTCCTTGGCGTTATTCCTTCGCGGGAGGTGTTTTAGTGAACTATATCACCAACTCATCTCGGCGCACAAGCGGTAAATCGCGCGGGATCAGTACCGGGGTACGGAGGGGTCCACCAGGGCTGACCAGGCGTCGATGCCGCCTGAGAGATTAATGACATCGGTAAAGCCCCGGTGTTCCAGAAACATCGCCACCTGGGCGCTGCGGCCACCGTGATGGCAGATCACGACGGTGGCGCGCGAGCGGTCGAGTTCGCCCAGGCGCACGGGCACCAGGGACATGGGGATGTTGACGGTGCCCTCGAGATGGGCCGCCTCGATCTCCCAGGGCTCGCGCACGTCGAGCACGACGGTATCGGGGGCAGCCTCCAGCAGCGCCTGCACCTCGGGTGGTGACAGAGCCCTCACGATGCCACCGGCCTCAAAACTCGAAGGATTCTGGGCGGTAGGCGTTGATCAGCGGGGTCAGCTGAGTCTCGAACAGGCTCTCGCGGGCCCATTCGTTCTCACCGACCCGGGTGAGCAGCAAGGCTTCCATCACCGGGCCCTCGCCGACCACCACGAACAGGCGGCCGCCGATGTTGAGCTTGTCGGCGAAGCTCGGCTCCAGCACCGGCAATGATCCGGTCACCGCGATGACGTCGTAGCGCTGGCCGGTCCAGTTGAGGTTGGCCGAATCGCGGGCCTCGAGCACCACATCGGTGAAGCCAAGCTTGTGCAGCCGGACGCGTGCGGGTTCCAGGAATTCGGGGATGATATCCACGCTGGTCACCTTGCCGCCCATGTGCGCGAGGGCGGCGGTGACGAAGCCTGTGCCGGTGCCGACTTCGAGTACCGATTCGCCGGGTTCGACTTCCAGAGCCTGCAGCAGATGGGCCTCGATCTTCGGCGCCATCATGGTCTGACCGTGGCCGATGGGGGCCTCGATATCGGCGAACGCCAGATTGCGGTAACGCTCGGGGACGAAATCCTCGCGGTGGAGTTCCGCCAGCACGTCCAGCACGCGCGGATCCAGGACATCCCAGGCGCGGATCTGGTTGGTGATCATGTGCTCGCGGGCGAGGTCCATATCGAGTTCTTGCATCACGGTCTCCACGCGGGGTTCCGACAGGTCGGAAGGGCTCCAAAACGGGCGTAAAGATTAAGCAAATGGCGGTCATTTCACAAGGCGGGGGAGGCAGTTGTTCCGGACTTGAGGCTTGTATTGGGAGCGGCGAAGACTTACGGTGTGCAGCTTGAAGCTGGGGGTGCAGCGGCCGGTGCGGCCGGTGCTGAGACAGCGTGCAGATGACCGATGGTCAGCTGCCGGACCCTTGGAACCTGAACCGGTTAGGACCGGCGGAGGGAACGCTTCGCAGGCCTGCGCGCCCGTTGCTGCCTTCGTCTGGTCTTCGCACCTAATGCGAGGACATCTCATGAGTGCCATCCCTGAAGAATTCGCCCGCAAGACCGCCCGCCTGTCGGAAGAGGTCACGCGGCCGTTCCCCAATTCGCGCAAGGTGTATATCGAGGGCAGTCGCCCCGATATCCGCGTCGGTATGCGCGAAGTCAGCCAGGCCCCGACGCCGTCCATGTTCGGTGTGGAAGAGAATCCGCCCATCCCGGTGTACGACACATCGGGTCCGTTCACCGATCCCGAGGTGAAGATCGATCTCATGCAGGGGCTGCCGGCTCTGCGTGCCGGCTGGATCGAAGAACGTGGCGATACCGAGCAGCTTGAAGGGCCGACGTCCGCGTTCGGTCGCGCCCGCGCCGAGGATGCCGCGCTGGCCAAGCTGCGTTTCGAGCACATCCGCCCGCCGCGGCGCGCGAAGGCGGGTGCCAACGTGACGCAGATGCATTACGCGCGCCAGGGTATCGTCACGCCCGAGATGGAATACATCGCCATCCGCGAAAACATGCTGCTGGATAAGCTCAGGAACGATCCGCGCTATACAAAGTTGCTGCGCCAGCACCCGGGCCAGAGTTTCGGCGCCGCGATCCCCGGTGCCGTCACGCCCGAATTCGTGCGCGACGAAGTCGCGCGCGGGCGCGCCATCATCCCCGCCAACGTCAATCATCCTGAACTGGAGCCGATGATCATCGGGCGCAACTTCCGGGTGAAGATCAACACCAATATCGGTAATTCGGCGGTGACTTCTTCCATCGAGGAAGAGGTGGAGAAGATGGTGTGGTCGGCGCGCTGGGGCGGTGACACCCTGATGGATCTTTCCACCGGCAAGAACATCCACGAGACGCGCGAGTGGATCCTGCGCAACGCACCGATGCCGGTCGGTACCGTGCCGATCTACCAGGCGTTGGAGAAAGTGGACGGCAAGGCCGAGGAGTTGACCTGGGAGATCTTCCGCGACACGCTGATCGAGCAGGCAGAGCAGGGCGTGGATTACTTCACCATCCATGCCGGTGTGCGTCTGGCTTACGTGCCGCTCACTGCCAGCCGCGTTACCGGCATCGTCTCGCGGGGCGGCTCGATCATGGCGAAGTGGTGCCTGGCGCATCATCAGGAGAGCTTCCTCTACACCCACTTCGAAGAGATCTGCGAGATCATGAAGGCGTATGACGTCTCGTTCTCGCTGGGTGACGGCCTGCGGCCGGGCTCGATCGCCGATGCCAACGACGAAGCACAGTTCGCCGAACTTGAGACTCTGGGTGAGCTCACCAAGGTCGCCTGGGAGCATGACTGTCAGGTCATGATCGAAGGTCCGGGCCATGTGCCCATGCAGATGATCAAGGAGAACATGGACAAGGAACTGTCCGACTGCTTCGAGGCGCCGTTCTACACCCTGGGTCCGCTCACGACCGACATCGCGCCGGGCTACGATCACATAACCTCGGGTATCGGTGCGGCACAGATCGGCTGGTACGGCACGGCCATGCTCTGCTACGTCACGCCCAAGGAACATCTCGGCCTGCCGGACAAGGACGATGTGCGCGAAGGCATCATCACCTACAAGATCGCCGCCCATGCCGCCGATCTTGCCAAAGGCCACCCCGGTGCGCAGATCCGGGACAACGCACTCTCCAAGGCGCGTTTCGAGTTTCGCTGGGAAGATCAGTTCAACCTGGGGCTGGACCCGGAGCGTGCACGCGAGTTCCACGACGAGACGTTGCCCAAGGATTCGGCCAAGGTCGCGCATTTCTGCTCAATGTGCGGGCCGCATTTCTGCTCGATGAAGATCACTCAGGACGTGCGAGATTACGCCAAGCAGAAAGGGCTGGACGAGGCCAGGGCCTTGTCTCAAGGCATGCAGGACAAGGCCGAGGAGTTCCGCAAGGAGGGTGCCGAGATCTACAAGCCGGTCTGAGAGGGAATCCGCCAGGAGCAACGGGAGTCGGACGGTCCGCATGCCGCAGCGGCTTGCCAAGGCTGGCATCGGGCAAGAATCTTGTGGTATTCACATAATCCGGACTGGGTCCAGACGGCCCATCGCTACCTGCAGTCCGGTGTATGGACGACTACTGTGAGGTTAAAAACAATGAAGAAAGCCCTGATCTTCCTTTGCGCGTTTCTGCTTACCGTGCCAGCTCTTGCGGCAGAGACGCGAGACCTGACCTGGACCAACCTCTTTTATTCCGCGGTGAAGTTCCAGTCGGATTTCGACTACGAGTCGTCTGTCGATTCCTACATGAAACATTTCCGTGGGGATGTGTGGCGGCGCTATGTGAATGACGAATTCGAGCTGAACGACAAGCGTCAGGAATCGCTCAAGATGTTCAAGTCGCAAGTAGCCGCTTTTGATACGACGGCGCCTTATATCATCCACACGACTTTCAACTTCGGCAATTACGACTTCAAACAGCACCTGTTTCCGTTGCAGGCACTCACGCCCACCACCTACTTCTATGCTTCGACCTCGAACAGCTACCAGTTTCCCTACCGCTATGAAGTGTACTTTTCGAACCCCGGCGTTATCGGTGACCTGAAGATGCCCACGGCCGATGCAAAGAATTTTCTCGAGCATCGCAAGAGCGCCTACGGCAGCATCGACCGGACGGTCTATGCAGTGATCCAGTTCCAGTTGACCGGCATGAAGGGCGGCAGTAAAGACGAACTCGTTGCCAAGATCACGCATTTCACCATAGCGAACGATAAAAACATGCAGCAGGTCCTGCTTCACCAGTGACCCGCTGACGTCTGCTGCGGGTCTGGTTGAGCGGCGCCGTCTCTTTATCCCGATCTTTCCGAATCTACGGGATTGCTGCGCGGATTGCGGCAATCCCGTAGTCTCATCTGCGCACCGGATGTTCTAACCTTACGGGATAGTCCGAAGCCATTGCCGCGCGATAAGTGCGGAGAGCGGGAGGCGCGATATGCGCGGGAAAGAGCAGTACCTATGCCGGTCGTGCGGTTATTCCACCTGGGTTGCTGCGGGTCATGCGACCAGCCTGCTTGTGTACACCGAGACCCGGGTCTGCGAGAGCTGTCGCTCGGTGGTCGACGTACCCGCCGGACTGACCGCGAGGGTGAGGCGCCAGCGCGAGACCGCCGAGATGAGCGGGGAGCTGGGCCGGTGCCCGGAGTGTGGCGGCCCGGAGACGGTTCCGTGGCCCGCCGAGCATCCCTGTCCGCGCTGCGGCGGCGAGATGCTGCCCGGCGATTTCGAGCGGCCGCTCCAGTAATACGGCCATGCAGCTCGAGCTGGTACGCGCTTACGATTTCGATCCGGCCTCACCGGGCTATTCCGTCCTGGTCGATCGCCTGTGGCCGCGCGGTATCCGCAAGGAAGACCTGCGCGTTGACGAGTGGAACCGGCAGATCACGCCCTCGACCGAATTGCGGAAGTGGTTCGGACACGATCCGGCGCGCTGGGAGGGGTTTCGCCGTCGTTACCTGCAAGAGCTTGCGACGCAGGCAGGCGAGCTTGCGCGCTTGCGTGCCATCGCCCTCAAACAGCCTCTGACGCTGGTCTACGCGGCTCGGGATACCTCTCACAACCATGCGCGGGTCCTCGCGGATGTGATCGAGGACCCAGCCCTGGTGCATCGCTCTCGGTGAAAGTACTTATGTTCCTCGGCTTCTGGTCATCGGATTATGTAATAAGAAAAGGACTCAGACGAGGTAAGTGAGTGTCCGATCGACGGTTCAACAGACAGTCGCCCGTGGACGGTCGGCGCAGGCACCTCCGCTCCGGAGACGAGCGCCTGCGGGCGGTGGTGCTGCTGGCGCTCAGTGCCATCATCGCGGGTTTCGGGCTGTCGCTGGGCTTGCTGGAGATCGTCTGGTCCGACCCGACGGCGGGTTGGCCGACCGCAGCCGTGGGCTTGCTGTTCGTGTTTCTGATCGTGGATTGGACGCGCCGCCGCGACACCAGCATGCTGGCCATCAGCGCCGGCCTGGTGATATCTCTGCTGTTCGTGTATTTCCTGGTCCAGGGCGGTGCCGGCAGAGCAGGGCCGGTCTGGGCCGTACTCTTCCCCTTCTTCCTGCCTTACCTGTATGGCATGAGACGGGGCACGCTGGTCAACCTCGCCTATTTTTTCGCTGCGGGCGCGATCTTCTTCTGGCTCGGGCCGCGCCTGGTACATGTCGACTATCCCTGGCTTTTCAAACTGAACACGCTGGCCGCGATCCTGGCGAGCATGTTGCTGGGCACGCTTGCCGAGTATGCCCGCAGTGAGGCGCTGTGGGAGCGCGATGCGGCGATCGCCGCGCTCGAGCGCGCCGCGCGCACTGATCAGCTGACACACCTGCCCAACCGGCGCCACATCCTCGAAGAGCTCACCTATGCCTTCAAGGCAAGGGCGCGGTTTGACGAACCCTTCTGCGTCGCGATCGCAGATCTGGATCGTTTCAAGGAGGTCAATGACCGCCATGGGCACGGTGCCGGTGATGAGGTGCTACGGCGCACGGCGGGGCTGATGCGCAGTACCTTGCGCGATGTCGACATGATCGCGCGTTGGGGCGGTGAGGAGTTTCTGATCCTGATGCCACGTACCGAACTGGAAGAGGCGAAGACGGTGCTGGAACGGCTGCGCTCCGCGGTGTCGGAGCAGGAAGTTGTCACCCCGGCGGGCCGGCTGAGGGTCACCATCAGTATCGGCGTCGCCCAGGCGGAGGAGGGCATGAGTGTCGAGATGCTGGAAGACAAGGCAGACCACCGCCTGTACGCCGCCAAAAACGCTGGCCGCAATCAGGTGGTTGCGGCTTAGGAAAGGGCGCGCCCGGAGCCAAAAAAATCGGCGGGCGGCCAGGCCGCCCGCCGGAGCCGATCGATTTGTATCAACCGCCTATCTGGGTCAGCAGCCAGTCCCAGACACTCGTGGAGGAACTGGTGGTGCTAGATGTCGAAGTCGTGGTGGATTGACCCGTTCCGACTTGGTCCGCGGCCGCAATATTTGCGGTCAGGGCAAGTACGCAACCGAGGACCATGGCGATCAGGGTTCTACTGAAGAGCTTGCTCATATCGATTTCTCCCAGATATCAAATACTGTCCACTGGCCGATAAGGCCAGTTTGGGCGTGCTTGACTGGGACTCAAGTCCCAGTCAAGGGATAGTCTAAGGGGCTGGGGAGATCAGTCAACCAAAAAGCACGGTTGCAGATTACCGGACCGAATGGTCAGGCGCGCTCAGGACTCGAAATAATAGATGCCGACGCCAGCACGCCGATGCTTCGGATCCGGTGTTTGCATCGTTTCAGAATGGTCATAAATACGGTGATGCATCTCGCGTGCGAAATCGCGGACATGCTCAGTTACGGATCGACGCAGCAACGGGACGGCTTCAGGCGGTAAGGTGACGCTGTACACGGCTGTCTGTGGGAATTTTACATCGCAGTCCGGGGTGCAATTATGGTCGATTGTCTCGAGCAGGTCGCTGGCACACATACCGATGACTTCGAATTGATCGACGGTCCCGGAAGGTGGGATGTAGTTTGTTTGCTTTAATCTCAGCCATTCGCCGTCGACGATTTCCGCCAGCTCGCAGCGAATTAGTTCGTCCAGAACGGTCTTTGGCGGAACATCCGCGCCGTATTGCTGCACCAGATCTTCGAAGGCGGGATTCTCGTTTTTTAGCGAGAGCAGCCGAGGCTTGTCCTTGCCCTCGGAGAATCGCTGATCCTCTGTCCAGCCATTGATAACACGGGCTGCCCGATTCGTGTAACGGTTACCCTGTTCGGACTGATGCGGCGGCGGCATGAGCTTGAGCCGGCGCACTTCCTTGCGCGACAGTCCGGTGAGCATCGCGGCGCGCGAATCGGTCTGCTTGTGCCGCAGGCGGAATTCGTCGTCGGTGGTCACCACATCCACATAGGTCCAGCGCAGGATCTCTTCCAGCTCCGGGGCGGAGAGTCCGTGGCGGAGCGCGACGCGCACCAGGGGGCGGAACAGTTTCACGAACATGGCCGCCATGGCCAGGCGTACTCCGCCGCGCATATCCGTATCAGTATCGTCAGCAGCCATCAGCATCGCCTCTCCCTCCAGAAATGGCCGCAGAATCCCATCGGCCATCTGAAGAATACTTTCCCACCCCTCAAGCAGGCAATGGGAACAAAAACCCAATAACGTAAAGTGGCTGGCAAGCGTCCAAGCGCCCAAGCGGTCGGGCCTGTGCGGCTTAAGACGGAGCGCGGATGGAGCTTGGACTCGACTCAGACCACTCAGCCGGTCGGGACCTCCAAGCGGAGCAAGCTGCCCGGCCCAGACGGCGCGGTGCGTACGTTGGCCGACAGGCTGGCGAGCCACGAGGTCGATGACCGGCATTATTTTAACATAATCGAAGTCAAGTGCGAGTCTGCGGGCGTGTCCGCCGATCCGGGCCCCCATGCTCCTGTTTACCTCATCCGCTCGGGTGGTGGCCGGCGCGGGGTCTTTTCATGGGCTACCGGCTTACCGCTGCGCGAAGTCGGCAGGTCCTGCGCTGAAGCCGTCCGCGGATAGGGCTTTTCGCGACGGCGGCTTGGCGGCCACGGTGAAGATGACGAACACGGGCGCCGGTCGAAGCTCTTCCTCGCCGCGGTGTTTACCGATGCCGTATGTACGGTCGGCTGTACTTGCAGGGGGTCGAGCCGTTCTGCGGGCCGGCACGAGTCGGATCCGGAAGTGGCACCGGCTTGCCGGAAGGTGGGTGGGCAGGTTTATCATCAGCGCTTCGCTTGATCGGCTAGGAGATAGAACCAGATGGCCAATGAGGGATATCACGAACCCATCGAAGAGCTCAGTAGTGCCACGCGGGACATGCATCGCGCCATCACATCGCTGATGGAGGAGTTGGAGGCAGTGGACTGGTACAACCAGCGCGTCGACGCGTGCACCGATTCGGAACTGAGGGCGATCCTCGCGCACAACCGCGACGAGGAGAAGGAGCATGCAGCCATGGTGCTGGAATGGATCCGCCGCCAGGACCCGAAGTTTTCAGACGAGCTGAAAGATTATCTCTTCACCGAGAAGCAGATCGCGCATGACTGACGTGATGCCTTAGTCTTCATCGTCGTCCCAATCGTCGTCGTCATCCAGATCGTCGTCGACCTCGATATCGTCGAGATCGATATCATCGTCGAGCGGGTCGTCATCATCCTGCGAACTGCTGGGCCGCGGAGCGGCCTCCGGAATGTGGATGGTACCGCCGCGCGGTCTGAAGTTGCGTCGTGCAGACTGGAAGCCGCTGCGAAGTGTCTTTGGATCGCTCTCTCCGTCGGCCAGTTCGCGCAGCTTGGGTTCGACTATCTCGCGTCGATACTCGAGTATCGTGCCCCGGCGTTCGTTGAACAGATAGATCGTCTGCGCGTCGCCCGTATCGAGTCGGGCGTCGAGCACGACCGGCGAACTCTTGTTGCCTGCTTCAAGAAAGCCGAACCACAGTGGAGATTTGCTCATGCAACTAGCTCGCCCCAACCATCGACGCAAGGCGGCCTGTCGGGTGGGGCGGCAGGCAACCCGTTTTGCGCAAATCATATCCATGGTGACGCACTTGTCCAGCCCTTTGTGGGAAACCGGCGGCCGCGTACACGGGGAGAGCGAGAATGGCTGATCGACCGGTGGATCGCGATATCGCGCGGCACTATGCGTGGGGCAACGGATGCGACGGCTGGCATCTTCTCGATCAGCCGGATCTGAGCGTGATCGAGGAGTGCGTGCCGGCGCGCGCCGGTGAAACGGCACACCGACATGCGCGGGCGCGGCAATTTTTCTATGTCCTCAGTGGGCAGGCCATGATCGAGATCGAGGGCACGGCCCTCTCACTTGGGCCGGGGCAGGGGGTCGGGGTCGCGCCCGGTAGCGCGCATCGGCTAGCCAATCCCGGCGAGAGCGAGCTTCGCCTTCTGGTCATCTCGGCGCCGCACAGTCACGGCGATCGCGAGGAGCTCTTATCGGCCTGCTAGTGTTGGTCGCGTTCGTAGGGCATGGGCTGGAGGATGTGCACCGTCAGTTCCGGTTGCAGCGTGGCGTGGTCGATGCCATAGCTCGCGTGCAGATGCTCCTGCAGGCCTGCGAGGATGCCGGGCCAGTCGCCCATACTGGCGATGCCGATATGGGCGGACAGGGCCACGGTGTCCGACGAGACCGTCCACACGTGCAGGTCGTGGATGGAATCCACCCCGGCGACCGCCGTCATGCTTTCGCCGATCTCGGTCAGGTCGAGTTCGTCAGGCACCCCTTCGAGCACGACGTGCAGCGCCTGGCCAAGCAGGCGGATGCTGGAGATCAGGATCAGCACGCTGATGAAGAGCGAGAGGATAGGGTCGATGGGCAGCCAGCCCGTCAGCGCGATCACCGCACCGGACGCGAGCGCGGCCACCGAGCCCAGCAGATCGCCCAGTACATGGATCAATGCCGCCTTCGCGTTCAGGCTCTGGCCACCGTGGAGGATGCGTGCGACCAGGATGTTGACCAGCAGCCCGAGGAAGGCGATGACCATGACCATCCCACCATGCACAGGTTCCGGGTGGCGCAGGCGCTGGATAGCCTCGAAGCCGATGCCGAGCACCACCGCCATCATCAGCAATGCATTGATGATGGCGGCCACCACTTCGGCACGCCCCAGGCCGTAGGAATGGCGCTCCGTGGCGGGGCGGCTCGCGATCCAGGCGCCCAGCGCCGCGAGCCCGAGCGCGGCCGTGTCCGAGACCATGTGTCCGGCATCGCCCAGCAGCGCAAGCGAGCCCGACCACCAGCCTCCGGCCGCTTCGATCAGGGCGAATGCGAAGGTGACGATCAGGGCAAGGCGGAACGGGCGCGGGTCGCCGGCGGAATGCGAATGGTCGTGATCGGGTGCATGTGTATGCACAGGGCCTCCGGTGGCTTGACCGGGTTAGATTGGGAGTCTACGGCCGGGTATCGGCCGGTTCAATCAGGGCGCACCGGATGGTACGCCCTGACGACGCGTGCTTACTTGTAGTTCTTGATCGACTTTTCGATCTCGGCTCGCGCGGCAGCAGCGCCTTCCCAGCCGGTGATCTTCACCCATTTGCCGGGTTCGAGATCCTTGTAGTGCTCGTAGAAGTGCCTGATCGTGTTCAGGATCCGTTCGGGAACGTCCTTTAGATCCTGGATATGCGTGTAGTAACCGTTCGATACCTTGTCGGTCGGCACCGCGAGGATCTTGGCGTCGAGGCCCTTCTCGTCTTCGGTTCCGAGCACGGCGACGGCGCGGCATTTCACCATCGCGCCCGGGGCCACCGGGTCGGGCGTCATCACCAGCACGTCGACTGGATCGCCATCGTCGTAAAGCGTGCCCGGCACATAGCCGTAGCTGCACGGGTAATGCATGGCCACATTCATGAAGCGGTCGACGATGAGGCAGCCCGACTCCTTGTCGACCTCATACTTGACCGGTGCGCCGCCGGAGGGGATCTCCACCACTACATTGAATTCTTCGGGCGCTTTGTCGCCAGGCCCCAGCTTGCTGAAACTCATCGGTATTTCCCATCGCTCTCGGTGAGTGCTTGCCGCCACTCAGCGGCCCCAATCGCCCCGCTCCCGTCTGCGCGTCAGCTGCATACTGCGGTGCGGAAAACCGGCGGAGTATAACATGCAGGGCCGCATCGCCCGTAGCACCAGGTCAGCGCACCCGAGGCTGCGTAGCGTCTGGGGCCTGTGCGCATTGCAGTGGCATCGATGCCGGCCGCTAGATGTCGAACGTGCGCCCGGTCTTCTTCGCGACGGCCATATTCTTGAGCCTTACGTAACGTGGCATGCCGTTGCGGTAAGGCGGGTAGTCTTCGCCCTTTATCAGCGGTTCAAGGTAGGCGCGGCATTTCGCGGTGATGCCGAAACCGTCCCGCGTGATGAAGTTCTTCGGCATGAACTTCTCCTTGTTGGCCACTTTCGCCAGCGGCGCTTCACCGATCTTCCAGCGATAAGGTTTGTCCGCGGTCCGCTCGATCGTGACCATGACCGCGTTGCGGCCCTTCAATGCCAGTTCCACGCCCGCTTTGCCCACGGCATAGGCCTGGTCGGCATCTGTCTTCGAGGCGATGTGCCGTGCCGAGCGTTGCAGGTAATCGGCCAGCGCCCAGTGGTACTTGTAGCCCAGCTCGCCCTTGATCAGTTCGGCCAGATAGGGGGCGACGCCGCCGAGCTGCTTGTGGCCGAAGGCATCGACCGTGCCGGCGTCGGCCAGGAAATGGCCCTGGCCATCGCGCGCGCCCTCCGATGCCACCACTACGCAATAACCGAACTGTTTGACGGACTCGTCCACCTTGGCCAGGAACTTGCGGGCATCGAAGGCCACCTCGGGGAAGAGGATGATGTGCGGCGGTTCGCCTTTGCCTTCGCCGGCCAGGCCGCCGGCGGCGGCGATCCAGCCGGCGTGGCGGCCCATCACTTCGAGGATGAATACCTTGGTCGAGGTCTTGGCCATGGATTCCACGTCCAGCGCGGCTTCCTTGGTGGACACCGCGACATACTTGGCCACGGAACCGAAGCCGGGGCAGCAGTCGGTCAGCGGCAGGTCGTTGTCCACGGTCTTGGGGATATGGATGGCCTGGATGGGATAGCCCATCTTCTCCGAGAGCTGCGAGACCTTGAGACAGGTATCGGCGGAATCGCCGCCACCGTTATAGAAGAAATAGCCGATGTCGTGCGCGCGAAAGACTTCGATCAGACGCTCGTACTGAGCGAGATTTTCTTCGAAGCCTCTGAGTTTGAAGCGGCAGGAGCCGAAAGCGCCGCCAGGGGTGTGGCGCAGGGCGGCGATCGCGGTCGCGCTCTCTTTGCCGGTATCGATAAGGTCTTCGGTCAGTGCGCCGATGATGCCGTTGCGCCCCGCAAACACTTTCCCGATGCGATCGCGATGTTTGCGTGCGGTCTCGATCACGCCGCAGGCGGTGGCATTGATCACGGCGGTGACACCGCCGGACTGGGCGTAGAAGGCGTTCTTTCGGCTCATCTGTGCAAATTCTCCGCAACGTTTGGGTCTGCGCCCTCGCAGTCGCGAGGCGCTTCTGCGGCAGCGGCGCAAAGGATAGCCAAAATGGGTTGCGATGTCGCCTTCTGCGGCGATATCCGGCGACTTTACCGTCTGAGCGCCGCCGCCGTTGCGTGAGGCCTTCTTCCCACACTGATGCCGGGCCTTTCAAGTCCCTGGGCGGGCTGCTATAAAGTAGGTACACAGGGACTAGAATTCCGGGCGAGTGATTGCCCAAGGGGGACTCGTTGTACGAGCGTATCGGTTCAGAGCCATCGGCTCGCGGTCTGCGATTGTCCGCAGCTTGCCGCGGGGCCGCATGGTCGGTCTATGGTCGCAACCCCCCTGCGATCACGTGTCCCGTATTGTCCCAAACCTCCGGCCTGCCCATGGCGGGTGCGGCTGTGTCCATGTGCCAACGGTGAAGTTCGATGTCGTACCACACCATATTCTCTGACCGATCCCTCAAACAGATGCTGCGCAAGCTGCTCTCGCCGCGCGCGCTGGCATTGGGCGCCATCGGCGCTCCGATCATGGCGCTTGCCGGACCCACCGGAGGTCAGGTGGCGGCAGGTACGGCCAATATCACCGCACCGGTCCCCAATGGCACGGTCATCGACCAGACCAGCCAGAGCGCCGTGATCAACTGGCAGAGTTTCAACATCGGCAATCAGGAGTATGTCCAGTTCAATCAGCCGGACAGCTCCTCGGTAGTGCTCAATCGCGTGGTGGGTGGTGACGCCTCCAGCATCCTCGGCAGTCTGAGCGCCAACGGCCGGGTATTCCTGGTCAATCCGCAGGGCGTGTTCTTCGGTGCCGGCGCGACGCTCGATGTCGGCGGCCTCGTCGCCACCACCATGGATATCAGCGATTCCGATTTCATGTCGGGGCACTACGTCTTCACCAAGGCCGACGGCAGTGTCTCGGCCAGTGTGGTGAACGCCGGCGCCATCCAGGCGCATCCCGGCGGTTATGTCGTGCTCGCGGGCGATTACACCGAGAACTCGGGTGTGATCAGCGCGCAGGCGGGGCAAGTGGTGCTCGCCGCCGGCAGCCAGATGACGCTGGATATCGGCAGTGGCGGGCTGATCAGTTACGCCGTCGACCAGGCCACGCTTTCCAGTCTCGCGGGCGTCAAGAACGCCGGCGAGATCATCGCCGACGGCGGTGCCGTCTTGATGACTGCAAAAGTCGCGAACGCATTGACCGCCACGGCCGTGAACAATAGCGGCGTGATTACTGCACACAGCGTCCAGGAACACGACGGCGTGATCATCCTCGCCGCTCAGGGCGGTGGAATCGAAGACAGCGGCACGCTGGATGCGAGCGCGAGCGAGACAGGTGTCGCGGGCGGCTATATCCGCATCCGCGGGGACGGGCACACCGAGATCACCAGCACCGCAAACATCGATGCGGCCGGGAGCGGGGCTCGCGGCGGCTTCGTCGAATTGTCCGGGCACTCGCTCTCGCTGCGCGGCCAGACCAGGCTGGGCCACAGCGGGACGCTGCTCATCGATCCGGTCAAATTGAGTATCGCGACCGGCAGTACCGCGCCGAGTTCGACCGGCGCGACGACCTATCAGGTCGGTGTCGGCTACATCACCACCCAGCTGAATCTGGGCAACAACGTGGTGCTGGTGGCATCGAGTTCCATCGGTCACGCTGCCGGCGTGACCTCGCTTACCGCTACGGGCGGCGGCAACCTCACGCTCAAGACCGGTACGCTCAACACAGTGACCACCGGCGCCTCTCTGGGCCCTGTCGGGTTTCAATGCTGGGCCGACGGCGTGTGCGCCAGCCCGGCGATCGGCGGTGCCGGCGCCACCTTCACGCCGACCAGCGGGCTGATCTCCCTGAACGGCATGAGCATCAACATCGCCGGTGCGTTCGAAGCCAATGCGGGCAACGGTACCGTCAACGTGGGGAACGTCACCGCGAAGTCCGTGACCGTCGTTGCCGATCAGATAACGGTGGGCAACCTGGTTACCAGCGGGAGCGCCGGTATAAACCTCGCAGCCAGTGATGGCGCGGCATCGGTACAGATTGCCACTGGCAGCCTGACGGCCAACGGTGCTGGCGGCATCGTACTCAAGACGAATGGGTCTGCTAACGGCAGTATCATCGTCGGCGGTGTGATCAGTGCCGGCGGTGCGTTGACAGCCAGCGCCGCGGTGACTGGTTTTGGCGGGAATATCGATCTGGTCGGTGCCGCGACCGCGAAACGGATCACCGTGACGGCCCAGGCTTTGAGTGGAGGCAACATCACGGCCCAGGGCCTCCATGCCAACGGGCTTGCCATCAGCGACGGCATCATGCTGAGTGCGCTGGCCAGCGGCGGCGCCAGTTCAAGCGGCGGTAATGTAAACGTCTCTGGCGGTATCAGCGCTGACAAGGGTGGTATCGGAATCAATGCCACGGGCGGGCTCGATTCCGGCGGCATCATCAGTGTGACTGGCAACATCCAGGCCGCTGGCTTGGTGAACATCAATGCCACCAATGTCGGCAGTTGCTGTGGTCATGTCTCGCTCGCCAATGTTACCGGCAGTGGCATCTACATCCACGTCTCTGCTACCGGCTCACCGTCGTCGGTGGATATCGGTGCCTTGCATGCAACTGGCACCGGTGCGAGCAATGACGTATCAGTGATTCTCAGCGACAGTGGCTCGCCGGGTTCACTCGCGATCTCCGGGGCTGTGAAGAGCAGTTATGGCGGAGTCCTTATCAATGCAGGCCAGGGCAGTGTGTCGCTTGGCGCCAATCCGGTTACAGCGGCCACGTTCATCAACGTCAATGGCGGCAGTATCCACGCCAGCGGAGCAACCTTCTCTGCGGGCCAGTCCGTCCAGGTGAATGCGGGCAGTTCGATCGCTGTCGGTAACGTTTCGGCCCCGAAAATATCGCTGCAGGCCAATAAGGGCAATCTGTATGCAGGTAACCTGAAAGCGTCCAGCTCTGCGGCGCCGGTGAGCATCAATGTGGGCACGGGTCCGTCGGGGACCACCGGGGGCACGGTCAGCATCGGCTCCATCATCGCCAGCGGCAAGGAAGGTTCACATGGCGCGTCCGGCGCCTCGGTGAACATCTCTGCCCGCGCCAACAGCGGCGCCAATGTGACCGTCGGCGGTATCACCCTCAGTGCCGCCAAGGCGCATTACACGCGTTCTTCCAGCTATACGAGTGGCACGGCCACGGTCCAGCGTACGTCCAGCGGCTCTTCAGGGCGCGCGAACCTGGCAATCCACGGCGGAGGCAGCGGAGCCAGCGTTACTGTGAACGGTGCCATCTCGGTGACCGGGCACGGCATCGTCGGCGTATCGATCGATGGTGCGCCGAATATAAACGTCACTGGTGCGATCGGTGTGACCGACAGTGGCGGCGGCAGCCGTACGTTTACCTGGCTCGCTAACAGTGCGGGCAAGACCCAGACCATGCATCGGGTGGCGCCGAAGTGGGGTGCGGCCAACGTCAATATCTCCGGCGTGATGGGCTCGAGTGCCGGTTCGGTCTCGCTCGGGAATGTCACCGTGAACGGCGCTTTCGGAACCATCTTCATCCAGGGCGGCACGATCGCCACCGGAGCGCTCACCGCGACGGCCTACGGGCGCAGCAGTGATGTCCGTTCCGGCAGCCTCGTGGTCGGCAGCATCACCAAGACGCTGAGTTCCTCTGACAATAACTTCGGCTCCGCCAATGTGACGGTACAGGCATTTGGCGGCAGCAGCGCCAATGTCAATATCGGCGGCGCGATCGCCGCAACCGCCAACGGTGGCCAGGCCAACGTGAGCCTGCACGGTGCGCACGTGGTGACGAAGGGCATCACGGTGTCTGCGTCTGCATCGCACGTGAATCTGGCGGGCGACGTCATCCCGTCGTCGGCGAGCTACGTATTCAACTATCGGAACTTCAAGTACACGCCCGACACGCTCACGCTCGGCGCCAACCTGACACATGGCACCGCGTCGATGGGCATCGCACATATCGATATTGCCGGCGCGATGCCGCTGGGAACCGGTACCGGAACAGGGAGTCCTGCGCCAGCGCTGAGTTATTCGGCCAGCGGCAACCTTTCCGCGACCGGAGTCGGCGATGCTTCGGTGAAGATCGACTCGGCCAACGTGAATATCACAGGGGGCATCACTGTAGTCGCGACCGCCGCCCATATGAACATGAGCGGCGCCACCAGCGGCGGCGTCACCACGCATATCAGTGGCAGTCTCGGTGCGGCGGGTGTGCGGATCACGGGCGGCAGCGCCAGCAGCGATTCGGTGACCGTGACTGGCCCCATCAGCGCGACCGGGCCGATCGCTCAGGTTCAGGTGAGCGGCAAGCATATGAGCCTGGGGTCGGTGTCAGCGAGCGGTACGGGCCTGAACCGGACCGTGACTCAGACCAACTCGGCGAGTTCCAACATCTATTCTTCGCACACGACCCAGGGGCCCGCACGGGTCGAACTAACCGGCGGCAGCGGCAGTTTCGATGCTCTTTCGAGTGTGAACGTAGGTAACGTAACAGTGGCCGCCGCCGGCGGTGCTTCCGCACAACTTCACGCTGGGAATGTCGTTGCCGGAAACGTGGCGGCGAGCTTTACGCCCGGCAGCCGGACTGTCACGGGTTTCCCGACTGGTTTGAACAGCATCGCAACGTTCAGCGGCAGCGGTGCGCGAATGCAGATCGGCGCGTACAGCTCGGCGA
The DNA here is from genome assembly GCA_963739695.1 of uncultured Pseudomonadota bacterium. Classification (GTDB taxonomy): domain Bacteria; phylum Pseudomonadota; class Gammaproteobacteria; order Natronospirales; family CAVUBB01; genus CAVUBB01. Next base: position 4,017 of record CAVUBB010000010.1, on the reverse strand, counting down.
GTGTCGGGAACCTGAGTGCACCCAATGTCGATGTCCACACCAAGCATGGCGCGCTGGTCACGGGTAATCTCACCGCCAGCAGCGCAAACGCGCCGGTCATGATCAGTGTCCAGGGTGGCACTTCGGGCAGTGGCGCGAGCGTCAGCATCAATGGCAACGTGACTGCCAGCGGGCGCGGCAGCGCCGGCTCTGCCAATCCCTTCAACGGTGCGGGGGCTGCGGCCACCGTGCAGATCGACTCGGGTTATGGCGCGCATTCGGTGAACATCACCGGCAGCATCAATGTGTCCGGCGCTGCTGCGCCGGTGAGCGCGCATTCGTCCGACAGTTACACCTATGCACTGGTCGGCTCGTTGGGCCGGGCCGATCTCACCATCGGTCAATCCTCCACCACGGGAGCTACGATCAACGTGGGTGGTGGCATCACCGTAGCCGGGGCCGGCGCTGCCCATGCCGAACTGATCGCCACCTCGGTCAATGTCGGCGGGACGTTGAAAGTGAGTGCGACACCGACCACGCTGACCCAATCGAGCACTCACCATTACGGGTCCGGCAGTCTGGCCTCCTCGGGCGCCATGCACTTGACCCAGACAGCCGGCATCGCCGACCTCACGATCTCGGCGCCGGAAAGCGCGTCCGGCTCGGTCCAGCTCGGGGCAGTCACGGTGAGCGGCACGGTCGGGTCCGTCTCGATCCGCGGGCACAGCGTGACCACAGGCAATATCACGGTGAATACCGCGCCGGGTACGTTCGATCTGACTTCTTCGGGCCATTCTACGGGCGGGTCGTTCGCGCTGACCTCGAATGCTTCTGCGGGCATAGCGCGCGTGGAAGTCATCGCCGGAACCAGTACATCGTCGGGTACAGCGAGCCTCGGCGCGGTAAATATCTCCGGCAACGGGCTCGCTGCCATCCACGTGGGTGCCGGGACGATCAACGTTGGTGCGATCACGGTATCGGGAGGCGCAGGTACGTTCACGCGTACACAATCCGGAAGCCCGCATTACTATGGCTCGCTGTTCAAAGGCCCCATGGCCTTGTGGCAATCGGTCGGCCTCGATCAGGGCAGTGCCGCCATCGGTGTCGCGTCGGTCGCACTGGATGGCAGGCTAAACTCGTATGGGAGCTATGGGAGACCGCCGGGCGCGGCATCTGTAAATATTGGTGGGGCGATCGCGGTGACCGGCAAGAGCCAGGCCCACGTCGATCTTATCGGCGATACAGTGACGGTGGCTTCGACGGTGTCGGTATCAGCGGCGAAGGGCACGCTTCAAGGGTCCGCACATTTCCTGCAGGGAACGAGCGGCGGAGCGAGCTACCAAGTCGCGCGAACCGTCAGCGATTCAGTTGGCAGTGCGGACATCTCGCTCGGGCATAGCGGCGGCACGTCGGTTGCGGTCGGCGGCGCGATGAGTGCGACCGGGACGGCCGCGGGGGTCGAAGTCCAGGGCGCGAATATCAGTGTCATGGGGATATCGGCAACCGGAACCGGCGGCGGGCATGTTTCCGAAGCCATCACCTACACGCCTACGGGTAGTCAGGGCACGGCGTTCAGCGCCACGTTCAAGGGGCCTGGCGATATTACTGGCGTGCGTCTGATCGGCGCGCCGTCCGGCAGCATGAACGTACAGGGTGATATCGTCATCCAGGGCAAGGGCTTCGTCGGTGCGATCATCGCGGATGGCACCGTCAATACACGCAATATCTCGTTGACGGCTTCGGGCAGCGCTACCTATCAGGTTACCGATACCCGGAATGCGACGCCGACACAGACGTTTAAAGTGGGCGACGTCGGGTTGGCGATCGGCCAGATGGCGGGCAGCTCCGCCGTGTCTCCCGCCACCATCACCGGCGGCATCACCCTCACGGCCACCAGAGATGTGGAACTCGGAATCGCCGGCAGCGTTTCCGGCGCGGTCAAAGTTGCTGCCGGACGCGACATCGTCGGCGTCAAGCCGGCCTTCCTGAACGTGATCGACAAGGCGCGCAGCGGTCCGAGTTCGAGCGGTTCTTCAACCGTGTTTCCCACGCCGGATATCACAGCTTCGGCGGCAGAGTTCACTGCCGGTCGCAATATCAACCTGAGTGGCGCGAACGTGACCATCGGTTCGGGCTCGATTGCCGGGATGACGGGCGATTCCAAGGCGGCAGCGCTCGCGGGCCTGGCCTCCGGCGCCGCCCCCGATGCAGTGTTCGACGCCGGCGCGTCGTTGAAGATGCCGAATTTCACACTCACCGGCAGCTATGCCTGGCTCAAGGCGGGCCAGTTCACCTCGGCCGGTTCCGCGAATATAGCCAGCGGGGCGCTGGTACAGATCTCGCCGCACGCAAGCGCATCGAGCATCGGCATCAACGCGTCCGGTACCGGGTCACAGGCAACGATGCTCGGGGTTACGCCATTCCTCGGCGGGTTCACCGGTGGCGGAACAATCGCTATCGGGGGTACGAATCAGACAGGTGGCATCGTGCTGGCCGGTAACGTGAACCTGGGCAGCGCCAACGTGATCCTGCTTACCAGCGGGGTAGTATCGGGAAGCGGCAAGTTGGTGAGTGGCGGCCTGGCTCTGGTCACCAGTGGCACGAGCACCTCGCTCGTCGTGCAGACGCCGGTGGTGAACTTCCAGGGCTCAGGCGCACTGACCGTCGACGATACCGCCTACACGGGCACGGCTTCGTTCAATCTGGGCACCGGTACCTTGACCACGGTTAGCGGCAATTTTGGCGGTAACGTGAACCTCATGAGTCCCGTCAATGCTTCGGCATTCACGCTGACCGCTGCGGGTTCGGCGAATCTGGGTGGCCAGGTCATCAACGTTACCAATGCAGCCGCATTCAAGGTCGGCACGTCGTTTGCAGCGAGCAGTGCGACTATTAACGCCGGTTCGCTCACTCTGAACGGCGGCAGTGCGACCGATTTCACCGTCACTGCCAACGCGGCGACTATCAGCATCGGCAGTGGCCGCAATATCGCGATCGACGACACGTTTGCAGGGCCGGCGACGATGGCCTTCGGTGCCGGGTCGTTCGGGACGGTCGCCGTCAATTTCGCCATGGCAGGCACGCTCACGGGCAGCTTCACTGCGCAGGGTCTGCATCCCGTCCCGCTGGACGTCGAGGTGGAGGGAGCGGGAGGTCGTCCGCCGCGCGACTCGACGGCTGGAGACCGGCGTGCTGCTCGACACGCGGATCGGAGAGGGGAGCGCGCACCTCGCCGACGGGTGGGGAGGCGACGACTACGCCCTGGTCCGGCTTGAGGATGGGGCGAGGGTCTGGCATGGGCATCGGTGTGGGACGACGCCGCGGCCCGCGACGCGTTCGTGGGTGCGCTGAGGGGCCACCTCGACGGGTTGCTCGCGCGCTGCAACGCTCGAGGCGCTCGACGTGGACGGGCACGCCGGGGCGATGCTGCGCGTGGGCCTCCCCGGAGCGTCACCATGCGCGCGCGGGTGCGCCGATGAGCCCATCCGGGGGATCCCACGGTCTCCTCCGTGTCCGTCGGCTCGGGATCCGGCGCCTACCCGGTGCTCGTGGGGGGAGGGGTATTCCGCCCCTCCCCGGCCTCCTCGCGGAGCATGCGCCGGCGCACCGCTACGCCATCGTCTCCGACGACCCCGTGGCGGCGCTCTACGGCGAGGACGCGACCGCGCGATGCCGCGGGGAGGGGCTGACGCCGATCTCTTCTCTTTCCCGCACGGGGAGGCCTCCAAGACGCGCGAGCAGTGGTCGATCCTCACGGACCGCATGCTCGCGGCCGGACTCGGACGCGACGCGGTCGTGGTCGCGCTCTTTCGGCGGAGGGGTCACCGGTGACCTCGCGGGATTCGTGGCTGCCACCTACCTTCGGGGCATTCCGCTGGTACAGGTACCCACGAGCATCGTCGCGATGGTCGACGCTTCGGTCGGGGGTAAGACCGGTGTGGATGTCCGCGCAGGCAAGAACCTCGTCGGGGCGTTTCACGCACCGCGTGTCGTGTTGGCGGATCCGCAGGTCACCCGGACGCTGCCTTCGGTGGAGCG
>CAVUBB010000009.1:0-26624 GCA_963739695.1 uncultured Pseudomonadota bacterium | reverse complement strand
CCGGTTTCAAGGATGCCGACCTGCGCCTGGGGCGCCAGGTTATCGTGCTCGACGATCAACGCTTCGTGGGCGCGGTGGGGTTCCGCCAGAACGAACAGACGTTCGACGCTTTCAGCGCGCGGGCTACCGGCGCCGACGGCAAACTGCAGCTCTTCTATGGCTATCTGGGACGCGCCGATCGCATCTTCGGCGCACATCATCCCGATCCCGCCAAGGCCCATACCGATCTCGACGCCCATCTTGTCAATGTCGGCTACGATCTCGGTCCGCTGCGGATCGTCGGCTACGCCTATCTCATCGACACGCCCGACACCCCGACCGCCGCGCACAAGGATCTGGGCCTGCGCGCCCAAGGCCGACAGGCGCTCGGCGATGCCTGGTCGCTCGGATACCTGGGCGAATATGCGCGCCAGAGCAGCTATCGCGATGGCGCTTCGGGGACAGGTGCCAACTACACCCACATCGAGCTGGATATCGCACACAGGAGCCTCTCAGCCCGGCTTGGACAGGAGGTGCTTGGCGGCGACGGCAAGTCCGCGTTCCAGACGCCGCTGGCGACCCTGCACGCATTCCAGGGCTCGGCCGATCGTTTCCTGGTCACTCCTGCTGACGGTATTCGCGATCTGTATGCCGGCGTGAGCGGCAAGCTCGATGTGTACGCATTGGAAGCGATCTATCACCGCTTCGATGCCGACACGGATGGCACCCGCTACGGCAGCGAAGTCGATCTCGGCATCTCACGGACGTTTCTCGAACGCTACTCGGCCGGCCTCCAATACGCCGATTACACAGCCGACACTTTCGCGCGCGACATGCGGATCGTGTGGATGACGGTGCAGGCGAGATACTGAATTCGCGGGCGGGCGGAGGGGGCGGCCCTCCGCTCGCCGCGCCGCCGCGCTATCGGCGCATGCGCACGTAGTGACCGTCGAAGACCACCTTCCAGGTCTTGTCGCCATCCGTGCTGACATCCCAGAGCTGGCGGACGGCACCGGACGGCAGCGGCGTCCAGGTGATGCGATGGTGCACCATGGTACCCGGATGGCGCAGGCTGGGTCGCCTCTCTTCCAGCACCATGGCACCGTCTTTCAGGCCACCGTCGAGCAACAGGACAGAGCCCCCGGAACCGACCCAGGTCTGGTGCCAGACGCCGCGGCCAAGATCGTAGGTATTGAAGCTCTGGCCGGTGCTCGCAGCGCCCACCGCGCGCCAGTGCTCGTGGATCAGACAGCCGCCCTCTTCCCGGGTGATGCGGTTCTCGCCCACCTTCTTGCCGGCCGGGTTGTAGACATCCCAGTCGCCGACCCAGAAATCGAACTGATGATATTGCGGCGAGACGCACGGCCTCGACGGCGCATCCGCCGCGTACAGACAGGGAGAAAAGACAAACAACAGACCGGCCAGACCGGTCGAGATCAACTTGGTGCGCATCGCCACCCCCACTCGGATCGACATATACACCGAGTCTAGCGGGTGCGACGCAGCCGCAGCGTTCAAAAATTGCGGAATTCAAGCGAGGGCGACAAAAACTGCGGAGCCGCAAGCGAGGCTGGCTCCGCTACACGTTACTTCTTCCAGGACAGATTCCCGCGGGGCTGCGAAAGGCTCCGGCGGTACGAGCGAGGGTCAGACAGGACGATCGAGCAGAGACAGAAAGACGCCGGAGCGCGATCACTTCGCTGGAGTCGCGGAGGCCTTGCAGGGCCGTCGCGAGGGTGGGCGAGAGCGAGACAAAATGTGCTCGACAGCGACCGAGCGTAGCATCGCTACGCGACCGAGCAGTCGAGATGCATTTAGGCCGCTCTCGCCAAGCCGCAGCAGGCCCTGCAAGGCCTCCGCGGCTCCTACCGTTTCATGGAATCGAAGAATTCCGCGTTGGTCTTGGTGTCTTTGAGCTTGTCGACCAGGAATTCGATCGCGGCGAGTTCATCCATCGGGTGCAGCAACTTGCGCAGGATCCACATCTTGGCCAGATCGTCTTCCGGGATCAGCAGCTCTTCGCGGCGGGTGCCGGAGCGGTTGATGTTGATGGCCGGGAAGATGCGCTTCTCGGCGATGCGGCGGTCCAGATGGACCTCCATGTTGCCGGTGCCCTTGAACTCTTCGTAGATGACATCGTCCATGCGCGAACCGGTCTCGACCAGCGCGGTAGCGAGGATGGTGAGCGAACCGCCTTCCTCGATGTTGCGCGCGGCGCCGAAGAAGCGCTTCGGTCGCTGCAGGGCGTTGGCGTCGACACCGCCGGTGAGCACCTTGCCCGAGGACGGCACCACCGTGTTGTAGGCACGGCCCAGACGGGTGATGGAATCGAGCAGGATGACGACATCGTGCTTGTGCTCCACCAGGCGCTTGGCCTTCTCGATGACCATCTCGGCGACCTGCACGTGCCGGCTGGCCGGCTCGTCGAATGTGGAGGAGACGACCTCGCCGCGCACCGAACGCGCCATCTCCGTCACTTCTTCCGGACGTTCGTCGATGAGCAGCACGATGAGATAGCACTCGGGGTGGTTGGCCGCGATCGATTGCGCGATGTTCTGCAGCATCATGGTCTTGCCGGCTTTCGGCGGCGAGACGATCAGACCGCGCTGGCCCTTGCCGATGGGCGAGGCCATGTCGATGATGCGCGCGGTGATGTCTTCGGTGCTGCCATTGCCGATCTCCATCTTGAGACGGTCTTTCGGGAACAGCGGCGTCAGGTTCTCGAACAGCACCTTGTTCTTCGCGTTCTCGGGCGTATCGAAGTTGATCTCGTTGACCTTGAGCAGCGCGAAGTAGCGCTCGCCTTCCTTGGGCGGGCGGATGCGGCCCGATACCGTATCGCCGGTGCGCAGGTTGAAGCGGCGGATCTGACTGGGCGAGACGTAGATATCGTCGGGCCCGGCAAGGTAGGAGCTGTCCGCGGAGCGCAGGAAGCCGAAGCCGTCCTGCAGTATCTCCAGCACGCCGTCGCCGTAGATCTCCTCGCCGTTCTTGGCGTGCGCCTTGAGGATGGCGAAGATCACGTCCTGTTTGCGGGAACGGGCCATGCCCTCGACACCCATGGACTGGGCGAGTTCGATCAGTTTCGAGGCAGGCTGCTGCTTGAGTTCAGTCAGATTCATAGTAGTTGTTCTCTGGAACCGAAATGGGGCCGGCCTGTATCGGGGCCGGGCTGGGATGTTCGAAGGGCTGCCGCCGGAGCGGCGATCCAGTTCAGTTGAATGTTTCCCCGTCTGGTTCCGGCCCGAGGGCCGGATGGAATGGATGCCGGTCCGTCCCGGGCCGGCATCCCGCTCTAATCAAAGATTGGTATCCAAAAACGCGGCGAGTTGCGATTTGCTCAGCGCGCCCACTTTCTGTGCGTGCACGCTGCCATCACGGAACAGCATCAGCGTGGGGATGCCACGGATACCATACTTGGGCGGCGTCGCCGGATTCTCGTCGATGTTCAGCTTCACGATCTGGAGCTTGCCGGCGTAGTCGTCGGCGATCTCGTCCAGGATCGGCGCGATCATCTTGCAGGGTCCGCACCACTCTGCCCAGTAGTCCACGAGCACCGGGGTGGCGGACTTGAGGACGTCGTCCTCGAAACGGTCGTCAGAAGTATGAACGATTTTGTCACTCACTTATTAGGCCTCCAAGCCTGTTCCCCACAGGCCTTGATTCGATTGGCGAGTTGAGCCGGAGCGCCTCGCTCCGTTGACTGGATATGTGACGTGGGGTGCCCCGATGAGGCACAATACCGCAGCTGACTCGCAAGCATTAAGGATGTGTGAGGTGGCAATCTGTCCCGCGGGGAGCGGGGACACCCAAAGAATTCAGTGGTATTTGAGCCCAAACGGGCCAACATTTCAAGTCCGCCCGAATACGGATGCTCACGGGCCGGCCACCTCAGCGAAAGCGAGACTATGACAGAACATCTATCAGACACCAAATTTGCCTCTCTGACACTCGATCCCACGATCATGGCAGGCGTGCGCGACGTCGGTTTCGAGCACTGCACGCCGATCCAGGCGCAGGCTCTGCCCCTCGCGCTCGCCGGGCAGGATGTCGCCGGCCAGGCGCAGACCGGTACCGGCAAGACCGCCGCGTTCCTGCTCGCCATGTTCCAGTATCTGCTCACCCAGCCCGCAGACGAGCACCGGCGCCCGAACCAGCCCCGCGCCTTCATCCTCGCGCCCACGCGCGAGCTGGCCGTGCAGATCCACAAGGATGCCGAGGTGCTGGGCGCCCATACCGGGCTCACCCTGGGGCTTGCCTACGGCGGCGAAGCCTACGAGAAGCAGCGCGACCAGATCGCGGCCGGTGTCGACGTGCTGATCGGTACGCCCGGCCGCTTGATCGATTATTTCAAGCAGCACGTATTCGACCTGCGCGCCGTACAGGTGCTGGTACTGGACGAAGCCGACCGCATGTTCGACATGGGCTTCATCAAGGACATCCGCTTCCTCCTGCGCCGCCTGCCCTCGCCCACCGAGCGGCTCAACATGCTGTTCTCGGCCACGCTCTCGTTCCGGGTCATGGAACTGGCCTACGAACACATGAACAACCCGAAGTCGGTGGAAGTGGAACCGGAGCAGGTCACCGCCGACCGGGTGCGTCAGATCCTCTACATGCCGGCGACCGACGAGAAGATACCGCTGCTGGTGGGGCTGATGCGCCAGATCGATCCCAAGCGGACCATGGTCTTCGTCAACACCAAGCGTGCGGCGGACATGGTCACCGACTATCTGGAATCCAACGGCTTTCGCGCCGAACCGCTCTCGGGCGACGTGCCGCAGAACAAGCGCCTGCGCCTGCTGCGCGAGTTCGAGGCCGGTACCCTGCCGGTGCTGGTGACCACGGATGTCGCTTCCCGTGGCCTGCACATCCCAGAGGTCAGCCACGTGATCAACTTCGACCTGCCGCAGGATGCCGAAGACTACGTGCATCGGATAGGCCGTACCGCGCGCGCCGGCGCGGAAGGCGATGCGATCAGCTTCGCCTGCGAGGAATACGCCTATTCCCTGCCCGATATCGAGAAATACATCGGCATGTCGATCCCGCGCGAGATGGACCACAGCCCGCTGCTGGTCGATGTCGGCGCGAGGGTGCGCAAGAAGCGCGAGAAAGTGGGCCCGCCCGGCGGCGGACGCAGCGGCGGCGGTGGTGGTCGCCGGCGCAGCAGCTCCAGAAGTTCGCGAGGCTGAGCATGGCACACGCCGCCGATCGCCGCCTGCCGCCGGTACGCAGCGAACCCGCCGCCGACATGGGCAAATGCGGGCGCTGCCATGGCTCGCTGTGCTGCCAGTACATCACCCAGAAGATCGAGACGCCGCGCTCGCGCTACGATTTCGATCATCTGTTCTGGCAGATCTCGCACGCCGGCATCAAGGTGTTCAAGGACGAGGGCGGCTGGTTCCTGCTGATCGAATCGCGCTGCCGCCACCTCGCCGACGACGGCCGCTGCTCGATCCACGCCGTACGCCCCCAGATCTGCCGCGCGCACTCGAACGAGTTCTGCGAATACGATTCGCCGCTGGAAGACGGCTGGGAACTGTATTTCGACGACCCGGCCAAGCTCGATACCTACTGCCGCAAGCGCTTCAAGGGCTGGGACAAGCGTTTCGAGGCGTTCGCCAGGGACTATTGAGGCGGCAGGATCTCGGCCAGGCTCTCCACCCCCGGAAACTCAGTGATCTCGCGCGCGGGTCTGCGGCTGTCGGGCTTGCGCATCGCCACCACCTGACCGACGCCGTAGGCGCGCGCGGCGCGCAGCACGGGCAGGCTGTCGTCGAGCATGATGCTCGCCGCCGGATCGAAACGTTCCACCTCTTGCAGCCGAGCCCAGAACGCGGACTCTTCCTTGGGCGCACCGAACTCGTGCGAGGAGATGATGGCATCGAAGTGATCACCGATATCGGTGTGATCCATCTTCAGCGCGAGCGAGCGCAGGTGCGCGTTGGTGACCAGCACCTGGCGCCGCCCGCTCGCGCGCACTGCGTGCAGGAACCGATGCACGTCCGGCAACACCTGGATCAGATGCTGGACTTCGAGCTTGAGGGCGACGATGTCGAGATCGAGCAGATCGCTCCAGTAATCCAGGCAATACCACTGCAGGGTACCCTCGACACGGCGGAAGTGCGGTTCCAGCAGCACGCGCGCCTGCTCCAGATCCAGGCCGCGCTGCTGGCCATAGCGCAGCGGCAGATGTTCCAACCAGAAGTGGTTGTCGAAATGCAGGTCGAGCAGCGTGCCGTCCATGTCCAGGAACACGGTGCGCACGCGGCTCCAATCGACGATGGGATTGGCGATGGCATCCATGGTGCCGGTATCATATACGATTCCTGCCCGGCCTTGCCGGAACCGCTCATCAGCCGGAGTCTTCGATGACCGCCACGGACCAGGCGCTGCTCGCGCCGCTGCTCGACATCGCCCGCGCCGCATCCGCCCGCATCCTGGAGATCTACGAGACCGATTTCGATGTCACCCGCAAGGACGACGCCTCGCCGCTGACTGCGGCCGACATGGCCTCGCACAAGACCATCTGTGCGGGGCTTTCCGCGCTCACGCCCGACATCCCCATCCTGTCCGAGGAGTCGGCCGACGTGCCCTTCGCGACGCGCAGGCACTGGTCGAGCTACTGGCTGGTGGATCCGCTCGACGGCACCAAGGAATTCATCAAGCGCAATGGCGAGTTCACCGTGAACATCGCCCTGATCCAGGATCATGCGCCGGTGGTGGGCGTGGTCCACGTGCCTGTAACCGGGGTGAGCTATCTGGGTTGCGCGGGCGTGGGCGCCTTCCGCCAGACACTGGACGGCGAACCGACACCTATCCGGATCAACACGCCGAGCGCGGACCCGGTGCGTGTCGTGGGCAGCCGCTCGCATCGCGGCGAGGCGCTGGACGCCTATCTTGCACGCCTGGGCGCGCACGAGATCGTGCCCATGGGCAGTTCGCTCAAGATCTGTCTGGTGGCGGAAGGGAAAGCGGATGTATATCCGCGCCTGGGTCCGACCTCGGAATGGGATACGGCGGCCGCCCATGCCGTGCTTGCCGCCGCCGGCGGCAAGCTGATCGACACGGACGGCCAGCCGTTGCGTTACAACACCAGGGAATCGCTGCTCAACCCCTGGTTCATCGCCTGCGGCGACAGCGCTCGCGACTGGACAGCCTACCTCGGCTGATCAGACCCGGCGCACGATTCACCCCTGCCCGAGCAGACCCTTCTTGAGGGCACGCGTGGGCGGATGGTCGCCGACGAAGACTCGCCGCAAGGCGACGTTGAAATCCTCGCCGGGGATGGTGCCCTTCAACTGGCCGTTCCAGCTCACCTGGGTCCCGGTGCCGGGGATATAGTCCATGGTCACCACATCGCCTTTCTTGCTGTCCTGAAACAGCGCGTCGAATTGCGACAGCCGCTCCTTCACTGCGGCGAAATCCGCCTTCGGATTGTTGGACTTGAAGTCGTCGTCCCAGGCGTCCACGAACTGATCCTTGCTGACCGCATAGATCATGTGCATGGCGATGCGGTTGGGACCCGTGGCCGCAAGCACGGCATCCGGCGTGGTGGCCTTGGCGGTCAGATACAGCGCGCCCACATACACGTCCACCCATAACTTCTCGCGCAGGCCCGCGCCGTTGAGCATCAGGGTCTGGCCGCCGACCTCGGCGGTATCGGGCACCTTGACGTCTTCGACCACGGCGGCCGCGGCCACCCCTGCGAACATCAGCGCGGTTGCCAGCGCCAGCAATTTTCTGATCATCGGCCCTACTCCGGTCTATACGGTCGTTCGATGATAGCACCGGGCCCAGGGCGCGACGCCAGCCCCGCCTGCCGCGGATGCGGCAGGCGGGGCGCCAGCTCAGACATCGGGTGCCGCACTGGCGGCCAGCAGCTTGTGCTTGAGATCGGTATCGACGGGCTCATCGCCCAGCCAGACGCGCAGCAGAGCGCGCTCGAACGCCGCTCCGCCCTTGACCATGCCGCGAACCTTGCCGTCGATACTGACGCGGACACCCTTCGCGGGGAGATAGTCGAAATCGACCTCGTCGCCCTTTTTCACATCGCTCAGCAGATGCTGGAAATGCGTGATCTGGCGGTCGAGCTTCTTGACGTCCGCGGCAGTCGAATTGTCGCGCAGGGCCATAGTCAGACCGGAAGCAAGATCGTGATCAGATTCCGGCCGCAGTATGTGCAGAGCCACACGCTTGGGTCCGGGCGTGACCACGACCTGCGCGGTACTTGTGGCGGTATCGTCCAGATAGAGCGCGGCGACGTATTGTTTCATCACCCACCAGCGCTTGTAGACACCGGCACCGTTGAGCAGCAACGACGTGCCCGCCACATTGACGTCATCCGGAACTTCGACGTTGGCGATGGTCTTGGTGTGTGATGCCTGATCGGGTGGCGCGGGCAACGCGGTATCCATGGAAGGCGCGCTGGGCGCCCGGGCCTTATCTTGCCTGGGTTTGGGTGGCGCCGCGAGCAGCGGATCGGATTGCGCCGAACCCTGCGCGGAAGCGGCCGCGTTCACGCTCGGCGCACCCGGGCCGGCCGGAGCCTTCCCTTCCGGCAGTTGGCCGCCCGGCCGCTTGTCGTTGAACAAGGGATTCGGCTGCGCGGGTTGCGCCGACGATTTGTGGTCGGCCGCAGAAGTATCGCCAGCCCAGGCACTCGCCGCTGCCAGAGCCAATACTGCGCCTGTGAGCAGGACACTTGTGGTTTTCATGTTTGGGCCTCCTTCGTGATGAAGAGCCCGCAGGCGCGCCGGCCTATCTCAGCCAGAACCGCTATCGATGCCCCGAAGGGGCGTGAACTGGAGGAGCGCCGGATCAGGCGCGCGGCGCACGCGGGCCTCGATAGATACACCCGGAGGTGCATGTCTCGGCTATCACCACTTTGGACAAGCCTGGCAGCGAAGGTTCCAGACGAGCCCATATCCAGGCTGCCAGATGCTCGCTGGTGGGGTTCTCAAGGCCCTCGATCTCGTTGAGATAACGGTGATCGAGCTGATCATGGATCGGGGCGAATTGCTTTGAAACGTCGGCAAAATCTATTAACCAACCCCGTTCTTCATCGATCTCGCCGGATACATGCACCTCGACACGGAACGAATGCCCATGCAGGCGCGCGCATTTGTGCCCCGCAGGCACATTGGGCAGCTTGTGAGCTGCTTCCAGCCAGAAGACCTTGAAGATTTCCATCCCGCACTCGATTTGGATTGACGGCAGACGCGCATTATATCGCGTCGGCGTACTCTCGCGTGCAGGTACGGCGGAATACATGGCAAAACCCCGCCGGATTGCTTAGCCTATGCACGGCAGGGGGACCGCAGCACGCACCCTGCGGAGGCGCATGGAAACTCACGATCACGATTATCTCGTCAGCCAGTTGATCCAACTCCGCGTGGAGCACCGCGATCTGGATACCGCCATCGGCGCACTCAGCGATGCCGTCGCTCCGGATTCGCTCCAGCTCCAACGCATGAAGAAGCGCCGACTGCAGCTCAAGGACTACATCGCCCTGCTCGAGAGCCGGTTGATCCCTGACCTCGATGCCTGAAGCCAAGCCACTCCCGCACGCGCCGGTCGCCGACCTGCATACACACTCGACCGCGTCCGACGGCACACTCTCGCCCCGGGCGCTGGTGGAAGCGGCGGCGAGCGCGGGCGTGGAGCTGCTGGCGCTGACCGACCACGACACTACGGCAGGCCTTGCCGAGGCCGGTACCGCCGCTGCCGCCACCGATATCACCTTCGTGCCCGGAGTGGAGCTGTCGGTGGACTGGGAAGGGCGTTTGCTCCATATCGTGGGCCTGGGCATCGACCCGGCCTCGACCACGCTCGCCGCAGGCACCGCGCGTATCGCGAAGCTGCGCGACGAACGCGCCGCCGAGATCGACGCTCGCCTGGCGCGACGCGGCATCGAAGGTATCGGCGCCGCTGCGGCGGCCCTCGCCGCAGGCGTGCCGACGCGTACTCATTTCGCACGGGCCCTGCTTGAGGCTGGCCATGTCGGCGATCTGCAGGCCGCGTTCGACCGCTACCTCGGCCGTGGACGCGCGGCCTACGTGCGTACGCGCTGGGCAGAACTCGATGAAGCGCTGGAGTGGATAACCAGCGCGGGCGGCGTGGCCGTGATCGCGCATCCACTGCGCTACAAGCTCACGGGCGCGTGGATGCGTCGCCTGCTCGACGCTTTCAAGGCGGTGGGCGGACAGGCGATGGAAGTGGCTACGGGCAACGACAACGCCGACGCCATCCGTCGCGCGAGCGAGTTCGCGCGCCGCTTCGACATGCTCGGTTCGGTCGGTTCGGATTTTCACAGCCCGGATCAGCGCTGGGTGCGCCTCGGGCGGCCCGGCCGGCTGCCTGCCGGCATCGAACCGGTGTGGTCGGCACTCACCACCTAGGATCCGGCGGTCAACTCCCAGATCCGCGCCTCCAGGAACACACTCACCATATCCGCATCGATGAGGCCGCGAGCGGCCTCGTCTTCGAGCACGCCGAGCGCATGCTCGTGCGCCATCGCGCGCTTGTAGGGACGGTCCGATGCGGTGAGTGCGTCGTAGATATCAGCCACGGCCATCACGCGTGAGGGGAACGGGATCTGGTCGGCGCCGATACGGAACGGGTAGCCGCTGCCGTCGAGCTTCTCATGGTGCGCCGCCGCGATCGCCGGGATGCCGGCGAGGTCGTCCGGCCAGGGGATGCGCTTGAGAAATTCGAAGGTATAGGCGACATGCGATTCGACTTCCTCGCGCTCTTCCGGCGTGAGGCTGCCCCGACGCACGGACAGCGCTTCGCGCTCTTCGCGACGCAGCAGCGGCAGATGATCGGCCCCGGCACAGGGGCTCACATAACCGGCTATATCATCGAGTCCCGGATGCGGCTCGCGCGGATGCACCGATGGCTGGTTCGCCGTCGCCAGCAGATGCCGGAAGAGATCGAGCCGTTGCAGGCGCGCTTCCAGCTCCTGCTCCATGAGCGCACGGGTACCGGCATCCGGCGTCTCCATCTGACGCTTAAGCGCATATTGTTTGAGCCGCTCCTCCTCGAGCGCGATGCGGTGGATGACTTCAAGGTATCTGTGTTCGCTGAGCTTGTGCGATTTCAGCAGCACATGCTCGCGCACACCGACCTTGCCGAAGTCGTGAAGCAGCGCCGCATAACGGACTTCCTTGCGCTGGCGTTCGCTGAGCACCCGGTCGCGAAAGCGCGCCAGGCCGGAACGGGGCAGCGCATCGATCAGCCCCGTGGTGAGGGCGGCTACCCGGAACGAGTGGCCGCTGGTGGTCGGATCGCGCTGTTCGATGGCCGTCACTGCGGCTTTCACGAAGCCCTCGAACATATCTTCGATATCGCTGAGCAGACGATTGTTGACGATCGAGATCGCCGCCTGACTTGCGAGCGCACGCAAGACCACAGCGATATCTTCGGTAAAGGGCAGCACCTCGGCTACGGTGCGCGCCGGATCGGTGAGCCTGATCTCCTTGGCGCGCTTGCGGTTGATGAACTCGATACCGCCGATGACATCACCCTTCTGCGTGCGCAAGGGGATCGCCAGTATGGAAGCCGTGCGGTAGCCGAAGCGCTCATCGAAACTCTGGTTGAACCGGTAGGGAACCTTGTCATCCAACACATAGGGATCGGTGATGTTGAGTTCCTTGCCGGTCAGCGTCACATAGCCGGCGATGGAGCTGGTATCGAGATCGAGCTGGAACTCTTCCACCGGCACTTCCACCGACTCGTTCTGCGCAAGCTTGAAGATCAGCTGCTGGCTGCCGTCAGCGTCCTTTTCCAGCAGGAACAGTGAAGCGGCATCGCATACCGCGAGCCGCCGCGCTTCGGTGAGGATGTTGCGCAGGAGCACGTCGTGATCGAGTTGGGTGGACAGTGCCAGACCGACATGAGAGAGCTGCATCACATGTTCGCGGTGCATCTCGGCCACGCGCCTGTCCTCGCGCGCGAGACGCCGGAGCCGGGCCTGCTCCACCATCAAGCCGAGCAGCGAGGTCAGTGCCTGCTCCGGCCAGCCCGGCGAGACTTCCGGCAGCCAGTCGAGCCCGCAACCGCGCTCCGCGGCCAATGCCGCATCACCCGCCGCTACCGCCCAGCGCTGGATATCGCCCGCCTCGAGGAGTTTGCGTCCGATCAGCAGCACGTCGAAATGCGTGCCGCTGACATCTTCCGGCGCACGCACACGATACACGCGCCAGCCCCGCTCCTCGCACGCCGCAACCACCCCCTCGGGCAGGTAATCGGGTGCCGCGGCGATGCGCGCCAGACCGGGCGTACTGGCCAGGTTCGCGTTCATCCAGCCTCCGGCGATGCGGCAGTAGTGGACTCGAGTATAGGGGGCCAGGCAGTACGGCGCACCGTAAGATGCTGATTCCAATTAATTATGTTAAGAGACCGCCGGCAATGGGTGGCCTGCCCCCCGGCTTTTGTGTCGGCGCAGCCGGCACCAAAGCCGAAGGGAGCGCAAGCACCGCTCGAAAAAGTCAGGCCCGTCGCCGCCCGATATCGCTCACCTTCACCTTCGCCACCGGCTTCGCTTCCCCGGCATCGCCGGGCTCATCATCCTGCCCGGGTACCAGCCAGCCCGAGACCGGCCGGCCACCGCCGAGTCCGGCGAAGTCGAACAAGCCGCGATCGGCCAGGTGCGAGGGCTGTACGGACTGCAGTGCGGCGAAGATCGAGTCGATTCGCCCCGGATGCTCGCGCTGCCAGTCACGCAGCATCCGCTTGATCTGCTTGCGCTGCAGATGCTCCTGCGAGCCGCACAGGTTGCAGGGGATGATGGGGAATTCCTTGAGCGCGGCGAAGCGCGCGATATCGGCTTCCGCGCAATAGGCCAGCGGCCGGATCACGATATGCTCGCCATCGTCGCTCATGAGTTTCGGCGGCATGGCCTTGAGACTGCCACCGTTGAACATGTTGAGAAACAACGTCTCGATGATGTCGTCGCGGTGATGACCCAGGGCGATCTTGGTGATGCCGTTGGCTTTCGCAAACGTGTACAGCGACCCGCGGCGCAGGCGGGAACACAGACTGCACATGGTCTTGCCTTCGGGGATCACCCGCTTGACCACGCTGTAGGTGTCCTGCTCGAGGATGTGATACGGCACGCCCACCGATTGCAGATAGGCCGGCAGGACATGCTCCGGGAAGTCGGGCTGCTTCTGATCCAGATTCACCGCGAGCAGCTCGAATTCCACCGGCGCGCTGCGCTGCAAGCTCATGAGCACATCGAGCAGGGTATAGGAATCCTTGCCGCCGGACAGACAGACCATGACGCGGTCACCCGCCTCGATCATGTTGAAGTCTTCGATGGCGCGGCCGACGTTGCGGCGCAGGCGCTTTTCGAGCTTGCGCGCGTTGACTGAGTGCTTGCTGGAGATAGGGGGCATGAGAAACCATCGGCGATACCTGAATGCCGACAGTTTACTGCAGGGCGATACCCGGACGCGACAGACCGGGCCGGTCAATCCTCCAGATCGACCTCCGGCACGACCAGCGACCAGTGGACACTGCCGCTGGGCTCATCGTATTCGCGACTCGCTACGAACTGCTCACCGCATTCGCCACAGACGATCTCGTTACCCTCTACGAGCTCCTCACCTGCCAGTCTGATGACGGCAGCGCAGGCCGGACAGAGGAATTCATGCGTGGACATCTTCGTCTCCCGGGTGGCACCCAAAGGCGCCATCGTCCCGCGCCGCCCTTCCTGGACGGCGCGGGTCATGGTTTGCGTCGCGATCAGCCGTGCGTTCAGTCTTCGAGGACGAAGGTCACTTTCATGTCGACCCGATAGCGCGATATCTTGCCGCCATCGACGACGACCTTCTGGTCCTTTATCCACGCGCTGCGGACATTCTTCACGGATCTCTCCGCGCGTCTGATGCCCTGGCGCACTGCATCTTCGAAGCTGTCGTTCGACTCCGCGGTCAATTCGATGACCTTGGCAACTGTCATCGCTGCAACCTCCTTGTCAGTACCGCGGGTACCCGATCAGCTGCTGATCTTGATCTTGTGGGAAAGGCTCTTCGCCGATTTCGGAATCTTGATCTCGAGCACGCCCTTTTCGCTGCGCGCCGTGATCTTTTCCGCATCCGCCGTACTCGGCAGACTGAAACGACGATAGAACTGTCCATGGAAGCGCTCGGCGCGATAGTAGCCCTTGCGATCTTCCTTCTCTTCCCACTTGCGCTCACCGCTCAGGGTGAGCATGCCATTCTCGAAGCTGATGTCGATGTCCTTGGGATCGACACCGGGCAGGTCGGCCCGTACGAGATAGTGGTCCTTCTCTTCCTTCACATCGACCGAAGGGACCCAGTCAGCCGTCGCCACCTCGGTGGTCTCGTCCATCAACATGGGGCTCAGCATCGAACCCCAGCCGCGGCCGAGCAGCTGGTTGACCTGGTCCTGAAAATTACGAGTCGCTGCGAAGGGCTCATACTTGATAAGTGCCATTTCCGTTCCTCCATCCATTCGTTTCCCTGAAAGGAGACACATTTCTAAACCCCGTGCGGGTAGAGTGAAATCGGGGGAACTACTGATTGGAATCCGGAGGTGCCGGACAGGGCCAGGGCAAACGCACAGACGAGCGATACGAGCAGCTTGAAAATGTGCATGGATGCACGACGAAGGAACAATGTCCCACGTCGCGTCGCACTGGAATCGGATTAAACGTGGATGCGCGGCCGTACCGCGCTCGCCGGCTCAGGAATCGTGAGCGTAGCCGCGCACGATGTAGCCGCCTGAACGCTCGTCACGCTCGAGTTCCAGTAGCTTGCGCTTGCCAGCCTCTTCGAGCAAAGCGTTGAAACTGCGGAAGCCGTAATAGGATTCGCTGAACCCGGGCTTGCGGCGTTTGAGTGTCTGCTTGACCATAGAACCCCAGACTTTCTCTTCGTCGCCGCGCTCTTCGAACAACGCTTCCACTGTCTCCAGCACCAGGTCCATGGCTTCCTGACGCCGGTCTTCTTCGGGCGAGGTCTTCCTGGCTTTCGCGGTAGTCTTGCGCGCCTTGCGCTTGCCCTTTTTCTGCGATTCTTCCTTGCGCACGAGGTCGTCGTAGAAGATAAACTCGTCGCAGTTGGCCACCAGCAGGTCGGAAGAGGAATTCTTCACGCCCACACCGATCACGACCTTCGCGTTCTCGCGCAGTTTGCTCACCAAAGGTGAGAAATCGGAATCGCCGCTGACGATGACGAAGGTATCCACATGCGCTTTCGTGTAACACAGATCGAGCGCATCCACGACCATGCGGATGTCGGCGGAATTCTTGCCGGACTGACGCACGTGCGGTATCTCGATCATCTCGAACGCGGCCTCGTGCATCGTCTCCTTGAATTCCTTGTAGCGCTCCCAGTCGCAATAGGCCTTCTTCACCACGATACTGCCCTTGAGCAGCAGGCGTTCGAGGACATGGCCGATATCGAAGCGTGCGTACTTCGAGTCGCGCACGCCGAGCGCGATGTTCTCGAAATCGCAGAACACCGCCATGTTGCGTGTCCCGGTCTGCTCTGCCATGGCCTTTTCCCTGTTCGAATCCCTAAGGTGGGTGACATTGTGTCACCAATCCGGAACCTGCGTCACGCCGGGCCGAGCGAGTTCTGCTAGAGTAAGCCGCCCGGACACCTCACGCGGAGTCACTGCAGATGAAGATGCGATGCCTGAACGCGCTGCTCGGCCTTCTCCTGGCTGCTTTCGCCCTGCCCTGCCTCGGTGCGCCAGCGAACGACGATATCGTCACCGCGCCGCACGCCATGGTGGTCACCGCGCAGCACCTCGCCACCGACGTGGGCGTGAAGATATTGCGTGCTGGTGGAAATGCCGTAGATGCGGCGGTGGCCGTGGGCTATGCGCTGGCAGTGGTGCATCCTTGCTGTGGCAATATCGGCGGCGGCGGCTTCATGCTGATCCACACGCCCAAGGGCAAGGACATCTTCCTCGACTTTCGCGAGAAGGCGCCGCTGGCGGCGACACCGGACATGTTTCTCGGGCCCGACGGTCACCCGGTGCCCGGACTCGGCACGCGCGGGTACAAGGCGGTAGGCGTCCCCGGCACCGTGCTGGGCCTGGAGACGGCGCGCAGGCGCTACGGCACCATGAGCCGCAAAGCACTCATGCAGCCGGCGATCGAGCTGGCGCGCAAAGGCTATGTGCTCACACCGGGCGATGCCCGCATCCTGCATGTTCGTACCGACACCTTCCGCAGCCAGCCCAACGTGGCCGCGATCTTCCTCAAGCCGGACGGCCAGCCCTTTGAGGCAGGCGATCGCCTGCGCCAGCCCCAGCTCGCGCATACCCTGGAACTGATCTCTCGGCAGGGCCCGGATTCGTTCTACAAGGGCAGCATCGCGCGCAAGATCGTGGCCGCGAGCAAAGCCAACGGCGGCCTGTTCACGATGCAGGATCTTGCCGACTACACGGTCGGCGAAGAGACCCCGGTGCGCTGCGATTATCGTGGTTATGAGGTGGTATCCTCGCCGCCGCCAAGTTCGGGCGGCACCACCATGTGCGAGATATTCAACGTCCTCTCGGCCTACCCCATGGGCACGCTCGGCTTCCACAGTGCCGCCAGCGTGCACTACATGGTCGAAGCCATGCGCCACGCCTACGCCGACCGCAACACCTTCCTCGGCGACCCGGCCTTCGTGGACAATCCGCTCAAGCAGTTGCTCTCGCCCGCGCATGCGGCCTTCATCCGCAGGCAGATCCAGGCCGACAAGGCCACGCCTTCGAGCGAGGTCAAAGGCGAACTGGCGCCGCCCGAGGGCGACGACACCACGCATTACTCGATCGTGGATGCGCATGGCGAAGCAGTCGCGGTGACCTACACCATCAACTATTACTTCGGTAACGGCGCGATCGCAGGCGACACCGGTTTCTTCCTCAACAACGAGATGGGCGACTTCACTTCCGAACCCGGCGTGCGCAACTCGTTCGGGCTGGTACAGGGCAAAGCCAATGCCATCGCACCGGGCAAGCGCCCCTTGAGCTCCATCACGCCGACCTTCGTGACCCACCATGGCCACATCTTCATGGTTACCGGCAGCCCGGGCGGGCCGCGCATCATCACCGCGACGCTGGAAGGGATCATGAACGTGCTCGACTACCACATGGATCTCGCCCACGCCGTGGACGCGCCGCGCATCCACCATCAGTGGCTGCC
Organism: uncultured Pseudomonadota bacterium; assembly: GCA_963739695.1. Classification (GTDB taxonomy): domain Bacteria; phylum Pseudomonadota; class Gammaproteobacteria; order Natronospirales; family CAVUBB01; genus CAVUBB01. The sequence continues at coordinate 9,478 of CAVUBB010000009.1, read as the reverse complement.
GGATGTGGTGGAACTCGAACCGGGCGCGCTCAGCGCTACAGCGCGCACCCGGCTCGAACAGATGGGCTACCACTTCGCCGAGCGCCACGACTGGGGCGCGAGCGAAGCGATCCTGGTGCGCCCCGACGGCACGCTTGAAGGCGTGAACGACGCGCGCCGTCCGGCGGGTAAAGCCGAAGGCTATTGAGCCTGATAGGCGAGCTCGCCGCCGACGATGGTGTAGAGCACGCGGGTCTTGCCGATAGCCTCGGCCGGCTCGGTCATCAAGTCGCGGTCGAACACCGTGATGTCTGCCTGTTTGCCGACAGCCAGGCTGCCCAGACGCTGATCTTCAAAAATCGCGTACGCACCGGCCTCGGTATATGAGCGCAGCGCCTGCATGCGGCTCATGGCCTGTGCGGGGAAGAACGCAGAGCCGTCGCGCAGCTCGCGGGTGACCGCGCAATGGAAGTTGGGGATCGGATCCTCGTCCTCCACGGGCACGTCGGTCCCGTTGGCGACGACGGCACCCGTCTTGAGCAGGCTCTGCCACACATAGCCGCCCTCCCGCGCACGTTTCTGCCCCAGGCGCTTGACCACGTAGGGTCCATCCGAGCAGGCGTGGATGGATTGCATCGAAGCGATCACGCCCAGCCTGGCGAAGCGCGGGATGTCGGCCGGATCGAGATGCTGCGCATGCTCGATGCGCCAGCGCAGATCACGCGCTTGTGGATGCGCCTTGAATTCGGCCGCGTAGACATCGAGCACTTCATGGTTGGCGCGATCGCCGATGGCGTGCACCGCGAGCTGGAAATGATCGGCCAGAGCGATATCGGCGATCTGGCGGATGGTGCTCATCGGCGTCACGTTCAGCCCGGTAGTGCCCGGCTGGTCGGTATAAGGCTGCAGGAACCAGGCGCTGTGGGTGCCCAGCGCGCCGTCGGAGAGGATCTCGCCGACACCGGTCACCGAGAGATGGCGATTGCGGCCGACATGTTCCAGTCGGTATTGCGCCAGGTGTGCGCGCAGCGAAGCCACGCTCTCGGCGTTGACCAGCACCTGCAGGCGCAGCGGCAGGCCCCGCGTAGCGGCGAGCTCGTGCAGGAAATCGATGGTGGCGAAGTTCTCGCCCTGATCCACAAAGGTGGTGATGCCCTTGGACAGAGCGTCGTGCGCGGCGAGTTCCACCTGCCGTTTCGCCGCCGCTCTGCGTTCACCCGGGCTGCGCCGCGCCTTGTCCGCATCCAGCACTTTGTAGACCGCATCCATGGCGTTGTCGCGCAACATGCCGATGGCCCGGCCCTTGCCGTCGCGCACGATGGCGCCGCCGTGCGGATCCGGCGTATGCGCCCCGATGCCCGCCAGCTCCAACGCCTTGTGATTCACGAATACCGCGTGCCCACTGGCGTGCACCAGTAATACGGGGTTATCCGGACTCACGGCGCTGAGTCTGTCGCCCAGCGGCAGCCCTTCGACATTGGGCTGCGGCGGACGATCCCATTTCTCCTGATGCCAGCCATGACCGATGATCCACGCGCCGGGTCTGGCTGCCTTCGCGGCCGCGGCAACCTGGCTGACGATATCCGCCCAGGTGCGGGCGTGCGTGAGATCGAGTTCGGTCAGACTCTGGCCGAGTTCCATGAAGTGGCCATGACTCTCGATGAAGCCCGGCGTTGCCAGCGCGCCGTGCAAGTCGATCACCCGCGTATGCGGGCCGATCAGACTGGCGATCGCGGTATCCGCGCCCAGGGCCACGACCCGCCCATCCTGCACCGCGAGCGCGGCGACTTCAGGCTGGCGCCGGTCGAGGGTGACGATCTTGCCATGCGTGAGCACGAGATCCGCCGGCGCGGACACGCCGGCACAGGCGCTGGCGGCGATGAACAATGCGACAAGCGCAATCGGACGGGAGACAGCCATCACGGACCCTCGATAAAACGGTGACTTCGAGCTTAGTGCGTAGCCGGCCGCTACGCCAGCATGGGTTCCGGCGCGGCGGCTGCCTGCGGTATGCTCGCGCCATGCGCATGCGATGGCAGCAAAGGGTTCGCGCGGTGGCGATCATGGCGTTCGCGGTGTTGGTGGGCGCCTGCTCGGCCGAACAGGCCTTGCGGATCGCCGCCAGCGGCGACCCGCGCGCAACGGTCGAAGCCATGGCGCGCGGGCGTGCGCAAAGCTATACAGTGAACCCGACCCGGCTGGCTGCGGACATCCGCCATGCCAAGCAGCAGTTCGACGCGCTGGTGGCGGTCCTGCGCGGACAGGTGACGCCGCGCTGGGGCAAGAACGAGACCGTGACCCCGGCCAACAAGCGCTACGTCAAGTACACGCAGAATTATGAGAGCCGGGCGATCGTGCATTTCGACACCGGCGACATCACGGTGGAGACCCTCGACCAGCGCGCGCCGGCAACAAGCCTGCGCAACGCCATCGTCACCACCCTGCTCACCCCCGACGACCCGCGCGCGGTCGATCTCTACAGCGACAAACCGGTGCGGCTCAGCGGCCGGCCCTATCTGGCAGGCCTTGTCACCGACGCCGAAGGGCACACGATCGACTCGCCGGCCGCCGCCGAGCGCTTCGCGGACTACCTGCTCGCACACGCCCAGCGCACGCGGCGGATCAACACCGGCAGTGGCGAACGCACGGTGCATTCGGTGCATCTGGACATGGTGCACGATTTCCGCGACGTCGAGGCCCGTCGCTACGCGCCCATGGTGGATCGCTATGCCGTGCGCTTCGGCGTCAGCAAGGGTCTGGTGTTCGCGATCATGAAGACGGAGAGCGATTTCAACCCCTTCGCGGTAAGCAGTGTGCCAGCCTACGGCCTGATGCAGCTGGTCCCGGCGACGGCAGGCCAGGACGCCTATGCGAAGGTCCACGGCCGCCCCGGGATTCCCACCCGCGATGCGCTGTTCGAACCCGCCAACAACATCGAACTGGGAACGGCCTACCTGAGCCTGATCAGCGACAAGTACCTGGCCGGCATCGAGGACCCGGTGAGCCGCGAATACTGCACCATCGCCGCTTACAACGGCGGTGCCGGGGGCGTGTTGCGGGTGTTCTCGGCCGACCGCGGCAAGGCGGTGGATATGATCAACCGGCTGGGGCCGGCGGCGGTCTATCGCAAGCTGCGCGATCACTTCCCCAGCGCAGAGACACGGCGCTATCTGGTCAAGGTACTCGACGCGCGCCGCGACTTCGTGAACATGTGAACGCCGGTGCCCGTACGGGCACCGGCTCCGGACGTGTCACTCGCCCGGCTGCTCGCGGGTCAGATGCATCTCGACCCACATGGCGTTGATGATGCCCACCGAGCAGGCGAGCAACACGCCGAGTATCCAGCTGAAATACCACATCGTCGCTCTCCTCTCTCAATACAGCGAGTTGCTGTTCTCGCGGATGTACGCCTTGGTCACCTTGCCGCGCAGCACCCCGAACACCCAGCTCGTGTAGAGGATGACGATGGGCAGGAAGACCACCGTGGCCAGGAACATGATGAACAGCGTGCGCTGGCTCGAACTCGCATCCCACACGGTCAGGCTGTGGCTGGGCGCGAGGCTCGAGGGCAGCATGAACGGGAACAGGCTCAAGCCGGCGGTGAAGATGATGCCGGCTATCATCAGCGCGCTGGCGATGAACGCGAGTCCGGCCCTGCCCTTGCGCGTCGCGACGATGGCAGCGCCCGCACCCAGATAGCCGAGCACGGGTGCCGCCAGCATCCAGGGATGGACCGCGTAGTTGGCCATCCAGGTGCCGGCCTGGCGAGCGACCGTCTTGGCCAGCGGATTGGAAGGCGCGGACGGATCGATGGCGCTGATTATGCGATAACCGGGGATACCGAACGCCACCCACACTCCGCCGATGGTGAACAGCACCATGACCACGATACCGGTATAGGTGAGCACCCGGCGCGCGCGCTCAGCCACCTCGCCCTCGGTCTTGAGGCCAAGATACGCCGCCCCATGCATCAGCAGCATCGACAGGGCCAGTACTCCGGTCATGAGCGCGAACGGATTGAGCAGACCGAGCAGGCCGCCGTGATATGCCATGCGCAGATCGCCGTTGTAATCGAACGGCACACCTTCGAACAGGTTGCCCACGGCCACGCCGAACACGACCGAGGCCACCACCCCGCTCGCGGTCAGGGCAACATCCCATACCGCGCGCCAGCGCGGTGCGCTGAGCTTGTTGCGAAAATCGAAGCCCACCGGGCGCACGATGAACGCGAGCAGGACCAAAAACATGGCCGCGTAGAAACCGGAGAAGGCGGTCGCATACAGCAGCGGGAACGCCGCGAAGATGGCACCGCCGCCGAGGACGAACCAGACCTGGTTGCCGTCCCATACCGGCGCGATGCTGTTGATGGCCACGCGGCGTTCGGTATCGTCGCGGGCGACGAACATCAGCTGGGCCGCCACCCCGAGATCGAAGCCGTCCATGATCGCGAAGCCGGTGATCAGCGTGGCCAGGAACAACCACCAGATCAGGCGCAGAGTCTCATAGTCCAAAGGCATGTCAGACCTCCTGCGTGCCGGCAGTTGCCAGCCGTTCTTCCGGTGCCACGATCTTCTTGTCTAGTGCCTGTTCTGGACCCATGCGCGCATAGCGAACCATGAGGAACAGATCGACGATCGCGAGCGCCGAATAAAAGAGCACGAAACCGATGATCGAACCCAGCACCTGCTCGCCGGTGATACTCGATGCCCCCAGCCGGGTAGGTAATACGCCTTCGATCACCCAGGGCTGGCGTCCGACCTCGGCGACCACCCAGCCCAGCTCGGCGGCGATCCAGGGCAGCGGCAGTGCCAACAGCGCAAAGCGCAGGAACCAGCGGTAACGTTCGAAGCGCTGTGTCGCCGACACGTAGAACGCGAACGCGAACATGGCGATGAACAGGAAGCCGAGCCCGACCATGACGCGGAACGACCAGAACATCACCCCGACCGGCGGTACGGTCACGTTGGCTGCGCGCGCGATATCGTCGGGTCCTGCGCGCGCGGGGTCCACGCCGATCGTCTTCAGCAGCAAGGCGTAGCCCAGGTTCGACTTGTGCGCCTCGAAAGCGGTGCGCGCGTCTTCGTCCTTGGGATCGTTCTTCAGCTTCTGCAAGGCTTCATAGGCAAGTATGCCGTCGGCGATGCGTGCGCGTGCATGAGCGACCAGGTCGTCGATGCCCTCCACCGGCGTATCGATCGAACGCGTGGCGATGAGTCCCAGCATCCACGGGATCCGTACCGCGTACTTGGTCTCGCGGCCCTGACGGTCCGGGATGCCGAACACGGTGAAGCTGGCCGGCGGCGCTTGCGTATGCCACTCGGCCTCGATCGAGGCCAGCTTCATCTTCTGATGTTCGGTGGTGAGATAGCCACTCTCATCGCCCAGCACGACGACCGAGAGCGCCGCCGCCAGGCCGAAACTCGCCGCCACGGCCAGCGAGCGCTTGGCGAATGCCAGATCGCGCCCGCGCAACAGATAGAAGGAACTGATCGCGAGCACGAACACCGCACCCACGACATAACCGGCACTCACGGTGTGTACGAATTTCGCCTGTGCGACCGGATTGAAGATCACCTGGCCGATGCTCGTGGTCTCCATGCGCATGGTCTGATAGTTGAACGCGGCACCCACCGGGTTCTGCATCCAGCCGTTGGCGATGAGTATCCAAAGTGCGGAGAGGTTCGAACCCAGCGCCACCAGCCAGGTCACGGTCAGATGCTGGCGCTTGGAGAGCCGGTTCCAGCCGAAGAAGAACAGACCCACGAAAGTCGATTCGAGGAAGAAAGCCATCAGGCCCTCGATCGCCAGCGGCACACCGAAGATATCGCCGACATAGTGCGAGTAATACGCCCAGTTGGTACCGAACTGGAACTCCATGGTGATGCCGGTGGCCACGCCCATGGCGAAGTTGATACCGAACAGCTTGCCCCAGAAGCGGGTCATGTCCTTCCAGATCTCGCGCCCGGTCATCACATACACGCTTTCCATGATCGCGAGGATGAAGGAGAGCCCGAGCGTGAGCGGCACGAACAGGAAGTGATAGAGCGCGGTGAGCGCGAACTGCACACGCGATAAAGTGACCGGGTCTAGCGTATCCATAGGCATCACTCCTGGGAGCGGTCGGAAGCTGGCGCCGCAGCCGGCGCTTCGAGGATTACCTGGCGCGCGCTGTCCGCCGTCACCTGCACGCGATGCGCGGGTCCGAAGAACAGCAGCCAGATGATGAACAGTGCGGCGAGTTTGAAGACCAGGACGACACTGATCTCGCGGCCGAGCCGGCTGCGTTCAGGTGCTCGTCCATGGGGCTTCGCCATGCCGCGCTCCTTGGATGCGGGTGCATACACCCTGCAGACCCCGAGACCCGGATGGCCCGCGAGGCGATGAACGTCGCCGCGTCGCGGTCTCGCGCGCCGCAGCTGGAACGCATTATAGCCCTTGGGGAAATCAATACCCAATCAGGGTTTAAACCGATTGCTCCAGACGAGCCGTTTCTAGAGCCGGAAGCTTTATCGAGACCTGCGCGGATGGCGGTACTGCCAAAAAAGAAGGGGGAGCGATGCTCCCCCCGAAAACAACCTCGAATCAGACCGTCACGGGTGATCGAGGCAAAGCGAATAGCTGCCACTACCGCTGTACGAGTAGACACGCCAGCGGTAATAGCCGCTGCTGCCGGAGTAGTCGATGGACTCGTTCGCGGTGTTGCTCTCGGAGCGATCCACCGTGGACCAGCGGCTGCCCGACCACTTCTGCACGTACAGATCGAAATCGGCACCGCTCGCCGGTCCGCCAAGGATGCCGGAATGCGTGCCGCTAACACTGCTGTAGTAGTACGAACCACCCGGCTCGTAGGCGGAGCTGCCAGTCCCGCTCAGCGAACCGGTGTACTCGGTGTAGCCGGCCGGGCATGCGCCGGTGCTGCCACCGCCACCGCCGCCCGTGGTCCCGGTCGTGAAATCACCTTGCAGAGACACACCCGAGAAGCTCTGGTAGGCATTCACCATCACGTAGTAGGTACCCGCCTGGATGTTGCTGATGGTGCAGGTCTCGCTGTTGCCACTGAGATACGGCCGGCAATCGTAGCTCGAGGTGGTCGGCTGCGAACCGAACTTCACATAGAGGTCGGCATCGCCGGTACCGCCGCTGATCGCGAAACTCAGGCTGGTCGCATCCGCGGGCACGTCCATCGTGTAGTACACCGCGCTTCCGGTGCTCGCCGACAGCCCGGTCACCGCCGTGCCGTTGGTGAGCGTGTTACCTGAGGTGCCGCCGCCGCTGCCGCCGCCGGAACCGCCGCCGGTGACCGCGGCCACGGCTGCGTCCGCATCCACGATGCCGGCGCCGCACTGGCTGCAGGTGGCCGGGAATGCGCGCGCGGTCGAGGTCAGCGTACTCAGCACCTCGGCCGGCGTGATACCCGGATCCGCGCTGTAGAGCAGAGCCACCAGACCGGCCACATGCGGGGTCGCCATCGAGGTGCCCTGATAGTAGCCGTAGCTGTCTGCGCCCGGAGATGTGGCCCCGGCGTTCAGCGTGGAGAGGATCCCGTTGGGATCGTTCGCGCTGCTCTGCGCACCACCCGGCGCGGCGACATCGACGATGCTGCCGTAGTTCGAGTAGTAGGCGCGTCCACCGCTGCGGTCGGTCGCCGCGATGGTGATCACACCCTGGCAGTTCGCCGGGTTGTCGTTGCTGGCATCGCGGTTCTCGTTGCCGGCAGCGACCACGACGGTGACGCCATGCTGGGTCGCATAGTCGATGGCTGCCTGGGTGGTCTGGTCGCAGGCACCGGAACCGCCGAGACTCATGCTGATGACGTTGGCGGGATGCGCGTTCGCCGGCACACCGCTCACACTGCCGCCAGCCGCCCAGAGGATGCCGTCGGCGATATCGGAGGTGTAACCGCCGCATTTGCCAAGCACCCGCACCGGCACCACCTTGGCCGAGTAGGCCACTCCGATGACACCCGCATTGTTATTGCCCACCGCAGCGACAGTGCCCGCGGTATGGGTGCCGTGCCAGCTGCTGTTCTCGTCCTGGGTCGGCTGACCGCCGCCGCATTCACCGGCGGTGGTCCAGTCGCCCGGATCCCGGGCGTCGCTGTCGCGGCCGTCGCCGTCGTTGGCCACTGTGGTATCGCTGATCATGTCGTAGCCGGGCAGGATGTTGGCCACCAGATCGGCGTGCGGGCGATAGCCGGTATCGATCACCGCGACAACGGCACCGGAACCGCTGGTAGTATCCCAGGCGGTGGGCAGGTCCATGCCCCCGGTGCTCTCGTAGTAATCCCACTGCTCGCTGTAACGCGAATCGTTCGGCGTCATCATGATGTGCATCATGCGATCCGGCTCTGCGTATTCCACTTGAGGCTCGGCTGCGAACGCGGCGACGATGTCGGACATCTTCCTGCCGCCGAGATCGTCGACCTGGAACACATGGGCGCCGGTGCCGATCACGCGCAGTTCATGGAAACGCGCGCTCAACTTGGCACTGACCGCCGCCAGCACCTGATTGGCGGTATCGCTGCGATGAGAAGCCCCCTTGGCGGCGGCTTTGAACTTCACGATCACCCGTTTGGCCGGACCTTGCTGCCGGGTCAGTGTGGCAACCGTGCGGCTTTTGCCGGATGAAGCCAGGGCAGGTGTAGCCGCCAGCGCGAACGTGAGCAATGAGGCGGCGAGGCGATCACGGCGCTCGCGGGCAACCGCGTCCTGGCCGGAAGGCTGAGCAGGCGGACCTCGGTTCGCCGACCTCAGGCCGACCGAGGGTCCCGTCGCCGCAATCACCGCCGCGTGCACGCGGGCCGACGGCGCGCTCGATCGGTACCGGGAGTTCATCCAGAAGGATCTGGCGGCGCTGAACGCCGCGCTCACCGGGCGGGGGGCGCGCGGTGCGGGCGCCGGCCGCGATGCCCGCGACCGCGTGCGGCCTGCGCTAGGGCCGGCTGAAGCCGGCCCCCACGTACGGCGCGCTAGAGGGCCGGCTGAAGCCGGCCCCCACGTACAGGCGGGGACCTCCGCGTAGCGCAGGCCTTAGGCCTGCGCTCTCAGATCTACACAACAATATTGTGTAACATTATCGTGTATGCCGACGAACCTCGCCATCGACGACCGGCTCTCGAAAAGGCCCGCGCGGTCGGCGGCTACCGGACGAAGCGCGAAACGGTGAACGAGGCGCTGCGCCAGTTCATCGCGCGGCGCCAGCGCATCGCCCTCAGCGGAGCTGGCCGGCCGCGTCAAGTACCGACCCGAAGTACGACTACAAGCGCGACAGGCGGGGGCGGTGATCGTCCTCGACACGTCCGTCCTCTCGCGCGTGTTCCGGCGGACGCGGCCTGGAAACGAGGAGCGACGGGTGCAGGCGGCATTCGGGGAGCTCATGGCCGCGGACGTCCCGCTCGGCCTTCCGGGCATCGTCCTGCAGGAGATCCTGAGCGGTATCCAATCCGGGCGTCAGTTCGACGACCTCACCGCGAAGCTCACCGCCGCCTTTACCATCCTGG
>CAVUBB010000008.1:0-56008 GCA_963739695.1 uncultured Pseudomonadota bacterium | reverse complement strand
GTATCGCTCGTTCGTGAAGAACATGCTTCCCCAACTCCGACCTGAAGGACGACGTCCTGGACGCCCACCAGCGTGGCGGCCTGCCGTACACGGTCCTGCGCTCGTCGTAAACCGGGTCGACGATCGTGTAAGGCGCGCAGAACTCATCCAGGCGGTTGCCGAGGGGGCCAGCGTGCGGGAGGTCCGCGAGAGGGCTTCATCGAGGTCCGCGGCAGCAGAGGCGCCGGCGCCTCTGAGCCCGATCGAGCAGGAGTGCCATGCCCTGGCGCAGGAGGCGCTTCCGCTCCTCAAGAGCCTGCCGCGACTAGCGCATAACGAGGCTTCGTCGCTCAAGGCGTCACTCTTCAAGGTGAAGCGCACCATAGTCGCTGCGACAGGAAGTGGCAACGTCCGCTGAAACACCTATGGATCTTGGCGCAGGTCGCGCCAGGAACAATGTGCCACACGCCCCCGACCTTTACGCGCCTGCGGCAGGGGGCGCACACGCCAGTCGGTTGGTAGGTGCCCTACGTCCGAAGTCCGCGCGGCGTCCACTCATCACGTCGACTCGATATCGAAGGGATCGCGCTGTGGCCCGGCCCGTCCCCGTCCAACACAGGTCGGGCCAACGCCTGCCTGGTCAACGTCAGTCTGTCCCGGAGGCTGCCGGGTCCGCGCCCGACAGCACGACCGGTTCCGAGCCCTAACATGTAACCCGGCCGTGCTCGTCGTAATACCTCTCGCGAATCGTGTAGTGCAACTCCGGGAATCGGTGGCGCACCACCCGGTAGTCCCACCGCGCCGTCATAACTCCTCCTCCAACTCCAAGGACGCCTGACGTACTGAAGTGGTTCTCAAGCTTTGCGTGGCCGCGCGTGCTACCAGCCTACGGAACAGGGGTTACCGCCGGGTTGTCATGCGTTCGAGGCTTCTCCAGCCGCGGCTGCCTGCCAGCGTCGCCACGGGCGAGTCGCCCCAAGCGGCATGCCTGAGAAATCCCGTCCGCGATACTCGCGATGGGCCGCACACACCTGGTCCGGCGAACGTCCCGGGTGCCCTCGCTGATCGAGCCGCCCTAGGCGCCGGATAACCCCAACAACGACCTCGGTGTCACGGCCGTCGACTGACCGGGATCCAGCTCCTCCATCCGTCGCCAGATGCGCTTCCAATCGAGCTCACGCCCTCGCGCCAGCATCACCGAGACGATCACCACGCCACGCAGATCCATCGCTCTCAGGTCGCTCGCGAGAATCACGTGATGCTCAGGATTTCCGGTGAATGCCCGCAGCCACCGAACCATCGCAGCCGTCCCACTGGTGAAGTCCGCGCCGTGATCGATGAACTCCTCGAACGCCGCGTGCACCCATGCCACGAACTCCTCGTGCGACAGCCCCGACACTCGAGTGATCTCCTGGCCTGCCGAACGCAGCGACTCATCCCCCGTTGCCAAGAACAGGTCCATCGTCAACGGTTCGCCGCTCGCCTCCAGATCTGCCATGATCTGATTCTCATCCACCAACAGTTGAAAGGCTTAGAACCGTCCATACTCTGTGCGCCAGTAATGCGCCTCCAATCCCGCGACCGCGCCCACGCATGTACGCACGCCGCTACCTTTCATGGTGAGGGCTTCGCCCTAATCGCCGCATGCTTCTGGCACCGGAGTTGCTGGAGTTGGAGTTGGAGTTGGAGTTGGACGCAGCTTGTGGACGCTTCTCTGCTAACCGGCTTGGGCTCAAGGGGTCGCTGCAACACTTCATGATGGACTCTCTCAGTGGCGAGAGGGGGCGGTGGTGCAGCGAGCCCAGAGGTTGACCCGAGGCGCAGCGCTCGGAGGTGTGGCAGCGCTACAGGCGCGGGGAGTCCCTCGGGCAGATCGGGCATGCGCCTGGCAGGAGGCACAGCTCGATCCGCACGATTGTTGCCGCCACCGGCGGCATCAGTCCGGTGCTTCATCGGCGCTCCAGGCTGGCGCTGACGCTTCACGAGCGCGAAGAGATCTCTCGCGGCCTGGCGCGCGGTGACAGCGTCAGGGCCATCGCCGGCAGGCTGGGCAGGGCGCCGTCCAGCGTCAGTCGCGAGGTACGCCGCAACGGCGGCCTGCGGCGCTACCGAGCGGTGGTCCAAGAAAGAGCTCGTCGATTACCTCAAAGAATGCGTCCGGCAGTTCCGAGCCGGCACCAGTGTGGATCCAACACTGCTGCATGAGGACTGGCAAGCCTTCGTCGAGCGAGAGTACGAGAATGCTGCGGAGGACGAGGCCAGGCCGTCGGAGCAGCGGGCGCATGTCTCGTGAACCAGTCAGGATTGAGCTCCAGAGCTCGGGCTCCTTTACGGTCACCCAGTCGCCTACGCCGCCAATGGGGGGTGACCAAGGTGAGCGCTGATGCTTCGTTTGAACTCTTCCCTGCCCTGCGCTGCACACGTTCCTGGCATTACCGCCCGGCTATGTAAGGGCTACTGAGGATGGTGGCAGCCGAGCTCCGCGAGGGCGTTAGCGAGCCCGGTCGGGTCCCACTGGTAGGTAAGGGCGTCGCCCTTCCCGTCCTTGCTGCGGAATACGAAGTTCTGGGCGCCCTGGAGGCGGGCGATGTACTGGTCTACGACAGAGCTCGGGGCGGACACCGGATTCTCGTCTGCGCCTGCGGCCCACCGGCTTATAACCAACGGGTCCAAAATAGGGGTCGCGAACAGAGACACGGGTTGCCCGTCCTCGCCTATGCCCCAGGCCTTGGTCGTGGGGGTGTCGTGATCGAAACGCACGGTGACTTCGCGGGTTGCGCCCAGCTTGCCGAACCGGTGGCCCGCAGAGAGGAACACGAGTAGGCTCAGGCCGTTAGCTGCCGTTGGGTTGCAGCGCAGGGCGAGGACAGCCCAACCGCTCGCAACCGCTGAGAACGCCTCATCGGACTGCTTGAAGATGGAGCTTGTGTTCTGATCCGTTATCGGGTCGATGTGTTGGCTGTAGATCCACCCATCGGCGAGGTTCACTTGGGCTGCGGCGGAAAGCGACAAAGAGCATCGCGGACACAACCAGAAGGGCCCTCGCTAGGGCACGGACAATGAAGTGGTGGGAAGCAGGGTCATGGGTAGCTGACCTTGTAGGTAGGGCTGTCTTCGGGTCGGTCGTTGCGTCGATCGTAGATGCGGGTGGTGCTGATGTTGGCGTGTCCGAGCCAGGTCTGCACCTTGGCGATGTCGGCGCCGTTGAGCAGGGCGTTGGTGGCGGCGGTGGCCCGGAGCGAGTGCACCCCTACCCCGCTGGCCTCGATGCCGGCGCGCGGGCGTAGTGCCTGACCACGCTCTGATACACGCTCTCGGGGTGCAGGTGCTTCTCGAGCGTGCCCGTCCGGTTGTTCTTCACGGGCCGGAACAGCGCCCCTCCCCCGTCGCCGGCGTGCCCGGCCGCCTCGAGGTACTCGCGGATCAGCCGCAGCGCTATCGGCGCCGCGGGCAGGTGGCGGGTCTTGCCGCGCTTGCCGCGGATCGCGCAGGTGCGGCACGCCTTCTCGCTCGTGCATGTCCTTGACCCGCAGCTTGACGAGCTCCTCGCGGCGTATGCCGTGGTACAGGAGCGTGGCGAGGATGGCGCGGTCCCGCTTGCCCTTGAGGGTGGTGGCGTCGGGCGCGTCGAGCAGCGCTCGAGCCTGGGCGGCGCTGATGGCGGGGGTGGCGCCCTCCCCTGTCTCTGGCGCTGCTGGGCCGGCGACGCCCGCCACGGGGTTGCCCTCGACGGCGTTCCGGTCACACAGGTAGGCGTACAGCGAGCTCAACGCGGCGAGCTTGCGGCGGATGGTGGCCGGGGCCGAGCTCGCGGCCCGACGAGGTGGTCGCGCCAGGCGATGACGTGCGCGCGGGTGATGCGCCGGAAGTCCTCGGGCTGCTGGATGCCGGCGAAGGTGCTGAAGTCGCGGAGGTCGGCCTGGTAGGCCTTGCGGGTGTTGGGGTTGCGGAGGTTGGCGAACCACTCGACCTCGGGCGGGATCTCGGCGAGCTGCTGGAAGGCGGCCTCGTCGAGGCGCTGCAGTGACGGGGGTTCGCGATGGGCAAGGGTCATTGGGCGTGCTGCTTCTTCCAGGCCAGCGCGAAGTCGTCGAATAGCTTGGGTGCCTCGTCCCGGATGTCTTTGGGCGTGATTCCACTTGGCCTCGAGATCAGCCGGTCTCACTCCATACGGTGGGGGTTGCATAGCCAAGGATCTTTCCTGGGAGCATGACGTCCAATTCGTAGGACAGCGTCCACCTACGGCCTGAAAGTACACGAGAACAAACGGAAGGGTATTGAACTCGTTCGCCGTGCAATCGCTCTTGAGTGGAAGGCTGTAGAGGAGCCGCCTTGTTTGCGAGCTCGCTCCCGATGTCGATCGCGCGGACAGAGCAGACGCCGCATCGAAGCTTGCCTTGTCGGACCCTATGCCGACCGCAAGGCACACCGTATTGATGAGTGCGGAGTTTCGCATCCCTGCTCGCGTTCATGCTGTCCGCGAAGGCGGGCGACAGCAGCAGCATGGCGCCGAGCGCGATGGCAAGTCGAAGCATCCAGATCCCCCCTAAGGACAGGTGCGCGTTCGCCGGACTTTACCCTGGACAAAAGCCATTATCCAGGGTAAAGGGGAGGCGAGGACGCTAGCTGGAGCCTTCGTCGGGACTTCAAGCGGCTACCCGACATTGAGCGTTATCAGAGGCAACGGAGCACGAACGCGGCCCGTCAGGGACCGAAAAAGCTATATTTCCGGGTTTTGTGTCGCCCCTATTCGGCCCGAAGCCAAGCGCCCCCTTGGGCGGCGCCAACGACGCCACAGCTACATGCACCTCGTCTGCCAAGATCAACCATTGAATGATCGCCATAGGGTCATACGCATCTTGACGCCCGGGGGCACAGCAGTAACGTCGCGATAGACAACTGTATAGACAGGTTGCGCTGCTGAGAGCGGGCACCATGACATGAGTCCTGACGGCATCCCACTTCGGCTGAGTACCACGCACACTCGGTGGCGGCTTGGCAAGCGGCTCGTGTCAAGCCCAACGCGCTCAACTCGGGACTTTGGGCCGCACAGATTTCCTCTCACGTCTATTCAACGCAACGAACGGGCAGAAGGTTGGCGAAACTGGTCCCGTACCGGGCCGCTAGAGCATCGGAGCCTTCGACTTGACCGTTGAGCAGAGGCCACCACAAACCCTTCAACGCGCCGTGTGGAGGCGGTTTCGGCGCAACAGGTTCGGTGTGGCTGGCGCAATACTCGCCGGTCTGATCGTCCTGATCGCCCTGGCTGCACCCTTGCTGGCCACGCACGACCCCAATACGCAGTATCGCAACGGCGTGTCCGACATCGGTCGCCAAGATCTACTTCGACCTCGGCACGCGTCTGGACCTCGACTGGCTGCGAGAGCAGATCGAGAAGCTGGATGTTTCGGATCATTGGCAGGCAGTCGCCCGCGGCACCTTGCGCGAAGATCTCTATGCCCAGCAGCGTCAGCTGACCGGGCAGGCGTTGGGCTCCCCGCGCAGCCGCAAGGAGCCGGAGAAACGCCTTGAAGACTGGTCGGCGAAACACGATACCCGCGTGCAGCACGCCAAGCGCGTACTCTCCGACATGCGTACCGCGGGCCCGGCGGACTTCGCCACGCTCTCGGTCGCCTTGCAGGAGATCCGCAAGCTCGCCCGCGCGGAAGCCGCCGCCTGATCCTGTCAGGCAGGGCCCGGCCACTCGGCCGGGCCCGCCTTAACTCTGCAGACGCTTCAGTTCCCGCTCGATCACATCTTCGAGATAGACGCAGTAGCGGTCGACGTAGTTGATGTCGTTCAGCTCATCGCGCAGCCAGGGGTTCATCAGCGTATGCCGCAACACGAACATGCTGGCGGCCTGCACCTTCGGATCCTCTATATCACGCACCGCCGTGGCCGGATCGATGCCGAGCCTGGCGAGGATATCCAGCCACTCGCTCTCGCTCAGCTGACGCAGGTCGAGCGAGGTCTGCGAACCGAAAAACTTCTTGTTCTGTACCGGCTGGCCCGGGTCCACCTTGATGTGCCCGAAGACTTCGCGCGAGAACGCGTTCATCCTGGCCAGACTGGTATTGCCCTCCGGATTCACGGCCAGGCAGATCAGGTTGGTGTCCGGATCGAACGGGACGATAAGGCGTGCCTTTCCTTGCAGGCTCTCCGCCGTCTTCGCGATGCGATCGTAAAAGTATTCGGTCGAATGGATGGTCTGCTCAGGAAGACGGCCAAAATTGGCTGCGTCCAGTGGCAGTATGCGGTGCGTGACATACGCGGCAGCGGCGCTGGCCCCGGGTTTCGACCCCTCGAAGATGAAGCGGCCGAGATTGCGGAAGCGGCTGAAGTAGTCTTCGACACTTCCGTCTTCCGTGATATCGAAGACATACGGTGCGTCCTGGGCCACGAAGCCGACCGCTTCGGAGTCGCGATACACCACCGCTCCTGTCCCGAACGGTAGATAACCGAGCTTGTGCGGGTCGACGGTGACCGAATCGACTTCCGCCAACGCGGCAAACGAATCGTAGACGGGTGCTGAAGGAAAATACTTGAACCGGCCGCGCACGCTTTCGTACGGCACCATCGATCCGTCTTCGGACCGGAACAGGCTGGTGATATATCCGCCCCAGGCGGCATCCACATGGATTGCGAAACCGAAGCCCTCAGCTGCAAAGCGTTCGCGCAATTCCACGATCCGGTCTATCGGATCGATCGTGCCGAACTCGGTCGTGCCCAGTACGCCGACGACGGCGACCACCGGAGACCGGGCGTCACGGGCTTCGATCAGCGCCGCCTCGAGCGCCTCCGGATCCATGCGCATATTCCGTTCCGGGATGCGCACCAACTGAGCTTCTCCCAGGCCGAGGACCTTCATCGCCTTGGCCCACGAATAATGCGCCGTTACCGGCACCATCACCCGCGGCACACGGCAATCATCCAAGCTGGTCTGAAAATCGGCCATACCCATGGACTCGATACGCGCCGCGCCCACTCTGTCCGCGAACGCACTGATCTCGTGTTTGCCCTGATTGGCCAGCGCAGCCGCAGCTTTGGCCCGTAACGCGATGGATTGCGCCGGGGTAAGGGTCATCAGCTCCCAATCGCTCATGCACCGGATATCGTCCGTCCGCTCATCCAGTGCGAGCTTGAGACCGACCTGCTCCGCCGCGCGCTTGAGCGCCACCGGATAGCAACGCACGGCCCGATGGACGTTCAGAGCCTCGAAATTGGCGACCGTGCCACCCGAGGTGAGATGGCCGAACGCGCACGGCCGCCGCTCCGGCTCCGCCGGGAAGCCGAACATCCGCGCCAGTTGCAGCCCGACTTTGAGCTCCATATCCACGGTGACGGGCGCGGCCTCGGCGACGACGTTGTTGGGGTTGTAAAGCGTTGTCACCATCTGTGCGATCAGCCCGGGCAGGAACGAATCGGATGCCATGTGGCCGATGTAGCGCGGATTGAAGAACGGCACGGAGCGTTTCAGTGAGGCACTCAGCAGATGAAGCTCGCGTTTCGCGCGCGCCACGAACATCACATATTCGGGGTCGTGGCTGGCAAGCGTGGAGATAGGGGGCGGATCTTCCGGATGGAAATTGCGCCGCCAATACACATGGTCGCGGATGAGCTCCACGAGTATCTGTTCCAGTATCTCGTTATTCTCGCCATAGGAACCGAGAAAATACGGACTCATGAACGACTGTTTCATGTGCTGACCTCGGAAATGCAGTGCCTTGCGCGCCAGGACCGAACGGAAGAACCCCAAGCTTGTCACATATGCTATACGCCCAGCCCCGGGCGGCATTGATTCAGGTCAAGCCGCTGCTCCCGCATCACCAGTTCAGAGGAGGCTCGCATGCTGGAACTGTTCACCGCAACCACCCCGAATGGCCGCAAGGTCTCCATAATGCTCGAAGAACTGGGCCTGCCCTACAAGGTCACCCATGTCCGCCTCGACAAGGGCGAGCAGAAGCAGGCAGATTTCCTCAAGATCAATCCCAACGGCCGCATCCCCGCTCTTGTCGACCACGATGCGGATGCTTTCGCTGTATTCGAGTCGGGGGCGATCCTTATCTATCTGGCGGAAAAGAGCGGTCGTCTGCTGCCGGAGGATCCGCGCAAGCGCTCGCTCACCCTGCAATGGCTGATGTTCCAGATGGCTGGGATCGGCCCCATGCAGGGCCAGGCCAACGTATTCTATCGCTACGCTCCGGAAACGATCCCCTATGCGATCGATCGGTATCAGCGCGAGACCCGCCGCCTCTATCAGGTGCTCGACTCCCGTCTGGCCGATGCACAATACCTCGCCGGAGAATATTCCATCGCCGATATCGCGACTTACCCCTGGGTTGCCATCCATGATTGGTCCGGGGTGACGCTTGACGGGCTCGACCATCTCAAGGGCTGGATGGCGCGTGTGGGTGAACGCGATGCTGTACGCAAAGGGATGAATATCCCGCCAGACGACAGAGAATCCGCAAGCTCTGAAGAAAGAAAAAGACGCGCGTCGAACATGCTCATATAGGTGTTCAAGCGCCGTCAGGGCGTGAGCGCAAAAGTCACTCACACTGGCATCCGGACAGGAAAATGGTGTAGCGTGCGAATGAAAGAAGATGCATTTCCTTGAGAAATGACTTCAAATCTACATAATTACAAATGAATCCATTCAGGAGAGGACTGATGCCCAACTATCTTGCGGCCGTGGAAAAGTCATTCCAACAGGTACGCCGCCAACTGGTTTCGACTGCTAACAAGACACATAAAGCCGTGGATCGCGAAGCACGCAAGTTGAGCACGCAGCTCAAGCGTCTGAATGCTCGTATCGCGAAGGTGCGCGAGCGCATGGCGGCCGCGGAAGTCAGGCTGGAACGTACCGGAAGTGACGTTGCCGCTTCGCGCATCGACGTGCTGGGCGAGCAGCTCTCCGAACTCCGTGCCGAAGCGCGCGTTATCCGCGAAGAACTGCGCCCTCTGCGCGAGCAGCTGAGTGAGACGCGCGCGTTCCTCAAACGCGTGACCGGTATCGAGAAGGCGCTGGAGAAGGCGGATCGCGAACACGAAAAGGTCGAAGCCAAGAAAGAAAAGCGCGGCCGCAAGAAGACTGCTACTCGCAAGAAGACCGCTGGTCGCAAGAAGACCGCTGGTCGCAAGAAGACCGCTGGTCGCAAGAAGACTGCTGGTCGCAAGAAGACTGCTGGTCGCAAGAAGACTGCCGGTCGCAAGAAGGCTGCCGGTCGCAAGAAGACCGCCGGTCGCAAGAAGACTGCCGGTCGCAAGAAGACTGCCGGTCGCAAGAAGACTGCCGGTCGCAAGAAGACTGTCGGCCGCAAGAAGACTGTCGGCCGCAAGAAGGTAGCCGCACGTCGCAAGACCACCTCGCGACGACGCACGACTGCGCGTCGACGGTAATCATGAAAGAACGCGCCGGCCTTCGGCCGGCGCGTCTCCCTCGGCCGATGTTCGAACTCCACCCGACACTCGCGCAAGACTGCATCGAGATCGGTACGCTCGATCTTTGCCTTGTCCTGCTCATGGACGATCGCACCTACCCGTGGTTGGTGCTCGTGCCGCAAAGGCGCGATGTGAGCGAGATCTATCAGCTCTCCGGTGCCGACCGGATCCTCATGGTGGAAGAATGCTGCAGGACGGGCGCCGCGCTCCAGCAGGTATTCAGGCCCGACAAGATAAACACGGCCGCTCTCGGCAACCAGGTAGCACAGCTTCATATCCACGTCATCGCGCGCTTTCGCTCGGACCCCGCCTGGCCGCATCCGGTATGGGGCCGCATACCTCCAAGCCCCTATCCGCCCGATGAAAGGCAACGGACCATAGCCGCACTCCAACGCGCGATCCACGGCGCGACCTGCTAACGGGCATACGCACTCGGTCCGGCTGTCCACGATTCTTGCGCCGGCGCCTGGGTACTGTACAATGCGCGGCCCTTCGATCAGCGCGAGGTAGACGCATGCCTGAGAGCACGCCGGGCTCCAAACTTCTCGCTCCCAGCGCTGCCGATCAAGCCTTTCTCGCGGCCGTGCAAGACTGCAGCCTGGACCCATCGCAGTTCGGGCATCTGGGCCATGTTCGCCTGGCCTGGATCTGTTGCCGTCTGGGGCCACTGAAAGAAGCGATCAGGCGAGTCTCGAACCTCATCGAAACATACGCTGGCTCATTGGGTGCGACCGGCAAATTCCATCAGACGTTGACGAGTGCCTGTGTCGTGCTGGTTGCGGACTCGATCCACGCGCAAGAGAGCTGGGATGCCTATATCGAGCGTGGGCCCGAGATCCTGACCGCGCCGCGCGAACTCCTGGCACGGCACTATTCGCCCGCGATCATGGCATCGGCCGCGGCGCGAGATACTTTCGTCGCACCGGATCGCCAACCGCTGCCATCTCTGGATCCCGTTGTCTGACAGCCTTCGGCATATGTCACACCGCCCTTTGGCGTCACCGCCTTCGCCTTGTAATCACGGTTAAATCGAAATGCATCCTTGCTGATAGCACTCTAAGATGGGCCTCTGTGCCGATCGCTTATCGGCACATCTATCGGGCCTTGCACCGCCCGTCGAGGCGAAGCGCGCACGCCAGCGCCGCTCCTGACTGTTCATGCAACCCGCAAGAGGCTATCCATGTCGGAACCATCGCCGCTGAAGGCACGACTCAAGTGGATCATGGCGCTGCTCTTTGCCGCCCAATTCCTTACTTTTTCCATACTGCTCATGGGCCTGTCCATCTATTACCTTGTCGTCGCTTTCCAGGATGATGACGTAATCAGCGGCTTGATTCGCTCCCTCAATATCGCGTTCATCTCTCTCGCGACATTCGAACTCGGGACCGGTATCAGCAAGGAATATTCCCCCACCCAGGACAATCAGAACATCTTCTTCGTCGTACGCAGGATGGTCACCCGCTTCGTCAGCGTCGCCTGCATCGCGCTGGTGCTCGAGGGCCTGGTCATGGTGATCAAATACAGTCAGCTGGAATTGGCGGGCAATCTGGGATATCCGGTGGCCATCCTGGGTGCCGCCGGTGTCCTGCTGGTCGCTCTGGGCGTGTTCCTCAGATTATCGCGGGACGATGTCGGCGAGTCCGAGTAAAAGCCGATCGGCTCGAACAGCTACCCGTATTGTCGGAGCTTCGAACCCTTCCGAGCGCGAATGCAGAAACCAGAAAGCCACCCTGATGGGTGGCTTTCCGATATGGCGCGCCCGGAAGGATAGGGCCGGCGACGGCCGTCTCGCCGCCTGCGGCGGCTCGGCTCGAACACTGAGCTATTTCGTCGGAGGTTCGAACCCTACCGGGCGCGGGAGCAGAAACGGGAAAGCCACCCTGATGGGTGGCTTTCCGATATGGCGCGCCCGGAAGGATGGGGCCGGCGACGGCCGTCTCGCCGCCTGCGGCGGCTCGGCTCGAACACCGAGCTATTTCGTCGGAGGTTCGAACCCTACCGGGCGCGGGAGCAGAAACGAGAAAGCCACCCTGATGGGTGGCTTTCCGATATGGCGCGCCCGGAAGGATGGGGCCGGCGACGGCCGTCTCGCCGCCTGCGGCGGCTCGGCTCGAACACCGAGCTATTTCGTCGGAGGTTCGAACCCTACCGGGCGCGGGAGCAGAAACGAGAAAGCCACCCTGATGGGTGGCTTTCCGATATGGCGCGCCCGGAAGGATTCGAACCTCCGACCACCTGGTTCGTAGCCAGGTACTCTATCCAGCTGAGCTACGGGCGCATTTCCTGGAGGGGCACAGGCGTGAGCCAGTGCACCCATCTAAGGGACGGGCATTATCCCGGACTGGGCATTTTCGGTCAAGACGAGCAACGGAGAAGCGGAAAGAGCAAGAGAGGGATTACGGCGGGTTCTCCCTGCCCGTTGCCCTTCGAGCCAGCGCCTGGCGGCATTGTTCAGATCTTTCCTGGCGATTTTGTGCCCGCCCCATCCATGGGGCTCGCCGCTTCGCGGCCCGCCTGCGGCGGTCCCGATTCGTTGCGGACTCGGCTTCCCTGCCTCGCCTCGCAACCCAGGGCTGCGCTTTCCTGCGCAGCCCGTTCGCCGGGCCATCGATTCCCAGGATCGATGCCTTTATCCGGCTCACCCCGGCGAATTGGTCGAACCGCCAACTGCTCCTTCGAGGGTTCGAACCCGGCTATGCCGGGCAATAAAAAACGGGCCCACAAGGGGCCCGTTTCTTATTGCTTGGCGGAGAGAGAGGGATTCGAACCCTCGAAGGACGTATATGCCCTTACTCCCTTAGCAGGGGAGCGCTTTCGACCACTCAGCCATCTCTCCTGGAGATCCAGTCTGCGGGGCGGAATCTGCTTGTGCCACCTGTATTCCGGCACCCCGCCTCGCAGCAGGGGGCCAATGATACTGGGGGGTGGCGCTCAGGTAAAGATTCCGAGTGCTCAGTCATCGAGCGAAGCGGTATCGGGCACGACGCCTTCTTCCTGCTCACGCTTGATCCTGGCGTAAATCTCCTCGCGGTGGACCGCGATGTCCTTGGGCGCGTTGACACCGATCCGGACTTGGTTGCCTTTGACACCCAGTACGGTAACGGTGACATCGTCGCCGATCATCACGGTTTCACCAACCCTACGGGTCAGGATAAGCATCGCTACTCTCCTTGTTGTCCTCAATCACCAATGGTTTTTTACTTTGTCCTAATAATAGCGTGATTCCGGTTCTGAAATCGCCCTCATGTCAGATTTTTCTGGTCGCGCCCAGGGGCGCGGGCGCGGCCACGCCATCGGCACGGCCGTCGCGGTCCAGCGCGAACGCCTCATGCAGGGCGCGTACACCCAGTTCCAGGTACTTCTCGTCCACGATCACCGAGATCTTGATCTCGGAGGTCGCGATCATGCGGATGTTGATGCCCTCGCCGGCCAGCGCCGCGAACATGCGCGTGGCGATGCTCGAATGGGAGCGCATGCCCACCCCCACGAGCGAGATCTTGGCGGCACGATTATTAGCCTGGATACCTTCGCCTCCGAGCTCGGCGAGACGCGTCTCCAGGGAGTGGCGCGCCTGCTGGAAATCGTTGCGGTGGACGGTGAAGGTGAAATCGATACGCCCATCTCGCGCTACATTCTGCACGATCATGTCGACATCGATGTTCGCCGCCACGATGGGGCCGAGGATGTCACTGGCGATACCCGGACGCGCCGGCACACCAAGAAGAGTGAGTTCCGCCTCGTCACGCGTGAACGCTATCCCGGAAACGACTGCTGCTTCCACACTGCCTTCCTCATAGCTGATCAGCGTGCCCTTGCCTTCCGCGAACGTCGAAAGCACGCGCAAAGGCACATCGTACTTGCCGGCAAACTCGACCGCTCGGATCTGCAGCACCTTCGAGCCGAGACTGGACAGTTCCAGCATCTCCTCGAAAGTTATCCGATCCAGCCTGCGGGCTTCCGGCACTACACGCGGATCGGTCGTGAACACCCCTTCCACGTCGGTGTAGATCTGACATTCGTCTGCACCCAGCGCCGCCGCGATGGCGACGGCCGTGGTATCCGATCCGCCGCGACCAAGCGTGGTGGTATCGCCATTGCCGCGCACGCCCTGAAAACCTGCGACCACGGGGATGACGCCGGCTGCGACGTCGGCGCGCAGCCTCTCGACCCCGACTTCGCGGATGCGCGCCTTGGTATGCACATCGTCGGTGACGATCGCCACCTGTCCGCCCGTATAAGAGCGCGCACGCACGCCCTGGCGCTGCAGCGCCATCACCAGCAGCGCCATGCTCGCCTGCTCACCGGTGGCCAGCAGCACGTCCATCTCGCGCGAGTCGGGGATATCGGTGATCTTACGGGCGAGACCAATCAACCGGTCGGTCTCGCCGGCCATGGCGGAGACCACCACGACGACGTCATGCCCCTGCTCGCGGGCTTTCAGGATCCGGCGCGCGACCAGACCGATACAGGCGCAGTCCGCGACCGAGGTGCCTCCAAATTTCTGTACCAGCAGGGCCATCCGTCGTCTCTGCTCCTTGGTATGCCGGTCCGGATCAGCCAAGCCGCGCGCAGGCAAAATCCCGAGCAGCTTCCAGCGCGGCGTCCAGATTTTCGGGTTCGCTGCCGCCGGCCTGGGCCATGTCCGGGCGGCCACCGCCGCGCCCACCGACTTTCTCGGCCGCCGAGTTCACCAACTCGCCGGCTGGCAGCTTCCCGGTCAGGTCCTTGCTCACCCCTGCGACCAGCCGCACCTTGCCGTCCTCGACCGTACCCAGTATGACAGCGGCCGAACCCAGTTTGTTCTTGAGCTGGTCCACGGCATCGCGCAGGGCCTTGGCGTCGGCGCCATCCAGCCGTGCGGACAGGACTTTCGCACCACCTGCAGCAACCGCCTGCGCAGCAAGATCCGTGCCCTGACCGGAAGCGAGCTTGGCACGCAACTGCTCGACATCTTTCTCCAATGCCCGATTGCGTTCTACCAACTGCTTCACACGTAGGCCGACATCGTCACGTCCGCCCCGCACCAAGCCGGCAAGCTCGGCCAAGGTCTGCGCCATCTCGTCAACCCACTTCAGGGCACCAGCACCGGTCACGGCCTCTATACGGCGGACGCCCGCGGCCACGCCGCTTTCGGAGACGATCTTGAACAGGCCGATATCGCCGGTGCGGGCCACATGCGTGCCACCGCAGAGCTCGGTGGAAAAATCGCCAAACTTCATCACCCGCACTGTATCGCCGTACTTCTCGCCGAACAGCGCCATGGCGCCGGACTTGATGGCATCGTCATAGCTCATGCTGGCCACGTCCGCCGCCACGTTGTGGCGGATCTCGGCATTCACCAGAGCCTCGATCTCGGCGAGCTCGCCTGCCGCAACCGGCTGGTTATGCGAGAAGTCGAACCGCAGACGGTCGGGGGCTACCAGCGAGCCCTTCTGGGTCACGTGCTCGCCCAGCACCTTACGCAGTGCAGCATGCAGCAGATGAGTGGCGGAATGGTTGGCCACGATGGCTGCACGGCGAGCGGCATCGATCCTGGCCTCGACCTTGTCGCCGACCTTGAGCGTGCCGCTGGCGAGCCGGCCGATATGCGCATGTGCGGCACCGCGCTTGAGAGTATCGGCCACGACGAACACTGCCGCATCGTTTGCAAGCTCGCCGGTATCACCCACCTGGCCGCCGGACTCGGCATAGAACGGGGTGCGGTCGAGCACCACCACACCCTCTTCGCCCGCACTCAGCTCATCAACCGCCTTGCCGTCCTTGAACAAGCCCACCACGGTGGCCTGATCGCGCCCGTGGTCATAACCGGAAAACGCGGTGCTGGCGTCGGTCTCGATCTCGTGGCTGTAATCGGCGCCGAACTTGCTTGCCGCGCGGGCGCGCTCGCGTTGCTTTTCCATCTCGGCTTCGAAGCCGGTCTCGTCGATGCTCAGGCCGCGCTCGCGCGCGATATCGGCGGTGAGATCGACAGGGAAGCCGAAGGTGTCATACAGCTTGAACAGCGTCTCGCCGGGGATGGTCTTTCCGGGAAGGTTGGCGATCGCTTCATCGAGCAGACGCATTCCCTGCTCAAGGGTCTCCGCGAAACGTTCCTCTTCCTGCTTGATCGCTTTGCTGATCGCAGCCTTGCGTTTGCGCAGCTCCGGATAGGCTTCGCCCATCTCCGTGTCCAGCGCGTCCACCAGGGTATGGAAGAACGGCTTCACCTGGCCCAGCTTGTAACCGTGGCGGATGGCCCGACGCATGATCCGGCGCAGCACGTAACCACGGCCTTCGTTGGAGGGCAACACGCCGTCCACGATGAGGAAGCTGCAGGCACGGATGTGGTCGGCGATAACCTTGAGCGAGTTATCGGCAAGGTTGGCGCAGCCGGTCGCCTTCGCGGCCGCCGCGATCAGCTTCTGGAACAGGTCGATCTCATAGTTGCTGTGCACGCCCTGCAGCACGGCGGCGATCCGCTCCAGACCCATGCCGGTGTCCACGCAGGGTTTCGGCAGCGGGTTCATGCTGCCGTCTGCCGCACGGTCGTACTGCATGAACACCAGGTTCCAGATCTCGATGTAGCGGTCGCCGTCTTCGTCCGGCGAACCCGGCGGACCGCCGGCCACATCGGGCCCATGGTCGTAGAATATCTCGGTGCAGGGACCGCAGGGTCCGGTATCGGCCATCTGCCAGAAGTTGTCGGAGGCGAACGGTGCACCCTTGTTGTCGCCGATGCGCACGATGCGTTCGCGCGGCACGCCGATCTGCCCGGCCCAGATCGCATAGGCTTCATCGTCCGCTTCGTATACGGTTACCCAGAGCCTGTCGGCAGGCAACCCGAACTCGCCGGTGAGCAGATCCCAGGCGAAGCGGATGGCCTCTTCCTTGAAGTAATCGCCGAAGCTGAAGTTTCCCAGCATCTCGAAGAAGGTATGATGGCGCGCGGTGTAACCGACGTTTTCGAGATCGTTGTGCTTGCCGCCGGCGCGCACGCAGCGCTGGCTGCTCGCAGCACGCGTATAGCTGCGCTTGTCGCGACCCAGGAACACATCCTTGAACTGCACCATGCCGGCATTGGTGAACAGCAATGTGGGGTCATTGGCGGGTACGAGCGGACTGGAAGGCACAACTTCATGGCCCTGCCCACGGAAGAACTCCAGGAATCGTCTGCGGATATCGTTACTGGTCATCATCGTGGTCTGACTCTTCCCCGGCTCCCTGCCGGGAGCGTCCATTCAATCGTCGAAATCACCCATCGCCGCGCGTATCTGTTCCATATCGAAACCGCGAGCCTGCAAAAAGCGCGCCTGTCTGGCGCGCTCCTTGAATGCATCCGGCAGCGCAGTACCGAAACGCTTTCGCCGTACCTGCCGCGCGAGCTCGCGCCAATCGCAGCCGGCCGCGTCCAGGGCACTGTCGGCGAGCGCCTCTTCCAGACCGCGCTCGCGCAGCTCCATGCGGATCTTGAACGGCCCGGAACCGCGCTCGACACGCGCGTTCACGAACTGCTCGGCGAAGCGTGCATCGCTCTGCAGCCCGGCCTCGGCAAGCGCGGCGAGTACCGGTCCGATCACTTCGGGCTCGAACCCGCGCGAGGTCAGCTTGCGCTCCAATTCGGCGCGGGCGTGCTCGCGACGGGCAAGCAGGTCCAGCGCCAGCTTGCGCACGGAGGCGGTGGCGCCCGCCTCCCCGCTCTCAGGCTTCGGCTTCGGCACTTTCCTGCTTGTCGGCCTTCTTGGGCGCCAGCAATTGTGCACGCAGTGCCTGTTCGATCTCGTCGCGGATCTCCGGATTTTCGATCAGGTGATTGCGCACGTTGTCCTTGCCCTGACCGATGCGGTCGCCCTTGTAGCTGTACCAGGCCCCTGCCTTGTCGACGAGACCCTGCTTCACGCCCAGGTCGATGATCTCGCCTTCGCGGGAGATGCCGGCACCGTAGAGGATCTCGAATTCCGCGACGCGGAACGGCGGCGCGACCTTGTTCTTGACCACTTTCACACGAGTCTCGTTGCCGATGACCTCGTCGCCCTTCTTGATCGAACCGATGCGGCGGATGTCCAGACGGACCGAGGAGTAGAACTTGAGCGCGTTGCCACCGGTCGTGGTCTCGGGGTTACCGAACATCACGCCGATCTTCATGCGGATCTGGTTGATGAAGATCACCAGCGTGTTGGAGCGCTTGATATTGGCGGTGAGCTTGCGCAGAGCCTGCGACATCAGACGCGCGTGCAGCCCCATGTGCGAATCGCCCATCTCGCCTTCGATCTCGGCTTTCGGCGTCAATGCGGCCACCGAATCGACCACCACCACGTCCACCGCACCGGAGCGCACCAGCATGTCGGCGATCTCGAGAGCCTGTTCGCCGGTGTCGGGTTGCGATACCAGCAGATCGTCCACGTTCACGCCCAGCTTCTCGGCATAGGCAGGATCCAAAGCGTGCTCGGCGTCCACGAATGCGGCGGTTCCGCCCTTCTTCTGCGCTTCGGCGATGACTTGCAGCGTGAGCGTGGTCTTGCCGGAGGATTCCGGTCCGTAGATCTCGATCACCCGGCCGCGCGGCAGACCGCCCACGCCCAGGGCGATGTCCAGGCCCAAGGAACCGGTGGAGACCACGTCCACGTCGCGCGACGCCCCGGCATCCCCCAGGCGCATCACGGAACCCTTGCCGAACTGCTTCTCGATCTGACCCAGCGCTGCCGCCAGCGCTTTCTTCCTGTTGTCGTCCATTCGCTCACCCATAAGTGTGTTCGTTTCAGGCAGGCCGCCCATACGGAGCGCCCGGGCTCCGCCACTCATCCTGGTCCCTGGAGCGGGACGGCACATCAAGGCGGTATTATTTCACAGATATGGAGGGTGCCGACAGGTCGCGCGCGGGGATTCAGGTACCGAGCGGCCAGCGCCGCCGTATGCGGTAGCGCGGGCCCCCGCCAGATACCGATTCCACCAGACAAAACGCGTCAAACTGCCAATCCAACGCCGCCATGGCGCCTTGATCCGGCGCATGGCGACAGCGGCGCAGAAGGGTCACATGCGGCACGTAGGGACGGGCTTCCGGCGTGAAGCCACAGGCTTGCAGATGGTCCTGCAGGCCGCTCACAAGGGACTGCAGAGCCGCACAGACGCGCCCGGCCCCCGCCCAGAGCACTTGCGGGCGCGGCCAATGGCCGATCCGGTCCAGGGTCAAGATGACCGGCGGCGCCCGCAGCTCGCTCGCCGCGGCCTCGAAACAGGCCTGACGCTCGGCGGTGGTCGCACCCAGGAACACGAGCGTGAGATGGAACTCCTCGGCTGGAATCATCCGCCCCTCTATCCCCGTGACCGCCGGGCGAGTGGCATCCCATAGGGCGGCCGCGGCTGTGGGCGCCGGCCACAGGGCGAAGAACAGCCGCGCGGCCATCGCTCAGTCAGCCAGGGCCGCCATCAGTCCGCGCAAGCCGTACACCACGGCGGCCCGTCGCACTGCTTCGCGCTCACCCTCCAGATGCACGCACTCGCTGCGGCGATAGCTGCCGGGCCCGGCCCAGGCGAACCAGACCGTGCCCACCGGCTTGCCCGGTGTCTCGCCCCCGGGTCCGGCGATGCCGCTGACGGCCACCGCGATCTCGGCTTCCGAGATCTCGAGTACGCCTGCGGCCATGGCCTCTACGGTCTCGCGCGAGACCGCGCCGTGGGTGGTGATCAGCAGCGGATCGACGCCGAGCAGGCGCGCCTTGGCCGCATTGCTGTAGCTCACCACCCCGCAGTCGAACCAGTCCGAGCTCCCGGCGTTGTCGGTGAGCGCCTTGGCCACCCAGCCTCCGGTGCACGATTCCGCCGTCGCCGCACGCAGCCCGCGCGCACGCAGTCTCTCGCCCAACTCTCTCGCCAACACCCTGATCGATTCGTCGCTTGTCTGCATACACCAACCTTCAGTGCCAGCTTGCCATGCTCCGGCGTGGATACTAGATTAGTTCACCTTTGCACCGATCCTACGCGAGAACGCGGGACGCGGTCAGGGCCCTGTCACTCATCCATGCCGGTCAATGAACGATAACGCACTCGCCGAACATACACCCATGATGCGCCAGTATCTGCGGGTGAAGGCCGAACATCCGGATATCCTGGTGTTCTATCGCATGGGCGATTTCTATGAGCTGTTCTACGACGATGCCCGCCGTGCGGCAGGTTTGCTCGACATCACCCTGACCCGGCGCGGCCAGTCGGCCGGCGAGCCCATCCCCATGGCCGGTGTGCCCGTGCATGCGGTCGAATCCTACCTGGCCAAGCTTGTCCGCCGTGGCGAATCGGTCGCCATCTGCGAGCAGATCGGCGACCCGGCCACCAGCAAGGGGCCGGTGGAGCGCAAGGTCGTGCGTGTGGTCACTCCCGGCACGGTCACCGACGAGGCCTTGCTCGAAGAGCGCCGCGACAATCTGATAATGGCAGTCGCACCGGGCCAGCCGGCCGGGGTGGCGGTGATGGACCTGGCCGGCGGGCGTTTCAGCGTGCTCGAAACCGCCGACGATGCCGCTCTGGCCGCCGAGGTCGAGCGCCTGCAGCCGGCCGAGATACTCATCAGCGAAGACCTGCGCCCCGCGCGCTGGCTCGAGGCCCGGCCGGGCCTGCGCCGCCGGCCGCCCTGGCATTTCGATGCCGAGAGTGCGACCCGGCGCCTGTGCGAGCAATTCGGCGTGAAGGATCTTTCCGGCTTCGGCTGCGCCGACCTGCCGCATGCCGTCGCCGCGGCGGGATGCCTGCTCAATTACGTCCAGGAGACCCAGCTCGCGGCCCTGCCGCATCTCACCGGCCTGCGTACCGAACGCCAGGACGACTGCGTGCTGATGGATGCCGCCACCCGGCGCAATCTCGAGCTCGAACGCACCCTGGGCGGCGAGACCCGGCACACCCTCGCCGGCATCATCGACCGCACCGCAACCGCCATGGGCTCGCGCCTGCTCAGGCGCTGGATCAACCGCCCCATCCTCGACCGCGATGTCCTGCGCGAGCGCTACCACGCCATCGCCACCCTGCTGGACCAGGCGGCGCAGACCGGATTGCATGAGATCCTCGGCGGCGTCGGCGATGTCGAACGCATCCTCAGCCGGGTCGCGCTGCGCTCGGCCCGTCCGCGCGATCTCGCGCACCTGCGCGACACACTCGCCCGCCTGCCCGATCTTTGCGCGGGCCTGAAGGCGCTGGACTCGCCCCGCCTTGGCCAGCTGGCCACCGCGCTGGGCGATCATCACGCGCTGCACGAACATCTCGCGCGGGCCGTCATCGACACCCCGCCCATGCTGATCCGGGATGGCGGGGTGATCGCCACCGGCTTCGATGCCGAACTCGACGAGTTGCGCAGCTTGAGCGAGAACGCCGATCGATTTCTCATCGATCTCGAACGACGCGAACGGGAACGCACCGGTATCGGTACCCTGAAGGTCGGCTACAACCGGGTACACGGCTATTACATCGAGGTGGGCAAAGCCCAGTCGGGCAAGATTCCCGACGAGTACACGCGCCGTCAGACATTGAAGTCGGCCGAACGCTATATCACCGCCGAACTCAAGAGCTTCGAAGACAAAGTGCTCTCGGCACGCGAGCGCGCGCTGGCGCGAGAGAAAGCGCTCTATGAAGAACTGCTCGATACGCTGGGCTCGGAGCTCGCACCGCTGAAAGAGACCGCGGGCGCGCTGGCCGAGATCGACGTGCTGGCCAATCTGGCGGAACGCGCCGAGACCCTGGATCTCTCCCCGCCGGAACTGATCGAGGCGCCCACGATCCGGATCGAAGACGGTCGCCACCCGGTGGTGGAACAGGTAAGCGATGCACCCTTTGTGCCCAACGACCTGATACTGGACGATGACCGGCGCATGCTGATCATCACCGGGCCGAACATGGGCGGCAAGTCGACCTACATGCGCCAGACCGCACTCATCGTGATCCTCGCGTGCGTCGGCAGCTATGTGCCAGCCAGGCGCGCGGTGCTCGGGCCGATCGACCGTATCTTCACGCGCATCGGCGCCTCCGACGACCTCGCGGGAGGCCAGTCCACGTTCATGGTGGAGATGACAGAGACCGCGAACATCCTCAACAACGCCAGCGAACGTTCGCTGGTGTTGATGGACGAGATCGGCCGTGGCACCTCCACCTACGACGGGCTCTCGCTCGCCTGGGCCGCCGCGACTTACATGGGCCGCGAAGTGCGGGCTTTCACCCTGTTCGCCACACATTATTTCGAACTGACCGCGCTGCCCGAACAACTGCCGGCCTGTGCCAACGTGCATCTGGACGCCACCGAACACGAAGACACGCTGGTATTCCTGCATCGGGTCAAGGAAGGCGCGGCGGACCGCAGCTACGGACTGCAGGTGGCGCAACTCGCCGGTGTGCCGCGCGGTGTGATCGCCCAGGCACGCGCGAAGCTCGCCAGTCTCGAAGCCGGTCAGAGGCGCACGGTTTCCGGCGCTGAGTCGGGCGATGCCACAAGCGCGCCACAGATGGGGTTATTCCAGCCCGAACACCCAGTACTCGCAGAGCTGCGCGAACTCGATGTGGATTCGCTCACCCCCAGGCAGGCGCTGGATCTGCTCTACGAACTCAAGGACCAGAGCGAGAAGTGATCGCTCGGCCGCTCAAGCTATAGTCCGCGCGCGCATGAAAGCCACGAAATCGGATGACGACATGGGGCGTGCAAACAGATAACCCTGAAGGCGCTGACATCCACGCGCCCGCAGTATCTCCGCCTGCGCCTCCGTCTCGACCCCTTCGGCAACCACAGGCAATCGCAACTCACGAGCCACGGCAAGTATGGTGCGCAGGATCACGATATCGCGCTCGTCACCCGGCAGCGGCCGCACGAACGCGCGGTCGACCTTGATCCCGTCAAGATTGAAGTTCTTCAGGTAGGCGAGCGACGAATACCCGGTACCAAAATCGTCCACGACGACGTTCAGGCCATGACTCTGAAAAGCCTCCAGCATCTCCTGCTTGGCGTCCGGATCGTCCATCATCAGACTCTCGGTTATCTCGAGCGTTATCCGCGCCGGCTCGACGCCTTGCTCCTCGATGATCGACAGCAGATGTGCCGCCAGCTGCTGATCGCGGAACTGGCGCGCAGAGAGATTGACGGATGTCGTCAACCCGGTAAACCCTGCGGCGTCCAACGTGCGCAGATGCATGCAAGCCTGGCGCAGCAGGCTCTCGCCGAGTTCCACGATCAAGCCGGAACGCTCGGCTACGGGGATGAACTCCATGGGCCCGGTCACGGTACCGTTGGCACGCGGCCAGCGGGCCAACGCCTCCATGCCGATCACCCGATGGTTCGAGCTGTCGACGATCGGCTGGAAATGGGCGATGATCTCGTCTCTGGCAAGCGATTCCCGAAGCTCCGTGGCCAGACTGACGAAGCGGCGCGCAGCGATCTCGGAACCATGCTCGTAGAATCGAAAGCCGTCGCCACCCTCCCGCTTTATATGATCGAGGGCCGTCTCGGCACTCTGCAACAGACGCGAGGCCGTCTCCCCATCCGCCGGGAACAGACTGATCCCGATGCCGACAGTTAGACTCAGCCGCTCCTGCCCGGTCTCGAGCGGGTCCCTGAAAGCGGAGATGATCTCGCCGGCCACCACGCCGACATCGTCGTAGCGGCTCATATCGCGCACCAGCAAGGCGAAGGTATCGCTCGCATAGCGCGCGACCGTCGCCCCGGCACCACCCAACCCGCGCAACCGATCCGCCGCAGCCTTCAGCACGCGGTCGCCCGCCCGGTGTCCAAGTGACTCGTTCACCGCCTTGAAGCTGTCGAGATTTACCAGCATCAATGCCAGTCGGGCCGTGCCCGGATCAGCGATCCCCAGCGCCTGCTGCACTCTGCCTTCGAAACTGTCGCGATTGGGCAGCCCGGTGAGATGGTCGTAACGCGAGATCTTGCGAATCTTGTGTTCGTACTCGCGCAATACCGATACGTCGGCGAAGGTCGCGACGTAGTGATGCGCCTCAGGGTCGGAACTCTCGATCCGCGTCATGGTGCCATAGAGCGGATAGAGTTCCCCGCTCCGCCGCCGGGTAAATACTTCCCCGGACCACCTGCCCGTCTCGCGCAAGGCGGTATTGATCTCGTCGAGCTGGGCTGGCGCCTCTTCCGCCAGGCGACGGTACAAAGGCGCCGGCCGGCCGATCAATTCATCGCGCGTGTAGCCCGATATCTCAGTCGTCGCTTCGTTCACCCACAGCATGCGCCAGGATGCATCGATTACGCAGATGACGATACCCACATCGGCGAACGCGGTGCGCATGAGCCGATCCTGGTAATCACGCCCCGGATAACGGCTGACATCGCGCATCACTATCGCGGTGCGCTCCTGTCCCGCCACCTCGAACAGTGCGCTGGTCACTTCGACGCGAAGGTTCTGACCGTCTTTGCGGCGCACCCAGGCCTCGCCGCGCGCGACCCCCAACGCCCTGCGATGTTCGATCAGGCGCCTTACCTCGGGATCGTGCATGTCGGCGATGAGGGCGCGCCCACCCGCGATGAATTCTTCTTCGCTGTAGCCGAACATCGTGCAGGCGGCAGGATTGGCGTTGAAGATGCGCCCGTCCGGACTGGTCAGAAACACCGCATCGGCGCTGTGACGGACGACCAGGGCATGAAGGTTCTCGAGCGCCTGCACGCGCCAGAGCGCTCGCTTCAAGGCCCAGATGACGAACGGCGCACTCACGGCGAGCACTATCCACGCCGGCACCATCGCTTCGAGCAGAGCCGAAACCGGCACCTGCTGGCCATCGTCCAGCCTGACGCCCGCAAGGACGACGATCATGCTGATCAGTGAGATTCCGAGAAATGCGGCCGCATAGAGGACTACGGCGAGCCCCATCCGATAGACTGCGGGACGCAGCACCCTTGCTTGCTCTGGCACTCAACCTCCCGGGGCAGGATCCGCGTCCCTGCGTCGTATACCCCCCCGCGAGCCAGACTAAGTCCAAGCAGGCTTTGTGTCTAGTTTCCCGATAGTGGCTGTCGCCATATCCCGGATCGCTAACATTACGCCGGCCCTCGACCTAGACGGCCGAGGAATCGACCTTGTTCAAGGTGGAATGATCGAAGGTGCCTTCGCAAAGAAAATGGATGACCTGCCAGGCCACCACCTTCGAGACGACCATGGAGGTATGAGTGACGTCGACCAGCACTGTATCGGCGGCGCCTGCAAGCATCGTCTCTGCCACCGCCACAGTGCCGTCATTGGGCACCGGCAGGGGGCCGAACAGGCGCCCCAGCCCGAACCGACGGGTGCCGGCGAGGACACCGACCGCCTGGCGTCCGCTCCATTCAGTGATGCAACCGTCGATCAGGCCCGGATCTTCCGCACTGCGTCCGAGTAGCCGTGCGCCGAAAGGCAATTTCCACATGCGCCGCGCAGCGCGCGAACCGCGCACCGGCGAACCCATCAGAACCACGCGCTCCACGTGGCGCTCGCCCACGATCTCGAGCGCGCGCAGGATCACCAGCCCCGCGAGGCTGTGCCCGACAAGATTGACAGGGCCATCCAGGGCGGCGAGATACGCCGCAAGTTCGCGCGCGTTCTCGTCGACACTGTTTCTCACGGTGTGATAGCGAAACTGGCGCACTTTGAAACCCGCCATGCGTACACGCTTGCGCAGCAAGGCCAGTTCCAGCCCGTTCATCCACAGGCCGTGCACGAAGACGACGGTCTGAGACATGATGCGGATCCTTACGCGGGGTTCCTCAGGCCGACACCTGCAGCATGAGCTCGAGCGCGGCGCGGGCCTGCCCGGATTCCGGCTCGGGCACCTGGATGCGGTTCACTACCCGCCCCTGGACCAGATTTTCCAGGGTCCAGGCGAGGTGTTGAGGATCGGTGCGGAACATGGTCGAGCACATGCATACCATCGGCGACATGAAGTGCACGTTGATGCTGCGATCCTTCACCTCTTCGTGTACACGGTTTACCAGATTCAGTTCGGTGCCGACCAGCCAGCGGGTGCCTGGTTCGGCCGCATGGATGGTCTTGAGGATGTATTCGGTGGACCCGACGTAATCCGATTTCTGGCATACCTCGAAGCTGCATTCCGGATGGCTGATGATCTTCGCTTCCGGAAATTTTTCCTTGAAGCGGTCGATGTGTTCGGGCTGAAACATCTGATGCACGGAGCAAAAACCCTTCCAGAGCAGGATCCTGGCGCTGCGGATCTCGTCTGCGCTCAGGCCACCCATGGGTTGGTTGAAATCCCAGACCGCCATCTCTTCGCGCGGTATGCCCATGGCATGCGCGGTGTTGCGCCCCAGGTGCTGATCGGGGAAGAACAGCACTTTCTCGCGCCGCCCGTAGGCCCACTCCAGCACGCCGCGTGCGTTGGTGGAGGTGCAGACGATGCCACCGTGGCGGCCGCAGAAAGCCTTCAGATCCGCTGCAGAATTGATGTAGGTGATGGGGGTGACCTGCGCGTCGGGATCGAGCACTTCAGCCAGTTCGCGCCAGGCTCGTTCGACGTTGGCCAGATTCGCCATGTCGGCCATGGAGCAGCCGGCGGCGAGATCGGGCAGGATCGAGATCTGCTCGGGCCGCGAGACGATATCCGCCACTTCGGCCATGAAATGCACGCCACAGAAGACGATGTATTGCGCATCACATTCGCCAGCCAGGCGCGAGAGCTTCAGCGAATCGCCGGTACGATCCGCATAACGATAGACTTCTTCACGTTGATAGTGATGCCCGAGGATCACCAGGCGCTCGCCGAGCGCAGCCTTGGCGGCGCGGATGCGGGTATCGCATTCGGCGTCGTCGAGACGGACGAAGTCTTCGATCGGCAGGACGGCAGCGGTCATGTATCTACTCCGGCAGGCGGCCAAAGGCCGATTTTAACGCTTATCCGGTGCTTCCTGCATGCCCCCGACGATGGCAAGGATTGCATCGCGGTTCGTGTACGAGCTGGTCAGGGCCAGCGCTTCGTCGAAGCTGAACCAGCCCCAGTTGTCGTGTTCGGGCGCCGATGGGGCGATATCCCTCGCCCCTGAAAGGCACAGGGAAAACACATGCTCCACATTGGTATCGGTACCCGGCGCGTAGCGTTGTGTCCACGGCGGGATGATCGGGAAGCGATTCGTGCGGTGCTGGTCGACCAGGCCTTCGGGCGCCAGGCCGGTCTCTTCGCGCAGTTCGCGCACGGCAGCTTCGCGGGGTTTCTCGTCCCAGCGCAGGCTGCCGGTCACGGACTGCCAGAAACCGGCCGGCTCGCGCCGGCGCAGCAGCAGCACCTGCCGTTCGGCGGTGTAGACGACGACGAGTACGGACTCGGGACGCTTGCAGGCGGGCGCATCGGCCATCCGGCTCTCCCGCCCCCGGTTTCAGCTCTCGGTCTGCGGTGGACGGCGAACCTTGATGCCCAGTTCCTTGAGCTGCGCCTCGGAGGCCTCTCCCGGTGCATTGGTGAGCGGGCAGCTCGCCGTCTGCGTCTTGGGGAACGCGATGACCTCGCGGATATTGGGCGCGCCGGCCATCAGCATCACCAGACGATCGAGACCGAAGGCCAGACCGCCGTGCGGCGGACAGCCGTACTTGAGCGCTTCGAGCAGGAAACCGAATTTCTCCTGGGCTTGCTCATCGCTGATGCCGAGCAGGCGGAATACTTCCTGCTGCACCTCCTGGCGGTGGATACGCACCGAACCACCGCCCACTTCGGAGCCGTTGAGCACCATATCGTAGGCACGCGAGATCGCCTTGCCCGGCGCTTCGTGCAATGCCTTGGTGCCGTCGTCCAGGCGCGGTGCGGTAAAAGGATGATGCAGCGCGACCCAGCGCCCGGCATCTTCATCCCACTCGAACATCGGGAAATCCACCACCCACAGCGGCTTCCAGGTGTCTTCCATCAGACCGCGGTCCTGGCCCACACGCACACGCAGCGCGCCGAGCGCATCGTTCACCACTTTGGCCTTGTCGGCACCGAAGAAGATCAGATCGCCGTTCTCGGCACCGGTGCGCTCGAGGATGCCGGCGATAGCCTCATCGGAGAGGAATTTCACGATCGGCGATTGCAGGCCGTCCTTGCCCGCGGCGACATCGTTGACCTTGATGTACGCCAGACCCTTGGCACCGTAGCGGCCGACGAATGCCGTGTACTCGTCGATCTCCTTGCGCGTGAGAGAGCCGCCGGCGGGTACGCGCAGCGCGGCCACGCGGCCGTTTTCGTCGTTGGCCGGCGCCGCGAAAACCTTGAAATCGCAATCGGCGACGAGATCACCGACTTCGGTCAGCTCCAGCGCTATGCGCAGATCGGGCTTGTCGGAACCGTACCGGTGCATGGCTTCGGCATGCGCCATGCGCGGGAACGGGTCGGGCAATTCCACCCCGAGTACCGCCTGGAACAGGTGGCGCACCATCTTTTCCATGATATCCATGATCTCGTCTTCGGACAGGAACGAGGTCTCGATATCGAGCTGGGTGAATTCGGGCTGGCGATCGGCGCGCAGGTCTTCGTCGCGGAAGCAGCGCACGATCTGGTAGTAGCGGTCGAAGCCCGACATCATGAGCAGCTGCTTGAACAATTGCGGCGACTGCGGCAGTGCGAAGAACTTGCCGTCATGCGTGCGGCTGGGCACCAGATAGTCGCGCGCGCCTTCCGGCGTGGCCCGGGTGAGCATGGGCGTCTCGATATCGATGAAACCGGCCGCGTCGAGATAACGACGGATCTCGCGCGTGATCTCGGCGCGCAGACGCAGCCGACCCTGCATCAGATGCCGGCGCAGGTCGATGTAGCGGTAGCGCAGACGCAGCTCTTCGCCGATATCTTCCTCGTCCTGCATGAACGGCGGCGTCTCGGCGCGGTTGAGGATCTCGAGTTCGTGGCCCAGCACCTCGACCTTGCCGGTGGGCAGATTAGCGTTCTCGGTGCCTGCGGGGCGATGGCGCACACGGCCCTTGACCCGGACGACGAATTCGCTGCGCAGGCTCTCCGCGGTGGCGAAGACATCGGCACGATCGGGATCGAAAACCACCTGCACCAGGCCTTCGCGATCGCGCAGATCGACGAAGATCACGCCACCGTGGTCGCGACGGCGGTGCACCCAGCCCGCCAGCTCGATCTCCTGGTCCAACAGCGATTCGGTCACCTGACCGCAGTAATGCGTGCGCATCGAAAATTCCTGAAATTTTATAGAGATATAAAATGTCGGGCCGCGCATCGGCGCGGCCCGGTTAACCGCAAAATGTTACTGGCGAGGCTCGTCCGGCGCAAGCGAGGCCGTCTTGCCCGCCCCTGGTGGCCGCGGCCAGGGCGGCACGATCACACCCAGCGAGATGATCATGCGCAGGGCTTCGTCCACCGTCATCTCGAGTTCGATCACATCTTCGCGCGGGATCATGAGATTGAACCCGGAGGTCGGGTTCGGCGTGGTGGGTACGAATACCCCGACCACGTCGCGCCCGGTCTTGGCCTGCACTTCACCCAGTTCGGTACTGGTGACGAAAGCCAGCGACCAGCTCTCCCGATTGGGATAAGGGATCAGCACCGCCTTGCTGAAGGCCTTGCCGCCGCCGGAAAACATCGTCTCCGCGACCTGCTTGGCTCCGGAATAGACTGAACGGACCAGCGGGATACGCGCCAGCAGCCCTTCCCAGAACGCCACCAGCTTGCGGCCCAGGATATTGGTGGCGAGTACGCCGGTCACGAACAGCAAGACCACGGCAAGGATCAGACCGAGCCCCGGGATGTGGAAGCCCAGCAGCGCATCCGGCCGGTATTGCTCCGGGATCAGCACCAGGGTCTTGTCCATGAGATTGAGCAGGACATTGATCACGAACAGGGTCACCCCGATGGGCACCCAGATCAGCAGACCGGTGATCAGATATCGCTTCAGACTTCCCTTGGGCATCCGTTACTCCTTGGCGACCGCCGCTCGGATCAGGCGGGATCGGCCTTGCTGGTACTTTCCTTCTTCGTACTCTTGCCAGCCTCGCCGCCACCGTCGGCGAGATTGCGCTTGCTGCCCGATTTGAAGTCGGTCTCGTACCAGCCACCACCCTTGAGGCGGAAGCCGGCCGCCGAGATGAGCTTTTTGAGCGCGGGCTTGCCGCATTGCGGGCATTCGGTGAGCGGCTCGTCACTGATCTTTTGCAAGGCTTCGAGCTTGTGCTCGCAGGCGCTACACTGATACTCGTAGATCGGCATGTCCAGTATCCTCATCTGACGCAGACCGCTTTTCAGATAGGGTCCGCGCAATCGAATTCAAGGCCCGGCATTATACCCTGCCCGGCCCGGAAACACGGGAAGTTCAGGTTCTTAGCATGGCATCACCGCAAAGCCCCACGCCCGGACGGCCCGAGAGCATGCGCACGCTGGCACGGCTCGCGCCTTATCTGTGGGCCTATCGCGGACGCGCAGCACTGGCGCTGGCGTTCCTGGTGGCCGCGAAACTGGCGACGGTGGCGCTGCCGGTAGCCCTGAAACACATCGTCGACAGCCTCGACCCCGGCAAACATCCGGGCGGTCTGGTGGTACCGGTGGCTCTTATCGTGGCCTATGGCCTATTGCGCCTGGCCTCGACACTCTTCGGCCAGCTGCGCGATCTGGTGTTCGTGCGCGTGACCCAGCGCGCGGTGCGCCGGGTGGCGCTGGAAGTCTTCCGCCATCTGCATGCCCTCGATCTGCGCTTCCACCTCGAACGTCAGACCGGCGGGCTCTCGCGCGATATCGAACGCGGCAGCCGCGGCATCAGCTTCCTGCTCAGCTTCATGCTCTTCAACATCGTGCCCACCCTGCTCGAGATCGGCCTGGTCACCGCCATCCTGTTCTATTCGTTCGGCTGGCAGTTCGCGGCCGTGATCGTGGTCTCGGTGCTCATCTATGCCGGCTTCTCGGTCACCGTCACGGAGTGGCGCACCGGCTTCGTACGTCAGGCCAACGAGCTGGACTCGCGTGCCAACACGCGCGCCATCGACAGCCTCATCAACTACGAGACGGTGAAATATTTCACCAACGAGGAATACGAAGCGGCCAATTACGATACTGCGCTGGCCAACTGGGAGGCCGCGGCGGTCAAGAGCCAGCAATCCCTCTCGGCGCTCAATGCCGGCCAGGCGCTGATCATCGCTGCCGGCATCACCGCCATGCTCGCGCTCGCGGCCCAGGGCGTGGCAGCGGGACGGATGAGCCTGGGTGATCTGGTGATGGTCAACGCCTACATGATCCAGCTCTTCATCCCACTGAATTTCCTCGGCTTCGTCTACCGCGAGGTCAAGCGCGCGCTGGCCGATATGGAGCGCATGTTCAGCCTGCTCGAACGCCACGGCGAAGTGGCCGATGCACCCACCGCCGCGACCCTCGCCGTGCACCGGGGCGAGGTCCGTTTCGAAGACGTGAGCTTCGATTACGGGGCAGGGCGCCCAGTGCTCCAAGGCGTGAGTTTCACCGTGACGCCCGGATCGCGGGTGGCGGTGGTCGGACCCAGCGGCGCCGGCAAATCCACCCTCGCCCGCCTGCTGTTCCGCTTCTACGATGCCGATGCCGGGCGCATCACCATCGATGGCCAGGATATCCGCGACCTGACCCAGGCGAGCCTGCGCCGGGCCATCGGGGTGGTGCCGCAGGACACGGTGCTGTTCAATGACACGCTCGGTTACAACATCGCCTACGGCCGCCCCGATGCAAGCCGCGCAGAGATCGAAGCCGCCGCCCGGCGTGCGCACCTCGACCGTTTCGTCGCGCGCCTGCCCGAGGGCTACGACACGCTGGTAGGCGAGCGCGGCCTCAAGCTCTCGGGTGGCGAGAAGCAGCGCGTGGCCATCGCCCGCGCCCTGCTGAAGAATCCGCCTATCCTGATCTATGACGAAGCGACTTCCTCGCTCGATTCCGAGGCTGAACGGCATATCCTCGATGCCATGCGCGATGCCGCGCGCCAACGCACTACACTGGTGATCGCCCACCGGCTTTCGACCATCATCGACGCCGACCGCATCTTCGTACTCGATCACGGCCACATCGTGGAACAGGGCACCCATGCCGAACTGATCCGCA
Organism: uncultured Pseudomonadota bacterium; assembly: GCA_963739695.1. Classification (GTDB taxonomy): domain Bacteria; phylum Pseudomonadota; class Gammaproteobacteria; order Natronospirales; family CAVUBB01; genus CAVUBB01. The sequence goes on along the minus strand of CAVUBB010000008.1, from coordinate 24,604 downwards.
ATGGCGGGCTCTATGCCCGCCTGTGGGAGCTGCAGCGCGAACAGGGCGGCGATGCGGAGCTGGCATCGGCGGTACCGGCCTGAATCGGAAGTCGAGGCTCCCGCCCCATAAATTCCATAAAAATGCCGCCAATTGCCGCCATCATGGCGACAAGATGTCCGCAAAACGCCGGATTGAACCGCTCTTTACCGATTTGTTAGAAATGGTAGGCTGAACGCACGGCGGCACTGGGAACCAGGCCGCCACCGCATTTGCCCTGCCCGCCTTGCCCGTGACCCTCCCTGACCCGCGGCGGCCGGCCCCAGACGGCGGGAGTGCGACCACCAGGAGACAACAGCGGCATGAAGCGCAGCCTGTACAATCCGGAATTCGACCGCGACAGCTGCGGCTTCGGACTCGTCGTGCACATGGATGGCGAGGCCAACCACGGCATCGTCTCCGAGGCCCTCAAAGCGCTGAATCGGCTCACCCACCGCGGCGCCGTGGCCAGCGACGGGCGTACGGGCGACGGTTGCGGCCTGCTGCTGGCGCTGCCGGAAACCTTCCTGCTGCAGGTCGCGGCAGCCGACGGTATCCGCCTGCGGCCGGGCTTCGCCGCCGGCATGGTGTTCCTCAGCCGGGACGAGGCCAAGGCACGGGTGGCCCGGGAGACGCTCAAAGATGCGCTGGTCGAACAGGATCTCGACGTCGCCGGCTGGCGGCTCGTGCCCACCGACCCGACCGTGCTCGGTCGGGAGGCCCGCGAGAGCCAGCCGCGCATCGAGCAGGTCTTCGTCAACCGCCCCGAGAAACTGGACGACGCCAGCTTCGAACGCCGGCTCTTCCTGGGCCGGCGCAGGGCCGAGCAGGCACGGCGCGAAGCGGACCCGACATTTCGCATCTGCAGTCTCTCCGCGCGCACCCTGGTCTACAAAGGGCTGATGATGCCGGCCTGGCTGGCCGAATTTTATCCGGACCTGAAAGACGACCGCCTGGCCAGCCATGTCTGCGTCTTCCACCAGCGCTTCGCCACCAATACCACGCCCGAGTGGCATCTGGCGCAGCCGTTCCGGCTCCTGGCCCACAACGGCGAGATCAACACGATCCGCGGCAACCGCGCATGGACGCGGGCGCACGCGCGCCACTGGACAAGCGCGCAACTCGGAAACCTGGAAGACCTGCAGCCGCTGGTCTCCATGACCGGCTCGGATTCGGCCAGTCTCGACAACATGCTGGAACTCCTTCTCGCGGGCGGCCTCGATCTGCTGCAGGCCATGCGCATCCTCATCCCGCCAGCGTGGCAGAACGTCGACGCCATGGACCTCGACGTGCGCGCCTTCTACGAATACTGGCACCCGCACCAGGAACCCTGGACGGACCCGCCGGGATCGTGATGACCGACGGTCGTTATGCCGCCTGCACCCTCGATCGCAACGGCCTGCGGCCGGCACGCTATACGCTCACCCGCGACCGTCACGCGATCCTCGCCTCGGAGGCAGGCGTCCTCGACATCCCTGCCGAACAGGCGCTGGCCCACGGCCGCCTGGGCCCCGGGGAGATGCTCGCCATCGACACCGAGACCGGACGACTGCTGACCTCCATGGACATCAACAGCGAACTCGCCAGCCGTCACCCTTATCGCGACTGGCTGCGCGAAGGTGTGCATTACCTGCGTTCGAGCCTGGTGGACCGCGAGACCGCGATCGAGCCCATGGACCGTAAACATCTCGTCGTGTACGAGAAGCTGTTCGATATCACTTTCGAGGAGCGCGATCAGGTGATCCGCGTACTCGCGGAGACCGAGAAGGAAGCCATCGGATCCATGGGCGACGACACGCCACTGCCCGTCCTCTCGCGCAAGGTGCGCCCGCTCTATGATTATTTCCGTCAACAGTTCGCACAGGTCACGAACCCGCCGATCGATCCGCTGCGCGAACGCATCGTGATGTCGCTGGAGACCGCACTCGGCGCCACGGGGAATGTATTCGAGACCACGGCGGCACAGGCACGCCGCCTGGTCCTGTCTTCACCGGTGCTGGCCGAACGAAAATTCCGCCAGTTGCTCGAAGCCGACCAGTACGGCTGGCGTCACGCCCTGATCGATCTCAACTATCCGGCGGACGCGAGCCTGGAGCAGGCGATCGAGCACATCTGCGCCGAGGCGGTCGCCGCGGTGGAGGACGGCGTGCGCCTCATCATCCTCTCCGACCGCGCCATCGCCAAAGACCGGCTGCCCATCCACGCCCTGCTGGCGACGGGTGCCGTGCACCATCGCCTGGTCGAGAACGGGCTGCGCTGCGACTGCGACCTCATCGTGGAGACGGGCACCACCCGCGACCCGCATCATTTCGCCTGCCTGGTCGGCGAAGGCGCGACTGCGGTATTCCCCTACCTCGCCTACGAGTGTCTCTACGACATGACGCGCACGGGCGAACTCGACGAAGGCGCCAGCTCGCGTCAGCTCGGGCGTGCCTATCGGCGAGGCATCAAGAAAGGTCTGTACAAGATCATGTCGAAGATGGGCATCGCCACGATCGCGAGCTACCGCGGTGCGCAGCTGTTCGAGATAGCGGGTCTGCACGATCGCGTGGTCGAACGCTGTTTCCCCGGCACGGTCAGCCGCTTGCAGGGGGCGGATTTCGCCGATCTCGAAGCGAATCAGCGCACTCTCGCAAGCGCGGCCTGGGATCCTCGCGTCGTCCGCGATCAGGGCGGCACCCTGAAATATATCGACGGCGGTGAATACCACGCATTCAATCCTGCAGTGGTACACAGCCTGCAGCGCGCAGTGACAAGCGGCGACCACGACGATTACAGACAGTTCGCGCGCCTGGTGAACGGGCGCCCGCCCATGGTGCTGCGCGATCTGCTCGAACTGCGGCCCACCGCGGCGCCACTGTCGATTGCCGCTGTCGAACCGGCGGAGAAGATCCTGCCGCGCTTCGATAGCGCGGGGATGTCGCTGGGCGCGCTCTCGCCGGAAGCGCATGAGACCCTCGCCGTGGCCATGAACCGCCTGGGCGCGCGCTCCAATTCCGGCGAAGGCGGCGAAGACCCGGCCCGGAACGGGACCGAGCGCATGTCGAAGATCAAGCAGATCGCGTCGGGCCGCTTCGGCGTGACCCCGGAATATCTGGTCAACGCCGAAGTCATCCAGATCAAGATGGCACAGGGCGCGAAACCCGGCGAAGGTGGCCAGCTGCCGGGTCACAAGGTCAACGACATGATCGCGCGCCTGCGCTATGCACGCCCTGGCGTGGCGCTGATCTCACCGCCCCCGCACCATGACATCTATTCCATCGAAGATCTCGCGCAGCTCATCTTCGATCTCAAGCAGATCAATCCCGGTGCGCTGGTGTCGGTGAAACTCGTCGCCGAACCCGGCGTCGGCACAGTCGCCTGCGGCGTGGCCAAGGCCTACGCCGACCTCATCACGATCTCGGGCTACGACGGTGGCACCGGCGCCAGCCCGCTCACTTCGGTGAAATACGCGGGCACCCCCTGGGAACTGGGCATCGCCGAAGCGCATCAGGCGCTGCGCGCCAACGGCCTGCGCGGGCGCATCCGCCTGCAGGCGGATGGCGGCCTGAAGACCGGACTGGACGTGGTCAAGGCCGCCATCCTGGGCGCGGAGAGTTTCGGTTTCGGTACCGCGCCCATGGTGGCCATGGGCTGCACCTATCTGCGCGTCTGTCATCTCAACAACTGCACCACAGGCATCGCCACGCAAGACCCGCGCCTGCGCCGGTTCTTTCGCGGTTCGCCGGAAAAGGTGATGAATTATTTTCGCTTCGTCGCCGAAGAAGTGCGCGAATACCTGGCACTGCTCGGCGCCCCCGACATCGCCTCCGTGATCGGACACACCGAGCTGCTCGACATACTGCCCGGCGACAGCGCGAAGATACGCGGCCTCGATCTCACGCCGATCCTCGACGATGCCGGCGCGGATCCCTCCGAACCGCAGTACTGCATCCAGGATCGCAACCCGCCATGGGATAAAGGTGAGCTCAACGCACAGATGCTGAGCGATGCCCGCATGGCCATCGATTCGAGCAGCGGCGGCCGGTTCAGCTATCACACCCGCAACAACCACCGCTCGATCGGGACCCGGCTGTCCGGCGAGATCGCACGGCGTCACGGCAATCTGGGCATGGCCGGGTCACCGTTGCGGATCGATCTCCAAGGCAGCGTCGGCCAGAGTTTCGGTGCTTTCAATGCCGGCGGCCTGCATCTGCACCTTCAAGGCCAGGCCAACGACTATGTGGGCAAAGGCATGGCCGGCGGCGAGATCGTCATCCGCCAGCCCGAGGGCAGCCGCCTCGAATCACAGCATCAGGCGATGCTGGGCAACACCTGCCTGTATGGCGCCACCGGCGGCCGCCTGTTCGCGGCCGGGTGCGCGGGTGAACGCTTCGCGGTACGCAACTCGGGCGCCATCGCGGTGGTCGAAGGTTGCGGAGACCATGGCTGCGAGTACATGACCGGCGGCGTCGTTGCCGTACTGGGCACGGCAGGGATCAACTTCGGTGCCGGCATGACCGGCGGGTTCGCCTATGTGCTCGACCGCGATCGCACCTTCGTAGACCGCTACAACCACGAACTCATCGACATCCACCGCGTGAGCTACGAGCACCTGGAAAACTATGCCCAGCATCTGCGCGAGCTGATCGCAGAACATGCCGCGCTCACGGGCAGCGCCTGGAGCCGGGAACTGCTGGATGACTTTCGCAGTTATCTCGGCCGCTTCTGGCTGATCAAACCGAAGGCCGAAGACATCGAATCACTGCTCGACACGTTGAGCCGCGCCGCATAGAGAAGACAGCGAACCGTATGCCCAAGAAAGACCCCTTCCAATTTCTCGAAGTACCGCGAACGATGCCGGTCACGCAGCTGCCGCGCGTGCGCACGCACAACTGGTCGGAGATCACCGGGCATTACCTGCCCGAAGAAGCGTCGGCACAGGCCACCCGGTGCATCAGTTGCGGCAACCCGTACTGCGAATGGGAATGCCCGGTGCATAACTACATTCCCAACTGGCTCAAGCTCGTCGAGGAAGGCAACCTGTTCGAGGCCGCCGAGCTCTCGCATCAGACCAACTCGCTGCCCGAGATCTGCGGACGTATCTGCCCGCAGGATCGCCTCTGCGAGGGCGCCTGCACGCTGGACGGTGATTTCGGCGCCGTCAGCATCGGTGCCGTGGAGAAGTACATCACCGACGAAGCCGTGGCGCAGGGCTGGCGGCCCGATCTTTCCACTGTCGAACCCACCGGCAGGCGCGTCGCGATAGTGGGCGCCGGGCCCGCCGGCCTGGGTGCCGCCGACATCCTCGCGCGCAACGGCGTCGCGGCGACGGTATTCGACCGCCATCCCGAGATCGGCGGTCTGCTCACCTTCGGCATCCCGCCATTCAAGCTGGAGAAGGAAGTCGTACGGACGCGCCGCAAGATCATGGAAAGCATGGGGATCGAATTCCGACTCGGGACCGAGATCGGACGCGACCTTCCCCTGCAGCGCCTGCTCGACGAATACGATGCCGTATTCCTGGGCATGGGCACCTACACGCCGGTCACCGGCAATATGCCGGGCGAAGACGCGCCGGGCGTCCATCGTGCGCTCGACTATCTGGTCGGCAACATCAATCGGCAGATGGGCCTCGACGCCGGCCATCTGCCTTTCGTCGATCTCGCGGGCAAACGGGTTGTGGTGCTGGGCGCGGGCGATACCGCGATGGACTGTAATCGCACGGCGCTGCGCCAGGGCGCGACCAGCGTGACCTGCGTACATCGGCGCGGAGAAGACGACATGCGCGGTTCGCGCAAGGAATACGTCAATGCCTGCGACGAAGGTGTCCGATTCCTGTTCGATTACCAGCCGGTGGAGATCGTCTGTACGCAGGGGCAAGTCAGCGGTGTACGCATGATCCGGACCCGTTCCGGCCCGCGGGATCCAGGCGGGCGGCCCACACTGGAGACGATCGCAGGTTCCGAACATCTGCAGCCTGCCGACAGCGTGGTCATCGCCTTCGGCTTCCGGCCCAGCCCGCCGGACTGGTTTGGTGAACATGACATCGCACTGCACGAGGATGGCCGCATCAAGGTGGATTGCGGACTGCCCTTCCAGACCAGCAAGCCGCGCGTCTTCGCCGGCGGCGACATGGTCCGCGGGGCCGACCTGGTGGTAACCGCGGTGTTCGAGGGCCGCGAAGCGGCGAAGAGCATCTTGCGCCAGCTCGAGGTTCTGCCGGTAGAATTACGCCACCGTGGTGTCACCCTGGCAGATTGAGCATGACGCAAAGATCCGTCCTCGTCACTGGCTGCTCAAGCGGCATCGGCCGCGCGACGGCCTCTCGTCTTCGCGACCGTGGCTGGCGGGTATTCGCCACCGCCCGGCGCGGCACGGATGTAGAACGCCTGAGCGATGAAGGCTTCGAATCCTGCCTGCTTGATCTCGACGATCCGGCATCGATCAGCGCCGCCGTGGATCATGTGCTGGAAGCAAGCGAAGGCCGCATCGAAGCACTCGTAAACAACGCGGCCTTCGCCGTACCGGGCGCAGTCGAAGACCTCACTCGCGAGGCGCTGCGCCGCCAATTCGAGACCAACCTGTTCGGCACCGTCGAACTCACCAACCGAATCATCCCCGTGATGCGCGCGCAGAAGGCCGGCCGGATCGTCATGGTCAGTTCGATCCTGGGCCTTGTCGCCATGCCCTGGCGCGGCGCTTACAACGCCAGCAAGTTCGCGCTGGAAGGGCTCACCGACACGCTGCGCATGGAACTGGCCGGGTCCGGCATCCACGTGGCGCTGATCGAGCCGGGTCCGGTGCGATCGCGCTTCCGCGAAAATGCGATCGCCAGCGCGGATAGCCATATCGATATGGATGGCAGCCGCCACCGTGAGCGCTATGCGAGGATGCGCGAGCATGCAGCCGCACCCGATGGGCGCATGGCCTTCAGCGTGTCGGCTGCAGCGATCGCGGGCAAGATAACCCATGCATTGGAGAGCGGTCGACCGCGCATTCGCTACCGCGCCACACTGCCGGCACACTTACTCAGCCGGCTGAAGCATGTGCTGCCGGTAAGCTGGCTCGATCGTCTTCTCATCCGCCTTTAAACGGCGGGCTATCATCCGGAACTAGAAGCTGGCGTCGATAACTTCGTCATCGGAGAGCTTGCAGCGGCCCACGCCGCCGCTTTCCAGGCCTCCGCCCGGCGCCTGGACCTGGAACTGGCAATGCATGGAGTCACCCTTGTCGCCAAGGAGGACAGCCGTGATCAGCGTCGTGTCTCCATGCGAACTGGTGAGGATCGGATCTTTCGCATGCACTGGGAAGGCGAGACCGCTTGAATCGGTCTGTCCGGGGACAAATTTCCCCGTAAAGACTTCTCCGTCGGGCATGGTCACATCGATCGTGCCGCCTTGCTCGAAAAACCCGTGATGATACCTGAAGTGCACTGTCCGACCTTCGGTGCGTGCCGGGATCACACCACTGGTCGCACAACCCGCAAGTATCGCCATCCCTGCGAGCAGCGCGAGAGTGGGAATCGACCATGAGAAACTACTGTCGTCCATGCCGGTCCATCTCCTCAATGCCGTGAGTTCCACTTCCCAGTTACAAAGTTAAGTCCATGCGAGCTACTCTCGCAACAAGCATTACAAAACTTTCATCTTGTTCTGCCGAGGTGCCGGACGGCGCCGTATCTGCACGCCGCCTCCGTCCATCCAAAGAGCGGACGCGGTGGTTCACGGCTGGGCTTCTCATATATGAGAAACCCATGAAATTGCACGACACTTGTACAACGGACTCGGGCGTCGGCGCATTCACTGAAACGTGACCTGGCCCGGGTTTTTGTCCTGCGGCCATGGTGTAAAGTAGATGTCGACCTGGTGCTGCCCTGCATCTCTCGGGAATGCCCCGGCAGCCGAAGCGAAGAAGAAGGAATTTCGATGGCCCCGGTCTTACTGGCCAGTTTGCTGATCTTGACGGGTATCTGTTTTGGCGCCGGCGCGCACCATATCACAGTGGGGCTGAGGCGGCCGCGCTCACGCGTGCATATATTGTTTGGCGCCATGTGTCTGCTGCTCGTCGGCTTCGGCATCACCCAGGCGCTGACCTACGATGCCCGCTCTGTGCAGGCTGTGACGTCGCCGCTGAAATGGAACCTGTTCTTCATCGGCGGCTTCTACCTGCTGTTGCCCTGGTTCGCACGCACCTTCGCGCGCAGCGACACGGGCCGACACTGGTCCTGGCTGTCCACCGTATTGATCCTGGTACTGATGCTGCTGAACGTGTTCAGTCCGGCGAGCATGCAATTCCAGCAGATCTCCGGTCTCCGCCTGCTGCATATGCCATGGGGCGAAGTGGTCGCCGAACCGGCTGGCCGACCCGGGGAGTTGTTCTGGCCCGGTCTGACTCTGCTCTGGACAAATCTCTTGTTTGCCGCCTATCTGATCGCCCGCGTATGGCGTGAGCGGCGCTCGCGGGCGGCGGGCACCATGCTCATCGGCATCGGCGCTTTCATCCTGACCGCGATCCAGGCCAGCCTGGTCCGTGCCGGCCTGCTCGACTTCATCCATCTTGGTCCTTTCGGCATGCTGGCCATGGTGCTGATGACGAGCGCCGCGCTCAGCGGCGAATGGCAGCGAGGCCTGCTCAGCGAGCAGCGTCGTTTCCACGCTTTGGTCGACCAGGCCCCGTTCAGCATCCAGGTTCTCGCTCCCGACGGCTCGGCCCGCCAGGTAAATCGAATCTGGCAGCGACTGTGGAGCGTCCGCGATTCGGCTATCCGGCATTACAACGTGTTCGAAGACCGCAAGATCAACGAAAAAGGCCTGCTGCCATTTATCCAGCGGGCATTTTCGGGCGACGCGACCGAGATGCCCGTCTCGACCTTCATACCCGACCCGCCCATCGTCGCCGAAGATGCGGGTCAGGAATGGTGGGTGGAATCCTTCGCCTACCCCATCCACGATACCGATAACCGCATCACCGATGTGATAGTGATGCACCGGAATGTGACCGGGCAAAAGCAGGTCGAAGATGTCTTGCGCCGCATCGCGGGCAGTGTCTCCTCGCTCGGCGACTCGAGGTTCTTCGATCAGCTCACGCTAACGCTGGCGACGACATTTCGCGCCGACTACGCCTTCGTCGCCCGTTTCGACAATCCCGCGCCCACGTTAACAACTCTGGCGCTCACCATCCGTGGCGAGAAGGTGACCAACATCAGCCTGCCGATTACCGGCACCCCGTTCGAGCATGCACGGACGGGGGAGACGATCGTACACAGCAAAGGCGTGCGCGAGCGCTTCCCGAACGCGCCGCTGTTCCTGCAATGGCCGGTCGAAAGCTGTATCGCGGCATTGCTCAAGACCGCCGCCGGCACGCCCCTGGGCTTGGTGGCGGTACTCGATGGCAAGCCTCTCGAACAGACCGAACAGATGCGGGACGTACTCGAGATTGTCGCGGCCCGTGCCGGCGCGGAACTGGAGCGCCAGCGCGCGGAAGAGCGCATGCGCACCATGGCATATGAAGACGATTTGACCGGCCTGGGCAGTCGTGCGTTCCTGCTCGACCGCCTGGAACGCGAGATGGAACGAAGTCGTTCGCTGGGAACGGGCTGCGCATTGATCATGGTGGACCTGGATCACTTCAAGACCATAAACGATGCTCTTGGCCATGACGTCGGCGATGAGCTGCTGCGAGCCGTGGCACAACGTCTGCGCGCGATGCATATACCCGACTCGATACTGGCACGGTTCGGTGGCGATGATTTCGTGATCCTCGCGCGCGGGGCCCGCCAAGCAAAGCCGGAGATGGAAGACTGGGCCCGGAGTCTGGCGCGCGAGGTGCAGGCACAGTTGTCGATGCCGATCCAGACCGGTCACAAGGCGTTCACGCTGGGCGCCAGCATCGGAGTCGCAGTCTACCCCGACGGAGCCGACAGCGAGATCGACCTCCTCCGTCAGGCCGACATGGCGCTCTACCACGCCAAGCACATGGGCCGTGGCCTGGTCCAGCTCTATGTTCCCAGACTTCAGGCCCAGGCCGCCAAGCGGCTGGATCTCGAAGAAGGGCTGCGGCGCGCGATCGGCACGCAGGAGATCAAACTCTATTATCAGGCGCAGGTGGATGCAGCCGGCTGCATCAAAGGGGTCGAAAGCCTGCTGCGCTGGCACCATCCGGAACACGGCGAGATATATCCCGACACGTTCATCCCGATTGCGGAAGAGACAGGCCTCATCCACCCACTCGGCGAATGGGCATTCCAGACCGCGTGTGCGCGTATCGTCGAATGGAGCGAAGCCGGCCTCGGCTTCGGCGAGCATATCTCGGTGAATGTCTGCCCCTGGCAGTTCGCGCGCCCTGATTTCATCTACAGCCTGCAGGAGATCATCAAGGCCTATGGCATCGTTCCGGCAAGGCTGATGCTCGAGTTGACCGAGTCAGCCCTGCTCTATGACCTGGACGACGCGATCGCCAAGCTGGATACGCTGCGCACGCTCGGACTGAAGATCGCGCTCGACGATTTCGGCACCGGCTACTCTTCACTTGCCTACCTGCGTGACCTGCCCATCGATCAGCTGAAGATCGACAAGTCGTTCATCGGCGAGCTATCCAAAGACAGGGCCGATCCGTTGGTCGAATCGATGTTCGCCATCGGCAAGCACATGCAGATCACCGTGGTGGCGGAAGGCGTGGAGACTGCGGATCAGCTTGCAGTTCTTACCGCGATGGGCTGCGACCATTTTCAGGGCTTCCATTTCTGCCGTCCGCTGCCCGACGACGAATTTCGCGCCTGGCTCAAGGGGCACGGCTGATCTGGATCAAAGCGCGAGGCCATCCCGGCTGATAGCTTTCACCTTACCTGACGCCGGACATCTGGATGGACACATCAGCATGAGCGATATCCTCATCGTCTATTCGACGGTTGATGGCCACACCGCCAAGATCTGCACACGGATCGCCGGGCACCTCGATTCGGTCGGCATCACAACCACTGTGATGTCGCTGGCCGAATTCGATCCGCCCATGTTGGATACTTGCAGCAGTATCGTGGTGGGCGCGAGCATCCGCTATGGCAACTATCGGCCAGATCTTGAGAGTTTCGTTCGCGAGCATGCGCGCCGTCTTGCCGCCATTCCCAGCGCCTTTTTCACCGTCAACCTGGTGGCGCGCAAGGAAGGGCGCGATACGCCAGACACCAACCCGTATGTGAACAAGTTGCTGAACAAGACAAGCTGGCGGCCCGACGAGATCGGCGTATTTGCCGGCAAAGTGAATTACCCGATCTACTCGCCGCTCGACCGGATGATCATCCGCTTCATCATGTGGTTGACCGGCGGCCCGACCGACCCCACTACGGTCGAGGATTTCACCGACTGGGCGAAAGTCGAAGCGTTCGCCGCGCGCATCGCCCGTCGCTAGCCGGCTCTGCAAGATCCAGTGCAATCCGGTAGGCTGGGCAAACCTGCCGCAACCGGGGACTGGGGATGCTGAAAGAGATAGAGACCGCGCTCAACGCCTTCACCAACTTCGTCTGGGGCATGCCTTTGCTGGTACTGCTGGTAGGCGGCGGCCTGTTTTTCGTCTTCTATTCGCGCTTCCTTCCGTACCGTCACCTGAAACATTCTTTCAAAGTTCTGCGGGGGGATTTCGACGACCCGAACGAACCTGGCGACATCCCTCATTATCAGGCCCTCTCCGGCGCGCTTTCGGGAACCCTCGGGCTGGGCAACATCGCCGGCGTCGCGGTAGCGATCCACGCCGGCGGACCGGGCGCGGTGTTCTGGATGTGGGTCACGGCACTGGTCGGTGTGGCCACCAAGTACTTCACCTGCACGCTCTCGATCATGTATCGCGGCTACGATGACGAAGGTCGGCTGCAGGGCGGCACCATGTACTTCATCCGCGAGGGTCTGGGCAAGCGGTGGTACTTTCTGGCGGTGCTGTTCAGCCTGTTCGGCATGTTCGGCACCCTGCCCGCATTCCAGATCAACCAGCTCACCCAGATCGTGCGCGATGTCGTTGCCACGCCTCTGGGCCTCGCCTCCGCCCAGCATCATTTCGTCTTCGATTTCTCCTTCGGCCTGCTGATGACCGCGTTCATCGCCTACGTCATCTTCGGTGGCGTGAAGCGCGTGGGCTCGATGGCCGGCCGGCTGGTGCCAGGCATGGTGGTACTCTATCTGCTCGCGACGATCTGGATAATCCTTGCAAATATCACCGAATTGCCCAGCGCGCTTGCCCTTATCTTCAGCGATGCCTTCACCGGCAAAGCAGTCACTGGCGGCCTGCTTGGCACGCTGATCATCGGCGTGCGCCAGGGCGCGTTCTCCAACGAAGCCGGCATCGGCACGGCACCGTTGGCACATGGCGCCGCACAGACCCAGGAGCCCGTGCGCGAGGGCATGGTGGCCATGCTCGGCCCCATGATCGACACCATCCTGGTCTGCTCGTGCACGGCCTTCGTGATCATCGTGACCGGAGCCTGGCAGACAGCCGACAACGGTGTGGTGCTCACCGACACCGCCTTCCAGCAGGCGATGGGACCCTTCGGCGCCTGGCTGCTGGCGCTGATCGTGGTGTTCTTCAGCGTGACCACCATGTTCACCTTCTGGTATTACGGCACGAAGTGCTTGGCCTTTCTCATCGGTGCGCGCCATTCACACTGGTACCGCTATCTCTATCTGGCCATGGTCGTGGGCGGCAGCGTGGTCTCGATCAAGGCTGTGGTCGGCTTGCTTACCGGCTTCTACGGCCTTATGGCGATACCCACCATGATCGCCACGCTCATGCTGGCGCCCCGGGTGATGGCCGCCACGCGCGACTACTTCCACCGCTTCGACATGAAACACTGATCGCCTGACCGGGGGCTTTATCGCCGCCCGCGCTTGGGCGTACCGTTGGGCGAGATGACGGACATCAGGAGGCGCCATGGACTTCTACCAGGAAGGTCCCTCACTGACCAATACCTTCTCGGCGGATACGGCTTTATGCGCCGCGCTGGAGCGCATGCTGCCCGAAGCCGTGCGCAAGGCACTCGAGCCAGGACTCATCCTGCTGGGCCAACGCGCGGCCGGCGAGATGCTGGAGCTGGCGGACGCGGCCGAACGCCAGCAGCCGGAGCATATCCCCTTCGACCCCTGGGGGCGGCGCATCGACGAGATCCGTGTGAGCGATGCCTGGAAGAGGCTGCATGCCATCGCGGCACAAGAAGGTGTGGTGGCAACCGCCTTCGAGCGCGAACATGGCGAATTCTCGCGTCTGCACCAGATGCTGCGCCTCTATCTCTACCACCCCTCCTCTGCGATCTGCTCCTGCCCCATGGCCATGACCGACGGCACCGCACGCGTGCTCGAACTCTACGCCCCGGCTGCTCTGCGCGACGAGCTGTTGCCACGCCTCACCAGCCGCCAGCCGGAAGATTTCTGGACCGCGGGACAATGGATGACGGAGCGTACCGGCGGCTCGGATGTGAGCGGCACCAGCACCGTGGCGCGGCTCGAAGGCGATCATTATCGGCTTTACGGCGATAAATGGTTCACATCGGCGACGACTTCGGAACTCGCGGTCACGCTGGCGCGCATCGAAGATGCTGGAAAGCCTTCCGATAAGCTGAGCATGTTCCTCGTGCGCATGCGCGATGAACAAGGTCGTCTGCAGGGCATCCGCGTGAACCGCCTGAAGGATAAACTCGGCACCCGCGCCCTGCCCACGGCTGAACTCACGCTAGACGGTGCGAACGCACACCTGCTCGGCGAGCCGGGACGCGGCGTGCGCCAGATCGCCACCGTGCTCAACATCACCCGGGCCTACAACACCTGCTGTGCCGTGGGCACGCTTGGGCGCGGCCTGATGCTCGCGCGCGACTATGCCGACAAGCGCGAAGCCTTCGGCAAGAAGCTGGCCGAACATGCATTGCACATGGACACCCTGGCGCGAGTGGAGGCGGAGTTCCGAGCCGGGCTGTTACTCACGCTGGAACTGGGCCAGCTCCTGGGGCTGAGCGAGACGGGAAGAGCGACACCCGAGCAGGAGATGCTGCTGCGCATCCTGACCCCGGTGGCCAAGCTCTATACCGGCAAACAGGTGATGGCCGGCATCAGCGAGATCCTGGAAAGCTTCGGCGGCGCGGGCTACATCGAAGATACCGGCCTGCCTGTCTTGTTACGCGATGCACAGGTGTTGAGCATCTGGGAAGGCACCACCAACGTACTCAGTCTCGATCTCATTCGTGCGCTCAGCGAGCGGAAGGCCGCTTCGGCCCTGCTTCAGGCCCTGCGACAGCGATGTTCGTATGCGAGCGAAGGCTCGGGAGTGCGCGAAGAGGTGAAGGTGCTTGCAAACTGGCTCGAGATCCTTGAGCGACAGCTGGCCAACCAGGCCCCGAGCGATGCGCGCGAGCTCGGCTACGCGGTGGCGCGCTGCGTATCTGGCGTATTGCTACTGGAGCAATCTGCCTGGGCCGCCTCCGGCAAGCATGAAGATGAAGCGGCATCGACACGCGCATTGAACCTGTGGCTGGAAAGCGGCGGTATGCCGCTATCCCAGCCAAGCTTCCCTGCCTGAAACAGACCGCTTCCAGGGATACGCCCAAGACAAAAACGCCCGGTGCCCGCAGATACCATCACGGATGACGGAACTGCGGGCACCGGGCGCCGTGTGGGGCGCAGCCCCTAAGCCTTACTTGAAGTAATAACGCGCGGCGAGCGTCCAGCTGTTGAAGCTGTCACCGCTCGTGGACGTGTTCTGATAGGCAAAACCGACCGACCACTCGGGCGTGATGTCATAGAGCGCACCAATGCCGACCGAGGTGGCAGCCGATCCGACCGAAGAATGGTTCACGGAACCGTCGACTTCCCACTGGGGAGCGACCACAGCGCGCAGCATCACACCCGCCACGTAGCCGGTATCGCTGCTGGATCCGCCGCCGGAGACCGAGGTGTCTGCCGAAGCGAAGGAAAGATTGGGCACGAGGTCCACGCTGTCGGTGAGCGGGACGCGATAACCAGCGCCGACCGAGTAAAGGTTTGAGCTGACCGATCCGCCAGACCCGAAGAAATTGAAGTCCGCACTCTCATGAGCGTAGGAAGCGATACCGATCACCCGGTCAGTGAACGCATAAGAACCGTCCAGGCCAAAGGCGTGATCTGAACTCAGCCCCGAACCCGAGGGATCGCTGATGGAGCTATAGGACAGATCGCCGAAGTTGTAACGTGGCGCGTCAGCCAGGGCAGCGGTGGAAAATGCGGCAGCCACGAGGGCGCCAACGATCGCAGTCTTGTGATTGATTCTCATCGATACCTACTCCATAAGGAAGTTCTTCTTTCACGGCCGCACCCCCGCGCGCGAAAATCTGATACCGCGTCTACCGGATAAACAGGGAGTTCCAAGCCGTGCATTGCAAACAGCGCTGCCATGTTACCTGAATATGACAATGCGCCATGTGAGCCAGCGCACATTTCAACAGGAATCAGTCGGGCATGAACATGTGCCGGTCCAGACCGAGACTCAGGCGCAGGCCGAACACCCAGGTCGAAGGCAAGATGCCCGACGGATGGGCTACGTACTGCACATCCGGTTGCAGTTCGATAACATCGTTCAGACTGAAGATGTAGGTCGCTTCATAGCTGGTCTCGTCACCCGGCGCCCCATCGATGCTGACCCGCGTGATACCGAAGCTGAAACGATCGTCCGGACGGGATGGGAAAGGCCCCTCCATATCGAATCCGGCAGCGACCGCTTGCGCGTCGGCCACATGCGCGCCCGGTGTATGGCCGAGATGCGCGAATAGCGTGGTGGCCTCGTCCACGGGCTGTTCCACCGCGACATAAGCGCCATGCTGCATCTCGCCGTGGCTATCGGGCACCCGCCACAAGCCCAGCATCCAGCGCTGGCCCTCACTCACCTGCGAGCCTCGGGAGTCGAATTCAAGCAGCGCCATCGGGCGCCCGGAGAGTGGTCGCGAGCGGTCGTCCGGCCGCCCGGAAAACACACCACCCTGCACCTGCCAGGCCGCCCATTGCCAGCGCGCCATCGCACCCCAGCCCGGTTCGGGGTAGATGGACATGGGCCCATTACCCGCTAGTGCAGGGCTGATACCGAAGCTGCTGTTGGAAAGGGCCGAGGCACTGTCCATCGAATCGAAATGCTGATTGAGATCGATCAGGCCCGCACGCCAGCGCAGCGGGACATGGGCGAACTGCTGCCGATACCAGAATTCATAGATACGCGTCGCGTTCGCTGCGGCGATATTCGAGACGACCTGCGTATCTCCGATCAGATGCGCGCTGGGCTCATCGCTGCCTACCGAGATCGCGGAGAACTTCAAGCGCCCGCCCCTGGGCAGGCCGAGCACATCGCCATTCATCGCGAATGTGGCACTGAGGAGGTGGCTGTTTCCGGTCCCGTCGCGAAGACCCCCGCCCTGATTGTGCAGGCTTTCGAGATTCGCCGCGATGCTCCAGAACCAGGGCAGCCCCTGATCCTTGATGAACTGCTGTTTGACCGCTGTCCTGCCTTTGGTGAGGACATCCCCACGCAGGCTCGTCGAGAGCGTGAGCAGTATTACCAATCCCGCAAGAGCACATGGGAGCTTCACCGCACTCTTCCCCGGACGTAAATCGGTCTAAGGACTCGAGTCACGAGCGTGAACGGTTGCTGCCTGACGCCATGCGGATACCTGATTTAAGGCACATACGAGACGTCCCTTCAGTACTCGGCATCGGGGTTCCAAGACAGGATTCGCCTCTGAAATCTGCCCCCAACTCCGCTATCTCATCCGGGGATGATCAGATGCCCTTCTCTTTGCTTGATCAACAATGTCCTGAAATCCTCGAGAGGTACCGGACGGCTGTATAGGAAGCCTTGAATCTCGTCACAACCTACCTGCCGCAGAAGCTCAAGCTGCGCCCTGTCATCGACGCCTTCTGCCACCACCCGCAAATCCAGCGCATGCGCAAGGTCGATGATCGTCGACACCATCGCGAGATCTCGCGCCGTCTTTGTCATATTGACGACGAAGGAGCGATCCACTTTGAGGATATCTATCGGCAGTTTCGAGATCATGCTGAGAGACGAGTAACCAGTACCAAAATCATCTATCGATATCTTAACGCCCATCTCGCGAATCGCCTCCAATGTGGCGATCGTATCTGGCGCTTCGTCCATTAACATGCTCTCGGTAATCTCAAGCCCCATGGCTGAAAATACCACACTGTTCGAGCTCGCATAGGCGGCCAGATCTCGAACGAAGTCCTGACGTCTCATCTGCAGGCTCGATACGTTGACGGCAACGCCAAAATCGTTTCCCAATGGACGAAGCATCAACAGGTCATCAAACGCCTGCCGAATCACCCAGGAACCAACCTCGATGATAAGACCCGTCTCTTCCAGTAACGGGATGAACTTGAATGGCGGCACAAGCCCCACATCAGGATCGTCCCATCTGATCAATGCTTCCGCACCGACGATCCTGCCCGTCTCGACATCGATCTTCGGCTGGTAGTGAAGAACAAATTGCTCCAATTCAAGCGCCGTCTGAAGCCTGTTTTCCATCGCGAGCCGGTCTGACACGCGGGTGTTCATATCTGCCGCATAGAACACATACTGCATGGAAGCAGCGCCGGCCCGCCGAACCGCGGTCGCCGCATTGATCAGAAGTGCATCCGGATCGGTACCGTCATTCGGTGCAAGGGCGACGCCGGCCTTCACCATAAGGTACAGCTCGCGGTCATCGTAGATGAACGGCTGGCTGAATAGCGGCAACACAGCTCCCTCGATGAACTTCCCGATATCACTCGCACGCAAAAAGACCGGCGGCACGACAGCGAAGTGATCGGCATCCAGGCGTGCCAGGAGACAGTGCTTCTGCGTCAATTCTGTCTGCAGACGTCGGGCCACCTGTTGCAACAAGGCATCGCCCACATCCCTCCCCAATGACTCATTGATCTGACTGAATCGCAGGATATCTATCTCGATCCAGGCCAGTAGACCCTCGTTATCCGACAAGGCGTCGAGTGTGGCCCTGAGTCGTGCGGAAAGACCGTCTTTGTTCAAAAGCCCGGTCAATCGATCATAGGTGGCGAGATAATCCAGCTCTGCCGCCTGCTCGGCCTGATCCAGAGCATTGCCGATATCACTGGCGAGATCCGCCAACAGCTCCATCTCCTGGGCATCGAAGTATCCCACCTCTCCGGCATACAGACCCATGACCACAGCATGTCCAGTCTGCGATGGGAGCCGTAACACCGCGAAAGAATGCAGTTCTCGTGCCAGGGCTTGTCGGCGTGATGGCATCATGTCGTCCGTATCAATCTCATCGCAGATGTAGCTTCCGCGCTCGCGCAGTTCGGCAGCCACCATAAGACTGTGCTCGTCTATCTGTGACCCGTCCACCGCAAATCGGGTTTCCATGTAGTCGGCAGCAGGGCCTGCAGCCGCCCTGGGTATCACCGCCCCGGTATCACTGAGGTCTCCGATGTATGCGAGCCTGAACCCTCCTTCCTGCACCAGGATGCGACAACATTCAGAGACTAGATTCTCCGGAGTGCTCGCCCGCACTATCGCGCTATTCACAGCGCTGACGCTGCGATGGATACGACTCAGACGGAGGATATGAAGCTCTTGATTCTTGCGCTCCGTAATATCGCTGGTGATGCCATCGATACGTACGAGGCTCCCATCTCGATCGTAGGTCGCACGTGCCCGGTCATGGACCCAGGCAAGCGAACCATCAGGCTTCAGGATGCGGTACTCGATAGAATACTCACCCAGTTCGACTATACGGTCCCATATATCACCGACTGCGGTCCGATCCTCCGGATGGATCGATGCAAACCACAGGGCGCGGTCGGCGAGAAAGTCTTCCGGCGATCGTCCGAAGACGGCATGGGCCGCCTGGTTGATGAAGACCAACACCGCATCGGGCATCGAAACCGACCAGATCACGTCCTGCAGGGAACTGAGGATGCTCTGCAGTCGTTCACGCAACTCACCCAGCTGTAATTCCGCCTGCTGCCTTGCACGCCGTTCTTCAGCTTCCTCCACCGCTCGCCTGGTGGCAGTCCCCAATCGCCGCATATTGTCTTTCAGGACATAGTCCGTCGCACCCCGCTTGATCGCCTCGATGGCCCTTTCCTCGCCGATCGTGCCGGAGAGAAATATGAATGGAATCAAATTGTCGATCTCGCGCACGACATCCAGCGCCTCGAGCCCGGTAAAGCCCGGCATGGAGAAGTCGGAGATGATCAGATTCGGGCTGAATTGGACGAGCTCGTCGCGGAGTTCCGGCTCACTCGCGACAACTTGCGCGACGAGGTCTGGATATTGCTCACGCAGGTGACGTATCGCGAGCTCTGCATCCGCGCCGTTGTCCTCTATCATCAGCACGCGCACCAAATCGTCCATAGCTCTCACTCTGCACTGATCTGGTTACGGACCAACCAGTAAACACCCACTTCCTCTACCGCGCTTTGGAAGGATTTGAGATCCATGGGCTTTACTACGTAGCTGTTGACGCCCAGCTGGTAGCTACGAACAAGATCCGACTCTTCGTGCGAGGACGTCATGATCACGACTGGTATAGACCGGCTCTGCTCGTCCTCCTTGAGCATTCTCAGCACGTCTATCCCATCCATGCGCGGCATCTTCAAGTCGAGAAGGATCAAGCGGGGGTTCGAAGGTGATCGGTCTGCGTACTCGCCCCGCCGGAAAACAAAATCGACGGCCTGAACACCGTCCTGCACCCAGACGACATTACACGACGTGCATTTCCGCAAAGTCCGGAGTGCAAGCTCGGCGTCGGCAGGATTATCTTCCGCGTACAAGATCTCGTCGCTCATGACACGTTCTCCTGACATGGCAAGGTGAATGTGAAAGTCGCCCCTTCTCCGGCTTTGGCGTCTGCTCTGATGTCGCCGCCGTGCTTGGCTATGATCCGTTGCACTATCGCGAGACCGACTCCGGTCCCCGGAAATTCGACTTCGCTGTGCAGACGCTGGAATACGCCAAAAAGTTTCCCTGCATAGCGCATGTCAAACCCAACCCCGTTATCCTGCACTCTGTATGTGCAGTCGGATCCGTCGCTGACACCTGATATCTCGATCCTCGCCTGACCTTCCTTGGACGCGTACTTGACAGCGTTGCTCAGCAGATTCAGCCAGACCTGCTTCACCAGTGAACGGTCACCCCATGCATCGGGCAATGCGCCCACCTGGACGGTCGGATCAGTGCCCCGGAAATCCTGGAGGACCTCACTCATGGCTTCCTTCACCAGCGGCTCCATCTCGATGGCACCCCCCTGCAAGGTCTTCCTTCCCAGGCGAGAGAATGCGAGCAAATCATCGATCAACGCCCCCATCTTCTTCCCATTGTCCACGACCACACCAAGCAGACGCCGCCCCTCATCGTCGAGCTTCTCGCCGTAGTCGCTCTCGAGGATGTCGGCGAACCCCACTATCGCGCGCAACGGCGCGCGCAGATCATGCGAGACTGAGTAGGTAAAACTCTCAAGCTCCTTGTTGGCAGCCTTCAGGCGGCCCGCCTGCCGGCGCAGCGCAAGCTGGGCCTCCCGACGCTCTCGGATCTGCCGGCGTATTCCCGGGTAGAGCGCCGCTTTGGATATCACCATAGTGAGAAGGAGGATAGCGAAGACGACTATCGCCTCCTGTGCGTGGCGGTGTTCATCCGCAAGTCGCGCCGTCAACAGTTTGCGCTCTTCGCCGCGCATGGCCAGGATCATGTTATCCGCCTGCTCGTCGAAACTTGGGGAAGATGAGCTGGAAAGATGTGCACGGGCCGCATCGATGCCGCTGCTCTGACGGATGATCTCCACGGCATTCATCTGTTGCTTCCAGCGCGCCAGAATTGCGTTCAGCTGGTTGAGTCTATCCTGCTGCGGTGTGTTGTCCCGGGTGAATTCGCGCACATCTGTCACAGCCGTCGCGAGGTCCGACAGTCGTTCGTCACGTCTTAGCAGGTTGGTGGAGTCTCCAGTGAGAATATACTTTCCCTGCCATGTTTCGGCGCGGGCCATAGCAGCACGTACGGATTCGATCTCATCCAGGACCTGATATGTATGCGTGATCCAGCGCGCGCTCTGCGTATATTGCATCGCAATCACGAAACCGAGCAGACAGATGAGGAACATCGCCAAAAGACCGGCTGCGAAGATAAGGAAAACCTTCCGTTCGGCTTGCATAGAACGCCCTAGTGCTTCGTGGGATGGGTACCGTGGACATGGCCGACAGGTGATGTAAGACCTGCAGCCTCGATCACTTCCTTGCTCAGCTCTGGCGCCAGCGTGAGAGGCGCCGACACCCGCCCTTCGTCGTGCAACAGGCTCCAGGTGCTTTGGAGAATGCGCTGGGCGCGACCAGCGAGAGTGAAATCAAACTCCAGCGTATTGCCCTGTGCGGTGAATGGATCGGGCCATCTGTAAAGGGCATCGCGCAAGGCATCCTTGCTGTACCCGGAGGTCTGCTCGGCAGCGGCGCGCAGGATGCTCTTCGCATTCTTCGTATCGCTCAGGAATCGCTCCGCATCGAGCTCGCCGTGCAACCATGCCCGTACGACATCCGGACGCGCATCCAGAAAGTCCCGCCGGACAACAAGATAGGCACCGTCGGACCATCCGAAGTCGGCCCCTGTCGCGGCGATTCGCGCATCACCCTGCCGTACCAGCCGGGCAGCCTCTGGCTGCCAGACCACGGCTGCGTCCAGCTTGCCAATATGGAAACCCGCCGTAACCGCATCGGGACTCTGGTTATAGATATGCGACGGATGCAGGTCTCCCGAGCGGACCAGCGTATGCAGGAAGCTCTCGCTGCATGACCCCTTGGCCACGGCGATGGTTCGACCACTCAGCCACTTGAGAACATCGCCAGGTGCCGAAAACTGCGGCGCATCCTTGCGTACGAGCAGAATGCCGCACTGCACCGCACTGGTGGACGGCGCCGCGAGGATGGCGAGATCGCCGGATTTGTCGGAGGCACCCAGGACCGCCGGGAGGTCGCCCATGTAGGCCATCTGGATACGATCCTTGCGCAGGGCGTCCAGCAATACCAGCCCTCGGAGCCCCACATAGAAACGCACCTTCACCCGATCTGGGATATATCGTGAATAGAATGCCTTCTGACGCAGGATCACGGCCGACCACGCTTGTGTGTAGTAGGGCTGATAGCCGACCGTAAGCCGGAGCGGGTCCCCCGGGTGCCCATAACCAGCGGCATAGGCTTGCTGAAGAGTGCAGCACGCAAGCACGAAGGCGATCATCATCCTGCCCGCAAGACCCGGCCTGCGCCCGATCTCGCCGCGCGCCGCCGGGCTTGACGGCAATGTACCAGCGTTGACTACGTTCCCAATATGCATCGGCAGTCACTTGTAAATGCGCTACGCCAGATCCGGTATTTATCGAGCAGCACCCCGGCTCCGCGACGCGGAACCTTCCAGCCAGGACGTCGATCACCGAAATTGCGCAGGATGTATCGTCTGTATCTGGTATCTGGCAGTGTCCAGAGACAGCATCCCCACAGATTCGCCAGATGTGTGGAAATCGGCGGGGACCCACACGTAAACCAAGACGCGGCCCCGCACATCACATCAGCAAATCCGAATACAAGTATAGCCGACATAATGGGACATTTGTCCCCTCCGCTTTTTTCTCTTACTATCAATTAGTTATATGCATATTTGTTCGCCCCCACGGCAAAACGCGACTCTCCGCAAATGGCACCTACTGGCCTCGCGACACCGACTGACCTGGGCACCAGTCAAGCGCGATAACGCAAGATATCCAACAACAGCGCAAGGGCGCGCGACGACTGGCAGCGGTTGGGGTAATAGAGACGATGGGTGGAGCCGTAGAGGCACCAGTCAGATAGCACGAACCTGAAATCCCCCGCATCCAGATACGGAGGGGAGACCCCCTCGGGCATATCGGCCAACTCGACGCAGGCCAAAGACCCGGCTCGCCGATGCCATCACCCAGGACGTCACGGACGTCCTGGGCTATCCGGATGATGCCGTCTCCGTCGCCTTCGAGGAAGTTTCAGCCAACGACTGGGCCGAGGAAATCCATGGCCCTGACATCCGCGACAATTGGGATCAGGTCTACAAGAACCCCGGCTATGAGATGTGACATCTCTAGCGGCGCATCGGATCGAAGCATCGAGGGATAATGGTGGCTAGGGGCAGATTCGATCTGCCGACATCCACATTATGAGTGTGGCGCTCTAACCAGCTGAGCTACCTAGCCAATCGTTCGGCGGGTAGCGGGGACTGTTAGATACGCTGAAGTTCGGTCAGAAAGATTCTCGAGCCACATGCACACCGCGAGTCGACAGTCCATATAGCACACCCATTTCACGCGTAAACTGCGCCTTCCCACCGTAGCTCGGGTGCCGTACCTTCACCACCCTACTAGACGTGGATATTCGAGTCGCAACTCTTGCCGCGTCGTTTCCAATTGCCACAATCCGGCTGGGGCGCAGAAACTCACACAGACTACTCAAAATTTCCTCCCCTATGCGCGCCTCCGTTCGGTTGTGCGGTCGATTCGACATAGGATCTTCCGGAGAGAACGGATGAAATGGAAAAGCATTCCAGAGGAATATTGGGCGTTCAATCTGAGATAGTGTTTGCCATATCGCACTTGCAGTTCTTTCTGCGCAGGCTCTTCCTTTCGTTGCTCGCAGAAACTCCAGCCCCCACCTCCTTGCGAAGCGGTCCGCATGGACCTCATCAGTGAGCGCTATACCAGTGCGACGCCCACCTCTATACCCAAGGTCCCGCCCGATCCAGAGCGAATCAATCTCCAACTTTTCAGCAGCGCGCATTGTTCTGTTTAGCAGATCGGCGCGGAGTGCTGGAGCCCCTGGACGGTCATGAATATCGCACTCATCCCTGTATGGGTTAAATACATCGGGCAGACTAACCTGCACCAGATGCCCGACAAAATCGCAAAATTCAGAGACCATTGTATTTGTCACTCACGAATGCACACCGTCAGCGCACGTATTCTATAGAGCGCTGAAGTCTATCACCTCGAATAGTGCCCCCGTTATTATCTCTAACTTCCCGAAAGACTGAATACCCCGAAAGTATTGCCATTTCCCACAGCCGTAATGGGCAAGCTTCCACTTCATATCCAGCTATAAACCTTTGGACCCCCTTCAGCAGGTCAAATGGCAGCTTTTTCTGGTGTGCGAAATAGTTTTGTCGTTTTGCTTGCGAAAAAACCCAAGCAGTTAGACCCTCTTCTATCACGATCGCTCGCCCTCCATCTTGTGATTCATCAGTACTCGGGACGCTCTTCCTCTTGTGCTTAATAAGCGCCCTAAAAACGGGAGACCAGCCCAGGATCGCCGCATGGGCCAAATGAAACACATCATGGAAACGATATCCATCTGGATCTTTTATGTTGTCTGTCAATGGATCACCCAAGAAAACACCATTCATCCTCAAATAGCTTTTTCCGGTCTTCTTTTGATAGATTGACACTTCGAACTGATCCGGAATCCGCTCATCATCGTCGAAATCCTGATCGAAAACTGGCAATCCGCCAATATCCGGATCCAAGAATCGTCCTCGGGTTTTTTCAATATTTCGGCGTGCTATGGTTCCTAAA
>CAVUBB010000007.1:0-48693 GCA_963739695.1 uncultured Pseudomonadota bacterium | reverse complement strand
GGCGGCAATATCCAGGTGACACCCCTGCAATACTTCGCGCCAGAAGTCATAGACCAGCCGCTTGTTCCCGGCAAATACCGGGTCTGGGCTGGCAAGCAGTGCTTGCTGGTCGGATGCGACCCCCTCCGGCATCTGCGCGAACGCCAGGTTGGAAAAAAGCAGGAAGCATGCAAGCAAAGCCGCTCTGATCATTTGAAAAAACCTTTTTAAACGTAACCACGCATAGCGAAACATGATTCTACATGACGGTTCCGCCCAGTCCCGCTATATATGAGCCCCGAAAACTTTGGTCTGCCTCCTATTATCCGGCATCCCTCACTCTTCGCTATTCGCTTCATACAAGACGGTATATTTCTTCTGGAAAGCTGGCGCCATTACTTCGACGTACCAGTTCTCCGGCACGGAGGGGAATGCTCTCAATAGTGGGTGGAATAAATTCGTAAACCCTTCCCACTCCTCCGATACTTGCACCGGCTCTTGCTCACCAGAAAGCTCGAACAGGAGGAAGATACAATCGGTTGTCACAAGATCGAGTTTGTAGGCAACAATCTTGAGGACTTCCGACCATCGGACCTCGGCGATAATCCGGTCATCAGATGGCCTGCGAAGCAAGAATCCGTCATTTCCCGCCTCGATCTTTGGAGCTTCGATCTTTCCCGAGGCCTTCATCAGCCGGCGCCCCACCAACAAAATGATGAGTACGGCCCCTGCACCCAAATAAATTGCAGGCGAGAACATCTTCAGGGTTACGCCAAGCAACCAGGCACGCTATGAATGTCATTAATCATGAGAAATGCTCCGCCTCAGGCGGCGGAACAACCCAGCCATGCATCCGTCCCTCATACACCGAGACCGTGGGAGCCGGAAAGTCAGGATCAGCGAAGGCGCCGACCGGAATGGAAACAAACTCCGGCATTGATTCCGGCTCGTAGAAAACCGTGGTCCCGCAGTTGGGGCAGAAATGGAAGGTACAGCTCGTGCCCTCATCCCCTACCCGCACATATTCGGACGAAGCCCCCGAGACAGTCACATCCTTGCGATGAAACCGCGCCTGCTGCGCAAACGGACTCCCCGTACGCCGCTGGCACGCCAGGCAATGGCAGATTGAGTTGCGCACCGGCTCCCCAGCCACCTCCGCCTGGAGCTGCCCGCAGCTACAGGCGGCTATGCGATTAGGCATGGAAATCACCTCCGAAAGCCCGTTATAACCAAGGCTGCTATAGCAGACGAAGAGCGGGGCCTGCGGCCCGCTCCCCTGGTTCCATGAATCGCGTTGCCACCTATTGGAAATCGGGTGGCAAGGCTCCCGCATCTCCCCAATGGCCGCTGAGCACAGTGGATTCGTTGCCGTGCGTGATCGACGCACGAAACCCGATGCCCTGGAAACCACCGCCGCCGCCCCAAGGTGGCACAGGAAAACCGAGGTTGTGGACGTAATGAGTGAGACTGGC
Source organism: uncultured Pseudomonadota bacterium (assembly GCA_963739695.1). Classification (GTDB taxonomy): domain Bacteria; phylum Pseudomonadota; class Gammaproteobacteria; order Natronospirales; family CAVUBB01; genus CAVUBB01. Next base: position 47,242 of record CAVUBB010000007.1, on the reverse strand, counting down.
ACAGCGATCACAGGCTGATCGACCCTGGTCGGTTACCTGGGACCCCGCCGCATTGGGAGTAAACCCCTTGGCTTCGATAACTATCGAGGCCGGTTCATCGGCCCAGACGAGTTCGGTGGAAGTACACAACCAAAGACAATACCAGTGCCGCACGGTTTCCTCGCGTTGCTTTCTCACCGTGACATGGCCGGTTGCAGGCTGGTATACGAGGCCAAGCCACAACCACGACCACCAAGGCGCGCCCACAGACAGCGTGGCACGCGTACCGTCAGAAAAAGTATGTGATGGCATATCGACTCCTTTCAATGCGCAGCATCTACTCTCATTGCGGGGCGGAAACAACGCCGTGAGAGCAGCTCCGAGAGGTAAACAGTGGGTCCTAATTCCCGTTTCCCGCCATATCTGGAGCGTAGTCGATAGGCTGCTACTTCGCCATCGAAACAGGCCATTGAATTGCAGACAACGAGCCAATCAACGCTCAGACGAGCTGCACATGGTTTCCTCGTGGGACATTTTCACTGCCGTGCAACGAGAGACGTTGCATCTTCATCCCAAATACAGTGGATATTTGCAGTGGATATTTGGGGTCAGAGTAAAAACCCTCTAGTCTGTGAGTCAGAAATTGTGTGCTTATCAGGCTTTCTTCATCATAGTCGGATGCAGCGCATCTACCGCGCCCTAGAGTTTTTACTCTGACCCCAAATTTCTTATTCCCGCCGCCTGGAGCTGGCCGCAGCTACAGGCGGCTATGCGATTCGACATGACACTGACCTCGCAAGATCAATCGAGTCTGACCCCATTGATCTCTCGATTATCCCCGACTGGACGCTCAATCCAGCAGATCAAATTCCCACGTAACCGACGAGCTCTGCTTAGGGCCGGTTCGGCTCTTGAGAGAAAGGTGACAATCCGTAGCAAATTTCTTGGCGTCAATGGCCGAACATACCGTCGGTATCTGATCTTCCAGCCTCAGCTCCGCGTGGATATCACCCGCCCGGATGATCACCCACTTCCCGCCATTCTTTCTCACAGGCTCGATATAGACCCGATTCACATGGGTACGGATCTTGTTCGCAGTTGATTTAGGCTTCACGTCGATATCCCGGCTGTCATGAGCACACATTATCTCTCAATTAAGCGAGCCAGGCCTGATAAATATTGGAACTGCCGAAGGATTGAGGAAATCGTTGGGCTTTCTTCGGCGGTCCACCCTACGCTTGCTCAGGTCTTGCGCTTTACCGAGACGTGGGGCAAAAGGCAAGACCTGCCCCCACTTTTACGCAAGTGGCAGTAGCCGTATGTATCTCATTGCTTAAACCCTCTCACTACTCTATCCCAGAGGTAGCCACTCGCGACTACTATTACGCCATTACTCAGGACAAGGGGCCGCTACAGTACATACTTTGAGAGAACGGACAAACTGGGCCGATAGCCCCTGTCGACCCATGAACGCCATCATGTCCGCAACATGCCCCTTCGGAAAGGTAAGCACTCCCGCCCTTGGAGACGGCGGCAGATGAAGTTCACTGGTTATCACGTACACATAGTTACCCTGAGCGATCACTCGCTCGTCAGTAAACGTACCGTAATTCTTGCCTTTCTCCTGAGAACACATGAACCGGCCGACATAGGCGTCGTGCCCGCCGGCGTCCATCTCTTTCGGACCGTTATACTTGATGCCTGCGCAGGCACCTCTAGCGAGATTGAACATGCTCTCGATATAGTCCTTAGCCGATACCGGATGACCGATATCAAACTTCTGCTCAACGAGGATCCACTTCGTGTCATCTCCCGTCGAGCCTTCCGGCACCCACTCACGGATGAATTGATCTCCCTGTGTCTTATCCGTGATCTGTGTCCATTTCACAGATTTCGGAAACATCAGCTTGATAGACGTAATCGGCGGAGCTGGCGGCGTGATTGCGCAGGCAGCCAAGCCCGCAGCCAGAAACATGAGTGATATACGGCTTAGCATTCCCTTTTCCCATTTCATGATCCCCTGTTTTGATAACGTCCCCGAAAACCCTCTGAACCCAGCGAGCTATTCGCTGACGAGCCTTCGGGCGGGCTTTTCGGACTGAAGTCGCAAGGCAGATTCCACGAGCGACGTGCGATTCTGCGGCCTGTGCAGGATACCGACAACGATGGCGTAGCCGGCAGCGAACCAAAGAAGCGAGAAATCGATCCGCGTCGCCAGAAGGATTCCAATTGCGACCATTGAAGGTGCATCAAGAAAGGTCGCCGCGAGAAACCCACGGCCGGTAATCTTGGTGTAGAGCTCCCAGATGCGCTTGCCCTCCTCGTCGATATCCGCTGGCGGGGCAGCAGCAGCACCGCCAAAACCGTGTCCCTTGACTGGAATACCGAAAGGCGCGCGGTCGAGTGTCTCCGGCGTCGTCCATTTCACCCGTACCCAGGAGCCCGCAAGAAACGCTAGTGCCGAACCCACCCAGAAGAACGGCTGCACCGTGGTCCAGATGGCAGCTCCGCCGGATGGAGCAGGGCCGAGCATGTTGTGGGTTGCGGCATACCACACTAAACCCACCGCAATGAGCACCCCACCTGGCAGTATGGAATACCACATGAAGGCTTCCTGCCGGATCTTTGACTTCAAAAGCTGCTTGTTTCGTTCGTTCATGCTTCTTCTATCCTCCGTGATGCCCCATATCAGAGAACTGCATTACGCCTGCCAAATGAACGAAGGACAACTAACAATACCCAAATGAAAGCGACATAAAGCGGCGTAATACCGTGAAAGAACTCATCTTTGGTCGTTTGATGAAGCCCAATCTTGCCACGCAATAGTAGGTAGGCACCAAAGCCATAAAGCGCGAGAACACCCACTGATACAACAACCCACATGCCGTCCGGCATCTCCCTTGCCGAATGGCGGCCCGCCTTGCCACCAGGCCAACCACGAGCACCCGCAAACGGCGTGACAGCCACCGGCTCGGGTCCTTTACCAGGATTGCCCACCAAGCTATCCGCCACGCGCCTATTTCGAATCTCTGGATCATCCATCCAGCTATCGACACGATGGGCTTCTCTGAACTGCTGGAAAACTCGACGCAAATGGGACGCAGGTGCGGATGATGCCAGAATCAACAGCAGTCCGAATACTACAAGGAGAATATCCCGGAAAGGATCAAGATCATCGCCATGGTTAGCTGCAAGGCCGGTATACTCACTTGCGAGGTAGAGCCAGCCCATAGCCAGACCAGTGCCAAGCATCGTTGCCCGAATTGCGCGATCAGGGACGTTCGCAAGCCCGGCAGTACGAAAATTGACGCCCCGGATAAATATAATCACGACCAACACGACAGCCGGCGCCCAGAGGATCAGTGTCCTTTGCATTTCAGAAGTCATGAATTCCCCAATTCCTTCCTTAGAGCCCCAATTTTGACACCCAAATTGGCCGTGTAAGCCGTTTTTCGGGCCGATTTTAAGACCTTTTCCTATCCTTCTCAGGCACTTGCGCTGGTCCGACCCCGGTCAACTTTTCCAAAAACCGTGGTCTGTCCCCTATTTTCCCTAGTAAATCATTGGGCGTTCCTCGTCCGACCCCAAATTTCTTGGGTTGGTGAAATCGATCGAATCAACCGGCCAGCAGGTACCGGGCCATGAAAGACCAGATCGTACCGATAGCCAGCACATAGATCGCCAGCCCGAGCTGGAACTTCCGGCCACGAATAAAGATACCCAGCAACCCGAGCAAAGCCAGATGCAGAACGAACGGAAGGTATTCGGGCGGGTGGAACAGATCGCCCCGCATGGCAGTCAAGCCGATGTCTGCAAAGGTATAAGCAATCAGGAGTCCCATGAACCAACGCCGGTTGCGCTCGAACACCTCGCCATAGGACTCACCCGCTGCCAGGCGACGCGGGAACAGGACAACCGCCATCATGTAGCCGATCACCGACCAGATGGCCACCATCATGAAATAACCGTAAGTCCAGTCAGTGATCTTGCGCGACTGGAAGAACACCCACCAATTGAGAGTAAGGATAAAAAAGGTCGTTATCGTCCAAAGCACATGCACCGGATCGAGCTTGTATTCGCCCCGCCGGCTCACCATCTCCCCGACGCCGCCCAGCAGATGCGTCAGCCCCAGCCCGATGATGATCGAAACCAGAACCGCTATGTAGTCGAATTCGGCCATGGTGTGCTCCTAAAGGTAGCGTCCCCTCTTTAGCCCTAGTCAGAGTCGGTCGATTGCGCCAAGTCTATCCTAGATTTGGCACCGTCTTTTGAAATCACCGTGATTGACGTGGGCCACAGTTGAAACCCAATCAGAATCCCCCGTTTGAAAATAATCGCACCCTTGGCCGGCGCCCGAAATCGTCCACGCACAACTATTGCACTAGTATTCCTTATCTTCTCAACCTTGATGAATTGAGCCTGATTCAGCTCAAGATCCACCTTCTGGCCCGAATGGAGATCCTTGCAATTTGTGTTACTGGATACGAAGACTTCGCTTGCGTCGAGGCAGAGATACCCCGCTACTGCCACCGTTGCACGGTCCCACTTATAAGGTGCCGACGCCAAATCGTGAACGCGGATCAGTTGCGTGGAGCACCCAGCCAAGAGGAGCAGGATTAGCGCAGGAACTAATTTCAACGACTCTGCTCCCTCGGTCTCCTGAGACGCCCCATCTCAAATTCCTTGCGTAGAACACCAATTTTGATGCCCAAATTGGCCGTTTAAGCCGTATTTCGGGCCGCTATTTAAGGACTTCTCTATTCTTCTCAGGCACTTGCGCTGGTCGGACCCCGGTCAACCTATTTTCCTTTCCCACTTGCTGCAAAGGTTCTCGCATGAGCCATGTACGCCAGGGGTCTGGCCTGAAGCGCCATACGCGGGTCCCGAATACTGGAGATGGCTCCGTATGCGGCCGCGACGAGCGAAAACCCTGCGCCGGCATAAGATAGAATGTTGCCTTGGTCTGTTGCGCATACCGTTAGGCCTGCACCGAAAAGTGGTACCAAAGACCTGAAGGTTACCCGACCGAAAGATGGTCGCATAGCCGCCTCGATCTCTGCGACTTGATCATGGCAATCATCAATAAAAGCTCTAGTGGCGGCAATTCTATCGGCAGGTTCTGGCAACAGCGCAATCGTCGCGCAGTGGGCCTCTATCTTCGCGCGGAATTGAGGTAGGAGATGTCCATATCTCGCTTTGAAGTTAACTAAATCACCCACATCAATTGGATCACTCGGAACAGGAAGAATTGAGTTGAGAATCACTTGCCTTGCCTTGAACCTGTGAAGGCTTTTCTTCCGACCCACTACGGCGGGCTCGTATCCGAGGGCAACCGCATATTCAGCGCGATCAGTGATTGGTGTCGCATTGACGTCACGGAGGGCGCCAAGTACGGCGGCCAAGTAAGCCATAAACTGATTTCCAAGCGCGCTGTCAACTTCATACCATGCCGAATCAATTCGTTTAGCCAAGCCTTCAGCAACTAGGAAGTCTGCAATATGCCCCATCTTTTCAACATGGATGCGACTTACCCGCCCTCCCCCCTTATGGGGATGCGCCTTAATACGCCGCTCCATAAACCGGATAAAGCACTCGTCAAAGCTCTCCACCTGGGTGATGTGCATGCCCGGTACGATTGGCTCAATTAAGCCCTCAGTGAGCAACGCTCTCATCCATCCGGTCATTTGCTCTGGGTGATCGAGATAATCAAAAGGGACAATCGAAATAAGCTTGTCCCAGTACAAAATAGACTGAGTGGTCCACGCAGTGTTCGGGACGTCTATATATGGAAAATATAGCGCATTAGTAGCCATGATCTATGAAAGCTTCCATGTGCCAAATCCTTCGGTCATAAAGCGGAATGCATAGCCAACGGTGCTGCCCGCTTCTATACCACTTCCGCTCTGCAATCTATCAGAGATTTATCCCGCAATTATGGAAGGGACCTCGGTCATCCGGGAGAAGTCGCGTTGCTTATTCAATTTGTTTGCTCGCGAATCGAAACGATAAATTACCCGGAAGAGACCTTCTAGTTCGAGAATCTCGTCGTCCCTTACATTATCCCAAACCTCGAAGATTGAAACATGAGTCCAAAGCCCGTTCTTTCTTTTTAGATGCCCTCCCAAGCGCCGTTTGATATGACCACTTCCGCCTGACTTTGACATCCCGACATATACCACGTCGTAGAATCGAAACCCCGGTCTTGTCTATGGCTTTCCGCTTATAGAGCACATATAATGCGGCGTAGACCACTAGGTAAGCGCCCTATATCCTTGATCGGAAGATATTCCTCTCTTGCTTTCACTAAACGAAGCGGGCTTTCATTCATCTCGCTCTCCTTAACAACGCTAGAAATCACTGGTCCGTCAGCCGACTCCGAGTTGGACTATCGCAGTATGCCTAGCCCCAACCATTATTCTTCGATAATTGGTCTCATAGTCGCGGGACATGGATGTTTATGTTCACCGACTCTCAACCTATTGGGGCTACCCTAACGGCCTGTCTCCTAGGGTAGCCCCAAATAGGTTGAGAGTCGGTGAACGTAAACATCCATGTCCCGCGACTATGAGACCAATTATCGAAGAATCAATGGTGGGGCTAGGCATGCTGCGATAGTCCAACTCGGCGTCGGCTGACGGACCAGTGATTTCTAGCGTTGTTAAGGAGAGCGAGATGAATGAAAGCCCGCTTCGTTTAGTGAAAGCAAGAGAGGAATATCTTCCGATCAAGGATATAGGGCGCTTACCTAGTGGTCTACGCGGCATTTATGTGCTCTATAAGCGGAAAGCCAATAGACAAGACCGGGCCTTCGAGTTCTACGACGTGGTATATGTCGGGATGTCAAAGTCAGGCGGAAGTGGTCATATCAAACGGCGCTTGGGAGGGCATCTAAAAGAAAGAACGGGCTTTGGACTCATGTTTCAATCTTCGAGGTTTGGGATAATGTAAGGGACGACGAGATTCTCGAACTAGAAGGTCTCTTCCGGGTAATTTATCGTTTCGATTCGCGAGCAAACAAATTGAATAAGCAACGCGACTTCTCCCGGATGACCGAGGTCCCTTCCATAATCGCGGGATAAATCTCTGATAGATTGCAGAGCGGAAGTGGAGAGAAGCGGGCAGCACCGTTGGCTATGCATTCCGCTTTATGACCGAAGGATTTGGCACATGGAAGCTTTCATAGATCATGGCTACTAATGCGCTATATTTTCCATATATAGACGTCCCGAACACTGCGTGGACCACTCAGTCTATTTTGTACTGGGACAAGCTTATTTCGATTGTCCCTTTTGATTATCTCGATCACCCAGAGCAAATGACCGGATGGATGAGAGCGTTGCTCACTGAGGGCTTAATTGAGCCAATCGTAACGGGCATGCACATCACCCAGGTGGAGAGCTTTGACGAGTGCTTTATCCGGTTTATGGAGCGGCGTATTAAGGCGCATCCCCATAAGGGGGAGGGCGGGTAAGTCGCATCCATGTTGAAAAGATGGGGCATATTGCAGACTTCCTAGTTGCTGAAGGCTTGGCTAAACGAATTGATTCGGCATGGTATGAAGTTGACAGCGCGCTTGGAAATCAGTTTATGGCTTACTTGGCCGCCGTACTTGGCGCCCTCCGTGACGTCAATGCGACACCAATCACTGATCGCGCTGAATATGCGGTTGCCCTCGGATACGAGCCCGCCGTAGTGGGTCGGAAGAAAAGCCTTCACAGGTTCAAGGCAAGGCAAGTGATTCTCAACTCAATTCTTCCTGTTCCGAGTGATCCAATTGATGTGGGTGATTTAGTTAACTTCAAAGCGAGATATGGACATCTCCTACCTCAATTCCGCGCGAAGATAGAGGCCCACTGCGCGACGATTGCGCTGTTGCCAGAACCTGCCGATAGAATTGCCGCCACTAGAGCTTTTATTGATGATTGCCATGATCAAGTCGCAGAGATCGAGGCGGCTATGCGACCATCTTTCGGTCGGGTAACCTTCAGGTCTTTGGTACCACTTTTCGGTGCAGGCCTAACGGTATGCGCAACAGACCAAGGCAACATTCTATCTTATGCCGGCGCAGGGTTTTCGCTCGTCGCGGCCGCATACGGAGCCATCTCCAGTATTCGGGACCCGCGTATGGCGCTTCAGGCCAGACCCCTGGCGTACATGGCTCATGCGAGAACCTTTGCAGCAAGTGGGAAAGGAAAATAGGTTGACCGGGGTCCGACCAGCGCAAGTGCCTGAGAAGAATAGAGAAGTCCTTAAATAGCGGCCCGAAATACGGCTTAAACGGCCAATTTGGGCATCAAAATTGGTGTTCTACGCAAGGAATTTGAGATGGGGCGTCTCAGGAGACCGAGGGAGCAGAGTCGTTGAAATTAGTTCCTGCGCTAATCCTGCTCCTCTTGGCTGGGTGCTCCACGCAACTGATCCGCGTTCACGATTTGGCGTCGGCACCTTATAAGTGGGACCGTGCAACGGTGGCAGTAGCGGGGTATCTCTGCCTCGACGCAAGCGAAGTCTTCGTATCCAGTAACACAAATTGCAAGGATCTCCATTCGGGCCAGAAGGTGGATCTTGAGCTGAATCAGGCTCAATTCATCAAGGTTGAGAAGATAAGGAATACTAGTGCAATAGTTGTGCGTGGACGATTTGGGCGCCGGCCAAGGGTGCGATTATTTTCAAACGGGGGATTCTGATTGGGTTTCAACTGTGGCCCACGTCAATCACGGTGATTTCAAAAGACGGTGCCAAATCTAGGATAGACTTGGCGCAATCGACCGACTCTGACTAGGGCTAAAGAGGGGACGCTACCTTTAGGAGCACACCATGGCCGAATTCGACTACATAGCGGTTCTGGTTTCGATCATCATCGGGCTGGGGCTGACGCATCTGCTGGGCGGCGTCGGGGAGATGGTGAGCCGGCGGGGCGAATACAAGCTCGATCCGGTGCATGTGCTTTGGACGATAACGACCTTTTTTATCCTTACTCTCAATTGGTGGGTGTTCTTCCAGTCGCGCAAGATCACTGACTGGACTTACGGTTATTTCATGATGGTGGCCATCTGGTCGGTGATCGGCTACATGATGGCGGTTGTCCTGTTCCCGCGTCGCCTGGCAGCGGGTGAGTCCTATGGCGAGGTGTTCGAGCGCAACCGGCGTTGGTTCATGGGACTCCTGATTGCTTATACCTTTGCAGACATCGGCTTGACTGCCATGCGGGGCGATCTGTTCCACCCGCCCGAATACCTTCCGTTCGTTCTGCATCTGGCTTTGCTCGGGTTGCTGGGTATCTTTATTCGTGGCCGGAAGTTCCAGCTCGGGCTGGCGATCTATGTGCTGGCTATCGGTACGATCTGGTCTTTCATGGCCCGGTACCTGCTGGCCGGTTGATTCGATCGATTTCACCAACCCAAGAAATTTGGGGTCGGACGAGGAACGCCCAATGATTTACTAGGGAAAATAGGGGACAGACCACGGTTTTTGGAAAAGTTGACCGGGGTCGGACCAGCGCAAGTGCCTGAGAAGGATAGGAAAAGGTCTTAAAATCGGCCCGAAAAACGGCTTACACGGCCAATTTGGGTGTCAAAATTGGGGCTCTAAGGAAGGAATTGGGGAATTCATGACTTCTGAAATGCAAAGGACACTGATCCTCTGGGCGCCGGCTGTCGTGTTGGTCGTGATTATATTTATCCGGGGCGTCAATTTTCGTACTGCCGGGCTTGCGAACGTCCCTGATCGCGCAATTCGGGCAACGATGCTTGGCACTGGTCTGGCTATGGGCTGGCTCTACCTCGCAAGTGAGTATACCGGCCTTGCAGCTAACCATGGCGATGATCTTGATCCTTTCCGGGATATTCTCCTTGTAGTATTCGGACTGCTGTTGATTCTGGCATCATCCGCACCTGCGTCCCATTTGCGTCGAGTTTTCCAGCAGTTCAGAGAAGCCCATCGTGTCGATAGCTGGATGGATGATCCAGAGATTCGAAATAGGCGCGTGGCGGATAGCTTGGTGGGCAATCCTGGTAAAGGACCCGAGCCGGTGGCTGTCACGCCGTTTGCGGGTGCTCGTGGTTGGCCTGGTGGCAAGGCGGGCCGCCATTCGGCAAGGGAGATGCCGGACGGCATGTGGGTTGTTGTATCAGTGGGTGTTCTCGCGCTTTATGGCTTTGGTGCCTACCTACTATTGCGTGGCAAGATTGGGCTTCATCAAACGACCAAAGATGAGTTCTTTCACGGTATTACGCCGCTTTATGTCGCTTTCATTTGGGTATTGTTAGTTGTCCTTCGTTCATTTGGCAGGCGTAATGCAGTTCTCTGATATGGGGCATCACGGAGGATAGAAGAAGCATGAACGAACGAAACAAGCAGCTTTTGAAGTCAAAGATCCGGCAGGAAGCCTTCATGTGGTATTCCATACTGCCAGGTGGGGTGCTCATTGCGGTGGGTTTAGTGTGGTATGCCGCAACCCACAACATGCTCGGCCCTGCTCCATCCGGCGGAGCTGCCATCTGGACCACGGTGCAGCCGTTCTTCTGGGTGGGTTCGGTACTAGCGTTTCTTGCGGGCTCCTGGGTACGGGTGAAATGGACGACGCCGGAGACACTCGACCGCGCGCCTTTCGGTATTCCAGTCAAGGGACACGGTTTTGGCGGTGCTGCTGCTGCCCCGCCAGCGGATATCGACGAGGAGGGCAAGCGCATCTGGGAGCTCTACACCAAGATTACCGGCCGTGGGTTTCTCGCGGCGACCTTTCTTGATGCACCTTCAATGGTCGCAATTGGAATCCTTCTGGCGACGCGGATCGATTTCTCGCTTCTTTGGTTCGCTGCCGGCTACGCCATCGTTGTCGGTATCCTGCACAGGCCGCAGAATCGCACGTCGCTCGTGGAATCTGCCTTGCGACTTCAGTCCGAAAAGCCCGCCCGAAGGCTCGTCAGCGAATAGCTCGCTGGGTTCAGAGGGTTTTCGGGGACGTTATCAAAACAGGGGATCATGAAATGGGAAAGGGAATGCTAAGCCGTATATCACTCATGTTTCTGGCTGCGGGCTTGGCTGCCTGCGCAATCACGCCGCCAGCTCCGCCGATTACGTCTATCAAGCTGATGTTTCCGAAATCTGTGAAATGGACACAGATCACGGATAAGACACAGGGAGATCAATTCATCCGTGAGTGGGTGCCGGAAGGCTCGACGGGAGATGACACGAAGTGGATCCTCGTTGAGCAGAAGTTTGATATCGGTCATCCGGTATCGGCTAAGGACTATATCGAGAGCATGTTCAATCTCGCTAGAGGTGCCTGCGCAGGCATCAAGTATAACGGTCCGAAAGAGATGGACGCCGGCGGGCACGACGCCTATGTCGGCCGGTTCATGTGTTCTCAGGAGAAAGGCAAGAATTACGGTACGTTTACTGACGAGCGAGTGATCGCTCAGGGTAACTATGTGTACGTGATAACCAGTGAACTTCATCTGCCGCCGTCTCCAAGGGCGGGAGTGCTTACCTTTCCGAAGGGGCATGTTGCGGACATGATGGCGTTCATGGGTCGACAGGGGCTATCGGCCCAGTTTGTCCGTTCTCTCAAAGTATGTACTGTAGCGGCCCCTTGTCCTGAGTAATGGCGTAATAGTAGTCGCGAGTGGCTACCTCTGGGATAGAGTAGTGAGAGGGTTTAAGCAATGAGATACATACGGCTACTGCCACTTGCGTAAAAGTGGGGGCAGGCTTTGCCTTTTGCCCACGTCCCGGTAAAGCGCAAGACCTGAGCAAGCGTGGCTGGTCCGCCGAAGAAAGCCCAACTATTTCCTCAATCCTTCGGCAGTTCCAATATTTATCAGGCCCGGCTGCTTAATTGAGAGATAATGTGTGCTCATGACAGCCGGGATATCGATGTGAAGCTTAAATCAATTGCGAACAAGATCCGTACCCATGTGAATCGGGTCTATATCGAGCCTGTGAGAAAGAATGGCGGGAAGTGGGTGATCATCCGGGCGGGTGATATCCACGCGGAGCTGAGGCTGGAGATCAAATACCGACGGATGTTGGCCATTGACGCTAAGAAATTTGCTACGGATTGTCACCTTTCTCTCAAGAGCCGAACTGGCCCTAAGCAGAGCTCGTCGGTTACGTGGGAATTTGATCTGCTGGATTGAGTGTTCAGTCGGGGATAATCCGAGAGATCAATGGGGTCAGCTGATCGATCCTGCCAGGTCAGTGTTATGTCGAATCAGAACCGCCTGTAGCTGCGGCCGGCTCGAGGCGGGCGGGAAAAAAATTTGGGGTCAGACACCTAGGGCGCGGTAGATGCGCCGCATCCGACCACGACGAAGAAGCCTGAGAAGCACAATTTTCTGACTCAGAAACTAAAGGGTCTTGGCTCGACGATAAATATCGACTGCAAATATCCACGAAATTTGGGATGAAGAATGTACGTCTCCGTTGCACGGCAGCGGAAATGTCCCAGGAGGATACCAAGGGGAGCTTGTCTGAGCGTTTATTGGGCCGCGTCGTCGCAATTCAATGGCCTGTTTCGATGGCGAGGGCAGCAGCCCATCCTGGACGACGCTTCTTCAGACACGGCGGGAAACGGGAATCAGGACCCACTGCTTACCTCTCGCAGCGGCCCCACGGCGTCGTTCCCGCCCCGCACGAGAGTAGATGCTGCGCATCGAAAGGAGTCGATATGCCATGACATACTTTTTCTATGGGACGCGGCCACGCCGCCGCTGGGCGTGCTTTGGCGGTCGCGGTTGTGGCTTGGCCTCGTAGACCAGCCTGGAACCGGCCATGTCACGGTGAGAAAGCAACGCGAGCAAACCGTGCGGCACTGGTATTGTCTTTGGTCGTGTACTTCGACCGAACCGTCTGGGCCCATCAACCGGCCTCGATAGTTATCGAAGCCAAGGTCGGACTCTGAATGCGGCGGGGTCCGAGGGAACCGACCAGGGTCGATCAGCCTGTGATCGCTGTGCCAGTCTCACTCATTACGTCCACAACCTCGGTTTTCCTGTGCCACCTTGGGGCGGCGGCGGTGGTTTCCAGGGCATCGGGTTTCGTGCGTCGATCACGCACGGCAACGAATCCACTGTGCTCAGCGGCCATTGGGGAGATGCGGGAGCCTTGCCACCCGATTTCCAATAGGTGGCAACGCGATTCATGCGAACCAGGGGAGCGGGCCGCAGGCCCCGCTCTTCGTCTGCTATAGCAGCCTTGGTTATAACGGGCTTTCGGAGGTGATTTCCATGCCTAATCGCATAGCCGCCTGTAGCTGCGGGCAGCTCCAGGCGGAGGTGGCTGGGGAGCCGGTGCGCAACTCAATCTGCCATTGCCTGGCGTGCCAGCGGCGTACGGGGAGTCCGTTTGCGCAGCAGGCGCGGTTTCATCGCAAGGATGTGACTGTCTCGGGGGCTTCGTCCGAATATGTGCGGGTAGGGGATGAGGGCACGAGCTGTACCTTCCATTTCTGCCCCAACTGCGGGACCACGGTTTTCTACGAGCCGGAATCAATGCCGGAGTTTGTTTCCATTCCGGTCGGCGCCTTCGCTGATCCTGACTTTCCGGCTCCCACGGTCTCGGTGTATGAGGGACGGATGCATGGCTGGGTTGTTCCGCCGCCTGAGGCGGAGCATTTCTCATGATTAATGACATTCATAGCGTGCCTGGTTGCTTGGCGTAACCCTGAAGATGTTCTCGCCTGCAATTTATTTGGGTGCAGGGGCCGTACTCATCATTTTGTTGGTGGGGCGCCGGCTGATGAAGGCCTCGGGAAAGATCGAAGCTCCAAAGATCGAGGCGGGAAATGACGGATTCTTGCTTCGCAGGCCATCTGATGACCGGATTATCGCCGAGGTCCGATGGTCGGAAGTCCTCAAGATTGTTGCCTACAAACTCGATCTTGTGACAACCGATTGTATCTTCCTCCTGTTCGAGCTTTCTGGTGAGCAAGAGCCGGTGCAAGTATCGGAGGAGTGGGAAGGGTTTACGAATTTATTCCACCCACTATTGAGAGCATTCCCCTCCGTGCCGGAGAACTGGTACGTCGAAGTAATGGCGCCAGCTTTCCAGAAGAAATATACCGTCTTGTATGAAGCGAATAGCGAAGAGTGAGGGATGCCGGATAATAGGAGGCAGACCAAAGTTTTCGGGGCTCATATATAGCGGGACTCGGGCGGGAACCGTCATGTAGAATCATGTTTCGCTATGCGTGGTTACGTTTAAAAAGGTTTTTTCAAATGATCAGAGCGGCTTTGCTTGCATGCTTCCTGCTTTTTTCCAACCTGGCGTTCGCGCAGATGCCGGAGGGGGTCGCATCCGACCAGCAAGCACTGCTTGCCAGCCCAGACCCGGTGCTTGCCGGGAACAAGCGGCTGGTCTATGACTTCTGGCGCGAAGTATTGCAGGGGTGTCACCTGGATATTGCCGCCAGGTATCTGACGCAGTCATACATCCAGCATAATCCGACCGTGCCGACGGGCCGGGAGGGATTCGTACGGTTTTTCTCGAAGCTGTGCAAGCCGAAACCGGTTGCTGGGAAGATCGAGGCGCCGCTTATATCCATCGTGGCTGAGCGGGATCTGGTGGTGCTTGTCTTCGCCAACAAGAAGATTGACGAGAAAGATCCGGAAAACACCTACACGACCACCTGGTTCGACATGTTTCGAGTGACCGATGGCAAGATCTCGGAGCATTGGGATCCGGCCATCAAGCAGTGAGCCGACATGAGCGATTGCCCGGGCTCTATTGTGCTGAAGGTGAGTTGACGCGATGAAAGACAGTGAGAACCGTACCCGTTCCATCCTGGCGACCTATTTCGTCGTGATACCGCTGAGCTTCTGCTTCGGCGGCGTCTATATCTTCTCCTTCGCGCGCCATTTCCATATTCACGATGTGGCAACCAGTGGCGCCATCGCTGCTGGCGTCTCGCTGCTCGTGGGCCTGGCGGCAGTGCCGCTGTACCTGGCTCCGGTATTCGGATGGCTGAGCCGGCGCGAAGTGGGTGGCTGGTTTCCGATGACGCTGGCGGGCCTTGTTCCGGGTGCGGTCTATTGGGGGATCGCCGGGGCAGGCCATACGGCGATCGCCATCTCCACGCTGGTCTATGGCTTGGTCACTGCCATCACGTTCTGGGCCATGGCGCAGAGCGGAACTTCGAGAGTCTAGACATTGGACGCTGCAGACTGATCTATAAAGGGTATCAAGTCTTCGCGTTCTTTCTCCGCCTGTGTTCGCGCTGTGGGAATTACCTAGTATCTGTACCCGGTCCAGCCAGGAAATAGGGCTAAACTTTCTGTAGGAATTTCAGGCGGGGAGCCTGGGCTCTCAGAGAAAGTGAGGTCCGCGATGGCCACCAGGGAAGTCATGAGGCATCCGATCCGGGCTTTCCTGCTCGCGCCCTTGACGCTCATCCCCGTTGCCACTGTCGTACTCGCGGCCTTCTATATCGCGGTTTCTCCGCTGCCGGAAGATGGCGTGTTCGCTGTGGCCTTGTATGCGCTGCAATTCGTCATCGCTGCGATCCTGGGCAGCTATTTCTTCGCCGGCTTGTATGTGGTGCCTGTCCTGATGCTGCTGCGGATAGGCAATGGTTTCTACGTGGTTCTTGTGGCCGTGGTTCCGGCGGTTATCGCGGCTATCGTGTTTCATATGGGTCTTACCGGCATACTGGTCATGGTGCAGTTGGCCCTGCTGATCACTTTCTCATGCTGGTTTATCGGCACAAGGCCGAAGCGCCATCGTTCTCTAGGTGACAATCCGCCCGGTCTGCGAGAGGCGTGAGTCTGGGCCATCCGGTATAATCGCGCCGTCTCCACTGCCGCGGACGTTCGACATGGATGTGCCTGCCGTACACGCCGAAGTCTCCTACCGCCTTGGCGAATATCGTGCGCTCGTGAGCGAGCTGATGCCGTATGTGAATGCGGCCAAGAAGAAGGGCGCGAAGCCCGGATCGCTGGCGGCGCTGAAGGATATCGAAGCGCCCGGGGTGCCGGTCTCGGCACCGCACCGCTGGCTGGTACTCGCGCTGGCCAGTGCGGTGTTCTTCTACAAGATCGCGCGCGTGGGTACTTGTGTGTTCACGATCAACGGGCAGGGCATCACCCGGAAATCGAAGACAGCGCCGGTCAGTGTGCCCTGGGCTGACGTGATCCGTGTTTTCCGCTTCTCGCGGGGATATCTCGTGGTCAAGCAGGAGGGCGCCATGCCCATCCCGTACCGGTGCCTTTCGGACGACGAGCGGGCGCAGGTCGAACAGATCCTTGCCCGGGCTGGACACTGAATTATCTGGAGCCTGCGCCGGCCCCGCATCGTCGAGTCAATCATTCCATGCGTTGGGCCGGCTGTCGGCGCTGGCAAAAGGCCCGTGGCTGCAGGCAAGATGTGTCGGGAACGAGCCGGGCAGTGGCCTGAGGCGGGAGGATAAAGATGTCGAAACTGTGCGTGAGAAGCTTCTCGGTCTCGCTCGATGGTTTTGGGGCCGGAGCGGATCAGGATCTGCAGAATCCGCTCGGTGCGAGAGGGCCGGAGTTGATGCAGTGGTTCTTCCACACTCGGGCGTGGCAGGAGATGCACGGGCAGGGCGAGGGCGAGGAAGGTGTGGACAACCGCATGGCCGCGCGCGGCTTCGAGAATATCGGTGCGTGGATCCTGGGCCGCAACATGTTCGGGCCGGTACGCGGCCCCTGGCCGGACGAGAGCTGGAGGGGCTGGTGGGGCGAAGAGCCGCCCTATCATGTGCCCGTGTTCGTGCTCACCCACCACGCACGCGCCCCGCTGGAGATGGCGGGCGGTACCACCTTCCATTTCGTGACCGACGGCATCGAATCGGCTCTAAAAGCGGCCACAGACGCTGCGGGCGGCAAGGATATACGCCTGGGCGGCGGGGTTGCCACCATCCGTCAGTATCTGCAGGCGGGTCTGGTGGACGAACTGCATCTGGCATCGTGTCCCGTACTCATGGGCAGGGGCGAACACCTTTTTGAAGGCATGGACCTCGATGCCCTCGGCTACGAGTGTTTTGATACCGTAGCGGGCGAACGGGCAACCCACCTGTTGCTGCGCAAGAGGGCCTGAAGATGTGTAGTAGGTTGCGCTTGGGTATCGGAACCGTACTCGTGCTCGTGGCCCTCGCCGGCATCGCACAGGCGGCTCCGGACACGAAACAGCAGCATGTCCACGATATGTCGTCCATGGTTATGCCTTTCGATATCTCGAAGGTGCTGCATATCTTCCGGATGACCGAGTCCGGCGGGGTCGAGAAGGTGATCGCACGCGATCCGAAAGATCGACGCCAGATCGAGCTGATCCGCATGCATCTCAAGCATGAGGCGGGGCGGTTCCAGACGGGAAACTATTCAGACCCTGCGAGCTTGCATGGCGCCGATATGCCGGGGCTCAAGGAGCTCGAAGCCGGTGCCGCGAACATCGAGATCAGCTATGCCCAGCTGCCGGATGGTGGCCAGATCGTATTCAAGACCAAGAGCCTGAAACTGCTCACGGCGATCCACCGCTGGTTCGGCGCCCAACTTTCCGAGCATGGGAAAGACGCCAAAGCGGAGTAGGGCGGCGGCAGTCTTTCGGGCCACGCTCTATTTTGCGGTCAGGGTATCGCACTCGCTGCGTGTGCACGGCTTCTGGCGCGCCGCTTTCATGGCGTTGCCATACCACTCCAGTTCGCCGAGGAATTTGTCTGCGCGCTGATGCCAGACCGCGTCCGTGGGCGTGCCGTCGTCGTCGAACGCCGCCTGTACGCGCGGGATGGGCATGAGCGAGGGGATGCTGGCCATGCCCAGCTCGGCGAGCATGGCGCGCAGGGTCATGGCGGCGCGCACGCCGCCGAAAGAGCCGGCCGAATAACAGACGATGGCGGAGGGTTTCCAGAAGTATTCCTCCAGGAAGTGATCGAGCATGTTGGAAAGGGCGGGCGGCACGGTGTGGTTGTATTCGCCGGAGACGACGATATACGCATCGGCTGCCTTGATCGGCCTGGCCATGCGTTCGAGCACCTCGGGTGCTTCGCCCGCGTTGTATTCCTTGTACATCTTGTCCAGCAGTGGCAGCGGGTAATCCACAGGATCGATCAGCTCGACCTCATGCCCGCGCGCGCGGCATTCGTTCACGATGAAGCGCGCGGCCTTGATGCCTTGCCGCGTCGAGCGGACAGAGCCGTAGAAGACGACGATATCAAGTGACATGGCGCGCTCCCGGATCGGTGCTGGTCTTGTGAGCTTTTCACAAGTATAGCGAAATCGCCGTCTGGCGCGCGGGCCGTGGGCTGCATATGTGGCGAGCGATGCGGGCATGGTCTAATCTTTCCCGTACGGCATCCTTCGGTCGGAATGAGAGGCAACTGCCATGCCGCAAGACTCGCAGCTTTCACACACTCTCCCGGGTACCTGGTTACTGGAGTCGCGCATCGACACCACCGCATCCGGCGCGCGCCATCCCGACCCGTTGCTGGGCGAAGATCCTGTCGCCCTTCTGATCTACGATCAGGCAGGCCACTTCTCGGCCCAATTCATGAAACGCGACCGGTCCCGCCTGGCGGACGAGCCGGGTGCGGCAGGCGCCAACAACACGCGTGCGCAGGGCGGCTACGATGCCTATTTCGGCAGCTACAGCGTGAACGATGTCACTCGGGAGGTGACTCAGACGCTGATGGGTTGTCTGTCTGCCGACAACGTAGGTCAGGTACTCACGCGGGAGATGCGAGTACAGGACGATACGCTCACTATCGCTCTGGATACCGATGCGGCTGACGGCACGCCCGTTACCCGCACGTTGATCTGGAAGCGCGTGGGCTGACGACGGCGGCGATAGGGATCATCGCAGCCCTGGCTCCCGTATCCTTTTTAAAGTTTTGATTGACGCGGATCGTGCGCAGCGGCAGAGCGCAAGCTCTTCGATGCGGGGCGATCAGCCGGAGTCGAGATGCTCGAGACCGAACGCCTGATGCTGCGCAAGTTCACGCTGGACGATGTGCCCGCCTATTTCCGGCTGAATTCGGATCCTGAAGTGGTCCGCTTTACGGGCGATAAGGCATTCGAGTCGGAAGATGAGGCGCGTGCCGTGATGCGCGCGGCTCCGTTGCACGACTATGAGACTCGAGGCTACGGCCGCCTGGCCTGTATCGAGAAGGCCTCGGGCGAGCTTGTCGGTTTCTGTGGCCTGAAGTACCTGAGCGACCTGGAGGAGGTCGATCTGGGCTATCGTTTCCTGCCTGGATACTGGGGCAAGGGCTACGCCACCGAATCGGCCTGCGCGGTGATGGACCACGGGCGCAAGATCCTGGCGATCGAGCGTATCGTCGGGCTGGTCGATCCCGGTAATGCGGCCTCTGTCCGCGTGCTCGTGAAGGTGGGCATGCAGTTCGAGTGCAAGATACGGATGCCGGAGTTTGCGGGCGAGATCGACCTCTACGCCTGATGCACTGCCGGGTAAGAGCGAGTTACCCGCCGGCAGCGCTTTCTTTCCAATCTCGCGCCGGATGCGCGCACTGGCCTGGGTATCGGCCTCGGGAGGGCGCCATGACAATACGTCTGACACTTATTTGTGCGATCGTCGCCGGGCTGCTGGGCTTGCCTGGCTGCGCGCTGCAACCGCACCAGGCCTATGTGCCGGGTCTGGGCGAGATCATGTCGGCCACGCAGATGCGCCATACCAAGCTCTGGTTTGCCGGGCGGGCGGGGAACTGGCCACTGGCGGCTTATGAGGTGAAGGAGCTGCGGGAAGGCTTCGGCGACGCTGTGCGCCTGCACCCGGAACACGAAGGTGCGCCGCAGCCTGTGGCGAGGTTGCTGCCGGAGATGACCGATCCGCCATTGAAGGCCCTGGATGCGGCCATAAGGGCGCAGGATGGGACCGCGTTCGCACACGCCTACGACGCCCTGACCGATTCCTGCAACGCCTGCCACGAGGCGGAAGACTTCGGTTTCAACGTCGTCAGGAGACCCACGCACAACCCGTACACGGATCAGCAGTTCACAACCGGTGCAGACAAGGCCATCAAAGCGCAGCAGATTTGAGAGCGCGCGCGAATGGGCATGAACAAGGAGCGGCGCAATAGCGCCGCTCCCGGGTCATCTGACGGCACGGACCCATGCCAACCTTCGGCTAACTTGCATAATCCTGCAGGCCCAGTACCTTCACGCCTTGCTTGAAGAAGATATCCACGGGGATATTGTCCTTGGACAAGCGGGCCAGATCAGCCTGCAGTTGAGGGTGGATCACCGCCATGTCTTTCATCATCTTGGCGGCTTTGGCATAGTCACCATCGCCCTGGATCTCAAGGATGGTGGCAGAGAGTGCATCCATGGCGTCTTTCATCTTGTCGAAGTTCACGCGGTACTTGCCGGTCGTCTCGTCACGCGTGAAGGCGCCGTGGTCCTTGAAGAAGTTGAAACGGACCATGTTGGCTTTGCCGTGGGCGTCCGCTGCGCCGAAGCGTACCGAGCGAAAGATGCCTGCCAGGAAGGTGACATAGTTGTCGTGCAAGGTGCCCTCGGTCAGCTGGCCGGAATCGTGCAACTTGGTGACCAGATACAAGCCGACGATATCCGCCTTGCCTTCCTCGAAACTGGACGCGTACTGCTTCAATGCCTTGCGCACCGTACCCTTGCCATCGATGGTGTTCTTGATGCCCAGCCCGTGCGCCACTTCGTGGAACATGGTGTTCTCGAAGAACGCGTTGAAGGTCACGTTCTTGACCTGGTCGGGCACGATCAGCTCTTTGGCGATGGGCACCATGATCTGATCGAATTTCGCGCGCATCGTATTTTCGAGCTGCAGGCGGCGCGTACCTTTCTTGAGCTGCACTTGTTCGTCGTTGGGCAGGTTGATGGCGATAGTCTTGGCGCCGGCATTCGAATCGCCCGCATAGAAGATAGCGTCATATGCATTCAGATCGGAATCCGTTCCGGGCTTTTCCTGTTTGTACTTGTCAGGTACTGGCAGTTCCTTCTGCAGTTCAGGCAGGTACTGGGCGAAGCGGGCGAGGCGCTTGCTCCAGGCCTGATCCTTGATCAGTACATAGGCTTCGTATGAAGCCTTGTAACCGAACAGCTTGTCTTCATAGGTCTCGATCGGCCCGATGACGATATCGATCGGGTTGTTCTTCATATCCATCCAGGCGAAGTCACTGGGCTGATAGTTGTCGGTCTCGAGGGCATCGGCGCGCATCTTGAGGTAATTGCCAAACTGTTCGTCCTTCGCCAGGGGCGCGGCCTGGCGCAGCAGTTCGGCCGCATGATGAAGCTCGGCGGCATAGGCGACGTGATAGGGCACTGCTTCGAGTTTCTTGTCGGCGTTGCGGCGGATGAGCGTATAGAGGCCTTTCTTTCCGGGAATATTGGCGGCCTCGAATTCCGCCTTGGTCATGTCAGCGGGGTAAAAGCGGGCACCCACAGGCTTGGGGCCATAGCCCGGGACGAATGGCTTGTCGTCATTCAGGCGATCCCAGGGACCGTAGTTGAGCCAGGCCAGGGCACGGGTCGGACGGTCCGAGATGCTGTCGAGGAGATCGCGTTCCTGCCCGAACGATTGGTGCCAGAACAAGTGATCCATGATCTGGGACGCCTCGATCAGAAGTACCACCATCTTCTTCTGGTTTTCGTCGAGGCCGGAGAGATCAGCCTTGAGCTCGATGCGCGCGTATTTGGCCATCTCCTGCTCGGAATAGGCATGCATCCGTATCGCTTGCAGCTTCCCGGCTTTCGTTTGCGGGGCATTCTGCACGGCTTTGTTATCGGAGTCGTTTCCACTGCAGGCGGCAAGCGCCGTGAGCGCCATCACGGCAATGAGTACGCGTTTGAACATCTGATCCTCCATCCAGCGGGTATGGCGTGAGTTTGCGGTCTCGAAACCACGCCACGGATACGCAGGTTACGCAGTTTATACAGTGAGCCGGGCTACTGCTCGAGGCGGAACAGCAGCATGTGCTGCAGCGGGAACTGACTTATGCCCGTGAAGCCGGCTGTACGAGAAGCATCGGCGATGTGCGCGGCTCGCAGGCGATGGGCCAGAGGCGGGCCGCTTTCTTCTTCGACATACGGCCATTCGAGTACCGCAACCGGGCCGCGGGAGACGCGGCGCGCTTCGCGCAGAGCGGTTACGGCGTCATCCGTCTCATGCAGAACATGGCCGAGGAAAACAAGATCGAAAGTATTATCCTCCTGGGGAAGTTTTTCCGCCAGGCCCACTTCGAAATCGGCATCCGGCAGGTAGCGGCGCGCCGCCACGATCATGTCCGGGTCGGCGTCTACACCGGCGATCTCTATGCCGCGTGCCGCGAAGGCTTCGGCGAACAGGCCGGTGCCGATGCCGACATCCAGCATGGAGCGGATATCGTCATCGCCCAGCGAGAGATCGACGACGCGCTCCACTTCGAGCAGTTCCACCCGTGAAGGGTCGCGCAGCCGTTCGACCGGCCCCGAGAAACGCTTGTGCATACCCCTCTCCTTTGCCGCCTCTAGAGCGTGTGCAATGCGCGCGATATATCCGCGCCCGCCAGTCCCGCGATGGTACACCAGGTGAGCGCGGTGCCCCAGAACCGGCCGAAGGAGATGCCGCTGTAGCGGCTCAGGCCGAGGATATGCAGCAATCGGCCCGCGAGCAGCGTGCAGCCTCCGAGCCAGAGCGCCCAGGCCGGGCCGCCGCCCAACTCGAACAGCAGCATCAGTACGAGTGCGAAGGGCACATATTCGGCCGCGTTGCCGTGCACGCGGATCGCGCGTTCCAGCGAGGCGTGACCGCCATGGCCGAGGCCCGTGCGCATGGCCCTTCGTTGCAACACGACCCGTGCGGCGAGCGCCACGAACAGGAGCGCGAGTATGCCCGCGAAAAACGAAGTGATGGGTGCGTTCATTCCGCGGCTCCCGTGTAATTGAAAACGGTCTCGGTGGCCCCATCGCGACAGCGTTGCGCGAAGGCATGTCCGAGTCGATCCAGTGCCGTATCGGCGGCGGCTTCGATCCTGCGCCAGACGAACAGCGTGAGCATGCCGCCGACCTGCAATTCCTGTTGCAGGCGGCTGCCGCCGCCGATGACGGGCTCAAGCAGGGCGCGGTATTCGATATCGAGCAGGCCCGGGAAGCCCGAACGTGCGATCCAGAGCATCTCGCGCGGCGGGTGAACCCGCAGCAGACGCGCCTGCAGGCGGTGCGGCGCGAACCCAGGCAGGCGTATCTCCAGCGCGAGGCTCTGGCCGAAATCCGCGCGGCCTTCGGCGCGCGCGATGACCGGATTCCATTCCGCATAAGCGGGGAACCCGGCGAGTATCGTCCAGGCCAGATCCACCGTGGCATCCAGGGCCGTTTCCTTATGCAGGCTGCGGCGCATCTCAGTCCTGCTTTCGTGCCGGCCTGAGCTTCGGCAGCAGCAGGCCGGTACGCGCGGCGTAGGCGGCCCAACCGGGGTGGCGCGCGAGCGAAGCTTCCTTGCAGGCGATATTGACAGCGAACAGACCCGACCAGATCGCGGCCAGGATCAGCCAGGGCAGCCAGTGACGCACCAGCAGCGCATAGGTGGCGTAGATCATCATCTCGCCGAGGTAGTTGGGGTGGCGGATGTGACGGAACATGCCATCTTCGATCAATCCGTGGCGTTCGCGCAGGGTGAAGTATTTTTGCGCATCGGCGGCGAGCATGATCGCCACGCCCAGCGTGTGCAGCGCGATGCAGAAGGCAAGATAAAGCCCGCTGATCGGCAGGTAGGCCGTGCCCACGGCATCGGAGATGAGCAGCCAGGCGATCAGCCAGTAGGGCCCGAGTACGAGCGCGAAGGCCATGAGCCCGCCGCCGACCGTCACCCGGCGCTGCCAGCTCGCATCGGGAAAGGCCGCATCCTTGAGCAGCCAGCACAATCCATAGCTGCCGTGCAGCGCCAGATAGACCCAGGCGAGCGTGCTGGTGTTTCCATACCACCACATGAGCAGGCCCACGAACACGAAGGTGCCGCCTTTCTGGAAGTTGATCACCCAGGCCAGTTTCAACAAGCGCGGCCCGCCGGGAAAGCCCAGCGTGAGGCTTTCGGTGAGCCAACGCAGACTGCGCGCCCAGGCTGGCGGCTGTGTGCTCACCGGCCGTGGCAGTCGCGGTAGAGCTTGCCGCTGCCGCAGGGGCAGGGATCTTCGGGCTGGGCGAACTTCGCTTCGCCCAACGAGCTCACATGTGGGTCCAGCTTCACCGGACCGATGCGTTCGCGCTTGTCGAAGCGGTATTCGGCATAAGGGCCGTCGCTGGCCACGTAATGCAGGAAGAGCTGGATCCAGTTCTCGCCGGCAAAGGCTTCGCGCCAGTGCGGTACTTCAGCACCGCGATAGATCATCAGATCGCCGACATCCAGCGGCACGGCGATATCGCGCCCGCCGGATTCCACACCGATCGGCCAAAGCTTGCCGCCTTCATAGCCGAGCGTGAGGGTGGCGCTGATCTCGCAGGAGGGGCGGTCGACATGACGCGGCAGGCTGGAACCGTTCTGATAGATACGCAGGAAGGAATAGCACGGGAACAGCGAATGGCCGGTGGCTCGCTCCAGCAACGGGTGCAAGCGCATCAGGATAGCTTCACCCATGGCATCGGCATAATGCCCGCGCGCGACCATCATGGGCTCGTCCATGTAATAGTCGGGATCTTGCGCCTGGAGCAGCGCGTAGCGGTAGGCGAGGTCGGCGGCACTGCGTGGCAGCGCGCCGGTGATCACCACGTAACCGGCGCGTTCGAAGACATCTTGCGGCGTCTGCGCCGCTGTTTGTTCGTGTTCGGGCATCGCAGGTTCCCACGGTCTTGTGCCTGCGATTCATACCACAGGCGGCCGTTGCCTGTCTCGCCTTCAGGCTGGGATCACGATCCGCGCGCGCAAGCCCGGGTCCGCATCGCCAAGCTCCAGACGGCCGCCGTGCAGCCGCGCGATGACCTGGACCAGACTCAAACCCAGACCACTTCCGGGTTGCGTGCGCGCCCGATCGAGCCGCACCAGCCGTTCGACCACGCGGGTCTTGTCGGCCTCGGCGATCCCGGGCCCGGTATCGCGCACTTCGAACCACACCTGGTCACCGTCAGCGCCCCAGGCAAGCACGACCCGGCCCGGCGACGGCGTGTACTTGAGCGCGTTCTCGAGCAGGTTGCTGAGTGCCTGTGAGAGCAGCTGGGCATCACCACGACCCGTGGCAGCTTGAGCCGGCGCATCAAGCTCGAGTGTGAGCCCGCGTTCTTCGGCAAGTGGCTGATAGAGTTCGCCCAGGTCTTCGCAAAAACTTGCCAGGGCTATCGGCTTTGCGGCGATGCTGCGTTTCCCCGCTTCGAGCTGGCTGATGCGCAGCATCGCGTCGAAGGTGGCCAGCAACTTGTCGATGTCGTCTATGGCAGCCGTCATCGTTTCGCGGTAGTCGTCTTCGCTGCGCCGTTCGAGCAGGGTGACTTCCAGGCGGCTGCGCAGGCGCCCCAACGGCGTACGCAGATCGTGCGCCACGTCCTCGGTCACCGCGCGCGTGCTCTGCATCAGCCGTTCGAGCCGGTCCAGGAGCGAATCGAAACGCGCACCGAGAGCGGCGAACTCGTCATCGCCGGGAATGCTCAGGCGGCGCGAGAGATCGCCGGCCATGATCGCGTCGGCCGCGCGTGTGGTGTCGGCAAGGCGCCTGACCACGCGCCGACCGAGTCCGGCGCCGATGCCCACACTCAACAGCAGACCGCCCGTGCCTGCAAGCAGTGTCCAGATGAAGATGTCGCGGACCAGTTCGTCGGTCTCGTTCAAGGCCTGCCCGACAAGCAGTCGATCGCCGTCGGGCAGGGTGATGCCGTAGGCGCGGATGCGATGGCGGCGATCGTCCGGGTCGAGGCGATAGGCGGCCGGATCGGCATCCGCTGCCAGACTCACCCAGCCGCGCTGGGACTGGATAGCTTGTGGCCACCGCCTCAGGTCGCCGGCGAGCCGTTTGCCGGATTTGTCAGCCAGCAGGTAATGGCGCAGACCGGCATCTTCGGCATCGCTGGCGCGCAGTTCGGCGGGTGTACTGCGCGCGGCGACCACGCGCTCGAGCGCATCCAGGCCCTGGTCGGAATAGAGCGCGCTGAGCGCCGCCACTTCCGCCCGCAATCCGGTATCGATCTGGGCACGGAGCTGGGCCCGCGCGGCGGCGAAGATCGCGAGCATGAGCCCGAACATGAGCGCAGCCGAAAGCAGGGCGTTGCGGATCGCGAGCCGGAAGACGGTGGTATTGGTGAGCTTAATCGGGCGCACGGAGCATGTATCCCGCACCGCGCACTGTCTGCAGCAGCGGCTGGTCGAAATCGCGATCCAGTTTCGCGCGCAGGCGCGAGATATGCACGTCGATCACGTTGGTCTGCGGATCGAAGTGATAATCCCACACCGCTTCCAGCAACATGGTGCGGGTCACGACCTGGCCGGCATGTTGCATCAGGTATTCGAGCAACTTGAACTCACGCGGCTGCAGGGCGATCTCCTGGCCGGCGCGCTCGACACGCCGGCTGAGCCGGTCGAGCTCGAGATCGCCCACGGTGAGGGTGGAGCCTGCGAGGTGCGGTGTGCGCCTGCGTACCACGGCATCGATGCGCGCCAGCAGTTCCTGGAAGGAGAAAGGTTTGGTGAGATAGTCGTCGCCGCCGCCACGCAGGCCGACCACGCGGTCGTCCACATCGCCGAGCGCCGAGACGATGATGGCCGGAGTATCGAGCCCGGCGGCGCGTCGGGCCGCGAGCAGGTCCAGCCCGTCGCCGTCGGGCAGCAGTCTGTCGAGCAGGATCACGTCGAAACCCGCTTCGCTCAGCAGCGAATTGGCTTCAGCCACGCTCGCCGCGAGCACCGGGTTGTGCCCGCTCTCGGCCAGACCCTTGCTCAGATAGGCCGAGACTTCGGCATCGTCTTCGATGACCAGTACACGCATTGGGGAATAGTAGCAGTGTCATGCCGGGATCGCGCAGGGGTGGAGATTAACGAAATTTAATCCTCGTGTCGGACTCTGTTAATGGCACCTCCGGTAGACTGCGGGGCAATCGATGTTTCCGATCCCGCCACTCATGCCGCAGCTCTCGACCACCCAGACTCCGATCCGCCGTCGCCGGCTGGCCGGTGCGCTGGTCATCGTTACCGGGCTGCTCGGTGGCTGCGCCACTTATTCGGCGCTCCCGCTGGCGGACAAACCCGATCTGGCCAGGACGCTGCCGGCACTTGAAGCCGATGTCACCAGCCTGCACCTTCCCGGCATACATGCCGAGGTTTTCGATCCGGCTGATGGGCTGGATGCGGTGGAAGTGGCCGAGCTGGCAGTGATCGACAGCCCCGATCTCAAGGCGATGCGCATGCGCGCCGGCGTGGCGCATGCCCAGGCCTTCGCGGCCGGTCTGTTGCCCGACCCGCAACTGGGCTTGAGCTTCGATAGGCTAAAGAGCAGCGGCCCCGGATTGGTGAACGGCCGTGCGACATCTCTCGATTATCCGCTGGACGCGCTCATCGCGCATGCCGATACCCACGCCGCGGCGACGGCCGATGCCCGAGCCGTGGATCTTGGGGTGTTGTGGGCGGAATGGCAGACGGGCGCGCGGGCGCGAGTGCTGTTTGCCGAGACAGTGGCCGCGAGGGATCGGGTGAAGTTGCTGAGTGCGGCCGACGCCATCTATGGTGCGCGCGCCAAGGCCCTGAGACGTGCCGTCGCGCGGGGCGATCTCAGCGGACAGACGGTGGCAGCGGGCGTAGCCGCGGCGGCGGCACAACATGCCCGGCTCGCCGAGGCGCGCCAGACGCTGGCGGCAGACGAGGCCGCCTTGCATGCGCTGTTGGGACTGGATCCGGACATCGCGCTGAAACTCCAACCGGCTGGCGGCGATACCGTACCGCCGGACGGCACCGAGATCGCGGCGGCACTGAGGGTGCTGCCCGCACGCAGGCCGGATCTGCGCGCGCTGCAGGCGGGCTATGCGAGCCAGGAAGCGCGGGTACGGGCGGCGATCCTCGCCCAGTTTCCGGTGATCTCGGTGGGCGTGAACCGTGCCAGCGATACCAGTGCTGTCGTTACCAACGGACTGAGTATCAGCCTCGATCTCCCGCTTTTTTCCGGCGCCCGCGGCGCTATCGCAGAGGTGCGCAGCACGCGGGCGCAGTTGCATGCCGAGTATCAGGCACGGTTGGATGCCGCCACCGCCGAGATAAGGCAGTTGCACCAGCTCGGCGACCTGCTCGAAGTCCAGCAACAGCAGTTGCAGACCGATATGCCGGCCGTCACGCACTCGCTGGCTGCAGCGCATAGCGCCTACACACGGGGCGCCATGAGCGCCACGGACTATCTGGCGCTGGCCAACTACGCCCTCGATCGCCGTATCGAGGCGATCGATCTGGCGCTGCAATTGCGCAAGACGACCATCGCTCTGCAGACATTGCTCGGTCTGCCGATACCGACAGATTCCAGGAAGGGAGAGAACAAGCCATGAGGTTTCCCGCGCTCGTCTTCGCGCTTGCAGCGCTGATCGTCTCGATCGAGGTGGCGCGCGCCGACGATGATGCCGCGCCCGTACCGCAAGCGACAGTGAGCGCCAGCGTGCAGACCACGACGGTCGCGCTGCGCGATCTCGAGCGCACCGTATCGGCTTACGGCGTGTTGCAGGCCGAGCCCGGTGCGCGGACCACGGTCGCGACCCCGCGTGCGGGTGTGGTGGGCGCCGTGCTGGTCGCGCCCGGTGAGCACGTCGAGAAGGGCGCGCGGCTGCTCACACTGATTACCGCGCCGGGTGCCGCTGCGGCCTACGCGCAGGCGAAGGCGCAGGCCGAGTACGCGGAAGAAGAGCTCGCGCGTATCACACGGCTGCGCAAGCAGGATCTGGCCTCTGCTGCCGAGCTGGCCGCCGCCAGACAGGCGCAGGCGGATGCGCACAGCCGCCTCAAGGCCGCGGAGGCCGTGGGCGGCAGCGCGTCGCATCAGCTGGTCCGTGCCGCCGGCGCCGGTACCGTGACCCAGCTCGCGGTTCAGGAAGGCGAACGCCTGGCCGCCGACACGGCGCTGCTGCAACTGGTACCGGATACCGGCCGGGCCGTTATTCTGGGTGTGGAACCGGAAGATGCCGCGCATATCCAGGCAGGCATGCCGGTGAAGTTGAGCCCGGTCTTCGGTGGTGGCGCGGCGCTGGACGGCAAAGTCGTGCGCGTGGGCGCCATGCTCGATCCGAAGACGCAGCGGGTAGACGTGTGGGTCTCGGTGGCGCACGCCTCGCGTGTGAGCCTCGGCTCTCATTTCAGCGGGCGCATCGTGCTGGCGAAGCGGAGACTGCCTGCCGTGCCGCATTCTGCAGTGCTCAGCGATGACGAAGGCAGCTATGTGTTCCGCGTGGTCAAGGGCAAGGCACAGCGCGTGGCGGTGACGCCCGTATTGGAGAGCGATGGCTGGGTCGGTATCGCGAGCGGCCTGAGCGCGGGCGATACCGTGGTCACGCTGGGCAATTACGAACTCGAAGATGGCATGGCCGTCAGGGACGCGGGCGGATGAGCGTTGCCGAATGGGCGCAAGCGCATAAGCGTTCGCTGTTGTTCCTGCTCGCACTCGCCGCGCTCGGTGGCCTGATCGCGGCGTTCCGGCTGCCGGTGGCGCTGTTTCCGAACGTGCAGTTCCCGCGCATCGTGGTAAGTATGGATGCCGGCGACCGGCCCGCCACCCAGATGGAACTGACGGTGACGCGGCCGATGGAGATCGCGCTCCGCAGTATCCCTGGCGTGCGTCACGTGCGTTCGACCACCAGCCGCGGCAGCGCCGAAGTCTCGGTGGATTTCAACTGGGGCGACGACATGGCCCGGGCTCTGTTGCAGGTGGAATCGGCCGCCAACAACGTGCTGCCGCAACTGCCGGTGGGCACCCGCTTCGAGGCTGAACGGCGCGACCCGACCGTATTCCCGATCATCGCCTACAGCCTCACCTCGAAGACGCAGAGCGCGGTCGCGCTGCGCGACCTGGCCCGGCTGACCCTGCTGCCCATGCTCAGCCGTATCGAAGGTGTCGCGCATATCGGCGTGCAGGGCGGGGCGGTTGCCGAATACCGCGTGAGCGTGGATGCGGGCAAGCTCGCCGCATTGCAGCTTGCACCGGCCGATGTGGTGCAAGCGTTGGCAGCGAGCAACGTACTCACGGCGGTGGGCCGGGTCCAAGATCATTACAAGCTCTATCTGGCGCTCACCGACGACCGTCTGCACGGGCTCGACGATATCCGCGATACCGTCTTGCGCAGCGGGCCGGGAGGCATCGTACGGGTGGCTGACGTGGCCTCGGTCACGCGCTCGCAACGTCCGCTCTGGCAGCGTGTGACCGCCGACGGCAAGGACGCGGTGTTGCTGCAGGTGTATCAGCAGCCCGGCGGCAATACGGTGCAGATAGACAAGCAGGTGCACCGGATGCTGGCAGCCTATAAAGACAAGCTGCCCAAGGGCGTGGTGCTGCGCAAGTGGTACGACCAGAGCGAGCTGATCACCGCGGCCGCGGGCAGCGTGCGCGATGCCATCTTCATCGGGGTGGTCCTGGCGGGCCTGGTGCTGCTGATCTTCCTGCGCAGCCCACGGCTCACGCTGATGGCGATGCTGCTGGTACCCATGGTGCTGGCGGCCACGGTCTTGCTGCTCGATATCCTGGGGATGAGCTTCAATATCATGACTCTCGGCGGTATGGCCGCCGCCGTGGGGCTGATCATCGACGACGGCATCGTGATGTTCGAGCACCTGGTGCGGCGCCTGCGCTCGCACCCCGGCTCGCGCAGCGAGAGCCTGTTGGCCGGTGCGCGCGAGTTCGCGCGCCCGCTGGCCGGTTCGTCGGCTTGCACTATCGTTATCTTCCTGCCGCTCGCATTTCTGAGCGGAGTGACCGGTGCGTTTTTCAAGGCGCTCTCGCTGACCATGGCCAGCGCGCTGCTGATCTCGTTCTTCGTGACCTGGCTCGCGGTGCCGGTGCTGGCCCGCTACGGGCTGACCGATCGCGATGCCGAGCGCGAAGAGGGCGGGGTGGTGCTGCATCGTGTGCAGCACTATTACCGGCGGACGATGGCCGCGCTGCGGCGACGCCCGTCGCTGCTGTTGCTGGTGCTTGTCCCTTATGCACTGGCAGGCTATGCGGCCTACCGCGCCGTCGGCACGGGCTTCATGCCGGCTATGGACGAGGGCGGCTTCGTGCTCGATTACCGCGCCCCGCCCGGTACATCGCTCACCGAGACCGACCGCCTGCTGCGCCAGGTAGGCGCTATCCTGGACAGCACGCCACAAGTGGATACCTACTCCCGGCGCACGGGTCTGCAGCTTGGCGGCGGCTTGACCGAGGCCAACGAGGGCGACTTCTTCGTGCGCCTCAAGCCGATGCCGCGCCCGGGTATCGAGACGGTGATGGATAGCGTGCGCCAGCGTGTGGAAGCCAGGGTGCCCGGCTTGCATATCGAGATGGCACAGCTGATGGAAGACCTGATCGGCGATCTCACCGCAGTACCACAGCCGATCGAGATCAAACTCTACGGCGATAACGACAAGGAACTGCGGAGCCTGGCGCCCAGGGTAGCCGCGGCCATCGGCAGGGTCGGCGGTGTGGTGGATGTGAATGACGGCGTGATCCTGGCCGGCGACGCGCTCACCATCCGCGTGAACCGGGTACAGGCCGCGTTGGAGGGCATGGACCCGGATACAGTCTCTCGGCAGGTGGCCACGTTGCTGCGGGGCACGGTCACGACTCAGGTCCAGCAGGGTGTGAAGATGGTGGGCGTGCGCGTGTGGACACCCGAGCGGAGCCGGTCCACCGCGACCGACATCGGCAAGCTGGAGTTGCGCGCCGCGGATGGAGCCCTCGTGCCGCTCGCGCGCATTGCCAGCATCGAACCGGTTATCGGGCAGCCGCAGATCACCCGCGACGATCTCAAGCGCATGGTGGCTGTCACCGGACGCATCAGCGGACGCGATCTGGGGCATACGATCGTGTCCGTGCGCAAGGCATTGGCTGCGCCCGGGCTGATCCCGAATGACGTCAGCTATGTGCTGGGCGGTCTGTACCACCAGCAGCAGATCGCGTTCCACGGTCTGCTGATGGTATTGCTCGCGGCGGTGGCGCTGGTGTTTTTGCTGCTGCTGTTCATGTACGAGCGCTTCCGCGTGGCTATCGCGATCATGACCGTGCCCTTGCTGGCGGTGGCGGCCGTCTTCGTCGGCCTCTGGGCAACGGGCGTGGAACTGAATATCACCGCGATGATGGGCATGACCATGATCGTGGGCATCACCACGGAAGTGGCGATCTTCTATTTCTCGGAATTCGACGATCTGCTGGCCGGGCAATCGTTCCAGACCGCCCTGGTGGAGGCGGGCGTGAACCGGATGCGGCCGATCGCCATGACCACCATCGCCGCGATCCTCGCGCTGCTGCCGCTCGCACTCGGCATCGGCCAGGGGGCACAGATGCAGCAGCCGCTCGCCATCGCGATCATCGCGGGCCTGGCGGTGCAACTGCCGCTGGTGCTGGTCGTGATGCCCATCGTGTATCAGCGGCTGGTAGGGAAAGCCTGAGAGTCAGGCGTTAGAGGTCGTAGAATGGTTCTCTAAAAATTATTTAAGTCACTGAAATAACGTAGATATATTCATCGGAAACAGCGTGTCCGCATATTTGCGGATGCACGAAAACGGTGGAATCGGGGTTAATGGTGGTCGGGCCTGGGCGGTGGCTTCCGAATCGGAACGCACCGGACAGGTGTGGGCAATTGGACTTGCCGGAGACCCGATATGCGATTCGACCCCATCCGCAAGGATCCGGTGCGCTTCAAGCGCGAACCCAACCTTCTTGATTATGCCGCAACCTGCCGCGAGTTCAGCTGGGACGAAGCCCGCGCCGAACTTACCGGCCTGCCCGACGGGCGCGGCCTGAATATCGCCTTCGAGGCGGTCGACCGGCATGTGCTGGCCGGCGCCGGCGAGAAGACGGCCATCCGCTTCATCAAACCCGATCTCGGTTTTCGGGATTTCAGCTACACGGAGTTGAAGACGGCGAGCGATCGTTTCGCCAACGCCTTGAACGACCACGGGATCGGCAAGGGCGATGCGGTTTTCGCGCTGATGCCGCGCACGCCGGAGTTCTATATCGGCGCTCTGGGCACGCTCAAGAACGGCAGCGTGTTCTCGCCGCTGTTCTCGGCCTTCGGGCCCGAGCCGATCCATACCCGCATGGAGCGCGGCGAGGGCCGCGTGCTGTTGACCACGCCGGCACTCTACAAGCGCAAGGTGGAACAGATCCGCTCGCTGCTACCCCGGCTCCAATGCGTGATCCTGTGCGGCGAAGACGCGCAATCCAATGCCGATGCCGGCATCCATGCCTGTTCGACTTTCATGCGCGGCACGCGCAGCGAGTTCGAGATACCGCCGACCGACCCCGAAGACCGCGCGTTGCTGCATTTCACCAGCGGCACCACCGGGCGGCCCAAGGGTGCGATCCACGTCCATGCCGCGGTGATCGCCCACTATGCGACCGGTAAATACGCGCTCGATCTGCATCCCGACGACATCTTCTGGTGTACTGCCGACCCGGGCTGGGTCACCGGGATGTCCTACGGGCTGATCGCACCGCTGGTACATGGCGTGACCATGATCGTGGACGAGGAGGAATTCGATGCCGAGCGTTGGTATCGGATCCTCGCCGAACAGCGGGTAAGCGTCTGGTATACCGCACCGACAGCGATCCGCATGCTGATGAAGGCGGGTACGGAACTTGCGCGCAGCTACAGCTTCGCGCAGCTGCGTTTCATGGCCAGCGTGGGCGAGCCGCTCAACCCCGAAGCCGTGATCTGGGGGCAGGAAGCCTTCGACAAGCCGTTTCACGACAACTGGTGGCAGACCGAGACCGGCGGGATCATGATCGCCAACCTGCCGGCGATGGATATCCGCCCCGGTTCGATGGGCCGCCCATTGCCCGGGGTGGAGACGGCCATCGTCAAGCGCCGGGAAGATGGCGGCGTGGATATCGTGGACACGCCGGGGGAAGAGGGCGAACTCGCACTGCGCCCTGGCTGGCCTTCCATGTTCCGTGGCTATCTCCATGAAGAGGAGCGCTATGCGAAGTGCTTCGCGGATGGCTGGTATCTGAGCGGCGATCTGGCGCGCCGCGACGCCGACGGCTATCACTGGTTCGTGGGCCGGGCCGACGACGTGATCAAATCATCCGGACATCTCATCGGCCCGTTCGAGGTCGAGAGCGCGCTCATGGAACATCCCGCGGTGCTGGAGGCGGCGGTGATCGGCAAACCTGATCCGGTAGCTCTCGAGACCGTGAAAGCTTTCGTTACTCTCAGGCCCGGCTATGCGCCCGACGAGAAGCTCAGGCGCGAACTGCTGGGGTTCGCGCGCAAGCATCTGGGTTCGGCGGTGGCTCCGCGCGAGATCGATTTCATCGCCGGGCTTCCGCATACGCGCAGCGGCAAGATCATGCGCCGGTTGTTGAAGGCACGCGAACTGGGCCTGCCGGAAGGCGATACCTCGACCCTGGAGCAGAACCCATGAACGCGCAGATGGAGGTGGCGCTGGAACGCGCGCTCGCCCACGAGCTGCTCGAATCCATGCTGATGATCCGGCGTTTCGAAGAGCGATGCGTCGAGCTCTACAGCGCCAGCAAGATCCGGGGCTTCCTGCATCTGTATATCGGTGAGGAAGCGATCGCGGCGGGCGCATTCCGCGCACTCACGGCCGCGGACGGTGTGGTCTCGACTTACCGCGAGCACGGGCATGCGCTCGCACGCGGCATCGATGCCGGCAAGATCATGGCCGAGCTCTACGGGCGTATGGAAGGCTGCAGCGGTGGGCGCGGCGGTTCCATGCATATCTTCGATGCCAGGGCGCGGTTCTATGGCGGTAACGCCATCGTCGGCGGTGGCCTGCCGGTGGCGGTCGGTCTGGCGCTGGCCGACAAGATGCGCGGGCTCGAGCGGGTGACGGCGTGTTTCTTCGGCGAAGGCGCCGTGGCCGAGGGCGAGTTTCACGAGTCGCTCAACCTCGCCGCGCTGTGGAATCTGCCGGTGGTGTTCTTCTGCGAGAACAACCTCTATGCCATGGGTACGCGGCTGGAGCGCTCCGAGTCCGAGACCGATATCCATGCCAAGGCGGCCGCTTATGGCGTGGTTTCGGAAGTGGTGGACGGCATGGATGTGCTGGATGTGCTGGGCGCAGCCCAGAAGGCCGTGGATGCGGCGCGTGCAGGCGGTGGCCCGCGCTTTCTGGAATTGCGTACCTACCGCTTCCGCGCGCATTCGATGTTCGACCCCGAGCTCTATCGCGACAAGGCCGAAGTCGAGGAATGGAAGCAGCATGGGCCGATCACGCGCTTTATGGAAGTGATGCGCACGCAGCAGCTGATCACCGATAGCGAGATGGAGGCTATCGAGACTCGCGTGGCCGGTAAGGTTCAGACAGCGGTGGAGTTCGCTGAAGGCGGCACATGGGAACCGGCCGCCACGCTCGGCAATCACGTCTACGGGCAGCGCGTGGAGGCCTTATGAACGACATGGCGCCGAGTGCGATGCGGACACTGACATATCGTGAAGCGATCCGCGAGGCGCTGCACGAAGCCCTGAACGACGACGAACGCGTGTTTCTCATGGGCGAGGACGTGGGCATGTACGGAGGTTGTTACGCAGTCAGCCACGGCCTGCTCGATACCTTTGGTCCTGAGCGGGTGCGCGATACGCCGCTGTCCGAATCCGGATTCACCGGTGCGGGGATCGGCGCCGCCATCGGCGGCATGCGCCCCATCGTGGAGGTCATGACGGTAAATTTCAGCCTGCTCGCGTTGGATCAGATCGTGAACAATGCAGCCACGTTGCGGCACATGTCGGGCGGCCAGCTCAGCGTACCGTTGGTGATCCGCATGGCCACGGGTGCAGGCAGGCAGCTTGCCGCCCAGCACTCGCACAGTCTGGAAAACTGGTACGCCCATGTTCCGGGTCTGCGGGTTCTGGCGCCCGCCACCCACGAAGACGCGCGCGGCATGTTGGCCGCGGCACTGAAATGCCCCGATCCGGTGCTGATCTTCGAGCACGTGATGCTCTACAACCTTTCGGGCACGCTGCCGGCGAAGCCGAGACAGGTCGCGCTCGAGGGCGCGGCGATCCGACGTGATGGAAGCGACGTGAGTCTGATCACCTACGGCGGCTCGCTGGTGAAGTGTCTGGCGGCGGCGGAGACGCTGGCGGCTGAAGGTGTCGAGGCGGAAGTGGTCGACCTGCGCAGCCTGCGGCCGCTCGACGATGCCACGATCATGGCATCTGTACGCAAGACGCATCATGCGGTGATCGTCGACGAGGGCTGGCGTACCGGCAGCCTCGCGGGCGAGTTGATGGCACGGATCATGGAGCACTCTTTCTATGAGCTGGATGCGCCGGTCGCGCGCGTGTGCACCGAAGAGGTGCCGATCCCCTACGCCAGGCATCTGGAAGAGGCGGCTCTGCCTCAGCCCGACGAGATCGTGGATACTGTACTGAAGGTGATACGCAAAAATGGCTGACTTCCTCATGCCTTCGCTCGGCGCCGACATGGAAGCGGGCACGCTCGCGCAATGGCTGGTCGAGCCGGGCGCGAAAGTGAAACGGGGCGACGTCATCGCGGTGGTGGAAACCCAGAAAGGCGCGATCGACATCGAAGTATTCGAGGGCGGCACTTTGAGCAGGATATTGGTCGAGCCAGGCACCGAAGTGCCGGTGGGCACGCCGTTGGCGTATATCGATCCGGGCAGCGGTGAGGTGTCCGCGAAGACCGAAGGAGCCGGGGAGCCCGAAGAGGTCGAGCAGGCGGCCGCGCCCGGGCTGAAGGATATCCTGCGCCGGATTTCTCCGGCGGCACGCCGCCGCGCGCAGGAGCTCGGCGTGGATGTCGATAGCATCCCGCCTCCCGCCGCGGGCGTGATCGGTCTGGCCGAAGTGGAAGCGGCCGCGCACGCGAAACACACGCCGACGCCGCCGGGAGATACGGCGGCCGGCATGCGCGAAGCGATCGCGCGCGCGATGAGCCGCTCCAAGCGCGAGATCCCGCACTACTATCTTGCGCTGGATGTGGATGCCGGGCCGAGTCAGGATTGGCTCGCCGCCTACAATGCAGAACGCCCGGTGACCGAGCGCATGCTCTACGGCGTATTACTGGTCAAAGCGGTGGGGCTCGCCCTCAAAGACTATCCCGACTTCAACGGCTTCATGGAAGAGGGCGTGTTCAAGCCGTCGAAGGAGATCGATGTCGGAGTGGCCGTCGCGCTGCGTGGCGGCGGCCTGGTGGCGCCGGCGATACATGCGGTCGATACGCTCGCCTTGCCGGAACTGATGACGCGCTTCGCAGATCTGGTCAACCGCGTGCGCGGTGGCCACATCCGGGGCAGCGAGATGTCGGACCCGACAGTGACGGTGACCAGTCTCGGCGAGCAAGGGGTGGATGCCGTATTTCCCATCATCTATCCGCCGCAGGTGGCGATCGTGGGCTTCGGCAGCGTGAGTACGCGCGCGTGGGTGGTAGATGGCAAGCTCGTCGCGCGGGCGGTGATCCGTGCCACCCTGGCGGCAGATCATCGTGTGAGCGATGGCCATCGCGGTGCGCGCTTTCTTGCGCGGGTGGCCGAGCTGCTGGCGAGACCGGAGGAACTGTGAACAGACGCGACGAGTCTGCGATCCGCGCCGCGGTCTTTGATGCGCTTACCGGCGTGGCACCCGATATCGAGCCCGATACCCTGGACACGGCAAAGAACATCCGCGATCAGGTCGATTTCGATTCCATGGATTTCCTGAACTTCGTGATCGCCCTGCATCAGCGCTTCGGTCTCGACATCTCCGAGCCGGATTACCCCAAACTGTTCAACGTGAATGGCGCCGTCGAGTATCTGCGAACTCATCTGTAGCGACAGAAAAGGGCGGTATGCTAGGCTTGCTGCCCTCGTCGAAAACTCGATTTAACTATGTATCGTATATTCAAACGCATCGTCTTCCTGTTGTTCCTGCTGGTGGTCGTGGCGGATATCTATGTCGCCTGGTATCTGTTCAGCGGCAAGTACTATGTGGGCGCCGACCGCGTGGACAATCCCGTGACGGCTGCCATGATCCACGGCGTGTACGAGGCCTCGCTTGCTGAACATGTACGCGATGTGGCGGCTCCGGACCTGAACGATGAGGCGCGTATCCGCGAAGGCGCGGACCATTACGCCGAGATGTGTACGGGCTGCCATCTCGCGCCCGGCGTCGACACAAGCGAGATTCGTCAGGGGCTGAATCCGAAACCGCCACGCCTCGATCAGGCCGCAGCGCAGATTCCACCGGCACGCATGTTCTGGGTCATCAAGCACGGCGTGCGTATGACCGGGATGCCGGCCTGGGGGCAGACTCATGCCGATGCGAAGATCTGGGCCATGGTCGCCTTCGTGCGCCAGTTGCCACAGATGACACCGGCGCAGTACCAGGCCCTGACCGCCGGGTCGGGACACGACCACGACGCGGACGAAGCCGCCCCGGCCCTGCATCCGGAGCGCTGACGGTCTCGTCGTGCGCGGCGGCTTTTAGCCGATCTGCAACGTGATCCAGCCTGGGGCCAGCACACTCACGTGCACCGTCTCGCCCGGGCGCAGGCAACGGTGCACGCTCATCTGATGGTTGTTCACCAGCGTGATCTCGCGCCCGTCTTCGAAACGGATGATGTTGTGACAATGGTTCAGCCCTGCGGCGTCCGGCGCGCAGTTCGAATCCGTCATCACCCTGGCGGCCGTGTCCGACTCGAGCATGGGCGGTATCTTGCCTTCGATCACTTCCAGCACGTAGTGACCGTGCGCGCCGTTGTCGAACCAGGAACTGAAGCCCGCACCGTCGGGTATCGCCGGTTCCTGGGGTGCCGCGCTGCAGGCCGCGATCAGGAATGAGGCGAGCAGCAGCGCGAGCGCGCCGCGTCCTATCGTCTTGATGATGTGAGTGTCATACGCCATCACAGGTAACCTCCCACGGTCGTGACGACCGCCTACTTCTTGAACAGATACTTGAGCAGTGCCGCGGCGGAAAGGATCAGCACCACGATCACCAGTATCCCGATGAGCGACATGAACCAGTGCCCGCCGTAACCCATCATGCCGGCATTGTGATAGCCGTACATGGGTTGTGTCGGCGGCTGACTCTGGGCCAGCGCGATCGAGGTGAAGAACCACAGGCCGATGCCCGAGAGCAGCAGGCCAGGGCGTTTCCATGAGTCTCTCAGTGCGCGCATATCGCACCTCCTTCGGTCTTGGCGGATCGCACTCAACGGCGATCCGCGTCCGGGGGCAGGCGCCGGATCTGACGCCATTCCCACAACAGATAGGCTGCCGGTAGCACCAGCAGCGTTAGCAACAGGGCGCTCAGCATACCGCCCACCATGGGCGCGGCGATGCGGCGCATCACCTGCGAGCCCGTGCCGCTGCCCAACATCACCGGCATGAGCCCTGCGATGATCGCGGCGGCGGTCATGGAGATCGGACGCAGGCGGAGCAGGGCGCCTTCACGCACGGCTTCGCGCAACTGGGCGAACGCGGGCAAGGTTCCGTGCTCGCGACATCGGGCGAGATACCGCTCGACTGCCTGGGTCAGATAGATGACCATGACGACACCGATCTCCACCGTGACCCCGGCCAGGGCGATGAACCCGACGGCGACGGCCACGGACAGGTTGTAACCGAGCAGATAGATCAGCCAGAAGCCGCCCGCCAGCGCCATGGGCAGCGTGCCAAGGACAAGCACGACATGCTCCAGGCGCCGGAAGGCGACGTACAGCAGTAAAGCGATGAGAGTCAGCGTCAGGGGTACGACCAGCTTGAGGTTCTCACGCGCTTTTTGCATGTACTCGTATTGCCCGGACCATACCAGCGAGTATCCGGGCTCCAATCTGACCTGTTTCGCGACCACCGCCTGCGCCGCTTTCACGTAGGAACCGACGTCACGGCCCTCGATATCGACATAGGTCCAACCAGTGAGGCGGGCGCCTTCGCTCTTGATCATGGGCGGGCCGTCGTCCACGTGTACGTCGGCGACATCGCCCAGGCTCACATGTCCGCCACGACCGGTCACGATCGGTAGCTCGCGCAGACGCGCCAGCGAATCGCGCCAGTCGCTGGGATAGCGCAGGTTTACGGGGTAGCGCTCCAGGCCTTCGACGGTCTGAGTCACATTCATGCCGCCGATAGCCGTGCGCACCACGGCCTGTACATCCGAGATGTTGAGCCCGAGCCGCGCCGCACGCAGGCGGTTGATGTCCACGGTGATGTAACGCCCGCCTGCGACCCGTTCCGAATACACCGACGCCGTCCCGCGCACCTGCGGCAATACCTTCTCAAGCTGGGCACCGATGGCCTGGATGGTGGCGAGATCGGGGCCGCTCACCTTGATCCCGACGGGGGTCTTGATCCCCGTCGAGAGCATGTCGATACGCGTCTTGATGGGCATCACCCACGCATTGGTCACGCCGGGGACATGCACGCGGCGTTCCAACTCCTGGCGGATGTCTTTCATCGTGATGCCCGGCCGCCACTCGGATTTGGGCTTGAAGTGGATGATGGTCTCGACCATGGAAAGCGGCGCGGGGTCGGTGGCGGTATCGGCGCGCCCGATCTTGCCGAATACGCGCTCCACCTCGGGCACGCTCATGATCAGCTTGTCGGTCTGTTGCAGCAGCTGGCGCGCCTTGTCGGCCGAGATGCCCGGGCGCGTGGTGGGCATGTACATGAGATCGCCTTCATCCAGTGGCGGCATGAATTCGGAACCGATGTGCACGGCCGGCCAGAGTCCGGCGAGGATCACCACGGCGGCTGCGATGATGGCTGTCCACGGGTAGCGAACCACGCGGTCGAGCAGCGGCCTGTAGAGCGCGGTCAGCCAGCGGTTCAGTGGATTGCGCTGCTCGGCGGTCAGCCCGCCGCGGATGAAATAGCCCATCAGCACTGGTACCAGCGTCACCGCCAGAGCGGCGGCCGCCGCCATGGCGTAGGTCCAGGTGTAGGCCAGTGGTGAGAACATGCGCCCAGCCTGCGCCTCGAGCGCGAATACCGGCACCACGCTGAGCGTGATGATGAGCAGCGAGAAGAACAGCGGCGGGCCCACCTCCGCGGTCGCCTTTGCCACCAGCTCCCAACGGTCCGGCTTTGTGCCTTCGCTCTCGGCACGTTCCATGTGCTTGTGCAGGTTCTCGATCATCACGATGGCGCCGTCCACCATCGCGCCGATGGCGATCGCGATGCCGCCCAGCGACATGATGTTGGCATTGAGCCCCTGGACGCGCATGACGATGAACGCCGCGAGGATACCTACCGGCAGACTCACGATCGCGACCAATGAGGAGCGCAGGTGGAACAGGAACAGGCCGCAGACCAGGGCGACCACGATGAATTCTTCCACCAGCTTGCCGCGCAGGTTGTCCACCGCACGCCCGATGAGCGCGGAACGATCGTAGGTCGGTACCACCTCCACGCCCTGGGGCAGACTGGATTTCAACTGCGCGAGGCGCGCCTTCACGCCGTCTATCGTGCGCTGAGCATTCTCGCCATAACGCATGACGATGATGCCGCCCACAGTCTCGCCCTGACCGTCCAGCTCCGCGATGCCGCGGCGCATCTCGGGGCCGATGCGCACACTGGCGACGTCTTTGAGCAATACCGGCGTGCCCGAAGCATCGCTCTTCAGGGGCACGGCGAGCAGGTCTTTCACGCCCGTGAGGTAACCCGTAGCCCGCACCATGTATTCGGCTTCCGCCAGCTCGATCACCGCGCCGCCGACTTCATGGTTGGCCTGCTGGATCGCCATCTTCACGTGTGCGAGCGGGATGCCGTAGGCACGCAGGCGGTCGGGGTCCACGACCACCTGATACTGACGCACCATGCCGCCTACTGTGGCGACCTCGGCCACACCAGGCACGGTCTGCAATTCATATTTCAGGAACCAGTCCTGGAGGCTGGTCAGTTGCGCAAGATCGTGCGCCCCGGTGCGATCGACGAGCGCATATTCATACACCCAGCCCACGCCGGTGGCATCCGGTCCAAGGCTCGGATGCGCATCTGCGGGCAACTGGCCAGAGACCTGATTGAGGTACTCGAGTACGCGCGAACGCGCCCAGTACAGATCGGTCCCGTCCTTGAAGATCACGTAGACGTAGGAATCGCCGAAGAACGAATACCCGCGTACCGTGACCGCGCCGGGCACGGCGAGCATGGCCGTCTCCAGCGGATAGGTGATCTGGTCCTGCACCACTTGCGGGGCCTGCCCGGGGAATGGGGTCTTGATGATGACCTGCACGTCGGACAGGTCCGGGATGGCGTCGACGGGTGTGCTGCGCATTGCATAGATGCCGCCCAGCACGATGGATGCAGTCGCGAGCAGTACCAGCGCGCGGTTGCGCAGCGACCAGCGGATGATGGCAGCGATCATCGCGAAGCCTCCCGGGATGCCGTGTCCATCTTCATCGGCTTGTCCGAAGACATGGCGGGCGGCTTGCAACCGG
This sequence comes from uncultured Pseudomonadota bacterium, assembly GCA_963739695.1. Classification (GTDB taxonomy): domain Bacteria; phylum Pseudomonadota; class Gammaproteobacteria; order Natronospirales; family CAVUBB01; genus CAVUBB01. Next base: position 4,807 of record CAVUBB010000007.1, on the reverse strand, counting down.
GGCGGTCGGCGTCAAGGCGCAGGGCGGCGGCATCCAGATTGGCTTCGGAGTCGATCAGGAACTGTGCCGATGTCACCACCGTCTGGCCGGGGTTGAGCCCCTTGAGTATCTGTACCTGATCGCCGGATTCGTATCCGGCCTCGACCGGGCAGACGTCGAAACGCCCCTTGCCCAGCGCGACAACCACGCGCGCACCGTGCCCGGACCGGATCAGCGCCAGGCTGGGAATGTAGGTAGTGGGCGCACCGACGGGCGCTTCGATGCGCACATGGGCGAACATGTTCGGTTGCAGGCGTCCGTCGGTATTCGGGAAGCGGAGCCGCAGCCTGACGGTTCGCGTCGTGGGATCAAGATCCGGATATACGTAATCGACGCGACCCTGCCAGCGCTCGCCCGGAAACGCATCGAAGTGTGCGCTCGCCGGCTGGCCGGCCCTGACCAGGCCCGCATCGCGCTCGTCCACTTCGGTAATGATCCAGACAGTGCTCAAATCGGCCAGCTTCATGATCTCGGTGGCCGGCGTCACGAAGGCACCTTCGCGCACGCCGAGGCTGACGATCACGCGATCTCTCTCGGCGCGCCGGGCCACGCGGTCGTTGACCTGGCGCGTCTGCCTCAGCGCCTTGATCTGCGCCGGAGTAAACCCGAGCGAATGCAAGCGCTCCCCGGAAGCTTCCAGCAGCGCGCGGCTGGGGCTGTCGAGCGCGTTGAGATACTCGCGCTCGGCGGTCGCCAGTTTGGGCGAGAACAACTCGAACAGGATCTGGCCCGCACGGACGCGATCACCCGCACTCTTCACCCCGAGCTTCTCGAGCCAGCCCTCGGCCCGTGTATGGATCGCGATCATGCTGTCTTGGTCATAGTCGACATAGCCGACAGCTTCTATCTGGTGAGGCAGGGCGCCTTCGCTGACCTTCGCCGTACGCACGTTGAGGCTGTTCACCACCGACGCCGAGATATTCACATCGGCGCCGGAGGTCGAATCGGCATAGACCGGAACCAGATCCATGCCCATCGGCGATTTGCCGGGCTTGTCGCTCTTGTAGTCCGGGTTCATCGGAGAGACCCAGTAGAGCGGCTTGCCTTTTTCCTGCGCAGTCTGTCGGGTAGCTGGTCCGTCTCTGTGCGAGTCGGCGTAGCGCCATGCGAGCGTCGTGCCGGCGATGACGAAAAGGGTGGCGACGACAAGGAAGATTCTGGATTTCATGGTGCGATCTCCTGCGCGGCAGGGTCCGGAGAGGACGCGAACACGGCACCGCCGGTGTGATAGTCGAGTGCGGCGGTCTGTTTGTAGAGTTCGGCACGCGCGCGCGCCTGTTCGAGCTCAGCCTGCAGATATTCCCGCTCGGCGCTTATCAGGCGGAGGAAGTCGCCTTTGCCGCTGCGATAATCGGCTTCGGCAGCTTCCATGTTCTGACGGGCGAGCGGGATGAGCTGGTCGGCATACAAGGCCAGTGTCTGGCGCGCCTGTTCGGCGCCGGCATAGGCCTGTTCGACGGCGGCAAGAAGGCGTGCCCGCATATCGGCGCGTTCTGCGGTTGCGCGGCGCAAATCGGCACGGGCGCCGCTCTGTTCCGCGTGTCTGCGGCTTTGGTCCAGCGGGATGCTGACGGCGATGCCCACGACCAGGCGTTTGGCCACCGGATCCATGATGCCGTTATAGCCCGCGCTGAGGTGGAAGTCGGGATAGGATTTCTTGTCGGCCAGCGCGACTTTGTCCTCGCCGGCGGCGATGCTTGAATCGAGCATGGCGAGGCGGGGTGAGCGTGCGAGCGCCAGACTGCGCAATCGGACCAGCGAGGAGAGGGCCGGAGTAGGGGGCAGGTCCGCGGGTGGCGAGATGGATCGCGCCGGATCGGTGGCCAGCAGTCCGTTCATCGCAGCCTGTACGCTGTGCCGGCGACGTTCGAGTTCGAGCTTCTGATTCGCCAGCCGGGTCAGTTCGACTTCAGCCTGCAGGACGTCCTGTTGCGAAGCGCCGCCGCTGGCATAGGCCGTACGCGCGACACCGCGCAGATTGCGCACGAGATCGCTGGTTCGGGCGTTGATCCGCAAGGCCCAGTGCACGTAGTACCAGTCGGCGAATTCGGCCCGCGATTCGGCGATCAGCTTGAGCCGGTAGTCCTCAAGACTGGCCCGCGCCGAGTCGGCCTGCCGGGTGGCGACATCGCTCTGAAGATCGAGCGTTCCGGGCCACGGCAGTGCCTGGGCCACGAGCAACTGCTGGCGCGTGCCAAGGGCGTCGTCTCCCACAGTATTCGGAGCCAGGCCATAGGAGATGACCGGATCGGGTAATGCGCCGGCGGGTTCGATGCGTGCCGAAGCGGCTTCCAGCGCCGAGCGCATGGCGGCAAGTCCGGGATTGCTGTGGACTACGGCGGCGGTAAATGTTCCGGCTGCGAGCGTTGCCGTGGCCTGCGCAGGCGGATTTTCGACAGCCTGCTCAGCCAGTACTACTGGAGTTGCCAATAGCCAGGCGACTGCCAGCAGCAGCCGGACCGGGGCATTCACGGTCCCGTATGGGAATACACGCATCTTTGTTCCTCTTCATGATCCAGACGACAAGGTCCGTACGGCTGACGCGCAGCCGCGCAAAGATCAAGAAGAAACTCAGAGTCTCAGGCGGGCAGTTCGGAGATAGAGCGGAGCGGAGAGGCCGGCAGAGCTTGTTGGCGGCGGCAGAGCTGCCGGTGCGAGCTGCGTTACGCGAAGCTCCGGCATGTGCGTATCGGCCAGTACGGATGTCGGCACGGCGAGTGCGGCCACCTGGGATGCGCCCGGGACCACAGCATTGGCCAGAGTGCAGTCCGGAACCGGTACGCGCAGCTGACAACAGGCGGGTTCGGAAGGCTGGTGCGACCCCGGGGTTGCATGCATGCCGCCGGCCGCGAAAGCCGGGGCGCAGGGCGCGGCGGCGTGCATAAGCGATTCGCAGGCGAGGCTCTGGCCCATGGCCATGGTCAGACCGCCCAGCATCAGCAGGGTCGTCAGGAGCTTTCGACTGTGCAAGCGCCAGCGATTCACGCCACTCATCCACCTTTGTCGGGACAACCAACCGGGTTGTCGTCACCTTGCAAGATAACAGATTCCGGCTGCTGGTAACTGACCCGGGTCAAACAACTCGCATTTTGGCTGCCTGGCGTCGCAGCGCTCACGCAACTTCCATCGTCGTTTTATAAATATTCCATAAAAACCGTTAGTTAGAGCATATACCTGAGAGGTGTTCGAGTATCGTATAGCACTAATTACGGATAGACGGACGGGGCGCAAGAGCCTATCTAGGAGGGTATACCGCAGCATCAAGGCGCGCGGCGTTCCGTATGGAGCTTCGGCACGACCTCGAGCAGGCGGACGCAGCGCAAACGTCCGGGCTGGCCGGGCGCATGGCGCGATTCATGAGGGAGGATCGGTCATGAACCATCTCTACTTACGTCCAACGACCCTGATAAGTCTGCTGCTCGCGGCATTGTTCGTCTTCGGATCTGCGCTGGCCACGACCGAGACCGACGAGAACGTACAGACCGTGAACGGCCTGAAGATCTATCTCGGCTTCATGCCCGCGCAGACGGTAAAGGCTCTGCCGGCCAATGCCACAGAGTCCGGCATGCATGATGGCAGCGGTGCGAGCGCGCACGGCGAGCACATCATCGCAGCGCTGTTCGATGCGGCCACCGGTAAGCGCATCACGGACGCCCACGTCGAAGCCGCCGTAGGCGAGCTGGGCTGCGGCGATACCTGGAAACGCCTGGAGCCCATGCGCATCAATAACACCGTGACCTACGGCAACTATTTCGATATGCAGGGCCAGGGACGCATCTATGAGGTGCATCTGCGTATCGACTGGCCGGGGCATGGCCCAGCACGAGAAGCACTGTTCCGCCACCGCATGTTCGACTGAGCAGGGACGAACGCCCGGAGCCGAAGGCCGGCTGCTTCCAATGTGGCCCGCTGGAGCGCTTGAAGACGATGCACGTGAGGAGTCTTCAGTTGGGATCCACTCCAGTGAGTTGCGTTCGGCGAATGCCGTGAACGATAATTCGTCGCATCTTATATACCGCCGTTAAGGTAGGCAGGTGGCTTGCCTGATGCCGCAGGAGCGCGACGAACGAGATGGCAGAGCGCGAGATTAATTGGGATGCAGCAGCAGCCATAATAGCTGCGTTTATCGGGTTGCTGGCGGTGGTTGTGGCGGGCTACACAGCGCATGTGCAGCGCCAACAAGTACGGGCGGAGGTTTGGCCGTACCTGCAACTTGGCGAATCAGACTCGTTGCCAAGCGATAACGCGGCCAACAGTCACGGCGGTCTTCTGGCGGTTATCAACAAAGGGGTTGGTCCGGCGACTGTGCGAGGCGTTTGGGTGTGGGTCGACGGCAAGCCGCAGCCCGACTGGCAGCACGTATTCACGGCTCTCGGATATCGCGCTGAACCCAATCACACGATCTCCAGCTTTAACCACACGGTCCTGTCACCAGGGGAACGCATCAACGTGTTCCAGGTTCTTGGTCACGATGCCTGGACACGCTTCAAAAAGAAGCTTGTCAATGACATCGTCATCCGTGCCTGTTATTGCTCGACTCTTGGCGACTGTTGGGAGAGCACCCTGGAGATGCGGAAGCCATCCCAGCAGGGCCAACCGGTTGGGTCCTGCGCATCGGCGGCGTACGGGACCGTGTCCTTCCATGGTTAATCAGTACTTTGTGTTCACATCCAGCTGCTGCGTGGAGCAGTTCAGGTCTTGCCGTCCAGATTTGTCATAATATACATTATGCGCATTAAATAGGCAGGCATTCCGGAGCGGTGTCCAT
>CAVUBB010000006.1:0-143880 GCA_963739695.1 uncultured Pseudomonadota bacterium | reverse complement strand
GGTGGCCACATGCATCGAGGCGCGCTCGCAATGTCCGGTCTGGTCGTCGAAGAAGATGTCGGCCCCGAAGGTGCGCAGGAATTCGGATTTATCGAGCCCGCCGAGGAACAGCGCCTCGTCGATACGGATATCCCACGCGCGCAGCGTACGGATCACGCGTTCGTGCGCGGGGGCGGAGCGTGCGGTGACCAGTGCCGTGCGGATGGGCGAGCCATCGATGGGAAATTCGGACTGGATACGGTGCAGGGCGGCGAGGAAATCCTTGAACGGACCGCCGGATAGTGGCTTGCGCGCCGCGGCCTTCTCGCTTTCGGCGAAGGCATCCGGGCCCTGCTCCTTGAACACGCGTTCGGCCTCGTCGGAGAACAACACCGCATCGCCATCGAAAGCGATGCGCAGCTTCTCGCTTTCGCTCTCGCCGGCGCGCGAAGGCACGATGGTGGCGGCGGCATACCCGGCGTCGAGCGCGGCGCGCACATCGTCGGGTTCGGCGGACAGAAACAGCGTGGTTCCGAACGGCGCCACGTAACGGTCGCCGAGAGGCCGTTGGTGAATGCGGCACGCGTGATCTGCAACTTGTAATGCTGGATGGAGTTGAAGATGCTCAGGCCGGGTATCGGCGCTGTTGTGCGAGAGCAGGATCACATCCACGCGCGTGTGCTTGCTGCCCTCGTTGAGCCGCAGCAGTTTGTTCACCAGGTTGAAGGCGATGCCGGGTTCGAGCAGTTCGTCTTCGTGTTCGATCTGGTAGCGTGAATAGGCTTCGAGGCCTTCGTCCATGAACACGCGGTGACTCTCTTCGAGATCGAACAGCGCGCGCGAGGAGATCGCCACCACCAGCTGTTGATGTATCTGTTCAGTCATCGCGTCCTCCAGATTCCGGCGCCGCCCATTCGGTGAATGCGGCCAGAGCCGGAAAATACAAGGCCAGCCGGACCGGGCGCTTCTCGCGTGCGCCCATGAGGCGCGCGTAGCGCGTGAGCTGCGGCGCGTAGCGTTCGCGTTCGGCGGCAAGGAAGGCTTCCAGCGAACCGCCTTCGTGCGCGCCCGTCTTGTAATCCACGATCCAGCGTACGCCATCTTCGTCGACGAAGCTGCGATCGATGATGCCCGTGACCAGGCGCCCATCGAACATGCCGCTCAGTGCGTATTCGCTGCGGGCCTCGGCATGGGCCGGGTCGAGCAGCCAGCGTCCGGTGGCATCGGCGAGCGTACACGCCAGCGAATCGATGCAGCGCGCCAGCGCGCCTTCGAGTTCGCCCGCGCCCACACCGGCCTGGACCAGCAATGCGCGCAGCGCGGGTGCCGCCGTACGCAGGCGCGCCTCGGGCCAGGCGTCGGCGCCTTCGCGCGCGATGATCTGCAAGGCCCGGTGCACCACCGTACCCACGCGGCGTGCGGTCTCGCCGGCCCAGCGAAACTCGATTATAGCTTCCTCCACCGCAGCCGCCTCGGCCGGGACCGTATCGAGCGAAGGTGGCGCCGGCGGCAGGCGCCAATCAACCGGCAGGCGGTAAAGTGTGGCACCGGGCGCGGGCGCCTCGGCACCTGCCGCCCCGGGCGGCGCAGCAGCCGCGTCGAAAGCACGCTGGAATTCAGCCTCGACGCTCGGCCACAACTGCGCGAGCAGCGTCGGCGCGGCAGGCGCGCTCAGGGTGACCTCGCCTTCCTTGTCGATACGCGGCTTCACGTGCCCCAGAAGATGCAGGCGGCGGCGCGCGCGCGTGGCGGCTACATACAGCAGCCGGCCCTGTTCCAGACGTTCACGCCGCTGGGCGAGGCCGCGCAGGTATTCGTAGATGGGGTCGCGGTCGCTGTCGCGCGCATGCAGTGGCGCGATCAGCAGATCGGTGGATTCTTCCGCACGCGGGCGCTGCATCCAGGCCAGCAACGGACTCGAGGCGTTGCGCGGCTTGCGCCCCAGGCCGGGCAGGATCACGTGATCGAACTCCAGGCCCTTGGCCTGGTGCATGGTCATCACCTGCACAGCTTCGCCGGCGGCCGGGTCGGGCGCGGCGAACAGATCGCCGAATTCCTCCTCAAGGGCAGGCGGGTCATCGAGATCGCCCGCCCGTTCCAGCCCTTCGAGCAGATCGAAAAAGGCATCGGCATCGGCCCAGGCGGCTTGCGGTACGCAGGCAGGTCCGCCGAGCCGCAGCCAGGCACCGGCCACGGTCTCGCGCAGACCGCGGCGCGAGCGCGCCGCCAGTACAGGCTCGAGCACCTCATGCAGACGCTCGAGACGCCGGCGGCCATCAGCCGAGACCTGGGCGACAGGGAGGCGCGACCACACCGAAGCGCGCAGGTCGTCTGCGGCGACGGCCTGCAGATCGGCCAGGGTGAGCCCGCACCAGGGGGCGCGCAACACCGCCAGCCAGGCCGTGCGATCGGCCGGATGCAACACGGCGCGGGTGAGTGCGAGCAGATCCTGCACCACCGGCCGGTCGGCGAGGCGCTCGATCTCGAGCGCACGCACGGGCAGACCGGCCCCGCGCAGACGCGGCACGATCGCGGCCAGGTGGGCGCGGCTGCGCACCAGGATAGCGGTGGTATCCCCTTCCTCTTGCAGACTGGCACGCACCAGCTCGAGCACGGTATCGGCCTCGGCCGCGTCGTCGCGCACGAACAGCGGATGCACCTCCACCGCCGGACCCGGCTCGGCGGCATGAAAGGCTTCGCTCGCCACATAGGGCACGGCGCCGTCGGCGATATCTTCCACCGCCGGCATGACCTTCGCGAAGCATGCGTTCACCCAGTCCACCACACCGGCCTGCGAACGGAAGTTCACGCGCAGACGCAGCGGCTCCAGGCCGATATCGCCGATACCTTCGCTACGCGCCTTGAGATAGAGACCCACTTCGGCTTCACGGAAGCGATAGATGGACTGCATGGGGTCGCCCACCACAAACAGGGTGCGCCCGTCATCCCCGCTCCAGCCGCGTGTGAGCTGGGCGAGCAGCGCATATTGCCGGGCGGAGGTGTCCTGGAATTCGTCGACGAGGATATGGCGGATGCGGTAATCGAGCGCGAGCGCAAGATCGGTGGGCGCAGCGGGCTCGCCCAGCGCCTGCAGTGCGCCTTCGGCGACTTCGGCGAAATCCACTTCGCCGTGCGCGGCGAACACCAGCTTGAGTTCGGCGGCCGCCTGCGGGAGCAGATCGGTGAGCGCGGAGAGGAGTTCCCATTGCCGGTCCGAGTAGCGCGCCGGCGGCAGTGCGCGCAGCGCGTGCAGGCGCACGCGAAAATCGTCAGCGTCGGCGAGCGTGTGCAGCAGCTCCTGCATGCGCGCTTTCATGGGCTTGTCGTCGGCGGGCATGCCCACGGTCTTGTTCGGGCTCTTGCGCCAGTCGCCATCCCGGGTGAGCAGCAGCTCGGCGATGCCCGACCAGACCGCGACGGCCTCGGGCGCGGCGCCGGGCAGGCTCTCCATGCCGGCAGCGGCACAGATCGGCGATTCCTTTCCCTCGCGTACGAGGTTCTCGGCGGCGAAGCGGGTCAGGGCCACGATCTCGTCGTGGGCGGCGCCGGGGACTGTCTCGCACAGGGCGCTCAGCGCTTCGGATATCTCCCGCGCCAGCGCGCCTTCGAGCACCGCCCGGCGCGAATCGCGCGCCTCGAGGATAGGTGCCAGCCATTGTTCGCGGCGCGCCAGCATCTGTGCCAGCAGCGACTCGGCACGGCCCAGATCGCCGTCGAGATGGCGCAGCAGATGCGCCACGCGTTCGCCTTCATCGCCACCCGCATCGAGCGCGGCGAGGGTAGCGCGCGCGGCTTCGCGATAGAGATCGGCGGGGCGTTCGGTGGTGGCGGGCACGCCGCCGAAACGGGCGAGCACCGGCATCTGGCGCGCGAGCGTTGCATTCAGCGCATCGATGGTAAGGATACGCATGCGGCTGGGGTGTTCGGCCAGATGCCAGGCGTTGGCCTCGGCATGTTCGCGCGCCGCGCGCGCCAGTTCCCAGGTCTCGCGTTCGTGCGCTTTTTCCGGGGCGCCCTCACCCGCGCTGTCGAGCGCGGCGAGCACGCGATTGCGCATCTCGGCGGCCGCCTTGCGGGTGAAGGTGATGGCGAGGATCTCTTCAGGTGCCGTGACGGTTACCAGCAAGCGCAGATAACGCCGGATGAGGAGTTCGGTCTTGCCCGAGCCGGCGGGCGCCTGGACGATGAACGAACGCGCGGGATCGAGCGCGCGGCGGCGCACTTCGACATCGCCAGGCAGGCGGGCTTCAGTCATCTTCGCCCTCCTCGTCACGGATGCCATCGCCCCGGCGTTCGCTGATTCGGCACAGACTGGCGAGGTGGCAATAAGTGCAGGTGTCCGGCGTCTTCGGGTCCACGCGCGCGACGCCGGCGCGGTAATCCCGGGCGAGGCTCGCCAGCACGTCACTCCAACGCGCGACGAGATCCGGCCACTCCGCCATGTCTTCCGGCCGGCTTTTCAGCTGCGCGAGACTGGTCACACCGGGAAGCTGGTCTTCTTCACGGCTGACGCCGCGAAAGCGCATCTCGTCGGCGCGCACCTGCGCGAACAGCACCGCGCCCAGCTCGGCGCCGACGGCGCAGGCGTACAAGGGCAGTTGCGGTTCGTCGGGGCGTTCGCCGAACCAGCTGCGTTCGCTCACCTTGCCGGTCTTGTAGTCGATCACTGCCAAACTGCCATCCGCGAGGCGGTCGATGCGGTCCACGCGGGTGCGCAGTTCGAGCCCGCCGACCGGCACTCGTGCATCGAGTTCGCGCTCGATGACAGTGAACGGTGCGCGCGCGCGTTCCAGTTCCAGCCACGCGGTGATCAGGCCGGCGATGCGCGCGGACTCGAGTGCCGTGAGCGCGGGGGTGAAGACATCCGGCCGCGCCCGCGCGGATTCGGCGACCGCGCGCTCGGCGGCGCGCTCGGCCGCCTGGCGGAGCTCGGCCTCGGTAGCCGCCTCGAGCCGCGCATGATCGCCGAGCCCGGCCCAGATCAGTTCCAGGGCCCGGTGCATGAGCTTGCCGCGCTCGGCCGGATCGAGCCCGGCTGCGGGAGTGACCAGCGCTTCGGCGCCCAGACGATGGCGGGCGAAGGCGCGGAACGGACACGCAGCCTGGTCGCGCAGCAAGGCGGTGCCGCCGCGCGTGGCTGCCGCCGGCAGCGGCGGCGCCTGTTCGTCATCGATGCATTCCAGCGCATGCGCGGGGCCCAGGTGCGTTCGCCAATCGGCGGGCGCGGCGAGTGCCAGCGCTGCGCAGGCGATCTCGGGCACCGCCGCCAGCAGCGGGCTTACCCGCAGCTGTGCATCGCCTTCGCGCTGCGGCCAGCTCACCACCACTTCGGGAGCCGCCACGAGCAGGCGCCCGGTGACCCGGCGCGCGAAGCGCAGTTCGCGCTCGGCCGAGGCATGCGGCAGATGCAGATCGCGCTGGAGCCGGGCGGGCAACAGCGGATGCGGGCGTGGCGAGGGCGGCCAGACGCCGTCGTGCAGGCCCATGACCCAGAGGTGATCGAACTCCTGCCCGGCGGCTTCCAGCGTACCCAGTATCTGCACCCCCGTGGGCGCGGACTCCGGCTGGAACACCCGTTCATGCAGGCTGCGGCGCAGGTGGCCGGCGGCCGCACTCAGCGAGAGGGGCCCGAGCCAGTCGTCGAGATCGGCAAACTGCGCCAGCGCGCCGTGAAAGGCGCGCACGGTCTGATGCTCGGCGCTGTCGAGGCTGCGCTCGCCGGGCCAGCCGAGTTCGCGCAGCGAGTGCGCCAAGGCATCGGCCCATGCGCCCGCGCGCTGGCTGCGCGGCAGACCGGCACGCCAGTCGATCCAGGCCTGCAGGCGCCGGGCAAGTGCAGGCGCCTGTTCCGCCGCCAGGGTGGCAAGCCACTGCACGCCGGCGCTGGCACCGCCCGATTCTCTAAGCCGGGCGTCGAGCGCTGCCCGGGCGTTGCGTTCGCGTTCGGACTCGCCCAGGAACGGGCTGCGCAGCAGCCGTCCGAGCTGCGTGATCGGTACCCGGCCGCTGACAAGTTCCAGGATCAGGCAGGCGGCATCCACCACCGGATAGTCGTCGAGCGGCCGGCCCAGGGAGATATTGAACGGCATGGGCGCCGGTTGTGGCGCACCCGCCGCGGCGGGTGCGAGCTCGGCGGCGAAGACACGCGCGAGCTGGTGGCGCCGGTCGGCAAGGTCGGGCACCACGACGCCGATACGTGCCGTCGGATTCGCCGTCAGGCGCGCGCGCGCCCAGCGCGCTGCGGCACCGACTTCGGCTTCGGCATCGGCCAGCGCCACCCGGTGAGGTGCGCCCGAACCGGGCGTGACGAATTCATGCTCGCTCACCGCGCAACCTTGCGCGCGCAAGGCATCCAGCACTGCGACCTGTGCGGGCGTGAGTTCATCGAAGCCGGCGAGGACCATGCGCGCGGGCACAGCGAGCCGGCGCTCACGGATGGCGGCGGCGATCAGATCCGGAAGATCGGCGGGATCGAGCCAGCCGGTGGCGGCGAGGCGCGCCGCGTAGGCTTCGGCCCAGCCCGCGAAAGCCACGGCATCCGGCCCGCCCTGGGCGCGGATGCGGGCGATATCGATGCCGTGGCTGCGGCTCAAGGCCCAGGCATCGGCGGCCAGGCGCGCGGCCGCGGCCGGCTGCATGAGCTGCTCCGCCCCCGGCGCGGCGGCGATAAGCTGTTCCCAGAACACCTGCGCGCGGGGTGGATCAAGCAGCGGCGGCGGTGGCTCGGCCCCGGCCAGGGCGGCATCGGCAAGGGCCGCATGAGAACTGTTCAGCCAGGACTGCCAGCCGATGATCCGCGGACGCTCCCAAGCGCCTTCGCCCGCCGCCTGCCGGCTCAGCCCGTAGGCGAGCCGCAGATCGCGCGCGAGGCGTTCGTTGACGGTGACAAGCGTCGCGCCGTCGGCCAGCGATTCGAACAGATCCGTGTGCGGCAAGCGAGATTATCCGGCGCAGATGATCAGGCAGACAGTGTAACCGCGCGGGCTCGGCGGTTGCCAACGCAACTTCACCGGGCCAAGATTGTCTGATTACCAGGCTGACAACACTGCGAAAGGATCCAAGATGGACAGACGATTGACGCGAACCGGCAACCCGACCCTGCGCAACAAGGCCTTCGGCCTGCACGCGGGCGCCGGCGAAGCGATGACGGTCTCGGGCACGGTGAACAAGACCATCGTGATGCTGGTGCTGGTCACGATCACCGCCAGCTGGACCTGGTCGCGGTTCCTCGCTTCCGGCGGCGATCCGGCCTCGGTGGCTCCGTTCATGATGCTGGGTTTCATCGGCGGCTTCATCGCCGCGCTGGTGAGCATCTTCAAACCTGCCTGGACGCCGATCAGCGCGCCCATCTACGCCATCCTCGAAGGCCTGGCGATCGGTGGCATCTCGGTGATGTTCCAGGCCCGTTACCCGGGCATCGTGCCGCAGGCGGTGGCACTGACCTTCGGCACCCTGTTCGCGCTGCTGATCGCGTATCGCAGCGGGCTGATCAAGGTGACTGACCGGTTCCGCATGGGCGTGGCGGCCGCGACCGGCGGCATCTTCCTGTTCTACCTGGTCACCATGATCGCGGGCTTTTTCGGCGTGAACACCTCGGCGCTGTTCGGCGGTGGCTCGCTGAGTATCGGCATCAGTCTGGTGATCGTGGTGATCGCCGCGCTCAACCTGGTGCTGGATTTCGATTTCATCCAGCGCGCGGCCGCCGGCAACGCTCCGCGCTACATGGAATGGTACGGCGCCTTCGCGCTGATGGTGACGCTGATCTGGCTGTACATGGAGATCCTGCGCCTGCTCGCGAACTCGCGCCGCTGACCGGGACGACGACGCTGACGAAGAAGGGGCCTTGCGGCCCCTTCTTTTTGTCTGCGCGATGGCGAAGCTCAGGCGCGGGTGACGTTGATCAGCGTGGTCACCGCGTTGTCGATATAGGCTTCCACTTTCTCCGCCGCGGGCTTGGGTTCGATACCCAGCACCGCGCGCAGCAGCAGATGGCCGTTGAGCATGCCGAAGAACTGTTCGGCGACCACACGCGGGTTCTCCACCTTGAGCACGCCGCGCCGGGTCTGGCGTTCGAGATAATCGGCAAGCACAGTGACCGCCAGGCCGGGACCGGATTCATAATAGATGCGCGCGAGCTCGGGCACGCGGTGGGCTTCGACCAGCATGGTGCGGTAGAAATGCGCGCGCTTGGAAAGCTGCATCATGTCCAGGTACATCTTTGCCAGACGACGCAGGACCGGCTCCGGCGGACCACTCGCGGCATCCGGTTCGCGCAGCGGTTCCATGAGGTGGCCGCAACTGGTCTGGATGATGGACGCGAACAGATCTTCCTTCGAACCGAAATGGTTATAGACGGTCTGCTTGGAGACATCCGCCGCGGCCGCGATGCCGTCCATGCTCGCATTCGCGTAACCCACCGTGGTGAAGACTTCGCGCGCGGCCGCCATGATGGCTGCGCGCTTGCGCTCCGACACGCTGGGTTGTTTCGCCGCCATGCTATTTATCCTGCGCCGTAGCGCGCGGCGACAACTGCAGGGCCTGCGCGGTGAGACCGCCGGTTGCCGCCTTGAGCCCGTAGGCGGCGACGATGCGGTTGCGTCTGGCACCGACCAGGCTGACCTTGGCGTTGAGCAGTTCCTGCTCGGCATCGAGGACATCGAGGACGGTGCGCTCACCTACTTCCTGCTGTGCCTGCACGCCTTCATAGGCGCTCTGGGCCGCCGCGATCTGCGCCTGGATGGCGTCGATCTGCGCGCCCGCAGTCTGGTAACCCTGCCAGGCGCGGATCGCCTGTTCGCGGGCTGCGCGTTCCTGATCCACGGTCTGCTCGCGGCTGGCATCGGCTTCGCGCCGAGCCTGGCGCGTCTGCGCACTGAGCGCACCACCGGTATAGATGGGCACCTTGATGCTGAGCATGATGGCCCGGGTATCTTGCTTGGCGAACACGAAGTCCGGTTCGTTGGCGTGCTGGATCTGGCCTTCCAGTTCGACCGTGGGCAGGCGCTGACCGCTCACGCTGTCGACCTGGTCCTGCGCGGCGTTCTGCGCATAACGCGCGGCCAGCACGGGATAGTTCTGCTGGGCGAGACCTAGCGTCTGTTGCAGCGTGGCCGGCAGATCGCCAGGCACCGGCGGGCTGGTCAGTTCGCCGCTGGGCTCGGCGCCGATCACGCGCTGGTAGGTGGCGCGGGATTCGGCCAGCGTGCCCTCGGCATGGATGCGTGCGGCCTGGGCGCCGGAAAGGCGCGCCTGCGCCTGGGCGAGATCGGTCTTGGTGGCCTCGCCGTTTTCCAGGCTCGCCTTCACCGCGTCGTACTGGCGGCCGAGCACTTTCTCGTTGTTGCGCTCGAGATCGAGGATGGCCTGGTCGCGCAACACGTCCATGTAGGCAGTGACGGTCTGCAGGAACACCTGCTCTTCCATGGCGCGCAGCTTCGCATCCTGCGCGGAGACGACGTTGTGCGCCTGGCTGATGCCGGCGGTGGTGCGCCCGCCTTCATAGATGGGTTGCTGGATCTGGATGCCGATGGCGCTCTGATCGAGGGTGGTGTCCTGGAACGGGAACACCGACGAGGTGCCCTCCAGGCGCGTGCGCCCCACGCTTCCGAACGCGCTGACTTTGGGCAGCCAGCCGCTCTTGGCCTGGGTCACCAGTTCCTGCGAAGCGCCGAGTTGCGCTTCCTGGCCGCGGAGCACGGCGTTGTTCTGGTAGGCACTGGCCAGGGCCTCGCCGAGGGTCTCGGCGCCTGCGGGCAGCGCGGCCAGCGAACCGAAGATGAGAGCGGCCTGGACCGCTTTACGGAGTGAGCTGCGCGTTGACATGGATTCTTCCTGAAAGTAGACTAGACCGTCCAGTCCATTTTACATTTCAGACGCGGGAAGTCAAAGCCCCCATGAACGATACTTCGAAGCGTGGCGCCCCCGGCATCAAGCGGGTCGCTCTGATGGTCTCCCTTCCTCTGGTGCTGCTGATCGCGGGCGGAGCGTATTGGATCTACACCAATCGCTACGTGAGCACCGACAATGCCTACCTGCACGCCGATTCGGTGATGATCAGCCCGGAGGTCTCCGGCCGCGTGGCCGCGATCCCGGTGCACGAGAACCAGGCTGTGAGCAAAGGCGACGTGCTGATGCGAATCGATGCCGCACCCTATCGCATCGCCGTAGCCGCGGCACAGGCCAAACTCGACGCGGTGAGCAATCAGGTCGCTTCCCTGCGCGCGAATTACCGCGCCGCCCAGGCCGAGCTCAGGGCCGATGAAGAGAGTGTCGCTTACCTCACGCGCGAGAATCGCCGCAAGCACGACCTGGTGAAGCGGGACGTGGTCTCCTCAGCGCGCTACGACGAACTGCATCATCAACTCGAGATGGCCACGCAAAAGGCACAGGCCACGCGCGAGCAGATCCAGCAGATCCTCGCCCAGCTCGGCGGCAACCCCGATCTGCCGCTGGAGAAACAGGCGGCCTACATGCAAGCTCAGGCTGCGCTCGACAAGGCCAGGCTCGATCTCGAACACACCGTGGTGCGCGCCCCCGCTTCAGGCGTGGTGACCCAGGTGCAGCTCAACCCCGGCGACATGATCGGTGCCGGCCATCCGGGCTTCGCGCTGGTGGAGACGGATCACTTCTGGGTCGATGCCAACCTCAAAGAGACCCAGCTCACCAAGATCAAGGTCGGTCAGCCGGCAAGGATCGAGATCGACACCTATCCCGAGCATATCTGGAAGGGCCACATCGAGAGCATCAGCCCCGCCACCGGAGCCGTCTTTTCCGTGTTGCCGCCGCAGAACGCGACCGGCAACTGGGTCAAGGTCGTGCAGCGGCTCGCCGTGCGCGTGTCGATAGACGATCCAGCCGCCGGCCCCGCGCTGCGTGCGGGCCTGAGCGCGGAAGTCAGGGTGGACACGAAAGCGAAAGCTGACACGAACAGCGTGGTCGCCAGCCGCTGAATCCGGAGCTTTCGTAGATGAATCTGCGTGCACAGCCTGACGGCCTGCATCCGGCCATGATCACCGTAGCGGTCATGGCCGCGACACTGATGCAGGTGCTCGACACCACCATCGCCATGGTGGCACTACCGAAGATGCAGGGCAGCCTGTCGGCGACACAGGATCAGATCGCCTGGGTGCTGACTTCCTACATCGTGGGCGCCGCGATCATGACGCCGCCCACGGGCTGGCTCGCCGGCCGTTTCGGACGCAAGCGCATCTTCATGATCGCCATCGTCGGCTTCACCACCGCCTCGTTCCTGTGCGGGGTTACCCAGACGCTGAGCGAGATGGTGTTCTTCCGGATCCTGCAGGGTCTGTTCGGCGCGGCTCTCGTGCCGATCTCGCAAGCCGTGCTGCTCGATACGTTCCCGCGCGAGAAGCACGGTGCGGCGATGGCCCTGTTCGGGGTGGGCATCATGCTCGGGCCCATCCTGGGCCCGACCCTGGGCGGCTATCTCACCGAATACTATTCCTGGCGCTGGGTGTTCTTCATCAACATCCCGATCGGCCTGATCTCGTTCCTGATGACCGCGAGCTACGTGCCCGAGACCGAGATCAACCGCAAGCGCACTTTCGATTCGCTGGGCTTCGTGTACATGAGTCTGGCCATAGGCGCACTGCAGATGCTGCTCGATCGCGGCGAACGGCTGGACTGGTTCAGCTCCCCGGAGATCATGCTCGAGACCGCGCTCGCGATCAGCGGCTTCTGGTTCTTCCTCATCCACTCGCGCGCGACCCGGCATCCGTTCATCGACATCACGCTGTTCCGCGACCGTAATTTCGTGCTCAGCAACGTCGTCGGCCTGGTGGTGTTCCTGAGCCTGTTCTCGACCATGTCGCTGATCCCGCCGCTGTTGCAGAACCTGCTCGGCTACCCGGTGCTGCTCACCGGGATGCTGCTGATGCCGCGCGGCATCGGCACCATGCTCTCGATGATCGTGGTCGGCCGGCTTTCGCAGAAGATCGATCCGCGCCTGAACATCGTGGTCGGACTTTCGATCATGGCGTTCGCGATGTACGTGATGAGCGGATTCACCACCGGTCTCGACAACTGGATCGTGATCTGGACCGGCTTCGTGCAGGGCATCGGCATGGGCCAGGTGATCGTGCCGCTCACCACGATGGCGTTTTCCACCCTGCCTTCGGTGCAACGGACGGAAGGTACCGGCGTGTATAACCTGATCCGCAACATCGGCGGCAGCGTGGGCATCTCGATCAGCTTCACCCTGCTCGATCGCAATACGCAGATCAATCATTCCACCTTGGCCGATACCCTCACCCCGTTCAGCCAGCGCCTCGATCTGACCCCGCTGGCCGGACAGCTGCATGCGGGCTCGACCGGGATACTGGAACGACTCAACGGGCTGGTCACGCAACAGGCAGCCATGATCGGCTTCAATAACGACTTCAAACTGATGATGGCGATGAGCTTCCTGGCCGTGCCGCTGGTGTTCCTGCTCAAGCGGCCGCGCTACGATACGCCCGAGGCGGCCAGCGTCCACGCCGAATAGCCGCACGCCGGCGATATAATGCCGATCTACACGAGCCGTACTGTCGCGGCCTCGTGATCCAGAGCCGCCAGGGGAGCGACAACCGATGCAGACTTTGCGCACGCCGGACGCATGTTTCGACCAGCTTCCCGACTACGATTTCGAGCCGCACTACCTCTCGTTCGGCGGTTTGCGCGTGCACTACCTGGATGAAGGGCCGGACACCGAGGAGACCATCCTCTGCCTGCACGGCGAACCCACCTGGAGTTATCTGTACCGCAAGATGATCCCGGTGCTGGCTCGGGATTATCGGGTGGTCGCGCCCGATTTCATCGGCTTCGGACGCTCCGACAAGTTCACCGACCCCGGTGCCTACTCGTTCGCCATGCACTATCACACGCTGGCGCGCATCGTGGAGGATCTGGAACTCGAAGCCATCACGCTGGTGTGCCAGGACTGGGGCGGCCTGCTCGGGCTGACCCTCGCCGCCGAGATCCCCGACGCCTTCGACCGGCTGGTGATCATGAACACCGCCCTGCCCAGCGGCGACCAACCGCTTACCGATGCCTTCCTGCAATGGCAGGCCTTCGCGGCCAGCCACCCCGATCTGACCGTGAGCCGGATCATCGCGCGCGGCCTGAGTCATCCGGAGCGGATCGGTGCCGACGCGCTGGCCGGCTACGATGCGCCCTTCCCGGATGCCCGCTACAAGGCCGGCGCAGCCGTGTGGCCCGCGCTCATTCCCGGCAAGCCCGACGATCCGGGCGCGGCGGAGATGCGCAGGGCCCGCGAGACGCTCAAGCAGTGGCCCCGCCCCGCGCTGGTGATGTTTTCCGACGGCGACCCGGTGACTGCGGGCTGGGACCGGATATTTCTGGATACCTTGCCCACGGCGCATGATTTCGGCCCTGTGGTGATCGAAGGGGCCGGTCACTTCCTGCAGGAAGAGAAAGGCGAAGAGATCGCCGACCAGATCCTGCGCTTCATGGCCGCCACCCCCTTGGAATAAGTCCAGGCCAATGGGATTTTTTGGCCTTTTATTCCCTGTTTGGCCAGGAAATTAGCAAATTTTGCCCGCGCTGAACCTTGCTCTTCTGCAAACAGGTGCCAAGCTTGAGGTAAGGCCGCGATGCGGCGATGGTCCGAGGTCGAGACCATGAAAGCGATGACGATACTTGCGGTAGCGGGTGTGGCCCTCCTCACTGCCGCCTGCACTACGGCTCCGAGGGCGAAATTCCAGACCGACATCGTGCTCAGCCCGGGCGTAACCAAGCTTGTGCTCGACGAAGGTCAGGTAAACATCAGACAGGACAAGCGGGTCGACTGCGCACTGATCAAACCCGACGCGACGCTGATTCCAGTCACCTACTGCAGGACGCTCGCCGAAGCACGGAAGACGCGCGAAGCCACCCAGCAGATGCTGCTTTTCCAGATGGCACGAGGGCACATCTCCCATTGACTCAGAACTGCAGGAGACTCCCTCCTGCACCACTTCCGGGCCGGCCCGTCACCCCCCCGACGGCCGGCCCGGCTCTATGTCCGGGGTTTGAAATCGAGCGACGCCGAGTTCACGCAATAGCGCTCGCCCGTGGGCTGAGGGCCGTCGGGAAAGATGTGGCCGAGATGCGCGTCGCAGTTCGCGCACGATATCTCCACCCGCCGCATCCCGTGGCTGAGATCTTCGCTGAAGCGTATCCGCGAACGATCCAGCGCATCGAAGAAGCTCGGCCAGCCGCAGCCGGCATCGAACTTGTGCTCGGAGCGAAACAGCTCAGTGCCGCAGCACACGCAGCGATAGATCCCGGCTGCGTCGACATTCCACAAGCGCCCGCTGAACGGTGCCTCGGTGCCACGCTGCCGCGCCACCCGGTACTGCTCCGGCGTCAGTCGCTCGCGCCACCTGCGCTCGTCGTCTTCTTCGGACATCGGTGTCAACGCTTCCAGATCGATCGCAGGGGTGCGGCATCGGCACTGTGCGCGATGGGCCCCAGGCCATACATCGCCTGTAGCGTGCGCAGCAGACCATAGTGCGTGAGCGGCTCGTCGTAGCGCCCGGGCCTGACCGGCCCACCGACGATAACGGTGGCGATGCGGTTGCCTTCGGTGTGATCGTCTTCATCCCACGTCACGATCAGCAAGCTGTCATGCCTGACGGCCCAGCGTGCGTAATCATCCAGATGCTCGTGTAACCAGGCATCCCCGTCGGCCACTCCGCCGTCATGCATGTCGTGGTCAAGGTCCGGGATCACGAAGGCGACTGCGGGCAGTTTGCTGTAATCATCCGGAAAGGCAGTGAACGGAAGATTCTCCGCCAGCGATTTGGAATCGGCTGCCTGCCAGTACACGGCGGGATTGTGCTTGCGCCGATACGCCCGCTGCCCACAGCCGTCGAAACCACGCACCGGCAGGCCTTCCGAGTAAGTCGCGAAACTCAGACCCGCCGCGCGCAACTCGCTCGCCAACGTGGGGCCGGAGAACTCGTAGGCGCAAGCGTCGTCCACCACGCCCTGGGTATCGCCCGACAACAGTGCCAGATAATTGGGCAGGCTCGGGTGCGAGACCGCGTAGGAATGCGTCATCAGCGCACCTCGGGCCGCAAGCGCGTTGATGTAGGGCGCATCGGGCCGGCCGATGATGCGCGAATAGGCGCGGTTTTCCTCGATCACGACCACCACATGGTCGGGCCGCGGCAGCACGCGGGGGCCGGCCGACGCCGGCTGGCTCGACGCGAGCGCGGGTAATGCGAACAAGCTGCAGACAAGTATCAGGGATGCCAGGGCACGCATCGGAAAATCCTCTCCTGGGTTGCTCCGCGGGCGCGGACCAGCCGCAAACTGAACTGTTCGCCGCCTCGTGTCAACGGTCGCGGGCGTTGGCTTGACATTTAATTAACTATTTAGTTAATATTTTTGACATGGTAACCAGAACACCAAAGACCTCGCGCCGCAAAGGGCCGGGGCGCCCGAGCGCCGACAAGGGCGCCGACGTGCGCAGCCGCATCCTTGATGCCGCGCGCCAGCGCTTCGCGGTGAGCGAACCGCGCGCGGTCGCCCTGCGCAGCATCGCCGCCGACGCGGGCGTGACCTCGGCGATGATCCATTACTATTTCGGCGACAAGGAATCGCTCTACACGGCGATGCTCGAAGACACCTTCGAGCCGATCTTTGCCGCTCTCGCCGCCGTGGTGGCCGAGGGTAGCGGCGAGATGCCGGCGATGCCCAACTTCATCCGCAAGTACATGAGCATGCTCGCGCGCACGCCATGGCTGC
This sequence comes from uncultured Pseudomonadota bacterium, assembly GCA_963739695.1. GTDB lineage: Bacteria > Pseudomonadota > Gammaproteobacteria > Natronospirales > CAVUBB01 > CAVUBB01. The sequence continues at coordinate 128,151 of CAVUBB010000006.1, read as the reverse complement.
CCCCGCTGATCCTGCGCGAAGTGATCGCCGAAGACGGTGCATTCAGGAAACGCTTCATCGATCGCTTCGCCCGCCGCGGCCAGGGCCTGCTCGCGCGTCTGATCGAGTCGGAACAGCGGCTCGGGCGCATGGACCCGGCACTGGATCCGACCTACACCACGCTTTCCATGGTCAGCCTCTGCGTGTTCCCGTTCCTCGCCCTTCCGCTCACGCGCGAACTGTTCGGCATCGGGGATTCCGCGGATGGCCTGGAGCGTCTAATCACTCATACTCAACGCCTGTTCCTGGCGGGCGCCGCTGTCGGAGATCAGAAATGAAACAGCGCAAACGGATCGCTATCATCGCCGTCGCGACGATCGTGGTCTGCGGAATCCTGGGCACCGCCTATTGGCGCCATCGCACCGACGCCGCACGGGCACAGACGCTCACGCTCTATGGCAACGTGGACATCCGCGAAGTGCAGCTCGCGTTCGAAGTCAGCGGCCGCGTCGACTCGGTCAGCGTCGACGAAGGCGACCGCGTGACCCGGGGCCAGACACTCGCCGGCCTCGACAAGTCACGCCTGCAGCACGCCGTCGATCAGCTACAGGGGCAGACCGACGCCCAGGCGCAGCAGGTCGCAGCGATGCATGCCGGTACGCGCCCCGAAGATATCAAGCGGGCGCGCGCCCAGGTCACGGCCGCCGCCGCACACGAGAAAGAAGCGCAGCTCGAACTGACACGCACCAGGAACCTGAATGCGCGCCATGTCGCCAGCCAGGCCCGGCTGGATGCCGCTCAGGCTGCGGCGGACGGCGCCGAAGCGCAGTTGCAGGCGGCGAAACAGACCCTGGCCCTGGCGCTCGCCGGCCCCCGTAGCGAGGATGTGGCCGGTGCGGAAGCGGGCCTGCGCGCCAGTCGCGCCGCACTCGCGCTGGCGCAGGAAAATCTGGCTGACGCCGAGCTCAAGGCGCCCGCCGACGGCACCGTAGAGGCACGCATCCTCGAACCGGGCGACATGGCCTCGCCGCAGCGCCCGGCGTTCACGCTCGCGCTCACCGATCCGCTCTGGGTGCGCGTGTATGTCCCCGAGACCGAACTCGGCAAAGTGCGCCCCGGCATGGCAGCGACAATCACCACCGACAGCTTCCCCGGCAAGGCCTACACCGCCTGGGTCGGCTCGATCTCGCCCACTGCGGAGTTCACGCCGAAGACTGTGGAGACAACCGACGTGCGCAGCAGCCTGGTCTATCAGGCGCGCGTATTCGTCTGCGATCCGGCGGGCCAGCTGCGCCTGGGCATGCCGGCCACCGTCAGCATCGACACCAGCGAGCCGATCCCGGCCAATCACGGCTGCAGCCAGTGAGCGAGGCGGTCGCCAACGCCGTGCTGCGCGTCACCGGCGTGAGCAAGCGCTTCGTCGCGCACGGACGCCAGGTGGACGCGCTGGCCGATGTGAGCCTGGATGTGCCTCCCGGTTCGATCACCGGCCTGATCGGCCCTGACGGTGCCGGCAAGACGACCCTGATGCGCCTCACCGCCGGACTGCTCATGCCCGACGCGGGACATCTGGAAGTACTCGGCATCGATGCCAGCGCTGAACCGCTCAAGGTGCAGGCCGCGCTCGGTTACATGCCGCAACGGTTCGGACTCTACGAGGATCTCAGCGTACGCGAGAACCTCGATCTCTACTCCGACTTGCAGGGCGTGCTCCCCGAATTGCGCCAGCCGCGCTACACCGAATTGATGGAGATGACCGGACTGGCGCCGTTCATGAAACGCCTCGCCGGCCGTCTTTCCGGCGGCATGAAGCAAAAGCTCGGTCTCGCCTGCACGCTGATCAACCCGCCTCGGCTGCTGCTCCTCGACGAGCCGACCGTCGGCGTCGACCCGGTCTCGCGCCGCGAGCTGTGGGAGATCGTCTACCGGCTGGTCCGCGACGAATCCATGAGTGTGTTGTTGAGCACCGCGTATCTGGACGAAGCCGAACGCTGCGACCACGTGGTGCTGCTGCATGAAGGCCGGGTGCTCGGCACCGGCACGCCGGCCGAACTCAGTGCGCCGCTCGCGGGCCGGACCTTCAGCGTCAGCGCGGCCGACGGCAACCGGCGCGAGCTCCAGCGCCGCCTGCGCGCGCAACCGTTCATCACCGATGCGCTGATCCTGGGCGACAGCGTGCGCGTGGTCACCGCCCAAGGCGGCTGGCAGGAACCGCAGCCGCCGCTGCCGGAGGGCGTCACCGTCGAAGCGGTGCCGCCGCGTTTCGAAGACAGCTTCATCGCCCGCCTCGCCGGCAGACAGGTCCAGGCGCCAAGCCTTGAGGAGGGAGCACAGAGGCCGGAAGCCGAGCGGCATGACGTGGTGATCTCGGTCTCCGGGCTCGACCGTCGCTTCGGCGATTTCTATGCCGTGCGCGGCCTCAGTTTCGACGTGCACAGAGGCGAGATCTTCGGCCTGCTCGGCGCCAACGGCGCGGGCAAGACCACGACCTTCCGGATGCTTTGCGGCCTGTTGCCGCCGAGCGCGGGCCAGTTGAGCGTTGCCGGCGTGGACCTGCGCCATGCCGCGGCCAAGGCGCGCGCGCGCATCGGCTACATGTCGCAGAAATTCTCGCTCTACGGCAACCTCAGCGTCGCGCAGAACCTCAAGTTCTTCGCCAGCGTCTATGGCCTCGACCGGCAGCGCCGCGACCAGCGCATCGGCTGGGCGCTGGAACAGTTCGAACTGACCGAGGTGGCGGACATGGACAGCATCGAGCTGCCGCTCGGCTACAAGCAGCGGCTGGCGCTGGCCGCCGCACTCATGCACGAACCGGAGATCCTCTTCCTCGACGAACCCACCTCCGGCGTGGATCCGCTGGCACGGCGCGAGTTCTGGACGCGGATCACGGCGCTCGCCGACCAGGGCGTCGCGATCCTGGTCACCACGCACTTCATGGAAGAAGCCGAGTATTGCGACAGCCTCGCGATCATGGCGGCGGGACGCATGCTGGCCATGGGCACGCCCGGCGAGATCAAAGGCCTTGCCAGCGGCGAGAATCCGACCATGGAAGACGCGTTTATCGAACTCATCCAGTCGGCGCCATCGACGGAGGCGGCATGAACGCACCCCGGCAGCGCGGCGGCAAGTTGATGCGTCTGCGCGGACTGATCCGCAAGGAATTCCTGCAGATCCTGCGCGATCCGAGCAGCATCGCGATCGCCTTCGTGATGCCGGTGGCACTGCTGTTGCTGTTCGGCTACGGCGTCTCGCTCGACGCCAAGCATGTGCCGCTGGCGGTGGTGGCCGATCAACCGGGCCCGGCCACCGCCAGCCTCACCGGCGCGTTCCGCCATTCGCCCTACTTCGAAGTCCATGAGATCGCCGACATGGCCGCTGCGCAGGCCGCGATGATGAGCGGACGCGTGGATGGTATCGTGCATCTCGCCGGCGATTTCGGACGCGAGACCGCCGCCGGCGGTGGCGACGTACAGGTACTGGTGAACGGCGTGAACGCCAATAACGCCAACCTGATCAAGGGCTACGTGACCGGGACCTGGGGCACCTGGCGTCTGGCGCAGGCGCGGCGCGCACAGTTGCCGGCCACCATCCCGGTGCAACTCGAACACCGCATGTGGTTCAACCCGGAATTGCGCAGCAAGGATTATCTGGTGCCCGGCCTTATCGCCGTGATCATGACCCTGATCGGCGCTCTGCTCACCGCACTGGTGATGGCGCGCGAGTGGGAGCGCGGCACGATGGAAGCGCTGATGATCACACCGGTCTCCATGCCCGAGATCCTGCTCGGCAAGCTGCTGCCCTACTTCGTGCTCGGCACCGGCGGCATGGTGCTCTCGGTGATCATGGCACTGGGGCTTTTCCAGGTGCCGCTGCGCGGCTCCATGCTGGTGCTGTTCGCGAGCTCTTCGTTGTTCCTGTTCGCCGCGCTGGGCATGGGGCTGCTCATATCGGTGGTGGCGCGCAGCCAGTTCGTGGCGGCGTTGGTCGCCTTGATCGCCACCTTCCTGCCGGCGTTCCTGCTCTCGGGTTTCATCTTCGACATCGGCAGCATGCCGCTGGTCGTGCGCGCCATCACGCACATCGTGGCGGCGCGCTATTTCGTCAGCATCCTGCAGACCGTATTTCTGGCCGGCGATGTGTGGAGCGTGATCGTGCCCAACGCGCTGGCGCTGGTGGTCATGGCCACTTTCTTCCTCGGCGTCAGCCGGCTGCGCTCGCACAAACGGCTGGAGTGAGCGGTATGTGGACCCGTATCCTGGCTCTTGCCTGGAAGGAATTTCTGGCCCTGTTCAAGGAGAAGCAGAGCCGCTTCGTGGTGATCGCGCCGCCGCTGATCCAGGTGCTGATCTTCGGTTACGCGGCGACGTTCGACCTTAACCGCGCGCCGTTCGCGGTGTATGACCAGGATCATGGTGCGGCCGCACATGCCCTGGTCGCCAAGTTCGACGCTTCGCGCAACTTCACGCTGATCGGGAACGTGGACAGCGAACGGCAGGCCCGCGCGATGATCGACGACGGCCAGGCCCTGCTGGTGCTGCGTATCGCACCCGACTTCGAGCGCACGCTGCAGCGTGGCGGCAGCGCACACGTGCAGGCGATCCTTGACGCCCGCAACTCCAATACCGCGATGCTGGCACTCAATTACAGCCGCGAGATCGTCGACGGCTTCAACCGCGACTGGTCGCAGACGCACGGCCTGCCCGCTTCGGCGGCACGGTTGCAGATGCGCGCCTGGTTCAACCCGAACCTGGAAAGCCGCTGGTTCTTCCTGCCCGGCATCGTGGGCATGATCACCCTGGTGGTGACCATGACCGTGGTCTCGCTGTCGGTGGCACGCGAACGCGAACAGGGCACCTTCGATCAGCTGCTGGTCACGCCCATCACACCGCCCGAGATCATCCTCGGCAAATCGCTGCCCGGCCTTGCGATCGGCGTGTTCGAAGCGAGCATGATCACCCTGGTGGCGGTGCTCTGGTTCAACATCCCGCTGCTGGGAAGCCTGTTCACGCTGTATGCGGGCCTGCTCTTGTTCCTGCTCTCGGCCATCGGCATGGGCCTGATGATCTCGGCGCTGTCGGTCACGCTCCAACAGGCTCTGCTCGGCACCTTCCTGTTCATGGTGCCCGCGGTGATCCTCTCCGGCTTCGCGACACCGATCAGCAACATGCCGATGGCGGTGCAATACATCACCTACGCCGATCCGCTGCGGTATTTCCTGGTCATCATCCGCGCGGTATTCCTCGAAGGCGCATCGCTGCCGGTGCTGCTCGATCAGTTCTGGCCGATGGCGCTGATCGCGATGGTGTCGCTGAGCGCGGCCGGTTGGCTGTTCCGGCATCGACTGAACTGATGCCGGCGGCGACCGCCGCGCCGCTATCACCGCACGAGCATGACCCCACCTTCGGCGACGCTCTCGTGATAGGCTCGCCCCACCCGAAACTGCGACTCCATGCGGTCGCGCTGCGCCTGAAGGAGAAGGGCCCGCATGTCGATCCGGAACCTTGATGCCGTCTTCCATCCACGCTCGGTGGCCGTCCTCGGCGCCAGCCGCCGTCCCGGCGCAGTCGGCACGGTGGTGCTCGAAAACATGATCGCGGCCGGCTTTTCCGGCCCGCTCCATGCGGTCAATCCGAAATACGACGATCTCGGCGGCATCCGCTGTTACCGCGACGTGGCCTCGCTGCCGGATGCGCCCGATCTCGCTGTCCTGTGCACGCCCCCGGCAACGGTGCCCGGGCTGATCGACGCGCTCGGCCGACGCGGCACCCGCGCGGCGGTGGTCATCACCGCCGGCTTCGGCGAAGGGGGCCATGCCGCGGGCAAGGCGCTGGAGCAAGCCATGCTGGCCGCGGCACGTCCGCACATGCTGCGCGTGATCGGGCCCAACTGCGTGGGCGTGATCTCGCCCGGCAGCAAACTCAATGCCAGTTTCGCGCAACTGTTCCCGCACCCGGGCAGGCTCGCGTTCATCGCCCAGTCGGGCGCGGTGAACACGGCGGTGCTCGACTGGGCCCACGCCCGCGGCATCGGCTTCTCGCATCTGGTCTCGCTCGGCGACATGGCGGATGCGGATTTTGGCGACCTGCTCGACTATCTCGCCGACGATCCGGCCACCGGCGCGATCCTGCTCTACATGGAAGGCGTGACCCACGCGCGCAAGTTCATGTCGGCGGCGCGCGCCGCCGCACGCAGCAAGCCGGTGATCGTGGTGAAAGCGGGCCGCTTCAGCGAGAGTGCGCAGGCAGCCGCTTCGCATACCGGTGCGCTGGCCGGAGCCGATTCGGTGTATGAAGCGGCGTTCCGGCGGGCGGGCATGTTGCGCGTGGAATCCCTGGAACAACTGTTCGAGGCCGCGGAAGTGCTGGCGTCGGGCATGCGTCCCCGGGGCGACCGTCTGGCGATCCTCACCAATGGCGGCGGCATGGGCGTGCTCGCAACCGACGCGCTGATCGCAGAAGGTGGACACCTCGCCGAACTGGCGCCGGAAACCTATGCACGCCTGGATGCGGTGCTGCCCAGCACCTGGTCGCACGGCAACCCGGTGGACATCATCGGCGACGCGCCGGGGGAGCGTTATGCGGGCGCGCTCGCGCCCCTGCTCGAAGACCCGGGCGTAGACGCCATCCTGGCCATCAACTGCCCCACGGCAATCGCCTCCAGCGACGATGCCGCCCGGGCCGTACTCGATACCTATGCAGCCCATTCCAAACCCAAGCCCCTGCTCGCATCCTGGCTGGGCGAAGCCACGGTGAAACCGGCGCGGGCCCGCCTCGCGGCTGCGGGCCTGCCCGATTTCGGCACACCTGAGCAGGCCGTGCGCGCGTTCATGTACACCGTGCGCTACCGGCGCGCCCAGGCGGCGCTGATCGAGACGCCGCCCGCGCTGCCGGCCGAGATAAGGCCGGATATCGACGCCGCCCGTGCCGTCATCGCCAAGGCTCTCGCAGACCGACGCGAATGGCTCGACCGCGACGAAGTGCGCACGCTGCTCGGCGCCTACAGCATCCCCATGCCCGCCAGTGTGGTCGCAACCGATGCCGACAAAGCAGCGGCCGCGGCGACGAAGATGGGTTTTCCCGTCGTGCTCAAGGTGATCTCGCCGGAGATATCGCACAAGTCGGATGTGGGCGGCGTGGTCCTCGATCTGGGCAGCGAGGAAGCGGTGCGCACGGCCGCGGCCGCGATCGCGGAACGGGTGCGGGCCAACGCTCCCGACGCCCGGATCAGCGGCTTCGAGGTCAGTCAGATGATCAAGCGCCCGCACGCGGTGGAGCTGATCGCGGGCCTGGCCACCGACGCGGCGTTCGGCCCGGTCATCCTCTTCGGCCACGGCGGCACGGCGGTGGAGGTCATCAAGGACCGAGCCCTGGCGTTGCCGCCTTTGAACATGGAACTGGCGCGTGATCTGGTCTCGCGCACGCGCGTGGCCCGCCAGCTTGCGGGCTATCGCGACGTAGCGGCCGCGGACATGGACGCGATCGGGCTCAACCTGATGCGCGTGGCTCAGATCGCGGGCGACCTGCCCCAAGTGCAGGAACTCGATATCAACCCGTTGCTGGCGGATGCCGAAGGCGTGATGGCACTGGATGCGCGGGTGCGCATCGCAGCGGTTGCCGCCGGTGTCGAGCCCGGCGCACGCATGGCCATCCGCCCCTACCCGCAGCATCTGGAAGCCGAGGTGACCACGCGCGACGGCCGCGCACTGCGCCTGCGCCCGATCCGTCCCGAAGACGAGCCCGCGATCCAGGGAACTTTCTCCCGGCTCTCGCCGGAAGAGATCCGCTTGCGCTTCGCCGTGCCCATGACTACTCTGCCTCACGTCATGGCGGCGCGTTTCTCCCAGATCGACTACGACCGGGAGATGGCGCTGGTGCTCACCGACCCGGCACCCGCTGGCCATGCCGACATCCACGCGGTGGTCAGACTGATCGCAGATCCCGACAACCAGCGCGGAGAATTCTCGATCATCGTGGCGCGCGCACTGACCGGCCAGGGGCTTGGGCGCCTGCTGCTGGAACGGATGATCGCCTATGCGCGCGAGCGTGGATTGCAGGAGGTGGTCGGCGATATCCTGCGCGAGAACGACGTCATGCTCCGGCTCTGCCGCAAACTGGGCTTTCGCTTCGAACCCCTGCCCGGCGATCCGGGGAGCCTGCAGGCCACACTGGATCTGCGCGGCGATGCCGCTGCTTGATGCGGTCCAACTCTAGAGGTCAGCCTTTGTACGAGAGCTCCCTTCGCCGTCTGCGGCAACTGGCCGCCGAGAGCATGCCGGGCCTGCTCCATGCCGGCCTCAAGGGCCTGGAGAAGGAGAGCCTGCGCGTGACGCCGGACGGTCACATCGCACAGACTTCGCATCCACGGGCGCTGGGCTCGGCCCTCACCCATCCCTACATCACCACCGATTATTCCGAGGCCCTGCTGGAGTTCATCACTCCGCCTCTGCACTGCATCGAAGATGCGATGGAATATCTTGGTGACATCCATACTTTCGTCTACGGCGAACTCGGCGACGAACTGTTGTGGGTGACCAGCATGCCCTGCGCCGTCGGCAGCGATGACAGTATCCCCATCGCCGATTATGGCAGCTCCAACGTGGGCATGATGAAACATGTCTACCGTCGCGGCCTGGGCTATCGCTACGGGCGCGCGATGCAGACCATCTCCGGCGTGCATTTCAACTTCTCGCTGTCGGAGAGCCTGTGGCCGCTGCTCCAGGCCATGGACGACGATTCGCGCAGCCTGCAGGCGTTCAAGTCGGAAGCCTATTTCCGCCTGATCAGGAATTTCCAGCGCTTCGGCTGGATCGTCCCCTATCTTTTCGGTGCCTCGCCGGCGCTGTGCAAATCCTTCCTGCAGGGCCACCCGCACGCGTTCGATGAATTCGACGCCAATACCGCCTATGCGCCGTATGCGACCTCACTGCGCATGAGCGACATCGGCTACAAGAACAAGAATCAGGCCGGTCTCAATATCTCCTACAACAGTCTCGATGCCTATGTGGCAGGACTGCGCCACGCCATCGAGACACCGGAACCGGACTACGAGGCGATCGGCGTCGAGGTCGACGGCGAATACCGCCAGCTCAATGCCAACCTGCTGCAGATCGAGAACGAGTACTACAGTTTCGTGCGCCCGAAGAATGTGGCACGCCGGGGCGAGAAGCCAACCAGCGCCCTGCGCGACCGGGGTGTGCAATACGTCGAGATCCGGGCCCTGGATGTGAGCGCGTTCGATCCGGTCGGCGTGAATTCGGCGCAGCTGCGATTCCTCGAAGCCTTCCTCATCTTCTGTCTGCTCGAAGACAGTCCGCCGATCACGCCCGACGAACAACGGGAGATAGATGCCAACCAGCGCGAGGTCGCAGTACGCGGACGCAGCCCCGGCCTCGAACTCGTGCGCGCCGGCCGCCGGATCGCGCTGCGCGATTGGGCGCAACGCATATGCGACGCGCTCGAACCGCTGTGCGCCTATCTCGATCAGGGCATGAGCCAGGCCTACACTGAATCGCTCGCGACCCAGTGCGCCGCGATCCGCGACCCCGAAGCGACACCTTCGGCCCGTATCCTCGCCGAGATGCGCGAGCGCGGCGAGAGCTTCTTCCAGTTCAGTCAGCGCATGTCGGCCCATCATGCCGCCTATTTCCACCAGCGCCGCCTCGACCGGAGCCGTCTGGAGGAATTCCGCCGCCTGGCACAAGTCTCGCTCGCGGAACAACAGGCGCTGGAGCAAGAGCGCGCACCACGTTTTGAGACCTTCCTCGCTGACTACTTCGCCCGCCCCTGAGGGCTCTGCAGACCAAACACAGCGGTTCCCAGGTCGAGGCCCTTGCGCGGCGGGCTGAGGCTTCTGCTATAGTCTTTGCCAACACCTGATCAACGGAATGACAGGATGGCTGGGTCAAGACTCACTACTCTCCTTCTCGCACTTGCCGGCTTCGCGCCCGCCGCCTGCGCGGCTGCGGACGGCCCCTGGTATCTGTCCAGCCGGCCCGAGACGCCGAGTTCGCATAGCGTCCATCTCGGCGCCCTGCCCGCGCGCTTCGCACTCTCTCCGCAAGCAGCCTGGGTGGGCTGGAACTTCGACGGCGGCTACCAGATAACCGGACGCTTGCTCATCAGTGCGAGTTATTTCAGCGTGCGCGCCGCACCCTCAAGGATGCAGCTCGCATGTGAGCGTACTTTCGCATGCCGCGACTTCAGCAAGATCGGACCCGCGTCACGATCCGTGTCGGGATTCAGCGCGAGTCTGAGCCAGTCCATAGCGCCCGCTCTCTCGGTCTACGGCTCGCTCGGCCTCATGCGCATGGACTGGCGCTTCCCCGCGCTGCACGAGCTGCCCAGCCAGTCTCACTCGGAGACCCACCTCTTTTCCGACGTCGGACTGCGCTACCGCTTCTATCACGGACCCAGCGTCGAGATCGGCACTGAACAACTCCAGGTCGACATGTCGGTCACCCGCATCAACTTCACCTGGGAGCCCTGACCGGGCCTTGAGCCCCTGCGCAAGCACGCGGTAAGATTCGCGCGCGCTGCCATATCCACAAAAGCGGGAGAGCATCATGAAGCGTTTCGGAATCCATCTCACCTTGCCCAAGGGTGACCCGCTGGCCCTCCCGCACCTGCTCGGCCCAAACTGGGAAGCCTTTCGCTGGTACGACTCGCCGAGCGAACGCGACCTCGCACTGGCCGAGCTTGACCGCGAGCACCTCTATTCCCGCCGCGGCGACGTCCCCTCGCTGCATGCCGAAAAGATAGATCGCGAGACCTGATCGACCGCGCAAACTGTCCGCACCTCCGTACAAATGCGGAGATTCGGGAATCGGCGCCCTCGCTATACTCGGCTCAACAGAGTCGTGCATCAGCAGAGGTGAGCGTCATGAACAGGCCATGGAACAACGTCGAGAAGGAACTCAGCCAGGCGCGCGAACACCTGGCCGGCGCATTGCGCGAATCCTACAAGCTCGCCACGCGCGAAGCGAAATTGCTCGGCGACCAACTGCAGAAATTGAATGTGCGCATCCGCCGCGAAGAGAAGCGGCTTGTGGGCGCCACCCAGGCATGGGCTGAAAAGGGCACCGAGGCGGCGCGCAGACGTGCGGATCAGGCGCGTGCTCAGGTCCGCGAGCTGCGCCGCCAGGCGCACGCCCTGGAGAACGAGATACGCCCCGTCATCCGTGAACTGAGCCTGGCCGGGGAACACCTGCAAAAGGCGCTGGGGATCGACAAGGCGATCGGACTGTTGCAGCAACAGCTCGGCCGCAAGCCCGCAAAAGCCGCCGCGACACCGCCGGCTGTGAAACGCCCGCGCACGCGCAAGAAGACAGCGGCAAAAACAAAGACCGCGAAGCCGCGAACCCAGAGAAAAGCCGCCACCACGCCCGGCGATGGCAAGACCCCCGTGCGCAAGAGACCAGCACCGCGCGCGAAAGCCGCGGCTGCTTCCACGAGCCGAGCGAAATCAGTGGCGGCAAAGCCGGCACAGACAGCGCTGGTAACACGTTCGGAACCGATACCACCGGCAAAGCTGTAAGCGCTGCGTTCCGCAGCCAGCCGATCGAGTTGGGAGGTGTGAGATGAAGGAAGAATTCAGACGTGCGGAGAACGAGTTCCAGCGCGCGCGGGAACATTTCGTCAATGCGCTGCGTGAAGCTTTCGACGGGGTGCAGAAGGAATCGCATATCCTCAGCACCCGCCTGAAGAAGCTCAACGCCCGGATCCATGTCCAACGCGAGCGTATGACAAAGGCAGCCGAGCGCTGGGCCGAGACAGGGTCCAAGACGGCGAAGGAACAGTATCAGAAGCTCAAGCAGGAATTGCGCGAACTACAGGATGAGGCGCGCCATCTGCGCGAGGAACTGACACCCATACGGGAACATTTCGAGAAGATCAGCGAACACTGGGCACGCGTGTCCGGAATCAACTTCGACCTGCCGCTAGGCATGCCTCCGCCGCCGGCAAAGAAGCCCGCGACACGCACGAAAAAAAGTACGGCCAAGCCCAGATCCGCCGCACACAAGACGACCAGGAAGCCGGCGTCGCCCGGCCCGAAGAAGCGATCGTCGGCCAAGAAGAAAGTCTGAAGCTCGGACCAAGGAAAAGGGGCCCGCAGCGTTGCTGCGGGCCCCTTCTTCGATCAGGACCGGGTCCGGCTGCCCGTCAGCGTGTCAGCCAGGCGCGCGAGCGCAGCGTGAGCGCAGCGAACGGGAAGATCCAGAACAGCGTCAGCGCGGAATAGTACCCGTACACGATGCCATAGACGAGATTCCACGAGCGTTCACTGCGCAGATAATAGAGCGTATACAACGTCGAGATCGCGCCGATCCCGGCCAGCATCTCCAGAAACACTGCCGGGCGCAGCAGACCGGCCCAGAGGATCAAACCCAGCAAGGCGTAGTGGATGGGGTAGCGCAGGTTGGTGATCAGCCGATCGGCCACCGTGATCGCACAGGCGCCGGCGGGACGTCGCCAGACGATCTTCGCCAGGCGGATATCTTCACGGATATAACTGCGCGTCCAGCGCAGGAACATCTTGCTCAGCCGCGTGTAGGTCAGCGGCACCAGAGTACGTACGACCGCACTGCTTTGATACAGCGTGTCGTAGCCTTCGGCGAGGATGAAATTGGTCAGTGCACGGTCTTCGCCGTACGTGCATTGCGCACCCAGAAAACGCTGATCCATCCAGCGCGGCAGCACCGCACGCACGGCATCGAGCCGGTATGCCGCAAGCGCACCCGGGCAGCAGTAGACCGTGCGATACATCGACTGTGAAGCGCGCAGGAAATCGAAGGAAAGCAGATAGCGTACCTGGAGCATCCGCGGGATGAGACCCTCGGTACGGTTGAGGACTTCGACCTTGCCCGCGACAGCACCAACCCCCGGATCGCGGAACGGTCCGGCGATCGCGAGCAGTGTGCCCTGATCGATCACGCTGTCGGAATCGATAGTCACCGCCACTTCGCCGCGTGCGCGTGCGAAGCCGGCCGCAAGAGCCGCCCGCTTGCCCTGATTGCGGTCCAGACGAAGCGCGGTAACCAGCCCCGGGTAACGCGCAGCCGCGGCCTCGATGTACGTCCAGGTATCGTCGGTACTGCCGTCATCGACCACGAAGATCTCGAGGCGCTCGCGCGGATAGCTCGCCGCGGCCACCGAATCGATCGAGGTCGCCACCATCGCGCCCTCGTTATAGGCGGGGATGATGACGGTAAGGACAGGCGCTTGTGCACCGCTCGCCGGCGCAGATGGACGGTAACGGAACCACAACCAGGTGCGCAGACCCATGAGGCCGATGCCGACGCTCGCCCAGGCAAGACTCCAGTGCACGAGATCGCGCGCCCACGCATGCGTGGACGCCAGTCCCAACAGCGTGCGGTTGCCGTTTGCGGCGAGCGTGCAGATGAGAGCGATGAAGAGCATGGCGACGATCACCACGCGTAGAAGGAGATCCCAGCTGTCCCTTTCGGGGGCCACCCAGGTAATCTCCGCCGGCGCCGATATCGCGTCGGTCAGATGGTCAGACATCGTTTGACACTCCGCTGAGCGTCCGATCCACGAGGCAGACTGCCGCACGGGGCGACGCGCCGAATATGCCTCGCGGACCTGTATCGGCGCGGCATAAGAGTAGTGACTTCCCGAGTCTTCCACAATAGGGGAAACCCGCCGCCCGTCAGGCCGACGGACGGTCGCATCGCGTTGCGTGACAGACCCTGGATCGATCGCTTCCGGCACTGACAAGAACCACCCCCAGAGCGCCGCGGCAACGCCTCCGAACGACGCAGCCCCAACGAGCGCAAAGGCGCAGCATACGGGCTTGCCACCGGCCTTACCCGGACTTGCGTCACAGATTGACGGAGGTATTCACACAGGGAAGATGCAATCGGCAGGCGGGTCGAGCTCAAGATACGCCAGCAGCCCGTGCAGGCCGATACGCTCCCGCGCAAGGCGGCGCTTGGTCCGGGCGGGCAGCTTCTTCAGCCGATATTCGACGCGTTGTGCGAGTGCGCGTCCGCCCACGCAGACGGCATAGATGAGCTCGAGTTCACGGCAGCCGCGCGTGAAGCGGGCACCACGGCTGTCGGCGCGCCGGTGTTCGGCCAGACGCCGATCGACGTCCGTGCTCACCCCGACATAGATCCGGCGCCGGTCGCAGTCGAGCATGTAGACCCACCAGTCGGGCCGGTCCGAAGCACTCAAAGCGGCAGCGAGAACTTCTCTTCCACCACCGAGGCACCCCAGCGTTCTCCGGGCAGACGCTCGACCTTGCGAAAACCGGCAGCGCGATAGAGACGCGATGCCGCTTCCAGGCCGGCGACGGTCCAGAGCATGACTTCGCGATAACCGGCCTTGCGCGCGAAGTTCACCGCCTCCGAGAGCAGGCGACTGCCCAGACCTTTGCCGCGCGCATCGGGCGAGACCAGAAACCAGCGCAGTTGCGCGACTTCGGGATCGTCGGTCTCGGTGACGGCCACCGAACCGATCTGTTCGCCCTGATGCTCGGCGATCCAGATCTGCTGACGCGCGGAACCGCTGCAGGCAAATTCCGCGAGCGGAGCGGCCACATAGGCTTCGAAGGTGCAATCCCAACCATACTCACGCGCATAGAGCACGCCATGCAGCGCCACCAGCGCGCCCAGATCGCCGGCACGCAGGCCGGTCCGGATAGTGAATTCGTCGATGTCGCTCATCGCCCCTCCCGGTCTGGTTCATGGGCAGGCGCCGCGCGCCAGGATTGAAGCTCGATGATATTGCCTTCCGGGTCGGTGAGATAGCACCAGGTCACCTGCGCGCCCGTGGCGGTGGCGAGGGTCACGATCTCGCCCACCTTCCCGCCGCCGGCAGCGAGCACCTCGCGCGTGGCCGCAGCCACGTCGGCCACCGCGAAGGCGATATGTCCGAACCCGGGACGATTGACCGCGGGCGGCGGTCCATCTACCAGGCTGGAATACGTATAGATCTCCAGCGTCGGCCCGCGTTCGCCACACCCGGGCAGACGCAGATGCGCGCCTTGCAGCCGGACGCCCGTCAGACCCGTGCCGGCATCCAGTTCCGAGCCGGCATAATCGCGTTCGGGCGGCACCGGCGTGCAGCCGAATACCTCGCCATAGAAACGCGCCAGCCGGCGCCAGTCGCGCGCGATCAGGTTAGTATGAGCGTAGCGGGCATCGGCGATCATCGCGGCATCCGGTTTCGTGAAGCGATCCGGTCGACTATCACCCATGCCGGGTACCGCCTGCAATGCGCGCCGCAACAGCGATTCGCCTTCTCTTGCCCAACTCTGCTAGATTCTGACCACCCGATCCGGCGCCGCGCGGCTCCACTGCAACTCCGCCCGCGCCCGGCCGCCGCAAACTGTACTGCTGGAGATCCCGATGCGATACCGCTTTGCCGTATTCCTGGCCCTGTTGTTCACTCTGCCCGCCTTCGCCATGCCCGGCGCACTGATGGATCAGCTCTCCTGGCGCTTCATCGGCCCCTACCGAGGTGGCCGTGTACTCGCGGTGACCGGCGTCGCCGGCCAGCCCAACGTCTACTACTTCGGCAGCGTGGGCGGCGGCGTGTTCAAGAGCACGGATGCGGGACTCACCTGGCAAGCGCTGTTCCAGCACGGTCCGGTAGCCTCGATCGGCGCTATCGCGGTGGCGCCTTCAAAGCCCGACGTGATCTATCTCGGCACCGGCGAGACGGCGATCCGCTCGGACATGAGCTACGGCGACGGCATGTGGCGCTCCGACGACGGTGGCGAGCACTGGTCTCACATCGGCCTCGTCGACACCCGCCATATAAGCCGCATCCTGGTGGACGCGGACAATCCCGAGGTGGTGACGATAGCGGCGATGGGACATGGCTACGGGCCCAATCCCGAGCGCGGCATCTTCCGCAGTACCGATGGCGGCAAGCACTGGCGCAAGGTGTTGTTCGTGAACGACGAGACCGGTGCCATCGACCTGGTGCGCGATCCCGACCATCCGGCACACCTGTTCGCTACCACCTGGAACGCGCACCGTCCGCCCTGGACCCAGTATGCGCCTGTCCAGGGCAGTGGCAGCGCGCTCTTTCGCTCGGACGACGACGGCGCGCACTGGACCCGCGTGAAGACCACCGGCCTGCCGCTGACCGGCAGCGGGCGCATCGGCATCGCGGTGGCCGCCCATACCGATGGCAAGCGGCTTTATGCCGTGGTCAGCGCCGATGCCGAACACGGCGGTATCTACCGGTCCGACGATGGCGGGATACACTGGCGGCTGATGGACGGGGAAGACCGCCTGGCTGGCCGAGGCTGGTATTTCGGCCATATCTACGCCGCCCCGGACGACCCCGATACGGTCTATGTGCCCAACACCGCCCTCTACCGATCCACCGATGGCGGCAAGACGTTCACCGCGATCAAGGGCTCGCCCGACGGCGACGATTTCCATACCGTCTGGTTCGACCCGACCGACCCGCAACGGATGATGCTCGGCGTGGATCAGGGCGTGGCGATCAGCGTCGACGGCGGCGCACACTGGACGGCCTGGTACAACCAGCCGACCTCGCAGATCTACCGCTTGGCCACCGACCATGCTTTCCCCTACAACATCTACGGCACGCAACAGGACTCGGGCAGCCTGGCGATACCGGTACGCTCGGACGAAGGTGTCATCACCAACCGCTCCTGGGTCACCAGCGGCGGCGGTGAGTCCGGCTACGTGCTGCCCGATCCGGACGATACAGACATCGTCTACGGCTCGGGCTACGGCGGACATGTCTCGCGCCTGAACCGCCGCACCGGCCAGGTCGCCAACATCGCACCCTGGCCGGTGATGGATTTCGGCGCTGAACCGGATGCGGCCGGACACTACTACCCCTGGAACACCGCGCTCGCGCTCTCGCCCTTCTCGGGCAGCGTGCTCTATGCGGGCGGCCGCGTGGTGTTTCGCAGCACCGACCAGGGCGATCACTGGCAGGCCATCAGTCCGGATCTTACCGGCTACAGCGAAAAGACCCGCTGCCACGGAAAACCCACGGCAAAGACAGCCGCCGCCTGCGGCTATGCGGTGATCTATGCCATCGCGCCCTCGCCGCTCCAGCGCGGGCTGCTCTGGGTCGGCACCACGGATGGCAAGATCTGGCGCAGTGCCGATGGCGGCCAGCACTGGCAGCAGGTGACCCCGCCGGGCCTCAAACCATGGAGCCGCATCGCGCGGATCGAAGCCTCGCCGCGCGATGCCGGGACCGCTTACGTGGCCATCGACCGGCATCGTGTCGACGACCTTAAACCGTATATCTATCGCACCGACGACGGCGGCGCGCACTGGACCGAGATCGACAGCGGCATCGCGGCCGGCGCCTATGTGCACGTGGTGCGTGCCGACCCGAAACGCGCCGGTCTGCTCTTCGCCGGCACCGAGACCGGCGTCTACGTCTCCTTCGACGACGACGCGCGCTGGCAGTCGCTGCAACAGGATCTTCCGACCAGTTCCGTGCGCGATCTTCAAGTGCATGGCGACGACCTGATCGCAGCCACACATGGCCGCGGCTTCTGGGTGCTCGACGACATCGCCTCGCTGCGCGAGCTGACCTCGAAGCTGGCGGATGCCCCGGCCCATCTGTTCGCACCCGCTCCAGCCTACCGTCTGCGTATCAGCAACTACCACGGCGAGCCGATGCCGCCGGAGATACCGCATGCCTTCAACCCACCGACCGGCGCGATCATCGACTATATGATCGGCGCGCACACGCCCGGCCCGGTCACGCTTTCCATCTTCGACAGCGACGGACGCCTGGTGCGACGGTTCAAGAGTACCGACCCCCAGCCCGCGGAACCGGTGGTGAATTTCCGCGATATCTGGAAAGCACCGCGAACGCCGCTCTCCGCGCAGCCCGGCATGCACCGCTTCGTGTGGGATCTGCGGCATACGCCGCCACACACGCTCAAACCCGCCTACTCCCAACCGGCCGTACTGCACGGCACCCCGCTGGGCCCCCTGGGCTTTTACGCCATGCCCGGCCAGTACACGGTGATGCTCAGCATCGACGGCAAGGACTACAAGCAGCCATTGAGCGTCAAGCTCGACCCGCGCGTGAGAGCGAATCATGCCGCACTGCAGGCCCAGGCCGACCTCGCGCGCGCGATCACCGGCGCCATCGATCGCAGTACCGCGATGCTCTCGGTGGCCAAGGGCGAGCCCCGCACCAGCATCAAGGCCAAGCGCCTCGCTGCGACACTCGCGAAGTTCGGCATCAAGCAGGCGAACAGCCATCTGTCGAGTTTGCTGGACGATACCCAGGCCGCCGATGAAGCCCCTCCGGGCTCGGTGCGCGAGGCGGCCATGCGACTGATCAAGGATGTGGATTCGGCGTGGACGGTCTATCGCGGCCTGCGCACGACGCGCTAGCCGACAGGCAGGCATAAAAAAGGCGCTTGTGTACTTGAGAAAGCAGCGCCGGAAATGAAAAGGCCCCGGTTAAGGGGCCTATTTCTTAAAACGCCTTCTTTAATCCAGCCTGCTTAAGTACGCCGTTGGCTGTATGGCGGGACTTAATAGACGAATCCACTGTAAATATCTGATCACTAATTGGGCTATACCAATTCTCATGATCGCCTTTGCCCTGATGATCAAATCTGCATCCATTCTGATGCAGAATCTTCTTCAACGGCTTCGTATAGCCATCCATGGCTTAGCAGGCGGCGGCTAGCGGACCCTCAAAGGTGGTACTCAGCTTCTTGGGGCGTTGAGAATCATCAGCACCATTCTGCTTATTAGCGGCCAACAATTCCGGGATCATTACAGCAAGCTTTTCAAGTAAAAGCTGCTGGGTTTCCGCCTCAGTGCAGAGGCCGTGTACAGACGATTCCGCCACAAACCAAACTTTAGCTTCATCGTCCCAGACGACTACTACGTAATGTCGCCCGAACGAGCGCGCATACAGCCGACGCGCGATTCTGCGCAGCTCATGCATAACCCACTCCCAGTGCCTAGACTTCAAAATCAAGTATATACGCTCTTTCGCGGGATACCCAGCTACCTAGGTACATATTCCGCCGGGTAACTCTTTGGTGCCCCTAAGCTAGGCAAAAGTTCCGGTCGCGGGTATTCGTAGTCTCCGCATAAATGCTGCACTGCAAGTTTACTTGACAAAGCAAAATCAGGAGCTAGACTGAGAAATAGCAAGGCCGAATCCTGCGCCAACAGGACCCGGCCTCTCACCAAAGCCAGAACTGTTGAGGAGTTCAAGCAATGGCTACCGAAAGTCTAGGCTTAACCAGCCCCATTTTCCAAGATGCCGACAAGGCCCGCGAGTACCTGGAATCGGTACGCTGGCCCGATGGTCCTTCCTGCCCCCATTGTGGCGTGGCAGACGAGTGGACGGCCCTCAAGGGTAAGAAACACCGCCCCGGCCTGTACCAGTGCAATGCCTGCCGCCAGCAGTTCACCGTGACCGTAGGGACGCTGTTCGAGCGCTCCAAGGTTCCTCTGAACAAATGGCTCCTAGCGGCCTACCTGCTCTGCTCGTCCAAGAAGGGCATTAGCAGCCACCAGCTACACCGCGCCCTAGGCGTCACCTACAAGACAGCGTGGTTTATGACCCATCGCATCCGCGAGGCCATGCGCACCGGATCGCTGCCCGGCTCTATGGGCGGCAATGGCAAAACCGTGGAAGTGGACGAAACCTTCTGGGGGAACAAGAAGCCCCGCCACCAGAAGAAAGGCCGTGGCTATGCCCACAAGGAGAAAATCCTGACCCTAGTGGAACGTGACGGCTCTGCCCGCTCATACCATGTGGCGGCAGTGAACGAGAAAACCCTAGTCCCCATCATCAAGGAGCAGATCCATAAGGATTCGACCGTTTACACCGACGAGGCCGGGCAATATATCCATCTAGGGAATCACTTCAAGGACCACGCCAAAGTAACCCACGGCATCGGGGAGTATGTACGCGGCCCCATCCACACCAACACCATTGAGGGCTTCTTCTCCATCCTCAAGCGCGGTCTAACTGGCGTGTATCAGCATGTCTCCAAGGAACATCTGAAACGCTATCTCTGCGAGTTCGATTTCCGCTACAACACCCGCAAGCTGGACGATGGCGAGCGTACCCTCCGCGCCCTACAGGGCATCGAAGGTAAGCGCCTGACCTATCGGCGGACTGACGGGGAAGCCTCCTCGCTTTACGCCTAGGAAACTCACTCCTGAGGCGGCGGCTGTCCGTCGCCTCATAGAGTGGGCGCGTAGGCGTTTCCCTACATAGACACCGTCTAATTGCGGATGGTCTAGACTTAGCGTTGCACAAAAATCATGGAGGATTGCCATGTCCTTTCATAAAGCGGACGAATGCTTCCAAGACGCCAAGAGATACATGCAGCCAGAAAATAAGCCCGTTGAGTGGGATATTGTGAATGGCCTAGCCTCAATGAACGAGGCCCTACAAATGGAAATAGCAGACCTCAAGAACCGGCTGATAAACCTAGAGCGCGCTGTATCTCAGACGTGACACGGGCGGCATGGGTGGCGGTGCAGTTGCCTAATTGTTGGTATATAGCCTCTCGTAGCTTCTTGCTCATATTTGCCTCACAAAAAACCGGCCATTAGGCCGGTATGGGTAGGTTACGGCGAGCCGCCGAGGATGAACCCTGACGCCCCGCCGCAGGATGCGGTGATATTCCCCAGGGTACGGCGGCTCGCTCTCTATTTCTTGGGCTTAGGCTTCTGCTTCTTCGGCTTGGGTGGCGTGTTCAGAAGCCTCCGCGCCACTTCGTCAAAAGGTAAAGGAATGTCCTTGTCCTCTTTTTTATCTCGCGTACCAGTCATAAAAGCCTCTCTTCAGAAAAGGCGGCTCGATAAGCTCTTCCGCGAAGTGGGCTTCGTTTCCATGCTCTGGGCTGAGTTAGAAGCCGCCCTCGATCTTTCGCTAATGATGATCCTAATGATACACGACGATAAAGCGCGCTCTAGATTCCCGGTTTCCCTGAAAATGAAACTAAAGCTATGGAGAAGGCTGTTCTCAAGTGTCGGGCTACTTGCTCCCCACAAGGAGAGGGCACTCGACCTGGCAGGGAAGATCGCTCAGACCAAACAGGACCGGCATGGCCTTATCCACGGCGCATTGCATTGGGCCGAAGAGCTGGACCCTATGACCTTTCACCTTAGAAGGTTCGAGTTTATTAATGAGAGGCCACGGACCCAGGTAATACCGATAGACCAGCAGAAGATTCAGCAGACTCGACAAGTGATTGCGGGTCTGGCAAGCGAGCTATCGGAGTTTTCTGTGAGCATGTCCCGAGATATCTCAGGAGCAACGGCGCGGCCTCATCAGGAAGCAAAGAACTCTGCCACCAATGATGAAGGAAGCTAGCTAGCCATTCCTCTAGGTCTTTCTCGTCCATTTTCCTGCTTTCTCATGTATACAAGCGCCATAAAAAAGCCCGCGCTGCTCGCGCGGGCCAGTGCCATGCCCTTCGGGCCTGTCAACGCAAGTTCATGCTGTTCACCCCTGGGCAGCCGCCTTCGGTCTGACCGAACCGTCGCGACTGAAAGTGAAACCGTCGCCGGTCAGCTCGATGCGGATGACGTCGCCCGGACCGAAACTGCCCGACAGGATCTCCTGTGCGAGCGGGTTCTCGAGCTGGTGCTGGATCGCCCGTTTCAACGGACGCGCGCCATAGACCGGATCGAAGCCCGCCTCGCCCAGCCGGTCGAGCGCAGCAGTGCTGATCTCCAGCCCCATGTCACGGTCGGCCAGGCGCTTACGCAGATAATCGATCTGGATCGTCGTGATCGCACGGATCTGCTCGCGCCCGAGCGGATGGAAGACCACCGTCTCATCGATGCGATTGATGAACTCGGGCCGAAAATGATGACCGACGATCTCCATCACCGACGCTTTCATGCGCGCATAGTTCTCTTCGCCTGCCATCTCCTGGATAACTTCCGAGCCCAGGTTCGACGTCATCACGATCACGGTGTTGCGAAAATCCACGGTACGGCCCTGGCCATCGGTCAGGCGTCCGTCGTCGAGCACCTGCAGCAGCACATTGAACACGTCCGGATGCGCTTTTTCGACCTCGTCCATGAGGATCACCGAATAGGGCTTGCGGCGAACTGATTCGGTGAGATATCCGCCTTCCTCGTAGCCGACGTAACCCGGCGGCGCGCCGATCAGCCGGGCCACGGAATGCTTCTCCATGAACTCCGACATGTCGATGCGCACCATGGCCTCTTCGGTGTCGAAGAGGAACCAGGCAAGGGCCTTGGTCAACTCTGTCTTGCCCACGCCGGTCGGCCCCAGGAACAGGAACGAGCCGTTCGGCCGGTTGGGGTCGGCCAGCCCTGCGCGCGAACGGCGGATGGCATCGGATACCGCCTTGACGGCTTCATCCTGGCCGACCACGCGCGTGCGCAAAGCCTCTTCCATGCGCAGCAACTTCTCGCGCTCGCCTTCGAGCATCTTGGAGATGGGGATGCCGGTCCAGCGCGAGACGACCTCGGCCACTTCTTCCTCGGTCACCTTGTTGCGCAACAGATGCGTCTCGGTCGTCTCGGTCTCGCTGGCCTGTGCGAGCTGCTTCTCAAGCTCCGGGATGCGGCCGTATTGCAGTTCCGACATGCGCGAGAGATCGTTCGCACGCCGGGCAGTCTCCAGTTCCACGCGCGCGCGCTCGAGTTCTTCCTTGATGTGGGTGGTGCCCTGCAGCGCTGCCTTCTCGGCCTTCCAGACTTCTTCCATGTCGGAGTATTCGCGATCCAGCCGCGCGATCTCTTCTTCCAGATTCTCGCGCCGCTTGCGCGAGGCCTCGTCCTTCTCCTTCTTGATGGCCTCGTGCTCGATCTTGAGTTGGATCAGGCGCCGCTCGAGGCGGTCCATGGCCTCGGGCTTGGAATCGATCTCCATGCGGATGCGGCTGGCCGCCTCGTCCACCAGATCGATGGCTTTGTCGGGCAACTGGCGATCGGTGATATAGCGGTGCGAGAGCGTGGCCGCGGCGACGATCGCGGGATCGGTTATCTCGACGCCGTGATGGACCTCGTAGCGCTCCTTTAGCCCGCGCAGGATCGCGATGGTGTCTTCCACCGACGGCTCGTCGACGAGCACCTTCTGGAAGCGGCGCTCGAGCGCGGCGTCCTTCTCCACATATTTGCGGTATTCGTCGAGCGTGGTCGCGCCCACGCAATGGAGTTCGCCGCGCGCGAGCGCGGGTTTGAGCATGTTGCCGGCGTCCATGGCGCCTTCAGCCTTGCCGGCGCCGACCATGGTGTGCAACTCGTCGATGAACAGGATGATCTGGCCCTCCTGCTTGGCGAGATCGTTCAACACCGCTTTCAGGCGCTCTTCGAATTCGCCGCGAAACTTCGCGCCGGCGATCAGCGAACCCATGTCCAGCGTGAGTACCCGCTTGCCCTTCAAGCCTTCCGGCACTTCGCCGTTGACGATACGCTGGGCAAGGCCTTCGACGATCGCGGTCTTGCCCACGCCCGGCTCGCCGATGAGCACGGGATTGTTCTTGGTGCGCCGCTGCAGCACCTGGATGGTGCGGCGGATCTCGTCATCGCGCCCGATCACCGGATCGAGCTTGCCCTGTTCGGCGCGCTCGGTGAGATCGATGGTGAATTTCTCCAGTGCCTGGCGCTGCTCCTCGGCATTGGGATCGTCGATGCTCTGACCGCCGCGCACCTCTTCGATCGCCTTTTCGACCGCGCCCTTTACCACGCCCGCGTTCTTCAGGGCCTCGCCCAGCGGGCCCTTGTCTTCGAGGCCCGCCAGCACGAACAGTTCGCTGGAGATGAACTGGTCCTTGCGCTGCTGCGCGAGCTTGTCGGTGACATTCAGCAGGCGGTTGAGTTCGTTGGAGATATGCAGATCGCCGCCGGTGCCCTGCACTTGCGGCAAACGGTCGAGCGCCTCGCCCAACTGCGAACGCAGACGGTTCACGTTGGCGCCGGCCTTGGTCAGCAGCGGGCGTATCGAGCCGCCCTGCTGGTCCAGCAGGGCGGTCATCAGGTGGGCCGGCTCGATGATCTGATGATCGCGGCCCAGCGCCAGCGACTGGGCATCGGCCAGCGCCAGCTGGAACTTGCTCGTCAGTTTGTCCATCCGCATCGCGTCTTACTCCGTGCCGCACAAGGCTCAGGCAAATCATCCATGCCCGGATCGCACCATGCATCGATCGGAGGCATGATCGACTCATGGGGCCGGGCCCCATCTGCCTTACTAGATGGGGTCAACGGTCAGAGTTTCAACGCTTCGGCGGGACGGCTCAGTGCAGATAGCTGTGAGTGACGAAGATGACGGATACGCCGAGGGCGATGAACAGGACCTGGGCGGCACTGCCGCGCAGGTCGGAGCGCTGATGCAGACCCGGGATGAGGTCCGCCACCGCGATGTAGATGAAACTCGCGCCGGCTACCGCCAGTACGTAGGGCTGGGCGCGGGTAACGCTCTCGAGCCAGAAATAGGCGCCGACGGCGCCGATCACGGTGGTCAGGCTCGCGCCGATGTTGAACAGCATGGCGCGGACCGGTGCCAGTCCACTGTGCAGCAGGATCGCCACGTCGCCGATCTCCTGCGGCACCTCGTGCGCGATGATCGCGATACTGGTGACGATGCCAAGATGCACGTCGGTGAGGAAGGCCGCGGCGATGAGGATGCCGTCGAGAAAATTGTGCAGGCCGTCCCCGAACAGGATCATCATGCCCGACGCGCGCTGACGGTGATGGGCGCCGCTCTGTTCCAGCCCTTCCGGCGTGTGTGCTTCACAATCGGCGGCATGGCAGTGCCGCCAGAGGATGGCCTTCTCGAGCACGAAGAACAGCAACACCCCGAGCAGGATGGCCAGGCCGACCGCGTGCACGTGACCGGGACCTGCGCTCTGTACGGCGTGAGGGATCAGCCCAAGGAAGGCCGCGCCCAGCAGCGCGCCGGTGGCGAAACTCACCAGATGCGGAAGCACGTAGGTCCGCTGCCGCGCACTGGCCAGTACCAGCACGCCGGCCGCCAGCGCGCTGACGACACCGCCAAGCAAGGCAAACAGGACGATCAGGACCAGTAACGGCATCGACGATTCCCCAGTGTGTTATCGCGCGCTATCTTAACCCGGCCCCGGGCTCAGGGCGCGAGCCAGATGAGCGAAGCCATGCGACCGCATTCGCCCTGGCGCCGATACGAATAGAAACGCGCACTGTCGGTGAAGGTGCAGGCCCCGCCCCCGTAGACCGCTTCGAGTCCGATCGCCGCCAGGCGCCTGCGCGCGAGGGCGTAGAGATCCGCCCGCCAATGCCCTGGACGGGTGGCGACGAACGCCGCCTCGGCGCCCGTATCACATGCCACGAACGCATCGCGCACGAGTTCGTCTATCTCATAGGCCCCGGGGCCGATCGCGGGACCCAGCCACGCCATGAGCCGCGCCGGATCGGTGGTCATCGCGGCCACTGTCTGCTCGAGGACTCCGGCCGCCAGCCCGCGCCAGCCCGCGTGCGCGGCAGCCACCACGCGGCCCTCGACATCGGCGAACAGGACCGGCAGGCAATCCGCGGTGAGGATGGCGCAGACTTCACCCGGCCGGCGCGTGAAGGCCGCATCGGCGGAGCCCTGCGGCTCGCCACCGTCCAGTTCGACGACGCGGGTGCCGTGCACTTGTTCGAGCCAGCGCGGTGCCGCCGGCAAGCCGGCAGCGGCTGTCAGCAGGGAACGATTGCGCTCGACGTCGGCGGCGACATCGCCCACGTGAGCTCCCAGATTGAGACCGGCAAAAGCGCCCGTGCTCACGCCGCCCCGGCGCGTGCTCACGCAGGCCCGCACCCGGCCCGGTGCCGGCCAGTCCGGCCGGATCAGCCCCTCAGCGCCGGCCATGAGCAGTCTCGTGTGCGGCCAGGTCGTCGGTCAGCGCAGCGATGAGCTCTGCCATGTCGGCGGGCAGCGGCGATTCCCAGGCCATGGGCTCGCCCGTGAGCGGATGGGTAAGCCCCAGACGGCGGGCGTGCAGCGCCTGCCGGCGAAAGCCTTGCAGGGTCTGGATCAGTTCCGGGCTCGCACCCTTGGGCAGCACGGGCCTACCGCCGTAGACCGGATCGCCGACCAGAGGATGGCGGATATGCGCCATGTGCACACGGATCTGGTGCGTGCGTCCCGTCTCGAGACGCAGACTGACGTGGGTGTGGGAACGAAACCGGGTGACCACACGATAATGGGTCACGGCATGGCGCCCGCCCTCACGGACGACAATCCGCTTGCGTTCGCTCGGGTGACGCCCGAGCGGGGCGTCGATCAGACCACCGGCCGTGAGCACGCCCACGCACACCGCTTCATATTCGCGTCGGAACTCCCTTGCCTGCAGCTCCGCCACCAGATGCGTGTGCGCCTCCAGCGTGCGCGCGATCACCAGCAACCCCGTGGTCTGCTTGTCGATGCGATGGACCAGCCCGGCGCGCGGCACCGTCGCAAGCTCAGGGGCGTGCTCGAGCAGCGCGTTCTGCAAGGTGCCGTCGCGATTGCCGGCACCCGGGTGCACGACCAACCCCGCCGGCTTGTCCACCACGATCAGCGCCTCATCTTCGTAGACGATATCGAGCGGTATCGCCTGCGCGACCACGCGTGTCTCGGGCTCGGTTTGGGCCGTAAGCACCACATGTTCGCCGCCGAGCACGCTGTCGCGCGGTCGCGGCAGTGCGCCATCGAGCTTTACGCAGCCTTCGCGGATCCACTTTTGCAGGCGCGAACGCGAAAACTGAGGGAACAGACGGGCCAGCGCCTGGTCCAAGCGTTGACCGGCCAGGTCCTCGGGGATGCGACAGCTGTGTTGGTGGACTTCGGTCATGGGCCTGTCCGCTGAGGGATGGCGGGAGTTTACGGTATACTGTGCCTAATTTCAGACTTTAGCGGGCGCGTCGCGCCGAGAGAGCCGAATTTATGAAGACTGCATTACGCGTGTTCCTGGTCGCGTTGCTGGCCGGCGCCATGCTCGCCGGTTGTTCGACGACGAAGACCAAATCCGAGAACATGCAGGAAGCGGCCCTGTACAAGAAAGTGCAGGACAGCCTGCTGATCGCGAACTACAGCGATGCTGTGACCTATCTGAACTCGCTGGTATCGCGCTTCCCGTTCGGCCAATACGCGGACCAGGCGCGGCTCGACCTGATCTACGCCTACTACATGCAGCACGATACCGATTCGACGGTGGATGCGGCCGATCGCTTCATCCGCGAGAATCCGCGCCATCCCAACGTGGACTACGCCTACTACATGAAAGGCCTGGCCTACTTCGAGATCAACCCGAATCCGATCCAGCAGCTGTTCAATGTAGAGATGACTCGGCGCGACCCGACCAACGCGCGCAAGTCCTTCCAGGCCTTCCAGGTTCTGGTGCAGAAGTTTCCGGACAGCCGCTATGCGGTCGATGCGCACCAGCGCATGGTCTATCTGCGCGACCGGCTGGCGAAATATGAATGGATGGTGGCGCAGTACTACATGAAGATCGGTGCGTATGTCGCGGCAGTCGATCGCGCGCAATACGTGGTCGATCACTATCCGGACAGCACCTCGACCGAGAATGCACTGAAAGTGATCGTGCAGGCTTATCAGCAGATGGGCATGACCGACCTCGCCCGCGATGCCGAGCGCGTAGTGGAAGCGAATGTCGGCAGCAAACCGCAGCCCGCCACCGTCGCCGACAATGCGCCGGCCGCCCCGCCTCAGATCGTCGGCAGTCGCTGAACGTAGCCCGAGGTGATCGGGTAGCGACGGTCGCGCCCGAACGCACGCCGGCTGATGCGCACCCCAGGGGGCGCCTGCCGGCGTTTGTATTCGTTCCGCTTCACCATGGCGATGACGCGCTGGGTCATCTCGGCGTCCTCGCCGGCGGCGATGATCTCTTCCGCCGAACGATCGTCTTCGATATACGCTTCCAGGATCCGGTCGAGCACCTCGTACGGCGGCAATGAATCGCTGTCTTTCTGCCCGGGGGCGAGTTCGGCTGACGGTTCGCGGGCGATCACCGCTTCGGGTATCGCGGGCGAGATCGTGTTGCGGTAGCGCGCGAGCCGGTAGACCCAGCTCTTGCTGACATCGCGTATCGGCGCGAAGCCGCCCGCCATGTCGCCATACAACGTCGCATAGCCGACCGACATCTCGCTCTTGTTTCCCGTCGTCAGCACCAGCTTCCCGGTCTTGTTCGACAGCGCCATCAGGATGATGCCGCGGCAACGGGCCTGGATATTCTCCTCCGTGGTATCGGGCTCGCTCCCCGAGAAGCTTCCCGCCAGCACATCCAGAAATGCGGTATAGGGCTTCTCGATCGGAATCTGGTGATAGTCGATACCGAACAGGCGCGCCTGACGCGCCGCTTCGGACGAACTGAGTTCGCTGGTATAGCGCGAGGGCATCATCACCGCACTCACCCGTTCGGCGCCCAACGCGTCTACTGCGATCGCAAGCGTGAGCGCGGAATCGATGCCGCCCGAGAGGCCGATCACCGCGCCGGGAAATCCGTTCTTGCCGACATAATCGCGAACGCCGAGCACCAGAGCGCCATAGACGGTAGCCTCGAGACCGCGTTCGGCCTCGACCGGACCGTCGAGGATCTCGACCTTGCTGGTCGCGGGCGTATAGACCATGTCGACCGGTGTGAGACTTTCGTCGAATGCGGGGGCGCGCACGCGCAACCCGCCGCTGGCATCCAGCGCCATGGAGTTGCCGTCGAACACCAATTCGTCCTGCCCGCCGACAAGATTGCATACCAGCAGCGGCACACCGGACTCGCCGACACGAGCGGGAAACACCTGCTGTTCGCGCCGCGTCTGCTTGCCCATCTCGTAGGGCGAGGCGCTCACATTCACCACCACGGCCGCACCGGCGCGTGCGGTCTCGGCCACCGGGCCCGGCTCCCACGCGTCCTCGCAGACGGTGAGCCCGACCGGTACGCCCTTGACCTCGACCACCACCGGCTCCGTCCCGGACTGGAAGTAGCGCTTCTCGTCGAACACGCTGTAGTTGGGTAGCAGCCGTTTGCGGTAGACAGCCCTGATCTCGCCACCTTCGATCAGCGCGAGCGCGTTGAAGATGCCTGTGTCGTCATATTGGGGGTAGCCAACAGCCAGAGCCACACCACGTACCTCCGTACGCAGACGCTCGACCGCGGCCTCGACCTGTGCGCGCAGGCCGCTGTGATAGAGGAGATCTTCGGGGGGATAGCCGGTGAGCGCGAGCTCGGGAAGGATGACCAGATCGGCACCCAACTCGTCGCGCCCGCGCGCCACGGCCGCGAGGATACGCTCGGTATTGCCCCAGACATCGCCGACCAGCAGGTTCAACTGCGCCAACACCGCACGCATCTTCACCGTCATGCCATTCCTCCCGGAAGGCGGGCTAAGGCCGGTTCCAGAAACGCACGCCCCTGCACGAGGCAGGGGCGTGGGTGAGCCGACATGTCGTGGTCCGCTTCAGGCGCCAAGCGCCTCGGCGATGGCACTGCCCAGATCAGCCGGCGAACGCACGGTCTTCACGCCAGCCGCCTCGAGCGCCGCGAACTTCTCCGCGGCCGTGCCCTTGCCACCGGAGATGATCGCTCCGGCATGGCCCATGCGCTTGCCCGGAGGGGCGGTGACGCCGGCGATATAGGCCACCACTGGCTTGGTCACATAGTTGCTGATGTATTCGGCTGCGGCTTCTTCGTCGGAACCGCCGATCTCGCCCACCATGATGATGCCGTCGGTGGCCGGATCGGCCTGGAACAGCTCCAGGCAGTCGATGAAGTTCATGCCCCGGACCGGATCGCCACCGATGCCGACACAGGTGGACTGGCCGAGACCGTTGCCGGTGGTCTGGTGCACCGCCTCATAGGTCAGCGTGCCCGAGCGCGAGACGATACCGACGCGGCCCGGCTGATGGATATGGCCGGGCATGATGCCGATCTTGCACTCGCCGGGCGTGATCACGCCCGGACAGTTGGGACCGATCAGATTGACGTCGGGGAAGTCGTTCAGTGCCGCCTTCACCTTGATCATGTCGTTTACCGGGATGCCCTCGGTGATGCAGACGATGGTCTTGATGCCCGCGTCGGCCGCCTCGAGGATCGCGTCGGCCGCGAACGGAGGCGGTACGAAGATCATGGAAGCGTCCGCACCGGTCTCGAGCACCGCGTCGCGCACAGTATTGAAGACCGGCCGGTCGAGATGTGTCTCTCCCGCCTTGTACGGCGTGACGCCGCCGACGAGCTGGGTGCCGTAGGCGATGGCCTGCTCGGAATGGAAGGTGCCCTGCTTGCCGGTGAAACCCTGGCAGATCACCTTCGTGTTCTTGTCGATAAGGATGCTCATCTTTTCTCTTCCTGGAATCTGGTGAAGTCGCGCTCAGCCCTTGGCCGCGGCGACGACCTGTTTGGCGGCGTCGGTCAGCCCGTCAGCGGCAAGGATCTTGAGGCCGGAACCCGCCAGCATCTCGCGGCCTTTCTCCACATTCGTGCCTTCCAGCCGCGCGACCACCGGCACGTTCACGCCGACTTCCTTGACCGCGGCGATGATCCCTTCCGCGATCAGGTCGCAACGCACGATCCCGCCGAAGATGTTGACCAGGATCGCTGTCACGTTCGGATTGGAAAGGATCAGCTTGAAGGCCTCGGCCACGCGCTCCTTGGTGGCGCCGCCGCCGACATCGAGGAAGTTGGCCGGCTCGCCGCCATGCAGCTTGATCAGGTCCATGGTGGCCATGGCCAGACCGGCGCCGTTGACCATGCAGGCGATATCGCCGTCGAGCGAGACGTAGTTGAAGCCGTGCTCGTGAGCGATGTTTTCCTTCTCGTCTTCCTGGCTGGGGTCGCGCATCTCGGCAAGATCGGGATGACGGAAGATGGCGTTGTCGTCGAGGTTGATCTTGGCATCGAGCACCACCACGCGATCATCGGTGGTGATGATGAGCGGGTTGATCTCGACCAGCGAGGCGTCCTTCGCCATGAACAGCTCATACAGACCGCTCACGACCTTGGCGAAGTCCTTGAACTGCGCCTTGGTGATGCCGAGGCCGAATGCCAGTTCGCGGATCTGGAAGCCTTGCAGGCCCGCGGCCGGATTCACGCCCACGCGGAAGATCTTCTCCGGAGTGTTGGCGGCGACCTCTTCGATATCCATGCCGCCTTCGCTGGAGGCCATGAACACGACCCGTTCGGTGGCACGATCGACCACCACCGAGAGGTAGAGTTCGCGGGAGATGTCGGAGCCGGCCTCGATCAATAACTGGCTCACGGGCAGGCCCTCGGGCCCGGTCTGGTGCGTGACCAGAGTCATGCCCAGCATGGCGTCGGCCGCCGCACGCACCTCGTCGAGCGAGCGGCACAGCTTGACGCCGCCCGCCTTGCCGCGACCGCCGGCATGCACCTGGGCCTTGACGACCCACAGTGCGCCGCCGAGTTTCTCGGCTGCCGCGACGGCCTCGTCGGCGCCGCGCACGTGGATACCGCGCGGAACGGGCATGCCGTAATGCGCAAACAGTTGTTTTGCCTGATATTCGTGAAGATTCATGATGTAATAGGGTCTTTCGAGAGGGTGGACGCGAAAGCGCGTATTTTGCGGCAATCGGCCCCGTTTGGCAAAGCCGCCCCTCGCCTGGAGCAGACGAGTGACCCAGCTACCTCTAGCAAGATCGCCAACCACGACCGAACCGGACCGGACCGGACCGGACACTGCGACCGAGACCGGTTCCGCCGTGATGTGGCAGCTGCTGCGTCTGCTCAACCTGTTCCGTGCGATCGCTGGCGGGCTGTTCGTCACCTTGTTCATCTCCGGCGACAAGCACCAGCACCTGGGTGGCTTCCAGCCCAACCTGTTCCTGTGGACGGGTGTGGCCTATCTCG
Organism: uncultured Pseudomonadota bacterium; assembly: GCA_963739695.1. GTDB lineage: Bacteria > Pseudomonadota > Gammaproteobacteria > Natronospirales > CAVUBB01 > CAVUBB01. The sequence continues at coordinate 96,360 of CAVUBB010000006.1, read as the reverse complement.
GCTACAGCGTACTCGCCAGTTTCAGCATCCGCGCCCGCCGCCCATCCATCCGCCTGCAGACCTATGCACAGATCGGTGCCGATATCGCGGCTGTGACCCTGCTCATGTACGCCAGCGGGGGTCTGGTCAGCGGTATCGGCAGCCTGATGTTCGTCTCGCTCGCTGGCGCGAGCCTGCTGCTGCCGATGCGCGAGGCGGTGGCGATGGCCTCCATGGCCACGCTGGCGATCCTGGGCCAGGAATTGATGGCACAGTTCCACGGCTCGCCGCAGCAACCGGGCTACGCTCAGGCCGGCCTGCTGGGCATGATCTTCTTCGCGACGACACTGGTGGGCAACCTGCTCGCCGCACGCATCCGCGAGAGTGAGGCGCTGGCCAGCCGCCGCGCATCCGAACTGCAAGATCTCTCGCAACTCAATAATTTCATCATCCAGCAGATGAATACCGGCATCGTGGTGGTGGATACGGACGGTCTCGTCCGCCTGACCAACACCTCCGCCAAATCACTGCTTGAAGTCGACGAGGAGATGTCGGGTCGCGAACTCGGCGCATCGATGCCGCGCCTGGCCGAGATCATGCGGGCGTGGCGACGGGATCCGTATGGCCGTGTGCCACCGCTTGCGGTAAGCCGGAGACATACCGTAATCCCTCATTTCGCGCGCCTCGGAGAGCACAGCGATGCGGGCACCCTCATCTTCCTGGAGGATGCGGGCCAGGTGATAGAACGTGTCCGCCAGACCAAGCTGGCAGCGCTGGGACGCCTGACCGCCAGTATCGCCCACGAGATCCGCAATCCGCTGGGCGCGGTAAGCCATGCCAACCAGCTGCTCGCCGAATCCTCCCAGCTCGCCGGCCAGGATCAGCGCCTGATCGAGATCATCAACGAGAATGCCGGCCGCGTGAACCGGATCGTGGAGAACGTCCTCCAGCTCTCGCGCCGCGACGCCGCGCATATCGAACGTCTTGATCTGTGCGGATGGCTGGACGAGTTCCAGACCGAATTCTTCGCCCGTCACGCCGCCGCCACCAGACTGGCCGTACAGGTCGCGTCCGATGCTTCGATCGAGATTCGCTTCGACCCGACCCACCTCGATCAGATCGTGACCAACCTGGTAGAGAACGCGGTTCGGCATGGCGGCGAACAAGGGGTCGAGCTCCGTGTGGGTCTGGACGCGAACAGTCCAGAGCCGTATCTCGAGATACTCGACCGCGGCCCCGGCGTGCCCAGGGATATCGCCGAACACATCTTCGAACCCTTCTATACTTCCACTGCGAAAGGGACCGGCCTGGGCCTGTTCATCGCACGAGAGCTGTGCGAGTGTAACCAGGCGGTGCTCACCTACACGGAACGTGAGGGCGGCGGCAGCTGTTTCCGCATCGACTTCCACGACCCGGAACGGTGGATCACCTGACACGCCGACGCGGCACCATCGTTCAATCCGACAACCTGCAACGTATCCCGGACAACCAGCGCACAGTGAAACGACCATGACCAGACCCATCGCCCTAGTCGTCGACGACGAGCCGGCCATCCGCGAGCTCCTGGCTCTGACCCTCGATCAGATGGAGATAGCGAGCGTCACGGCGGAGACGCTGGCAGAAGCGCGGACGTCCCTCGGCAGGCAGCACTTCGATCTCTGCCTCACCGACATGCGCCTTCCCGACGGCAACGGTCTCGATCTGGTCGCGTGGATGCAACAACGTCATCAAGGTATCCCGGTCGCGGTGATCACAGCGCACGGAAACGTCGAATCCGCGGTCCAGGCACTCAAAGCCGGCGCTTTCGATTTCGTCTCCAAACCAGTCGACCTGAAAGCGTTACGCACACTGGTGTCGACCGCGATGAAATTGCGTTCCGGGCCACAACCTTCTACGGCGTCGGTGGCACCGATCCGGTTGCAGGGCGAATCCGCCGCGATGGAGCGGGTGCGCGAGATGATCGCCAAGGTCGCCCGCAGTCAGGCGCCGGTTCACATCAGCGGGGAATCGGGCACCGGCAAGGAACTCGTCGCGCGCCTCATCCACGACTCCGGTCCCCGCGCCGACAAGCCGTTCGTGCCGGTCAACTGCGGAGCCATCCCGACGGAGCTCATGGAGAGCGAGTTCTTCGGTCATCGCAAAGGCAGCTTCACCGGTGCGGTCGGAGACAAGCTGGGTCTGTTCCAGGCCGCAGAAGGCGGCACCCTGTTTCTGGACGAGGTCGCCGATCTGCCCATCCACATGCAGGTGAAACTACTGCGCGTGATCCAGGAGAAGGCGGTGCGTCCGGTCGGTGAAGCGAAAGAGGTACCAGTCAACGTCCGCATCCTCAGCGCCACCCACAAGGATCTGGCGAACCTGGTGGCCGAAGGCCGGTTCCGCCAGGATCTCTACTACCGGATCGACGTGATCGAAGTCCACGTCCCGCCGCTCCGCGAACGAGCGGAAGATATCCCGGAGCTGGCACGACACATCCTGGGAAAGCTGTCGGGAAACCTCGGTGCTGGGGAGATCACGCTCACCGACGCCGCCCTCGAGCGTCTGTGCGCATACGATTTTCCCGGCAATGTCCGCGAGCTGGAAAATATCCTCGAGCGCGCTGTGACGTTGTGCGAAGCCGGCAAAGTGAGAGCGGCCGACATCCACCTCCGTAACACTTCAAAAGATTCGGTCGAGGAGCAGGAAGGGGCACTCGGTGAATACCTCGGCGACGTGGAGCGCGAAGCCATCCTGCGGGCCCTCGAACAGACCCGTTACAACAAGACCGCTGCAGCGAAGCTCCTGGGGATCAGTTTCAGGGCGCTGCGCTATCGCATCAAGAAACTCGGCATCGAGTGACAATTTTTGTCACCATCTGACCAACGGCGTCAGGTCCGGTTTCAAAATCCCGCCAGCGAGCCCACACAGCAGCTACCGACAACGCTGGCATGAACCTTGCTTCTCTATTCGGGTACAGGCAGACTGACCCTGCCGGTAACCGCTTTAACTCGAGATTCATTGCGGCAAATTTGAGGAGTCAACTCAATGAAGAAAGCACAACAGGGCTTTACGCTCATAGAATTGATGATCGTGGTCGCGATCATCGGTATCCTGGCGGCCATCGCCATCCCCGCCTACCAGGACTACATCATCCGCTCCAAGATGACGGAGCCGCTGAGCTTCCTGGATATGGCCAAGACCTCTGTCAGCGAATACTCACAGTCGATGGGCAAGCTGCCGACCAGCATGGATGCCGCCGGCATCACTTCGGTCAGTTCGCAGTACGTCAGCTCGATGAGCTATTCCGCTTCCAGTACCGAAGCTGACCTCGTCCTGACCGTCAGGAGCGCCAACGTCGGTACTACCGGTACCGTGGTGTTCAAGGGCACCCCGCAGGCCAACGGCACGATCGAGTGGGTCTGCTCCGGCGGCACCGTCGCCAAGAAGTACCTGCCGGCCAACTGCCGCGGTTAATAAGGCTTAATCAAGCCGACCTGGAAAGGGCGTTCCCAATGGAACGCCCTTTCTTTCAGTGAATCTGGATAGCACAGTCTATGCACTCCCGTATCCGCCGCCTGCTACCCGGTCTCTGGGTCGCAGGGGCGATCATTCTGACAGCCATCGTCTACTATCCGGGCCTCTCGGGCAGCTGGCTGCTCGACGACAAACCCAACATCGTCGAGAACAACACGCTCAAACTGACACCCTCGCCAGCCGCGATCTGGACGGTGGCGATCGCCGACAACGCGGGCCCGCTGCGACGCCCGATAAGCATGTTGAGCTTCTATGCCAACTACCAGGCTGGCGCCAAGCTCGATCCCCGTCCCTACAAGGTAACCAACCTCGCCATCCAGTTGCTGAACGGACTGGCTGCATTCTGGTTCCTGCTCGAACTGTTCACCGGGTTTGCCCGGCAACGCCAGGAGTTCGACGCCTACCGGATACGGTGGACCGCGGCTTTGGGTGCGACCCTGTGGATGGTGCACCCGCTGGATCTGACCAACGTCCTGTATATAGTCCAACGCATGAACGCTCTGGCCGGCGGATTCACTCTGCTCGCCGTCGCCGCGTACGTGCATGGCCGGAACCGGCTCGAGACTCAGCGACGGGGTTGGGGCTGGATAGCGACCAGTCTGCTTGTCTTTACCCCGTTAGCCGCATTCTCGAAGGAGAACGGTGCTCTCGCACCGTTGTTGATGTGGGTGGTGGAATATTTCATCTTCCAGTTCCAGTCAGCGAGCCCGGTTACCGCGATGCGGCTGAAGAGGCTGTTTGTCGCGACCCTGATCGTGCCCGCTACGATCGCGGCCTTCTTTATCGCGACACATCCGCAGTGGCTGTTTGCACCCTATCAGTTCAGAAATTTCGACCTCTACCAGCGCGTGCTCACCGAGAGCCGTGTCGTGTGGAAATACGTGGGATGGATACTGGCTCCGACGCCAGGCCGCCTGGGCCTGGCGCACGGCGATATACCGATATCGCAAAGCCTGCTTCATCCGCTGACGACGATCCCGGCAATCGCGGGATGGCTTGCTGCGATCGCACTGGCATTTGGCTTGCGCAGGCGGGCTCCACTCCTGGGCTTCGCCATCATCTGGTTCCTTGCCGGACAGCTACTCGAATCGACTATCTTCGGGCTGGAGATCGCTTTCGAGCACCGGACGTATATCCCCATGATCGGGATCCTCGCAGCGATCGCGTACGCACTGAACGGAATCCCAAGCAGACAGTTTCTTGTCGCCCGCCGGACCTTGTTGCTCGGCCTGATCGCAGTGTTCACTTTATGCACTGCCGTGACCGCATCGGAATGGAGCGACAACCGAATCATGGCGCTGTATCAAGTCCGACACCATCCGAACGCGCCCCGGGCCAACAGCCAGGCAGCCGCCGTTTTCGCATCGCTGATGACCCAGCAAGGTGCCGACAAAGACTACGACTACGACCAGGCGACCTATTATTTCAAACGCACCGCGGAATTGGACCCCACCGACCCGACGAGCGTACTCAGCCTGGTACTTCTCCGTGGCCAGATCGGAGCCAAGTTCGACCCCGAATTCGTGGATTGGGTGAAAAAGCGTCTACAGCATCGTCCGATCCACCCAAGGATAATCTACGGTTTCGCATCCATCGTGCGCTGGGTCAAAGACGGGCAGGCCGACGTGCCCAGCGATGTACTCATCGGACTGTTCGAGACCGCACTCACCAACACTTCTATCCCGGCACATTATCGGGCCGCGCTCTACAGCCTGATGAGCCAATACTATGCGAACACGCTGGAAGACTGGCAGACTGCCATCCAGCTGAGCGCAGCCGCTATATCCGAAGATCCTGACGCCGCCGTCTTCCATATCAGCATGGCAAGGCTCGCTCTGGCGCTGAACAGACTGGACGTGGTCAGATCAGAAGTCATGACAGCCCGTCGCCTTGACCATCTTGGCCGCTATCATGCGCAGATAGAAAACATCCTCAATAAAGTGCATGATTTGGAATCGAAACCACCCGGCGCCCTGGAGCATGGGTCGCGAAAGAAAGTACTACCGGTTCCCACAGACGGCTCGTAGCGTTACATGACCAGCCAAGAGACATCATCACAGGCCGCAATCAGTATCGTCATCCCGGCCAAGAACGAGGCCGAGAGCCTGGGACGGATGCTGCCACAGTTGCGCGACCTCTATCCGAACGCGCAGATCCTGGTCGTCGACGACGGCTCCACCGACGATACGGTCTCGGTCTGCGAGCGCTGCGGGGTGGCGGTTGTCAGTCATCCCTATTCCATGGGCAACGGGGCGGCCGTAAAGACTGGTGCGCGCGCGGCCACCGGATCCATCCTGGTGTTCATGGACGGCGACGGACAGCATGACCCCGACGACATCCCGCGCCTGCTGGAAGTGATCGATTCCGGCATCGATCTGGCGGTCGGGGCCCGCAACCGCGATTCCCAGGCGAGTTTCGGCCGCTGGATCGCCAATACGCTCTACAACCGACTCGCCAGCCACCTGGTGGGCCATCGAGTGGACGACCTGACTTCGGGTTTCCGCGCGGTACGCGCGGACAAATTTCGCGAGTTCATCCACCTGCTCCCGAACGGATTCTCGTACCCCACTACCAGCACGATGGCATTCTTTCGCGCTGGCTATCCCGTCTCCTACATCCCTATCGTAGCCGCGAAGCGCGACGGCAAGAGCCATATCTCTCCGATCAAGGACGGCGTGCGATTTTTGCTCATCATATTCAAAGTCGCAACACTCTATTCGCCGCTGAAACTTTTCTTCCCGCTGAGCATGATCTTTTTCTTCACCGGAATCGCCTACTACCTCTACACGTTTTTCAGTACAGAGCGCTTCACCAACATGGGTGTTCTGCTGTTCATGACGTCGCTGCTGGTGTTCCTGATCGGCCTCGTATCGGAACAGATCACCACGCTCCTGTATTCCCGGCGGGGAAGCTGACGCTGCTGCGGTCGGCTTGCAGACAGCTCGGATGATGCGCTTCTTTGCCCGCCGCCTCGACGACCAGGCCGGATCGGAGCGCCTCGCCGCTGTCGCAGTACTGCTCTGGGTCGCGTTTGCGGCTCTCCTGATCTGGCCATCGCTGTCCGGCGATTTCCTGATGGATGACTACCCCAACCTCCACGGCCTGGTCGCGGTCGGCCTGCATCCCGACCTCGGTCATATCATGAAGTTCACGCTTTCGGGGTTCTCGGGTCCGACCGGACGCCCCGTGAGTCTGTTCACTTTCGCTCTGCAAGCAGCGGAAGGCTCCGCCCGCCCGTTCGACTTCAAATACGTGAACATGGTCGTCCATCTCCTGAACGGATGCATGTTGCTCCTGCTCTGGCTGCGTCTCGCGCCGCGGATGATCGCAGATCGCCGCGCGCAGCTGGGCCTGTCGTTGACGGTGTTTGCGCTGTGGCTCGTCCATCCGCTGCAGATCACGGCCATCGCCTATGTGGTCCAGCGGATGACCTCGCTTTCCGCCACCTTCACGCTGCTGGCATTGCTCGGTTATGTGACGGGGCGTGACATCGCGATGCGCGGACGCGAGCTCCTGGGCTCGACGATCGCCGCCCTGAGTATCGGGATCGGCGGGCTTCTTGCGGTGTTCGCCAAGGAGACCGGGGTACTCACCCTGATCTATGCCCTTGTCATCGAATTCACCCTGTTCGGAGACACGCTCGAGCACGCGCGTGCCTGGGTCTGGTTCAGACGTGCATGCCTGTACGCGCCGCTGCTCGCCTTCATGTGTATCGTGGCGATCCGCTTCGACAGCCTGATCCTCGCCGGCTACAAGACACGTACGTTCGGCATCGGCGGCCGAGTGCTGACCGAACCCCGCGTGATCTGGGACTACCTGGGCAATATAGTCTCACCGGCGCCCAGATCCCTCGGCCTGTTCCACGACGATATGCGGGCGTCAGCCGGCCTGCTCACCCCCTGGACCACACTGCCGGCACTGTTGGGCATCATCGGGTTGATCGCTCTCGCCGCTGCGAGCCGGCGGCGCGCGCCCGTCCTGGCGTTCGGACTGGGCTGGTTTCTCGGCGGCCAGCTGCTGGAATCGTCGATCTTCCCGCTCGAGCTCTATTACGAACATCGCAACTACCTGCCCTTGGCCGGCGTGCTCACGCTGTTCGCCTTCTACCTGCCTGCAGTACTCGCACGGGTCCGTGCGATCCTCGTCCGCAGGGCGCTCGCCATCGCCGCGATCGTCATGCTCGCGGAGCTGATCGGCACTTCCTATGTGAGCTATCTGTACTGGGGTCGACCGCTCGCCCAGGCCGAGATCTGGGCGAACGATCACCCCGACTCGGTCCGCGCCCAGATCAGATTGTCGAGCGTGCAACTCTTGCTAGGCCATCCACGCGAGAGCGAAGCGACATTGCGCAGGCTCTCGACGAGAAGGCCTCGCGATGTCGGCGCGGCCCTGAGCCTGATCCTGGAGACCTGCAACATCCCGGATCGAGATATCCGCTGGGCGGTGAACGATACGCTGCGCGCCAGTCACGCGGAGTTCAATCTCGTCCCCCTGGTCGCGCTCATGCAGATGGTGACGATGAAAGAGAATGGCGCCTGCAAGGAAGCTCCCGCCCTCCTGCTGACCAGGATAATCAACCAGCTGCTCGCCAACCCGGCCTATCGCAGCCAATTCGGGAATCTGCATCTCCTGCGCGGGCGCCTGGCATTCCTGTCCGGCGATTACCTGCATGGACTTGCGGATTTCGATACCACCTACCGGGCATCGCAAAACCCGGCGCTGCTGGCGCGCGCGAGCCAGCACCTGCTCGCAAACGGGCAGGTGGACATGGCATCGATCTACTATCTGCACGCCACCAGCGCATTCAAAAGCCATCCGATCGAAGCTCTGACCTATGGCGAAGATCTTCGTGAACTTCGTTCAAGGCTGGCCACGGCACGCCTGTATGGAAACCTTTCCAGCGCGCTGCGAAGCAGCCCGGTCGCGGGATCGACGGAGGCGATCACCCGCTCGGATTGACCGGGCCTGGGTAACGCGCTGGTGCATGAGCGCGCAAGTGTCGATCACCGCGATACTCACCACAACCGATCCCGCACGTGAGCGCTCGGACTTTCGCCACTCGCCGAATACGGGCAAACTCGTCGCTGAGACAATTGGGTCCACCGATCCACCTGGGAACCACCTGAGATGGCGCGAGTACTGGTACTCACCTCGACCTTTCCCGCTTCCGCGCACGACGCACGGCCTGCGTTCGTGAGCGTGCTTTGCACCTGCCTCGCGCAATCACACGAGATCTTCGTCCTCACCCAGCACCTTCCCCGGACCGCTACGCTGGAGACTCGCGACGGTATGCAGATCCATCGCTATCGTTACCTGCCGGAACGGTTGGAGACGCTGGGTGTCGGCGGCGCAATACTCCCCTCCCTGCGTCGGCGGCCGTGGCGGTGGCTGGCGGTACCGTTCCTGATCGCTGCCCAGATCTTCGCGGCGGCACGTCTGCTACGACGCGAGCGCATCGAACTGATCCATGCTCATTGGATACTGCCGCAAGCATTGTGTGCTGTCTGCGCCCGCTGGCTCGCGGGCTCGCGAGCGCCGATAGTCTGCAGCTCTCTAGGCGGCGACATCTTCGGTATCAGGGGCAGCCTGGGCACCCGCTTGCTGCGCTGGGTCCTCGCGCGGATCCAGATTTTCACCGGCGTCAGCAACGCCATCGTGGAACGCGCCAAAAGTCTCGGAGTCGACCCTGAAATCGCTCATACCATCGCCATGGGCGTCGATACGAAGGAGCGCTTCTTGTACACCCCGCGCGGGCCGGGCGCGCGAGCCGACAGATGCAAGATCTTGTTTGTAGGCAGATTGTCTGAAAAGAAAGGGGCGGATACGCTCATCCGTGCCATGCGCAGCGTCGCTCGAGATATCCCTGGCGCGCAGCTGGATATCGTAGGTGACGGGGAAGATGGGGAACAGCTGAAGCGGCTGGCGCGGGAACACGCGCCCCAGGGCACGATATCGTTTCTGGGAGGTCTGCCGCCGGACAAACTCGCCGCTCACTATGGGACAGCCGAGTGCATGGTCCTGCCGTCGCGCATCGCACGCAGCGGCGATCAGGAAGGGCTGCCGGTGGCCATGCTCGAGGCCATGGCCTGTGGTTGCCCGATCATCGCCAGCGACCTTCCCGGGATCCGCGATGCCATCCACGACGGCGTCACCGGGATACTGGTCCCGCCAGACGATGTCGAAGCGATCGCGCGCGCGATCGTCAGGCTAAGCACCGACCACGGTCTCGCTGACGCGCTGTCGCGGCAGGGGCGTGCGCTCGTGGCGGCGCAGTTTGACTGGAGTGTGATCGTATCGCGTTACCTTGCGATCTACGGCGAATTGCTCGCAGCCCGCATACCGCCGAAATCGCTCATGGACGAGAACACATGATCGCCACGATCTATCGTGCCTATGAGCATGCCGTCACATTCTCCAGACGGCACCGCGCACTGGTGACGATCGCTTCGCTCGCCCTGTTCGCGATCACTGTGGCGGTCGCCCTCGCGCATCTGCCGATCAAACTCGTCTCTCTCGATCCCAAGCCGCTGCTCCTGGTCTTGTTCGTGCTTGCCCCATGCACACTGGCCATCAACACCTGGCGCATCCGCGCGTCGGCCCGAGCTCTGTCGACCCATGCCGGCATCTGGACCTCGATGCGGATGGCCCTGCTCAGTTCGGCCGCCAACCTGCTGCCGATCCCCGGCGCGGCAATCGTCCGGGTCGGACATATCGCGGGCGGTGATTCCGGCAAGCTCGGCCGAGCGGCCGGGTTGACGCTGGGATCGCTCATGCTCGCCCTCGCTTGCGGATTCGGCGGCCTGGCGGCCAGCGCCTACCTTCAGGCCGGTCAGACCATGATCGCTCTGTCCGGAGCGGCAACGAGCTGCGGGCTGGCCGTGGTTGCCGCCTATTGGCTGGCCCGCAGGGCCGGCGCCAGCCTCGCGCTGGAACTCGCTCTGGTCGAAGTGGCCTCCATCGCGACTGAGAGCGCGCGCCTGTGGGCCTGCCTGCTGGCCTTGAAGGTCGCCATCCCGTTCGCGGCAGCGGTCGCGCTCTCGCTGAATACCACCGTCGGCGGCGTCGTCGCGGTCGCGCCAGGCGGGCTGGGGATAAGAGAGCTTGTCGGTGCGAGTGTCGCGGCCGCGATCTCACTAAGCGCGGCGGGGACGGTAATCGCGATCGCGATCAATCGCCTCCTGGATCTGGTCTTCATGGGCCTGACCCTCGGACTGACCGGGATGCGCAAGCCTTCCCGCTAGGGTTTGCCGATCCGGATTGGTGCAGCGCACCATAGGCAGCGGGGCGGTAGCGGAGAACTCCCGCCGGCGGGATGCCCGTGCCGGCCTGGCCACGGCGCTTTGTCAGTTGGACTATCGGGCCGGATACACTACTATTCAAAGGTCGAGGCTCGAATCTTAAGGGCTCTCAACCGTTTAAGTGGGGTATCTTGAAAATGGCTACTACGACCGTCCGGACCAACTTGAGCGGCCTGGCGCGCCGTCTGGTAGTGGACGGCCACCTGAGCGAGGAACACGCGCAGACCGCTCAGCAGGCATCGCTCAAGGAAAAGACGTCTTTCGTCAGCTACGTGGTGGCCAACAAGATGGCCAACGCAGGCCTGATCGCGGCGTCTGCCTCCGAAGAATTCGGCGTCCCGCTGCTCGACCTCAATGCCATCGAAGTCGACGTCGATATCGCCAAACTGGTGGATGAGAAGCTCATCCGCCAGCACCATGCCCTGCCCATCTACCGCCGTGGCAAACGCCTGTTCGTGGCCGTCTCCGATCCCACGAACCTGCAGGCGCTCGACGAGATCAAGTTCCACACCGGCGCCATCGTCGAAGCGGTGGTGGTCGAAGAAGACAAGATCACCAAGACCATCGAGCGCGTGCTCGAGGCGATGGACACCTCCATGCAGGACCTGCAGGGCGGCGACCTGGAAGATCTCGACAATCTCGACGTCGGCGGGGCGGATGAAGAACCGGAGGACTCGGGACGGGATGATATCGAAGATGCGCCGGTCGTACGCTTCGTCAACAAGGTACTGCTCGATGCGATCAACAAGGGTGCATCCGACATCCATTTCGAGCCCTACGAGAAATTCTACCGCGTACGCTTCCGCCAGGACGGCATGCTGCGCGAAGTCGCGCAGCCGCCGATAGCGCTCTCGGGCAAGATCGCCGCACGCATCAAGGTCATGGCGCGCCTCGACATCTCCGAACGGCGGGTGCCGCAAGACGGCCGTATCAAGATGAAGCTCTCCAAGACTCGCGCGATCGACTTCCGTGTCAGTACGTGTCCGACGCTCTATGGCGAGAAGATCGTGATGCGTATCCTCGATCCGAGCAGCGCAAAGATGGGTATCGACGCGCTGGGGTATGAGGACTTCCAGAAGCAGATGTACATGGATGCGCTGGCCAGACCCTACGGCATGATCCTGGTCACTGGTCCGACCGGTAGTGGCAAGACCGTGTCGCTGTATACCGGCGTGAACATCCTCAACACGCCCGACCGCAATATCTCCACGGCGGAGGATCCGGCTGAAATCCAGCTGCCTGGCGTCAATCAGGTCAACGTCAATCCGAAAGTCGGACTCACCTTCGCCAGTGCCTTGAAGTCGTTCCTGCGTCAGGATCCGGATGTCATCCTCGTCGGTGAGATACGCGATCTGGAGACCGCCGAGATCGCTATCAAGGCGGCACAGACCGGCCATCTGGTGCTATCCACCCTGCATACCAACGATGCGCCCAAGACCCTGTCCCGACTTTCCGATATCGGGGTCGCGCCCTATTCGATCGCTACCGCGGTCAACCTGATCATCGCGCAGAGACTTGCCCGACGGCTGTGCGGCAATTGCAAGCAGCCCGTGGATGTGCCCAAGCCGGCACTGAAAGCCGAGGGCTTTACCGACGAAGAGATCGACGCCGGGATGACGATCTACGGCGCGGTCGGTTGCGACTCGTGCACCGAAGGCTACAAGGGACGGGTGGGCATCTACCAGGTGATGCCTGTCTCCGAGGCCATGGGACGCATCATCATGGATGGCGGCAATGCCATCCATATTGCGGATCAGGCCGCCAAGGAAGGTGTCTGGGACCTGCGCAAAGCGGGCCTCAAGAAAGTCAAAGACGGCTTCACCAGTCTGGACGAGCTCAATCGCGTCACCACCGAATGATATATCGGCCACTGCCCGGGAGAACTTGAGAGATCATGGCTGAAGCAGCAACCAAAGAATTCAATTTCGCCTGGGAAGGAACCGACAAGAAGGGCAACCGGATCAAGGGCAAGTCGATCGCCGCCAACGAGGTCGCGGTCAAGGCCGACTTGCGCCGACAGGGCATCGCGCCCATCAAGATCAAGAAGCAGGGGGCCATCGGCGGCAACAAGGGCAAGAAGATCACTCCGGGTGATATCGCCTTCTTCAGCCGCCAGATCGCGACCATGATGTCTGCCGGTGTCCCGCTGGTCCAGTCTTTCGACATCATCGGCAAGGGGCACGAGAATCCGCGCATGCAGCAGTTGGTGCTGGATATCAAGGCGAGCGTGGAAGGCGGCAATTCACTCGCCGAAGCGCTGGGCAAACATCCGCTCTATTTCGACGATCTGTTCGTCAACCTCGTGGACGCCGGCGAACAAGCGGGCGCACTCGAGGCTCTGCTGGACAAGGTCGCGACCTATAAGGAAAAGACCGAGGCGATCAAGAAGAAGATCAAGAAAGCTCTGTTCTACCCCGCAGCAGTACTGGGGGTCGCGTTCATCGTGACCGCGATCCTGCTGGTCTTCGTCATCCCGCAGTTCGAGAACCTGTTCAAGGGCTTCGGCGCCGATCTGCCCGCGTTCACGCTGTTCGTCGTGAACCTGTCGCACTTCGTACGCGACAAGGGCGTATTCATCCTTGCGGGTATCGCCGCGGCGGGCTCGACGTTCTTCTACTTCAAGCGCCGCTCACGCAAGTTCCGCGAATTCCTCGACCGCCTGGCGCTAAAACTGCCCATCGTCGGCATGATCCTGACCAAATCGGCAATCGCGCGCTTTCACCGGACCCTGCAGACGATGTTTGCCGCCGGCGTGCCATTGGTAGAGGCACTGGAATCGGTCTCCGGCGCGACCGGAAATATCGTGTTCGAACAGGCCGTGCTCCATATGCGCGACCAGGTATCCACCGGCCAGCAGCTCAATCTGGCGATGTCGCAGACCGGCCTGTTCCCGAACGTGACGGTACAGATGATCGCGATCGGCGAAGAAGCCGGCTCGATAGACAACATGGCAGGCAGGGTCGCGGATTTCTACGAAGAAGAAGTCGATAACGCCGTGGATAGTCTCAGCAGTCTGATGGAGCCGCTGATCATGGCTGTCCTGGGTGTGCTCGTCGGCGGCCTGGTCATCGCCATGTATCTGCCGATCTTCAAACTCGGTTCAGTCGTCTGATCTTCGCGACGGGGCCGCCTGGCCCCGTCAAAACTCATAACAATATCGATAATCGAGGCTCCGGCAATGCCCTTGACTGCCCTGATGAGTGCAAACCCCGCCATCTACATCGTCTGTGCATCGATCCTTGGTCTGCTCGTCGGCAGTTTCATCAATGTCGTGATCCACCGTCTGCCCATCATGATGGAGCGGCGCTGGCGCCACGAGTGCGCGGAGATGCTGGGGTCCGCCGACGCGCCCGCCGAAGCGCGCTTCGACCTGGTCGCGCCGCGTTCCCACTGCCCGCATTGCGGCCACGCCATCTCCGCCTGGGAGAACATCCCGTTACTGAGCTATGTGCTATTGAAGGGCCGCTGCCACGGCTGCGGCGCGCACATCTCGCTTCGCTACCCGGTCGTCGAACTGATCTCGGGATTGATGACGGCCACGGCCGCCTGGTATTTCGGCTTCACCTGGGGCGCGGCTGGCGCGATGCTGTTCGGCTGGTCCGTGCTGGCGCTGACCGGAATCGACATCGATCAGCAACTGCTGCCCGACGACATCACTCTGCCGCTGCTCTGGCTGGGTCTGATCTTCAATCTCCACGCCACCTTCGTCGATCTGCACTCGGCCGTACTCGGCGCGGTCTGGGGATACATGAGTCTGTGGATCATCTTCCAGGTCTTTCGCAAGCTCACGGGCAAGGAGGGCATGGGCTTCGGCGACTTCAAGATACTCGCCGCCATCGGTGCCTGGCTCGGCTGGCAGCTGCTGCCGCTGGTCGTGATACTTGCGGCCGGCGTCGGCGCGATCGTCGGCCTGTCCATGATCGTGATGCGCCGTGCCGAGACCCAGACGGCCCTGCCCTTCGGCCCCTATCTGGCCGCGGCCGGCTGGATCGCGCTGTTCTGGGGGCATGACATCATGCACGCCTACATGACTTTCAGCGGGATGCGCTAGGCGGATGCTGCGCGTCGGGCTAACCGGCGGAATAGCAGCCGGCAAATCGACGGTAGCGGCCTGCTTTCGGAAGCTCGGCGTGCCCGTGCTCGATGCCGACTCCATCGCCCGCGAGGTCTGCGAGCCCGGCGAACCCGGGCTGGCCGCACTGACGCACGCGCTGGGCGATTCCATCCTGGATCCCTCCGGCCACCTCGATCGTGCAGCGCTGCGTCACAAGATCTTCGCCGATGCCGCACTGCGCCGGAAAGTCGAAGACCTGCTGCACCCCCTGATCCTGAGGCGCATGCGCAGCGCAAGCTCCGCACTCGACGCGCCCTATTGCATCCTCGAGATCCCGCTGCTGGCCGAATCCGGCCCTGCCCGTGAACTGGTCGACCGCGTGCTGGTAGTCGATGCACAAGCAGAACAGCAGATCGCCCGCCTCCGTGCCCGGGACGGCGGCACCGAAACCGAGGCCAGGGCGGTACTGGCGGCGCAGACCGGGCGCGACGAGCGCCTGCGGATCGCTGATGATGTGCTGGCAAATGACGCTGACACGGATGCGCTTGAAGCCGCGATCCGGATGCTCGATGGGAAATTTCGACGTCTGGCACAGAGCATGACGGGCAAACAAGCGAAGCGACATTTGCCGCCTGGAACGCCAACGTAGGACAATACGCGAATGGATTCAGAGCAAGCACGACCGGACGGAGCAGAATCTCGCGAGAAGAGAGTGTTCGAGCATCCCCTGAGCGAACGCATCCGGACCTTCCTTCGCCTGGAGTTGCTGTTGGAGCAGATCGCCTACCATATGCGCGATCCCAGCGCGCTGGGCAGCCGTGCGGCGATGACTGCGATCCAGGAGACCTCCGCACTGCTCGCCCGCGGCGATGTGCGCAGCGAGGTTCTGAAGGAACTCGAGCGGCTCGCGCTCAGCCTCGGTCGCCTCAAGGACAACCCCGACGTCAACAGCCAGCGGCTCGACCGTATCCTGCTGCAACTCGATGATCTGCGCGCGGGGCTGGGCAAGGACAGCAAGGCGCTGGGGCAGGGATGGAAGGAGATCGAGTTTCTTACCGCGATCCGCAACCGTATCTCGATGCCCGGCGGGACATGCCAGTTCGACCTACCCGGTTATCATTTCTGGCTCGGACACGCCCATGCCCGGCGCCTGCGCGATATGGAAACCTGGATGCAGGAGGTCGAACCGCTGCGAGCCTCGCTGGCGATGTTGCTGACCATGATCCGGGGCAGCGCCACGCCGGCGCGCCAGAGCGCGGAGCACGGCATGTACCAGGAGACGCTCGAAGGCGGCGGCGCCGGCCAGCTGATCCGGATCATCGTGCCCGCCGATGCCGACGTGTTCCCTGAAGTCAGCGGCAGCCGCCACCGGATCACCATCCGCTTCATGGAATGGCCGGACCCAGCCACCCGCCCCCAGCAGACGGAACGCGATATCGTGTTCGGTCTGACCTATTGCCAGCTTTGAAATCGCGGCCGGTGCGGGAATGACCGACAAGCTGACACGGTCTGCGTCCGCAGTGCCCTGCCCGCATTGCGGCGTTCCGGTCGTGTGGAGTCAGGCGTCGCCCTGGCGGCCGTTCTGCAGCAGGCGCTGCCGCCTCATCGATCTGGGTGCCTGGTTTGCCGAAGAGCATGCGATCCCGGATCAAACCGGTCCCGGCACCGAGGAAGAACTCTGAACCGCCTCAGCCGAGAGCAGGCCAAAGAGAGCTGATCGCGGCTATACCGTGTCCACCCGCGGCGCTTGCGGTCTCGAGATCACCGGGGGCCACGCCACCGATCGCGTAAGCCGGAAGAGGGGTGCGCGTGGCCAGCTCGGCGAACCCGGTCCAGCCTAACGACCCGGACTGCCCGGGATGGCTGGGCGTGGTATTGACCGATCCGATGGTGACGTAGTCGAGGCCGAGGGCGGTGGCTCGATCGACTTCTTCTGCGGTATGACAGGACGCCCCCACCCGATATGCCCGCGTCAGCGGCCGCCGCTCCAGCGCCATCAGCTGGCGCGACGTCAGATGCACTCCCGCAGCACCGCCCGCCGCCGTCATGTCCGGAAACCGATGGAGCAAGAGACTGGCACCCGCCGCAGCGCATGCCCGGGCCACCGCCGGGACAAGTGCACCGTAAGCGTCGCGGTCGAGATCCGGCGCGCGAAACTGCACGAGGCGGATGTCACCTGCCAACGCTTTGCGCAGGCTCGCAATGAAATCCTCGACGTCGTCGCCCACATCGGGTGTGACCAGATAGATCGCGGGTAGACGCAGCGCGTTGATCACGGGCCAGTCCGCGGCGAGGATCTCCCGGCGATCGAGGTTGGCGAGCTCTGCCCAGGCAAGCTCCTGGTGCTCCAGCGCCCGTGGCTGGCCCGCGTATCGCGTCACGCGCCAGAAATGCAGCTCGACGGTCTTATCGGGATAGCGGTGGTTGAGGACGCGATAGGGACAGGCGGCATCCACCTCGACCCCGATCTCCTCGCGCAACTCGCGTGTCAGGGCGCAGAGCGGCGTCTCCCCGGCTTCGATCTTGCCACCGGGAAACTCCCAGGAACCGGCCATATCCTTGCCTGGAGGGCGCCGGGCAAGCAGTACCCTGCCTTCGCTATCGGCCAGGATCCCCGCGACTACCGCGATACGGGATTCCGAGGTCACGGACAGTCTCCGGCGGGCAGGCAGGCCTCAGGCCAGGCGGCCGTGGCACTGCTTGTATTTGCGCCCGGACCCGCAGGGGCAGGGTTCGTTGCGACCGATCTTGCGGCCTTCGCGCACGAACGGCTCGGCGTGTTCGCCACCCTCGGCCTGGCCGGCGTCCGCGGTGCCCGTGGCCGCAGGTGCGGCCGCGTGCCGGTATTCCATCTGCCCGGAAGAGCGCCGCTGTTCCTCCACCGCTTCCACGTCTTCCTCGTTACGCACCTGGACTTTTGCCAGCACGCCGATGGTCTCGGACTTGATGCGCTCGAGCAGCACCGCGAACATCTCGAATGCCTCGCGCTTGTACTCCTGCTTGGGATTTTGCTGGGCATAACCACGCAGGTGGATACCCTGGCGCAGATAGTCCATCGCAGCCAGATGCTCCTTCCACAGCGTGTCGAGGATCTGCAGCATGACCGCCTTCTCGAAGTGGCGCATGACGGCAGCTCCGGTCTGGCGCTCCTTCTTCAGATAGACGGATTCGAACTCGCCGAGGATCTTCTCGCGCAACGACTCTTCATGCAGCGAGGAATCCGCTTCCAGCCAGCCCTGGATGTCGAGCTTGAGCGAGAATTCACGCTCGAGCGATTCCATCAGGCCCGGCACGTCCCACTGTTCGTCCATCGACTGCGGCGGGATATGCTCGCTGATCAGATCATTCACCACATCGTGGCGGATGGCTGCGATGGTCTCGGAGATATCGTCCGCAGCCATCAGTTCGTTGCGCTGCTCGTAGATCACCTTGCGCTGATCGTTGGCGACATCGTCATATTCCAGCAACGCCTTGCGGATGTCGTAGTTGTGCGCCTCGACTTTGCGCTGGGCATTCTCTATCGCCTTGGTCACCCAGGGATGTTCGATGGCTTCGCCTTCCTGCATGCCCAGCTTCTGCATGATCGTCTTGACGCGATCGGATGCGAAGATCCGCATGAGGTTGTCTTCGAGCGACAGATAGAAAGTACTCGACCCCGGATCGCCCTGGCGCCCCGAGCGACCGCGGAGCTGGTTGTCGATACGCCGCGATTCGTGCCGTTCGGTACCGATGATGCGCAGGCCGCCTGCTGCCAGCACCTCGGCATGACGTTCCTCCCACTGTTTTCGCACCGCTACGCGCCCGGCTTCGGCATCGGTTTCAAGCTTCGCCAGCTCCGCCTGCAGACTGCCGCCGAGGACGATATCGGTACCGCGCCCGGCCATGTTGGTGGCGATGGTCACCGCTTTGGCGCGGCCCGCCTGGGCCACGATCTCCGCCTCCTGCGCATGATGTTTGGCGTTGAGTACCGAATGCGGGATCTTGAACTTCTTGAGAAGGTTATCGAGATATTCCGACGTCTCGATCGAGGCGGTGCCGACCAGAACCGGCTGGCCCCGCTCGTAGCAGTCCTTGATATCGTTGACGATGGCGTCGAACTTCTCGCGCGCGCTCAGATAGACCTGATCGGGCATGTCGTCGCGGACCATCGGCCGGTGCGTCGGGATGACCACCACCTCGAGGCCGTAGATATCCTGAAATTCGTAGGCTTCGGTGTCGGCCGTGCCCGTCATGCCCGAGAGCTTCTCGTACATGCGGAAATAATTCTGGAACGTGATCGACGCCAGCGTCTGATTCTCGGCCTGGATCTTCACGTTTTCCTTGGCTTCGATCGCCTGATGCAGGCCCTCGGACCAACGCCGACCAGGCATTGTGCGTCCGGTAAACTCGTCGACGATCACGATCTCGCCATCCTTGACGATGTAATCGACGTCTTTCTGGAACAGCGTGTGCGCTCGCAATGCCGCGTTCACATGATGCATCAGACTGATATTGGCGGCATCGTAGAGCGTCTGCCCTTCGCTGATGAGTCCCGCTTTGGACAGCATGTCTTCGACGCGCTGATGCCCCACTTCGGTCAGATAGACCTGTTTGGCTTTCTCGTCCACGCTGAAATCGCCAGGCCCGTCTTCTTCCTCTTGCGCCGTCAGCTTGGGAATCAGGCGATCTATCTTCTGATAGAGCTCGGTGTTGTCGTCCACCGCGCCGGAGATGATAAGCGGTGTGCGCGCTTCGTCGATGAGGATCGAATCCACTTCATCGACGATCGAGTAATAGAGATCGCGCTGGACCTTGTCTTCGACGCGGAACGCCATGTTGTCGCGCAGGTAATCGAAACCGAATTCGTTATTGGTGCCGTAGGTGATATCTGCGGTGTAAGCCGCACGCTTGGCATCCGGAGGCAGCGTCGTGAGGTTGATACCCACGGCGAGCCCAAGCGCTTCGTAGACTGGACGCATCCAGTTGGCATCACGCTCGGCCAGATAGTCGTTGACGGTGACGATGTGCACGCCCCTGTCCGGCAGCGCATTGAGGTAAGCCGGGAGCGTCGCGACCAGGGTCTTGCCTTCACCGGTACGCATCTCGGCGATCTTGCCGTAGTGCAGAGTCATGCCACCGATGAGCTGCACGTCGAAGTGGCGCATGCCCAGCGTGCGCTTGGCCGCCTCACGCACCGCGGCGAAGGCCTCGGGCAGCAGCGCGTCGAGTTCCTCGCCACGATCCAGGCGGTCTCGGAACTCGACGGTCTTCGCCTTCAGTTCGTCATCGCTCAGCGCTTCGAACTCGGGTTCGCGGGCATTGATGAGGGCGACTTTCTTCGAATAGGTTCTGAGCAGCCGTTCATTTCGGCTGCCGACGATCTTCTTTACCAGATTGCCAAGCATATGCTCCGTTCCAAACGCTTTGTCTTGGGCCCGCATTCCTGCAGGCAATTAAAAAGATACCAGGGGTCACCGCGTCCGCGGTGACGGCCTGGAGCTTGGATGTTTGCGATGTGCGCCGGGGTACCCCGGCTCGCGGGCCCGATGGACCCTGTTCAGCGGGATGCCTGCACGTATCGCGCCGGGTTGACGGGATGCCCGTTAAGCAACACCTCGAAATGGACATGCGGCCCCGTGGAGCGCCCGGTCGATCCCATCAACGAGATCACCTGTCCTTTCTTGACCGTATCCCCGACCTTGACGAGAATCTTCTCGTTGTGGCCATAGCGCGTCGCATAACCGTCGCCGTGATTGATCTCCACCAGATTTCCGTAACCGTACCTTGGCCCGGCCCAGGTCACCACGCCTGCGGCGACCGCCTCGACCGGCGTCCCTTCCTTGCCCGCGAAGTCCATGCCCTCGTGCCGCGCAAGGCGGCCGGTGAACGGATCGGTACGCAGCCCGAAATAGGATGATATCCACCCGTTCTTTATCGGCCTGCCCGCAGGCAGCACCTCTTTCTGGAGATTGCGGTTCATGATCATGTTTTCAAGTACCGACAGTTGCTGCTGACGGTCGTCGATCTGGCGCGAGAGATCGTCCAGCGCCTTGACGAACTGGGGCACGGTGAGCGGGGCCTCGTCGGCACTGACTTCGGGCCCGCCTTGAGCCGGGGCATCCTTGAAATCGAACTCGCCCTGGTCGAGACCCGCCATCTTGGTGAGCTGCTGGCCCAGGGCATCGAGGCGGATGATATGCGCCTGCATCTCACCCATCTTGCGGGCGAAGGCATCGATATTGGTCTGGACTTCGGCCTTCGCCTTGCGAACTTCGTCAGACTGCTTCTGCAGACGGGATTGCCAGGCCGCAAGCTGCGCGTCGGGAGCGCTGGCCGACTGGATTCGGGCGAGTGCATATCCGCCATAGACACAGGCAGACACCAGGAGCACAGTGGAAAACAGGAGACCGAAGAGCACGCCCGGCTGGGTCAGGCTGAGCTGACGCGACTGCCCGCGCTTAGTGAGTAGGATAATATTCATCGGGCTTGCTCAATCGTTGTTCTCTACGTCAGCATGAGGCGCCATGTCCAAATCGAATCGCGACGATGCCGTTCCGCTCAAGCGCCTGCTGCAGAGCAGAGGCAGCGAACTGCCATCGGTCTTCCAACGCGCCCGGCACCTCGCCGATATCATGCACGCAGTGCGTGCTTCGCTGTCGGGCAAGCTCGCCGCGCATTGTCTCGGCGTTAGCGTCGTACGCAACACGCTGGTCCTGTTCGCGGATTCCGCGCCATGGGCCACGCGTCTTCGCTACGAACAGAAAGCCATCCTGGCAGCTGTTTCAAGGGAGACAGGTCTGAGCTTCGCCCGAATCAGCCTCCGTGTCCAGCCCGGTGCTGCGGCGCGGCAACCAGAGCCTCGCCGGCCAGCACGCGCCCCGCTGTCCGCGGCCAATCGGCACGCGCTCGAATCAGCCGCCCGTGGCATCTCCGATCCTGAACTCGCCGCAGCCTTGCGGCGTCTGGCGAAAAATGCCGGAGAGAGCGATCGCTAGTCCGCGTGTACCGGCGTCATGTACGAGATCGGCGCAGCGGCGACATCGTCGAACGTGACTTCCTCCCACGCTGTCTCGTCAGCGAGCAACGCACGCAGGATGGCGTTGTTCAGACCATGACCCGACTTGAAGGCACTGTAGGCACCGATAAGGCTGTGCCCGAGCAGATAGAGGTCGCCGATGCTGTCGAGGATCTTGTGCTTGACGAACTCGTCCTCGTAACGCAGGCCGTCCTCGTTGAGGATCCGGTAATCATCGATGGCGATGGCGTTATCCAGCGACGCGCCCAGAGTCAGGTGGCGTTCGCGCAACATCTCGATGTCGCGCATGAAGCCGAAGGTGCGCGCGCGGGCGATCTCCTTCACGAACGACGTCGTGGAGAAGTCGATGGTCGCCATCTGGCTGTGTTTCTTGAACACGGGATGGTCGAAACTGATCTCGAGGCTGACCTTGAAACCGTCGAACGGCTCGAAGCGCGCCCACTTCTCGTCCTGGCGAACCGTGAGCGCTTTCTTGATGCGAATGAAACGCTTGGCCGCCTCCTGCTCCGCGATACCGGCGGACTGGATCAGGAACACGAAAGGACCCGCGCTGCCGTCCATGATCGGAACTTCCGGCGCGCTGAGGTCCACGTATGCGTTGTCGATACCCAGACCTGCAAACGCAGACAGCAGATGCTCGACGGTGGAGACACGTACGTCGCCGTTGATCAGCGTCGTGCCCAGCATGGTATCGCCGACCTGGTCGGCGCGCGCGGGAAGATCGACGGGTTCGTCGAGATCGACGCGGCGAAATACGATGCCGGAATTGACCGCTGCGGGACGCAGCGTCATGAAAACTTTTTCGCCCGTGTGCAGGCCTACGCCAGTGGCACGGATGGTATTCTTGAGGGTGCGCTGTCTTAACATCTTATCGGGTCACCTGCATGGTCCGGAGTATCGCCTGCATCCAAAGAGCCCTCATCTGTCGAGAGGGGCAGTCACAACTGATCGTTGCTTGCTGTCTGCCTTCGGTTCCCCAGACCAAGCTCTGGATTCCGGCAATGCACATTCCTTGCGACCCCGCCCGCGACGTTTTCGGGACGCCAAGCGGGCACTCCACCCCACGTTAAGGCACACAGCGACTGAGCACAGTACCATAAACGTGAAAACGCTCGCAAGTACCTGATTCACAGGGGCAATAATCGGCTGCAACCGGAGTGGACCAGGAGGCGCAGGCCCACCCCGGCTGCAGCCGACCGACCCCGGGTCAGTCGGCCTGGCGGCGCAGGAATGCCGGGATATCCAGATACTCGGCATCCGAGTTGGCCACTTCGCGGGTCCGGTCGCCCACCGCCTGCTTGCGGATCACCGTGGGCTTGTCGAGCTCGGCATAATTGACCTCGCCATTGTTCTCGCGCTGGACCAGTTTGATCGGCGCCGGTCCGGTCTGCAGCTGACGCGCGGTCCGGCCCAGGCCGGTGGCCACCACCGTGACCCGCACCTCGCCGCTCATGGCGGGATCGATGACCGTACCCACCACCACGGTGGCGTCGTCGGAGGCGAACTCCTTGACGGTATTGCCCACCTCCTGGAATTCGCCGATAGCGAGATCCATCCCCGCGGTGACGTTGACCAGGATACCCTTGGCTCCCGCCAGGTTGACATCTTCCAGCAACGGGCTGGCCACGGCCGCTTCGGCGGCCTCGCGTGCCCGGTCTTCGCCGGTCGCCACGCCCGATCCCATCATCGCCATACCCATCTCGGACATGACCGTGCGCACGTCGGCGAAGTCGACGTTGATCAGACCGGGCCGGGTGATCAGCTCGGCGATCCCCTGGACCGCGCCCAGCAGCACGTCGTTGGCCGCCTTGAACGCGTCGAGCAGGCTGGTGTCGCGGCCGAGCACGCTGAGCAGCTTCTCGTTGGGGATCGTGATCAGCGAGTCCACGCTCTTGGCAAGTTCGTCCATGCCCTGTTCGGCCACGTACATGCGCTTGTTGCCTTCGAAGGGGAACGGCTTGGTGACGACCGCCACCACGAGTATCCCCAACTCCTTGGCGACTTCGGCCACGATGGGCGCCGCCCCGGTGCCGGTGCCACCGCCCATGCCAGCGGTGATGAACAGCATGTCGCTGCCCTCGATCACTTCCTGGATACGCTCGCGATCCTCCATCGCGGCCTGCCGGCCGACCTCCGGGTTCGCGCCTGCGCCAAGCCCCTTGGTGATGTTGCAGCCGAGCTGCAACGAAGTCTTGGCGTTGACGTTGCGTAGCGCCTGGGCATCGGTATTGGCGCAGATGAAATCCACGCCGTCGATCCCAGCCGATACCATGTGCCTGACGGCGTTGCCTCCGCCGCCTCCCACGCCGATCACTTTGATCACGGCGTTTTGGCTATAGCCATCCATAAGTTCAAACATCACTGCGCCTCCTTCCTTACCACACATATCCCGCCGGTTGCCCGGCGGGGATCTAGAAATTGCCCTGGAACCATTGCTTCATGCGCGACCAGACGTCCTTCGCGCCGAGGGATCCGACCGGTTCGCGATTCCGGTACGGCGAGCTCTGCGCGCCGAACAGGAGCAGCCCGACGCCCGTGGCGTGGATCGGGTTGCGCACCACATCCACCAGACCGCTAACGTATTGGGGCACGCCCAGACGCACCGGCGCGTGGAACACCTCCTCGGCCAGATCCACTGCGCCCTCGATCTTCGCGCTGCCGCCGGTGAGCACGATCCCGGCAGCGATAAGGTCCTCGAAGCCGCTGCGCCGCAGTTCCGCCTGGATCAGGCTGAACAGCTCCTCGTAGCGAGGCTCGACCACCTCTGCGAGGGTCTGGCGCGCGAGGCGGCGCGGCGGCCGGTCGCCCACGCTGGGCACTTCGATGGTCTCGTCCGCACTCGCCAGCTGGGGCAGCGCACAGGCGTACTTGATCTTGATCTCTTCGGCGCAATGCGTCGGCGTACGCAGCGCCACGGCGATGTCATTGGTGACCTGATCGCCGGCGATCGGGATCACCGCGGTATGGCGGATCGACCCCTCCGTAAACACCGCTATGTCGGTCGTGCCGCCGCCGATGTCCACCAGGCATACGCCGAGATCCTTCTCGTCGTCGGTGAGCACCGAATAGCTGGATGCCAGCTGTTCGAGGATGACGTCATCCACTTCCAGCCCGCAGCGGCGCACGCACTTGACGATGTTTTGCACCGCGCTCAGAGCACCGGTCACCATGTGCACCTTCGCTTCCAGGCGCACGCCCGACATGCCCACGGGCTCGCGCACCCCGTCCTGCTCGTCGATGATGAATTCCTGCGGCAGGATGTGGAGGATCTTCTGGTCCGCGGGTATCGCCACCGCGCGCGCGGCATCGATCACGCGCTCGACATCGCCCGGCGTGACTTCCTTGTCGCGGATCGCCACGATCCCGTGCGAATTCAGGCTGCGCACATGACTGCCGGCGATGCCCGCATAGACCGAATGGATCTCGCAGCCGGCCATGAGTTCGGCCTCCTCCACGGCGCGCTGGATCGAGAGCACCGTCGATTCGATATTCACCACCACGCCCTTCTTCAATCCGCGCGATGGATGGGAACCGATCCCGATGATCTCGACACTCTCGTCGGGTTTCACTTCACCCACGATAGCGACGACCTTCGAGGTGCCAATATCCAAGCCGACGATGAGTCGCTTTTCCAATTTCCTAGACATCAGGTACTTCCTCTCCGTGCTGCGACGGGGTCACCCCCGCCACCGCTTTCCAGCCCACGGCGAATCCGTTGGTGTAACGCATATCCACATAATCGATCTGATCGAGCCTCTGGTTGAGCGCCTGTACCACGACATGCGCGAAGCGCCCCAGCCGCGCCGAGGTATCGTCCCGCCCCAGGCGCACCTGGATGCCATCGTCGAGCAACAACCTCCAGCCACCGCGTGGATTGAGCGCGAGCCTGCGTATCTTCAGGCCGTCGTTCTCGACCACTGCGGACATCTCTTCGAAGTTTTCCCACACACGCTGTGAAGCGCCCTCGGGACCGGCCAGTTCGGGCAGCGCCGGCGGCAATGTGCGCGCCTTGGCGATAAAGACCTCGCCGCTCGCGTTCACCAGCCCGGCACCGTTCCAGGCCGCGACCGGCACCTGTTCGACCACTCGGATGGCAAGCGTATGCGGCCAGCTGCGCCGCACGCTCGCGCTCGCAACCCAGGGCATGGCCTCGACTTCGTGCTGCAAGCGGTCGAGATCGACGCGAAAGAATCCCTGCCCATGGAGATCGTCGGCCACGGCCTGGCGGACTTCGTCCACACTGACGTGATGCAGTTCCCCCTCCACCACCAGTGTCCGGAGCTGCGGACCGGCGAACATCGCAGGCAGGACGCGCATGCCGGCGACCACACTCACGACCAGACCGACCAGCACCACGGCAGCGCCGAGACCCAGCGCGAAGCGGCGCAGCCCCGGCCGCGACCGCACGTCGCCGCGCGCCGCGCGCTCGCGGCGCGTCAATGGCGCGTCCTGCGCGCGCGAGCTGTTGCGCCGCAGCCTCATCAGCCTTCACCTCCAGCCGCGAGCTGCGTCG
Source organism: uncultured Pseudomonadota bacterium (assembly GCA_963739695.1). Taxonomy (GTDB): domain Bacteria; phylum Pseudomonadota; class Gammaproteobacteria; order Natronospirales; family CAVUBB01; genus CAVUBB01. The sequence goes on along the minus strand of CAVUBB010000006.1, from coordinate 69,988 downwards.
GCAGTTCCGCGGCAACCGCGCCGATATCGCCGGCGCCGAGAGTCAGCAGCAGATCGCCATCGCGCAGGATGCCGGCCAGCGTCTGGGGCAGGTCGCGCACGTTCTCGACGAACACCGGATCCACACGCCCGCGATTGCGGATCGAACGGCTGAGCGCGCGCCCGTCGGCCCCGGCGATCGGGGCTTCGCCTGCGGCATAGACTTCGGTCAACACCAGCTGATCAACCTCGGAGAGGACGCCCGCGAAGTCGTCGAACAGATCATGGGTGCGGGTATACCGGTGCGGCTGGAAAGCGACCACCAGGCGGCGCTCTGGCCAGCCTGCACGTGCCGCCTTCACGGTGGCCGCGATCTCGCGCGGATGATGACCGTAGTCGTCCACCAGCAGCACGCGTCCAGCGCGCGTCTCGATCTCGCCGTAAGTCTGGAAACGCCGGCCTATACCCTGGAAATCGGCGAGTGCCTTGAGCAGGGGGGCATCCTTGACCCCCAGCTCCTGGGCGACGGCGATCGCCGCCAATGCATTGAGCACGTTGTGGTCGCCCGGCAGATTGAGTACCACGTCCAGGGGCGGGGCGCCGGGCCGGGTGACGTGGAAGCGGGTCCGGTTGCCGTGGGCCTCGATCGCGGACGCGCGCACATCGGCTTCAGCGCCGATACCGTAGGTGAGCACCGGTCGGCCCAGATCGGGCACGATGCCGGCGACGACCGGATCATCGAGGCAGAGTACGGCCAGACCGTAGAACGGCAGATGGTGCAGGAACTCGACGAAGGTCTGACACAGACGCTGGAAATCGCCCGCGTAAGTGCCCATGTGATCGGCGTCGATGTTGGTCACGACCGCGAGCATCGGCTGCAGATGCAGGAATGACGCGTCGCTCTCGTCGGCTTCGGCGACGAGATAGCGGCTCTCGCCGAGACGTGCATTGGTGCCTGCGCTGTTCAGACGACCGCCGATCACGAAAGTCGGATCGAGACCGCCCTCGCCGAGGACGCTTGCGATCAGGCTCGTGGTGGTGGTCTTGCCATGCGTGCCCGCCACGGCGATACCGAACCGGAACCGCATCAGTTCCGCCAGCATCTCGGCACGCGGCACCACGGGGATGCGCCGCTCGCCGGCCGCGACCAGTTCCGGATTGTCTGCCTGTACAGCGCTGGAGATCACCACTACGTCGGCTTGTTCGACGTGTTGCGGATCGTGGCCGAGGCTGATCTCGGCGCCAAGGTCGGCAAGATGCCGGGTGACCTGGTTCGCACGCAGGTCGGAGCCGGTCACCTGGTAACCCAGGTTGAGCAGCACCTCGGCGATGCCGCCCATACCGACACCGCCGATACCGATCATGTGGATGCGATGGATCCGGCGCATGCGATCGCTCATGCCACACCTCCTGCCGCCGCTTCCAGACAGACCTGGACTACACGCTCGGCCGCATCGGCGACCGCCTGGGCGCGTGCGGCCTGCGCCATCATCAGCAGGCGGCCGCGCCCGAGCTCGCGCAGGGTGTTTGCCAGGCGTTCGCCGTCGAATTCGGACTGCGGGATCAAGATCGCGGCGCCACGGTCACTCAGATAACGCGCATTCAGGGTCTGGTGGTCATCCACCGCGGCCGCAAACGGGACCAGCACCGAGCCAACTCCAGCCGCCGCCAGCTCGCTCACGGTTAGCGCGCCCGCACGGCAGATCACCAGATCGGCCCAGGCATAAGCTTCGGCCATGTTGTCGATAAAGGGTACGATGCGCCCTTCGACGCCGGCGTCGGCATAGGCCTGCCGCGCCTGGTCGAGCCCGCGCGCACCCGCCTGATGCCAGATCAGCGGGCGCTCGCCTCCGGTCAGCAGGGCGAGCCCCTCGGGCACCGTCGTGTTGAGTATGCGTGCGCCCTGACTGCCGCCGATCACCAGCACGCGTACCGGTCCGTGGCGGTCTGCGAAGCGCTCGGCGGGACGCGGCAACGCGGCGATCTCGCGGCGTACCGGATTGCCGACTGTCTCGGCCGCGAAAGTCGGGTCGAAACTTCCGGGAAAGGCCTCCAGCACACGGCGCGCGATACGGCCCAGAATGCGGTTGGTAAGACCGGGCACGGCATTCTGCTCGTGGACCACCAGGGGGATACGCAGCATGCGCGCCATGATGCCGCCGGGCCCGCTCACGAAGCCGCCCATGCCCAGCACGACATCGGGGCGGAGGCGACGGATGATGGCACCCGCCTGCGCCATCGCCCGCGCGAGACGCACGGGTGCGAGCAACCAGCCGAGCAGGCCCTTCCCGCGCAAGCCGCGCACGGTGATCCATTCCAGGGGTATGCCGCTCGGCGGGACCAGGCGGGCCTCGAGACCCGCACGCGTGCCGACCCAGGAAACCTCGGCTCCGCGCGCGCGCAGGAGCTCGGCCGCGGCCAGCGCCGGAAACACATGGCCGCCGGTACCGCCGGCCATCACCAGCACGCGCACGCCCGCAGTCACAGTGCGTCCTCCTCTTGCCAGCGCGAGACCGGACCCTGTTCGCCTTCGCGCGCCGCTCGCAGGAGCAGGCCCACGGCAGCGCAGGTGACCACGAGACTGGAACCGCCGGAACTCATCAGGGGCAGAGTCAGCCCCTTGGTGGGCAGGATGCCCATGTTCACGCCGACGTTGATGAACGCCTGCAAGCCGATCCAGAGTCCGAGACCGAAGGAAAGATAGGCCGCGTACATGCGCCCGCAAGCGGCTGCCCTGCGCGCGATGATGAAGGCACGCCAGGTGAAGGCCAGGTAGAGTCCGATCACACTCAGCGCACCGAGCAGACCGAGTTCTTCGGCGAGCACGGCGAACAGGAAGTCGGTATGCGCTTCGGGCAGGTAAAACAGCTTCTGCACGCTCTCACCGAGGCCGACCCCGAACCATTGTCCGCGCCCGATCGCGATCAGCGACTGGGTCAGCTGGAAACCGCTATTGAACGGATCGGCCCAGGGATTGAGAAAAGTCGTCAAGCGCTCGAGCCGGTAGGGCGACGAGAAAGCGAGCACGGCCATCGCCAGACTGACCAGACCGACGAGCAGGCTGAAATGGCGCAACCGCACACCGCCGATGAACATCATCGTGAACGCGGTGGCGAGCAGGACCGTGGCCGCGCCGAAGTCGGGCTCCAGCAGCAGCAGCACAGATGCCAGGCCGAGCATCGCCACCGGTTTGGCGAAGCCCGAAAAGCGGTCGCGCACCTCGCCTTGCCGCCGTACCAGATAACCAGCGAGATACATCAGGATCGCCAGCTTGGCGAGTTCCGAAACCTGCAGGCGGAAGGGTCCGGCGACGATCCAGCGCATGCTGCCGTTCACCCGCGTTCCGACACCCGGCACCAGCACTGCCAGCAGCAACAGCAAACCGAACAGCAACAACAGGAAGCCGGAACGCTGCCACAGAGCCAGCGGGATCTGGTAGGCGAAGAAGGCGGCACCGACGCCGACCAGCGCGAACACGAGCTGACGCTCCAGATAGTAGAACGCGTTCCCCGTCTGCTGGTCCGCCAGCGATACCGAGGCCGAGGCCACCATGATCAGACCGAAGATCAGGATCGTGAGCGCGATCCCCGTCAGGATCGGATCCGGCCGGTGCACGAGGGTGCGCCTCATCGCGATGCGGCTGTCGAGCAGGACCTCAAACATGAGCCACCTCCCGCACCGCTTCCATATACGCCGACCCACGTGCGGCGAAATCCTCGAACATGTCGAGGCTAGAACACGCCGGCGACAGCAACACCATGTCGCCGGGCCGGGCCAGGTCGTGGGCGCGACGGACCGCCGCCTCGATACTGGACTCCCGATATACCGGGATGCGGCCACCGACAGCCTCTTCGATGCGCGCTGCGTCCCTGCCGATAAGGACGAGTGCGCGCGCATGTGCGGCCAGTGCATCAGCGAACGCGGAGAAGTCGGCACCCTTGCCGTCGCCGCCCGCGATCACGACAAGCGGCATATCCACCCCGTGGATGGCGGCGAGTGTCGCGCCGACGTTGGTCGCTTTCGAGTCGTTGACATAGACGATCCCACCGGCCTCGCCCACCCACTGCATCCGATGCGGCAGACCACGGAACTCGCGCAAGACCTCGAGCATGGCATCGACAGGCAACTCCACCGCCGCCCCGAGTGCCAGCGCCGCAAGCGCGTTGGCGGCGTTGTGCGTACCCCGGATACGCAGGCTCGAAACCGGCAGCAACGGGGTCTCGCCGCGGGCGAGCCAGGGACCGTCGTCGTGCGCGAGCAAGCCGTACTGGCCGGCCCGCGGCACATCCAGACCGAAGCTGGTCACATCGCCGCGTCCTGCGACCATCTGCATGACTATCGGATCCTGCCGGTTGGCGATGGCGGCATCGCAACGTTCATAGATACGCGCCTTCGCCGCCGCATAGGCGCTCATGTCGGCATAGCGATCCATGTGATCGGCGGACACGTTGAGCACCGCTGCAGCCACGCAGTGCAATGAATCGGTCAGTTCCAGCTGGAAGCTCGACAGTTCGAGCACATAGAGATCGACGACCCCATCGGCCTGCAGCAGTTCCAGCGCGGGGACCCCCAGATTGCCGCCGATGCGAATCTTGCGCCCGGCCCGATCGGCCATCAGCCCGAGTAGCGTCGCCACTGTGCTCTTGCCGTTCGAGCCGGTCACCGCGACCACCGGGGCATCCACGGCACGGGCGAATAACTCGATATCGCCGAGGATCGGCAGCCCCATCTCGCGCGCGCGATGGATGAACGGGATATCCGTCGCCACGCCCGGCGACACCACCACCTGGTCGGCACGTCCAAGCGCTTCCTCGGAGAAGCCGCCGAGAAAGACGGCGGTATCGGGCAGGTCTGCACGCAATGCGGCAAGTCCGGGGGGCTCGTCGCGACTGTCGGTCACCGCAACGGCATCGCCACGCGCAGCAAGATAGCGGGCGACAGACAAGCCAGTCTTGCCCAGTCCCACTATCAATGTTCTCACTGCCGCGTCTGCCACTTGCGTCCCTCTATCCGCTCTAGCGCAACTTCAACGTGGACAGGCCGATGAGCACCAGGATCACGGTGATGATCCAGAAGCGCACGATGACCTTCGGTTCGGCCCAGCCCTTGAGTTCGAAATGGTGGTGCAGCGGTGCCATGCGAAAGATGCGCCGGCCCGTCAGCTTGAACGAAGCCACCTGCAGGATGACCGACACCGTCTCCATCACGAACACGCCGCCCATAACGAACAGGACGAGTTCCTGGCGCACCATCACCGCCGAGACGCCCAGCGCAGCACCCAGCGCCAGGGCGCCGATATCGCCCATGAACACCTGTGCGGGATAGGTGTTGAACCAGAGAAAGCCGATGCCCGCACCGACGAGCGCACCGCAGAAGACCACCATCTCGCCCACACCCGGGACATAAGGGATAGCCAGATAATTCGCGAATTTCACATTGCCGGTGGCGTAGGCGAACACCGCGAGCGCGCCGGCGATGAGTACCGTCGGCATGATCGCCAGGCCATCGAGACCGTCGGTGAGGTTCACCGCGTTGCTGGTACCGACCACGACCAGGTACGTGAGCACGATGTAGAAGCTGCCCAGCGGGACGATCACATGCTTGAAGAACGGCACGATGAGGTCCGTCTCGACCGGCTCATGCGCACCGGTATAGAGCAGGATGGCGATGGCGAAGCCGGCAGCCGACTGCAGCAGAAACTTGCTCCGCGCCGAGAGCCCGCGTGAATTGCCCAGCACCAGCTTGCGATAATCGTCGAGCCCGCCGATCAGGCCGAACAGCAGCGTCGTGCCCAATGCGATCCAGATATAGCGATTGCGCAGGTCGGCCCAGAGCAGGGTACTGATAACCAGTGCCGCCAGGATCAGCGCGCCGCCCATGGTCGGCGTGCCCGCCTTGGCCAGATGGGTCTGCGGGCCGTCGAGACGCACGTTCTGGCCGATCTGATGGAAAGTCAGGCGGCGGATCATGTGGGGTCCGGCGATGAACGAGAACAACAGCGCAGTGAGCACACCCAGGATCGCGCGCATGGTCAGATACTGGAACACGTTGAAGCCGCTATGCAGCCGCGTCAGGTATTCGCTGAGAAATAGCAGCATGTCAGCTCCCGCCGTTGGCCGCGCGTGGCGCGACTGGATCGGTCAGAGCGGCGACCACGCGCTCCATGCGCATGCTCCGCGAACCCTTGACCAGGATCATCACACCCGCTTCCATGCTCGCCTGCAGATCTTCGATCAACGCGGTTACATCCGCGTAGGCATGTGCACCATCGCCAAATTCGTGCGCCGCGACCGCGGCAAGTTCTCCCACCGCGAACAGGCGGGCGACGCCGGCCGCACGCGCATGCCGTCCGGCCTCGGCGTGATACTCGCGCCCACCCGGGCCGAGTTCTTTCATGTCGCCAAGCACCAGCCATACGGGCTCGTGCACCGTCGTTGCCCAATCCACCGCCGCATGCAGCGACGCCGGGTTGGCGTTGTAGGTGTCGTCAACCACCACCGAACCGCCGGCCAGTGCCCGCGTCTGCAGGCGCCCGGGCACCGCGCGTGCCTGCTCCAGACCCGCGGCGACATCTTCGACGCTGAACCCGACCGCGAACGCCGCCGCGGCGGCGGCGAGCGCGTTCATGACGTTGTGCCGACCCGGCAGTGGCAGGTGCACCGGCAGATGCCCCTGCGGCGCGAGCAGCACGAAACGGCTGCCGTCCGCATCCATCTCCAGGCTGCCGGGGCGTACAGTCACATCGGCCGCCGCTTCCAACCCGAACTCCAGCCGCCTGCGCGTACCGGCCAGCTGCCGCCACAGCGGCGCGTGCGGATCGTCGGCGTTGACGACAGCGACGCCGCCGTTCGCGAGCGCGCTGAACAGTGCGCCCTTCTCTTCAGCGACAGCCTCTACCGTCCCCAGCCCTTCCAGGTGGGCGCGGCTGGCATTGGTGACGATGGCCACATCGGGGTGGGCGATACGCGCCAGCAGCGCGATCTCGCCGGGGCCGTTGGTACCCATCTCGACGACCGCGGCCGCGTGCTGCGCATCGAGGCCCAGCAGGGTCAGCGGCAGGCCGATCTGATTGTTGAGGTTGCCCCGAGTCGCCAGCACCGGTCCGCGCGTACGCAGGATGCTGGCCAGGAGTTCTTTCACCGTGGTCTTGCCGTTGCTGCCGGTGACGGCGACCACAGGGATATGGAACGCCTCACGCCAGGCGGCGGCGAAATCGGCCAGCGCGCGCAAGGCGTCGGGGACGACCACACACGGCAAAGCCTGTGTGACCTGCTCCACCAAAGCACCCGTAGCACCCTTCTCGACTGCCGCATCGATGAACTCGTGGCCATCGAAGTTGGGGCCGCGCAGGCAGACGAACAATTCACCCGCGGCAAGCGTGCGCGTGTCGGTGCTGACGCCCGAGAACGTCGCATCGGCCCCCTCCAGCCGGCCGCCGGTCACACGCGCGAGCTGACTCAGGCGCCGGATCATCGTGCCGCCTCCTGCAGGCGCGCGATCTCGCGCGCGACCGTCTCGCGCTCGTCGTAGGGCAGATGCCGCCTGCCGATGACTTGATAGGTCTCGTGGCCTTTGCCTGCCAGCACCACCACATCGCCGGGACGTGCGCGATCGAGAACCGCGCGCAGCGCCTTGGTCCGGTCAGGCTCCTCGGTCACATCGGTTCCGGCCGGTATGCCCGCACGGATATCGGCGATGATGCGCAATGAATCCTCGCCCCGCGGATTATCGTCGGTGAGCACCACATGCTCGGCCAGGCGTGCGGCGATCTCGCCCATCATCGGGCGCTTGCCGGTATCGCGCTCGCCACCGCAACCGAACACGCACCACAGCTCGCCTTCGGCATGCGCGCGTGCCGCGTCCAGCACCTTCTCGAGCGCGTCCGGCGTATGCGCGTAATCGACGATGACCAACGGCAGTGCGCCGCCGCCGAAACATTCCATCCGCCCCGGCACCGAGTGCACCGAGTGCAGGCGATCCAGCACTTCGGCGAGATCGAGCCCGACAGCGACCGCCGCACCGATCACACCGAGGACGTTGCTGGCGTTGAAGCGACCCAGCAACGGCGTACGCAACTCGCCTGTACCCAGATCGCCGGCTATCCGCATGTGCATGCCTGCGGTATCGAGCACGAGCTGCTCGCCACGCAATATCCGCGCCCGCGGGCAAGCGACATCGCCAAGCGTATAGCCGATGACATCGAGGGATTCCGGCAGGTTCGCCGCGAGTCGTGCGCCGAACGCATCGTCGAGATTTATCACCGCGCTCTGCAGATCCGGGAAGGCGAACAGCCTGGCCTTCGCCGCACCATAGCTCTCGGCATCGATGTGATAATCGAGATGATCGCGGGTGAGATTGGTGAACATCGCCACGCGCACGTGCGTGCCCAGCATACGTTCTTGCGCGAGCGCATGCGACGACGCTTCCATGGCGACGCAGCGTGCTTCGGCATCGCGGAACTCGGCGAACAAAGCTTGCAGACGGAGCGCGTCGGGAGTCGTGTGAGTGGCCTCGGTGAGCTGGCCCGACATGCCGTAACCCAGCGTGCCGATCTGCCCACAAGTGCGCCCACAGGCATCGAACACCTGGGCGAGCAGACTCACGCTGGAGGATTTTCCGTTGGTTCCGGTCACGGCAACCAGGTCGAGATCGGCACTGGGGTCGTCATGGAAGCGCGCCGCGATAAGGCCCAGCTTGTGTACAAGATCCGGCACCGCGATACGCACGGGTATGCGTGTGCCCGGGTCGGCCGTCTCCGGGCCCGGCTCCCAGACCACGGCCGCCGCGCCCCGCTTCAAGGCTTCGTCGAGAAAGTCGAGCCCATGCACGCTGTAGCCGCGTCCGGCGAGAAAGAGGAAGCCTTCGCGCACCTGCCGGCTGTCGCTGGCGATGCCGCTCACACTGATATCCTGCTCGCGCGGGACCTCGGCCAGCCCCTTGAGCAGGACCGAAAGGCGCACGCCCGGCTCGGCTTGGCGCGCCGCCATCATGCCGGCCCCCGCACGTGGACCACGGTGGCGACCGCCTGCTGATCGAGGTTGTCCGGCGGTATGTCGAGCAGACGCAGCGCTCCACCCATGACCCGGGAGAATACCGGCGCCGACACCAGGCCGCCGTAATAGCGGCCGTTACTGGGTTCGTTGATCACCACGACCATCACCAGACGCGGGTGACTGGCGGGGGCCATGCCTGCAAACACGGACACATAGCGGTCGGTCGAATAACCGCCGTCTTCGGCCTTGCGCGCGGTGCCGGTCTTGCCCGCAACCCGGTAGCCCGGTACCGCCGCGCGACTGCCGGTGCCCGCCGGCGAGACCACAGTCTCGAGCATCGTCCTGAGGTTTGCGGCCACCCCGGCCGGCAGCACCTGGCTTGCACTCGGCGGTGCGTCGACCTTGAGGAAAGATATCGGATGCAAGATGCCGTGATCGGCGATCACCGTATAGGCACGCGCCAGTTGCAGCGCGGTCACCGATACCCCGTAGCCGTAGGAGATCGCCGCCTGGGTCACTCTGCGCCAGTCGTCGTAATTGCGCAGCGATCCATCGACTTCACCGGGGAAGCCGCTGCCGGTGAGACTGCCGAAACCGAAATGCCGGAGCGTGTTCCACAGCATCGCCGGCGGCAGAGTCAGGGCCACCTTGCTCGCACCGACGTTGCTGGATTTCTCCAGGATGGTGGTCAGATCGATGGTGCCGAGATCGCGCTCGTCGTGGATCTCGTAGCCACCGACCTTGAGAAAGCCGGGCGCGGTGTCCACTTCGCTGCCCGGATGATATTTCCCACTCTCCAGTGCGGCCGCGATGATGAACGGCTTGAAGCTCGAGCCCGGCTCGAATACGTCCGTGACCGCGCGATTTCGATACAGTGAACCTTTGAGGTCACTGCGATTGTTCGGGTTGTAGGAGGGCTGGTTCGCCATCGCGATCACTTCACCGGTCTGCACGTCGAGTACCACGATGGAACCGGACTTGGCGTCTTGCTCCTGCACCGCCTTCTTCAATTCGCGATAGGCCAGATACTGCACGCGCAGATCCAGGCTGGTGGTCAGATCGCGCCCGGGTCTGGGCTCCTGGAGACTGTCAACATCCTCCACCGAGCGCCCGAGGCGGTCCTTGATCACCCGCATCGCGCCCGGCTTGCCGCGCAACCAGTCGTTATAGGCCAGCTCCAGGCCTTCCTGCCCGACGTCGTCCACGTTGGTGAAACCGAGGACATGCGCCGCGACCTCGCCACTGGGGTAGTAGCGCCGGTATTCGCGCTGCAGATAGACACCGGGGATACCGAGATCCATGATCTTGCGTGCGTCGTCGGGGCTCATGTCGCGACGCAGATACACGAACTCGCGCTCGCCGCTGGCCGCAAGCATGCCGCGGAGATCCTTGACCGCCATGCTCAGATGTTGGGCCAGCTCTGGCAGACGATTGCTGGCCGCAGCCAATTCCTGCGGGTTCGTCCACACCGAATCCACCGGCGTGCTCACCGCCAGGGGCTGGCCGTTGCGATCGAGGATCATGCCGCGGTGCGCCGGCATCTTGACCACGCGCAGGTGCCGCGCCTGGCCCTGGTCCATGAGAAAGCCCTTGTCGATCACCTGCAGATCGACGGCACGCCCCACCAGCACCAGCGCAACCACCACGCACGCAGCCAGCACCACCAGGCTGCGGCCTCTCCACATGGTTTCCTGCGACCTGCTGTTCATGGCCTGCGCACCACGATCATCTCGGTCTGGCGCGGCATCACCATGCCCAGATCCTTGTGCGCCAGCTGCTCGATGCGCGCATGTGTAGCCCATGCGCTCTCTTCCAGCTGCAGCCGCCCCCATTCCACGTTGAGCTGGTCGCGGTGCTGGCGCAGTTGCTGCAGTTCGGCGAACAGCTTGCGGTTACGGTGGGCGGCGTCGATCACGCCGACCGCAGAGCCGAATACGGCAACCACCAGGACGGGGATGATGAAGACGGACAGACGCATCACAACCTCTGTGCCGTGCGCAGCACGGCGCTGCGGGCGCGCGGATTCGCGCGTACCTCATCGGCACCGGCGAACACCGGCTTGCCGACGAGTCGCAATGTGGGTTCCGGCAACTCGACCGGCATCCCCGGCGGCATATCCGCGGGCGGGCGCGGGCGCGCGGCGTCGCGCATGAACCGCTTCACGCGGCGGTCCTCCAGGGAATGGAAACTGATCACGGCGAGCCGTCCGCCGGGCGCGAGCACGCGCAAGCACTGCTCGAGACAGGAATCCAGTTCCTCGAGCTCACGATTGATATGGATACGCAATGCCTGGAAAGTGCGCGTTGCCGGATGCTTGCCGCGCTCCCGGGTCGGGACACCGGCAGCGACGATATCGGCCAGCCTCGCGGTGTCGCTGATCGGCCCTTCGCTGCGCGCTTGCACGATCGCGCGCGCGATCCGACGGCCGAAGCGCTCCTCTCCATATTGATAGATGACATCGGCGATCTCGCGCTCGGTAGCGCGTTCTAACCACTGGGCGACGCTCTCGCCGTGTTCCGGATCCATGCGCATGTCGAGCGGGCCCGCCTGCTGGAAACTGAAACCACGTGCCGGATCATCGAGCTGCGGAGACGACACGCCGAGGTCGAGCAGGACTCCCTGCACCCCGTCTGCACATCCCGCTGCCGTCACGACTTGCTCCAGCATGCTGAACGTCCCTCGGTGGATCGTGAACCGCCGGTCATCGCCGAATAACCCAGTGGCCGCTGCTACCGCCTCCGGATCCCTGTCGATCGCGATCAGACGTCCACGCGGCCCGAGACGTTCCAGGATCGCCCTGCTGTGCCCGCCCCGCCCGAATGTCGCATCCACATAGATGCCATCGGGCTTGATTGCCAGCGACGCCAGCGCCTCGTCGAGAAGCACCGGTGCATGTTCGTATGCGCCCACCGTCGCGCTTTACAGCGACAACGAGCCGAGTTCGGCCGGCAATTCGAGGCCGGCTTCGTCTTCTTCCGCAAGCCATTCGTCACGCTTGCTGTTCCAGCTGTCTTCGTCCCACAGCTCGAACTTGTTGCCCTGCCCGATCATCACCGAGCGCTTGTCGAGGTGCGCGAATTCGCGCAGCGGCGCGGGCAGCAACACGCGGCCGTGACTGTCCATCTCGATCTCGGTGGCATGCCCCACCAGCAAGCGCTGCAAGCGCCGCGTCTGCTTGTTGAAGCTGGGCAGGCGGTTGAGCTTGCGCTCGATGTCTTCCCAATCGGGCAGGGGATAGAGCAACAGACAGCCGTCGCGATCCACGGTGACCACGAGCTGTCCACTGCAACGCTCAAGCAGACGCTCGCGGTACCGCGTCGGTATCGCGAGACGCCCCTTGGCGTCCAAAGTCACTGTGTTCACGCCTCTGAACACGGCGCCCCCTGCTCTGCTGGAAATCCCATTCCGTACCACTTTTTCCCACTATCCGACACTATAGGTACTCGATCTCGACAGTGTCAAGACAAATTCCCACGTAAGAACAGGGATTTGTGGTTTAAACACAAGCACTTAGAGCTGCCACTTCAGGCCGGAACGGGCCCGAAACGGGTATTCTTTAGAACCATAAATCAGTGACTTGGGAGCGCTTCTTCTGAGTCAACATGAATACCGGCCGACGCTACTGGAACGCAGCATCGGCCGGAAGGGGTCGGAAATTAAAGTTGGAGCCGGCCTGTAAGCCGGGTTCTGTCGGGGACAGTCATTCATCTGGGCCGCACGTCGCCATGCGGCTCGAGCGACCTACCCGGGAGCCATGCGGGCCGCATGCGGGCTCGCGCCCTGCTCCCCTATTTGGTCTTGCTCCGAGTGGGGTTTACCCTGCCACGGCTGTTGCCAGCCGCGCGGTGCGCTCTTACCGCACCATTTCACCCTTGCCGGCGCTCGCGCGCTTAGGCGGTATGTTTTCTGTGGCACTTTCCGTGGGCTCGCGCCCCCCAGGCGTTACCTGGCACCCTGCCCTGTGGAGCCCGGACTTTCCTCCACGCTTGCGCGCAGCGACTGCCCGGCCGACTCCGGGGGCAAAGATACACTATCGCACGGCACTGCGATATCGTCTCAGCGTTCCCCAGCAAGCGCCAATGCACGCTGATAGAGCTCGTTGCGGCCCAATCCCGTAAGCCTCGCAGCCAGTGCCGCCGCCTGCTTCACGGAGACCTCTTCAAGGAGGATCCGCAGCACCCGGTCGGCTTGCGCTCCGCTCACGTCCGCGGCCGTGGCGGGAGCGCCTTCGATCAGCAACACAGCTTCTCCGAGCGCGGGGATCGCAGCCGTAGCCGCTGCTTCGCCGAGACTGGCGAGATCGCCGTCGACGATCTGTTCATGGATCTTGGTCAGTTCGCGCGCGACACAGGCGCGGCGCTCGCCGCCGAAGACTGCGGCCGCATCCGCGAGCGTGGCCGCCAGACGCCGCGGCGATTCATAGAACACGAGTGTGCGCGGCTCGCTCGCCAGCGCCTCCAGACGGCTGCGCCGTGCCGCTGCGCGCGCGGGCAGGAAACCCTCGAAGGTATAGCGGTCCGTTGCCAGTCCAGCCGCGGATAGCGCCGCCACGGCCGCACAAGGGCCGGGGACCGGACTCACCCGCAGGCCCGCCGCCCGCACTGCACGCACGAGCACGAATCCCGGGTCGCTGATCGCCGGCGTCCCCGCATCCGAGATCAGCGCCACCGCGTCGCCGCCTTGCAGCCGCGCGAGGATCTCGTCGACGCGCGCCGCTTCGTTGTGCTCGTACAGCGAGACCATCCGGGCATGGATACCGAGCCGCGCCAGCATCTGCCCACTGTGACGCGTATCTTCCGCCGCGACCAGACTAGCCTCGGCGAGCACACTGCGCGCGCGGGCGGAGATATCGTCGAGATTGCCGATCGGGGTCGCCACCACGTAGAGCACACCGCCTTCGATTGACACGACCACCTCCGGACAAGATACTGCCCCGCAGGGCCGGATGCGCCTAATGGTACGCGTTCGTACCACCGCATTCAGCTCGCCCGCTTTAACGCGATCCCGGTTTCGGAGCCGCCATGGCGGCCCGGCCGCCGCCGACCGAGGAAGGATCAGGACGCTTCGCTACCCGCGCAGCCCTAACCAGCATGCAGACCACCAAGCCCAGAGTACTTCGCACAGCCGCAGCCGCACTCTTGCTGCTCGCCCTCGGCGCCTGCGGTGTCGCGCCCCATCGTGGCGAAGAACCGGCCGCCGTGCGCGCCGCCGTCGCCAAAGCCCAAAGCCTGAGCGCGGCTAATCAGTACGCAGGGGCGGCCGCCGCGTACGAGACCGCGGCCGCCGCCAGCGCGCCCGCCGATGCCGCCGGCTTCTACCTGCAGGCCGCCGCCGCCTGGTGGCAAAGCGGCGACGAGCAACGCACCCGCGCGGCTACCGCCAAGATCGACCTCGCACGTCTCACGGCGGCCGAGAGGGTGCGCCTCAGCGTACTCCAGGCACGCATGGACCTGCACGATCAGCGCCCGCTCGACGCCTACCAGCGCCTGGCTGCGCTGCCCACATCCATCCCCGAGGATATCAAGCCGGACGTACTGGAGGTCCGGGCCCGCGCGCAATTCCAGCTCGGCCGTCCGGTCGCCGCGATCGAGACGCTGCGCCAGCGTGCAAACGCGCTGAGCGGCGCCGACGCCCGTCTCGCCAACCAGCATCTGATCTGGCGCGGCCTGATCCAGACCACCGAGGAGCTGCCCCCGGATTCGGCGCTCGGCGGCGTCGACGCCGAGACCCGAGGCTGGATCGCGCTGGCACGGATCGGCCGTACCGCATGGCAGGAACCGTATCGCTTTGCCGACCGTATCCACGCGTGGGAGCAGGACCATCCGGATCATCCGGCTGTCGCGGCACTGATCCCGGACCTACTCGCCGCGCATGCGCAAAGCATCACCTATCCGCCGCAGGTCGCGCTGCTGCTGCCGCTGTCCGGCCCCTATCAGGCTGTCGGCGAAGCTATCCGCGACGGCTTTCTCGCTGCGCGCTACCAGAACAGGCGCGGCACGGCATCCAGCATCCGAGTCTACGATACCGCCGGTGGCGCTCAAGCCGCTCTCGACGCCTATCGCCGCGCGCTCGCTGACGGTGCGGCTCTGGTCGTCGGCCCGCTGACCAAAGCTGCCGTGAGTTCGGTCGCGCAGGCCGACCAGGACACCGCCGTACCCGTACTCGCACTCAACCGGCTGGAAGATGACGGCGCCGG
Source organism: uncultured Pseudomonadota bacterium (assembly GCA_963739695.1). GTDB lineage: Bacteria > Pseudomonadota > Gammaproteobacteria > Natronospirales > CAVUBB01 > CAVUBB01. Next base: position 54,821 of record CAVUBB010000006.1, on the reverse strand, counting down.
CCCCGAGCGTTTCTATCAATTCGGCCTGGCACCGGAAGACGAAGCGGCCCAGGTCGCCGACCGGGTGATCCAGGACGGGCTTACCCAGGGCGTGGCGCTGGTCCCGGACAACGACTGGGGCCATCGCCTGCTGGAGGCGTTCAGCCAGCGCCTGCAGGGTCTCGGCGGCACTTTGCTCACCGCACAGACCTACACGCCCGACGTGCAGGATTTCTCCACCCCGATCATGCGCATGCTCAACCTCGATGCGAGCAAGCTGCGCACGCAGACACTCGAAGCGACGTTGGGCGTCAATCTGGTCTTCGAACCGCGCCGGCGCCAGGATGTGCAGTTCATCTTCCTGGCGGCGCGCGCCAGCCAGGCGCAGTTGATCGGCCCGCAGTTGCGCTTCCACCACGCGCTCACCCTGCCGGTGTATGCGACCTCGGACGTCTACCGCCCCGAAGCCGGCCCCGACCGCGACCTGGATGGCATCCGCTTCACCGACATGCCCTGGTCCATCGCGCCGGATGCGTCGGTCGAAGCGATCCGCGCTCAACTCGACCGGCTCTGGCCCGACACCTTCCAGCGTTCGAGCCGCCTCTACGCACTGGGTTACGATGCCTACCGCCTGATCCCGCTGATCCACAATCTGAAGGATCCGCTGAGCGAAGCCGTGCGCGGCGTGACCGGGGTGCTGAGCATCGACTCCGACCGCCGCATCCACCGCACGCTCGACTGGGCGGTGTTTCGGCGCGGTGCGCCAGTGGCGCTGCCGCCACCGAGCAAGACCGCACCTCAAGACGCCGTACCCGACGACGACGGCCAGTGAGCGAAGCCGAGCATCTGCGCGCCGGACGCCGTGCGGAGGACTTCGCTCTGAATCACCTCCAGGCCCGCGGTCTGCGTCTGCTCACCCGCAACTACAGCTGTCCGGCAGGCGAACTCGACCTGGTGATGGACGACGGCGAGAGCGTCGTCGTGATCGAGGTGCGCTATCGCCGCAACAACGCGCATGGCACACCGGCCGAGACGGTCGGCCCGCAAAAACGCGCCAAACTCACGCGGACCGCGAGCCATTTCCTGCAGAAGCATCCGCGCTTGGCCCGCCGCTCCCTGCGTTTCGACGTCGTCGCCATCTGGGGGACGACTGCGACCCCGGAGATCGACTGGATCGCCGACGCGTTCCGTCCTGCCTGACTCACTGCGTTATCATTGACACTCCCGACGCCGCCCGGGTGCGCCACAGCTATCGCCGAGAGGATATGTCACAGCCTGCAGACAAGGTCTTCCTGAAGCAGCTCCGGCGCGCCGCCGGCGAAGATGCCCTGCTCACCGAAGCAGCCGATACGCTCGCTTACGGCTACGACAACAGCCGCCGGCAGGCTCGTCCGGACGCAGTGGTGTTCGCGCGCGACGAGGCGCAGATCGCGGCGATCGCCGCGCTCTGCGCCGATGCCGGTGTCCCGCTCGTGTGCCGCGGGCTCGGCAGCGGCACTACGGGCGCTGCGGTGCCGCTGGGCGGCGGTGTCGTGCTGGCGATGGAGCGCATGGACCGCATCCTCAAGGTCGACGCTGCGAACCGAGCCCTGATCGCCCAGCCTGGCGCCACCAATGCCGCCGTGCAGTCGGCAGCGGCGGAACACGGCTTCTTCTGGCCGCCCGACCCGACGTCGGCCGCCTACTCCACCCTGGGTGGCAATCTCGCCTGTAACTCGGCCGGCCCGCATGCAGTCAAATACGGTACGCCGCGCGACAACATCCTTGGCTTGCGCGCGGTCACAGGGACGGGCCAGATCATCCGTACCGGCGTCTACACCACCAAGGGCGTAGTCGGCTACGACCTCACCCGGCTCATCGTCGGCTCGGAAGGCTCGCTCGCCATCATCACCGAAGCGACGCTGAAGCTGACTCCCATACAGGAAGCGCGCCAATCATTGCGCGCCATCTATGCCGACATGGCGGCGGCGGCCGCCGCCGTATCGCGCATCATGGCGCAGCCGGCTACGCCCTGCGTGCTGGAATTCATCGATGCGACCGCGATCGGCATGATCCGTGGTTATGCCGATGCGGACCTGCCTGCCGACGCCGGAGCCATGTTGCTGATCGAGATCGATGGGCCTGGGGCGGCGATGGAATCCCTCGTCGCCGCGGTCACGGCGGCGGCCGATGGTGCCGGTCTGCTGGAAGTGCGCGCCGCACGCGACGAAGAGGAACGTGCGGCGCTGTGGGCTTCGCGCCGCGCACTCTCACCGGCCCTGCGCAAGATCGCACCGAAGAAGATCAACGAAGATGTCGTCGTGCCCGTCTCACGCATGGCGGAACTGGTCGACGGGCTGCGCGCGCTTGGCGAACGCCACGGCGTGACCATCGTCAACTTCGGTCATGCGGGAAACGGCAATATCCACGTCAACCTGCTCGTGGACCCGGCAGACCCGGCGCAGATGCGAAGTGCGGAAGAATGCCTGCGCGAAGTATTCCGTCTCGTCCTCGAACTTGGCGGAACGCTGTCGGGAGAACACGGCATCGGCTATGACAAGCGTGAGTTCGTGGGTCTGGAGCTGGAACCTTCGGTACTCGCGCTCATGCGCGGGATCAAGGCGCAGTTCGATCCCGCCGGCATCCTCAACCCCGGCAAGCTCTTCCCGACCGGCGAACCGCCCGCCGAGGGCACCGCACACTAGGCTCGCGCCGACGCTGCGAGGATCCGTGCATACAGGTCTCGGTCTGCAGCACTGAAGCAGCACGCGATGATCTGTTCGAACTCGCCGGCCCACGCGCGCATCACACCGATCGCTATATCTGCCGCAGCCTCCTTGGGATAACCATAGACGCCGGTGCTGATGCAGGGAAACGCGATACTCGCGCATCCATGCTGGCGGGCGAGTGCAAGACTGGCCCGGTAGCAGGCCGCCAGCAACTTCTGCTCGTCGCTGTCTCCGCCGCGCCAGACCGGACCTACGGCGTGGATGACCCAGCGTGCCGGCAGGTCAAAACCCGGTGTGATGCGCGCCTCGCCGGTCGGACAACCGCCGATTTCCCGGCACGACTGGAGCAAGCGGGGCCCGGCGGCCCGATGGATCGCGCCGTCGACCCCGCCGCCGCCGAGCAGGCTCTCGTTGGCAGCGTTGACGACAGCGTCGACCTGCAGGCGCGTGATATCACCCAGGCGGGCCACGATCACGTTTGCGCGATTCACTTCACCACGCGCAGCGCGGGCCGCTTCTCGCCGCTCTGCCCGCCGTCGTCGGGACCCGCAGGCGGCGGGGTGTCGTCGCCACCGTCGTCCGGACCGAACATCATCCCCTGGCCGGTCTCGCTGGCATAGATCGCGAGGATCGCAGTACCCGGCACCTGGATACGCTGCGACTGGCCCCCGAATCGGGCCATGAATTCGACCGCGTCCCCGCTCATGTCGAGACGATCGGTGGCGGCGGGCGCGAGATTGAGAACGATCTTGCCGTCTTCCACATAGGCGCGCGGCACGTCGACGCCCGCAACTTCAGCATCGACGAGCAGATAGGGGGTGAGTTCGTTGTCTACCATCCACGCATACATCGCGCGCAGCAGGTAGGGTCGGCGTGGAGTCATCAGTCATACACCTCGGGGCCATTCTCGCGCCCCGAGCGGGAAGCAATCAAGCGTGGCCACGCAAAGGCGCGGCCACAATCTTGTCAGGGCCGCATCTCGCTCTCGATCTCGGTGAGGCTCTCGCGGAACGAAGGCCGCGTGAAGATACGCTCGGCGTACTTCTCGATCCCCTTCGCCGAAGCGGGCAACTCGATGCCGTATTTCGGCAGCCGCCAAAGCAGAGGCGCGATGCTGCAGTCCACCAGCGAGAACTCGTCACTGAGGAAGAACGGCTTGATCGTGAACACCTCGCCGCCGGCGAGCAGACTCTCGCGCAGGAGCTTGCGCGCCTTGGCGGCCTGCTTGTCGGTTCCGCTCTCGATCTCGTCGACGAGCGAGTACCAATCCTTCTCGATACGGTACAGGGCAAGCCGGAACCGCGCACGCGAGACCGGGTCGACCGGCATCAGCGGCGGATGCGGGAAACGCTCGTCCAGATACTCCATGATGACCCGAGGGTCATAGAGCACCAGGTCGCGATCCACCAGCGTCGGCACCGTGTTGTAGGGATTGAGATCGAGCAGGTCCTCGGGCAGTTCGTTGCCCTCGATATTGACCACGTCGAAGTTGATCCCCTTCTCGGCCAGGACCAGGCGGGCGCGATGACTGTGAGGACAATCAGGTTTGGAAAACAGCGTCATGGTTGACCATCGACCGGCAACGAGTGCCATAGTTCAAACTCCCGGAGACTGCGAAGCACGGAGATGTCCCGTGCTTCGCGCCAAAATATACTTGAGCTCCGGCCTGCTCAATGTACGTCGCGCCAGAATTCCTTCTTCAGGAAGTAGGCGAATCCGAAGAATACCAGCAGGAAGATGAACACCTCGATCCCGAGGCTGCGCCGCTTCAACTGCGCGGGCTCACCCACGTAGACCAGGAAATTCACGATATCGCGCACGACACCGTCGAACTGCTTGGGCGTGAGTTTGCCGGGCTCCGCCTGTTCGAATTTCTCGAACTCCGTGTGTGCGTTGCCATCGGCGTCTTTCACCGTCTTGAACACTGCCTTCTGATATCCCTGCAACTCCCACAACGGATCCGGCATCGCGACATTCTTCAGCACCACATTATTGGTGCCGGTGTCGCGGCTGGGATCCAGATAGAAGGACCGCAGGTAAGTATACAGGTAATCCGCCCCGCGACTGCGTGCGATGAGGGAGAGATCGGGCGGGGTACGGCCGAACCAGGCGTTGGCGTCGCTGGGCGCCATGGCGATGGTCATCATCGCCGTATCCTTGTCCGCCGTGAACATGATCATCTGCAGCTCGCTCTTGGTCAGGCCAAGATCCTCGCCCACGCGATTGAAGCGTACATACTGCAGCGAGTGGCAACCCGAGCAATAGTTGACGAAGTACTTCGCGCCACGCTGCAGCGAGGCGGTGTTGGAAAGGTCATTGTTCGCCGCATCGTAATGCGCCCCTTCCTCGGCCGCGAACGCGAGAGCGGGGACGATGGCGAGCAGGAAGATGCCGATTATCCTTTTCATTCGAATGTCACCCTCTCCGGTACCGGTTTCGGCTCGTTCATCCGCGTGTAGGCGGGCACGACCAGGAACAACAGGCTGTAGATCGCCGGGATCAGCCAGGCCAGATACATCAGGTGGGCACGCTCCGGATCGAAGCGGAACATGTCCAGCAGCGTGACGATCGTCATGACGATGACAGCCGTACTGACCATGAACTTGCGCGTGCGTGCCAGGGAGTAGACCCAGGAGACGACGAAGAACAGGAAGTAGATCTCGGCCAGGCGCAGGGCCAGCTCCGAATAGAGCGGAGTCACGCCCTGCATGCCGAGATAACCCAACGACAGGAACGTCAGCCCGAACACCGTCAGCAGCAGGCGGTAGGCCATGCCACGGTAGCGGATGGACTTGATCGGGTTGCGGTCGATCCATGGCAACAGGAAGAGCATGACGATCGCCGCGCCCATCGACATCACACCACCCAGCTTGTTGGGTATCGCACGCAGGATCGCGTAGAACGGCGTGAAGTACCACACCGGGTGGATCTCCGGCGGCGTCACCAATGGATTGGCGGGATCGAAATTCTCATGCTCGAGGAAGAACCCATGCATGGTCGGCGCATAGAAGACGATCATCGCGAAGATCGCCAGGAAGCCGGCCACGCCAAGGATATCCTTCACCGTGTAATAGGGATGGAACGGGATGCCATCGAGCGGTACGCCCTTATCATCCTTGTGCTTCTTGATCTCGATGCCGTCCGGGTTGTTGGAGCCGACCTCGTGCAGCGCGATGAGATGGAACAGCACCAGACCGACCAGCACCAGCGGCACCGCGATCACATGCAGGGCGAAGAAGCGGTTCAAGGTGATATCCGAGACCGTGTAGTCACCGCGGATCCACTGCGACAGGCCGTCGCCGATCTTCGGGATGGCGCCGAACAGCGAGATGATGACCTGCGCGCCCCAGTAGGACATCTGCCCCCACGGCAGCAGATAACCCATGAACGCTTCGGCCATCAGCGCCAGGTAGATCAACATGCCGAAGACCCACAGCAGCTCGCGCGGCTTCTTGTACGAGCCGTACATGAGGCCGCGGAACATGTGCAGGTAGACGACGATGAAGAATGCCGAGGCGCCGGTGGAGTGCATATAGCGGATCAGCCAGCCCCACTTCACGTCGCGCATGATGTATTCGATGGACGCGAAGGCCTCGAGGGCCGACGGCTTGTAGTTCATGGTCAGGAAGATGCCGGTGACCAGCTGATTGACCAGCACCAGCAGCGCCAGCGAACCGAAGAAATACCAGAAGTTGAAATTCTTCGGCGCGTAGTACTCCGCCATGTGCTTCTTCCAGAAGCTCGACACCGGGAAACGGGCGTCGATCCAGCCCATGAAGGACTGCATCCGCTCTCCGGCCCAGTCAAAGACGTCGCGTTTGGGTTCGCTCATCAGGCTTTCCTCGGATCTTCACCGATGCGGATCACCGTGTCGGTCACGTAGCGGTGGGATGGCACTTGCAGGTTCAACGGCGCGGGCACGCCCTTGTACACGCGGCCAGCCAGGTCGTAACGGGAACCGTGGCACGGGCAGAAGAAGCCACCTTCCCACTCCGGCCCCAGATCTTCCGGCGCCACTTCAGGGCGGTAGCTTGGCGAGCAGCCCAGGTGCGTGCAGATACCGACCACGATGAACACATGCGACTTGATGGCGCGCGACTCGTTCTGGCAATACGGGGGCTGCTGGGGCTCCTGGGATTTCGGGTCACGCAGGCGATCGTCGAGCCCGGGGAGGCGGTCCAGCGCGGCCTGCGGGCGCTGCACGGCCCAGACAGGCTTGCCGCGCCATTTGACCTTCAGCATCGCACCCGGCTGGAGCTTGCTGATATCGATGTCAACCGGGGCGCCCATGGCTTTGGCGCGCGCGCTGGGCTGCATCGAGGAAACGAAAGGAACGGCTGCCATCACCGCCCCCACACCGCCGACGACAGTGGTTGCGACGGTCAAGAAATGACGTCTGTTGAGATCAACGTCCTCGGTACTCATTCACCCTTCTCCCGACAATATTGATTCTTCCTGGCGAACTGGGACGGCCCGGACCAGGGGGGCTACCGATGGAAAACACAGAATGCGGCATTATACACATCGGCTCCCAGACATGACCACCCGCTCATCTCGATGAGCCGGCTGACGGCCTGCACGACCCGTGCTACCTTATGGCCATGAAAAAATTCGCCAAGTTGTTGATCTTCCTGCTTCAGTCGGTCACCGTCGGGCTTGCGGTCGCCTTCGTGGCGGTTTATCTGCATCCGGAATTGCTGGACGGTCAGACGAGCGTCGGAGGCGGCGCGGCTTCGTATGCGACAGCGGTGCAACGTACCGCTCCGGCCGTGGTCAACGTGCACACCGCCCGGCGTGTGGTGCGCAATAACGGGCCGTTGCAGGACGACCCCTTCTGGCGCCGCTATTTCGGCGATAACCCGGTCGCGCCGCCCGACCGGATCAAGACCAGCCTCGGCTCGGGCGTGATCGTCAGCGCCGACGGCTACATCCTCACCAACAACCACGTCATCGAAGGCGCCGACGAGATCCAGGTGGCGCTCAGTGACGGCCGCGCCGCGGCTGCGAAAGTGGTTGGCGTCGACCCGGATACCGATCTGGCCCTGCTCAAGATCGGCATCGACGGCCTCACCCCGATCCAGCTCGGGCGCTCGGACACGCTCGCGGTGGGCGACGTCGTCCTCGCCATCGGCGACCCGTTCGGGGTCGGCCAGACAGTGACGCAGGGCATCGTCAGCGCGGTCGGACGCAGCCAGCTCGGCCTGAGCACGTTCGAGAACTTCATCCAGACAGACGCGGCGATCAATCCGGGCAACTCGGGCGGCGCGCTGGTCAATGCGCGCGGAGAGCTCGTGGGTATCAACACGGCGAATTACTCGCCCAGCGGGGCCTCCAACGGCATCGGCTTCGCGATCCCGGTAAACCTGGCGCGCGGCGTGATGGAAGAGCTGATCAAGTACGGGCGGGTGCTCCGCGGCTGGCTGGGTATCGAACCCCAGGATCTCACACCGGAGCTGGCCCAGGCCTTGGGGACTCAGGCCAAAGCAGGCATCGTGGTCGCACGCGTGCTGCCCGGTCCGGCTGCACGCGCCGGGATCCATATCGGCGATATCATCACCGACATCGACGGCAAGCAGATCGCCACCACGCAGCAGGCGCTGACCATCATCGCCAGCAGCAAACCCGGCACCAAGGTGACGATCACCGGCCTGCGCGGCAACAAGCAGTTCAGCGTGACTGTAGCGGTGGCGGAAAGGCCGGTACAGCGCGCGAGCTGATCCAACCCCAAAACTGGAACGGCCCGCGCCAGGCAGGCCGCCACCCGAGACTGCCCGGGTCTTCGCCCTACTCCGGCACCCGCCGGATCTTCGCGCCCAGCTGTGCCAGCTTCTCCTCGATGCATTCATAGCCGCGGTCGATGTGATATATGCGCTCGACCACGGTCTCGCCCTCGGCGACCAGCCCGGCCAGCACCAGGCTGGCCGACGCGCGCAGGTCGGTCGCCATCACCGGCGCGCCGGTCAGCACCGGCACGCCGCGGCTGAATGCAGTGTTACCTTCCAGGCGCACGTCGGCGCCCATGCGCTGCATCTCGAGCACATGCATGAAACGGTTCTCGAATACCGTCTCGGTGATGGTGCCGGCACCCTCCGCCACCACGTTCAGGGCCGTAAACTGGGCCTGCATGTCGGTCGGGAAAGCCGGATAGGGCGCGGTCCGGATAGTCACCGCTCGCGGGCGCTGCCCCTTCATGTCCAGATCGATCCAGTCTTCGCCGGTGTTGATCTCGGCTCCGGCCTCCTCGAGCTTGGCGATCACGGCGTCGAGCAACTCCGGACGCGTATCCTTGACCCGCACGTGGCCTCCGCTGAGCGCCCCCGCCACCAGATAGGTGCCGGTCTCGATGCGGTCGGGCAGCACGTCGTACTCGGTGCCATGCAGGGCCTTCACGCCTTCGATGACGACGGTCGGCGTCCCGGCACCGGTGATCTTCGCGCCCATGCGGATGAGACAGTTGGCGAGATCGACTACCTCCGGCTCGCGCGCCGCGTTCTCGATGACCGTCGCGCCCTCGGCGAGGGTCGCGGCCATCATCAGGTTCTCGGTACCGGTGACCGATACCGTATCCATGACGATATGCGCGCCGCGCAGGCGATCCGCCTTGGCGCGGATATAACCGCTCTCGACGTTGATCTCCGCACCCATCGCCTGCAGCCCGGCAATATGCAGATTGACCGGCCGCGTGCCGATGGCGCAACCGCCCGGCAGGGATACGTCCGCCTTGCCGTGACGCGCGAGCAGCGGGCCGAGCACGAGGATCGAGGCGCGCATGGTCTTGACCAGCTCATAAGGCGCATACAGTTCGCGGATGCTGCTGGCATCGACCTCGATACGCATGCGTTCGTCGATGGTCACGCCCACGCCCATGCGGCCGAGCAGTTCGATGGTGGTGGTGACATCGTGCAAGTGCGGCACGTTGCCGACCGTCACCGGTTCGTCGACCAGCAGCGTGGCGGCGAGGATCGGCAGCGTCGCATTCTTCGCGCCGGAGATGCGAACTTCGCCTTCCAGCGCCTTGCCGCCATTGATCAGGAGTTTGTCCAATTGAAATCCCTCGGTCAGTAACCTTTATGGACGCGTCGCGGCTTCGGCCGGCGTCAGCGTGCGCATGGACAGGGCATGGATCTCGCGACCCATCGCCTCGCCGAGCGCGGCGTAGACCCGTTTGTGGCGCTCGAGCGTGCGCAGGCCGTCGAAACCCGCGTCCACGATCAGGGCCTCGAAGTGGGTGTTGTCGTCGCTCAGAACCTTGACCTCGGCGCCGGGCAGGCCGGCTTCGATCAGGCGTTTGACGTCGTCGGGATTCATCGGGGGAGACACCTCGGAAGGATGGACTGATGGCAGGGCCGCGCCCCAAGCCCGGCATGATACTAGAAATGAAGCCGCCACCGGAACCCGAAGCCCGACAGCCGTGTATCATGAGAGCCATGGCGGGCTGCACCCGGAACGCGGCCCCGAGCGCCATGACGAGGACCGCATGCTCAACTACACCCTGGCGGTGATCGCCGGTTTCGGCGCGCTGGTCTGGAGCGCGGACCGGCTCGTGGTCGGCGCCGACGGCGACTGCGCGCAACCTGGGCGTACCGGCCCGCCTGGTCGGCATCACCATAGTCGGATTCGGCACCTCGGCGCCCGAAGTCCTCATCTCGATCATGGCCGCCGGAACCGGCAACACCACACTCGCGGTGGGCAACGCCCTCGGCTCCAACATCACCAATATCACGCTGGTCCTGGGCGCGGCTGCGCTCACCATGCCGATGACCCTGCGCTCGGAGACCGTGACCCGTGAACTGCCCCTGCTCCTGGGTTTCATGCTGCTGGCGCTGGTGCTGTGCATGGACGGTGTCCTCAGCCGGAGCGACGGCGTGATCCTGTGCCTGGCGCTGGCCGGACTGATCGCCTGGACGATCCGCACCGGCCGGCGCCTGCGCATCCTCGATCCGCTTCGGCGCGAATACCGGGATGAGGTGCCGGCAGACATGGCGACCGGCATCGCCGTGACCTGGACGACAGTGGGCTTCCTGGTGCTGCTGCTGAGCTCGCGCATGCTCGTGTGGGGCGCGGTCGGCATCGCCCAGGCGTTGGGTGTGAGCGAACTCGTGATCGGCCTGACCGTGGTCGCGATCGGTACCAGCCTGCCCGAACTGGCGGCGTCTGTGAGCGCCGCTTGGAAGCACGAACCGGACATCGCCGTCGGCAACGTGCTCGGTTCGAACATGTTCAACCTGCTCGCCGTCCTCGGTCTGCCCGGTCTGATCCACCCGGCGGCCTTGCCGCGCCGCGCCATCGACTTCGATTTCCCCGCGATGATCGTGTTCACGCTCGTGTTCTTCGCCATGGCCTTCGGCTTCGGACGCCCGCCGCGACTGCGCCGCTGGCAGGGCGGCGTATTGCTCGCGCTCTTCCTCGGGTATGAGCTGAACCTGTATTTCGGTATCCTTGGCTGAGCTGCCCGCAGCCATCCATCCGGAGTGTATCCATGCAATTTGACCCCACGGCGGCCGAGCGCCTCGGCCGGCAGGTTCTGGAGATCGAAGCCGGAGCCATCTCCGACCTGGTCGGTCGCATCACCGACCGCTTCAGCCGCGCCTGCGAGATCATCCTCGCCTGCCGGGGACGCGTGGTGGTGACCGGCATGGGCAAATCGGGTCACGTCGGCAGCAAGATCGCAGCGACGCTCGCCAGTACCGGGACGCCCGCCTTCTTCGTCCACCCGGGCGAAGCCAGCCATGGCGATCTGGGCATGATCACCGGCGAAGACGTCGTGCTGGCCATCTCCAACAGTGGCGAGACAGCGGAGATCGCGACTATCCTGCCGCTGATCAAGCGACTTGGCGTGCCGCTCATCACGCTCACCGGCAAGGAAGATTCCACCCTGGCCCGGGCAGCCGCGGCGAATCTGGACGTGAGCGTGGCCCAGGAAGCCTGCCCGCTGAACCTCGCCCCGACCGCAAGCACGACCGCCGCACTGGCCATGGGCGACGCGCTGGCTGTCGCACTGCTCCAGTCACGCGGTTTCACCGAAGAGGATTTCGCCCGCTCGCATCCCGGCGGCAGCCTGGGCCGGCGTCTGCTGCTGCGCGTGGAAGACCTCATGCATACCGGCGATGCCCTGCCCAAGGTGCACCCCGAGACACTGCTTGGCGCCGCGTTGCTCGAGATGAGCCGCAAGGGGCTGGGCATGACCGCCATCGTGGCCGACGATGACACACTGCTGGGTGTGTTCACCGACGGCGACCTGCGCCGGACGCTCGATCACGCCGTCGACGTCCACAAGACGCCGGTGGGCGAAGTGATGACGCAAGGCGGCAAGACCGCACGAGCCGATATGCTGGCCGGCGAAGCCTTGCACATGATGGAGACCCATCGCATCAACGCGCTGCTCGTCGTAGACGAACACAACCGACTGATCGGCGCACTCAACATGCACGATCTGCTGCGCGCGGGGGTGGTATGACGCCCGCGGAGCTCAGAGACCGCGCGGCGGCCATCCGCCTTGCGCTGTTCGATGTCGATGGCGTGTTCACCGACGGCAGGCTGTACTACAGCGCTGACGGCGGCGAGACCAAGACGTTTCACACCCATGACGGCCACGGCATCAAACTCCTGCTCGCGAGCGGCATCAATGTAGGCATCATCTCCGGTCGCACTTCACCGGCGGTCGCGCGAAGGATGCGCGAGCTGGGCATCGAACACGTCCATCAGGGGGTGAGCGACAAGCTGGCTGTCCTGCGTGAACTGCTCGAGCGCACCGGCACCGCACCCGCAGCCACGGCGTTCGTGGGCGACGATCTGCCGGATATCCCCGTACTGCAGCGCGTCGGGCTGGCCGTCGCCGTCGCCGATGCTCATCCGGCCATCCTGCCGGCGGTGCATTACACCACCCGCAAGCCCGGTGGCTTCGGAGCCGTCCGTGAAGTCTGCGACCTCATCGTCGCCGCCGTCGCCGGCCAACCCCTGCCCGGCGAAGGCTGACGCCGCAGATGAACTGGCGGCTGATCGCGGGCCTGATCGCCCTGGCCTTGCTGGCACTTGCCACGAGCTGGCTGCTGAAAAGCGTACGTCCGGCAGCACCGCAGCAGGCGCAGCCGCCCACCCACACTCCGGATTACTATTTCCGCGACGCCATCGTCACCGAGACCGACGACCACGGCCGCGAATCGATGCGCATGCACGCCGATGCGATATTTCACCATCCCGACGATGACAGCACCGACCTGGAGAACGTGGACCTGCTTTACTATAAAAAGGACGGTCCGCCCTGGCATGTCCTGGCCGATCGCGGCCATGTGCCCAGCGGTGGCGATGTAGTCGAACTCGCGGGTAACATCCGCATGACACGCGCGCCGACTGGCGCGGGAACCTACCCGCTCAAGATCAGGACCAACACATTGACGGTATTCACCCGCAAGAATCTGGCCCGCACCAGGGATCCGGTCTCGATCAGCGAAGGCGTCAACACCTTCACCGGGGTGGGCATGGAAGCGGATCTGGACAAGGACCGGCTGGTGCTGGAAGCGAATGTGGAAGGCCACTATGAACGTTAGGTCCGCGATGCTGATCGCACTGGCGACCCTGGTCGCAGCGCCTGCAGCCTGGGCGCTGTCGAGCGACAGCAAACAGCCGATCCAGATCAGCGCCGACCGCTTCGACGGCGACATGGGCTCACCCAACGGTACTGGGACCTATGCCGGCAACGTCGTCATCACCCAGGGCAGCATCCGCATCACCGCCGATGTGGCGACCGTGCATATGCAGGATGGCGTGGTCAAATCGGCGCTGATCACCGGCACCCCCGCACACTTCCAGCAGCAGCCCGACGGTGACGCCGCACTGACCCAGGGCTGGGCGCGACGCATCGACTACGACGCGGACAAAGATACTGTGGATCTGCGCACGGACGCGCGAGTGATCCAGGATGGGCGCCAGATGAGTGCGGACACCATCCATTACAACACTGCGGCCGAAAAGGTATTGGCCGACAGCAAGCAGAAGGCGGATACCCGGGTCCATATCGTGATCCCGCCGAAGCAGACCGAACCTGCCAAGGCACCGCCGGCGCCGGCGAAGACCGGCACCGAGGACAAGGCCGGAGGCGGCGGATGAGCACACTCACCGCCGAACACCTGGTCAAGCGCTACCATGCCCGCACGGTGGTTCGGGATGCCTCGCTCGCGGTCGAGAGCGGCGAAGTCGTCGGCCTGTTGGGGCCCAACGGCGCCGGCAAGACGACATCGTTCTACATGATCGTGGGCCTCGTGCCCTGCGACGGCGGCATCATCCGCATCGACGCCGAGGACGTCACCGCCCTTCCGGTGCACGCGCGTGCGCGCATGGGTCTGGGCTATCTGCCCCAGGAAGCCTCGGTGTTCCGCAAACTCAGCGTGGCGGACAACATCATGGCCATCCTCGAAACCCGGCGCGATCTGCGCCACGAGGACCGCCTGCGCATCCTGGAGGAGCTGCTCGAGGAGTTGCATGTCGCCCACATCCGCAACAGCATGGGCCTGAGCCTGTCCGGCGGCGAGCGGCGCCGCGTGGAGATCGCGCGGGCGCTGGCGGCAGAGCCCCGTTTCATCCTCCTCGACGAACCCTTCGCCGGAGTCGACCCGATCTCGGTGATCGACATCCAGCGCATCATCGAACACTTGCGGCAACGCAACATCGGAGTGCTCATCACCGACCATAATGTCCGCGAGACCCTTGGAATCTGCTCCCGCGCCTACATCATCAGTGATGGAGAGGTGATCTCCGCAGGAACCCCGGAACAGGTGCTGGCCAACCAGCGCGTCCGCGAGGTCTACCTCGGAGAGGATTTTCGACTATAAGTTAGGTATGGCGATCACGTCGTTCTCCAGCCCGGGGGGTCTTCCCGCCCGGAAGGCTTTCGTCACCGCCGCAGCCAGCGGCCGAGGCGCACAGTGAAGCCGGGTCTGCAGCTCCGTCTGGGCCAGCAGCTGGCGATGACACCCCAGTTGCGCCAGGCGCTGGAACTGCTGCAACTCTCTTCCCTCGAACTTCAGGAGACGCTCGCCGAAGCGCTCGAGAGCAATGTGATGCTCGAAGTCGAGGAGCCGGACGAACCGGCTGGCCCCGAATGGGACGACAACCCCGAAGATGCCGAATTCGATGCCTGGCGCGACCGCAATACCACGGCGCAGCCTGACTGGGGCCGCCCGCCTGCGGACGCGGGGGAGCGCCAGGAGCTGGCCGAGACCGGCCACTCGCTGCGCGAACACCTGCTCTGGCAGCAAGCCATGTGCCCCTTCTCGGAACGCGATGCCACCATCGCCGTGGCGCTCATCGACGCCCTCGATGACGACGGCTACCTGCGCGAAGACGTCAGTTCCGTGGTTGCCGCGCTCGGCGACGAGTTTGCGGTCGACGAAGACGAGATAGAGGCTGTCCGCCACCGTATCCAGCATTTCGACCCGCTCGGCGTCGCCGCGAGAGATCTGCGCGAGTGCCTGCTTATCCAGCTCCAGGTCCTGCCCGAAGCCACGCCCGGCAAGGCATTGGCATACGCCATCGTGGATACCCATCTCGAAGCGCTGGGACGGGAGAGCGCGGAGACCCTGAGCAGGCGGCTCGGTGCCACTCCGCAAGAGCTGAGCGCGGCGGTAGAGCTGATCCGCAGCCTCGACCCCCGCCCCGGCGGACGCATCGCGCCACGCGAGGTCGAATATGTGATTCCCGACGTCACCGTACGGCGTGGCGCGACCGGCTGGACGGTCGAACTGAACCCGGAACTCGCACCGCGGCTGAAAGTGAACGCCGCCTACGCCTCGAGTCTCGACGGACGCGGTTCCAGTCATCCCGAGATCCGGCGCCAGCTGCAGGAGGCACGCTGGTTGATCCGCAGCCTGGACATGCGCAACGAGACCCTCATGCGGGTTGCCGATTGCATCGCCAGGATGCAGGCCGAGTTCATGACTCACGGCGAGGTCGCGATGCGCCCGATGGTGCTGCGCGATGTCGCCGAGCAACTGGACATGCATGAGTCCACCGTGTCGCGGGTGACCACGCACAAATACATGCTCACGCCCAGAGGCATCTACGAATTCAAGTATTTCTTCTCAAGTCATGTCAGTACCACGGACGGCGGCGCCTGCTCAGCCACCGCCATCCGTGCCATGATCCGCGCGCTGATCGCCGAGGAGAATCCGCGCAAACCGCTGAGCGACGGCAAGATCGCAGAGACGCTCATGCACCGTGGGATCGAGGTCGCACGGCGCACGGTCGCGAAATATCGCGAGTCGATGACCATCCCTCCGAGTCATGAGCGCAAACGCCTCGTCATGAGGTAAGGTCCATAGAAGTCTGAAAGGAGCTGATCATGCAAATGAATCTAACCGGCCATCACGTCGAGATCACGCCCGCACTCCGTAGCTACGTGGACTCCAAGATCGAGCGCCTGGAGCGCCACTTCGACAACGTCACCGACATCCACGTAGTGCTCACGGTCGAGAAGCTCCAGCACAAGGCGGAAGCCACCATACATGTCGCCGGGGGCAAACTTTTTGCCGACGCCGTGGAAGAAGACATGTATGCTGCCATCGACCAGCTCGTGGACAAGCTCGACCGGCAGGTGAAGAAGGTCAAGGAAAAGCGCAAGGATCATCACGCCAAGGAAGCGCCCAAGAACGGTACTTTTTCCTGAGGCAGCAATGGAAATATCTCAACTCATCGCGCCCGGACGCGTCGCGGCAAATATCGACGCCAAGAGCAAGAAACGTGCTCTGGAAGTGCTCAGCGAGATGTGCGCCAAGAGCCAGGATGACCTGAGCCAGGCCGACATCTTCGCCAGCATGGTCGGGCGCGAACGCCTGGGCAGTACCGGCGTCGGCCATGGGGTCGCCATACCCCATGGCCGGATCGGAGAGCTTGCAGGGAGTATCGGCGCTTTCATCCGCCTGTCCGACCCGGTCGATTACGGCGCCGCGGATGGCCAGCCTGTGGACATGCTGTTCGCGCTGCTGGTACCCACGCAATGCGATGAGCAACATCTGCGGCTGCTGGCACTGCTCGCCGAGAGTTTTAACGATACGGATTTCTGTGCGGAATTGCGCACTTCCCCAAACAGCCGCGCGCTCTACGATCTGCTATGCCGCGGCCCGCAGGGCCGGCGCGAGACCGCCTGAGATCGCGCTCCGCCGGATACCGCCTGAAACGCCATATCCATCCACGAGCCGGGACCCCAGTATGAGACTCGTCATCCTCAGCGGACTTTCAGGATCGGGCAAATCCGTCGCCATCAACATGCTCGAGGATCTGGGCTATTACTGCATCGACAACATCCCCGCCCGGTTGCTGCGCACGGTCGCTCAATCGACGGCGCTAAGCGGCGACCGTGCCTACTCGCGCATGGCCATCGGCGTGGATGCACGAAACCGCCCGGAAGACATCCACTCCCTGCCCGAGATAGTCGAAGAGATACGCAGGCTGGGCGCGCTGTGTGATGTGGTCTTTCTGAGTGCCGAGCAGGAGACGCTGTTCAAGCGCTTCAGCGAGACTCGCCGGCGGCATCCGCTGTCCGGCGCCGAGCGCAGTCTGCGTGACGCCATGGAGAGCGAGCGCGAGATGCTCGCACCGATCTCGGAACATGCCGATCTGACGATCGACACCACGCACCTTACGATCCATCAGTTACGCAGTCTGATCAAGGAGCGAGTGCACGGGCGCGAAGAACACTCGGTCTCCCTGCTGTTCGAGTCCTTCGGCTACCGCCACGGCATACCCGACGACGCCGATCTTGTTTTCGATGCTCGCTGCCTGCCCAATCCGCATTGGGAGCCTGCGCTGCGCGCTCAGACCGGGCGCGATCCGGACGTGATCGATTATCTGGAAAGCCATCAACTGGTGATGCAGATGCAGAACGACATCATCCGCTACCTCGAGCGCTGGATCCCACACTTCGAGGCCAACAATCGCAGCTATATCACCGTCGCCATCGGCTGCACCGGAGGCCAGCACCGCTCGGTCTTCCTCGCCGAAAGTCTGGCGACACATTTCAAGGCAAGTTACCAGAACGTACTCGTGCGCCATGCGGCTCTCGAATGAGCGCCCTGGCATGGCGGAACGCGATGTCCTGATCGTCAACAAACTCGGGATGCACGCACGTGCGGCAGCACGCTTCGTGACCACCGCATCGGCGTTTCGATGCGAGATCCGTGTACGTGCCGGCGCCCGCGAAGTGAATGGCAAGAGCATCATGGCCCTGTTGATGCTCGCGGCGAGCAAAGGCACGCGAATGCATCTGCGTGCCGAGGGCGACGACGCGGCGGCCGCGCTCGATGCACTCGCAGAACTGGTGGAAGAGCGTTTCGGGGAGGACCGATGAACGCGCGGCGCATGCCAGGAGATATCTCGTGAGCCTGCTGCTTGCCGGTGTCGGCGTCTCCCGCGGCGTGGTGATCGGACGTGCGCGCCTGATGTCGGTGGCCGACCTCGATGTTACCGAACGCACCATCGCTGCCGGCGAACTGAACGCCGAGCTGCGCCGCTATCGCGGCGCCGTGCGTGGTGTACGCAAGGAACTCTCCAGACTGCGCCATTGGACCGAGCGCCATCGCTCGGCAGAGATCGCGGCATTCATCGATTCCCACCTGCTGATGCTCGAAGATGCGGCGCTCACCGAAGGTGTCGAGAACGTCATCCGCGAACGGATGTGCAATGCCGAGTGGGCGCTGCGCCTGCAGCGTGATGCCCTGACCCGCGCCTTCAACGAGATCGCCGACCCCTACCTGCAGAGCCGCATCGAGGACATCACCCACGTCGTGCGCCGTATCCAGGAACAGCTTGCCCGGTCCGATCTCGGCGACGAGCCGGCACTGGACCCGGAGCAGCCGGCGATACTGGTCGCCGCCGAGATCGGCCCGGCGGACGTCGTCGCCATGCATGCGCGCGGCATCGCCGCCATCGTTACCGAACGCGGCGGTCCGCTCTCACACCCGAGCATCCTCGCACGCAGCCTGGAGATTCCCGCGGTGGCCGGCGTGCGCCACGCGCGACGCATCCTGACGGACAACGAGACCCTGATCATCGACGGCGACTCCGGGATGGTGCTGGCGGGCGCCGACGAACACGTGCTTGCCCACTACCAGGAGCGCCGGCGGCAACTCACGCGCGACCAGCGAAGACTGCACAGGCTTCGATCCGCACCTGCGCAGACGCGCGACCGCGAGCCGGTCTCGCTGCGCGCCAATATCGAACTGCCGGAGGACATCGCAGCGATGCGTCGTGCCGGAGCTGCCGGTGTCGGTCTGTATCGCACGGAATTCCTGTATCTGAATCGGACCGACCTGCCCGGCGAAGAAGAACAGTTCAAGGCCTACCGGCGCATCCTCACCGCCGCACGTGGCGAAGCGGTGGTCATCCGTACCCTCGATCTTGGTGCCGACAAACCGCTGGCGGGCGTGACGCCGGGGCCCGAACCGGGCTCCAACCCCGCGCTCGGTCTGCGCGCGATCAGGCTCTGTCTGCGCGAACCCTCGTTGTTCATGCCGCAATTGCGGGCCTTGCTGCGAGCGGCGGCCTATGGTCCGCTGCGCATCATGCTGCCGATGGTCGCGAGCGCCCGCGAGATGAGACAGGCGCTGGAATTGCTCGAAGCGGCGAAGGCCGCCCTGGCCAGAGAACGCAAGCGCTTCGACGCCAAGGTACCGGTCGGCGCCATGATCGAGATTCCTGCGGCGGCACTCTCGGCCGGTCACATCGCTCGCGAAGCCGACTTCCTGTCCATCGGCACCAACGACCTGATCCAGTACACGCTCGCCATCGATCGCAACGATCACGCCGTCAATCATCTCTACGACCCCGTACACCCGGCGATCCTCAGGCTGATCTCGCTGACCCTGCAGGCCGGACGGCGCACCGGGACACCGGTGGCGATGTGTGGAGAGATGGCGGGCGATCCGCGCTACACGCGGCTCCTGCTCGGCCTCGGATTGCGCGACTTCAGCATGCATCCGGCGAACCTGTTGGCCGTGAAGGACATCGTCGTCTCTGCGGATACGCGCAGCCTGCACAACCTGACCCAGCGCCTGTTGCGCAGCGACGATCCGGCGCGCTCGCTGGCGATACTCGACAGTCTGAACCAGGAAGCGTAGCGCCGCGCCGGGCACCGCCCGGATCTAGGCGATGCTCGCTCCGCGCAGAAATGGCTCGATCTCGTCACGGCGGGCCAAGCCGTCGCGATGACCGAGCTCGATCAACTCGCGGCAGTACCCCGCCTCGAACAGCAGATAGCTGATCAGCTGAGCACCGGTGTGGCGTCCGGCCCCGACCCCCTTCAGCAGCAGACGTACGGCGCGTGGAAACTCGTCGCGATGGCGCCGGGCGATCTCGCGGATGTCCTCGCTCGGCGCCATCAGCAGGGTGTTGACGACACGCAGATCCGGCGTGCCCGGGCCGCGGTCGTCGTCGGGGAAATGGCCATAGGTGCGGTTGATGCGATGCAGGCGTTCGAGATCGACATACAAGCTGTCCATGAACAGCGTATCCAGCATGTAGCCGGCGATATCGCCAAACGACGGGTACGGTACCGGCATGTCTTCACCCGGCAACGGGTTGGCTGATTCGTTGCGCACGGCGATGATGAACAAGCGCTCGGCGCCAGTGTGGATCGCGGCGCTGAGCGGCGCGGCCTGGCGCATGGAGCCATCGCCGAGATATTCGCGTCCGACGCGGACGGCGGGGAAGATGATCGGCAGTGCAACCGACGCCATGACGTGATCCAGAGTGATATCCGCGCGCACGCCGCTGCGGCGCGTGCGCGTCCACGGCTGCACGCGCTCGTTGCCCTGGAAGAAGCAGACCGAACGCGCCGTTGTATAGCCGGACGCCGTCAGCGAAAGCGCATCCAGCGCGCCGGCATCGATCGCCTGCTGGATGTGCGCGAAGCGGATATGCTGTTCGAGCAGACCGCGCAATGGCCGATTGTCGAGCAGCGAACGCGGATTGGCGCCGCCGAGCCCACCATATACCAGCGCCAGCAACCAGTGCAGACCGTGGCGCAGGATGGTCCACGAATCCGAGCGGAACACCCGATCGACGTGAAGGTTCTCCCAGATACCGACCAGTCGTTCCACACCTTCGTGGAAACGCAGTGCGTTGCTCGCCAGCAGGGTAGCGTTGATGGCACCCGCCGAGGTTCCGGTGATGACTGGAAATGGGTTGGGCATGCCCTCGGGCAGGATCTCGGCCACGGCCTTTAGCACGCCGGCCTGGTAGGCCGCGCGTGCGCCGCCGCCGGGAAGGACCAGACCGACGCGGACCAAGGGCGAGTCATTGTGGGTCGCGAGTGACATCCCGCAAAAGTGTACGCGCACTCAGCGGTGGCGCAAGCGCGAGCTCGGCCGGAATCAGACCTCGAGCACGATACGGTACCGCGCCTTGTTCGCCTCGACCTTGCTGACGGCGAGATTCACCTGACTCAGTGGCATGGTCTCGATGCGGGGGCGGATACCATGCACGGCGGCGAAGTCCAGCATCTCTCGCATCGCGTGACGACCGCCGATGGCACTGCCCACGATCCCTTTCTGTCCGCCGATGAGCGAGAACGCGGGGATAGTGACAGGACGATTGGGCACACCGACCAGGCAAAGCATGCCGTTGGGCTTGAGCATGGCGAGGAAGTCGACCCATTCGACGTCGGCACTGACCGTACTCAGGATGAAGTCCAGCGACCGCCCCGCACGCTTGAGCTTGGCACTGTCGCTGGTGTCGATGAAGTGATCGGCGCCCATGTTGAGTGCGTCGGTCTGCTTGCCGGGCGACGACGAAAGCGCCGTCACTTCAGCACCCAGGGCGTTGGCAAACTGGATCGCGAGATGGCCGAGCCCACCGACACCCAGTACGCCGATACGCGAACCGCGGCCCACGCCATGGCGGCGCAAGGGTGCGAATACGGTGATCCCGGCGCAGAGCAACGGCGCGGCTGCGGCCGAGTCCAGAGCATCGGGAATCGGGAAGGCGAAACGCGAGTCGGTCCGGATGGTGGAGGCGAAGCCGCCGTAGTGTCCGATGCAGGTCGCCTCCAGGCGAGTGCACAGATTCTCGTCACCGTCAGCGCACGGCCCGCATTCCAGACAACTGCTGCGCTGCCAGCCGACGCCGACGCGCTGCCCCACCCTGAGCCCGGTGACCGATTCGCCAAGCTCGCGGACCGTGCCGACGATCTCGTGCCCGGGCACCAGCGGATACTCGTTGATCCCCCATTCGTTCTTGATCAGGTGGATATCGCTGTGACAGATCCCGCAATGTGTGATCTCGATCTCGATATCGTCTGCGCCAAGCGGCTCGGGCTCGTACTGGAAGCGATCCAGGGCCTGTCCGGGCCGTCGCACTGCATAGGCATCGATAGGCATCTGCGTCTCCATCTGCGGATCCGTATACGTGGCCGCTGGCGCAGCCCGTACAACCTTTCTAAGCCTGCCAAGGACCTGCATGCAAGCCCGGGGCTGTCAATCTGTGAACCTCGTCAACAAAGCGGTGCCGCAGCGGTCAGGGCGTCGCCTCGAAGCGCAGCACATGCCGTGGTTCGCCCGGCAGGAACGGCGTCGGTTCGCCATTGGCCCAGGCATCGAGGCCTTTGAGGTAGTACGGCGACAAGGGATTGCCGCTCTGCCCGCCGGGCATATGGAAGATGCCTTGGGCCTCGTGGCCCGGCGAGACCACCATACGTTCGGAAGCACCGAACGCCGGTGCCTGGACGCGCGGCATGTTGCTGTCACCCGGCAAAGCCATCACCGGAGCATCGAGGAAACGGCCGAGCAGCGGTACCGCGAAGCTCAGGGGATGGCGGATGCGCACCATGTTGCGCTGACCCCAGGTATGCCCGACCAGGCCGCCTCCGTCCGACCAGTATCTCGTCAGCAGCGCATCGATCTCGTGCAGGAACAGCTCCCGCCAGGTCGCATAGCCGGGGGGCAGGAAATTACGCGCATGAGCCGAGATCATCGCCCACAACGGGCCCTCGAACTCCCACATGGGCGGACCCTGAAACGTCGGATAAACCTGCTTGCAGACGCTGAAGATCGCATCCTTCTCGTCCGCACTTACGCGGTCGCGGAATTCGCGCACGAGACGGTAGCCCACCGAATCGACGGCGGCGCGGCCGCGCCATTCCTCGAGCGCATGGCGAAAGGCCGTGCGACGCGGATGGCCTTGCAGCGCCTGATCGTCGAGGGTGTCGAGCAGCAGATCGTGCCAGTGCTGGAGAAACAGCGCGCGGTCATCGAGCTGGATATGCAGCATCGCTTCGGGCGTGGCCTGAGCGATGCCTTTGAGGTCGTCTCGGATCTGCCCCGCGCGTGCACCGAGAGGATAGCCGCCGTCGCCGATGAGCTTGAGCATGGGGCCGTCCACGACGCGAGCATTGGCCGTCCAGATGCGGTCGCCCTTGGGGTTCACGATGCGGGGGTATTCATCCGGCTTGAGCCAGCCATCCCAGCCGATGTCGCCTTTGGACCAGTCCTGCGGCAAGCGCCAGTCGACGTCACCCTTGCGTCGCGGTATGCGCCCGGCGATGGTCCAGCCGATATTGCCGTTCTCGTCGGCGGCAACGAAGTTCTGGTCGGGCATACCCGCAGTCGCGGCGACATCCAGCGCCGACTCCACATCGTGGGCGCGTTCCATCGCCGCCAGACCAAGGTTGGTCGCAGACGGGATGGCGCCCAGCCAGTGGATCGCCCGCAGCACCCCGTCGGGTTGCGCCGGCAATACCGGGCCCCAGATGGTATCGCGCACCACCAATCTGCGCGCAGCTGCGCCGGCCACCTTGATCGTCTCCTGATGGATCGTGAAGCTCTGATATCCATCAGGGGTCAGATAAGCACCGGGGTGGTCCGCATCGGTGTGCAGGTCGACCAGATCCGACCAATCGCCGTAGCTGTCGGTAAAGCCCCAGGCGACGTGGCGGTTGCTGCCGACGACCATCGCGGGGACGCCCGGCAGTGTCACTCCGGTCACCTCGCGTTTGCCGTCACGCTCGGAACCGTCGGGCAAGACCCAGCGCGCACGATACCAGGTGTTGGGCAGACGCAGACCGAGATGCATGTCGTTGGCCAGGATCGCACTGCCGTCTTCGGTGAGCGCGCCGCCGACTGCCCAGTTGTTACTGCCCTTGATCTCGTCCGGGCCCGCGGTACCGGAGCCACCGCCGGAATCGGCGCGACCGCGCAGCGCCGCCGCGAGGTCGAACACGCCCTCAGCCGGCACCGGCGGCATGGCGATGGGCGCGCCGGCGACCGGCGCGTCCCAGGGGGTGCCGTGCGGGAGCAGGAAAGCGAACACCGGACCCGGCAATGTCTTGTGCATGACAGCGTAGGCCGTCTCGTGACGATCGAAGCCGTCTTCGAGATCGAAATACATCGCGTAGATCACCAGAACCGAATCTTCCGGGCGCCAGCGCTCGGGACTCAGGCCGAGCAGCGTATATTCGAACGGGCGTGCATCGAGCGCCTGCAGGCCCTCATTCACGCCCAGTGCATAGGCTTCGAGCAGTGCCTTCTGCTTGTCCGTCGCGGCGAGCACCACCTTCCTGGCAACACTGCGCAGACGGAACAGGCGGCGGCGCTCGTCGAGCTGCACGGCCGCCGGACCGACCAGGGCGGCCAGTTCCCCCGCGGCCGAGCGGCGCATGAGGTCCATCTGGAAAAAGCGATCCTGGGCGTGCAGGTAACCGAGTACCCGGAACAGATCGACGCGGTTGCCGGCGTGGATTGTGGGGACGCCCAGATCGTCGCGTTCCACGGTCACGGGGGCCTGCAGTCCGACCAGCGCCACCGTGCCGTCGAGTTGCGCGAGGCTGGCATGCACGACGAGATAGACCCCGAGGACGACAACGAGCAGCAAGCCGCCGATAGCCATCGCTGTCCGTCGCAGATATGGTTTCAAAGCGCATCCCCCAGAGCCTCGGTACAGGGTGGGAAAAGGTTAGCATACCAACCGCAGCGGTCGCCGCCGGCGAGCCGGCACGGTATCATCGAGCCAACGGCCCTCCATCCACCCGTGGCCAACTCCGGGCATGAGCAAAGACATCGCAGAAATCCACGCAGTACTCGGCATCCCACCGGATTATGGGCGCAGGCATGCGCTGGAACCGGTCGGTGAGGCCACGGAACTGGTCGAGGTCGGTCCCGACATGTTCGGGCGCGAACTCCACCTGCATCCAGCGACAGCGGCGGCATGGTCGCGCATGTACGCCGCGGCGGAGGCCAACGGCATCGTGCTGCAGCTGGTATCCGGCTTTCGCAGCGTGGACTACCAGCACCAGCTTATCGCGCGCAAGCTCGCGCGCGGCCTGACCATCGAGGAGATCCTCGCGGTCAACGCCGCACCCGGCTTCAGCGAACACCACAGCGGTCGCGCACTGGACCTGGCCACGCCGGGAAGCCGCCCGCTGGAGGCCGAATTCGAGCTCACCGAGGCCTTCGCCTGGCTGTCCGCCAACGCGACGGAATTCGGCTTTCGACTCTCCTATCCGCGCGACAACCCGCACGGTCTGCTTTACGAACCCTGGCACTGGGCACTGCACGCATGAGTGAGCATCGTGGCGGCGACGCGCGCGCCATCGGCATCTTCGACTCCGGCGTGGGCGGTCTCACGGTGCTTGAAGCGCTGCACGCCACACTTCCGCACGAGCACCTGCTCTATCTGGGCGATACCGCGCGAGTACCCTATGGCACCAAGAGCCCCGAATCGGTCATCCGCTACGCGCGCCAGGCCGCCGCCACACTCGTGGCCCGAAACATCAAACTGCTGGTAGTGGCCTGCAACACAGCTTCCGCCTTCGCCCTGCCGGCCCTGCGCACTGCCTTCGCGCCGTTGCCCGTGGTGGGGGTGATCGAACCGGGCGCGAGGGCTGCTTGCGCGGCGACACGCAGCGGGCATCTCGCGATCCTGGCCACCGAAGCCACAGTAGCGGCCGGCGCCTATCAGCGCGCTATCGCACAGATCGCGCCACATCTCGAAACCCACGCCGTCCCGTGCTCGGTGCTGGTCGCAGTCGCGGAGGAAGGCTGGCGTGAAGGGCCACTCACGGAAGCTATCGTGGCTCACTATCTCGCACCTCTGCACGCAGAACACAAGATCGACACGCTGGTGCTGGGCTGCACGCACTTCCCGGTTCTCAAGACCGCGATCGCGGCGGCGGCCGGGCCCGGACGCACCATCATCGACTCCGCGAGCACCACCGCGGCCGAAGTCGCGCGCCTGCTCCACGAGCACGAGCTCGGCTCCAGCACAGAACGGTCGGGCGGCCTGCACTTCCTGGTCACCGACGGTCCCGAACGCTTCATCCGTGTCGCCCATACCTTCTTCGGTGAAGACATCCCTCTGGGCGCCATCGAGCTGGTCGACATCACGCACGCCACGGACCCGGCTTAACCCGCGCGACCTTCACCGCAGGCCCCGGTCACGATACAGGAGCCCTCATGCACGGCGAACATCGGCCTTCGATCGCTCAGAAACTGGTCATGGTTCTCGCTCGGCTGCTCACGGTCTATATCGCGACCTGGCTGCTGTTCGGCGGTGGCATCGAGCGGGTCTCGGCCGGGCTGGATTCAGCGCGCCTTCCCGGCGACCCGATGCGGGGCCTTCTGCTGCTCTCGTTCATGGTGTTCTATCTGTTGCGCTCGACCACCGCGCTGTTCGTGTTCATAAGGCGTCGCATCGGCTGGAGCGAAGCGCTGGGGGTGGCGGGCCTGCTCGTCGTCGTCGAACTCGTATTCGTCGGCGTCGGCGGCATCGACCAGCGCCACCTCGGCATCAGCGACTATGCCGCCGTGGGCCTCTACTTCCTCGGTTCCTGGCTCAATACCGAAGCCGAACTCGAACGCTTCCTGTTCAAGCGCGACCCGACCAACCGTGATCGTCTATTCACCGGCGGCCTGTTCCACTACGCGATGCACATAAACTATCTCGGCGAAGTGCTGCTGTTCACGGGCTTTGCCCTGCTCACCGGTGTCGCGTGGAGTCTGCTCATCCCCGCAGCCATGCTCGCCGGCTTCGTGTTCGTGCATATCCCGGCGCTCGACCGGCACCTGGCCACGCGCTACGGCGATGATTTCGTCGCCTGGGCGCAGGACACTCACCGGCTGATCCCGTTCATCTACTAGCAGCAGCCAGCGGGCCCGGCCGGTCTTTCCTATACTCTCCAGGAGCCGTATCAGGAATTGCCTCATGACTCGCGCCCGCCGCCTGTTCGACCGCAGACTAGTCCAGCCCACGCCCGCAGGACGTCGCGCCTACCGCCTGCTCACAGTCATGATCGTGCTGGTCGGAATCTGGTGGTTCGACTGGATCTCGGATTACCTCGACGGCATCACTCCCCAACTTGCCGGCCACGCTCTGATCGATGCGGTAGGCGCCTTCGTCTCCCGGCTCGCTATCTCCACTGCGCTGGCCATGGCCATCGTCGGTGCCGCCAGCGCCTACAAGGGCTGGCGCACGCTGGGTGCGGGCGAATACCCCTATCCCGGGATGTGGGTGAGCCAGGAGACACGATTGCTGATCAGGGAAGAGGCCGAACTTCGCGGTCGCAGGACGCTCGTCGGAGGCTGTGTCTGGATCGCAGCGGCGTATCCGGTCGCGTGGGTGATGTATCAGGTCGTGGGCTTGCTCTATACCACCTAGCCGGCGGCGTCGAGACCTTCGCCGAGCTGGAGGATCTTCATGCCATTGGTACCACCGGCGATGCCGGAGAAATCGCCCTTGGTGACGATCACCAGGTCGCCCGTACTCACGTCGCCACGCTCGAGCAGGGTCTCGGCCGCATCGCGCAGGACATGATCGGGATTGGTGTGCAGGACATCGAACGGCACCGGATACACGCCCCGGTACATCGTCACCCTGCGCCGCGTGGCATCGTGGCGAGTCAGGGCGTAGATGGGGATGCCGGAACGGATGCGCGACATCCACAGTGGCGTCGAGCCCGACTCGGTCAGCGCGACGATGGCTTTCACGTCAAGATGGTTGGCCGTGTACATGGCGGCCATCGCGATGGCCTCGTCGATACGCTCGAAGTGGCTGTCCAGGCGGTGCTTGGAACGTTGGGTCATGCGCTGGCGCTCGGCGCCCAGACAGACCCGCGCCATGGCTTCCACAGTCTTCACCGGATAGCGCCCGGCGGCCGTCTCTGCCGACAGCATCACCACATCGGTGCCATCCATCACCGCGTTCGCCACATCGAGTACTTCGGCGCGCGTGGGCACGGGATTGGAGATCATGGACTCCATCATCTGCGTGGCCGTGATCACCACGCGGTTCAGATCGCGGGTAAGGTGGATGATGCGCTTCTGCACGCCCGGCAGTTCGGCATCACCTATCTCCACGGCCAGATCGCCGCGCGCGATCATGATCACGTCGGCGGCCGCGATGATGGGAACGATGTTCTCCACCGCTTCCGTACGCTCGATCTTGGCCACGATCCCGGCCTTGCCGCCAGCCTCACGCAAGAGCTTGCGCGCCGCATCGATGTCGTTGGCGTCGCGCGGGAAAGACACGGCGAGGTAATCCACGTCCAGCGCGGCCGCGGTCTTGATGTCTTCGAGATCCTTTTCGGTCAGTGCGGTCGCACTCAGACCACCGCCCTGGCGGTTGATGCCCTTGCTATCCGAGAGTTCACCGCCCTGCTCCACGCGACAGACGATGCGTGGACCGTCGACCGCTTCGACTTCGAGCACGATCAGACCATCGTTGAGGAGCAGCCGGTCACCGGCGGCGACGTCATGCGGCAGATCCTTGTAGGTGATACCCACGGCATCCACCGTGCCATCCTTCGGGCCCAGGCTGGCATCGAGGGTGAAGCGCGCCCCTTCGACAAGTTCGACGCTGCCTTCGCGGAAGCGGTCGATGCGGATCTTCGGGCCTTGGAGATCGGCGAGGATGCCGACATCCTTGCCCGCGACTGCCGCACACTGGCGCACCAGTTCCGCCCGGCGTATGTGATCGGCCGCGGCCCCGTGGGAGAAGTTGAGACGCACGACGTCCACTCCCGCACGGATCATCGCTTCCAGTACTTTGGCGTCGTCGGTCGCGGGACCGAGGGTGGCGATGATCTTGGTGCGACGTGGCATGGGTCCGCCTCGGCCGTTCAGGCCTTTTGCTGCATCAGCGGCATCTCTGCCGCGCGTGCCTCGAGGATTGCCACTGCGGGGAGCTCCTTGCCTTCGAGAAACTCGAGGAAGGCACCGCCGCCGGTGGAGATATAGGATATCCGGTCGGCGATGCCGTACTTGTCGAGTGCCGCGAGGGTGTCGCCGCCGCCCGCGATGGAAAATGCCGGGCTCTCGGCGATAGCCATCGCCAGCGCTTTGGTGCCTTCACCGAACTGATCGAACTCGAACACGCCCACCGGACCGTTCCAGACGATGGTGCCGGCCTTGCGCAGATAGCTGGCGAGCCGTTCGGCCGTATCGGGACCGATGTCGAGGATCATCTCGTCGGCCCCGACATCGTCGACCGCGCGCACGTCGGCTTCCGCGCTGGCGGAAAACTCCTGCGCCACGACGACGTCGCTGGGCACGGGTATCTCCGCGCCCCGCGCCTTTGCCGCCTCGGTCAGACGCCTGGCCTCATCGACCAGTTCAGCCTCATAGAGCGACTTGCCCACGGAGTGACCGGCTGCGGCGATGAACGTGTTGGCGATGCCGCCGCCGACGATCAGCTGATCGACGACCCTGGACAGCTGCTCCAGAACCGTGAGCTTGGTCGAGACCTTGGACCCGCCGACGATGGCCACCAGCGGACGTGCCGGATTCTCCAGCGCCTTGCCCAGTGCCTCGAGCTCACCGGCGAGCAGCGGTCCGGCACAGGCGATGGGCGCGAAGCGGGCCACACCGTGGGTGGATGCCTGGGCGCGATGCGCGGTACCGAAGGCATCCATCACGAACACGTCACACAGCGCGGCCATGCGCCGACTGAGTGCCTCGTCATCCTGCTTCTCGCCCGCATTGAAGCGCACGTTCTCGCAAAGCACGACCTCGCCGGCCTCGATCTCGACGCCGTCGAGCCACTCCCTCTCCAGACGCACCTTGTGGCCGAGCAGTTCGGTCAACCGCTCGGCGACGGGCGTGAGCGAAAACTGCGGATCGTATTCGCCTTCGGTGGGCCTGCCGAGGTGCGAGAGCAGCATCACGCGGGCGCCGGCATCGAGCGCGGCCTGGATGGTGGGCAAGGCCGCACGGATGCGTGCATCGCTGCTCA
This sequence comes from uncultured Pseudomonadota bacterium, assembly GCA_963739695.1. Taxonomy (GTDB): domain Bacteria; phylum Pseudomonadota; class Gammaproteobacteria; order Natronospirales; family CAVUBB01; genus CAVUBB01. Next base: position 24,927 of record CAVUBB010000006.1, on the reverse strand, counting down.
CCCTGCCGTCGGCCACGGGCACGTTCAGATCCTCGCGGATCAGCACGCGCTTCCCGGCCAGGTCCAGATCAGTCATCTTGAGGATGGACACCGGCCCACCTCCGAGTCGTTGGTTACACAATCTCGTCACTTTATCGTCCATCTCGTCGCTCCCGGCCGGCTTCCTGCCGGCTGTCCCTGCCGGATCGCTTTACTTCGCGGCCATCAGCGCACGCGTGGTATCCAGCATGCGGTTGGAGAAGCCCCATTCGTTGTCGTACCAGGCGCAGACCTTGACCAGACGGCCGCCGATGACTTTGGTCAGCGAAGCGTCGTAGGTGCTCGATGCCGGATCGTGGTTGAAATCGATGGAGACCAGCGGCTGGTCGTTGTAGGCCAGCACGCCCTTGAGCTCGCCCTCAGCCGATCTCTTCAGCAGACCGTCGATCTCTTCGATACTCGTGTCGCGCGCCGCGGTGAAAGTGAGATCCACCATCGAGACGTTGATCGTGGGCACACGCATCGCATAGCCGTCGAGCTTGCCGTCGAGTTCGGGCAGCACCAGACCCACTGCCGCGGCGGCGCCGGTCTTGGTCGGGATCATCGACATCGTGGCGGAACGCGCGCGGCGCAGATCCTTGTGATAGACATCGGTGAGCACCTGATCGTTGGTGTAGGCGTGGATCGTGGTCATCAGTCCGTCCACCACGCCGATGGCATCGTGCAGGGGCTTGACCAGCGGCGCCAGGCAGTTGGTGGTGCACGAGGCGTTGGAGATGACGGTATCGGAAGCCTTGAGGATGCCGTGGTTGACGCCGTAGACGACCGTGGGCAGATCCTTGCCCGCCGGTGCCGAGATCACGACCTTCTTGGCGCCGCCCGCAAGATGCGCGGACGCCTTGTCCTTGCTTGCGAACAGGCCGGTGCATTCGAGCACGACATCCACGCCCATCTCGCCCCAGGGCAGCTTCGCGGGATCGCGTTCGGCCAGCACACGGATACGGTCGCCGTTGACGATCAGATCGCCGCCGTCAACCTGGACTTCGCCCGGGAACTTGCCGTGGGCGGTGTCGTAGCGCGTGAGGTGCGCGTTGGTCTGGGCATCGCCCAGATCGTTGATCGCCACGATCTGGATATCGCCGCCGGCACCCGACTCGTAATGTGCGCGCAGGATGTTGCGGCCGATGCGGCCGTAACCGTTGATTGCAACCTTGATCGCCATCTTCATCTCTCCCTGGAAAACAGATTCAACCTGTGACGGAGCGGGTCGCGAGGACGGATTCCGTCGTCTTGACCACGTTGTCCACCGTGAAACCGAAATGCTCGAAAACAACCTTCGCCGGTGCCGATTCGCCGAAACGATCGATGCCGACCACGCGCCCGTGGATACCGACGTAACGCCACCAGCAATCGGTTACGCCCGCCTCGATCGCGACGCGCGCAGTCACAGCCGCGGGCAGCACCGACTCGCGATAATCTGCGTCCTGAGCATCGAAGACGTCGGTGCTCGGCATCGACACCACGCGCACCTGGACCCCGCGATCGGCAAGCTTGCCTGCCGCCGCCACCGCGAGACCGACTTCGGAGCCGGTCGCGATCAGGATCGCATCGGGCCGGGCCGCGCAATCGACAAGGACATAACCGCCGCGGCGGATCGCCCCGACCTGGGCCGGCGTACGCGGCTGGTGCGGCACACCCTGGCGCGAGAGCGCGAGCGCCGTGGGTCCGTCGCGACGTTCGACCGCAAACTGCCAGGCCACGGCGGTCTCGACGTCATCGCATGGGCGCCACACGCTCAGACCCGGGATAAGGCGCAGGCTGGCGACGTGTTCGATGGACTGGTGCGTGGGTCCGTCCTCGCCCAGGCCGATGGAATCGTGGGTATAGACGAAGATCGACCCCACCCCCATCAAGGCCGCCATGCGCACGGCGTTGCGCGCATAGTCGGAGAATGTGAGGAAGGTGCCGCCGTAGGGGATGAAGCCGCCGTGCAGAGCGATGCCGTTCATCGCCGCGGACATGCCGAATTCACGCACACCGTAGTAGATGTAATTGCCCCCGGGAACATCGGGAGCCAATGCCTTTGAGCCGCTCCACATGGTGAGGTTGGAACCGGTCAGGTCGGCGGAGCCGCCGAGGAACTCGGAAACCTTCGGCGCAAGCTTCTCGATCGCGTTCTGCGAGGCCTTGCGTGTGGCGATATCGCCGCCCCCGGCCTGAATCGCATCGACCATCTCCCGTGCAAAGCTGTCCCAGCCTTCGGGCAATTGCGCCGTCATCCGGCGCACGAACTCCTCCGCGAGCTGAGGATATTCAGCGCGGTAGGCCTCGAAACGCGCATTCCAGCCGTCTTCCAGCTCGGTGCCGCGCCCGGTGGCGTCCCAGGCCGAATAGATCTCGTCGGGGATCACGAACGGCGGGTGCTCCCAGCCGAGCATCTCGCGGGCGAGCGCCACTTCCTCTTCGCCCAGCGCGCTGCCGTGACTGCTCTCGGTGCCCTGCTTGTTGGGCGAGCCCCAGCCGATGACGGTGCGGCAGCAGATGATACTGGGCCGCGTACTGTCGGCGCGGGCTTGCTCGAGCGCGCCACGCACGGCTTCGGCATCGTGGCCGTCGACATCGCGCAGCACGTGCCAGCCATAGGCGGCGAAACGCGCCGCGGTATCGTCACCGAACCAGCCCCTGACCTCGCCGTCGATGGAGATGCCGTTGTCGTCGTAGATGCAGATCAGCTTGCCCAGACCGAGAGTCCCGGCCAGCGAACAGGCTTCGTGCGAGATGCCTTCCATCAGGCAGCCGTCGCCCATGAACACATAGGTGTGATGGTCGACGATCTCGTGCCCCGGGCGGTTGAACTCGGCCGCCAGCGCGCGTTCTGCGATCGCCATGCCCACGGCATTGCCCAGACCCTGGCCCAACGGTCCGGTGGTGGTCTCCACGCCGGGCGCATAGCCGAATTCGGGGTGTCCCGGGGTCATCGAATGCAACTGGCGGAAGCGCTTGATCTCATCCATCGGCAGCGCATAACCGCTCAGATGCAGCACGGAATAGAGCAGCATGGAGCCATGCCCGTTCGACAACACGAAGCGGTCGCGATCGAACCATTTGGGATTGGCGGGGTTGTGACGGAGGAAATCGTTCCACAGGACTTCGGCGATATCGGCCATGCCCATGGGTGCACCCGGATGACCCGAGTTGGCGAGTTGCACGGCATCCATGCTCAGCGCACGGATGGCATTGGCCAGTTCTCTTCGCGACGGCATCTCGGCTCCCGAAAAAGTTAAGCCGCGCATTTTCGCCCATCGCCGCACGCGAGGCAACCGACCTCGGCTCAGCAAGCAGTCAAATCAAAGGCTTAGACGCTGCGAACCTGCCGCCACTTGATCGAACAGCCGATACTCGCGGTCTGCTCGCGCGGCCCCTCGCCCGTGCGCGCGATCTGGCACATGGCGTCGAACAGTTCGCGCCGGGTACCGGCGGGCGCCGGATCGCGCCCGCCGGCATCGAGCCGGCCCCGGTATTGCAGGCCCAGATCGGCATCGTAGCCGAAGAAATCCGGGGTGCACACCGCACCATAGGCCTTCGCCACGCTCTGGTCCTCATCCAGCAGGTAGGGGAAAGGATAGGCGAAACGTTCGGCCACCGCGCGCATGTTGGCGAAAGAATCTTCCGGATAATCCGTGGGATCGTTCGACATGATGGCCACACAACGCACACCATGAGCCTCGAGCTCGCGCGCATCGCGCACCAGACGCTCGCGCACCGCCTTGACGTAGGGGCAGTGATTGCAGATGAACATCACCAGCGTGCCGTGCTCGCCGCTACAGTCTTGCAGCCGCCAGCGGCGCCCATCGGTGCCCGGCAGATCGAAATCCGGCGCCGGACGGCCGAAATCGCAAACAGGGGTCTCGCTCCCGACCATGGCTCTGTCCTCCTCGCCCCGGATCACGGGCCCTGGCGGTACGCACGCTTAAGTACGCGTCAAATCTGGCTTTGTCACCGCTCATCTTAGTAAAATACTCACCTTTTAAGCCACTGCGTAGGGAAGCTGCTGATGTCGCAAAACTACCTGTTCACCTCCGAGTCGGTCTCCGAGGGACACCCCGACAAGGTCGCAGACCAGATCTCGGACGCGGTCCTGGACGCCATCCTCGCCCAGGACGTGAACGCCCGTGTGGCCTGCGAGACACTGGTGAAGACCGGCATGGTCATCGTCGCCGGCGAGATCAGCACCACCGCGTGGGTGGACCTCGAAGATCTCACCCGCCAGACCATCAAGCGCATCGGCTACCGTGCCGACATGGGTTTCGACTGGGAGACCTGCGCGGTGCTCAACGCCATCGGCAAGCAGTCCCCCGACATCGCCCAGGGCGTGGATCGCGGTGCGCCGGAAGAGCAGGGCGCGGGCGACCAGGGCCTGATGTTCGGCTACGCGAGCAACGAGACCGATGTGCTCATGCCCGCACCGATCACCTTCGCCCACCGTCTCGTGCGCCGTCAGGCCGAAGCACGCCGCGCGGGCACCCTGCCCTGGCTGCGCCCGGATGCCAAGAGCCAGGTCACGTTCCGCTATGAAGGCGGAAAGCCGGTGGCGATCAATACGGTGGTGCTCTCCACCCAGCACGACCCGGATGTCGACCAGACGACCCTGCGCGAAGCGGTGATGGAAGAAGTCATAAAACCCGTGCTGCCGGCGGAGTGGCTGAACAAGGACACCATCTACCACATCAACCCGACGGGCCGCTTCGTGATCGGCGGGCCGGTGGGCGACGCCGGCGTGACCGGCCGCAAGATCATCGTCGACACCTACGGCGGCATGGCCCGCCACGGTGGCGGCGCGTTCTCGGGCAAGGATCCGTCGAAGGTCGACCGTTCGGCTGCATATGCCACACGCTATGTGGCGAAGAACATCGTCGCCGCCGGACTGGCGGAACGCTGCGAGATCCAGGTGTCCTACGCCATCGGCGTCGCCGAACCCACGTCGATCAGTATCGAGACCTTCGGCACCCACAAGGTCCCCGAAGAGAAGATCGAGGCATTGGTTCGCGAACATTTCGACCTGCGCCCCTATGGCATCCTCAAGATGCTCGATCTGGTGCGCCCGATCTATCTCGCGACCGCGGCCTATGGCCACTTCGGCCGCGAAGAACCGGAATTCACCTGGGAACGCACCGACAAGGCCGCCGAGCTGCGCGCCGCTGCGGGGCTTTGACCAAACAACAGTTCGCGGCTGACCGGCGCCCACGGTACCGGTCAGCCCGCAAGGCACCTGAATCTGAGGAGCGCTGCAACCGGGAAGGCCCGGCCAGGCTCAGAGGAGGGCCCACATGTTCAACGGCGCTCGTTCAACTCTGGAGCAACCAAAGATGAACGCAGTCGTAGACAAGCACGATAACGACTCTTACGTGAAAGACATCTCCCTGGCCGACTGGGGCCGCAAGGAGATGGCCATCGCCGAGACCGAGATGCCGGGGCTGATGGCCCTGCGGCGTGAATTCGGCGCAAGCAAGCCGCTCAAGGGCGCCCGCATCGCCGGCTCCCTGCACATGACCATCCAGACCGCGGTGCTGATCGAGACGCTCACCGCGCTCGGTGCGGAAGTGCGCTGGGCCTCGTGCAACATCTATTCGACCCAGGACCATGCCGCCGCCGCGATCGCAGCCACGGGTACGCCCGTGTTCGCCTACAAGGGCGAGACGCTCGACGAGTACTGGAGCTTCACGCACCGCATCTTCGAATGGGCCGATGGCAACAGCGCCAACATGATCCTCGACGACGGCGGCGATGCCACCTTGTTGATCATGCTCGGCGCCCAGGCGGAGAAAGACCCCTCCGTGATCGCCAAGCCCACCAACGAGGAAGAGACTGCACTGTTTGCCGCCATCGCGAAGCGGCTCGAGACGCAACCGGACTGGTACAGCAAAGTCCTGGCGAATCTGCGCGGCGTGACTGAAGAGACGACCACCGGCGTGCACCGGCTCTACGAACTGGAGAAGGCGGGCCGCCTGCCCTTCCCCGCCATCAACGTCAACGACTCTGTGACGAAGTCGAAATTCGACAACCTCTATGGCTGCCGCGAGTCGCTGGTGGACGGCATCAAGCGCGCGACCGATGTCATGGTCGCCGGCAAGATCGCCGTGATCGCAGGCTATGGCGATGTCGGCAAGGGCTGCGCGCAGTCCCTGCGTGGCCTGGGCGCTACCGTATGGGTGACCGAGATCGACCCCATCTGCGCCCTGCAGGCGGCGATGGAGGGCTACCGGGTGGTGACCATGGACGAAGCCGCCGACAAGGCGGACATCTTCGTCACCGCCACCGGCAATCTCAGCGTGATCACGCATGACCACATGGCGCGGATGAAAGACCAGGCCATCGTCTGCAACATCGGCCACTTCGATTCCGAGATCGAGATCGGCGCACTGCGCCAGTATGAGTGGGACAATATCAAGCCCCAGGTCGATCACGTCATCTTCCCGGACGGCAAGCGCATCATCGTGCTCGCCGAAGGCCGCCTGGTGAATCTCGGCTGCGCCACCGGTCATCCGAGTTTCGTGATGTCCAACTCGTTCACCAACCAGGTGCTCGCGCAGATGGAACTGTGGAACAACGGCGAGGACTACAAGAACTCGGTCTATGTGCTGCCCAAGCACCTCGACGAGAAGGTCGCCCGCTTGCACCTGGAGCGCATCGGCGCCCACCTCACCGAACTCAAGCCCGAACAGGCGAAATACATCGGTGTCGAGGTCGAAGGCCCCTACAAGCCCGATCATTACCGTTACTGAAAAGCACGCGCTGCAAACGAAGGGGCGGCCAGTGGCCGCCCCTTTTCTATCAGGGCACAGGTATCGCGCGGATCACCCCTGTTTGAACAGATGGGCGTACTCCTGTTGCCCGCCATCGCTCCAGGGATGATAGCTATTGCAGAAATCGATGCGTTCGCCGAGTGGCGGATGCGACGACCGCCATAACTTGTACAACAGGCCCGGTCGCGGATAGCCGAGGTTGTCGTTCGTCAACTTCACGAAAGCTGTCGCGCAGGAGTGGTTATCGTGCGTGATCTCGAGACCGAAGCGGTCGGCCTCATGCTCGAAATGCCTGCTCACGGCCAGCGTGACCGGACTGAGGACGAACGTGAACAGGCTGAACAGGAGCAGGATGAGCGGCAGTGACGCCACATCATGCAACTCGGTGAAACCGAAGCGAGCGCCGAATCGCCTCAACGCCCAATCCGCACTGCGGTGGACCATGTAGAGTCCGAACAGCAAGACGAAGAAGCCGATGGCGAGCGACTTCCAGATATGATCAAGCACGTAATGACCCATCTCGTGCCCCAGCACGAACAGCACTTCACGCGGATCCAGCTTCTTCAGTGTGGTATCCCAGAGCACGATCCGTTTGCTCGATCCGATCCCGGTGACGTAGGCATTGACCGTGTTGGTATCCACGCTCTTGTTGACCTCGAACACCCGCGCCCCTTCGATCCCGGCCCTGTCGGCTTGATGCAATATCTTCGCCTCCAGCGTCTTGTCCTGCATCGGACCGAACTTGTTGAATAGCGGAGCTATCCATATCGGCTGGATCACCATCATGAAGACCATGAACGGCAGCGCGATAAGCGCCGTATAGAGCCACCAGCGCTGACGCGCCTTCTTCAGAAACAGATACGGCACCCACAGGAACAACGCGCCGATCACCATGCCGATCAACGTCCCCTTGATGCTGTCCTCGGCCCATTTACCCAAAGTCTGACTGGACAACCCGTAGGCATGTTCGCGGACGAAGTCGAGATAGTAGGAAAGCGGCAGATCGATAAGCGTGGTCACCAGCGTGAAGATGACGAGGTAGACCGCGATGGTGAAAAACCACTTGTCGCGACTGATCCGGGTGGCCCATGTGCGCATCCGCGCCGAGAAGCCGGTAAACAGGATGACTGCCGGCACCAGCAGCCCCCACAGCACAGACACGGCCCAAAACCAATTGCCGCTGCGATAGTAACGCACGGCCTTGGCCGAAGGCTGGGGCACGGCAACCGGTCCCTTGGCTTGAGCCTGCGTCGCCGACGCCGCACTTGTCGCTGACCCTGCTTCACCCGCACTCGTCGTGACCGTCGGCGCGCCCTGGTCGACTTTCGGCGCATCCGCTGCCAGCAACACCTGCGCTGAAAAAAGCAGGACGACTGCGATTAATATTCCCCCAATCCGATGCTTCGACATGCGTTGTTACCTTTATTGTTACAGGTCACTCGATCCCGAGTTCAGCATAGCGTGTCCGGTGTATTTCACAACCAAAAGCTCCGGGAGCCCGCTCAAGCCGTCGCGTTTACCTGATCGTGCAACTGCGGCAAGATAAGTCCCAAACTTCAGCCAACAGGCGGTGTTCGCGTGATCGTTCCTGCGATACTGGTTTACACACTTCTGGTCTGGATCGCGATCCGCGTGGGACGTACGGAGGAGACCGATTCGGCAGATCCCGGCCAGCTGTGGATCTATGAGCATCTGTGGCAACCGATCCTGCGCGCGGCGGCGATCGGCGGCCTGATCGTCACTGCCTACCCTGATATCTTCGGGGCCACGCGCAAGCTGCCCGCCTTCGGACACGTACTGTCCGGCGGTCCCGGTCACTCCGGCGTACTGCTCGATCTGCTTCTGGTCAGCAGCATCGTATTGCCCTTCGTCCCGGTCATCGGCCGCCTGCCCGCGCTCATACTGCCGGTGCAGACTGCCATCGCCTGCGCGTTGATATTCTCGTGGCTGTGCAAGGCACTGGGCGTCGCCGCCTCGTTCTGGCCCACGTGGGGCGTGCTGGGAAGCTTCGTGGTGCTCGCGGTGGCCGGACATGCAGGTGGCTTGTGGCTGATGTCAGCCTGGCAGGAGAAGACCGGTGAATCCGGTGGCGCGGAATGGTATGAAGCAGGCGTACTCGTCGCCCAGCTGCCAGCCGTGCTGATCTATACGCACAGCCTGGGGACGCGGCTGCACTGAGATCGCGGCGATCCGACCGCGTCACATGGCAGACCGGAATTCGCCCTTCTTGCGCGCCAGCGTGAGCCCGTCGCCCAACGGCAACAGGCTGATATCCACGCGTTCGTCGGCGAAAATCATCTCGTTGAACGCACGGATGGCCACGGTATCTTCGCTGTCATCGCTCTGATCGATCACACTGCCGCTCCAAAGAGTATTATCCACGGCAACCAGGCCACCCGGACGCAGCAGCTTGAGAACGCGTTCGTAGTACGCCGAGTAATTAGCCTTGTCGGCATCGATGAAAGCGAAATCGAACTGGTTCTGCTTCTCGTCTTCGAGCAGTTCGTCGAGCGTCTCCAGCGCCGGCGCCAGATGCAGATCGATCTTCTCCTCGACCTGGGCTTCGGCCCAATAGCGCTTCGCGATGTCCGTGAATTCCTCGCTCACATCGCAGGCGATGATCTGGCCGTCATGGGGCAGGGCCATCGCCACGCTGAGGCTGCTGTAGCCGGTGAACACGCCCACCTCGATACAACGCCGCGCGGCCGTCAGTTTGACCACCATGGCCATGAACTGCCCCTGCTCCGGAGAGATCTGCATCTGCGCTTTCGGGTGCGCCGCCGTCTCTTCGCGCAACTTGCGCAACACGGGCGCCTCACGCAGGGAGACATCGAGGATGTAGCGATAGAGGGCGTCGGAGACGGAGATGGTACGATTCGACATTATTTTCAGACTCCCTGCCCGCCGAAGCCCCCGGCAAGAAGCGGGCGGATTGGATGGTTCGTAACGTGTCCAGGCCCGATTCTAACGCAGCGCAACAGCCCTTGCGCCTTGTCCAGCTCACAGATACCCATGTGGCGGCCGACCCCGCCACGCGCCTGTATGGGGCGGACTGGCGGAGCGGACTTCACGCCGTCCTCGCTGCCATCCGCGCCAGAGACCACGCGATCGACCGTCTCCTGCTGACCGGCGATCTCGTCCATGACGAAGGCGAACCGGCATACCGGATACTCGCCGACCTGCTCGAATCGGTGCACTGCCCACGCACTTATATCTGCGGCAACCACGACGACCCCGCGGCGATCGGCCTGCTCGGCGCCCAGGCCCACGACCCGCCCGACTCCGTCTGGCAGATCCTGCGCCTGGAGAGCCGGGTACCCGGTAGTGCCGGCGGGCACCTGGGCCCGGCACAGATCGAAGAACTGGATGCGCGGCTTGCCGACGATCGCAGGCATGCGCTGGTCTGCGTACACCATCAGCCGGTACCGGTAGGCAGCGTGTGGCTGGATCGGATCGGCCTTGCCGACGGGTCCGACCTGCTGGCGATGCTCGCCCGCCACCCGCAGGTGCGCGGCATCGTCTGGGGCCATGTCCATCAGGCCTTCGATGGCCGCCACGGCGCCATCGCGCTGATGGGCACGCCCTCCACCTGCGTGCAGTTCCTGCCCGGCAGCGAGGATTTCGCGATCGACACCCGGCCTCCCGGCTACCGGGAGTTGGACTTGTGGCCGGACGGGCGTATACAGACCCGGGTGTGCTGGGTCGAAGCTGCTGACGAGGGCAGGTCATGAGTGATGACAGACGCGTGGAACTGGTTCGCTACTACCGCTGGTTGCGCAAATACGGTCTCAACGATTCGCATAGCGGCAACGCCTCGGTACGCGAGGGCGATACCGTCTGGGTCACCCCGACCGGCGCCTGCGCCGATACCCTGCAAGCCGAACAACTGGTGCGCTGCTCCGTCGATGGCGAGATCGGCCCTGGCGCCTCGCTGGACGCGCCGCTGCACGTGGCGGTCTACCGCAAGAATCCGGCCGCCGGCGCGGTCCTGCACAGCCACGGCGCCCACACCGTGGCGCTGACGCTGGATGGCGAAGATTTCATCCCGGTGGATTTCGAGGGCGGCTTCTATTTCCCGCGCGTGCCGGTGCTCAGCATCCCGTACGACGAGTACGTGAGCAAGGCACCGGCGGCGGTATCCGATGCGCTTGCAAAAGAGAAGATCGCCGTCGTGCGCGGACATGGAGTCTACGCCTGGGGAGAGAACCTGGATCGCGCTTACAAGTGGACGTGTTCGCTGGAGCTCTCGGCACGTACGGCCTATCTTGCGCACACCGCCGGCATCGACGCCGGCTCGTGATCCGGGCGCAGGCTCAGATCTCGATCATCTCGAAGTCTTCCTTGCCGGCCCCGCAATCGGGGCAGCGCCAGGTGAGCGGCACGTCATCCCAGCGGGTGCCGGGCGGCACGCCGCCCTCGGGGTCGCCCTTGGCTTCCTCGTAGACATAACCGCAAATGACGCACATATAGGCCTTCATCTTGACTCCGGATCCGGGCGACTGGGTATTTCGACGGCCGGCATTCTCCCATTTTCTCCGGCCTAGAGAAACCGGGCCGGCGCCGGCTGATGACCCGACGCCATGCTTGGTAGAATAGACGCATGGATACGAGCACACAGCCGCCGGTGGTCCTTGTGATCGCAGGCAACGACCCCAGTGGCGGCGCCGGCCTGACGGCGGACATCCAGACACTGACGGCGCTGGGTGTGCATCCGGCTCCGGTAGTCACTGCCGTGACGGTGCAGGATACAGTCGACGCCCGCCAGGTCGAACCGGTCGCGGCCGAGCTGGTGCAGGCTCAGGCAAGGACGGTGCTGGCGGACCTGCCCGTGGCGGCGGTGAAGATCGGTCTGCTGGCCAGCGCGGAGACCGGCCTCGCCGTGGCCGAGGTGCTCGCCGAACACCCGCGGCTCCCGGTTATCCTTGATCCGGTGCTTTTCGCCGCTGGCGGCGCCGAGCTCGCCGAGGATGCGCTGCTGGATATCTTTCACAGCCATCTGCTCGCGGCCGCAACGCTGGTCACACCCAACGCCGATGAGTCCCGCCGCCTGGCGCCCGCGGCCACCACGCCCGCCGCCCGCGCGCAGGCGCTGCTTGCCGCCGGTGCGCGCTGGGTGCTGCTCAAAGGCGGCGACGAAGCGACTGCGGACGTACGCAATTACCTGTATGGCCCCGACAGCTTCATCGACGAGAGCGTCTGGCCGCGTCTGGCCGGGCGTTTCCACGGCTCGGGGTGCACCCTCGCATCGGCGATCGCAGCATCGGTCGCGCAGGGTGAAGATATCCCCCGGGCCGTCGCGCAGGCCATGGAGTGGACCTGGCACACCCTGGCGAAGAGCTGGCGCCTGGGACAGGGTCAGAGCATCCCCGACCGCCATGGCCGCAGCTGATATGCACGCCCGGCTTGCCGGGCTCTATGTCATCACCGACGCCGAGCTGTGTGCGGAACGAGGGCTCGAAGCCAGCGTTGCGGCGGCCGTCGCGGGCGGCGCCCGGATCGTCCAGTACCGCGACAAGTCCGCCGACACCCAACGCCGCTATCAACAGGCCAGTGCGCTGTGCGCGCTGTGTCGCGCTCTCGATGTGCTGCTCATCGTCAACGATGACATCGAACTGGCAGGCCGGGTGATGGCGGACGGAGTCCACATCGGACGTGACGATGTCGATATCGGCGCGGCTCGCGCCGCGCTGGGAGAGCAGGCGCTGATCGGCGCGTCGTGCTACGACCGCCTGGACCTCGCCCTTGCGGCCCGGGCGGCAGGCGCTGACTACCTCGCATTTGGCAGCATGTTCGCCTCGCCGACAAAACCCGAAGCGAGCACGGCGCCATTGTCGCTGCTTGGAGCGGCGCGCGATCTCGGGATACCCGTGTGCGCCATCGGTGGTATCCGCACGGAGCATGTGGCGGCGGTGGTCGAAGCCGGGGCCGACATGCTCGCGGTGATCAGCGGCGTGTTCGGCGCCGGAGACGTACGGGCCGCGGCAGCGGCCTATGTGAAAGCCTGGCCATGATTACAGCGGCGGCTCGCCCCGCCTCTGCTTAGCCATTACTATGCAAACTCTGTTGTCGCAGCCCGACGGGAGGATCCAGTGAGCGACCTTTTCGAAGCAGCACAGCGCCATATACCCGGCGGTGTGAATTCCCCGGTGCGTGCTTTTCGCAGCGTGGGCGGCGATCCGGTGTTTGTCCAGCGGGCCGAAGGCGCCTACATCTACGGCGAAGACGGCACCCGGTACATCGATTACGTCGGCTCGTGGGGCCCGATGATCGCCGGCCATGCGCATCCGGCCGTGTTGAAAGCGGTGAAGGAGACGGCCGAGCGGGGCCTCAGCTTCGGAGCGCCGACGGTACTCGAGACACGGATGGCGGAGCGCGTCTGCGAGATCGTACCGGGCGTGGAACAGATACGCATGGTCAATTCGGGCACCGAAGCGACCATGAGCGCGATCCGTCTCGCACGTGGATTCACCGGCCGCGACAAGATCGTGAAATTCGAGGGCTGCTATCATGGGCACTCCGACAGCCTGCTGGTCAAAGCCGGCTCCGGCGCCTTGACCCTGGGCGTACCCACCTCGCCCGGCGTGCCCGTATCTGTCGCCGAACACACCGTCACCCTCACCTATAACGACATCGATCAAGTCCGCGAGGCATTCGCCCGGATCGGCGACGAGATCGCTTGCGTGATCGTCGAGCCCGTGGCTGGCAACATGAATTGCATCCCGCCCGCTCCGGGCTTTCTCGAAGGCCTGCGCGAACTGTGCAGCGAATACGGCAGTGTGTTGATCTTCGACGAAGTCATGACCGGTTTTAGAGTCGCCCTCGGCGGCGCACAGGAACGTTTCGGCATCCACGCCGATCTGGTGACTCTGGGCAAGGTGATCGGCGGCGGCATGCCGGTGGGCGCGTTCGGGGGCCGGCGCGATATCATGCAACAGATCGCTCCCACCGGGCCGGTCTATCAGGCGGGAACGCTCTCGGGCAATCCGGTCGCGATGGCCGCCGGACTTGCCATGCTCGAGGTGATCTCGGAGCCGGGTTTCCACGCAAGGCTCGAAGCGCAAACCACGCAACTGCTCGAGCGTCTGCGACAGGCGGCGCAGACTCACGGCGTGAAATTCACCACCAACCAGGTCGGGGGCATGTTCGGCCTCTTCTTCGCACAAGCACCGGTGGATTCCTACGCCCGCGTGATGGCCAGCGACCAGGATCTGTTCCGGAGATTCTTCCACGGCATGCTCGATCGCGGCGTGTATCTCGCGCCCTCGGCGTTCGAGGCCGGGTTCGTGTCGGCGGCGCACACCGAGGCCGACATAGCGGCCACGGTAGCGGCTGCCGCGGAAGTCTTCGCCTCGCTATGAGCGGGGACGGGCAGGCGGACTGGCAGAAGGCCCCCTACGAGCTGCTGGGCGGCGACGCCGCCGTGCGCTCCCTGGTCGAACGTTTCTACGACCTGATGGAGACGATCCCCGAAGCGTCCGGGGTGCGCGCCTTGCACCCCTCGGACCTGAGCGGCTCTCGCGAGAAGCTCTATCTGTTTCTCAGCGGCTGGCTGGGCGGCCCATCGCTCTATATCGAACGCTTCGGTCATCCGCGATTGCGCGCACGACACTTGCCTTTCCCCATCGGCGAAGCCGAACGCGACCAGTGGCTGCTGTGCATGCGGCGGGCGCTGGAAGAAGAAGCGGTGGAGCCGGCGCTGGGCGAACGGCTCCTGCGCTCCTTCGCGCTGACCGCCGACCACATGCGCAACCGGGGCGGGCCGCCGCCGGCGGGGAGATGACACCCAGCCGGAATTTCGGCATATTGAGGGGTAGACGGGACTATGCTGCGGGCGGGTTCTCCGCGTCGCGGACCCGTTCACGGGGGATAAGTCATGGAACGTATCTTCAAGTATCTGAAGGACGAGGAATACAAGCAGCTTCTCGAGCAAGCCGAGCGCAAGAAGTATGCGGAAGACGACGTCCTGCTGAAAGAAGGCGATACGCAGACCAGCATCTTCATCATCGTCTCCGGTACCGTGAAGGTACAGCGGGATCACATGATGGGATTCGCGATCGAACTGTCGCGACACGGCAAGGGCGAGATCTTCGGCGAGATGTCGTTTCTCGACGAGTCTCCCGCCAGCGCGAGTGTCGTCGCCTGTGAAGCGGTCAACGCGCTGGAGATCAGTCACCGTCAGATCGTGGGGATGATCAGGGATTCCGCCGGCTTCCATGGTCGCTTCTATCAATCGCTTGCCTACATCCTGTCGCGCAGATTGCGTGAGACCAACGAGAAAGTCAGCGGCTCTTCCGAGTCCATGTGGAGCGACGCCTGAGCGTCTAGCCTGGCGCTTGCGCGCACGGTAGACTCGCATCTCTTTCCGGCACCCGGCTGCCGGTCGTGCCGACCGGCAGCGCAACAACGACGATGAACGCACACGACATTCAGCCACTGCTCGACTGGGTCGGGGCCCACCCGGGCTGGGCCGGCGCCGTGGCCTTCCTTATCGCGTTTACCGAATCCTTGCTCGTAGTCGGTCTGGTGGTTCCGGGCGTCGTCCTCCTGTTCGGGCTCGGCACACTGATCGGCAGCGGCCATCTGCCCTTCTGGCCGACGGTTACCTGGGCCGGAACCGGCGCGTTCGCCGGCGATCTGGCGAGCTTCCTGCTCGGGTACCACTATCACGACCAGTTGCGCCGCCGCTGGCCGCTGAAAAACTTTCCCACTCTCTACGAAAAGGGTCAGGCATTCTTCGCGCGGCACGGCGGCAAGGGCGTGATCCTCGGGCGTTTCGTGGGTGCCGTGCGCCCAGTCATCCCCGCTGTAGCGGGGATGGCGGGTATGACGGTGCAGCGCTTCATCCTCATCGACGCACTGTCGTCGCTCGCCTGGGCGCCGGCCTATCTCTTGCCCGGCATCATCTTCGGCGCGTCGCTTGGCGTCGCGGCGCAAGTGACCACACGCCTGGCCACGCTGATGGTGGCCGTGGTGGTCGTACTGTGGCTGGTCTATATCCTGATGCACTGGCTCGCACGGATATTGCAGCCGGCGTGCGATCGGGCGATGGCATACGGGCTGGTATGGGCGATGCGACACCGCAAGGTCGGGCCGCTGGCAGAGAGCCTGTTCAAAGAGCATGCAGCGGAACTGCCCGGCGTGCTGACATTCGGCCTCTTGCTCGCGGGCCTTGGCTGGACGGGATTTCGGATCGCACTTACCGTGCGCGGCGACGATGCCGCAGGGTTCATCAACGGCTCTGTGTATCACCTGCTGCTGCAGGTGCATACCCCGTGGGCAGAGCCCGTCGCGCAAGCCTTCGCAAGATGGTCGGACTGGCCGGCCTGGGCTGGAACCGGCTGCGTGGCGATGATCCTGCTCTGGCTCACCCAACGTCGGCGGGCCGCCGTCCACGTGTTTGCCGCGACTGCATTCGGCGTCGTGCTCGATCTCGCGCTGCTACCGCTGATCTCGGCGCCTACGGCAATAAGCGGACACCTCCCGGGCTATCTGACACCCCCTGCGACCGTGGTCGGCGCGGTGGCCGTCTATGGCTTTCTCGCCGCGCTCATCGCGACGCGCCTGGCCCGGCAGACACGCTGGCCGGTCTACACCGGTGTCGCCCTGATCCTGACCATCTCGATATTCGCACGACTTTATCTGGGCACACTCTGGCTGGGAGCGGCATCCGGCAGCGTGCTGCTCGGACTCGCGTGGACCGTGGTGCTCACTGCCGGATACCGCAGTCACCGCGAGACTCGCCACCCCGCGGTCACCCTGGAGATTTCGTGGGTGCTCGTGCTGATCGTCGTGCTGGTGATGCCTGGGACCTGGCTTGCGATGCGCGGTGTGCCGGATGCACGCCTCGCGACGACGCATTCCATCACTACCACGGACTGGTGGGAAGGAGATTGGCAAGACATACCGGGATTTTCGAAGGCGACGCGCGTATCTCTGGATGGCCACCCCCAGGCGGTCCAGTTCGCCGGCAATCCCTTGGCTCTGGAACAGATTCTCACCGGAGCGGGCTGGCGCCGCCCCGTTCCGCTCAGCTATCGCACGGCGCTGCGTTGGGTAAGCAAGGCGCCCGCCATCGCGGACCTGCCGCTGCTGCCAGCCTATCTGCGTGGGCACGATCATGTCCTGCAACTCACTCACGCATCCAAAGATGGAGCCATAGAGTGGGTGCTGCAGTTGTGGCGGAGTGACTGGACCGTCGAAGGCATACCTTTATACGTCGGCGATATCGCGCGATTCCGGATCTCGGGACGCTTCTTCCTGTTGAGCATCCCGCTCAAGGAAGAAGCGTCTGCGGGCACAGGCACGGGACTCATCGTGGATGCGCTGCCGCCATCGAGTTCGCGCATGCTCGCGCGCCCGGGTGGGCATGCAATATTGCTTATGCGTCTCCAGCCCTGAGTGCGGCGATCAGCGGACGCAACGTCTCCAAGCGGTAGAGCGGATCGTCAAGCTCGAGCAGCGCCTGCTTGCGTGACAGACTGAAAGGCAGCACTTCCGAGAGACGGCAGCCCACCCAATCGGCGTCGTCATAGTCACTTTCCAGTCCGTCATAGTGGCGCGCCAGCTGGGCCAGGATCACGCGCACCAGCTGGGCGAGATCGGCCTGGTCGGGAGGCAGTGAGACGCGCGGCGCCTCTTCGAGCAAGCGCACCTCGGCCAGACGCAAGCCATCTTTCTGCATACGGGCCTTCACCACTTCAAATCGCCTCTCGCCGACGACGCTGATCCCCAACAGCCCGTCCTTGCGCCGCTCCCAGTCGCGGATGCGAGCCACGGTCCCTATCTCATGGATCTCCGCTGGACCGGTCTCATCTCCACTGCGGATCAGACAGACCCCGAAGCCGGTATCGGTACGCATGCAGCGACCGATCATGTCGAGGTAGCGAGGTTCGAAGATTCGCAGCGGTAGCGGGCCGCGCGGAAACAGCACGGTATGCAGAGGAAACAAGGGCATTTCGTGGGTCGCCACGCCGCCTCTCACGCCTCCATGGGGCCGCCCCAGCGGGGCACCAGCTCGTTGTCTATGCCGATCTGGTCGAGTACGCGCGCGACGATGAAATCTACCACGCCCTGGACATCAACAGGGCGATGGTAGAACCCCGGATTGGCGGGCAGGATGACGGCCCCCATGCGCGCTAGCTTGAGCATATTCTCCAGATGGATCTCGGAGAACGGCGTCTCGCGCGGGACGATGACCAGCCGCCGGCGTTCCTTCAGGATCACATCGGCGGCCCGTTCGATGAGGCTCCGGCTGGCGCCGCAAGCGACCGCGGACAACGTTCCCATGGAACAGGGGCAGATCACCATGGCATCCACCCGGGCCGATCCACTCGCCGAAGGCGCCGTCCATTCGTCGCGGCCGAACACCTGGATCTGGCCGCTACGTGCCGTGAAACGTTCGCTGAAAAAGCGTGCGATCTCAGCACTCCTGCCCGGCAACTTGAGATCGGTCTCCATACCGATCACGACCTGGGCCGGTTTGGAGAGCATCAGGTGGACCTCGACCTGTGCGTGCACGAGCGATTCAAGCAGTCTGAGCCCGTACTGGATTCCGGAGGCACCGGTCCAGGCAAGCGCGATCGTGTTCGGTGTTGTCGTGGTCATGGCGGGAACTTACACCAAGGACGCCCGGATTCAAACTTCCAGGGAGGGCCCGCGGGCCGCCAGCGCGCGCAACAGCCGTTCGTGGATGCCGCCAAAGCCGCCGTTACTCATGATGAGCGCGTGATCTCCCGGGTGAAGATCGGCGGCAAGTTCGGCCACCAAGGTGTCGAGATCGCGGAACACATGCATATCGACATGCCCGCCGCCAAGACTTGCCGCCACATCCCAGGGCAACTCCGCCGGCGCGAAGACGAAGCAACTATCGGCATCGACCAGTGCCGGCGCCAGGGTATCCTTGTGGACCCCACGACGCATGGTCTGTGAGCGTGGTTCCAGTATCGCGACGATCCGATCTTTTCCGACGCGCCGACGCAAGCCCTGCACGGTAGTAGCGATCGCGGTGGGATGATGCGCGAAATCATCATATACGGTTACGCCTGCGGCCTCTCCACGCACCTCGAGCCGCCGTCTCACACTGCTGAATTCGCCCAGCGCTGTCGCGGCGACAGCAGGCGCAACACCTGCATGTCTGGCAGCGGCGATGGCGGCGAGGCCGTTGGCCACGTTGTGCAGGCCAACCAGACCCCAACTGACCTCCGCCACTGCGCTGCCCTGCCAGGACACGCGAAATGCGCTGCCGTCCTCTGCCAGCAGTTGTGCCGTCCAGCCATCCCCGCCATCGATCCCGAAGTATTCCACCGGCGTCCAGCACCCGGATTCGAGCACGCGGCCAAGGTTCGCGTCGGCGTGGTTGACGATCAGGCGACCGCTACCCGGCACCGTGCGCACCAGTTGATGGAACTGCACTTCGATCGCCGCCAGGTCGGGGAAGATATCGGCGTGATCGAACTCGAGGTTGTTCAGGATCGCCGTGCGAGGGCGGTAGTGTACGAACTTCGAACGCTTGTCGAAAAACGCCGTATCGTATTCATCGGCCTCGACAACGAAAAACGGCGCCTCGCCCAGACGCGCAGAGACGCCGAAATTCAACGGTATGCCGCCGATCAAGAAACCCGGTTCCAGTCCGGCATGCTCCAGTATCCAGGCGACCATGCTCGCGGTCGTCGTCTTGCCATGCGTCCCCGCCACAGCGATAACCCAGCGGTCGCAGAGCAGGTGTTCGGCCAGCCATTGTGGGCCCGAGGTATAGGCGATGCCCTGATCCAGCACCGCTTCAAGTTCGGGGTTGCCGCGCGATATCGCGTTGCCCACTACCACGAGATCCGGATCACCGAGGTTCTCGGGCCGATAGCCTTCCTGCAACTCGATACCCAGAGCCTGCAACTGCGTACTCATGGGTGGATAGACGTTGGCGTCGGCGCCGGTGACCGTATGCCCTCGGGCCTTGGCGAGCGCGGCGATACCGCCCATGAATGTGCCGCAGATTCCCAGAATGTGGATATGCACGCGTCGTCCCCAGGTCGAGCCGCCCTGGCAAGCGGCGGCGATGCGAATTTCCATGATACCCTGCTCGTCCCGAACCCGGAAAGCGGCCATCACCGACTTGAGTAGCTCCCGAACACCCATGCCGAAGATCCTCTACGTCGACACGTCCGCAGAACTCGAAGAGCTGGTGGAAACGCTTGCAGGGGCGCCATGGCTGGCGGTCGACACCGAATTCATGCGCGAGAAGACCTACTTCCCGCAGCTCT
Source organism: uncultured Pseudomonadota bacterium (assembly GCA_963739695.1). Classification (GTDB taxonomy): domain Bacteria; phylum Pseudomonadota; class Gammaproteobacteria; order Natronospirales; family CAVUBB01; genus CAVUBB01. The sequence goes on along the minus strand of CAVUBB010000006.1, from coordinate 4,889 downwards.
GTCTTATCCAGGTCGCGACCCCTGAAATCCTGGCCTGCATCGACCCGCTTGCGCTCGAGGATCTCGCATCACTCTTTCCCGTCCTTGCCGCCGCCGATACGCTGAAGATATTTCATGCCGGGCGGCAGGATATCGAGCTTTTCTACCATCTTACCGGCGCGGTTCCCACGCCGCTGTTCGATACCCAGATAGCCGCCAGCCTGCTCGGCATGGGGGAGCAACCGGGTTATGCCGCGGCAGTAAACCAGGTCCTGGGCGTGGAATTGGCCAAAGATCATACTCGTGCCGACTGGTCGCGCCGCCCGCTCGCTCCGGAAGTGATCGATTACGCACTCGACGACGTCCGTTACCTGGGCGCGCTCTATGAACACCTGTGCCGGCGCCTGGACGAGCTGGGTCGCAGCAGATGGGTCGAGCCTGAGTTCGCCGAGTTGGCCGATCCTGCGCGCCTGAAACCTGACCCGCACGACGCATGGCGCAAGGTCAAGGGCTCGAATCGGCTGAAGACGAAGCAACTGGCCGTCTTGCAGGCACTCGCCAGTTGGCGCGAACGCCTCGCCATGGACGCCGATCGCCCCAAGCAGTGGATCATCCGCGACGAGGTGCTGGTGGAATGTGCACGCCACATGCCCGCCGATCTCGGGCGCCTGGAACGTATCCGCGGTATCAACGAGCAGATCATGCAGCGCAACGGTGCGGCCCTGCTCGACGTCATCCGCGCGGGGCGCGAACAAGCGCCACCCGACGCTGGCGAACGCCGGCCCCCACGCCTGAGCGCGGCCCAGGAGGCGACGGTCGACCTGTTGCTGGCCACGGTGCGGCTGTGTGGCGATCGCGAAGATATCAGCCCCGGAAATCTGGCCAACCGGAAAGACCTAGAAGCGCTGCTGCGGGGCGAGCGCGATATCCCGCTACTGCATGGTTGGCGGCTGGAGGCAGCGGGCCATACCGTGCTCGAGGTACTGGCCGGAGAATCCACCCTGGCAATCACCGACAGTCACGCAAGGATCGAAAAAAAGGGGCGCTGACCGCGCCCCTTGCCTGGTTACCGGATCACTTCTCAGCGGCGCTTGCGCCCGCCACCTTTCTTTCTGGCCGGCGCCTGTTTGGCTGCGCCTTTCTTCTTGCCTGCTGCCTTCTTCCTGGCTGGAATTTTCTTCTTGGTCGGTGCCTTCTTCGGGCCCGGGGCTTTCCTGGCGGCGCTTTTCTTCTTGCTCGCCACTTTCTTCCTGGCCGGAGCTTTGTTCTTGGCTTTTACCTTCCTGAGCACGGCTTTCTTCTTGGCCGACGCCTTCTTTTTGGGTGCAACCTTCTTCCTGGCCGGCGCCTTTTTGGTGATGCCTTTCTTCTTGCTCGACACCTTCTTCTTTGCCGTAGCCTTCCTGGCTGGCGCCTTGTTCTTGCTCACAGCCTTCTTCTTGACCGGCGCCTTCCTGGCTGCTGCTTTCTTCTTCGCGGGCGCTTTGTTGGTCACAGCCTTCTTCTTGGCTGCTGCCTTCTTCGCCACCGCTTTCTTCTTGCCGCCAGCCGCCTTCTTGCCGCCAGCCGCCTTCTTGGCTGGAGCCTTCTTCTTGGCTGGAGCCTTCTTGGCTGGAGCCTTCTTGGCTGGAGCCTTCTTGGTTGGAGCTTTCTTGGTGGGAGCTTTCTTGGCTGGAGCTTTCTTGGCTGGAGCTTTCTTTTTGGCGGGAGCGGTCGCCTTGGCTGCGGGCTTGCTCGCCGCAGCCTTTTCATTGCCCGTGGCCGCCGCCTTCTTCTCGCTCGCTTTCTGGATCCGCGCGAGTCGACGCGCCGTCTCCTTGGATTGGCGCGCGATCGGGTCCAGCAGACTCACCATGCGGGCGAATATCTCGTCGATCTCACCGACCGCATCGACGGTGTGCACCTTGCTCTGATCACGGTAATAATCCACCAGCGGATGCGTCTGCGATTCATACACCCGGAGACGGTTGCCGATAGTCTCCTCGTTATCGTCCGCACGATGATGCAGCGGCGAACCGCAGCGGTCGCACTGGCCATCGAGGCGCGGAGGTGAGGTGTAGATATTGTAGGCTGCGCCGCAATTGTCACAGGTCCTGCGGCCTGTGAGCCGCTGCATCAGGATGTCGAAATCGACGTCCATGAGCACGGCAGCATCTATCGGCTGGCCCATGCGAAGGAGCATGTCGTCCAGAGCACGGGCCTGCGGGATATTGCGCGGGAAGCCGTCCAGGATGAAGCCGGACTTGGCATCGGGCTCTCTAAGACGTTCGCGGATGATCCCGAGTACGATCTCGTCCGAGACGAGCTGCCCCGCATCCATGGCCGCCTTGGCCAACTTGCCAAGCTCGGTCCCCGCCGCCAGCGCGGCGCGAAGCAGGTCCCCGGTCGAGACCTGCGGGATCTTGTACTTGTCCACCAGCAGCTGGGCCTGTGTTCCCTTGCCGGACCCGGGGGCCCCTAAGAGCACGATTCTCATGGCTTTATCTCGCTTTTATTGATCTTGGTCCGTTTCCATCCACCCGCCAGCTCACGCAGGTTCCCGTCGACGGTCACAGCCCGGGTAAGCTACCCCCTGCTTGCGGGGGGAGTCAACGCGGGTCTGGATTGAAGTTGCAACCCTCTGATTTAAAAGGACAGTAGCCCCGGCCGCCGAGGTCGGCGGCCGGGAAGGCCCTATATGATCAATTGCCGCAGTTGGCGGGATCGGGCAGCGGTTTGTTGCCCAAGGCGGGCGGACGCAGGGCCAGAGGCACTGCAGGGGCCGCGACACCTGCAACGTAGGAGAATTGCCCGGCCGCCGTGACGATCTGGCCGGCACTGTTCTGGACCACTATGCCGCCCTTGTCGACCGCGGTGTAGAGGCCGTTCTTGGGTGCCGGAGAGACGTCGCCGCAATCGCCCTGGCACAGGCGAACCTCGTAATCCGTACCACGGATACCGATGGTCGCCACCGGCGTCCGCACGCGATAGTTCTGGTGGTTCACATGTCCGATCAGGCCGCTGATCGCACGAAAGCCGCCCTTGAGCAGGCTGAAGAACGCACTCTCGCCCTTGGTCCCCTGTGGCGCCGTGGAACCGGACGCAGCCTGCTTCGGTTCTTGCTCATGCGCGGCCTCGCCGTTGAACTTGAAATGATCTATCGCGAAACGGCTGTTGGGTCGCAGCAACACTCGGCCACCGTCGTTGAAGCGGATATTGAGATAGCTGTTCGGACCCGTCGCGAGAATCTCGCCCTGGTAGACCACACTGCCCCGATCGAGGACGCGTACCCCGCCCGACGTGCTCGCGGCCGTCGCACGTCCGGTCTTCAGAGTGATGGTTCCAACCGGATCCGCGGCCAGAGCCGGGCCTGTCATCGCAAGCAGACAGACCAGTGCGAAAGCAAGCAGCACATCCAGCAGCCTACGGTTCTTTAACTCGCTCATCGATCGCTCCTTAACTGCAGATGCCGCTGGGTTCGCTCTGCTCATGTTTGATGAGCGTATTGTCGCCGCTACCGCTGCCACCGCTGTCCCCTGACTGACTATCCTTTTTCTTCTTCTCGTCACTGTTGTCATCGCTGCTGCCCGAACTGCTACCGGTAAGAGTGCCGGTCTCGAGAGTCGATCCAGAGCTGGGGTCGATCTCCGTCGAAGTCGGCACCTCGAACACTCCGTTTATCAAGGTCTGGAGATCGGTGACAAGTCCGGTGGAAGTGACGGTTTCGAGCCCGGTGATATTGCCGGAGGTCGCGATAACCAGGTTGCTTGCCCCGATATCGAATGGACCTTGAGTGCCGATACTGACGTCGCCAGTCTCGACGCTGCTGCCGATCACCAGCGTCCCGCCGGGGAACAGACTGAGATCCGCCTGGTTACTGTAATTGATCGTGGCGGTGGTCGCAGGGGCATCCTCGAGCCCGACGGTGTCACTGGTCACATAGGGACTGAACTGCACCAATACACCCGAAGGCGCGGTCACCGAACTCGGCAAGGTGAGGCTTTGCGCCTGCAGATAGAGGTAAGTGCCGGTGAAGTTCAAGCCGCCGATATCGAGGTTTCCGCCGGAGATGAACGTGGCGTTGGGGTTGGCACTTGCCGGCGCCAGACCCTGCCCCGTGAGCCCCTGGATCAGCTGCGCGTCACCGAAGATACCCGCGACGCTGCCTGACCCGATGGTGAACGTCGTATCCGGAACGAGGATGTCGCCGACCGCCACCATCGCCAGTGCGCCTGCCTTGACCGTGCCGGCACTGCTGCCGTTATGGATGCTGCCGCCTGCAGTCATGCTCACCGTACCGGCAGTGATATCCACGCCGCTCATCGCGATACTGTTGCTGGCGACCAGGTCCAAAGCGCCACTGACCGCGATCGTCTGACCGGAGATATCGAGGCTTCCCCCTGCAGTCATCCCCAGCGCGCTGCCTTTGAAGCCACTCACAAGCGCCCCGGAGCCTCCGAAGTTCGCCGCCACGGCACCGAAACTTCCGCTCCCGAAGGCCACGGTCGCGGCAGTCTTGCTGGCTGTGTTGTCCAGGGTCACATCGGTCGCCGACTGTATCGTGATCGCGTTTGCCCTCGTTATCAGGTCGACCACGCCCCCGGCCGAAACGCCGACACTGGCGGCCACCAGCCTTCCGCTGTTGGAGATGCCACCGGTGGCTGTGAGGCTGGCATTGGGACCCGCCTGGATGACGCCTCCACCAAGATTCAGGGCACCACCGGCTCCCGCCTGCAGACCCTGCGCAGTGAAGCTGCCCGTGAGCGTGCCTGCCATGGCGAAATTGACGGCGACCGTCCCGAACGACCCGGCACCGAAGGCCATCGTCGCCGGCCCTGCAAACGTGTCGTCGATCGCGATATTGCGGCCACTGCCGATGCTGATAGTCGCCGCGTTGGCAGTGACGGTGAAATCGGTCGCACTGCCGCCGT
>CAVUBB010000005.1:0-176246 GCA_963739695.1 uncultured Pseudomonadota bacterium | reverse complement strand
TCTCGAAGCAGAACTTCTTGGCGCTTATGTTAAACAGTCTGAACTGTTCGACAAGAAAATCCAAGAACTGATTGTCACCCAATGTCTGCCCGGAGATATTCAGGGAACATATCCCCAATCGGTCCAGTTCGCTGGGATGCTCCGCAAGCCACCGCACCGACTGACCCACCACCCAGCGGTCCAGAGACGGCATGATGCTGAAGCGCTCGGCCGCCGGGATGAAGGCATCCGGCCCGATGACCGAGCCCTCCTCGTCGCGCATGCGCAGCAGCACCTCGTAGTGGGCGCCCTCATCGCGGCCATCCAGCCGCTGGATGCGCTGGCGGTAGAGATCCAGGCGCCCGTCCTCCATGGCGAGGTTGATCCGGCTCACCCATTGCATCTCCCGGCGCCGCGCGCGCAGCTTGCGGTCGTCTTCGCGATAGGTATGGATCCGGTTGCGTCCGGCATCCTTGGCGGCATAGCAGGCGCTGTCGGCGGTACCCAGCAATTCGCCGGCGGAAGCGCTGCGCGCGGTCACCGGTACCAGGCCGATGCTGACGCCGAGACGGAAACTCTTGCCTTCCCAATTGAAGCGAAAATCGCCGATCGCTTCCCGCACCCGCTCGGCCACCGCCTGCGCCCGGGGCATCTGGCACTCGTCCAGCAGGATACCGAATTCATCGCCGCCCAGACGGGCGACGGTATCGCCTTCGCCGGCACAGGATTCGAGCAACGTCCCCAGCTGACCCAGCAGCGCATCGCCGGCGGCGTGGCCACAAGTATCGTTGATGACCTTGAACTGATCGAGATCGAGATAGCACAGCGCATGGGTCAAGCCGCGGGCGCGCGCCGCATCCACGGCCTGACGCAGGCGCGATTCGAATTCGCGGCGATTGATCAGCCCGGTGAGCGCATCGTGGCTGGCCTGATAGCTGAGCTGGCGGTTGAGTTCGCGCGATTCGGTGACATCGCGCAGGATGAGCACCGCTCCCGCCAGCGTCTGGTCCGAAGCACGGATCGGTGCGACCGAAAGCTCGAGGAAACGCGGCGGACGGTCACCCCGCGCTTGTACATTCAGCGTGCGCCTGGCCACATCCAGACCGGACCCGGCCAGACAATGCTCGAGCAGAAGGCTGGCGCTGCCATCGGCTCCTTCGAGCTGGTCGAGCAAAAGGCCCGCATCGCGGCCGCGTACCTCCTCGAACGCCCATCCCGTGATCTGCTCCGCGGCGGGATTGAGGTAGTCGACGCGCCCGCTGCTCACCGTGGTGATCACCGCCTCGCTGATGGACGCCAGCGTGGTCAGCGCACGCTCCTTCTCCAGGCTCAGCGCCTCTTCGAAATATTTGCGGTCGGAGATATCGAGTTCGACGCCGACCAGGCGCTTCAGACGGCCACTGGCATCGGTTATCGCCTTGGCGCGGCTGATCAGCCAGCGATAGCCTCCGGCCTTGTGGCGTACGCGATGCACACTCTCGAACAGCCTCGTCCTGCCCTCGAGGTGCGCCGCCACGCCCGCCTCCACCCGGGGCAGATCGTCGGGATGCACCGTGGTCCGCCAGTCGAAATGCTCGAAATCCAGATCGGAATCCGAATAGCCGAGCATCTCTTTCCAGCGCGGCGAGAAGTAGATACTGCGCGACTCGAGGTCCCAGTCCCACATGCCATCGTTGGCGCCCAGCAGCGCGATCTCGAAGCGTTCCTTGGTCTTGCGCAGGGAATGCTGCTCTTCGCGCCGGGCCAGGCTGTTGGCGAGGCTCTCGCCCACCAGCCGCAACAGCCCTTCGACTTCGCCCGACCAGCGGATCGGCCCGCTGATCGAGTGTGCGCCCAGGAAACCGAAGAAGCGTCCCGGGATGGCGATGGGAATCGCCACCAGCGAATGGATGCCGGCGGCGCTGAAGCGGGCCCGCTCCGCCGCCGCGTCGCCCGGTAATTCATCGAGAGCGGCGATATGGACGACCTCGCGGTCGGACAGACGACGCAGGAACCAGCGCAATCCGAGTGCACCCAGATCACCCAGTTCGCCCATGGCCGGCTGCAGGTCGTTGGCACACCATTCATGCGCGCTGCGCAGTTCCCCGCTCTCGCCGTGAAGGAAGACATAGGCGCGGCGCGCACCGAGAAATTCTCCGACCGCCGCGAGCGCCCCGTCGAGGCCGCGGTCGATATCGGTCGGATCGAGATCTATGCAGCTACCCGCGAGCTGGACCACCAGACGCTCGAAGCGCCGCAGATATTGCTCCGCCGACGGCACACCCGCGGCAGGTTTAGCGGATCTGGATCGTTTCATCTCTTGAGACCCCCGCGCTGAAAGCGCCCGGGATGCCGGGCGGCTGACAGTCTCAACTCAAGACTAGCCGAGGGGCCGGAAGCTGTCACCAGAGTCGCTGATGCTGCGCCGCGACATACAACCGCGGCGTTATAATCGAAAAGTCATGGAAGCAACGCGGCCGCCCGGCCGCAGGAGCGATCGACTCATGCGCCATCCCGCACAGCTACTCCCACTCGCCGTGCTGATCGTCACCGGCGCGTGTGCGAGCCTGGGCCAACTCAGTCCGGCGCAGCTCAGTGCCGCGGAGAACGACGACCACTACTGCGCAGCGGCGCACGGCACTTTCCCCGCGCAGGGTTACACCGACTGCCGGCTCAAGCTCGAGAACATGCGCCGTCTGCATGCCTGGCAACAGGCCAGCCGCGATCGCTGGGCCCAGCAACAGACGCTCGACCCCTCGCAACGCAATGCCGGCTTGAACACGCAACCGGTTCCCGACTACCTGCCCATCCGCAGAGCGGATTTCAGCTGCCACAAGATCGATCAGGACGGGAAGGCTTACATCATCTGCGGCATCGGCGGCGATGGAAGATAGCGAAGTCCTCGGGATGCTGATGCCCGCCGAGGCACCGCTCGACGCAGTAGACCCGCAGCTGCCCCTGTACGCCCGCATCCATGCGGTGGTGGCGCAGATACCGCACGGCCGTGTCAGCACGTACGGGCGCATCGCACGCCTGGCCGGACGCTGCACCCCGCGCCACGTCGGTTTCGCGCTGGCTGCGCTGCCCGCCGGCACTCCGATCCCCTGGCACCGGGTAGTCAATGCCAAAGGTGCACTGAGCCCGCGCGCTGACGGCGCCGAGCCGGTCCACCAGCGCCGCGCACTGAAACGCGAAGGCGTGCGCTTCAGCCGGCAGGGACGGATCGATCTCGAGGTACACGGCTGGCCGAGCGAGTGACTCCCCGACGTGCGGATTTGGCCCGAGAGCGACGGATTTTCCTTGTTATGTTATAAGGAAGGGGCAAATCCGGACCGGGAGGCAAAGGAGTGGCGTCCTCGTCGACACTGAGAAACGCGCGCCTGCTGATGCGCCTGCCGCTCTTCCGGGGGGTGAGCCCGGAGGATATCGCGCGCTATATCTCCGGCGCGTCAGAATTTCGCCTCAAGTCCGGCAGCGTCCTGCTCACACCCGAAGAAGCCAACCATTTCATCTATGTGATCCTCTCCGGCCGGCTGTCGGTGCGCCTGCGCGAGATCACCGCCCCTGTCTTCACCACGCTCATGGGCGGAGACTGCGCCGGAGAGATGTCGGTGATCGACGGCCAGATGCCCTCCGCCTATGTGGTAGCCGAAGAACCGACCACGGTGCTGGCCATCGAAGAAGATCGCATCTGGGAGCTGATCAATGCCTCGCACGCGATCGCGATCAACTTCCTGCACATCCTCTCCCGGCGCGTGCGCTACGGCAACCTGGCCATCGGCGACAGCGAAGACCATGCCACCATCGACGAGTTGACGGGCCTGAGAAACCGGCGCTGGATGAATCGCATGTTCCGGCGCGAGATGCAGCGCTGTCGCTTCCATGGCGACTCGGCCTGTGTGTTGATGATGGATATCGACCACTTCAAGCACTTCAACGATGCCAACGGGCATCTCGCCGGCGACCATTTGCTGGCTGCGGTGGCCAGTGCGCTGGCGGTACGCCTGCGCCCCAACGACCTGCTGGTACGCTATGGCGGTGAGGAATTCGTGCTCCTGCTACCGGAAACGCCGCTGGCAGATGCCGCCGCAGCCGCAGACAAGCTGCGGCTGGCGGCCAGCGAGGTGCGCATCCCGACCGACACCGACGCTCTTCTGCCCTCGATCACCATCTCCATCGGCATCACCGACATGCGCGAGGACGACAGTCTCGACGAGATCATCCGTCGCGCCGATCAGGCGCTCTATCTCGCCAAGGCCGAAGGCCGCAACTGCGTACGCGTCCACGGCGCGATCTGACCGCATCTGCCTGTCTGCGCCACGCTCCCGCCACAGCCAGCCCCAACACGATCAGCAAGCCCGGATCAAACGCCCCATCCGCCCGGTAGGCACAGCCACCGCCGCCCGGACTCGAAGCATCGGCGCCCGGCAGGGATCCAGCTTTCACGCTCAATGTCGTGTTCGCAGAATTGTCGCCACTGACTGGATCGGTCTTGGTCGCGAACACACTCGCACTCACCGTATAGTTTCCCGGCTGCGCCGCCTGCACGAGAAAAGCGCCCAACGTGCTCGCATCGGCGAGCAGCGGACCGGTCGTACAGGTCACGTCCTGCCCGTTCGCCGTGCAGGCACTGCTGGACCCTGCATATACGAGCCCAACCGGCAGTCGCGCCACCACCGTGGCAGAGTCCGCGGAGGCCGGGCCGTGATTGTAGACCTGGAACTGGAACGGCACCGGGACCTGCGGACTGGATTCGGCGGGCGCGAATCCGGCATCCAGGCTGAGATCGCTCAAGCCCTGCAGGGTCATGCCGACTTCCACCGAAGAGTTGCCGGTGTCGACATCGCGCTGATCGGCATCCACGGCCAGGCTCATGATCGCCGCTGTCTCCTTGTCCGCGCGTACCGCCACCGAGCCACTGACCCGGCCTCCAGCCGGAACAGCGTCGAGCGTGCACAACACGCTGCCATCGTCGACCGATACCGCACAGGTACCCGGCAGACTGCTGACGGTATAGGTCAGACCGTCACTGAACGAGACGAGCAGGCGCAGACCGCTCGCAGTATCGGGCCCCTGGTTAAGTATCTCGAACGGTATCGTCGCGGTACTGCCGACATCCACCGGAGCGCCCACCGAGCCCGCCGATACGGCGAGATCGCTCGCACCGATGGCGAGGACGTGCACGTGGTCCTCGTTGTTCGCGGGCAGCGGATCCAACGGCGCGGCACTCGCTACGCGGGCCGTCACCGGATATTCGCCCGGGCTTGAGATGGAACCCAGCACGTTCACTGTCGCGCTTTCGCCGACGCCGAGATCGCCTACCATACAGCTCACGGCACCGCCCGCGAGCGTGCAACTGCCACTGCCTCCCGGCGCATCGTAGGCGGCCTCACTCACAGCGAAGCCCGTCGGCAACGCATCAGTGTCGATGGCAACAGCGCTGGCTGCCGCCGTCGCGGCAGGATCGTTATGGACGACGATGCTCAGCATCACCGGATCGCCGGTGAATACGCGATCCGGAGCAACCACGTCTTCGATATGCAGATCGGCAGTATGGGTGAATAACTCATACGCTCCGATATCACAGCCGAAGCTGCCGTCCAGATCGCCATCAGCCGGACGCAGGCCACCGCGCTGATCGTTATTGGGACACTGACTGTCGCTGCCGGCATCGACTGCAGGACTGCTCATGACCAGCGAGTGTGACGGCGTGCTGCCGCCATTGTCGGCCAAAGGCTGAAGCAGCGGGTCAGTCTGCGGCAGGTCCCCGTGCGCCGGATCCAGGAAACAGCTGCTGTCGTCGGCCAGGTTATGCCCCACTGATCGCATCACCGTGACCGAGCAAGCCGCATCGCCACTGCAACCGCAGTTCGATGTCTGCGGCGACGCCCCCTGCAAAGTATTGTTGGCAAGCAGGGTATTCACGAAGGTGAAACTTCCCATCGCGAAGGCATTGATACCGGCACCGATCCCGCCTTCACCCGGCGCGGTCACGGTGTTATCCGCGATCGTGAGATTCTCCAGCACTGCCTGGCCGTTGGTAGTGATACCCCCGCCCGCCTCGGCCGCTGTGTTCCCGCTGATGGTGGTATTGACGAGATACATCAGCACGCGACGGCGGCCGGCGATGCCGCCCCCGTTGGTGGCCTTGTTGCCGGTGATGGCGCTGTCGCGGATATGGGTCTGGTGGAAAGCGCCGTCGAACAGGCCGCCACCGTGCTTGGCCGTGTTCGGAACGGGAAATCCGGGCACGGTGCCGATGGTGGTGTCGAACATCAGCAACTCGGCCCCGTTGTACATGCCGCCACCCTTGGACTTGGCGCTATTGCCGCTGATGATGGAATTGCCCAGCGTGAGTGGCGCGGTGTTGTACAAGCCGCCGCCGTCGCCACCGCTCTGGTTGTCGAGCAGCCACACATCCGTCAGCACAGTGCTGATGCCAGTCTCGCCGCCGCAATCCTCGCCTTCGCCACCGCCGTGACTGCCACCGTGTCCGCCGCTCCCGCACTGACCGTGCTCGATCGTAGGATCGACCAGCTCCATGCTCGCGCCGCCACCGATGGCGATACCGGCCCCGTTGCGTTTGAACTTCCAGATCAGTCCTTCAGGAGTGGTCGCGACATCCACCGCGGCGGGCGTCACGCCGTTGCGTACGGTCAGACCTGATATCTGTACGCTGATGGCGGTGCCCAGCGTCTGGATATCGAAGATACGATCACCGGTGGCCGGCGCGCTCTTCACGCTGGCAGGCCATTCGACCACCGTCTTGTCCGGGCCCGCGCCGAGGATGGTCACACTGTCGGTCAGATCGAGATCGCCGATGGCCGGGTCGGGTGTCCCGGCGACCGTCCAGGCCGGATCGCCTCCCGTCGCCGCGTAGCTCTCGTCGACACCGGGAAGAGTCAGCACGATGGGTGCATTCGGGTCGTCGATGGCCGTGAGATCGATCGTATCGGCGCCCGCGAGCGCGTCTGCTTCCATCACCGCGGCGCGCAAACTGCAGCGCCCCAGTACATCCAGACAGACCCCGTCGCCGGGATGCACGTCGACCGAATCGCCAGTGGTGTTGACCGCGAACGTCGCCGCCGACGCCAGCAGCGGCAGACTGAACAGCAGGCACACGGCCAGCGCGGGCCGCGGCAGCGAAAAATACGGATGCTTTGCCATGACTTCTCTCCGACGCCGGGCCAGTCGGCCGGGTCCGGCGCATACTCCCAACCCTGCTCATGAGTCTGCTACAGCGGCGCTGGGAAAACAGTCAGGGAAAGCACGGATGTCGCTGAAACTACGGCTAAAAGTGGAACATATCCCGACCTGGATCAGGTCTTGCCATAGAGGCGGCGCAGCTCGTCTTTAGCCCGCTCCAAAACGGCTCGCTGGGACGCATCCAGGTGCGTTCCCGTGCGGTTTATATAGAAGACGAGCATCGACATGGCCAAACGGAAAGGCTCCGCCTTGCGGCTTGTACTCGCCTCAGCAGAACGCTGGAGCGAGCGCGCGATGCGTTTGGGATCGCACCACGTGAACACGCCTGCCTCCAGTTCCAGCGCATGACTGGCGCGGGTGACTTCGCCCGACCACCGATGCGCATCGCCCACGCGCTTGCGGGCCGCGTTCACCCGCCATTCACCCGGAGCACGGCCGCGCCTTCCAGGCGTCCGGCCCGAAGGTGGGCCAGCGCCTCATCGGCCTGTTCCAGCGCGTAGGCGCGCACGGCGGTGCGTACGGGAACCCGCGGCGCGAGAGCGAAGAATTTCACACCATCCTCGCGCGTGAGGTTGGCCACCGAGCACAGCGTGCGTTCATCCCACAGCAGCGAATAGGCAAATGCGGGGATCCGGCTCATATGGATCCCGGCACAGACCACGCGCCCGCCCTTCACCGTATGCGCCAGAGCCTGTGGCACCAGGTCGCCCACCGGAGCGAACAGGATCGCCGCATCGAGCAAGGCTGGCGGCGCCTCGTCCGAATCGCCCGCCCAGACCGCGCCGAGCCGGCGCGCGAAGCCTTGGGTCTCGGTATCGCCGGGCCGGGTGAAGGCATAGACCTCGCGCCCTTCCCACACCGCGATCTGGGCAAGGATATGAGCTGCCGCCCCGAATCCGTACAGGCCCAGGCGCACGCCCTCGCCCGCCATGCGGTATGACCGGTAACCGATCAGTCCCGCGCAGAGCAACGGTGCCGCCTCCATATCTCCATAGGCGTCCGGGATCGGAAAACAGTAGCGCGGATCGGCAACGGTGAACTCCGCATAGCCCCCATCGAGGTGGTAGCCCGTGAAGCGCGCCTCGTCGCAGAGATTTTCGTGGCCGCTGATACAGAAGCCGCACTGTCCGCAGCTGTGCCCCAGCCAGGGCACGCCCACGCGGGTCCCGACGAGCGGCTCGTCCACGCCTTCACCATGTGCGATCACTGTGCCCACCACTTCATGGCCGGGAATGATGCCGGGCCGTATCGCCGGCAATTCGCCGTCGAGGATATGCAAGTCAGTGCGGCACACGCCGCAGGCGTGCACGCGGATGAGGATCTGGCCCGGAGCAGGATCCGGACGCGGCACGCGCACAACTTCCAGCCGGCCGCCGCCGGGCGCGAGACGCATCGCGCGCATCTCGGCTGGCACACCGTCAATGCTCATCGGATCCCGCATAGGTGATCTTCCATATCCGGCCCCGCTGCGAATCGGCGACATAGAGCGCTCCCTTCGGCCCTTCGGCCAGGCCCACGGGCCGGTAGCGCGCCTGCCCCGGCGATGCGATCACGCGCTCGCCCGCAAAGCCGTCGGCGAATGTCTCGTAACCGCCGGCGGGCGCGCCTTTGGCAAAGGGCACGAAGACGACTTTGTACCCCTGCTGAGGCAGAGGCGCGCGGTTCCAGGAACCGTGGAAGGCAATGAAGGCGCCGCCGCGGTAACGCGCGGGAAACCGAGTACCGGCATAGAACAAGAGTGCGTCCGGGGCCCAATGTCCGGGAAAGGCCATGATCGGCTGTCCGTACTTGTCGCAGCCGCCCGGCTTTTTGCCATCGCCACCGTATTCGGGTGCCAGCACTTTCCTGTGCTGGTGTTGATCGTAGTAACAGTACGGCCAACCAAAGTTCTCACCGGCATGCAGGTGAAAGAACTCCTCCGCCGGAAGATCGGCGCTCGCCTGGTCGCTGTAGAGCGCGGGAAACATGTCGTGCAACTGATCGCGTCCGTGCTGCACCAGGTACAGGCCGTGGGCCACCGGGTTCCAGGCCAGCGCCACAGCATTGCGTATGCCCGTGGCAAAACGCACACCGTCGGCCTGGGTCTGCCCCAGACGGTTCGCTTCGAAGCGCCAGATGCCGCCATGTTTTTCCAACAACGGGCACGGCCTGATGCCGGGCGAACCGCGCACACGATCGCGCCGCTGACACGCATTCGATGGTGCGCCTATGTTGATATAGACATGCCCGGCATCGTCGAACGCGATGGACTTGGCCGCATGCTCATGCTGAACAGGAAGATCGCGCACGATCGTATCCGGCTGGCCATCTGCCACCAGAGCATCCTTCGCCAGGGCATAGCGCAACAATCCGGTATTCGGCGCGAAATAAAGATATTCGCCGCGCACCGCGATGCCGGTGCCGCCCTCGTCGGGCCCGAAGTAGCGGATGACATCGGCGTGGCCATCACCTGCGGTATCGCGCAGCGCGGCTATCGCACCACCTTCGTGCGCGCGGCTGAGCGCGACGTAGACATCGCCGTTCGCGCGCACGGCGAGATGCCGCGCCGGCCCCACGCCCTCAGCGAACACCGTGGCGCAAAATCCGGGCGGCAGCTTGAGTCCATCCGGTGGCGTACAGGCGGCTTGCGCGGGCGCGACGCTGAGCAGCGAAACGATCAACAGGCAAAAGCAGCGGAGCCGGCACATGAGAGACCTCCTGTCCGATCGGAGCGTGGCGCGCAGATAACCGCATGCCCCAGATACCTCTTTAAAGTCTAGCGCACAGCGCGCCTGCCGTTTATCCGCGAATCCCCCGCAGCGGCACCCCGGCTTCTCCCTCGATTAGAGTAATTTGCATGCCACGATTGGCCTCGCCACGGTTGACGGCGTTACTATCGGGCTTCCGCGCCGCAGGGGTCCAGCACGGATCGCGCTGAAAACCGCATGCCGGCCGCAATCTGGACTGCGCCTTCTCCCCCGCGCGCCGCCTGACTCGATACAGCAGGAGGTCATCCGATGCGTAGTCTTCCCCGTTCCCTTCGCCTGATCGCCACCGGGGCGTTGTTCGCCGCGGCAGCGGCGGCTTCAGCCACCCCGCTCTCCGATCAGACACTGATCGGCAAACTGCACTGGCGCAACATCGGCCCCTATATCGGCGGCCGCGTGGTCGCCATCAGCGGTGTCCCCGGCCAGCAGAACCTGTTCTACATGGGCACCGTCGACGGCGGCATCTGGAAGAGTACCGATTACGGCATCAAGTGGGAGAACATCTCCGACGGGACGCTCCCGGGCTCGAGCAACAGTATCGGCGCCATCGCGGTTGCGCCCTCGAACCCCAAGATCATCTATGTCGGTACCGGCGAGAGCGATATCCGCGGTGACATGATCACCGGCGATGGCGTATTCAAGTCCACCGATGCGGGCAAGACCTGGCAATACGCCGGCCTGCGCGACACGCGTACCACTACCGGCATCGTGGTGGATCCGAAGAACCCCGATGTCGTCTACGTCTCCTCCATGGGCCATGTGTTCCAGCCCGGCAGCCATCGCGGCGTGTTCAAGTCCACCGACGGCGGCAAGACCTGGCACAAGATCCTCTATGTGAACAGCAAGACGGGTGCCATCAACCTGGTCATGGACCCGAACGACAACAACACCCTGTATGCAGCCATGTGGCAAGCACAACGCACGCCTTTCTCGCTCACCAGCGGCGGCCCCGGCAGCGGGCTGTACAAGAGCACCGACGGCGGTGCGCACTGGCAAAACATCACGCGTAACGCCGGCCTGCCGCGCGGAGTGCTCGGACGCATCGGCATCGCCGCATCGAAGAGCAAGCCCGGCACGCTCTACACCATCATGCAGGCGAAAGACGGCGGCGTGTTCCGCTCGGACGATGCCGGCAAGAGTTGGCGCCGGGTGAACGACGAGATGAAGGTACGCCAGCGCGCCTTCTATTACATGAGTATCTTCATCGACCCGAAAGACGCCAACACGGTCTATGTGCCGGAAGTGGATGCCCTGTTCGTCTCGCACGATTCCGGCAAGATCTTCACCAAACTCAAGACACCGCATGGCGACAACCATATCCTCTGGATCAACCCCGACAACACCGACGTGATGCTGGAAGGCAACGATGGCGGCGCCACGGTAACCACCGATGGCGGCAAGACCTGGAGCACGGAGCATAACCAGCCCACCGGCCAGTTCTACCACATCAACCTCGACGACCAGTTCCCGTTCCACGTCTACGGCGCGCAGCAGGACGAAGGCTCCTTCGAAGGCCCGAGCGCGACCGGCTCGAACAACATCCCGCTCAGCGCCTGGCACCGCGTGGCCTATGGCGAGAGCACCTTCGCCGTGCCCCAGCCGGGCAACCCGGACATCACCTACGGCAGCGGCTACTACAGCATCTTCCTCAGATACGACATGAAGACCGAGGAATATCAGAGCGTGAGCCCCTGGCCCCACTATCAGGAAGGAGCTTCGGCACGCGAACTGAAGTACCGCCTGGTGTGGACGCACCCCATCCTGTTCTCCGCCGCACGCCACAACGAGTTGCTGCTGGGCGCGCAATATGTGCTGAAGAGCACCGACCACGGCCGCAACTGGACCAGGATCAGCCCGGATCTAACGCGTAACGATCCGGCCACCGAGATGCCCTCCGGCGGCCCGGTGGATCTCGACCAGTCTGGCGCCGAACTCTACCCGGCGCTCTCCGCCCTGGCCGCCTCGCCGCTGGATGGCGACGTGATCTGGGCGGGTTCCGATGACGGCCTGGTGCACATCACCACCGATGGCGGCAAACACTGGCAAGCGATCACCCCGCATGGCCTGCCCAAGTGGACGCGCATCAGCTGCATCGAGCCTTCGCACACAGAAAAAGGCACAGCCTATCTGAGCGCACGGCGCTACATGTGGGACGATTACAAACCCTACGTGTACATGACCACCGATTACGGTAAGCACTGGAGAGCCATCACCGACGGTCTGCCGGACGACCAGTACACCTTCGCCATCCGTCAGGACCCGGATGATGCGAACCTGCTCTTCCTGACCACCAAGAACACCGTATACATGAGTCTGAACGGCGGCGCGCGCTGGCAGCCGCTCAGCCTGAACCTGCCGCACGTGCAGGTACGTGACCTGCAGATCGACACCCGCCAGGGCGATGTCGCCATCGCCACCCACGGGCGCGCGTTCTGGATACTCGACAACTTGCATCTGCTCGAGCAGCTCACGCACCACGAGCCGGTGGCGAGCGACGCCACATCGGTATTCGCACCGCAAACAGCCTGGTTAACCCACGCCTACGGTGCGCCCGATCATCCGCGCAAGAACGCCGATGTCGGCGAGAACCCGCCCTTCGGCGCCACGGTGTTCTTCCATATCCCGGACAACTATGACGGCAAGACCCCGGCCACGCTCACCTTCACCGACAGCGACGGACACGTGATCCGCAGCTTCGATCTGCACAAGGCCAGGAAGGAAGACAAGCCGAAGGAACCGCAGCCGGAGAAAAAGCCCAGCGTGCAGCGGGCCGAACACCTCGCCAGGCTCACCGGCATCAAGCCGGGTATGAACTCCTTCCAATGGGACCTGCGCTACACCGAGGCTACCGAAGTGAAGGGGTTCGAAGCGCCGATCGCGGCGGGCGGTCTGCCCGATGAGGTGGACGGTCCCGTCATCGTGCCCGGCACCTACCACGTCACCCTGAGCTACGACGGACATTCGTCCACTCAGAGCTTCGAGGTAAAACTCGATCCGCGCCTCAAGGCCAGCAAGGCAGACCTTGCCGCACGACTCAAGCTGGAACTGGCTATCCATGGCACGCTGGATAACCTGGACAAGACCTTGAACCAGGCGATCGACGCACGCGACAAGCTCAAGGCCGCGGTGGATGCGCACCATATCAGCGCCGCCCGCGCGGCCAAGGCCGTCGCGGCTCTGGACGATGCCATCAACAGCCTGGTCCAGCTGGACATCCATTCCAGCGAAGGCAGCCTGCTGCACGAGACCAAGCTGCGCAGCCACCTGGCCTATCTGGCTGCCGACGTGGGCTTGGCCTACGCCGACCCGACTCCCGCCCAGCACGATGTCTACAAGGCCCTGGCGGATGAGGCCTCGCGTGGCGAGAAGCGTCTGGACGACGCCATCGCGCAAGCCAACAAGCTCTGACCAGCGAATAATGAAAAGCCCCGCTGTGCTGCGCGCAGCGGGGCTTTTCTGTAACACCAGACGATCCGCACTGGATCCGGGTCTATCTCCCAGGAACGATGGTCAATAGATAAGATAATTCAGCGACAACATGTACAGATTGCTCTTGTAGGAATAGATGCCAATATTGGACTGGTTGTTGAGATAGCGATATTCGGCTTTCAGACCCCAATGCGGCAGCACCGAATACGCTACGGAAAACCGGGCGACAAATAGAGTGTCGTCCCGATCGACCACTGTCGTCGTCGACCCGGTCACGAGCACATCAGACGGGCTGTAGTTACTTCGCTCGTAGCGGACCCCTCCCTCCCAACGTAACTTTGCCGTCTGCTCTCGTTCAACTTTGGCGTACAGACGGTTCCGGGTTGGCGACACACTCAGGAACTGAGCTCCGGAAGAATAGTCTGTGCGTGCGTTGATGGCGTGTTGAAAGCCAAAGGTCCACTGGTTGCCAGCGCGAGCCAGGCGGTCTTCGACAAATAATCGCTGTTGCGAGCCGCTCAGATAATCGTAGATCCCGCTCCCCGACACGTGATCGTAAAGGTATCCAAGGTGCAGTGTATTTTCTGCATCCAGTCGCCTGCGAGCTTTGACCTGAACGGAGGCAAGATTCTCAAAGGCCGTTCCGCCGATGGTGATGTGGCTTCCGGAGACACCCAATCCGTAGGCCCACTCGCCTTCAGAATGCCGGGCCTGGACTCCCAGCGTGAGCATACGCTCGTTGTAGGTGCTCAATTTCTGGTAGTCGGTATTGTAGAAATTGCCGGTAAGAAAGTAGCCGTCAGAATAAGTTCCGCCAAGCGGATACCCCCCGCCCGCCATAACCGTCGTCAGCGGCGATCCGGCACGTGCAACCGGCAATACGGCGGACTTCTGCGGGGCCAGCGCCACGTTGTCGTCATAACCAAGAGCGAACTTGGCATAGCCGAATGGCTGCAGTCTGGCCGGGGCACTCGCGTGCAGGCCCAAGGCCCGCGCCGCGAGCTGCTTTAGGCGTGATTGCTCGGCTTGCTCGTGAGCCAGACGATATTCTCGCTGCGCGGTCTCGTCATCACCCTCGGCCGCAGCGATCAGACCGAGATTGTAGTGTGCGAGCGCCCGCAAGCGCCGGTTGCCCGTCAGGCGCGAGAATTCTTCCTTCGCCTTGGCATAGTTGCCCAGGCGATAGTAAGTGGCACCCAGACTGTAGCTCAGTCTCGGGTTCGAATAACCTTGCTCACGCGCCTTGAGAAACCACGTCAACGCCTGCGAGTATCGTCCACCTTTGAAAGCGCTGACACCCTGATCGTAACTTTTCCGGTTTGCGGCTGTGGCCACCGGCGACGTGCCGGCAAAGGCGGGAGACAGGAATGTCACCACGATCAACGCGGAGCAGAAAAGAAGACGCAATTGCACTCGGATACCTCAAGATTGCAGTGACTTAGTCCCCATGGGCACCCGGAGCTCTCCGCCCCCCATGGTGCGAGCGTTGGACCTCAGATTAGACCAGTCGGAGCCCGGTGCGATGGCCCGGGCATACCCCGGATTTCTGCCGTCCGTCAGTCTTTACCCGGCATAGGGCATCCGTTTGGACATAAAAAGATCGTGGATCCGAACTGGATCCACGATCGGGTGCGATAACCTGCCTGGCCCGTAGCCAAACCGGCACCGCCAGGCCGCGGCCGCCAGGGGGAGAATGGCGGCCGCGGCCTCCCTGCTCGCTTATGGCCCACCCGGCGGTGGTGGCGGCTCCGGATGATCATGCTGCGCCGAATCCGATTCCTGATTGGCGTTCTGTCGCGCCTGCTCTGCCTGGCTCTGTGCGGCCTGCTGCGCAGCCTCCGCCTGCTGATTCGCATCTTCGGCCTCGTGCTGAGCCGCTTCCGAGGCATCTTTCTGATCCTCGAGAGCCTTGGCAGCATCGGCAGTCTCCTGCCCGAACTCCTTTCCGTTATCTGCCTTGCTGCCGGTAGCGGGCGCCGACCCGGGCTTGTGCTCGTCCACCGCGTCGGGAACGTCGATATCCTGCTCGACAGTGTCGGCCGTATCCTGATCATCCGGGATGACGGTCATGGTGACATCCGATGCCTGCGCACCGGATGACGACGTGGCGCTGTCGTCCGCCTGCGCCGGCAGACTGAGCAAGACCAATAGCCCGGCACAGACGATGGATACAGTGAGTGTTTTCAATGTCATAACGATCTACTCCTCATCACGCCAGGCGCAGTTGCGCCAGGAGGTGATGGATAACATCACGCAAGGAAGACTTTCCGACCGCGGCGACCTGCACCGAATACGAACTGGTGCGCCCGCCATACTGCAGATCGGTCCTCAGCGTGCCCTTGGCGCCCGGCTTGGCGACCAGCTCGAGATTGAGTACGTTGCGTCCTTGCACCAGCACACCCTGCCAGGCAACCTGCCGGGCACCGGGATGTCCGCGCAGTTGCATGTCGGCCGGTAGATTGACCGTAAACACCACATGCTGGATCGCTCTCGCTGAATCCAGTGCGATACGAACCCGAGTGATTGCATCCGACGGCACAGTGATGGTGCCGTTGCTGACCTGATAGCTGCCTGCGGGCAGCTTGCCGGCCCACTGAACCGATACGCCGATAACAATTCCCAGTACCAGGGCGGCAGCTACCGCCAACGCCCATATCCTGGACCTGTCACCGCCAGGCCCGGGTTCTGCGCGTGGTATACCTTCCAGAATCCGCTCGGCAAAGCCTTCCGGCACCGGCGGTTCCGGAAGCTCGCTCAGGATCGCCAGCGCTTCCTGCTTCGACGCAGCCGCCTGGCGGCAGGCGCCGCACTCGGCCAGATGCGCCTGCACTAAAGGGGAAGGCGCATCGAAAAGCTCGGAATCCAGATAATCGAGAAACTGCTTACAATCCATAGCGTGATACCTCTGCCTCATCAGCTATCACGTCATCAGCGGCCAGAGGGTTCCCTTCCTCAAGCGCCTTTCGAAAACTGCGGCGCGCGCGGAACAGCCGTGACTTTAGCGTGCCGATGGGCAGGTCAAGCAACTGGGCCAGCTCCGGCAGATCGCGACCTTCCATGTGATGCAGTACCAGCACCGCCCGATGTTCTTCGCTTATCTCGTAGAGCGCACACAAGACCTTGCGTCGCAACTCGGCGTTGCGAATTTCGGCCTCCGGGGTATCGCTTCCACCTGACTCCTCGAACAAGTCTTCCCATGGCTGCGGGTGAAGGTGTCCGAACGGTGTGCGTTGACTATGCCGCCAGCGATCCACGAACAGATTGTGTAGCGATCGGATCAACCACGGCTGCAGATCATCGATGTGGGAGAGATCGCGCTGACGCCGATACAGCCTGAAGAGCAGTTCCTGCACCAGATCCTCGGCATCGGCTGACTGGCCGGTGAAGCGATACGCCATCCGATAGAGCAGCTCGAGGTGTGGGCGCACTCGCAGCTCAAAATCGCCGTTACGCATGTCTCTCACGCAAGTACACTCCAGCCGCCGGCCAGTCACCCATTAACTATAGAACGCCCTGGACGACGATTTGGTTCCGTCCCGCCGATAAATTTACATAATTAATACGCAGCGCGATATGCGCAAAATAAATTCCTCGAAAATGGAACCTCGCGCACATCACGAACGTGATGACCTATGTAGGTTGAATGCGACCGAAAGAGGCAAACAAGGAGAAAACCATGTCATTCAAAATCCGGCATCTGACAATTCTGCTCGCTGGCGCCGTTGTCCTCGCCCTTGCCGGCTGCAACAGCTCAAGCAAGACCGCCACCCTGAATCTCGGGGTGACCGATACGCCGGTGGACGGTGCCCAGAGCGTCGTCGTTGCTTTCACTGGCGTTGAGCTCATGGGACCGAACGGCCAGCAAAGTTTTTCGTTCGCGTCTGAGAAGACCATCGACATCCTCCAGCAGCAGGGCACCAACAGCGCGTCCCTGCTCTCCGGTGAGAGCGTCTCGGCCGGCGACTACCAATGGATCCGACTGGATATCGACGCCGCCAATTCCTATATCGTGACCTCCGACGGTGCACAGCATGCGCTGACCATCCCCAGTGGCTCCCAAAGTGGCCTCAAACTGGTGAGTGGATTCACGGTGGCCGAAGGCAGCCAGGCAGACTTCCTCATCGACTTCAACCTGCGCCAGGCCATCACCCAGTCCAACGCCGGTGGCTCCACCAGCTACATGCTCACGCCGGCCCTGCGCCTGATCAACAAGCAGGAAGTCGGCAGCATCAGTGGTTCCGCTGCTGCTACGCTGACCATAGGCGGCACCGCCATCAGCGCCAGTGCCTGCAGCCCCGCCGTGTATGTGTACTCCGACAGTCCCACCACGCTGGGCGGATTCAACGCGACCGTGAGCGGTGGAACCGCACCGCTGACTTCTGCCACGTTGAAGCTCAACAGCACGAGCGGCGACTACGATTACACCGTCGGATTCCTGGCACCGGGCACCTATACGCTGGCCGTGACCTGCGCGGGCGACGACGTCTCGACGGCAACGACGCTGGTATTCTCAGCCAGCCAGACGGCGGATGTGACCGCCAACTCGACGACGACCATCAACTTCTGATGATTCCCGAAAGCGCATCAAAGGTGCGTATATGAAAAAGCCCCGCTACTCGCCAGAGCAGCGGGGCTTTTTCAGACTACCCGATCCAGCCACACACGATCGCTCAGCCTTTCCCCCGCGACTTGATGTACTGATAGAGCACACTGGTATGGATGGCTTCGCGCAGACGTTCGGGCGTCTCCGTGCCCGCATAGCGGATCTGCATCCCATCGTTCATCCTGTCGGCTTTGCGCCATGTCAGCGCTGATATGCGCCGCGTCTCGCCCTGCCTGTCGGTGATCACGTAGTACCAGTTCTTCGAGAACCTTCCGTGCCCTTTCTTGCGAATCTTCACATCCGCGATCTGGCGCCAGTGCAATTGCCAGCTCGGCCAGAGGAAGTTCAAAAAGCCTAACGGGCCCGAAAGTACCGATCGATAGCGAATGCCCTCCGGGGTGACGTAGACACGCTCCAGTAAAATCGACGACCAGGCCCAGGCGACATAAAGAAAGGAACCGCCGAACAAGAAGATGATTATCGGATCGGCGAACAAATTTGGCATTTGCGCAAATCTCTTCGAAGCCCCATACAGGCCCAATCCCAATATCGCCGATGCCATCACCAGGAAGGCGGTAATCAAGGCCAATACACCCCCGTTGTTCGCAGGAGAATTCAACCCTTGATAACGGCGAAACTCGCCTTCTTCTGACGATTCAACCGCGGCGCGGGTCTGCCATGCCGGCGCCACCGATGCCGGTGAGGCCTGGGCCACTGAAATCTCTTCTGCGCTACCGGTCGACTGCCCAGTCAGATCCCGCGCCTGTTCAACGTCATCTTCTATCGCGCGCTGCAAGCGAAATGCCCAGAACAACATCGGAATGGAAATCAGAAGCATCACCCAAAGACTCTTGGAATAGAGCGCTTTATAGAGCCGATAATCCCCCGCATAGCCGAAAAGTACCGAGTCCAGTTGCGGCGAGCCGAAATAACCGCCCGGTGTGCCATCGTCGGCAAACTGCCAGATCTTGTAATTTGCGCTGTCGGGCAACATCACACCGCCTTCGGTCGGCGCCACCCAGAGCACATCGTCGCCGTGCGGCAACACGATCGGTTTCGGAATCTTTTGATCTGACCCGCGACGATACAAAACACCGTTGCGCAATAGCGCATCGGCGATAATAAGCCACTGGGTTCCGTCGTCAGTTTTTGCATAACCGGTCGGGAAGAAGAATCCGGGCAAGGAGATGCCCATCCAGTCCTGCAGGTCAGTCCCACCTTCGGCTGCCTTGATGCGGTCGTCCGAATAACGGTAGTTGCGTACCTCACCGTCGTTTGTATCTGCCACCGTGACAAGGCCAGCCCCCGTAACCTGCAGCTCGTTTGGGAACTGCAAGCCGCTTATCGTCGAAAGTATCTTGCCGCTGTAATCGAGCAGCACCAGGCGTTGCCGGTCGGTATCGGCGACAAGAATACGCTGCGCCTTCTCATCCACCGCCAGCTTGAACGGATCGCTCACCGTAAAGTAATCACCATCCCTCCCGGTGAGCGTCTTGCATTCAAAGGTCTTGAGATCGCACCGCTGCAACGGCACGTTCCCCGTCTTGTTCACATAGGCAGCCTGTTTCGTTGTCCTGGCGAGCGCACGTACAACGTCGTGCGCACTCATGCCCGGAATCGTTCCCTTCTGCAGGATGATCGTGTTGTCCGAGAGCACGGCGAAATCGCCCGTGAAATTGCTCACGTCGAATCGGGAAAGCGGGATAATGCCAAGCGACTGACCTTGCTGACTCTCAATATAGAGCGTGTCCGCCAGCTCGATGAGGATGCGGCCATCCGGTGCCTGATGCACGGCACCGAACATCGGCATGGTATCCACCTGCTGGTTCGCCCAGAGCCGTAGCCCCAGCCCCAAGCCCACGAGCAAAAGCGCCCCGCCAGCCACCAGCGTGCCCAGAGTCTTCTTACGCATTGGAACCCCCTTATCCCCAATTCCGTTTGGCCGGACAAGGTCCGGCACGATCCCTGAATGGTCATACTATCCCAGAGCACGGCGAACGCAAAACCGCGGGGTTGCAGCGGAGATTGCTTGGTGGGGTGGATTGAAGGCCGCTTTTAGGGCAGGTTCACAACGCCCGGATAGCCGGCAGAGATAAACTAATAATGGCTAACGAAGCCCCTCATCGCTCATGGAGTAGTTTTACGGGGAAAGGTCATACTTTCGGGAACGCCCGCCGCACGCAGCGACAGATGCAGTGGTAATACGGTGTGGTTTCGGCGCTTACTAGCGCCCGGCGTGCTTGCGTCATCCTTGACAGCTCCTTCTAAAGACCAGCAATCCCTGCTGAACTTCAGCCTAGCGAAGACATCAAATCCCTGTCAAGGATTATGGATGTCCCAATCTTTCCAATCATATATGTCCAATCCTTCCCTAACGTAACAAAAGTTATGGGTGTCCAATACTTTGTTCCCATCGCCTCTAAAATCAGGGACGATTACCCTTTTGTGTTCGATTATATTGAGATCTTCTACAATCGAACCCGGCGTCACAGCCATCTCGGAATGCAGAGTCCCTATGCTTTCGAGCAAGCCTCAAAGCTTGCGCAGTGAGTGTCTAGGGAACCGGGGGAAGTCCAAAAGGCGCTTGCGCGCCTCTCAAAAAAACAGCCTCAAAATATCCCTTGCGTCTATGGAGGCGTCCATATATGTCCTAACTACTCCATACTCATGTCTTCGGGGAGGCGTCCATATATGACCTAGTTAACTCGCTTATTTTCGCTTAATTACGAGCGCAGTTATATATATCATTCCATAAATTGAGAGCGCCGCACCAAGGAAAATACCCCATAAGCTATTTTTTTTATCCAAATAGACTACTAATAACTGCAAAATACCCATAACGAATAGAACAATTCCAAGAGTAAACTTGTGAATTCTTGATGACTCCATACCAACCCTCCCTCATAGACCACAACTAGCTCTCGAACCAGTAAGATCTAAGTCAATCTCAGAGTACCCCATTATCGCAAGCACGGAACTAATTGGCCCACCATAAAGTGCAGCTTCAACTAGCCCTAAAGGTGCCAATCCAGCAAAAATACCACTAATGAAACACCTCTGATTTAAACCCCCACTATCTTCTGCGAGGAAATAAGAGAGGAATCCCGCAAAAGCGAATATCCCCAACAGCAGAGGCAACAATACCCCGCCACTGGAGCTTATCAGAGCAATCACAAAAACAGATATAACGAGCCCCAAGAATAGTCCGGCCAAATAACTTCCATTCTGCCCACCCGCAATCTTATACGCCCCATCCCCCGTCTGCGGATCATAGATAATATACCCAGCACCCGACCACCCGGGCACAGATACGGCATCTGTATGGGTAATCACTTCCTTACCCGCCGCCAGCGCATCCTTGATCTCTTTCATCACTGGCGCGCTGTGATGGATCAGCGGTAGCACCTGATCTTCGTTGGCCTTCGTAATGTGATAGATATGCTGGCCGGCCGCGTTGGCTTTCGCCAGCGCCTTGACCGCCGAGATAGCTTCACCGGGATTGTCCGGTGTAACGAACATCTGCTCGGGAACGGCGCCCTCCAGTGCGGAGGAAATCGTACCTGACTGGAGTACGTAATTCAGGCGCGCCTCCTTTCCGGCATCTGTTCCATCCTGGTCGTAACCGAACACGCTCTGGATAGGCACATTCATTACCGCCCCGCCACCATGTATATCGGTCGGCACACCAAATACATAGGTCACATTAGGCTCATAACCGAACGACCCCATACCCGCTGCAAGCATATGCTGGCCGCCTTGGCGAAGGCCGGCTACGTAGGTCAAAGCATTGTATTGAGCGTAGTAGCCGAGTACGCCGGTTTCGAATAGATCACCCAGCAAGTCTTCTCGGGTCAGGCCCTGAAGCTGGGTCGGGTCCTGCGAGTCGAGAATCGCTTTTGTCGTTTCCAGGCGTGCTTTCGTATCCGCGAGCGCCTGCGGGCTGACGCTGCCTCCGATGGCGGCGACGGCAAGGTAAGCGCCCGCGGCGACTGTATAGGTATGCGGGATGAGTCCGTGCCCGATGAAGTTGGCATCGAAATCGAACGTGAGATCGTAGCCCAGGTTCATCGGATCACCCGTCATCACCACCTGGCCGTTAATCTTGAGCTGCGGCACTACCTGCACGAGATAGGCCGGGATACTTGTCGGAAGCTGACTGATATCGGTGATATCGCCATCCGGCAACAAGCTGGCCAGCGCGTCTTGATCCGCTTGCGTGGCCGGCTTGAAGCTCAGCGTGATGCGCTGATTGTTGATGGCGGCGAAGGGATAGCTGACCTCCTGTAACGGATAGCCGGAGACATCACGCCCGAAGCCAAAGGTCATGGACTGCTCAAGCTTCAGCGCAACGGACGCGAATCGAGTGCCAACAGCCACGATGGGATTGGCAAGACTGGCGGAGAGCCCTGAATGGTGCTGTTCAACAATGGTACGCCCGCCAATGACATCCCCTACCGTGGCATTGGGCAGGTTTTGACTGATGTAGTCTTGAAGTGACGTCTGCATCTGCGTCTGGGCATTCTGCAAGATGGTCGGGTCGAAGCCTGTGGCCCAACCTTCGCTGTCGTTCACCGTCCCCGAATTCACAAAATCCGTGGCCAGGGTCTTGGGATCGATGCCGGAGATGGCGATAGGGTCCAAGCCTTGCTGGAAGGTGTATTGCTTGTAGCTGGCATCCAAGGGGACCCAGGTATCTGCAACACGGTTCTTCACGCCGCGCGTGGGCACATAATCAATGGCTGCTTCGACCCAGATATGTTCCATCTGCACGGTGGTGACTTTGCCGCCGCTGATGATGCCGGTGATGGGGATACCGCCGGAGGAGGCGAAATTCAAAGCGGCGCTGATGTTCTTGAACCCACCGATCCAGTTGCGGAACTTCGCTTCGGGCACGTCGATGGTGCCGTGGACGTAGCGCGCCGGGATGTGGGAGGCGCGCAGCAGTGCGATCAGGAGACTTGAGATATCGAAGGCGTTGCCGCGTTTGGCCGAAAGCGTGAGGTCGGCGCTCTGGATAGCACCCCAGGTGGGTTGCCAGACGATGTTGTTGTGGACCCAGTTATAGATCTTGACCGGGTCGTGATCGAGTTCGGCCGCCTTGGCCTTGATGGTGTCCGAGAGTGTGACTTCCGTGGTGGCGGCGAGGTAGGCCGGATCATCCGCACCTTTTAATTGGCTGACGTCGTAACTTGTCGTCGCTGCGGTGGTTGTTGCCGCGGCTGTCGGCGTAGTTGCCGAAGTCGTGGTGGTTGTCGCCGTATCCAGCGTGGTGGTGCTGAGTGTGGAGAACTGCGGCGTGGTGGCATCGGTCGTCGTCTGCTGGAACTGCGCCTTGGTGGTCCGCGGTACTCGGTTGTGGTCCGGCTGCAGGGCCTGGTTAGGCAGATGCTTGGGATCGAACGGCTGCTGTGAGCGTTTGTTCTTGAACTGGGCCAGATGCTTGAGCACAGCCTGCGCCTGGGTGGCCGCCTGCGTGGCGTCGCTCTGGTTCTGGATCGCGGCCAGGGCCTTTTTCAGACCTGCCATCTCTGACTTGTAATGACTTTCCGCTTTCGCTTCGCGCTGGGCGATGACATCCGGCAGGTGATGGCTCTTGATCATGGCGCGCGTGGCGGCGAACTTCTGCTGCATACCGGTATCGAGCGTGCCGAGATTATCGGCATCGGCTTTGAGGTGCTTGCGAAGATCCGCCAGTGCCTGACCCTTGAGGCCCTGCCTGGCGAGCTGGCCGAGGTGCTTGCGGACATCGGCCATCTTGTGACCGAACTGAGCGGCAGTCCTGCTCACTTGCTTTTGCGTCTTCTGCACGGGCGGCTGCTGGACCGTCTGGCGGATGGCCGCGACAGCCGGCGAGGTGATCAGGCCGCCGTAGGCGATAATCACGATGCAGGCGACGATAAAGATTGGACATCAATTACCTGAATGGAACTCAAGCAAATGATCACGCTGATGGCATCACGACGATCAGGCCTCTGTTATTCGAGATTTGGGGGTGAATTGGCGTTGAAGCGGCCGTGGCTTACCAGCTGGATGGGTACACGAACACGGTCACTCCTCCCGGGACGGGATCGCGGTAGCTTTGGGGCACTTTGTTAGCTTGGAGCGGGACTGAAAAGTCGTTCAGCCTGACCTATTCCCTTGAGAAATTGCTGGCCGAGCTGGGAGGCGGTCTGTCGGATGGCATCGGCACGGCCGATGACGTGGATGAAGCGGTTCTCCTGGCGTGTCATGTAACGCAGGTAGGCTTTGGGCTCTATCCCTAAGCGTTCCAGGATGGGCGGTAGTTCATTGGGGATATGGCCACGCTTGTCGTCGCGGATGGCTCTGCCGGTCCAGTCCACCAGATCCAGATAGTCCTGGAAGGCATACGGTAGGTCGCTGGTGATGTCGTTCTCGTCGGATCCACCGAGCGGCAGCAGCGCCGGAACCTCTGACTCTTTGCTCATCTCGGCGGCTTTCGCCTTTGTCTGGTCTCGTTGCCAGGTCTGTATCCGGGCCTGGATGGAGGTGAACTCGGATGCTTCCGGTGTATCGGCTAGCCCTGCTCGGATGGGGTTGAGATCGACATAGGCCATGCAGGTGAGTAAGGCGGCCTCGTCCAGCAGAGCCTGGCTCTTGAAGCGCCCTTCCCAGAACCGGCCTTTGCAGCCGTCTTCGGCGTTGGCGGCCCGGGCCAGGCTCTCGTTCAGGCAGCGCATGAACCAGGAAAGGTCCGTGAGCCGGCGGCGCCAAGTGTTGATAATCTCCAGAGCCTTTTTGGATTCGGCTTTACCCGTCTCGCCCCGCTGATGGCGGGCGACGAGCAGCGGGAGGCCGAAGAGCGTACCCCAGCGCTTGACGACCTCTTCTTCGCTCCAGTCCTCGGCCCGCGCTGGATCGAGTTTGAGGACCAGGTGGTAATGGTTGGACATGACGGCATAGGCACAGACATCGATGGCGAAGACGTCAGAGAGCGCCTTGAGCTTATCCACCACCCACTGTTTGCGGTGATCGTAGTTCTTGCCTGTAAGACGATCTTCGCCACACAGGAACGCCCGCCGCACGCAGCGGCAGATGCAGTGGTAATACGGTGTGGTTTCGGCGCTGACCAGCGCCCGGCGTGCTTGCGTCATCCTTGACGACTCCTTCTGAAGATCAGCGATCCCTGCTGAATTTCAGCCTAGCGAAGACATTGAATCTCTGTCAAGAATTATGGATGTCCCAATCTTTTAAAGACACCTCTCTGATGTCCATTTTCTATGGCTCATAGGTGTCTAGTAAACTGGTGGCGATTCACCCTAATTTTCCTAGTGATCTTTCCTTCCAGTGCCGTCTTGCTCCATAAGTTCTTTGTAAAAGCTCCTAGCTGTGACACGAAGGATAACCAAGATGCCTAGATACCCTAACATTACATATAGAGTTTCAGGCCAGCCCGACCAGCGTTTATGAACCCAAGGCTGTCCTATTTCGAACCATAACCAAGAAAATATGAGCACACTTGGTAGAGTAAGAAAAAATATTTCAGCCAATTGTCGCATTAATTTCCGCATCCGCAGTCATTTTCCTTATTTAGAAGATATCTAGTCCCGATAAAGGCAGCGCCACTGGCAAGACCCACAACTGCACCGGTTCCCCCAGCACGCAGAGCTTTTACAATTGCCGGTACAACTTCAACAGCTGTTGTAGTGGGAAAAGCCCCAACAGTAGCGCCTAAGTATCCTCCCACAGCGGAACCAACAGGCACTGCGGCGTAATCTGGGAGCCCCTTCTTTTCTATATAAGCTGTCGTTCCAGCAGCAACAATACCTCCAGCTCCTCCAGAAAAGATCTTATTGCCATTTGACAAAGCACCCGCCATAAATGCCGCACCAACGGATGCTCCCCGATCATTATGCTGAAAATACGCAGTTGCAGCACCAGCTATACCACCTACCACCGCTCCCACAACAGCCATTCTCAAGTTACGATGCCCCGCGGCTGCACCAGCTATTGCGCCGGCAACGAAGCCCGATATTCCATTTATAGCACGATGTGAAAGGCAATATTCACCCAACGGATCGAAGCCATTTACAGGGCCATTCAGACTATATATATAGCCATTAATTCCACCACCTAACCCAATCGGATCACTCTCCACATACCGCCCAATCCCCGAATCATAATCCCTAAAATAATTATAATTACGCCCCGTCTCCGCATCATAATACTGCCCTGGGAACCGGAGGTTGTAGCTAAACAGCCCAGCCCCACTCGGATTCTCATCCGGCTGCCCGTTACCAAATGGATCGCTACCCCAACGCCAGACAAGCTGCTGACTGGCATTCGTTATGACTCTCGGTGTGCCGATCTGATCTGTCGTGACGTAGAACAGGCCATTATCACTTGCAACGCCCAGCGGCCGATTACCCAGCCAGATGTGTTCCTGGATCATATTGCCGTTCTCGTCATATTCGCCGAGCAGATGACCGGCTTCGTCGTAGATCATGTATTGGTAAAGAACCGTTCCAGCGCTCGTGGTCGTTGTCGAGGCCGCAGCAACGGTAGCGGTCTGTACTCCCTTCCCTTTTCCGTGATTCTTGGTGGTGCCAATCTGGTTGGCGATACAGGATTTGTCCTTGTTGTCGATCACACCGTCCTGGTTGCAGTCCATGCCGGCAGACAAGTTCGTATTGCCTTTCAGACCATCCTGGAGGCTGAGAAGATCGTTCTGGTCGATGATGCCGTCGCCATTGGCATCGCCCGGCTTGACGGGTATTGGCTTGCGCACACGCTGACCCAGGCCGTTGTACAGATAGACATCAGGCTTGTCGTCGTAGCCGGTAAGACGGTTTGTGACATCGTAGGTGTAGGTGTGTAGCCCGTCGCTGACGGTATTGCCGGCGGCGTCATACTGGAATGGCTGGGTACCTGCGGTGAGCAGACGGTTGCTGGCGCTGCCGTAGCTGTAGCTCTCAACCGTACCTGCCTCAGTAAGACTTGTACGGTTGCCATCCAGATCGTAATGGTAGCTCTGGCTGGCGTAGCTGCCCTGGGCAGTGGCCAAGCGGTTCAGCGGATCGTAGGTGAAGGTCTGGCTATCGCCACTATTCAAGGCATCGGCGATGTTCGTGATGTTGTCGTTCGCATCATCCGTGAGGGACCATTGCATCACGCCCGGCACATCGATGCCGGTCAGGCGATAGGCTTTGTCGTAGGTGCGCGACTCGGTCAGCCCGTTGCCGTAGGTCAGTGCCGTCATGGGTCCGAAAGGCTCGTAGCTCACATTGTCCGCGAGCGCCTGGGAGACGCCGTTGCGGATGACATGGACAGAGACCACCCGGCCCGTGGCGTCGCGCTGGTACTTGACCTGCATGCCATCCGGATAGGTCACGCCGGTCAGCTGATCGGACAGATCGTAGGCGTAGGCCAGTTCAAAGGTATGGCCATCCACGGTCGTGGTCTTGTGCACCCGGTTGCCACGGGCATCATAGGCATAGGTTGTTGTACCGCTTGAATCCTGCATACCGGTGCGATGACCGATGCCATAGGTGCCCTGATCATAGGTATAGGTCACGTTCTTTGAGGAGTCGGGATACTGGATACTCGTCAGGCGGTTGAGCGCGTCATAGGTGTAGGTTGTGGTCACGCCCCGGGCATCGGTCTTGGTAATGCGATTTCCGGCCGCATCGTATGTATAGGCCGTATACCCGGTATCCGGGCTGTCACGGCCGACCACATCTCCAAACGCGTCGTGGTCGTAATGGGTATTAAGGCCGCGTGGGTCGGTGACGTCATCGAGATGATTCTGGGCATCGCGGTTGAAGCTGGTCTCGCCGTTCATCGGATCGACCGTCACAACCAAACGGTTCAAGGCATCGAACGTCTGATGGGTCACATTGCCCAGCGGGTCCGTAGCCGACGTCAGGTTGTCAACTTTGTCGTAAGAATACTGCGAGATCTGCCCTGCTCCGCCAACAACCTCAGAAAGATGGTTGAGCTGGTCATAAACCCGCTTCACAGAGCGCCGGACAATTCCCTGGGCATCCCGGTCATCTTCTTCTACGCAATTACCGAGCGCGTCCAGCGTGAACGCGAGTCGGTTCCCGAGCGAATCGTCGATGGCCGTCAGACGGTGCGCAGCGTCGTAGGTATAAGCCAGATAGCTCCCTGTCGGCAACGTCACTTTCTTGAGCTGACCTGCCGCATCGTATGCAAAATGAGTGGTTGCCCCGGCAACCGTGCGGGTCAGTAATCTGCCCCTCGCGTCATAGGTCAGGTCTGTCTCGATTCCATTGGGATCGATGATCGTCAGCGGCCAACCATCTGCCGTATACGCGATGATCTGCGTAGTCTGCCCGAGCGCATTGGTGATGGTGGAGATATTTCCGGCACTATCGTAAGCGAACGACGTGACATCGTTGATGTCTGTGCGTGGCCCATCAATGGATGTGAGCAGTCCACGCGCGTCGTATCCGTAGCTCGTTACGCGGGCTGCGCCCGTCGCGCTATCGGTATTTGTCCGGGCCTGTATCAAGCCGCGGCTATCGTACTGATAGGTAGTCACCTTTCCGGGCTCAGTTACTCGGACAGGCAGTCGGAAGGTCGGGTCCCAGTCGGTCGAGATCGTGCGCGCCTGCGCAGAACCTGCAGCTTCGGTTCGGCTGGTCTGCAGCCCGCGACCATCATAGCCATAGGTTGTCTGGTGACCGGCATAATCCGTTTGGGAAGCCAGGCGACCATTGGCATCCCATGTGAAGTACTCTGTTTTTGCCGCACAGGTTGAGCAGGCGCGCATATCGACCGACGCTGGCTTCGGTACCCCTTGAACCACGTCGAAATGATAGGTGCGTATCGCCCCCAACGGCTCCGTAACGGTGGTCGTCAATGCATCACTGTAGTCCAGCTGGATGCGCCCTGCCCCACCCGCGCGTTCATTGAGCGTGGCACGCCCCTGCGCATCGTATTGCCACGAGGCAAACCGGTTGCCGTCTTCGTCAACGATGCCCGTCAACGCATGCGGGTAGTTCGCATCCTCGTACAGGTACTGACGGGCGGTGCCGTCAGGGAAAGTGACATGGGTGAGATTGTCCTGAGCATCGTACTCATACGCGATGACTCCGCCACCCGGTTCGGTCACCGTCGCAAGATGGCCATTGCTATAGTTCAGCAACAGCTCACTCCCGAAAGCCCCCCGCACTGAGGTCAAGCGCCCTGAACTGTCGTAGCCCATGACTTGGGTTCGGCCAACGCGATCAGTCACCGAGATGAGGCGGCCAGCCGCGTTGTAAAGCTCCACATTGTCGTTCTCGTCAGTCAGACGGAAGCCATCTGCTGTAGAGACCAGTTTGATATTGACGTCCGCATCGGCTTGCCAGCCATCTGCCGTCTTGCGAAACCGGTATACTTTCCCATCGGCACGCGTCGCGGTCCAGGCGATGGGCTCGGCGTTAGGTATGGGTATCCCTGTTGGAGCGTAATACAACTCGACCGTGCCTACACGCACCGGTTTCTCGCCATAGTTCCCGTTATAGACGACGCAAGTCGTTCCCTCGTAGGAGGCGTGACTGTAATACGGATGAGCGAGCGCTTCCGCCTTCACCGACTTCCATCCCTGTTCGCAAGCCTCCTGGCGGGTGCGGTACAGGTTGGACTCTCCGGGAGGTCCCGCATAGGCGGAAGGCGGTGATGGAACGTATTCAGGCGTCAGATGGCGCGCATAGTTATCGCGCCAGCCGGCCCCGAGAATTCCGGCGGATTGATCGCCACTATTGTAGTAGCGAGTAAACTTAAGCTGTTGGGCGTCCGGCAATGAATAATCCGGCTCAGTCTCAAATTCATTTCCGGTACCAGGATCTATCGGGTCGCCTTCGCAAGGACAAGCCTTGCCTTTGGTTTTACCGGGATCGACATTTTGGCCCGATCCGGAACCGTCGCTCTTTACATCAGCCGTGATGTAGTAGCCGGAATACAACACTGCAAACCCGCAATCGGGACGGCCAGGATTTGAATGACAATAACAGCCGACATACTTGAAATTGAAATATGTATACCCAGCATAGTTGTTATCTGGGTAGCTAGAGATATAAACCGAAGCCCTACACGCCAATTCGGGTGTTGCATAAACCGGGGATGAGGAACTTGTATACCACCCTGCTAAACGGGCAGAAGCGTACTGGGAAAACCCGGCGAGAGAGATTGCTAACAGTAAGAGCGCGATTCGTTTCATATCCATATCACCCATCTATTTCCTTAATACATCGTTCCATCCATCCGCTGCGATAGCTTGGCAATCATTGGATTTGAGATACCACTACCTAGGCGCGCATTGCCGAGAGCAAGCACGCGTTAATGGACAGATTGGACATCGCATCACTTTCCTGGCCGAATCCCCGCCTGAATGCGAACGGACGCCGGACGAAACCGTGCACGGCACGCAATTCGTCGCGATCAGCGATACGGGAAAGTCGGGCTGGCACTTTTTGAGGTGCCCAATATGACTTTTGCTTGCGTTACCACGCGAACTACGTGGCAAAGCCCCTAATCCATCAACTGACCATCCGTGGCCCGTTTTTAGCTTCGCTACCCGGCCCGTCTTTTTGCAGACATCAGGTAAGCGTTTCCCAATTTATACAATAACCGATAGAAAATGGGAACCCTTGGCCACTGCCTGGCCGACGCGTCGGATGGATTGCTGCATGAGATTATGGTGCCGGCGAGAGGAGTCGAACCTCCGACCTACTGATTACGAATCAGTTGCTCTACCAACTGAGCTACACCGGCATTGCGGGGTCTGTGGAGTGCTGAACAAGGCGCTCCGGAAGCGGCGGAAGTATATCGGATGGCCCTGCGGCGGGCAAACGATCCGGCTATCTGGCTCGGCGGATCTTGACGATGACTTCGACGTCGTCGGTCTCGGTGCCGGGCGGCAGCTCGGGCAGGCGTTCGAACGCGATATCGCCGGGCTTGATGTCGCTCAGCTCGCCGCTATCCACGTTGTAGAAATGGTGGTGGCCACCGGTGGTGGAATCGTAGAAGACACGGCTGGGATCGACGATGACTTCGCGCACCAGCCCTTTCTTATGGAAGAGCTTGAGGGTGTTGTACACCGTGGCCTTGGAGACGTGGGCACCGTTGCGGTTGACCGAGACCAGGATCTGATCGGCGGACAGGTGCTGGGGCCGGGCGAGCAGAACTTCGGCAATCTGCACGCGCTGGGAAGTCGGGCTGATGCCGTGCTCGGCCAGCAGCGCAGAGACGCCGGAATCGGCCTCGGAGCGGTTTTTTGACGTTAAATCAGTCACATTCGCAGTATATGCGCATTATTTGACCGATTCCAAGCCCCCTCCCCCGGGCGCTGTCAGCTTTCGCGGTCGGGTTCGAAAGGCGTCGGATCCACGATGGGCGTGCGCTGGAGGACGATATCGGCAAGCAGACGCGCGGAGGCCGGCGCCAGGGTGATGCCGTGGCTGAAATGGCCGGTGTTGAGGTAGAGCCCCGGCGTGCCCGGGCAGGGGCCGATATAAGGCAGGCCGTCCGGCGTGGCAGGCCGCAGGCCGGCCCAGTGGCGCATCACGGCCGCGCCGCTGAGCATGGGCAGGAGTTGCTCGGCGGCGGCACGCAGCCCGGCCAGACCTTCTTCGGTGGTGGAGGTGTCGAAGCCGACATCTTCATGGGTGCTGCCGGCGACGATCTTGCCGTCGCGGCGAGGCACCAGGTAGGCGCCGCCGCCAAACAGGATGCGGCCGAGCAGGCCCGGCGGGCCGTCGTATTGGATGACCTGTCCGCGTTCCGGCCGGATGGCGAGTCTGACCCCCACCGTCTCCAGCAGATTTCCGCTCCAGGCGCCGGCCGCGAGCACCGTGAGCCCGGCTTCGATAACGCCGGCGCTGGTCTCCACACCGGTCACCCGGCTGCCCTGGGTGCGCAGCCCCGTGACTTCCACGCCTTCGCGCAGGGGCACGCCCTGGCTGAGGACCGCTTCCTGCACGGCGCGGATCAGGCGCGAGTTGTGCACCTGGGCCACGCCGGGCACGAGAATGGCGCGGCGCTGCACGCTGGCGAGCGCAGGCTCCCAGCGTTTGAGGTCGGCCGGGGCGAGGAGCTCGATCGGAGCGCCGTGCTCGGCACCCCAGGCCCGGGCGGCATCGGACTGCTCGACATCGAAGAACAGCGCTCCGCTGGCCGTCCATTCCGGATCGATACCGGTCTCACGGCGCAGCTCGTCGGCAAGCACCGGGTAGAGTTCCTGGCTCCAGCGCGCGAGCTTGCCGATGCCGGGCGGGGCGTTCCAGGGATAGAGGGGCGAGAGGATGCCGGCGGCGGCCCGTGAGGCTTCACGCCCGGCGCGCCCGCGGTCGACCAGGATCACGCTCAATCCGGCGCGCGCCAGTTCCTGGGCGGTGAGCAGCCCGATGAGGCCGGCCCCGACGACGATGACGTCTGCGTGCTCGTTCGCCATTGCTTGCCCGTCCTTTTTCGACTTCTTACACTGGGGAGGCCGGCCCATTCTGCCACGAAGCCGGCTCTGTACGCATCTGCCAGGAAGGCGGGAAGCTCGGATACAAGGAGGTAGCTCATGCGCATGCGTGGATTCACACTACTGGAATTGCTCGTCGTGGTGGCCGTGGCCACGATCCTGATCACTGTAGCGGTGCCGGGGATGGCCCACTTCGTCCAGGCCTCACGCACCACCGCCACCGTGAACGATCTGGTGCGCGCACTGCAACTGGCGCGGACCCGCGCCATCCTCGATGCGGACACCGTGAGCGTGTGCAAGAGCGCGGACGGCACCCAGTGCGGCAGCGATGGCACGCTCTGGGAAGACGGCTGGATCGTGTTCGTGAACCGCGACCGCGATACCCCGGCCCGGGTGGACAGCGGGGAGCCGATCCTCCTGCGCCATCACAAGGTCGCCGGCGCCGAGGAAGTGCGGGGCAATCGTGCCTACTTCAACTTCCGGCCTGCGAGCATCCGCTCGACCAACGGCACGCTCACGGTCTGCGATCCTCGCGGCCCGGGCAAGGGCCGCGCGATCGTGGTGAGCTATACCGGCCGCACCCGCCTCAAGCGGGGTCTCGACGCCTCCGGAACCCCGCCCTGCCCGGGCTGAACGGCACTCGTCGGACCGAATTGACCGCTCATCGGGCCGGGGGTCCCACGGCCGGGGCCGTGGCCTATAGTTCAGCCATGGAAAAAGAACACGGATTTACGCTGATCGAGCTGATGGTCACGGTCATCGTCGCTGCCGTATTGGTGGGGCTGGCGGTGCCGAGCATGCGCACGATGGTGCAGAACGGGCATCGCACGGATGTGGTCAATCTGTTCGTGAGCAGCCTGCAGCTTACCCGCAGCGAGGCGGTCACGCGCAATCGCGACGTGCTGATGTGCGCAGCGAATTCCGCCCAGACCGCCTGCGACACCAGCGGCAACTGGGAAGACGGCTGGATCGTGTTCGTGGATGCGGATAGTGACAAGTCGGTGAGCTCGGGCGAGACGGTGTTGCGCAAGGTGAAAAGTTCGGACGTGGACGGCTTCACCATCCGCTCGACCGAGATGCCGAGCTATCTCTATTACCGCTCCAGCGGCCGCGCCAAGGGCAGCTCGACCTCGGTCAATGCCGCCGATTTCACCGTATGCGACAGTCGCGGCGCCACGGATGCGCGCGTGGTCAGCATCAGCATCAGCGGCCGCATCGATTCGGGCGACACTCTCTCCGGCGGCAGTTCGCCGACCTGCCCGTAGGAGCCACCGATGGACATGAATTTTCGCAAGCTCCGCCGCAGACACCTCGGATTCTCGCTGATCGAGGTGCTGATCACACTCGTGGTCTTCGCTCTTGGCGTGCTCACGGTCGCGGGCCTGCAGACGATCTCCAAAAAATCCAATTTCCAGGCGGTCCAACGCACCACCGCCACCATGCTTGCCTACGACATCCTGGAACGGATGCGGGCCAACACCGGGCAGCTCCAGTACTACGCCAGCAACAGCACGGCGAGCGGCAACGGCCTGGGCGGTGGCACCCTTTCGTTGCCGAATCCGGATTGCGGCAGTTCCAGCTGCTCACCCGCGCAGATGGAGACATACGACCTCTATGCATGGGAGCAGGCGATCGACGGCGCCTCCGAGTTGAACGGCACGGTTAAAGCCGGAGGCCTGGTGAGCCCCTCCGCATGCATCACCGGGCCGGCGGGTGGCGGCGCGGGCGTCTATACCGTGACCATCGCCTGGCGTGGTGCGGTGTCGATGCCCGACAACAACACCAGCAATACCTGCGGCGCGAACTCCGGCCGCTATGACGACGGGACCAACAAGAACGTGTATCGGCGGATGGTGGTCATCGAGACCTACATCACGCCGACTTCATAGGACGAGCCATGCAGACTTCACGCTCACGCCAATCCGGCCTCTCGCTCGTCGAACTGATGATCGCGATGACGCTCGGCCTGCTGATCCTGGCGGGTTTGATCACGCTGTTCGTGCAGAACAAGCAGAGTCACAGTCAGGACGAGATGATCGCGCAGATGCAGGAAGACGGTCGCTTCGCGATGTCCGAGATGATGGGCGACATCTCCATGGCCGGCTTCTGGGGGACGCTGCTCGATCCGGCCACCATCACCAAGGATGGCAGCCTTACCGTCGGCACCGATTGCGGCCCGGCCGGGTATGCCGGCACAGGCTCTAGCGCAGCCATCTACGGCATCACCTCGAACCCGGCTATCAGCGTTGCCGATAACGAGACCACAGCCAATATCAGCAACGATTTCAGCTGCATCAGTTCCAGCGAGTTCCAGGGCGGTTCGGACGTGCTGGTGATACTCCGGGTGGCCGGCACCAAGACCGCCTTGGCAAGCCTGCAGAATTATCATGTCTACCTGTCATCGAACGGGACCACAGGTACTCTGTTCGAGCAGACGCCCACCACCACAGGGACTGGCCCGAATTTCTGGGAATACGACCCGGCGATCTATTACATCCGCAACTACTCGGTAAACAGCGGAGACGGCATCCCGGCGCTGTGCAGGAAGGAACTCCAAGTCAGCAGCGGCAATCCTAGCCTGTCCACGGAATGTCTTGCCGAGGGCATCGAAGATATGCAAGTGGTGTTCGGCATAGACACGGACAAGAACGGCGTCGCAAACGAATATGTTTCCAATCCGACGACAGCGCAGCTGGACGAAGCAGTCTCGGTGCGCATCTATCTTCTCGGCCGCAGCGTGGATGCCGACTACAGCTACACCAACGGCAAGACCTACAACCTGGGCAATGCGAGCTCCTATTCGCCCGGAGACCATTACTACCGGCGCGTCTATACCACCACGATCCTGCTGCGCAATCCGACCAACCTGAACCGGATGGGAAGGTAAGCCGATGCGTTACCCAAATTACACTGTATGCAAGCAAGACGGCGCGGCGCTCATCACCGCACTCATCTTCCTGATCGTGATCACGCTGCTCTCGCTGAGCGCCATGCGCACGAGCACCCTGGAATTGAAGATGGCCGGCAACCAGCAATCGCAGGTGATGGCTTTCGAGAACGCCCAGGCGATGGTGGATGCCACCATCGCGGATTCTTCGAATACGCCGGTCACAGGCGATGTGGGAAACACTTTCTGCACCAGCAATGTCACCGGCTGCACAAGCAATAACATCGCATTGACGGGAACCAACTTCGCCACGGATATCGCCAACGGCCTGGACGAGACTGTCAAAGTCACCCGCCTCGCGCCGCTTCTCGGTCCCGCGCCGCGCGGCCTGGAGACGAGTGCCGACAAGTTCTCCGCCGCCAAATTCAGCGTGGAGTCCAACTACAACCTGAGCGATCAGGGGCTGGGCACCGCCGGGATTGCCGAAGGCATCATCGTCCTGGTTCCGAACTGATCAAGTACAAGCCGGGGTCTGCTCCGGCTCGAGGATAGCGCCATGCGATTCATCAAAGTCCTGCTTATCGCCGCCGTGTCTGCACTGCTGTTTGCCGGCGTGGCCCAGGCAGACGATACCGATATCTATATCACTCCGCACTCGTCGAGCGGCAGCGAGCCGCTGGTGATGTTCAGCCTGGATTATCGCTCGAACCTCGGCTCCACGGTGAGCTGCAATGCGATCTGCCAGCAGGCGTTCATCGATCACGGCATCCCGGCCTCCGACCTGCCCTCGAGCTTCACCTTCTTCGACATCCTGCGCCTCTCGCTCAAAGCCGTGCTGCTCAACACCAGCGGCTTCAAGATCGGCCTGATGCTGAACCA
This sequence comes from uncultured Pseudomonadota bacterium, assembly GCA_963739695.1. Classification (GTDB taxonomy): domain Bacteria; phylum Pseudomonadota; class Gammaproteobacteria; order Natronospirales; family CAVUBB01; genus CAVUBB01. The sequence goes on along the minus strand of CAVUBB010000005.1, from coordinate 140,103 downwards.
CGACAACAGTTGCAAGGGCAGCACGACGTCTGGCCCCAGCGCCGGCCATTGCAGTAACGGCGGTTATATCGCGCTGGGGTTCGAGGATCTGAACGATACCTCGCTGGATGATTTCATGGCCAAGCTCGACTCCATGCCCACACCACAGGGCAACGTGTCGCACTCATATCAGGGCAAGGAACTGTTCTTCGAGCTCTTCCGCTACCTCACCGGCCAGGCGCCGTACAACGATTACGACGGCTGGACCGATTACGGCACCACCAGTGCGGACAACCTGCCGACCGACAACCCGGGCGCCTCCTGGGATACCAGCATCATCGACACCAACGGCAACTACATCAGCCCGCTGGACAGCACCAGCACCTGCGCCAAGATATTCACCGTGAACTTCATGTTCCAGGTATCGAACCAGGAAGACGATTCCGACAGTGCCATCACCGACACCACCAACAATGGCGGCATGGGTGGCATCAACCTGAGTGGCAACAACAACAGCTTCGACACCGTGATCAGTTATCTGAACTCGGCCGATCTCGCGAATGGCTCATATGGCACGGTCCCGAATCTGGATGGCATCCAGAGCGTGACGTCCTATTTCATCATCGATCCGTCGCATATCAACACCACGACCAACGGCTATGCCGTCGCCGGCAATACCGATCACGCGCTCGAGCTTTCCAGCGACCCGACCAAGCTCATCGACACCATCAACAGCGTGATCAAGCAGATCCTCAGCGTGAGCACCACGTTCGTGGCGGCTTCGGTTCCGGTCAACGTGTTCAACCGTGCGGAAGTTGTCGATAACGTCTATATCGCTCTGTTCGAGGCCGAGAGCACGCCTGCCTGGCCGGGCAATCTGAAGAAACTCAAGCTCGGCACAGTGACACTCGCCGACGGCAGCACCACGCTCCAGCTCCAGGATGCCAACGGTAATGCGGCCGTGGGCGGCGACGGGCGCATCAACTACGACGCGCTCACGTTCTGGACCAACTCCGCGGCGCTGCCCGCACCCGACACATCCAAGAACGAAGTGGCCGGCGCCGACGGGCGCAGCGTGGCGCGTGGCGCAGCGGGGCAGATGATTCCCGGCTACCTGCCCAGCGCAACCCAGACATCGGCACCGCCGCCCTATGGCGATCCGTCGTCTACGCGCACGGTCTACTACTACACCGGCTCAGGCACGAGCCTGACCCAGCTCACACCGAGCCTGTCGACCGATACCACGCTACAGAGCGACTTCGGGGTAAGCACCTCGACCGACCTGGCAACGCTGATCGACTACGCGCTCGGCAATGACGTCAATGGCGCCGATCCGACCCAGGCGCGCTCATGGATATTGGGCGATGCGCTGCACTCGCGACCACTACCGGTGAACTATGGCGCGGCGAACGGATTCTCGGCCACGAATCCCGAGATCTACATCGCGATGGGTACGGATGACGGTCTGATGCACTTCTTTCTCAACACCACCTCAAGCGGTGGCCAGAGCGGCCAGGAAGCCTGGTCCTTCATGCCCAAGGAAGTGATGCCCATCGAGAAGACCCTCGCGGACAGCACCAGTACCGCGGCCCATCCGTACGGCGTGGACGGCGCGCCGACGATCTACACCATCGACAAGAACCAGAATGGCACCATCGAGACGCCGGACGACTCGGTATGGCTCTACTTCGGCCTGCGCCGCGGCGGACGCGCCTACTACGGCATGGATGTCACCGACCCCACGAGCCCGAAGATGCTGTGGAAGATCACCAACTCGACATCCGGCTTCGAGGAGCTCGGGTACACCTTCTCGCAGCCGCGCGCGGGCCAGGTATACATCGACGGTGCGGCGACTCCGGTAGTGATCTTTGCCGGCGGCTATGACCCGAACAAGGATTCACGCTCCGGTGCCGGCAGCAACGACAGCATGGGGCGCGGTATATTCGTGGTGAACGCCCAGACCGGCGCACTGATCTGGCGCGCGGTACCGAGTAGCAGCAACGGCGTCACCAACAGCCGCGCTGACGACACCTATGTGGATACCGATCTCACCGACAGCATCCCGTCGGACATCACCGCCGTCGATACCGACGGCGACGGCTACCTCGACCGCATCTATGTGGGCGACACCGGCGGCAACGTCTGGCGCGTGGACATGCCGGCGTACAACTCCTCGCAGGACGGCACGCATTCGACCACGTATCGCTGGCAGATCCAGCGCGTAGCCACGATCGGTCGCCACGATCCGGCTACCCACGGCACCCAGGACGACCGCCGCTTCTTCCATCGCCCCGACTTCGTGCAGAGCCGCGACCCGAGCACGGGCACGGCCTTCGACGCGGTACTCATCGGCACCGGTAACCGCGCGAACCCGCTGGACAATGGCTATAACACCACCAACAAGACGCCTGACAACTGGTTCTACATGATCAAGGACTACACCACGACAGTCCGGACCACCGTGCTCACGACCACACCGACACCCTACTATCAGGCAAGCTTCGCCGATATAACCAGCGACTGCCTGCAAACGGGCACGGCGACGAGTTGCGGCCTGGACCTGACCGACGGCTGGAAGCTCGACCTCAACCACGGTACCGGCGAGAAGAACCTGGCCACGCCGCTCACCATCGCGGGTACCATCTTCTTCACCACCTACCTGCCGCCGGGCGGCTCTTCCGACGCCGCCACCTGTGGCCCTTCGGAAGGCAGCGGCCTGCTCTATGCGGTGGACCTGCAGACTGGCAGCGCGGTGAAGAATTACAACACCGCCGATGACAGTGCGAACCAGGCTACGGACACACCCAACAGCGCGGCAGACAGGGTAGAGACATTGAAATCCGGCGGCATTCCCGCGGAAGTGGTGTCGGTGCCGCCGGACAAGGTCCTGCGCCCCGACCTCACGCTCGAATCCACGGGCGGCGATACCCGCTGGCGTACCTTCTGGTACCAGGTGCAGTCGGGAGGCTGATGCAGCGCGGGGCGGCCACAACGGCCGCCCCGTCAATTCTTGGACAAGCGTACCGGGCTGTAGTTGAATAGAGCCCTCAATGCTGCTGCCGCCAAGGGAGAACGACATGCGAGCGAGAGTACAGGGGAACGATCCCGCTGCCAGAGGTTTCACACTCATCGAACTGATGGTGGTGGTAGCGATCGTCGGCATCCTGGCCGCGATTGCCTATCCCAGCTATCTGACCTACGTGGCGCGTACCAACCGTACCGGGGCCAAGTCGGCGCTCACCCAGATCGCCAGTCGTGAAGAGCAATACTTCCTCGACAACAAGACCTACACGGGGAAACTGAGCGATCTCGGCTATGCCGCCGATACCGTCTATCTGGATAACAACAGCAACCTGGCGACCGCCGATTCCAGCACGATGATCTACAGTCTGTCGATCTCGGCCTCGACCGCCACCACTTATACGGCGCAGGCGGTGCCACTGCATGCGCAGGCATCGAACGATACCGATTGCGGCACGCTCACCCTCGATCAACAGGGTACGCGGAGTCAGTCGGGGTCGGGTACCAACTGCTGGTGAACCTGACGGCGGTCGTCCGCGACCGCCCGCAGTTCCTTGGGTAGCGAGAAGATCACGCTCTCGGCGCGCCCTTCCACTTCCTCGGCACGGATGCCGCCCCATTCCATCAGGCGCTCGACCACCTGCTCGACCAGGATCTCGGGCGCCGAGGCACCCGCTGTCACACCGACGGCTTCGACGCGGTCGAACCATTCCCTGCGCATGTCGTCAGCACCGTCAACCAGGTAGCTGGCCGCGCCTTCGCTCTCGGCGATCTCACGCAGGCGGCTGGAGTTGGAACTGTTGCGCGAGCCCACCACCAGCATGACCTCGCAGTTCCGGGCAAGGCGCTTCACTGCATCCTGCCGGTTCTGGGTCGCATAGCAGATATCGTCCTTGCGCGGACTGTTGATCTCGGGGAAGCGTCGCCGCAGCACATCGATCACACGCGCAGTATCGTCCATGGAGAGCGTGGTCTGGGTCACGAATGCGAGCCGCGCCGGATCGGCCACCTGCAGACACTCGGCATCGGCCGGTGTCTCCACCAGATAGATATACCCGCCGCGCGTGGAGTCGAACTGGCCCATGGTGCCTTCGACCTCGGGATGCCCGTGATGGCCGATGAGTACCACCTCCCTGCCCTCACGCGCGTAGCGCGCCACTTCCATATGCACTTTCGTGACCAGCGGACAGGTCGCATCGAAAACCTTGAGCTTGCGCCGGTCGGCTTCCTCGCGCACCACGCGCGAGACGCCGTGCGCACTGAACACGACGATGGAATCGTCGGGCACCTGGTCGAGCTCGTCGACAAATATCGCGCCCATCGCCCGCAGCCGTTCGACCACATAACGATTGTGTACGACTTCGTGGCGTACGTGGATCGGTGGGCCGAACATCTCCAGCGCGCGTTCGACGATCTCGATGGCGCGATCGACGCCGGCACAGAAGCCACGGGGATTGGCGAGATATATCTGCATCAGATATCCGGGGTGGATGGCTGCGAAGGCCCGTATTGTAACGCCGCAGGCGGCCCGACCCCAATAAAAGCCGGGGAACTCCCGGCCCGCGTATCAAGCCTGACCGGCTCCTGCGCTCTCGGAATCCTGGTCCGCCTTGTTCAGCAGGCTGTCCAGGATCACCAGCGCGGCGCCGATGGTGATGGCCGAATCGGCCAGGTTGAAGGCGGGAAAGGTCCAGTGGCCATAGTGGACCTGGATGAAATCCACGACATAGCCGCGCCAGACGCGGTCGAGCACGTTACCCAGAGCGCCGCCGAGGATCAGCGCCAGACCGGACGACAACAGCGCTTGACCGGACGCGGGCAGACGCCGCAGCCAGGCCATGATACCCAGGCTCACGGCGATGCCGAGCGCGATGAAGAACCAGCGCTGCCAGCCCGATGCATGGCTCAACATGCTGAAGGCCGCGCCCTGGTTGTGCAGCAGGGTGAGGTTGAAAAACGGCAGGATCTGTTCGACGTCGAACAGACCCAGATGATAGCTGATCCACAGTTTGGTCAGTTGATCGAACGCGATTACCGCCGCGGAGACCCACAACCATTGCACCGGGCGGTGGCCCCGGCTGAGGATGAACCTCCAGGCACGGCTCATGCGAAATACCTCTTCTCACCGCCGCCGTCCACGTTCTCGACGCAACGCCCGCAGAGTTCCGGATGCGCGACCGACGCGCCGACATCGGCACGACGATGCCAACAGCGTGCACACTTGTCAAAGCTCGAACGCATCGCGACGATCTTCAGCCCTTCCGGCTCCTCCGCCACCACGGCACCATCCGGCGCCGCTTCGAGTGCGTGCACCCGCGCCTCTGATGTTATCAGCGCGAAACGCAACTCGTCACCCACCGCATCGAGCTTCGCTTTGAGCGCCGGCGCACAATAGAGATCCACCTCGGCATCCAGCGATGCGCCGATCTCACCCGCCACACGCAACCGCTCCAACTCGCGAGCCACCGCCTGGCGCGCTTCGAGCACCGCACCCCAGTCGATCGCGGTGTGTTCATCGGAAACTTCGGGGAACCCATACCACTGGGTGAGCATCACCGATGCCTCGCGCGCACCCGGCATGTGTTTCCAGATCTCTTCAGCGGTGAAACACAGAATGGGCGCCAGCCAGCGCACCATCGCCTCGGCCACGTGCCATAGCGCGGTCTGGCAGGAACGGCGAGCCAACGAATCGGGCTGAGTAGTGTACTGGCGGTCCTTGATCACATCGAGGTAGAAGCCGCCCATGTCCACCACGCAGAAGCGATGCAGCTTCTGGTAGATCAGGTGGAACTCGTAGTTGCGGTAAGCTTCGACGATCTCGGCCTGCAGCGCGTGGGCGCGCGCCACGATCCAGCGATCCAGCGCCACCATCTCGCCCGTCGTCACGGCATGCTCCGCAGGCTCGAAGCCGGCCATGTTCGCGAGCAGGAACCGCAGCGTGTTGCGGATGCGGCGGTAGGAGTCCGCCGTGCGCTTGAGTATCTCGTCGGAGACCGAGATCTCGCCGCGATAATCCGTTGCCGCCACCCACAGACGCAACACGTCTGCACCCATGGCGTTCATCACCTTCTGCGGCGCGATCACGTTGCCCAGCGATTTGGACATCTTGCGGCCCTTGGCATCCACGGTGAAGCCGTGAGTGAGCACCGCCTGGTAGGGCGCCGTATCGCGCACCGCCACGGAGGTCAGCAGCGATGACTGGAACCAGCCGCGATGCTGATCGGAACCTTCGAGATAGAGCTGCGCCGGTACACCGAGACCGGCGCGCTTCTCGAGCACGCAGTAGTGCACCATGCCCGAATCGAACCAGACATCGAGGATGTCGGTCACCTTCTCGTATTCCGCAGCCTCGTCGCCCAGCAGCTCGGCCGGCTCGAGATCGAACCACGCATCGATACTGTCCTTCTCGACCCGTGCGGCTACCTGTTCGAGCAGTTGCGGCGTGCGCGGATGCAGCTCTCCCGTCTGCTTGTGGATGAACAGCGCGATCGGCACGCCCCAGGTACGCTGGCGTGAGATGCACCAGTCGGGGCGGTTGGCCACCATCGATTCGATACGCTGTTCGCCCCAGGAGGGCATCCAGCGCACATGCTTGATCTGTTCGAGAGCGCGCTGGCGCAGACCGTTCTGGTCCATGCCGATGAACCATTGCGGCGTGGCGCGGAAGATGACCGGCGTCTTATGCCGCCAGCAATGCGGATAGCTGTGCTGGTAGGGCTCGTCATGCAGCAGGGCGCCGCGCTCGCGCAGCACGTCGATGATGGCGGGGTTGGCCTTGAGCACGTGCTGGCCGGCAAACAGTTCCGTATCGGGCAGGAAACAGCCGCGACCGTCCACCGGGTTTTCCAGCACCAGATCGTAGGCCACGCCCACCGCGAAATCTTCCTGGCCATGACCGGGCGAAGTGTGCACCGCGCCGGTGCCGGCATCGAGGGTGACGTGATCGCCGAGGACCACCGGCACTTGGCGTGCATAGAATGGATGCTCGAGCAGGGCCCGCTCCAGGGCCTCGCCTTTGCTCTCGGCAACGATGCGGTAATCCTGCACGCCGTAGCGCGCCATCACCACGTCAACCAGATCACGCGCGAGGAGTACGCGTTCGCGCCCCGCGCCCATGTCGAACGCCACCAGGACGTAATCCAGTTCGGCGTTCAGAGCCACGGCCTGGTTCGCCGGCAACGTCCACGGAGTGGTCGTCCAGATCGCCACCGAGACGGGTCCGGCGGCATCGCCGGTGACGTCCATACGCGCCAGGAAATCGGCCTCGTCCACCACGCGGAAACGCACATCGATCGCGGGTGAGGTCTTGTCTTCGTACTCCACTTCGGCCTCGGCCAGGGCCGAGCCGCAGTCCATGCACCAGTGCACGGGCTTGTAACCTTTATAGAGGTGCCCGCGTGCGATGATCTTCGCGAAGCCGCGCAGCTGGTCGGCCTCGAACTTGGGGTTCATGGTCAGATAGGGCTCGTCCCAGTCTCCCAGCACGCCGAGGCGCTTGAAATCCTCGCGCTGGCGATCCACCTGGCTCATCGCATACTCGCGACAGGCCTGGCGGAATTCCTTAGGCGTAACCTTGTGTCCGGCCTTGCCCACCTTCTTCTCCACCATCAACTCGATGGGCAGACCGTGGCAATCCCAGCCTGGTATGTAGGGCGCGTCGAACCCACACAAAGTATGCGCGCGCACGACGATATCCTTGAGTACCTTGTTGACCGCGTGACCGATATGGATGTCGCCATTCGCATACGGCGGCCCGTCGGCCAGCACGAACCGCTCGCGACCCTTGCTCGCCGCGCGGATCATTCCGTACAGATCTTCCGCGTACCAGGCCTTCAGCATATCCGGTTCCCGCTGGGCCAGATTGGCTTTCATCGGAAAATCGGTACGCGGCAGATTCAGTGTGTGCTTGTAGTCAGTCACCAGCTTTCAATCCAGGATAGTTTCGTCAGTAGTCGGTCAGACGCTCGCGTGCGAGCGCCACGTCACGGGCGATCTGCGCCCGCAGTGTCTCCAGATCCGGGTAACGCTCCTCGTCGCGAAGCCGTTCCAGGAAGTCCACCTCAAGATGGCGCCCGTAAAGATCGCCCTCGAAGTCCAACAGATATACCTCCAGCAGGCAATGGTCCCCGCTGATGGTCGGGCGCGTGCCCACGTTCGCCACGCCGAACACCGGGCCCTCGGCGGCACCGTGCACGCGCACCGTGAACACCCCGTGTACCGGCGTCGCCTTGCGCTGCAGGTAGATGTTCACGGTCGGAAATCCCAGTGTGCGGCCAAGTTGCAGACCGCGCCGTACTCTGCCGATGATACGATAATCGCGGCCCAGCAGCCGGCGCGCCAGCGCCAGATCGCCGCGATCGAGTGCTTCGCGCACGCGCGTGCTGCTGACCCGCTCACCGTCGAGTTCCAGTGCCGTCATCCGGCTCACCTCGAATCCGGCCTCGCGTCCACTATGCTCGAGCAGGGCGAAATCTCCCCGCCGCTCACAACCGAAGCGGAAATCGTTGCCCACCACCAGATAGCGCACGCCCAGCCCCGCGACCAGGATCCTTGCGATGAACTCCTCGGCCGGCATCTTTGCCAGCCCGGCATCGAAGCGCAGGCAGAGCAGGCAATCCAGCCCGGTGGCCGCCAGCGCCTCGAGCTTCTCGCGAAAACGCGTCAAGCGTGCGGGCGCCCGTTCCAGCGCGAAGAACTCCTGCGGCGTGGGCTCGAACACCACGGCGAGCGATGGCACCCGCGCCGCGCGTGCCCGCTCGACCAGGTCGCCCAGCACCGCCTGGTGGCCGAGATGGACGCCGTCATAGTTGCCGACTGTCGCCACGCAGCCCCGGTGGCGCGACCGCAGATTGTGGAGTCCGCGAATGAGTTCCATGCAGCGGGCCGATCCAAAAGCCCCGATTATACGGACGCGGCCCTCAAAGGGCACCCGCGCCGACCCGCCCGTAACTGGCCTTGAGGTGACGTGGACGCAGGCCCGCGACGGCGAGCGCGACTATATAGACCGCGAAGCCCAGGCCGATCAGTGCCGCCAGCCATTCGGCACGCGCCAGGGCGCTGCGTGCGAGCCAGTCCGCCAACGGGCCGGAAAGGTGCCACAGCACAAGACCCATGCACAGGTTCGCGAAGCCGGCGCGGGCCAGTAGCACACCCCAGCCGCGCGACGGAACGAATATCCCGGTGCGGCGCAGGCCGCGGTAAAGCAGCCCGGCATTGATGAAGGCCGCGAGCGAGGTGGACAGGGCCAGACCCGCATGCGGCGCAGGCAGCCCCGCGTGATTCCACGGCACCACGATGCCGAGATTGAACACCAGGTTCGCCACCACCGCGATCACGCCGACCCGCACCGGCGTGCGCGTGTCCTGACGGGCGAAGTAGCCCGGCGCCAGCACCTTCACGAAAGTGAAGCCGAGCAGGCCGAAGGCATAAGCCATCAGACTGATCTCGGCCATGCGCACGTCGTTGGCCGCGAACTGGCCGTAGCGGAAGATGGTAGTCAGCATCGGCCCGGCGAGCGTGAACAATCCCACCGCGGCCGGAAGCACGACCAGCACCACCAGACGCAGCGCCCAATCGAGCATGATCGAAAAACCCTCGCGATCGGCCTTGGCATGGTGGCTGGAAAGGCCCGGCAGGATGACCGTGGCCAGCGCGATCGCGAACACACCCAGCGGGAACTCCATCAGCCGGTCGGAATAATAGAGCCAGCTGACGCTGCCGGTGACCAGAAACGAGGCGATCAGGGTATCGATCAGGAGGTTGAGTTGCGACACCGACGAACCGAACAGCGCCGGCAGCATCAGGCGCACGATCCGCCGAACCGCTGCGTGCGCCACGCCCCAGCGCGGGCGTGGCAGCATGCCGATACGGGCCAGGAACGGCAGCTGGAAGGCGAGCTGGGCGACGCCCGCGATCAACACCCCCCAGGCGAGCGCCATGCCGGGGCGGGCGAAATGCGGTGCCGCCCAGATCGCGGCGCCGATGAGCGCGAGGTTGAGCAATACCGGCGTGAATGCAGGTACCGCGAAGCGACCGTAGGTATTGAGCACGCCGCCGGCCATGGCGGTGAGCGAGATGAACATCAGATACGGGAAAGTCAGCCGCAGCATGGCAACCGACAATGCAAACTTGTCGGGTTCGGCGGAAAAACCGGGGGCAAAGAGATAGATAAGGAGCGGCGCCGCGAGCACACCGGCCACCGTGATCCCGGCCAGCACCGTGCCCAGGGTGCCCATCACATGGCCCACCAGTTCGCGCACCTCTTCTTCGGGCGCGGTAGCCTTGGCTTCAGACAGTACCGGCACGAAGGCCTGGGAGAAAGCGCCCTCGGCGAACAGCCGGCGCATGAAATTGGGGATCTTGAAGGCCACGAAGAAAGCGTCGGTGACCAGGCCGGCCCCGAACACGCGCGCGAACACCACGTCCCGGGTCAGGCCCAGGACGCGCGAGAGCAAGGTCATCCCCCCGACCAGGGAAGTCGCGCGGAGCAGTTTTCGGCTCATTCGGTTCCGACCTCGTGGTCCGCCCGTTCCGGCGGCGGCTGCAGCAGGGGGCAATGATACCGGGCCGGGCGGCTGCCCACCACGGCAGGCGGCGTGACAAGCCCGCGCCGAATCTCGTGCGGCTGCCAGAATTACCCTTTTCACGAGCCGGAAATCCTGCGGTTCCGGCAGCCGGCCGCACACCGGCGGTAGCGCTACGAGAGGCGGAAGAGGGGCCCCACGCCAGTGGGGATCTGACCCTCGGCGTTGCGCACCCCTGCTCTGCGCCTCGTACGGCTGCCCAAGCCGTCCCGTTTAGAGAACGGAAATCCCGCAGCTCCGGCAGCCGGCCGCACACCGGTGGTAGCGCTACGAGAGGCGGAAGAGGGGCCCCACGCCAGTGGGGATCTGACCCTCGGCGTTGCGCACCCCTGCTCTGCGCCTCGTACGGCTGCCCAAGTCGTCCCTTTTAGAGAACGGAAATTCTGCAGCTCCGGCAGCCGGCCGCACGCCGGCGGTCGCATCCCCGCTCACGCGGGGCCCCTGCTCTGCGCCTCGTACGGCCATTCTTGACAATCGCCTGTAAAATCAGCATAGTGCGCAGTCTTTCTGGCCGGGCTGCCGTGGCGCCGGGCCGCTATCTGAACAATCGAATCTGTGCGGTCGAAACAGACCCAGGAGCATTAACTTGGCTAATTCCAAGCAAGCGAAGAAGCGCGCCCGCCAGGCGGAGAACCATCGCCAGCACAACGCGAGCCTGCGTTCCATGGTGCGCACCAAGATCAAGGACGTGGTCAAGGCTGTCGCCACGGGCGATGCCGACAAGGCCAAGGCCGCCTACGCCGAAGCCGTACCGGCGATCGATCGCATGGCCGACAAAGGTATCCTCCACAAGAACAAGGCCGCTCGTCACAAGAGCCGTCTTAACAGCCGAATCCGCGAGATGCAGAGCTGAAGCTTCGAGCAGACGCGATGAAAAAAGCCGGGCGTCGCCCGGCTTTTTTTGTGCTCAATCTTCGATCTCGCGCGGGTCGCCCGTAAGCGGCGCTTGCGGCGCAGGCGGCTCCACGTCGCCGGCTTCGCGCATCCGCTGGTTCTCCAGATGCGCCATGATATCGGCGCACAGAGGCTTGGTTCCTTCTCCACTCAAAGCCGAGATGCGATAGACGGGCCCCTTCCATGCCAGACCGTCGATGATCGCTGCGCACCGCGCTTCGTGCGCGTCCGGCGCCAGCAGGTCCACCTTGTTCAATACCAGCCAGCGCTCGCGCTCGGCGAGCTGCGGATTGAAGCGTTCGAGCTCGGCCACGATGGTGCGCGCATCGGTCACCGGATCCTGGTCGGGGTCGGGCGGGGCGACGTCGATCACGTGCAGGAGCAACCGCGTGCGCCCGAGATGCTTGAGAAACCGGATACCCAGGCCCTGGCCCTCGGAAGCGCCCTCGATCAGACCCGGGATATCGGCCATCACGAAACTGCGATGCGGGCCCACAGACACCACGCCCAGACTGGGATGCAGGGTGGTAAACGGGTAATCCGCCACCCGCGGCCGCGCTGCCGATACCGCGCGCACCAACGTGGATTTACCCGCATTGGGCAGGCCGAGCAGGCCCACGTCAGCCAGCAGTTTCAGCTCCAGGCGCAGCACGCGGCGTTCGCCCGGCGTGCCCGGCGTGGCCTTGCGCGGCGCGCGGTTGGTGCTGCTCTTGAAGCGGGTGTTGCCCAGGCCGTGGAAGCCGCCCTGGGCGACCTTGAGCATCTGGTCGTGGCTGACCAGATCGCCGATCAGCTCGTCGGTGTCGTCATCGTAGACCAGCGTGCCGACCGGGACCGGCACGCGGATATCCTCGCCCGAGCGTCCCGTCATCTCGCGACCCATGCCGTTCTGGCCACGCTCGGCGGCGAAGAAACGGGTCACGCGGAAATCGGCCAGGGTGTTGATGCCGGAATCGGCCACCAGATACACGCTGCCACCGTCTCCGCCATCGCCGCCGTTGGGGCCGCCGAAGGGGATGTACTTCTCGCGCCGGAAGCTGATGCAGCCGTTGCCGCCGTCACCGGCCTGGACCTTGATTGTGGCTTCGTCGACGAACTTCATGACTTGAGCATACTCGAGTGCTGGTGATCGGACACAAAAAAGCCCCGCTCGGCGGGGCCTTTCTGCTGCGAGCCGGGAAGCGGGGTCAGTCGTTGACCACGCTCACGAACTTGCGGCTGTTGGGGCCCTTGGTCTCGAAGAGCACGCGCCCGTCCGCCTTGGCGAACAGCGTGTGATCCTTGCCCAGGCCGACATTGACGCCCGGGTGGAACTTGGTGCCGCGCTGGCGCACGATGATGTTGCCCGCGATCACCTGTTCACCGCCGAAGTGCTTCACACCAAGGCGTTTCGATTCTGAATCGCGGCCGTTACGAGTACTGCCGCCAGCTTTCTTATGTGCCATCTGAACTTACCTCGAATTAGGACGCGAGACTCAACCGGCGCTGATGCCGGTGATCTCCAGCTCGGTGTAGGCCTGCCGATGACCGGTCTTGCGCCGATAGTTCTTGCGGCGGCGCATCTTCACGATCTCGATCTTCTCGCCACGGCCCTGGGCCTTCACCGTCGCGGTGACCTTGCCACCGTCGACATAGGGCTTGCCGATGACGTGATCATCATCGCTCTTGGCGACCATCAGCACCTGCTCGAACTCGACCGAGGCACCCGGCTCGCCAGACAGTTTCTCGACCCGGAGCTTGTCGCCCTGGCTCACCCGGTACTGCTTGCCACCGGTCACAAATACGGCGTACATCCAATCCTCTCCAGACATGCATAATCCGCCAAAGAGCGGGAATTCTAAAGACTTCCCGGTGTCAGGTCAAACCGGATTTACCCTCTCCGGACGGGCCCTTGGGCGGCTTGACACCCGGCCTACCCCTCCCTAGCATCCCGCATTCCTGTTACCGGCAGCCAGCGCATGACCCTCGACGCCATACACGAGCTCATCGGCGATGATTTCCGCTCCGTGGATGCGGTCATCCGGACCCAATTGCACTCCGATGTGGCCCTTATAGACCAGTTGGCCAACTACATCATCCTCAGCGGGGGCAAGCGCCTGCGCCCGATCCTGGTATTGCTGGCCGCCCGCGCCTGCGGCACCGAGGGCATCGCCCACCAGACCCTGGCAGCGGTGATCGAGTTCATCCACACCGCCACCCTGCTCCACGACGATGTCGTGGATGCCTCGGAGCTGCGCCGCGGCCGGGAGACGGCGAATGCGATCTGGGGCAACGAGGCCACGGTGCTGGTCGGCGACTTCCTCTATTCCCGCGCTTTCCAGATGATGGTCGCCTGCGACAGCATGCGGGTCATGGAGGTGCTGGCCGACACCACCAACGCCATCGCCGAAGGCGAAGTGCTGCAGCTGATGAACTGCAACGACCCGGATACCACCGAGGCCCGCTATCTGGATGTGATCATCCGCAAGACGGCACGCCTGTTCGAGGCCGGCGCCCGTGTGGGGGCGATCGCCGCCGGCGCCCCGGCGGAGATGGAAGACGCGCTGGCTGAATACGGCCTCGAACTCGGCATCGCCTTCCAGCTCGCCGACGATGCCCTCGACTATGCCGCCGACAGCGCGGCCATGGGCAAGAATGTGGGCGACGACCTGGCCGAAGGCAAACCGACTCTGCCGCTGATCAGGGCGATGCAGGAAGGCTCCGCCGAACAGCGTTCGCTGGTACGCAAGGCGATCGAAGACGGCGGCCTGGACAACATCGAAGCGATCCAGGCTGCGATCCACGAGACCGGTGCCCTGGACTATACCCTGCGATGCGCGCGCGACCATGCCGCCCGGGCACGCCACGCGTTGGCGAGTCTCCCGGACTCGCCCTACCGCGATGCCATGGCCGGCCTCGCCGAATTCGCCGCTGCCCGCGATCACTGAACCGCCGGCCGGACCCGGCCGGGCCCTAGTTGTCGTCCGCTCCCACCAGCGGCTGCCCCGCGCGCAGCAGCGCCTCGCATCGCTCGGCGGGTACCGGGCGACTGTAGAAATACCCCTGCGCCGATTCGCAGCCCCACTCGCGCAGTTGTTCGAGCTGCGTGGCGGCATCGACACCCTCGGCGACAACCGCGATCCCCAAGCGCTTGCCCATGGCGATCACGGCGTTGACTATTGCCGCCTGCTTGGGCTCGTCCATGGTGATGATGAAGCTGCGGTCGATCTTGAGCACGTCGATGGGAAAGCGCGAGAGATAGCTGAGCGAAGAATAGCCGGTACCGAAATCGTCTAGCGCGAAGCGCAGGCCCAGGTCCTTGAGATCGCGCATCCGGGTCAGACCGCCGACACTGTCGGCCATCAACGCGGTCTCGGTGATCTCGATCTTGAGCCACTGGGGCGCCAGTCCGGCTTCGTCGAGCGCCGTGCGCACCGTATGCACGAGGTCTTCCTGCAGGAATTGCCGTGCCGACATGTTGACTGCCACCGGCACGATCGCGACACCATCGCGCTCCCATTCCGCCAATTGCCGCGCCGCTTCCGAAAGCACCCAGCGGCCCAATGGCACGATCTCTCCGCCGCGCTCGGCGATGGGTATGAACTTGCCGGGAGGGATCAGCGTGCCATCCGGCGTGCGCCAGCGCACCAAGGCTTCCAGCGCGGTGATACGGCCGCTCTCGATATCGACCTGGGGCTGATACTCGAGGAAGAACTCATGGTTTGCGAGGGCGTCGCGCAAGCGTCCGCGCAGCACCATGAACTCCTCGGTGGCGGCACGCATGGCTTCGGTATAGAACCGGATCGCTCCCGGCTCTTCGCGTTTGGCGCCCACCAGCGCATGGTCGGCATTGGCCAACACCAGCCCCGGCTCGGAGCCGTCTTCCGGACAACGGCTCACGCCAAGGCTCATGCTCAGGTCGATACGGTTGCCGTCGATCTCCAACGGCGCCTCGAGCTCGGCCTTGAGTCGCGCCAGGGTGCGCAGGAGGCGCCCCGGTTCGTAGGTGCCGGGAAGCAGGAGCGCGAATTCATCGGCGCTGAAGCGGGCGATACGGCCGCTTGGCGGTATGTTCGCGGCCAGGCGCTGGGCGACGCTCTTGAGTACCGCATCGCCGGTGGCCTGCCCCAGCGTGTCGTTGAACAGTTTGAAGCCGTCGATATTGATCAGCGCCACTGCCAACGCACGACCCTCGCCAACAAGCAATTCCTCGAGCGTGTCCAGATAAAGCCGCCGGTTGGGCAATCCGGTCAACGGATCGTAGTAAGCGAGATAGCGCAGGCGTTCATCGGCACGCAACTGTTCGGTGATATCGGTCACGATCGCGGTGATGCCCTCGACACCGCCGTCGTCGCCGTGGCGCACCGCGATATCCACCTGCACGCTGAGCGAACCGCCATCCGATCGCCGATAGCGCGTGCGGAAGGGTTTCACCTTCACGCCATTTTTCAACTGCTCGAACAGCGCCGCCACGCGGTCACGTTCGTCTTCCCCTTCGATGAGATCGAGCCACCGCATGCCCGCGAGCGGCGTGGAGACGCTGCTCAGCATCTGGTCATGCGCGGGATTGCTCACTTCGATCCGGCTGTCGCGATCCAGGCTGACGATACCGTGCGGGATCGCGACCACGAGTTCGCGGTATTGGCGTTCGCGTGCTTCTACCGCTTCCTGCACCCGTTTGAATTCGGTGATGTCTTGCAGGATGCCGAAGATGCATTCCGGCTGCCCATCGCATTCCGCAACATACCGGCCGGTGACGTGCACATGCCGTATCTCGCCATCGGGCCGGATGATCCTGGCTTCGAAATCGAGTGTCTGTCTGCACTCTCCGGCCGTGCGCACGGCCGCGGCGACACGGGCCCGATCGTCCGGGTGGTAGGTCGAGACGGTGTAGTCGAACACGGGCGAGATATTGTCGGGATCGAGGCCGCGGATGCGATAGATCTCATCCGACCACCACATGTCGTCGGTCGGTATATCCCAGCGCCAATGGCCGACATGCGCGATGCGCTCGGCATCGGACAGCATGCGCGTCTGTTCGCTCAACGTGCGCCGCGTCTGGACGCTCTCGGTGATATCGACCTGGATGCCGACGAAGTGCGTGAGCGCGCCGGCCGCATCGAACACCGGATCGATCCGCATCTGGTTCCAGAACGGCTGTCCGTCCTTGCGATAGTTGAGGATCTCTGCCTGCACCGGGCGGCCCGCACGCACGGCAACGCCGATACGGCGTACGGTCTCGGGATCGGTTTCCGGCCCCTGCAGGAAGCGGCAGTTGCGACCCAGGCATTCGTTGAACGAATAGCCGGTTATCTCGGCGAATGCGGGATTGACGAAGACGATTGGCTGATCGGGTACACGCGCATCGGACACCACCACGCCGGTGGCGGAACTGCGCGCGACGGCGGCCAGCATCGCATTCTCGTCGGCCAGCGCCGCAAGCTCCGACTCGCGGCGCTTGAACTCGGTGATGTCGGCACGGATGCCGACACTGCGTCCGTCCCGGCTGCGGTGTTCCTTCACCATCAGCCAACGGCCATCGTCGAGATGCTGCACCGATTCATTCAGCGCCTGCTGATGCGCCTGCAGGCGTTCGCTCAGCCATTCGCCCTCGCGGCCGGCGGCATCCATGAAAGCTCCGGCCTCCAGGCCCGCGCGCAGTATCTCTTCGAAGCGCGAGCCGGGCACGACGGCATGAGCTGCCGCCGGGTAGAACTCGCGGTACCGGGCATTGCACATGAAAAGACGATCGTTCTCGTCGAAGATCACGAACGCATCGCGCATGGCCTCCACGGCATCGAGCAGAGTCCGCTCCGCCTCGGCGCGCGCTTTGAGTGCCGCTACCTGCTCGGCAGCGAGCCGGATGGCGCCGCGTAGGCGGTCTTCCGCGCTCGAATTACCCGAGATGCTGTCGGTAAGACCGGCCGCAAGCGCCGCGGCACGCAACGGTTCGGGGGTATCTTCGCCATACATGAGCACCGGACAACGCGGAGCACGCTGGCGCAACTGCGCGAGCACGCTGAGCACATCGGCCCAGCCTAGAGTATCGGCGATCACGCAGGCATCGCAGTAGGCATGATCCAGAGCGCTCTCCAGCGCGTCGGGATCGGCTGCGGTGGATATGACCAGATCGGGAAACTCGGGCAGCAGGATGTCGCGCAGCACCTCCGCGGCGGCCACGTCGTCCACGACTGCGAGCAATCGCAACCCGTGCCGGGGATCCGACATCGCACCAAATGGAGCGTCCTGTTTGCGAGTCATCACGCCTTCCGCATGAGCCATGCCCAAAAAAGCCCGGAAGGTTTCGGCTCATCGCGCGAACCGCGCCGGGGAGAGAACATCCCATCTCCGCCGGTAACGCTGTCAGATACCTTCCGGGCGATATCTCATACGGACGCCTCCGACCGTGCCGGGGCCAGCGTGTCGTATCCGCATCAAAGGATAGCTCGTAAGCCTGGGATTTTCATCCCCTCATCGGGGGTCGGAATCGGTCGCCAGCACGCGGGCGAGGTTTCTCTGGGCAGTCACATAATAGGTGGGGCTGAGATCGATCGCCTTGCGAAAATAGGCCGCTGCCGTGACACGATCGCGACGCAGCAGCGCCACGTAACCGACGTTGTTGTAAGCCATGGCCGCCCCGAGCACCGGGGAGGCAGTCTCGACCGCTTCGAGATAGCGGCCCTGCCAGGCGATGCTCATGCCGAGATCGTTGGCGATACGCTGCGACTGGGGCGCGGCGCGCATGGCTTTGCGCAGGATATCCTCCGCCGCCGCATAGTCGCGTGCGGACATGAGCGAGAAGCCGAGATTGTTGAGCAACTCCGGCGCATCGGGGAGGATCGCAAGCGCGCGCCGATAATATCCCTGCGCCTCGCTCCAGCGGCCACCCAGATCGGCCAGCACGCCAAGCGCGTTCAATGCCCGCCAACGCTTCGGATCCTGTCCGATCGCGGCCGTCAGGTCTTCCTGCGCGGCCAGATACTTGCGCTGCCGGAGGCGCTCGATACCTCGCGCCTCCAACGCAGCGGCATCCCCGGGCCGGGCCGTTAGAACCTTGTCGAAATAGGCTTCTGCTGGTGCCGGATATCCCGCCTGGGCTTGCAGCTCTCCGACCCTGTAGAGCGCGTCGGTGTCGTCAGGATCGCGTTCGAGCAGGGATTGATAGGCGAGCAGTGCCGCAGACATGTCGCCGCGCCCGATCGCCGCCTGTCCCTGCTCACGCAGCTTGGCTATGGGCACCTGCGGCGGCGCTTGCGGCTCCTGGGGCATGCTCACGCAGGCCGCGACGGCCAGCAGGAGCGGCGCCAGGAGCAGTGTGCGCCAAGGCCTAGATGCGGCCATCGGCGATCGCTTCAAACCGGTTGAAATAGCCGGCGATGTCGTGGCCGAGCACCAGCCGCAACTTGATGTCGATCCGGTTGCTGTCCGTCTCGCTCAGCTTGACCGGAATCGGCAGCCCGTGTGCGAGCTGCTGCGCCTGCGCGCGGTTGCCCGGCTGGTAATAGATCAGCGTGCCGGGGTAGGCGAAGGTGTCGGCGTTGGTGATCCGATACACCTTGCCGCCCATGCGGCTCAACACCCGGGTCACGAGCTTGGCCATGCCGGTCTTGCCGTTACCGTTCGATATCTCCACGCGCACATCCGGTATCGCGAGCACGGCGATCGAAGTCCGCACCTGTTCGGCGGCTGTGGCCCGCGACCCGCCCGCCGGGTCTGCCGGCGCTGCCGCCGCTGTGGCTGGCGCTTCACCACGTGTGGCCGGGGTGCGCCCGAGCGCTTCCTCGCTGAGC
The DNA here is from genome assembly GCA_963739695.1 of uncultured Pseudomonadota bacterium. GTDB lineage: Bacteria > Pseudomonadota > Gammaproteobacteria > Natronospirales > CAVUBB01 > CAVUBB01. The sequence continues at coordinate 120,857 of CAVUBB010000005.1, read as the reverse complement.
TTGAGGTTGCCTTCGACCACGGCATCCCGCCCCTCCGAGAGCGCCTCGGCCAGTGCGAGCAGCTTGCTGGCATCGGCATACCGGCCGGCCAGATAGTTGGAATAGCCGAGATTGTTCAACGTGCGCGTATCGTCGGGCGCCAGGGCCAGGGCCCGGAAATAATACGCACGCGCGATATCGAAACGGCCGATCCTGTCATAGCTGGCTCCGAGCCCGTTCAGTGCCCTTAGCGAGCGCGGGTAACGGGCGAGTTCGCGTTCGAACGCCTGGATCGCAAGCCCATAGTGACCGGCCACATAGGCCGTGCGCCCCGACGCATAGGAATCGGAGACTATATCGGCCGAACTCTGGCTCGCCCCGCGATAGACGGGCCGCACATTGGCAGGCCCGAATACCGGTGCGCTGCATGCCGCAAGCGCGACACCGACCGCGAGAGCGAGAGCGATACGCGTGGTCTTCCCTGAGTAGATACTGTCCATCTTTTTCTCCTAGCCCCCGCCAAACTGAGACATGAAGCCCTGATAGATACGCACCACCGCCGGCCCGAGGATGATCAGGAACAAGGCGGGAAAGATCAGGAACAACACCGGGAAGAGCAACTTCACCGGCAGTTTCGCCGCCTTCTCACGCGCGCGCTGGATACGGCGCAGACGCATCTCGTCGGAGTGTTCCCGCAGCGCGGTGGCGATGCTGGTACCGAAGTGCTCGGCCTGGATGAGCAAGGCGGTCAGCGCCTGGACCTCCTCCAGACCGGTACGCGCAGCGAGCGCCCGCAATGCTTCGTCACGACTCTTGCCCGCACGCAGTTCCAGGCTCAGCAGACTGAATTCGATCGCCAGTTCCGGATGACTATGGATGAGTTCCTGGCCCACGCGCTGGATCGCGGAATCGAGCCCGAGGCCGGCCTCGACGCAGACCACGAGCATATCCATGGCATCCGGGAAGGCCTCCATAAGCTGACGCTGACGGCGCCGGATCCGCTGTGCCAGATAGATGCTGGGCAGGTAGAAGCCGGCCACTGCCGTGATCCCGAGCGCCACGATCCCGGGCACGCGAGCGATGAAGGCCGCATTGCGGGTCGTCGTCGCCAGGCCGACAAGGAGCAACGGCAACACGATCGCGAGCGCGATACGCACGCCGACCATGATCTGCAGCGCTTTCGCACTGCGAAAGCCTGCTCGTGTCAGTTCCGAGCGCATGCGCGACCGACGCCATTCTTCCTTGGGCAGGATCAGCTTTGTCACCGGCTCCAGCCAGCTCACCATGAAGCCGCCTTCCGGATGTGGCTCACGGGCCGCCGCCGAACCCGGGTCCGATATCGCCCGCAGTCTGCGCTGGGTCTCGGTCGCGCCACCCATCAACCAGAACAGGGCTCCGAGAACCAGAAGGCTGACCGATCCGAATACGGCGAGCATCGACACGGTGCCCAGAGCCGGCCCGGCGATGTCGTGAAATGTGGTCACTAACGCGTTCATTGCCGCCTCCTAGACTCGGAAGTTGATCATATGGCGGATGACGAGATACCCGGCGAGCATGAACATTCCCTGTACCAGGATGATGCCCTGCCCCAGGCGGTTATCCACGAGGACGCTGAGATACGTCGGATTGAACAGCGCGATGACGCCGGCCACGAAGAACGGCAACCCGATCAGCACGCGGGCCGATGTCTTCATCTCGCTCGCCTGGATGCGAATCTCGCCGTAGGTGCGAGCGCGTTCGCGCATGACCTGGGCGATACGGTTGAGGATCGCAGCAAGGTTGCCGCCGGTGGTCTTCTGCACGAGGACCGCGGTGATGAAATAGCGCAGCTCCTCACTGCCGACCCTCTCGCCAAGATTGGCCAGGGCGTCTTCGAGTTCCAGGCCATAGTTCACCTCCTCGAACGTGAACCCGAATTCGGTTCCTATCGGATCCGGCATCTCCTCCGATGCCGCCTTCAACGTCGCCAGGAAAGGGTTCCCCGCACGCAGACTGCGCGCCATGAAGTCCATCGCATCCGGCAACTGTGTATCGAAGCGTTCGACTCGCCGCCGGCCTCTCGCCTTCACATACGCCCAGGGCAGCAGGAACCCGGCACCGACCCCGATCGGGATGGCCAGCCAGAGACTGGTATGCAGCATCAGCTCGAGCATGATGAGGATGAACACGCTAAATCCGGCCTGGATACCGGTGAAACTCGCGACGCTGACCTGCATGCCGGCGCGCTCCAACGTTCGATCGAGGACATGGAAGCGCGGTATCTGCATCAGTGTCTCGTTCAGCCAGGATTTGCTTCCGGGTTCCTGGCGGCGCAGGAGCTCCAACACTTCCCGTCCGTGCTCGCCGCCGGCGGAGAGCAGGCGCAAGCGTTTCTGCAGCCGGCTGCTGCCCGGCGGATTGAGCGCCGTCCAGAGCAGGTAGGAGCCCTCCACCAGCGCCAGTACGGCACCGAAGATAAGGAGAGAGATGACGTAGTTCATAACGCCTCCTAGGCGTACACCTTCTCCGGCTCGAAGATCGATTCGGGAAGGTTGATGCCGCGTTCCGTGAAACGGGTCAGCATGTGCGGGCGGATGCCGGTCGCACGGAAGTCACCGCGGATGGCGCCGCTCTCGTCCACGCCCGCGCGATGGAACCGGAACAGCTCCTGCATGTTGACTACCGTCTCCTCCATGCCGGTTATCTCCTGGATACTGGTGACCACCCGGCGTCCGTCAGGCAGCCGTTCGATGTCCACCACCAGGTTCAATGCCGCCGCGATCTGCTGGCGGACCACCAGCGCGGGTATCGGTACGCCGCTCATGCCCACCATGTGTTCCAGGCGGGTGAGCGCATCGCGCGGCGAGTTGGCGTGGATGGTGGTCAGCGAGCCATCGTGACCGGTGTTCATGGCCTGGAGCATGTCCAGCGCCTCGGCAGAACGCACCTCGCCGACGATGATGCGGTCGGGCCGCATGCGCAATGCGTTGCGCACCAGATCGCGCTGGGTCACCTGACCTTTGCCTTCGATGTTCTCGGGGCGCACTTCCAGGCGCACCACATGCGGCTGCTGGAGTTGCAGTTCGGCCGAATCCTCGATGCTGATGATGCGTTCGTTGGGCGGGATAGCGCCCGACATGGCATTGAGCAAAGTGGTCTTGCCGCTGCCGGTACCACCCGAGATCATGACGTTGGTCCTCGCCTTTACCGCGGCCTCAAGAAATTCGGCCATGGGCGGGGTCAGCGACTTGAATGTCACCAGATCGTGCATGGTGTATGGATCCACGCTGAACTTTCTGATCGAGAGTATCGGCCCGTCCACCGCCAGCGGCGGGATGATCGCGTTAACGCGCGAGCCATCGGCCAGTCGCGCATCCACCATCGGCGAGGATTCGTCGATGCGCCGTCCGACGGCAGTCGCGATCTTGTCGATGATCCGGCGCAGATGCGTGTCGTTCTGAAACACGACCGCGGTCTTTTCCAGTACGCCGTGCCGTTCGACATAGACCTGGCGATAGGTGTTGACCAGGATGTCGGATATCGTCGGGTCGGCCAGCAAGGGTTCGAGCGGACCCAGACCCAGCACCTCGTTCTGGATCTCGCTGATCAGTTCCGCACGCTCGGCCGCATTGAGGGCGACGCCCTCTTCGTCGAGCAGATTCGATGTCACATCCGCGATCTGGACCCGCACCGTCTCCTTGTCGAGCTTGTCGATCACTTCCAGGTTGAGGCGATCGAGCAAGCGCCGGTGGATGCGGCTGCGGATGTCTTCCGAATGCCAGCGCAGCGGCGGCTTGGTCTGCCTGCTCACGATTTCCTGTTCGCGCATCATTTCTAAATCCTCCATCCGCCGGGCATCGAGCCGCAGCAACTACACATTCTGGAACAGCCGCTTGAACAAGCCCGGCCGCGTATGGTCGGGATGCCCGAAGCGCAGTACTTTGAGATAATCCGCGATCTCCTGGATGTCGTGCGTCAACGGCGAACGCCTCGACACCTCGACCACGGGAATGCCGCGATCCAGCGCCAGCGACGCCGTCTCGTGGTCGTTGCGGATGCGGTGGAAATGCTCGCGACCGAGCGTCTTCTTGATGTCGGCAAGGCCCACGCTGGGTGCTTCCGCGTCGTAGCGGTTATGGACGATCTCGACCTTGGTCGGCTGCACTCCCATCGATGGGAGGTGCTCGAGTATCACCTTGGCGTTACGCAGCATCTCCAGCTTGTTCTGCAATACGAGCATCACCGGATCGGATACCTGCAGCGCTTCCACGGTCCAGAACGTGAATATTCTCGGCAGCTCGACGATCACCATGTCGTAAGCCTCGGCCGCGGCCACCAGCAGTTTGCGGGTAGCGCCGGGCTTGATGCCGTCGAAGCTGCCCAGCTCACAGGGCGAGGCCAGGACATCAAGCCCCGACTTGTGCCGTGTGGCGAGAGCCTGGACGAAGATGCTGTCCACACGCTCAGGCGCCACCAGCGCTTCCATGACATGGGCGCGCGGGTCGAGATCCAGATTCAGGGAGGCGACCCCGCATTGCACGTCCAGATCCACCAGACACACCCGCGCGTCACCGGTCTCGGCCAGCGCGGAAGCGACCTGGGTGGCCACGAACGTGGCTCCGGCGCCGCCCTTGGCGTTGAGGAACGATGTGATCGCACCGCGACCGGTAAAGATGTGCTGGACGCGTTCGCGCCTGCGGGATATCTCCTGGGTCATCTCCACGACCAGATCCTGCTGCGGGATCGGGCTTGGCAACACATCGCGCGCACCTGCGCGCATCAGTTTGCGGATGAGTTCGCTGTCGTCCGCCTTGCTGATCGCGTAGATGCTAAGGTGATCGCCCTGGAGGCTCACAAGCTCCGCGAGGCGCTCGATCTCGCGCGCGGAACCCGTAGGAATCTCCAGCAACAACACATCTGGACGCACCGAAGCGATCAGCGCGGTGAGCGGTACATTCGGCTGATCCATCTGTACGGTCAACTTGACGTTGGTCAGCTTCAGCATCGCCTGGCGGACCTGAGCCGCGGTGGAGCGGTCATGGAGCACGGCCAGCACCTTGATCTCGGCGCCACGGCCATTCGGACCTTTGTCGATGTCTGCGTCGGTTGTCACTTCTATCTCTCCCGGTTTCTCCGCTTCAATCCAGGTCTTCCCCGGAATGCGAGGTCTCGAAGCTCGGCATCGGAATCTGGGCATCCCAGCCAAACACACCCGGCACGACCATGTGGTAGCGCATCCCTTCAACACTCACGCTGACCGCGGGGATAGGCTCCGGCCGCTCGCTGTTGCCCGCACCGCTGCAGGCGTAAGTGATCCGCACGTTGCCGGCCTCGACTCGTGGTTGCGCGGCCCGCATGCGATCGATCAGGATGCACGCGGTCCGCTCGTCGCCGGCCACGCACGAGCCAGGCATCACGTCGGAGAGCAGGAAGCTCACCGCCGCGCCGCCCGGGCAGGCAAGGTTCGGCACATCGCCGGGGCAGCTGCCGCCATCGCTGCCATATACATCGCAGGGCGGCGCGTTGACGATCGCAGTCCTCAGCCCATCGCGCGTCATCTCCACGGTCCGCGACCAGTCGAGAATCATCAGTGCGAATTCGAATACGGCGAGCAGCAACAGCAAGAACAGAGGCAGCACGATGGCCATCTCCACCATCGCGGCACCGCGCTCGCGTCTGCGGATCGTCATGTCGCTGCTTCTAGTCACCGATGAAACGCTCCTCTGCTCTGGCATTGAGCTCGACATCGCCGAGACCGAACATGGGTATCAGCGCGCGTCCGAAGATCGAGGCGAACGGCACGTGGGCGCTTACCGTGACGGTGCAGGCGCGTATGTCCTGCGTGGCCCCGCCGACCGGCACCGCGATTACGATCGGGCCGTCGTGCTGCACATCGATCGCCGCGGTCTCATCGAGTCCGGGCAGCATCGGTTGGGCACCGGAGCCTGGATCGACGGAGCCGAAGGCGACGAGGTCTCGCGCCGCGGCGATATGGCTGGTCCAGGTGGCGGTCGGCACGCAATCGGTATCGAGTGCGCCATAGGCACGCGCCATGTAACGCGCGCCACTGGTGACCGCCTTGGTCAGCATGTTCTGCTGATACAGAGCGCGGCCGAGCTCGGTGATGCCGAACACCATGATCAAGAGCAGAGGCAGCATCAGCGCAAATTCCACCGCCGCTCCGCCACGCATCTTTCGGGCGCGCTTATTCATAGAGCTGCACATCCACGTGGTAAGCCGGATCCGTCTCGTCCGACCAGCCGATGTATTCGCCGAAGATGGTCGCATCCGGCGGCGACGCGACGTGCTCGGCGATGAATATCTTCGCGAAACCGTTCGGCTGCTGGATGACTACCGTCTTGGTTCCCGTTATCCCGTACGCCATGCAGTTCAAGACACCGATATGCATCATGCGCCGGTCCGGGATCGATCTCGGCGGCGGGTAGTTGCCCGTGTTCAGCGGATGGTTCGGGATCCCGTCATAGGTGGGATCGTCCGTATCCTTCAACGGATTCTTGCTGGGCAGCTGACTGTTGGATATCTCCCAGTTATAGACCTGCCAGCGCGACATGCCGCTGTAACCCGTGGGCTGGATGTGCCCCTGCCAGGCATGGAACGTGTTCCAGTAATCGGTCCGATCCCAGTCGCCGTTTCCGAAGCGCGCGTCGGTGCCACGCCAGGTCTGATCGCGTGGATAGTCGATGACGTTCGGTGCGGGCGGCCACAGTGCCGGTGCGTTCCCGGAAGCGAACGGGGCCGGCGGCCCATAGACATCGAAGCGGGTATTGATGGCCATCGCCGTCTTGTTGGTCATACCGCCAGTCTTGGTAGTGACGATCGGCGGCGTGCACCCCGTCCTGCCTTCGTCAGCAAGATACAGCGCGATATCGGGCGCTCCGCCGCCGGATTTCGTGTCGGGCTGGAGAAACGCGAAGTTTCCCGGTGTCCAGGTGTTGCCGCCCTGCTGCTTGAGCTGGATCTGTTCCCCTGGGCGCATCGCCTCCTTGAACGTCTGACCATCCGGCTCAAACGGATTGCAGATCATCATCGGCGGATAACGGCACATATAGAAGGTGCGCCCGGCCACCGCGAACGCGCGGGTCCCCGCGTGACGCGTACCGCCTCCGGTCAACGATGACAGCACCGGCAGGAAGTAGAGTTCGACCGAATAGCGCGGATTCTCGGAGCTCCCATCACCCAGCGTGACGCGGATGTAGTGCGTCTCCGCATCGGTCGTCGCCGGAGACTTCCCATCCGCACCGTAGCCGTTGTGGCAGACGCCATTGAGATCAGCTGGATCGTATTTCGCGTTGATCGCGCAAAAGAACTCGATCGTGGCACCTTCGTTTAGAAGATCGGTCTGACGGGCGAAATGCGCCTGATGCTGCAACAACGAGCGGGCAGCCGCCTCGGCACGCGCGCGCGCGCCGCCCTGGCCGTCGAGTTCGACAGCCCCGGCGAGCGCGGCGGCGTCGGCGGCGTTCTGCATCTCGGTTCTCAACACCATCAGGCGGCCGACATCCAGTGCGAGGGCCGTCATGCCGATCAGAACGACCAGCAGGATGACCATCATGACCAGGATCGCACCGCGCTGGTCAGGCCGTTGGTTGATGAATCGCGCTCTCGACGACATGGTTCACCTCAACCGCCCGAAGTGCCCGAGCCGACATCGGTGACGATGCGGCCAGTATCGGTCTTGCCCGAATCCTTGCGATAGCGATCGAGCGCGGCCGCGGCCTTCTGTCCGTCCAGCGTGCCGGCTTTCGCGCTTACACTCTGACCGGCCATCGGATCGATGACCTGTTTGGCGATATCGGTCTGCAGGGTATTGCCGAAGCCATCCCGCAGGTGGGGCCCCGTGGCGCAACCGGTTATCACCAGCGCACCGGCGAGGAGGATGATCAGATTCAGGGTTTTCATGACATCACCTCACAACTTGTGTCCGTACTCGCCATCCACGCCGCCCGCCGTCTTGGCGGGTTCCTTGGCATCCGCCTGACCCTTGGGCGGCTTGCCCTCGAGTCGGCCCATCAGGTACTGGTCGAAGCCGTTCGGCGGTACGAACCCGTCGGTGGGCAGACCGAGCGTCCCGCGCGCTGTCGGCGCGACCAGACGCGGCGTAACCACGATCACCAGTTCAGTCTCCTTGCGCTGGAAATCGGTACTGCGGAACAGCGCACCGAGGATCGGTATATCGCCCAGGCCGGGGAACTTGTTCACGACATTGGTGATATCGTTCTGCAACAGGCCCGCGATCGCGAAGCTCTGACCGTCACCCATCTCGATAGTCGTTCCCGCACGCCGGGTGGTCACGCCGGGGACGGCCGTGCCGAGTACCGTCGTACCGGTGTTGGAGTCGATCGCCGAGACTTCGGTATTGAGCTTCAGATTGATCTTCTCGCTGCTGAGCACGGTCGGCGTGAATTTGAGTCCGACACCGAATTCCTTGAAGGTGACTGTCACCGCACCGGCCACGCTTCCCGACTGCACTGTCGGCACCGGGAACTCGCCGCCCGCAAGAAAGCTCGCTTCCTGGCCGGATAGCGCCACGATATTCGGCTCCGCCAGCGTGTGCGCCAGACCCTGGCGTTCCAGGGCCGCAAGCTTGAGTTGCAAGGAATCGAAGATACCGGTCTCGGTGAGCGAGAAGCCGGAGCCGAACGCGTTGCTCAACGGGTTGCCGGTGATAAGACCGAAATTGATCTCGCTGCCCGAGGTGCCGGTGATATTGGTCTCGACGCCGAGGTTCTTGAGCGATGTCCGCGAGATCTCGGCCACATGCACTTCCAGCATGACCTGCTGGCCGCCACCGATCTGCATGAGGTTGAGCACCTTGCCCTTCGGCGCGAAGCTGTTGGCCACGGCCAGCGCCGTGTCCATCGCAAGGGTGCTCGAGACTTCTCCCGACAGCATCACCGAGTCGTTGGCGCTGCGCACTTCGAGCGCCGTCTCCTGCGGCAGGACTTCGTGCAGCTTGCTCTTGAGTGCTGTGATGTCATAGCCCACCACCACATCCATCAGGGCGATGATCTGCTCGCTGGAATTTCTGAATGCCAGGTTGGTCACCCCTGGCGCCTTGCCCAGGATGAGTACCTGGGTGGACGAGATCAGGCGGACGTCGGCGATGTTCGGATCACCCACGACGACCTGCTTGAGCCGCTGCGGTGAGACCACCATATCCGACTTGCCCACCGCGAGATCCAGCTCTTGCGAATTCATGCCACCGGAAAGACCGAGGCGGACGACATCCGCCCCAGCCTGCGGCAGGAACGCGACCGCAAGCAGCATGGACACCGCGAACGCCGTCAGCAGGCGTATCGGATTCCTTGTTGCGATTCTTGAACTGTCCATGATCGTGTCTCCTGCTTCCTGTTAGATCCCGTTACCGGCCTTCTTGGCTTCGGGCGTCGTCGCCGCGGACGTCGGCTTGGCATCCTTGACGCCTTCCCTGTCTATACTCAGACCGCGGATGACCTCGACGACACGTGCGCTGGAAGTGCCCGCCTTGCGTGTCGGCGCGGCATGCTCCTCACCGGCGACGGACCACAGCGCGGAAAGTGACGCCACGTCCGGCCGCTCCACGCTCTTGTCGGTATCGTTGCGCAGCAGCAGCGAGAGTTCGCCGACATGCTGTGCCAGCGTCAGCTTCTGCCCTTCGTCTGGTTTCACCAGCAGCGTTACCGCGTTGACTACCCGCGGCTTCTCTTCCTTGTCGGAGCTGACCTGATCAACACCAAGAACCAGTGCGTCCTCAAGCAAGGTGCGCGTGACCGGCTTGTTATCCTTGCGCCCGACCGTCGTCGTATGCAGCACATCGACGTGATCGCCGGGGAGTACGAAGCCCGCCACACCTTTCACTTCATTTACCGGGATGGTGATCGCACGCATGGACTCGGGGATCTTTGCGGTCATGCCGCCCCGAGCGCCGTGCGCCGATATCTTGTAGGGCAACACCGCCTCGCCGCGATGGATCTCGCGCAGTGCGATGCTCGGCTTCGGGCCGATCACCTCGTCCACGCTCGCAAACGCGCCTGCCGGGATTGACTCGTCAGGCCATTCGGCGGTCTTGAGTACCGAGGCATCGACCGTATCGCCGATATTGATATCGGCAGCGGCCACCACCACGTGCGAGACCTTCAGCGGTTTCATCTCCGCCTGCTGGACTACCTGCTGCTTGAGCATCGAGTTGACGAGAAAGACCGCCAACACGCCCATCACAAGGGCCACTGCCAACATGATCAAAGCTCTGGATTGCATGGTCTTTCCTCCCTCGCAAGCGGACGTATGTCTTGCATCGCATCCGCGCTAAAGCTTCATTGCCAACGTGCGCGGTAATGGGCCGCACCCCATGAGGCGCCGGCGGCGCCAACCTATCCGCGCAGGATCGCTGCGAGGACCAGACTCGCGCATGCGCCGAACCCGATCGCCACGCCGTAAGGCAGGACGATCGTTTCGCGCCGCGTGACATCCACAGCCAGAGGGCGCCGAGCGACGATGCTCGCGCCGACCAGATCTGCGATATTTCTGAGTAATGCGCCGGCTCCGGAGCCGCGCCAGGCGGCGGCAAGCAGCGCAACGATGAATCCGGTGATAACGATACCGCCCAGCGACCACAAAGCCGCGTCGGCACCCACGATCGCGCCCACGGCGGCGATCAATTTCACGTCTCCGGCGCCCATCCAGCCCAGTGCGAAGAACGGGAACGTGATCAACAAGAGCAAGCCCAGTCCGGTGAGGCTGTCGGCGATACCGGGAATTCCGGCGAGCCAGGCGTGCAGGCCTATGCCTGCGAGCCAGCCACCGAAACTGAGTAGGTTGGGAATTCGATGTGCATGCACATCGCTCGCCATGGCAGGTATGAGTACCAGAGCGAGGATGACCACCACAGACGGTGCCGGTGCAGCCGGGATGTGGGGCAAGATGGCAGCGAGTACGCTCATCGAAAGTTGTCTGTCAGCGGCGGCATCCACGAGCGGGAAGCCCGCCCGTGGACGCCAGCGTCGACTTTAGCCGCCAGCGCCGGTGCAGGCCGCCGAGTTCGGATCTATCAGACACTGTCTGATGCGTTCGAACAGGGTGTTGATCTGCGTACCGAGCAGGCCGACCGTGACGATCACCGCCACGGCAATCAGGGCCACCAGAACCGCATACTCGACCATGGTGGCGCCGGATTCTTCCTTGATGAAGCTGACAAGTAGAGTTCTCATTCCACTTACTCCCGTATTAGCATCGCAATCCCGCGACATCCGTCGAATGCATAAATGCCCTGGACCCGCGGTCGTCCCAAATCCAGCCGGGAATGCGTCATAACGTTTCCCCGACTTGCCAACGAGTATTGCGAAAAGGGACCGGCGAACTCGTCCGTATTTGTACCGAACACCGTATTGATACGGAGCCGGCCGGCAGCACAGACCGGGGCGGGATGGAGCGCAGGATGGGAGGTGGCCGCAAGAGCCCCAAGCGGCCGGCCCGGCCTGGAGCAGCCGGAGTGCAGGGGCGAATTGAATCAGTCTAGCGCTTGGCTTATAGTATGCCGCTTCTCGCGCGCCGGCCGGCGCGCTTTCGGGGTGTAGCTCAGCCTGGTAGAGCACTACGTTCGGGACGTAGGGGCCGGAGGTTCAAATCCTCTCACCCCGACCAGCTGCGAGATAAGGCCTGCCTTCAACCGGGGCGGGCCTTTTTTGTTGCCGCGCCACCAAGCGACGAGGATTTGATCCGCAGCCGCGCCTGCGGTCACTTTGCTGCTCCGCCTTCCCGGCTCCGCGACGCAAAGCCCGGCCCGGTCCCATCCTGGACCGGGCGTTCGGCATGCTGCGGGATGCCACCGGCATCCCGGTCATACCTCACCCTCTCACCCCGACCAGCTGCGAGATAAGGCCTGCCTTCAACCGGGGCGGGCCTTTTTTGTTGCCGCGCCACCAAGCGACGAGGATTTGATCCGCCGCCGCGCCTGCGGTCACTTTGCTGCTCCGCCTTCCCGGCTCCGCGACGCAAAGCCCGGCCCGGCCCCATCCTGGACCGGGCGTTCGGCATGCTGCGGGATGCCACCGGCATCCCGGTCATACCTCACCCTCTCACCCCGACCAGCTGCGAGATAAGGCCTGCCTTCAACCGGGGCGGGCCTTTTTTGTTGCCGCGCCACCAAGCGACGAGGATTTGATCCGCAGCCGCGCCTGCGGTCACTTTGCTGCTCCGCCTTCCCGGCTCCGCGACGCAAAGCCCGGCCCGGCCCGGCATCCGACATGAAAAACCCGCCGGCAAGGCGGGTTCGGACTGGCGCAGCTGAGGCGGATCAGGCGCCGGAGGGGGCCGCCGCTTCCGGTGCCGCATCGTCAGGCGGTTCGACATCGAGCGTGTCGATCCGCTGCAGCAACTCGTGGCCGGGCATGGGGCGCGCGACCAGATAACCCTGGACGTGGTCGTAGCCCAGCCCTTTGAGCCATGCCCATTGCTGCCAGGTCTCCACTCCGTGGCCGAGCACCACGGCCCCCAGGTTGTGCGCCAGTTGCGCGATGGAACGGGCTACGGCCCCATCGCGAGCGTTGGTGACCACTTGATCGACGAACGCCTGATCGATTTTTATCATGTCGATGGGCAGTTCCTTGAGCACTGCAAGCGAGGAAAATCCGGCACCGAAATTATCCAGCGCGATACGAAAGCCCGCGGCGCTCAGGCGGCCCAGGGCGAGCGCTGCCGCATCGCGCTCGGGCGGGATGGCGGACTCTCTGAATTCGAGCACGATCGCGCCGGGATCGGTGCCGACCACGGTGGCCGCGGACCGCAGATAGTCGGCCAGGCCCTTGTCCTTGAGGTCCGCAGCCGAGAGGTTGATCGAAAGACTCAGGCTGTGCCCTGCCCGCTCCAGGGCCCGATGCTGATCAAACAGTTTACCCAGCACCCAGCGTGTGAGCAGGCGTACGATACCGGCACGCTCGGCGAGAGGCACGAACATATCGGGCGTGAGCAGCCCCAGGCGCGGGTGGTCCCAACGCACCAGGGCTTCCAATCCGCGCACACGTCCGTCGTTCAGACTCACCCAGGGCTGGTAATAAAGCACCAGTTGATCTTCCGCGATGGCACGCTGCAGTTCCCCGACCACCTGCACGTAGCGGTGGCGGCCGAGACTCTGTTCGGGGTCGTAGACGACCACGGGTTGGCGATGGCGGCGGCCGTGATCGAGTGCGATCTCGGCATGTTCCAGCAGAGCCTTCGGCTGCAGGCCGCCGTTGGGAAAGATCGCGATACCTGCGCGTCCCGCCAGCCCGACCGTCGCCCCACCCACAGTTATCACCGGAGTCAGCGCCATCAGCAGCGCGCGCGTGAGCTCTTCCATCTGCACCTGCACCGCCCCCGGGATCAGGGCGGCAAAGCGATCGAAGCGGATACGATAGAGCCCCAGCCCCTGGCCGGCGACCGCCTGCAGCCGCGCGACCGTCTCGTTCAGCAGACCGGCGGCGCCATCACGACCGAGCCCGCCAAGCGCGTCGGCCAGATCGTCGATCTCGAGCACGACCAGGCCCACGGAATCCTTGTCGCGGTCGGCGTTGGTGATGCTCTCGCCGAGGCGGCGCATGAGCATCTCCTGGTTGGGCAGCTGGGTCTCGGGATCGTGCAGTGATTGATAGTCGCGCTGGATGATCTCCAGGCGCAGGCGCTTGCCCAGTTGGGCGCTCTGCAGCGCGGGGCCGAGAAAGCCGGTGAAGATATCGAAACGCTGGCGGTCGAGTTCCACGAAGCCCCGTTCGGGATTGCGGTGGTCATAGGCGATGAGCACGCCGATCTCGCGCCCGCCCGCACGCAACGGCGCAGCGATAGCCTCACGCATGCCCGCAAGCCAGGGCCGTTCCCCGGCGGCCGCCAGGTCACCCGCCTTCGCCAGACGCGCTTCGCTCAGGCGGGCCAGATTCAGGCGGCTCAGCGCGCCCTTGTGATCGCCTTCGTTGGCCGTCTTGTGCAGTCTTCCGGTCGAATCCATGATCAGCCGCGTGAACTGGTGGCCATGCTCGGTCTCGAACAGGGTGATCTCGGCCCTGCGCGCCTGGAACGTCGTGCGCACTTCCTGCAACAGGCGTTCGAGGTCGGCCTCGCTGACACCGCCGCGCAGCGCGCGCGTGAACGAACGCAGACGCAGGAAGCCTTCCTTGCGCATCCGGCTGGCGCCGTATTCGCGCAGCGCCAGGAACAGCACGCCGGCCAGCACCAGGAGCAGGCCGCTGGATTCTATCTGTACTTGAGTCGCCACCAGCCCCAGCGTGGCCAGCGCCGTACTGACTACGGTCACGAGCTGGGTAGTGAGGTACGCCCAATCGCGCAGGCGCACGCGCACCTGCTCGCCGGCAACCGTAAGGCCGATCAGGCTCAGCGCGAGCGAAAGCTGCGAAGCGATCAGGGTCGCCGCGAATACGGCTTCGAGACCGAGCGCCAGGCGCGGATCGTTGTTGCCGAGGATGAAGCGGTACACCGCGACCAGAACCACCGCCTCGAGCCAGAACAGAGCGAGATTGAACACGAATGCCCAGCCGAAGGTACGCCGGCGCAAGGCCCAGGCGATACCCCCGCCCGCGACCCGCGCCATGACCAGCGTGATGGGAGAGACGAAAGCGAGCCCGAAAACCATGGGGATCTCGCTCAGCGAGACGGTGACCGCGCTGCTGCCGACCGGCAGTTCCACCGTGAACGACTCGGTACAAAGGAAGAGCAGCATCAACGCCCAGCCAGGCAGCAAGACCCAGGCCCCGAGGGGTGGCATGTGGTCCAGATACAGGATCTGGCCGATCGCAGCCGCGACAGCCATGCCGGCCGTAAGACCGGCCAGCCGAAGCTGGACCGGCGACTGCGTCGGCGCGAAGACTTTGCAGCTATTGGACATCCGCGCCTCCCGGTTTCAGGCCGCCGTACCCCTGACCGCCTGCGCCCGAAGTCCCATGATGGTCTTCGGATGCTGCGCACGCGTCAAGCGACGAGCCGGAAAGGCGCTTCGGGGCAACCCGCGCGCCGCACTCACGAAAGTCGCGGACGGGGAATAGAAAAAGGGTGCAAACCGTGACAGCGGGAGGGGGGGATCGAGATGCCTTCGGGCAAGTCCGGCAGGGGGGGGGAGCCGGAAATACAAGTCGGCAGCTTCGGCAATCCCGCTGTCATAGAGTCTGCACCCCTTAGACCGGTAATTTTGCGCCCCCGCCTTTCAACGGGTTTGCCTTTATCGTGGGCACATAATAGACGGCGGATGGGCGCCTGGCAAGTTATGTGAATACCTTTTATCCGGCCCTGCCTACCCCTGGTCCGCGTGCGAGGCCTTCCTCGCGCTCATTGTGCGCCGCAATAAACCGCGTCAGCTCGCCTATCATGTCCGGCAGGGCCGCGATGCGATCGCGCGTGAACAAGAAACTCACCTGGGCCAGGTCATCACGCAACTCGGCATGCTCGAGGCGGCAGCGCTTGATCAGCGGCGCGAGGACAGGGTCGTGACTGAGCCGCGGAAACAGCACATCTTCCTCCATGGCAAGATGCGCCTCCAGGTCCTCCACGAAGGCATCGAAGGCATCGCGCGCCTTGTTCCACTCGCCTGCCCGGGCGGCCGCGGCGGCGGCGCTCAACAGCTGCTCGCAGCGCATATGCCCGGTTTCGAGAAATCTGCGTACTCGTTCCATGTCTATCCCACCTCACGATCCGATGGCACAAGCATGCAGCCGCCGGCCCGGCCAGTCCTTGATTTCCATCAAATCCGAGGCACGCCTAGAATGTGCCTTTGCGCGCGATGCAGACGTGACCAGAGGAGACTTGAAGATGGGCGAACACCTGCCCGCAGACAGCGAACTGCTGCAACATCCGCTGCTCGCAGCGCTGAAGCCGGAGGAGTTCGCGCGCATCAGGCGCGGTATCCGTAGCGTCAGCCTGGAAGCGGAGCAACACCTGTTCCAGCACGGCGAGCCGGCGCGCTGCTTCTATATCGTGATCAGCGGACAGATCAAGCTCTACCGTCTCTCGCCCAGTGGCAACGAGAAGATCATCGACCTGATCGAACCCGGACACAGTTTCGCCGAAGCCGTCATGTTCATGGACCGGCGCAACTATCCGGTCAACGCGAGCGCACTCGCGCCGACTACACTTGCCGCGGTGGAGATGCAGCCATTCATCGACATGCTGCGCGATTCCGTGGACGTGTGCTTCCGCCTGCTGGGTCAGCTCAGCATGCGCCTGCGCCATCGCCTCAACGAGATCGACGCCCTGGCGCTGCAGAACTCGACCCTGCGCGTAGTCAATTATCTATTGCGTCAGATCCCGGAAGAACAGGCCGGGCCGGTCACGATCGAACTGGCGGCACCGAAAAAGACCATCGCCGCGCGTCTGTCGATCCAACCGGAGACGCTCTCGCGGGTCTTTCACAATCTCGAACACGCAGGGATCATCGAGGTGACCGGCAGCGTGATCGCGGTGGCCGATGCCGGCCGTCTGCAGGAACTGGTCTACGCCGACTGAGGCATCACCGCCCGGAAGGCCCCGAAGCCGGCTGAGTGACGGCTGCGCCGGCAGGCGTCGCCGCAGCAGCGGACGCTTGCGGGCCGAACGCCGTATGCAGGTAGGCAACCACTTCGGCGATCTCGGCATCGGTCAGGGCGGGATTGCCGCCGCGTGCAGGCATGGCCAGGGGCGATCCCGGATTCTGGAAACCCTGCGCGATGTGCTTGATCAACGTCGCGTCGGGCTTGCTCAAAACCCCACCCTGCCGGGTGAGATCCGGAGTTCCCGCGACCACTCCGCGCCCGTCTTCGCCATGACAGGCGACACAGGTCTGGTGATAGACCTCGGGCCCGCTCAAAGCGGGCGGCGCCGGCTCCGGCACTGTGGCCGTGGCGGATGCGCCCGGCGCCGGCAGGGGTGCCGTCGTGGCACCGTCGGGCGGCACCGCGGCAGACACGGGCAGACTGATGAGCAAACTGGCAGCAGCAAGGAAGGCCCAGCGCATCTCGGGTACTCCGGTAAGGCGTGACGGATGGGCCCCAAAGATACGCAAAGCCCGGCGAGGCGACAAGCCAAGCCGGGCTGCGTCATGCACCCGGTGGCGGCGATTGCCGCCACCGGACTGGCCATGGATCAGAACGCGAACCAGGCGTTCAGGAACACCGTATCGTTGTCGGATGCGCTGCGGCCCGCACCGTCATAGTTGCTGTCACCGCCGTTGAACTTCGAATAGAAGGTGAACTGGGCGGCCAGTTTCACGTTCATCGCCGGCAGATAGTCGAACTCGGCCATGTAACCGGTGCTGTTCGGGCTGCCATTGGCGCTGCCATCGATCTCCGTAGCCGCACCCGTGCAGGACGGGTTGCCGTTGTAGATCAGGCAGTCGGTGTCGCCGGAGGTGTTGAAGTAACCCACGGTCACGCCGTAGCGACGCTGGTAGTACCAGTCACCGTTGAGTGCCAGGTACTTGGTCGTGTCCGAAGCGTTGGAAGCCGGCGTGGCTATCCAGTCAGTCTTCTCCTGGATGTAGCTGCCGTGGACCTCGTAGAGGTTATCACCCGAGAACAGCTGGTACTGGCCGTCGATACCGACGTCGCGGTACTTGTCCGCGGCGGCGACCGAACCATCGGGACGGAAGTTGGCGTTCAGATAGAACACGCCGAACTCGAGGCTGTGATCGGCCTCATCCTGGCTCCAGGCAAAGCGTGCGTAGGGAGCAGTCTGGTCGAGCGCCATATCGCGCGTGCCCGGGTCGACGCCCTGGTTCGCGGAACGATAGAAGGTCACCGCGCCGTAAAGATCGCCGCGCTTGGCATACACGCCCACACCCGCCGAGTTGGTCTGCATCGCGTCACTGGCGATGAACGGACCCGCGGCCGGAGTCGGCACATACTCGGATGCGACGAACGGATAACCCCAGGCCGGTGTACTGTTCCACAGATCTTCGATGGTAGGACCGTTGTTCACGGTGAATCCGTAAGTCGTGTCCTGACCGCCGATGGTGGTGTGGTTGGCATAGCGCATGTCGGCCAGATCGAAGCCGAACCCGCCATCCGCCTGAGCATAGGTCATCTGCACGAAAGCACCGAAATGCTGCGTGATCTCGCCTGCGAAGAACATGCTGAACTGGTCGGGCAGAGCCACATCGGGGTTCTGCTGGCCCGGCGTCGCCTTGGCGGTGGCCGAAAGCGAGGTCTGGACCATGACCGACAGCGGGAGCTGGCTGTTGATGGACAGGGCCGGCTCCTGCTTGTCGCCGCTCTTCACCTGCGGGTTGACGGTCATCGTGTAACCGTTGAGCTTGAAATTCCGGCCGAACGGAGTCAGCGCCGGAAAGACCGTATGACAGGTGTCACAACTCAAGCCGGTCTGGCGTGCGAAACTCGGCACGGCAAAGGCAGAGTTGATCCCGCTCAGGGAGAGCACACCCGCGGCGAGCAGCATCAGGGCTGTCTTGAAGGGACGGGGTCCCGCACCGCGAGTCCCCCAATTCTTGTCCAGTTGCATGTGAGACCTCCTTACCTCTTTAATGAGGGGGGCATGTAATCCAAATGAATTAAATAATCTTCCTAAAAACAGAGCCTTCCATGACTGGAGTGCATTCTGGACCTGGTCCAGGTCCCGCGCTTTGACATGGGTCAAGCCAAAGCGTTCGTATGGACCCCGTTTCCTGGGCCGGATACCCATCCGCTTGAGGTGCATCAACTCGGTGGAACTGCGCTCTTGCGCGGTCCACCTCAAATGAGAATGGCTGGGTCGCGAGAACGACCCAGCCGTAACGCCACGATCACGCCCTCTACCTAGTCGCGAAGGCGAGAACGCGCTCCGGCTTGCGCCGGCACGCCTCTGGGCAGCGCTCTCTTGCGCGGCCACCACAGGCGCAGGACGAACCAGGCCAGACTGAGTACGCCGACGGCGAAGATCACATCGCCCGGCACACGCATCCACACCAATGTCTGCATGATCGGCTGATGCAGGAACTCGGCGGAACGCGCATACCAGAAGCCGTGGCTGACGCTCGCCCAGGTCTGCGCGATCCCTACTGGCGCCAGCGAGAACACCACCATCGCACCGAGACCCACATTCAACGACCAGAAGCCGAGTTTGAGCGGGCGTTCGTCCCAGACATCGCGCGGGCGCAGACCACGCAGGCAGAACAGCATCAGGCCGATGCCCAGCATGCCGTAGACGCCGAACAAGGCACTGTGTCCGTGCATGGCGGTCGTGTTCAGCCCCTGCATGTAATAGAGCGCCAGCGGCGGGTTGATGAGGAAGCCGAACAGGCCCGCACCGACCAGGTTCCAGAAGCTGACTGCAATGAAGAACATGATCGGCCAGCGGTAGGCCGCCACCCAGCTGCGTGCGCGCGAAAGTTTGTAGTTCTCGTACGCCTCGAAGCCCACCAGCACCAGCGGCACGATCTCGAGCGCGGAGAAACTCGCGCCCAGGGCCAGTACCCCCGTTGGCGTGCCGGTCCAGTAGAGGTGATGGAAAGTGCCGAGGATGCCGCCGGTCATGAACACTACAGTGGAAAAGATCACCGCCGTGGTCGCCGTGCTTACCCGCAGCAGGCCCAGGCGCACGAACAGGAAGGCGATGACCGTGGTGGCAAACACTTCGAAGAAGCCTTCCACCCACAGGTGCACCACCCACCAGCGCCAGTACTCCACCATCGCCAGCGAGGTGTGCCGCCCATACAGCAGGCCGGCACCGTAGAACAGACCGATCGCCACCGTGGACAGGAACAGGATCAGCATCAGCGGCCGCTGCTCGTCGCGCCGGCGCAACGCGGGCCAGAGCGCACGGCCGACCAGTACCAGCCACAGCATCAGGCCGATGAACAAAAATATCTGCCAGAAGCGGCCGAGGTCCACGTATTCATAGCCCTGGGTACCGAACCAGAAGCTCGTCACCAGACCCATGCGCTGCTGGATCGAGAACCACTCTCCGGCCATCGAACCCACCACGATGACGACCAGGCACACCCAGAGGAAATTGACGCCCAGACGCTGGAAGCGCGGCTCGTGCCCGGAGACTGCAGGCGCTATATAAAGGCCCGTGGCCAGCCACGCAGTGGCGATCCAGAACACCGCGAGCTGCGTATGCCAGGTCCGCGTGACCGCATAGGGAAGATACTTGGCCAGCGGGAAGCCATAGAAGCCCTCGCCCTCCACCGCATAGTGCGCGGTGATCGCACCGAGCAGGATCTGCAGCGCCAGCAGGCCGATCACCGTCCAGAAATACTTCGCCGTCGCTTTCATCGAAGGCGTCGGCTTGACCGTGAGCAGCGGATCGTCGCCGGGCGGTTGGGGCACCGGTTCGCGACCGTGGTTGACGGCATAGTGCCAGGCCAGTGCGCCGATGCCCGCGAGCAGCACCACGATACTGATGACGGTCCACAGGAAAGTCGGCGCCGTCGGCGTATTCCCCACCAGCGCATCGGCCGGCCAGTTGTTGGTATAGGTGGAATCGCTCCCCGGGCGGTCGGTGACTGCGGCCCATGCGGTCCAGAAGAAGAATGCGCCCAGATCGTGCCGCCGCGCTGCATCCGGCACCGCATCGGCAGGTATGGCGTAATCCTCGCGCAGTGTCTGCAGCTTCTGCGCGTCGCCGAACAGATCGCTGTAATAGTTGCGCAGACCGGCATCGACCGCGGCACGGTCGGGTGAGACCGTGACCACGCCGGATGCCGGATCGAAAGTGTTCTTGCGCAGATCGGCACGCAGGCGCGCTTGGAGCGCACCCTGAGCTTCGACACCCAACTGCGCGAAGGGCTTGGCGTAGTCACGCTGTGCCCACAGATCGAGTAGTCCGGTCGCCTCGCGGTGCAGCCAGTCGGCGGACCAGTCCGGCGCGACGTAGGCGCCGTGCCCCCAGATCGAACCGACTTCCTGCCCGCCCATCGACTGCCAGACGTTGCGTCCGCGCTCGATCTCGGCGCCGGTGAAAACCTTCTGGCCGTCGGCCATCATCACGATCCTGGGCACCGGCGGTGCCGAGAGATAGATCTCACGGCCCATGAAACCCAGGGCCGCGAACGAGGCGATGAAGACCGCGGCCAGGGTCAGCCAGAGTCGCTTGTTCGTGTCCATGCCTGATCACTCCAGTTGTGAAATCCTGGCGTGATTTTTGAGCATGGGCGACGCTCAGTCCTTGATATTCATCAAGACCTCAAATCCGCGGCTACGTACTTTTCCGAATCCTCAGCGGCCGGCCTGTGCCTTATACCTGAGCATGCACATGGTCCGTAATGGGCGCGCAAGCCCGTGTCCGAAGGAGTGATGACATGGCACATATAGTTGTTATGGGGGCAGGCATCGCCGGCCTCCCCGCCGCATACGAGCTGCGCAGTACCCTGCCCAAGGAACATCAGGTCACCCTGATCAATGCCCAGGAGGTCTTCGAGTTCACGCCATCCAACCCCTGGGTGGCAGTGGGCACGCGCAACCGCGCCCAGACCACCATCCCGCTGGGCGCCACCGTGGCCCGCCGCGGGATCGGTTTCAAAGGTCATGCGGTCACCGAGATCGACGCCTCCGGCAATCGGCTCAAGCTCGCAAACGGCGAAGAGATCGGCTACGACTATCTGGTGATCACCACAGGGCCGCGACTGGCCTTCGAGACAGTGCCCGGCCTGGGCCCGGCCAGCGGCTTCACAGAATCCATCTGTACACTGTCGCATGCCGAAAGCGCCTATGCGCGCTATCAGCAGTTTCTGGAGAACCCGGGGCCGGTCGTGATCGGCGCAGTCCAGGGTGCCAGCTGCTTCGGCCCCGCCTACGAGTTCGCGCTGATCCTGGATCACGAGCTGCGCAGACGCCGCCTGCGTCACAAGGCGCCGATGACCTTCGTGACCAGCGAACCCTATATAGGCCACCTGGGCCTGGCCGGGGTCGGCGATTCGCTCGGCCTGCTCGAATCCGCCCTGCGCGAACACGATATCCGCTGGGTCACCAATGCTTCGGTCGCCGGCATCGAGAAGGACCGCATCCATATCGACGAACACGGACGCGACGGTTCGGTGGCCGGCAAACAGGAAGTGCCCATGAGCTTCAGCATGCTGCTGCCGTCCTTCGCCGGCGTGACCGCGGTGGCCAACGTGACCGACATGTGCAATCCCAAGGGCTTCGTCACCATCGACCAGAACCAGCGCAACCCGAAATATCCGAATATCTTCTCGGCCGGCGTGTGCGTGGCGATCCCGCCGGTGGAAGCAACGCCGGTACCGACGGGTGCACCCAAGACCGGATACATGATCGAGTCCATGGTCGGCGCCATAGCAGAAAACATCCGCGCGGAACTCGCGAACGAGAAAGCCGAGGCCACCGCGACCTGGAACGCCATCTGCCTTGCCGACATGGGCGACAGAGGCTTCGCCTTCGTGGCCATGCCGCAGATCCCGCCGCGCAACGTGACCTGGACCAAGGGCGGACGCTGGGTCCATTGGGCGAAAGTCGGATTCGAGAAATATTTCCTGCGCAAGATGCGCTCGGGCAAGACGGAACCTTTCTACGAGCGCTACATGTTGCGCGCACTCGGCATCAAGCGCCTGCACGGCTGAGGCTACGTAGAACTACGGATTGCCGCATGCACAGGAGAAGAGGAGTATCACTCGCGCAGGCTTCCGATTGGGAAAGCGTGCCGTAGCAACCCAGCCCTTGCGGCAGTGAGAGGGCCGGGTTCGGGGAAGGATCCCCGCGGCACGCTGGACCATCCGGCAAGTCCGGCAAATCGGTATTCGCAAGGAAGCGAAGCACCCATCCGGAACCCTTCCGGATACTGCGCAAGTAGTCTCGGGTGCACACAGTGGCAGAAGCCGTCTCCCCCCCAAGGACGGCTTCTGCTTTTTTTATGCACATCTCCGTGCCGGTCTGGACCGAGTCAAAAGCAACGAAAATCACCGCCGTCCGGCTTGCAGTAATCCGGCCAGCCATGGCTCCGCCAATACTCCGCCAGCCCAATCTGTTCCACGAGGTCGTGGAAGGCTCTGGTCGCACGCACGCTCGAGAATGCCGGGGCCCACATCTGGAAATATTCGGGCGCGCCCTGATAACCCGGGTCAAGCGCTTGGCGAAGTGCGGCCACAGCCCGCTCCGGTTCGCCAAGATAGGCATAACTGCAGAACGCAGTGAACGGGTCTATCCGGCCGGATCTGGCCGCCAGCGCCGCATCCAGTTGCTCCAGAGTTGCCCGCTTGCGTACCGGCCATACCATCGCGTCGAGCGTGACCTGCATCCATCCGGCCTTCTCGCTGCCACTGTCCACAGCGGCAGCGAGAAGCGTGCGTGCCGCATCGTAATCCTTCTTCTCCATCTCGATCCTGGCAGCGAGGAGATAATGGTCGCCCGCGCGCTGACCCATGGAATACAGGGCATGCTGGCGTGCCGGCACGGTTTGCCCGAGCGTGTAGTACGCCCAGCCCAGTTCGTGATTGACGACGGGATTCAACGGATCGAGACGGGCGGCGACTGCAGCCTCCCATGTCGCCTCGTTCAGATAGCCGATATCGCGCAAGAACGCGGCGTGCCAGAGCCGAAGTGACTGATTGTTGGGCTCCATATCTATGGTATGGGCGTAGATCTCGGCAAGCGTCTGCCATTGATGAGACTTCTCCATATTGCGGTCCCCGTCGCCGGCACCATTGATGAGGTAGGCTTCCGCCAGCTTGCTGTCGAGTGACAGCGCCTGCTTGGCCATCCGCAGGGAAAGCAATTCGAGCTCGGTGGCATGTGCGTTGTCGCGGCTCGACTCGGCCATCGCCCGATATGCCACCGCGAGACGTTCATAGGCATGGGCGAACTTCGGGTCCAGAGCCACTGCCTTGAGCAGAAAGATAAGGCCTTGGCGAAGATCGGCCTCGCTCGTTCCTGCCATATAATGCTGCGCGCGAAGGTAGGCCAGATAGGCTTCGTTATTCGTCGTCATGCCCGCCGGTTCATCGAGTTCGACGGTTACGTCGCCCAGCTGCGGGCGCAGACCGTTGACGACATCTGTCGTGATCTCGGATTGGAGAGCAAGGATATCGCCGCGCCCGCGATCGTAGCTTTGCACGAGGATCTCGCGGCCGGCGGCGTCCATCAGGCGGAGCTTGACCCGGATCCGCGTCTCCGCTGCAGTGATTTCCCCTGCAACGACCAGGCCGGCTCCCAGTCTCTTCGCGATCGTCGGGATATCGGTCTGATCGCCCGCGAACGAGAAAGACGACGTGCTCGCCATCGCGGCCAGCCCGCGCACCCGGGCCAGGCGGTCGATCAACTCCACGGCCAGGCCCTCGCCCAAGAACTCATCGCGGCCTCGAGGGCCGCTCTCGCGAAACGGCAAGACCGCGACCACCGTCTTGGCAAGACCTCGCGCCTCCGCCCCCGCGCTCGCCTTCGAGGCGCCGGCATCTGCGGCAACCGGATTGCGTGCGATCGCCAATGAATCCCTGAGCATGCTTGAACGCAGCAGCAGACTGCCGCCGATGCCAAGCAGCAGAGCAAGGATCATGATCTCCATGCCGGTGGCGCGCTGAGCGCCACGTTCGCCGTGATACCAGGCAAGTACCAGCATGGCTGCAAATCCCAGTGCCGCCAGCTCGAACGAGAGCCGCATCACCAGCTGCGGCCATGCGTAGCTGTCGGCTACCAGATCCAGGGCCTGCAAGATGGCCCATACCGCCGCGAGGTATGCGAAGCTCCATTGCACGAGCTTGCGTTTGCGGAGGTTTACCAGAAACGACGTCAGCCGCGGACGCCAGCTTCCCACTCCTGCCAGAGCCGGGTTCTCGGTTACATGGAAGATCCTCGCCAGATCGACGACCGCATTGCCGATCTTGCCCTCGCCGGCATCCGCGCGTCTTTCCACCGGCTCTGGCGTGACCAGCAGTCGATAGCCTTTATGGCGGCGTGTCTCGATGAAGCGCGGGCTGGCTCTGTCGTCGGCCAGAGCCTGGCGCAGATGTGACACGGCCGCGGTCAGTGAAGCATCGCCTCCGGGCGCGCCATCCCATATCTGTCCGATCAGTTCCTTGCGCTCGACAAGCTGACCGGAATTGTCGGCCAGACGCACGAGCAGGTGCATGGCCCTGGCGTCGATATGAATCTCGCCGGTTGGCCCCCGTACTACACCGCGCTCGGGCTCTACCAGATGAGCGCCCAGACGAAAGCTCCTGGTCGGGCTCCTTGCCATGAGCTCCTCCGAACGCCGTAGCCCCGGCGCCGCAGGTTGCTGCGCCAGGGCTACGACAGATTCCTGAGCCAAGCTTAGGCACAGTCGGGCATCATTGGATAGTCGGTATTTCCGCGATAGGCGACGAGCTTACCGGCGTCCATCTGCTCCACGCGACGCGCCGGCGAAGATGTGGGCGGTAACTGCCACATGCCGCGAGCAGCCGGTGGGTCCGGCTCCCCACTCGGCTCAATCGGCCAGACGCTCGAAGACGAACTCGGCGACCGTATCGCCTTTGAATGCAGCTATGCGCTCCCCTGCAAGACGGTGGAAGGCGCAGCTTTCAAGCAGTTGGATAGCGGCGCGATTTCTTGCATCGACGATGGCGATGGCACGCCGACAGGCGAGTGTCGAGAAGACATATCCCATCATCATCCCCATGGCTTCTCGTCCGTACCCCTTGCGCTGGTTCTCGGAGGCCAGCGTGAAACCCACCTCGATCTGCATCCGTCCCAGAAAGTGCAAGGCAAGATCGCCCAGCAGGCAGTCTGTCACCCGATCGGCGATCGCGATCTGGTACCACTCGCCCGCGAGCCCGAACGGCTTCGCCACCATATCAGCGTACAGCGCCTGAGCATCGGCGAGCGTATATGTCGTCCAACTTTGATAACGTGCCACCGCGGGCTGCGCCCGATATCGAGCAAAGTTTTCCAGGTCTGCCTCGGTGAAATTTCTCAGTCGCAGACGTGCGCTCTCCATGGGCCGGAATCGGAGCGTCATCCGGAGTCAGCCCGATGCGTGCTCGACAAGCGCATCGTCCATATCGCGCGCCCTCACGGCCGCAGATCGCGAACTCATGCGCTCCCAATAAGCCGCGAATGCGGGCCTGCTTTCGATGGTGCCGAACTGCATCCCGAAACCGAGGTGCGAGGCGAGATAAAGATCGGCGGCGGTGAAACGGCCACCGGCCAGATATTCGTTGGCGGACACCGCGCTCTCCACCGCATCGAGCGCCTCGGCGAATGTGCCATAGCCCAGCATGCGCTCACGGCCCGGCGGCGCCTCGAAGCCGAGGGCATGATTGGTCACTGCGGCCTCCAATGGACCGGCCGCGAAGAACAGCCATCGATAATAAGGGCCGCGCGTCTGGTCTCCCGGCGGCGGTGCAAGCCCTGCTTGCGGAAATACGTCGGCGAGATAGGCGCAGATGGCAGCGACTTCGGTCACGACTGTATCGCCGTGCTTCAATGCCGGCACCTTGCCCATGGGGTTGATCGCCAGATACTCGGCGGTCTTCATCGAAGTTCCGTAACCCAGGACCTCGGTACGATAGGGCTGCGCGGTCTCTTCGAGCATCCAGCGCACGATGCGCCCGCGCGATTGCGGGTTGGTATAGAACACGATCTCTTGCGACATACCTGAGACTCCATTGCTGCTTTGTTATGCTTCAACGCACCGGATGGTCCGACCGCAGCCTGCTCGCGAAAACTGCTAACATCAGTTCCCAGGCGGGCCGCAAGAGGCCACGGACCGGGCCGGCCGTAACCCGGCGAGCCAACGAAGAGTAGTTTGCATGGCGCGCGACGAGAAACAAAGCATGTCGGGTCCCGACCTGGCCTCGCTGGAGCGGGCCGTCAGTGCCAACCCGGCCGATACCAGAGCCTGGCTACAACTGGCCGTGGCCTTGCGCTCGGCTGGACGCTACCGCGATGCCATATCAGCGTTCGACCACGCCGCTCGTCTCGATCCCGGCTCGCTCGCGGCCAGCCGTGGCGCCGCCGAGATCTATCAGGCGTTCGCACGCTATGAAGAGGCAGTCGGGATATACGCGCGCCTCGTGGCTGCGAGCCCGGACCTGGCCGCGGCACAGGTTCTCTATGGGACAGCCTTGCGCAGCATCGGCGAACTCGCCGAGGCCGAACGCTCGCTCCGCCGCGCGCTCGATCTTGACCCTGCGTCTGCCGATGCATGGCACGGCCTGGCCACCATACAAGGGGACCGCGGCCAACTCGAACAAGCGGCGCTGAGTTACCAACACGCGCTCGAACTGCGTCCGGATTTCATCGAGGCGCTCACCAATCTGGTCCTGATCAGCGATATCCAAGCGGACTCACCCGAATTGGCGCGCCTGGAGAGCTGGATCGAGCAGGGCGCGGATCAGCCGCAACTGCGATTGCAGGCCCATTTCGCGCTCGGCAAGGCATACGAGGAATTGCAGGACTACGCTCGGGCCTTCGCGCATCTGCGCAAAGGCAACGAGATCAAACGCGGCACGATCCGCTTCGACAGACAAGCGCAGCGCGAATTCACTCGGCGTGTCATCAACGTGTTTGACGCTGCGACCATCGAACGCATGAGTGTCGGCGCAAGCGATGACATCACGCCGATATTTGTGATGGGTATGCCGCGCTCGGGCACCACGCTGGTCGAACAGATACTTGCCAGCCATCCCCGAGTCCATGGCGCCGGCGAAGTGAGATTTCTGGCCAACGCCATCCATTCGATACTGGGCGCACACGACGATTGGAGCCTGCCGGACAGATTTGCCGCCTGCGGGGAAGACGGGCTCAAAACCATCGCCGGCAACTATCTCGATGCCCTTCGGCAGGGCGCTCCGGAAGCTTCACGGATCACCGACAAGATGCTCGGCAACATCTCCCTGGTTGGCGCGATCCTGGCACTGTTTCCACGTGCCTCCATCGTCTTCGTGTGGCGCAATCCGATCGATACCTGCGTCTCCTGCTACTCGAAGCACTTCCATCAAGGCCATGAATTCAGTTATGACTTCGACGATCTCGCGGCCTATCTGGCGCTCTATCAGCAGCTCATGGAGCACTGGAATGCCACTCAGCCCCATGGCCGCATCTTCAATGTGAAGTATGAAGAGCTCGTCAGCGACCTGGCTGGCACCACGGCGCAACTGCTCGCCTACTGCAATCTGGAATGGGACGATGCCTGTCTGAACTTCCACCAGACATCGAGGGATGTGGCCACCGCGAGCCGGGCCCAGGTTCGCAAACCCGTTTACGCCACATCGGTCGAGCGATGGCGCCGTTACGAAGCCTACCTGCGGCCGCTACTGGACGCACTCGATCGTGAGAAACTGATCTGACCTCTGCCCCGGCGCAAGACGCGGCAACCGATCCGTCACGACTTCTCCGCATCCATCGACTCGCGCCTCTTCTTCGCATACATATCGGTGTCGGCATGATGGATGAGCAGCTCTTTACCATCGCCGTCGTCGGGATAGAAGGCACTGCCGATGCTCACCGACATCGTCAAGGCCTTCCCCTCCAATGCGAAAGGCGCGCCGATCGCCGTTTGCACCTTGGCAATGACGATACCCATACTCTCCCGATCCCGGATATTGTTGAGCAAGATCGTGAACTCGTCGCCGCCCATGCGGCCGACGGTATCTGATTCGCGCACGCAGGCGGTCAACCGCCGCGCCACCTCTTGCAGGACTTCATCGCCGACGGCATGCCCGAATTCGTCGTTGATGTCCTTGAATTCGTCAAGATCCAGATACAGCAGCCCCACGTATTCCCGTTCACGGCGCGCCCGCTTGATCGCCATATCCATGCGATCGTAGAACAGAGTGCGGTTCGGAAGATCGGTTAGCGCATCGTGTGCTGCTCGGTGACGCAGCGCGATGTCGGTCTGCTTGCGCTCGATCGCGGCGGCCACCTGTTCGGACACGAAGCACAGCAGATCCTTGTCGGCCTCGGAATAGCGAGTCTGTACCGTATGGCTCTCTACGACCAACGCGCCGATGATGCCGTTGGCGCCGGTCAGCGGCACTCCAAGCCAATTGGCACCCTGGCTCTCGCCGCCCGCGGTGTCGCGCCGAGTCAGCATCAGTGCGCTGCCTGAATTGATCACATCGGCTATCGCCGGATCCCCGCCCAGCGCCTGCGACTCCGGGGCCGGCTCGTGCCGGTTCACGAAATAAGGATAGGTGACCAAGTCGGTCGTGCGGTCATGGAGCGCCACCGAAAAGCTTTCCGCGGGCAGCAGCTTGCCTATGATCGTGTGGATGTCTCGATACAGGGCCGGCAACCCGTCCGCCGCGTGTGCCGCTTCCGATATCTCGAACAATGCGTTGCGCATGCTCTCGGCCCGCTTGAGAGCGGTGATATCCCGCGCCACCGCCAGGCGAAGCCCGTCGGATTTTGACCAGCGTGCGGACCACATGATATCGACGATGCTGCCATCCTTGCGCACATAACGATTCTGGAAATGGGTCGCGGGCTGGCCTGCCATGATGGTCGCGGCGGTACGCAGCGTCTCCTCGCGATCGTCCGGATGCACCAGCTCTATCATGTTCCGGCCGATCAGCTCTTCCGGCGCATAACCCAGCAAGGCTTCGCACGAGGCACTCACATAGACGTAGCGTCCATCGGTATCGACCACGCAGATCGTATCGAGGAGCAGGTCCATGACTTTGTCAAAGGGTGGAGATTCCATAGTTCTCAAGGCTTTCGAGATTCAACCGACGAACCGCCTGACCTTTTATCATGAATGCCCACGATTTCGAAGGTTCGTGCGGCTTTAATATCAAGATATTGCAAATTTTCCCCATTTCCCGGTAGCTTAGAGTCCGGGCCAGGGAATTTGCCGGGTCACCTGGCAAGGCTGGCCGGGAACCGTCTTTGGAAGGGACAAATTGCCATGTCTGCGAGGCATAACCGGGCCGTTAGCGCATGAGCACACGCATCCGATATGCCGTGGCGGGCCTGGCCGCGTGTGCCGGGATCGCATTCGGCTGGTATCTTCTCGCGTCGCATCCCGCCGGCGCGGATTTCCGCCGGATCAACGTCGGTATCTACGAGAATTCGCCCAAAGTCTATACCGACGCGGATGGCAATCCGGCGGGCCTGTTCGTCGAACTGATAGGCGAGATCGCGCACAAGGAAGATTGGCGGCTGCACTTCGTCCATTGCACCTGGGCTGCCTGCCTGCAACAGGTCGCGGAAGGCAAGATCGATCTCATGCCGGACGTTGCCTATTCCCGCGAGCGCAGCCGGCGGTTCGATTTCCCCGAATTGCCTGTCACTTACAGTTGGTCGCAGGTTTACCGGAATTCGAATACCGCGATCCATACCATCGCCGATCTTGCCCACCGCAAGGTAGCGGTACTCCGCGACAGCATCCAGCAGCGCTACCTGGCGCAGTTGATGGCAGGCAGCCACCTGCAATACCAGCCGTACCCCGTGGACACCTACTCCGCCGGCTTCGAGGCCGTCCATGAAGGCCGCGCCGACGCCGTGGTGAGCAATCCATTCTTTGGAGGCCGGCACGCCGCGGCCTACGGCCTGATCCAGACGCCCATCATCTTCGAACCGGTCAGTCTCTATTTCGCCACCGGGAAAGGCCGCAATGACGAACTGCTGAATACTATCGACCGCTATCTGGCCCGCTGGAGGGAAGACCCCGACTCGATCTATTTTGCCGCCCTGCGTCACGCCATGGCACCGCCGCCGGCGATCGTGCTGCCGACATGGCTGCGCCTCGGCCTGTATGGCGGTGTCGCCACGGTGATGCTGCTACTCATGTTCAGCATGCTGCTACGCTGGCAGGTCAGGCGCGCTACTGCGGAACTGAACCGGGCAAACGACCATCTCGACGATGTGCTGGCTGCGAGCCCGGTCGTGCTCTATCAGTTACGCCGCGAAGAGGATGCGCTGATCCCAGAGTGGGTCAGCCCCAATATCGAACGCCTTTTCGGATTCACCGCGGTGCAGGCACTCGAGCCGGGCTGGTGGGAGAGCCGGCTGCACCCGCTCGACCGGGAGCGTGTGCTCAACCAGGTTCGAGAGGTACTGGCGGAAGGCAGGATCGCGCAGGATTACCGGATCGTCGACGCGCAAGGCACGACCCGCTACATCCGCGACGAACTGCGTGCACAGACGCCAGCACCGGACGGCATCTATCGTTTCATCGGCACCTGGAGCGACCTTACCGAAGCGCGCAGCCAAGCCGCGCAGGTTGACTACCTCACCAAATACGACCCGCTCACCGGCCTGGCAAATCGCGGTCTGCTCCGCAGTCGGCTGAGCGCCGCGATAGAACGAGCGCGACCTGATTCCGGCCGCATCGCCGTGTTGTGCATCGATCTGGATCGTTTCAAGAACATCAACGACACGCTCGGGCATTCCGAAGGCGACAAGATGCTGTGCAGCGTGGCGGTACGCCTGCAAGGCTTCGCCCGGCCAAGTGACATGGTGGCACGCGTCGGTGGCGACGAATTCATAGTGCTACTCGGCGACGACCCTTCCGCACGCAGGGCCTCGGAATTCGCGCAGCAGCTGCTCGATCTCTTCGCCGATCCCATCCACGTGGGCAAACATGCACTGGTGGTCACCGCGAGTATCGGTATCGGGCTCTTCCCGGCCGACGGCAATGATGCCGACACGCTGCTCAAACATGCCGAACTGGCACTCTATGAAGCCAAGAGCGTAGGCCGCGGCACCTATCGTTTCTTCGCCTCCGAGCTGTCAAGCGGAGCGCTGGAACGGCTGGTGATGGAAAATGCGCTGCGCGGCGCTGCCTACCGCAACGAACTCACATTGCATTATCAACCGCAGATCGATCTGCGCTCGGGAAGTCTGGTCGGCGTGGAGGCGCTCGTGCGCTGGAAGCATCCAGAACTCGGCCTGGTCTCGCCCGGCAATTTCATCCCGCTGGCCGAAGAGACCGGCATCATCAAAGAGATTGGCGCCTGGGTTCTCAACGAAGCCTGCCGGCAGATGTGCGAATGGCGCTCAAGCGGCTTTCTTGTGCCAAGCGTGGCCGTCAATCTCTCGGCACAGCAGATCGAAGTCGGATCGCTCTCGAACGACGTCATCAAGGTGTTGCGAGCCACGGGCCTGGAGGCGCGTCACCTGGAACTCGAGATCACCGAATCGACCATCATGCGCCGTCCGGACGAAGCCGTGGATGCACTCTCCGAGTTGAAGCAGCTCGGCGTGCTGCTCTCGATCGACGATTTCGGAACCGGTCATTCCAGTCTCGCCTATCTGAAACGCCTACCGCTGGACAGGCTCAAGATCGACCAATCCTTCGTCCGCGATATCGGGCATGATCCGAACGACGAGGCAATCAGCCGGACCGTTATCGATCTGGCGCGCAGCCTTAATCTGGGAACGGTCGCCGAAGGCGTCGAACGTGAAGAACAAGCGGACTTTTTGCGTGCCGAAGGCTGCGAGTTCGCGCAGGGCTATCTTTTCAGCCGCCCCCTGCCGGCCGACGAGTTACGTCAGGGTTGGGAACACGCCGTGGGCGCCGATCGCGACGATCCAGCCACTGTCCACCGGGACGGCGAACGCACAGATCCGGACTGATCCAGCTCTGGCAACGCAACCTGCCCTCGCCCGCTGCCTGCCTAGACAACGGCCGACAACTTCACTCGCCGAACATCTCCTTGATCTTGGCCACAGCGAAGCCGGCCGCCGCGGCCCACTGCATATTCGGCGGCAGCGGCAATTCGTCCGGGTCGGTGAGAACGTCCACCACGCAGGCCTTGTCCGAGGCCAGCGCCTTTTCCAGCGCGGCATCGAGCTCGCCGGGTTCGGTCACGCGATAGCCTTCCCCGCCGCAAAGACGCGCGAATTCGGCGAAATCGGGATTGACCAGCTCAGTGGCAAAATCGGGCAGGCCGGCGGTCTCCTCCTCGACTGTGATCAAGCCCAGCTTGCTGTTGTTGATGATCACCACCGTGATCGGCAGCTCGTAGCGCACGGCAGTGAGGAAATCCTGCATGAGCATGGAGAAACCGCCATCGCCCACGAAGGCGATCACCTGACGTCTCGGATAGAGCAGTTGCGCCCCGATGGCCGCGGGCAGGCCGAAGGCCATGGAGGCGAGATTGGCCGACAAGGTGAACTGTTGGCGCCGGTTGAGGCGCAGGTGGCGCGCGGCCCAGACCGTGACCGTACCCGTATCGCAGAGAAACACGGCATCGTCTGCCGCCAGATCGGATACCGCACGGGCCACGCGCTGCGGTCGGATCGGCGTGTTGTCGCTCGTCTCCTGCTTGTCCATACGCTCGCGCCAGTGCGCGCGTGTGTTCTGGCAGGCTTCGAGGAAACCCGTGTCCGGCTTGTTTTCGAGGCGATCCAGCAAGGCGCATAGCGTGGGACCAGCATCGCCTACCAGGCCCCGGGTCACGGGAAAGCGCTTGCCGATGCGCGCGGGATCGCGATCGATCTGCACGGCGGGCGTGCCCTTCGGGTAGAAATCCTGATACGGAAAATCGGTGCCCACCATCAAAAAGGCGTCGCATGACTGCAAGGCCTCCACCCCCGGGCGGTCGCCCAGCAGCCCCACCCCGCCCATCACCAGTGGGTGTTCGTCGGGCACGATCCCTTTCGCACGCAGCGAGCGCACGATGGGCGCATTCAACTTCTCCGCGACGGCGAGCAGTTCGTCGGCCGCGTCCCGGCAACCGATCCCGGCAAGGATCGCGATCTCCCCCGCATCGTTGAGCACCCGCGCGGCAGCGGCAAGATCGTCCGCATGCGGCATTGTGGTGCCCGGATCGGTGAAGATGCGAGGCCATGGATCGGGCGCGCCCACATGAGCGCCGGCGATGTTCACCGGCAAGGCGAGATGCGCGGGCGCGCTGTGGGCCAGCGCCATCTGGCAGGCCTCTACCAGCACCGCCGGAATCTGTTCGGGTGTCATCACCGTCTCGTTATAAACAGTCGCGTCCTTGAACAGGGTGTAAAGATCGAGTTCCTGGTGATAATCGGTACCCACGAAACGGGTCGCCACCTGCCCGGTGATGGCGAGCACCGGGGCATGGTCGCGCTTGGCGTCATACAGGCCGTTGAGCAGATGCACCGCACCGGGGCCCGCCGTGCCCACGCAGACCGCGAGCTTGCCCGTCAGCTTTGCCTGCGCCGAAGCGGCGAAAGCGCCGGTCTCTTCGTGGCGCACATGGATGAACTCGATCACTTCCTGGCGGCGAATCGCATCCACCAGACCGTTGATGGCATCGCCGGGGATGCCGAAGATCTGGCGCACGCCGACGTCGGCGAGCAGCTTGAGCAGGATGTCGGAAACGGTATAACGGGCCATGCCGTGCCTCCTTTGCGCGAGAGCCGCACGACAGATGCCTGGATCGGTGTGCGGCTCCGATTGGAGCGATATGCCTTCCAGCATCGCAGCAACGCACCACCCGGGTCAAAACACGCGACCGGCAAGAAAAAGCCCCGGCACGGATGCCGGGGCTCTCATCGGATCGGTCTGGCGCCTTATCGCACCTGTACGATCACCGGGCTTGAAGCCACCCCGTTGGCGACCACTTCAAGCTTGCTGGGGCCCTTCTCCTCGCCGGCCGGCACGTCGAACTGCATGGTCACGCTGTCTTCAGACGCTACCGCCATGCTGCTGAAATCGTGGGTACGGCTGTAGAAGACGTGGTGTGTCTTGAGGTTGGTGATGCGCAGCAACGGATAGTTGGTTGCGGCCTGGTCTTCATCACCGAACATGGATGCTTGCGACATACCGTTGAGGCGCACGCCGGTGAGCGTATAAGAGCCGCCCGGATGCAGGACCCTGGAGACCGATTCGATCTCCGGCCGCCAGCGATTTTCGCGGTTGGACGGCGTCGGCGTATAGATCTCGACATCGCCCGACAGATCGGTCGCCATCACCTGCCCGGTGGGCAATAGCAGGAGATTCAAGCTGTAGGCGGCATCGTTCGCCGCGTTCGGAATCGTCGGCTCGGGGATCAGCCGCTTGCCGTCGAATTCGAAGAACGCGACCGGCGGACTGGAATAACCATACGGCGCAGCGCCACCGCTTGCGTCGAACAGCACATTGCCATCCGGCAACAGCGTGCCCGGGCCATCCTGCACAGTGTATTGATAGCCCTGCGGGCTCAACGGCAAGCGCGGTCCGGCCGTCCAGCTTGCGCTGGCGACATCGTAGATGGAGGTGTAACCCTCGCTGCCGACCGCAAACACGGTACCGTCCGGACGCAGCACCGCTGGCCCGGTCTCCGCCAATACCGGATCTGTGAGCGTGTTGACCGTACTGCCTGCGCTCGACCATGCGCCTGTCGCCGGATCATAGATCTCGGAGTTGGTCGGGTCGGCGGGATAACCGGACTTGAGGCCGAAGAAGTAATCCACGTAACAGTCGGTGGTGAGCACCTTGCCGCTTGGCAACAACACCCAGCCTTCCTCGTCATTGATATCGGACTTGGTCGCGGTACCGGTCTCGGTCCAGGTCATGGTGGCAAGATCGAGCTTGGCCGCCTGATAGCTCATCTTGTCAGAGATCATGAACGTACCATCAGCCAGAACGACGCTAGTCGAATCACCGATCGGGTGCGGCGCCCACACCGCTCGCGGCGGATACAGATCGGTGAAGAACGGCGGCGGCGCCACATCCGTCCAGGTGTTTGTTACCGGATCGTAGATAGCGCCCTGATTGGTAAGCGTGAAATACAAGCCGTAATAACTGTATTCGCCGCCTTCCACGATCACGCGGCCGTCGGGCAAGACCGCCTGAGTGGCTGCGTATTCCTGATACGGCATGGTCGCAAGTTCCGACCAGGTGCCGTTCACATAGCTGCCATTCTCGTCCGGCGTGAGCTTGAATATCCGCCCGTCGGAACCACGATAGCCGATGTTATGGATCAGTATGCTGCCATCGGTCATCAACAGCGGCGCGGCTGCGCCGCCCGGACCGTAATCCGCGCCGGTCGCCGGATCGACGATCTCCGGCGCAGGCGGCTGGTGGATCAATGGCTGCCATGAGCCGGCGCTGGCAGCCACGGGCATGCCCGCAAGAGCAAAGGCCAGTACAGAACTGAAAATCGTTGAGAATAATACGCGACGCGTATCCATCGCTTCCCCTCCTTGTGTTTCGGCGCGGGTCCATCGCTTGCGGCGATCGAGTATTGCGCAGTGCAGACATCCTTGATTCTAGAACATGCGAGCGAATTTGGAAGATGTTTTGCAGGTTTTATACGCACACAGACAATGCACGGGCGGGCCATGGCCGATCTGTAATGGGATCGTCAATCAGGCTCCAAGCTTTACATAAAACAAGAGTCCAATGTATTCACGATAATTTGCTTATATTTCGATATCTCGCGCGGCGCTGTCGTCCGACAAACCCACCAAGAGCAACCACAGGAGTCGATACATGCAACTAACCAGTCTTACCGACAAGGTCGCGATCGTTACCGGCGCCTCCAGCGGGATCGGCGAAGCCGCAGCACGCATGCTGGCCGAAGAAGGCGTGAATGTGGTGCTGGTCGCCCGCAGCGCGGAAAAGATAGACGCGCTGGCAAAAGAGATCGGCCAGCGTGCGCTTGCGCTGGCCGCCGACGTGGGCGATGCCGAAGCCGTAGCGAAAGTGTTTGCGGAAACGAAAAAGCGCTTCGGTGGCCTGGATCTGCTCTTCAACAACGCCGGCGTCGGATACAACAATCCGTTCGAGAAGAGCACGCGCTCGGAATGGGAGGCAACGATCAACGCCAATCTCTATGGCGTGCTGAACTGCACCCAGCTCGCCATCCCCATGCTGCGCGGGCGCCCCGGCGCCATGATCAGCACCGTCTCCAGCGTGGGTGGACGCTACGGCCTTCCCGGCTGGTCGGTCTATAACGCCACCAAGTTTGCGGTGGTGGGCTTTCACGATGCGCTGCGCAAGGAACTGGGCCCGGAAGGCATCCGCGTCTCTCTCATCGAACCCGGTGCCGTGCATACCCAGTGGGGCTACAACGTGCCGCCGGAGAAGATGAAGGAACGCCGCGACGGCCTCGAAGCCCTGCACTCCGAAGACATCGCCCGCGCGCTGGTCTATGCCTTCGCGCAGCCGGCCAACATGAACGTGCAGGAGATGCTACTCATGCCCACGAAGCAGACGACACCGTAAAAAACAAGCTCGGAAACAGGAAGGGCGCCATCGGCGCCCTTCCCTACGCACCGCACGGCGCACTGTCTACCGCTGCTTCATATAAGGTTTGGCGATCATTGCCGCCGCAACGAACAAAGTCTCTTTGGGCTGGCTCTTGCAATATGCAGTGACCCGGCTTTCCAACTGGCTGGAGGTAACATCCTGCGGGACGATCTGCGAGGTTTTCGAAACCAGACCGACGATCATACCCGATACCCACTGCACGTCCATCGCGCGCTGGCTCGGTGTGGCGAGATAATCACTGCAGGAAATATTCATCGTCTTGAATGCCGCACCCGGCGCGGCATATGCCACGCTACCGATTCCCGCGAGCAAAAGCAGAAAAGCTAAACCGATTGACTTCAACATCATGTGCTCCTTGTTTTGGGTCCGATCAAAAAAGGCTACCCGCCGATCTCTTCCTCGCTGTCCTGGATGGGGCTGGATGCAAGCCAGATGTCCGCCAGCTCTCTCTTCCTACATGATCAATCATCACGAATTACACTTTCGACTGTTCACGCTGACGCTAGCGTAGCCCCACCGTCCCCTTGGCAGCGTCGATGAGTTTCGCCGGGTCGTAGCCCACGCCGTCCTTGAATACCACCTGGACGTTCTCGATATCATCGATCTGCTTCACCGGATTGCCTTTCATCAGCACCAGATCGGCCGCCTTGCCGGTATCTATCGAACCGATGCGATCGGATTCGCCCATGAACTCGGCGCCGTTGAGCGTGGCGATCTTGATCGCCTGCACGGGGCTGAAGCCGGCTTCCACCAGCAACTCGATCTCGCGTTGATCGCCGTAGCCCGCGACCACGCCGCCAAAGCCGGTGGGATCGAGCCCCGCCAGCAAGGTGCCGCCTTGCTGCACGAAGGCGTATTCGAACTGTTCTTCGAGCTTGAACAACTTCGCCCAGTCGGGCTTGGTGCGCTTGGCCACGTGGGCGCGCGTCTCCAGATAGGCGCTGCGCGCTTCGGGCAGCATGGCGTCCAGCACGCGCTTGTCGAGCGGTGCGCGCCCGGGCACGAAGGTCTCGAAGACCGGCAACGTGGAAGTTACCGCCACATGTCTGGCGATGAGGTGTTTGATCAAGGCCTGGATAGGCGCATCGTCCACCTCCATGTTCTGCAGATGCTCCACCGCCTTGTGCGCATCGCAGGTATCGGCCTTCTTGCCTGGCGTGAACTCGGTATCCACCAGGATGCCGTGTTCGAGATCGTCTATACCCAGGTCCGCCGCTTCGGTGAAACCCACCGCGCACAGATGCCCGGTCACCTTGATGCCATGCGCGTGCGCCACCTTGATCACCGCGCTCAGTTCAGCCGGGGTGATGTACATGTAGGCCTTGAACGAAGTCGCGCCTTCCTTGATCCAGTATTCGGCCGTACGCCGCGCATCCTCAGGCCCGGTCAGTTGATGCATCTGCAGCGCGAAGCTGCCCTGCCCTTCCATATAGGGCGCGGTGACGTGGATCTTCGGCCCGGCCAGCTTGCCGGCATCGATGGCGTTCTTGAGTGAGATATCGGTATAGGGCTCCAGCGATCCGGTGGTGCGGATGCTGGTGACGCCTCCGGCCAGATAGAGCTTGGGGAAGCTCGAGGCCTGCTCGGCATACATCGGTGTGTGCTGCCCAGGGTTCGGGCTGGGCTCGGGGTAGAACATGTGCTCGTGCATGCCCACGATACCCGGCATGAGCGTGTGGCCCGAACCGTCGATCACTGTTGCACCCTGCGGGGGCTTGCCGCCGGTATGCGACCACGCAATCTTCCCGTCGCGGATCAGGACAGTCTGATTCTCTTTCGGGGCCGTGCCGTGGCCGTCGATCACACGCACGTGCATTATGGCGATCACGGGCTGGTCGTATTCGACGAAGCGCTGTACTTCCTTGCTGAGCTTCGGAGCCGGTGCTCCGGCGGCTGGCCAGACAAGCGCAGCAAGCAGCGTAAAGATGAACAAGCGCGAGTTGCGCGCAAACCGTTGAGACATAAAACCCCCAACACCGGGCAAGGATGCCCTCGTTGTCGTCCAACCAAACCGATACCCTGGCGGGTCTAGCGTTCCAGCTCTTCGAGCAGTTTCTGGAAGCGCTCTTCGCCGTGCAACGAGACGAGGTCGGCGTCGTTCTTCACCCAACCCACGCTCACCATACCCGAGTTCCTGGCCTTGTCCAGGCAGTCCAGCGCGCGCTCTTTCTCCCCGGCCTGTGCGAAACAGCAGGCGACGTTGTAATTGATCATCGGATCGTCGGGATTGATGGCCAGTGCCTTGTCCGCCCACTGCATGGCCTGATCGTACATGCCCAGCTGGACCATCGCGCCACAGGCCAGGTAGATGGCGCGGGCATCCTTGCGGTTGAGCTTGAGGTGCGCCTGTGCCAGTTCCAGGCCGCGCCGCGCGGCCTCGTCGGCGCCTTCGGTCCGGCCCAGACTCAGGCAGGCCTGGCGCATGAGCAGCGGTGTCTGGTAATCATCGGGCTGGACCTTCTCCGCCTGTTCGAACAGTTCGATCGCCTTTTTCAACCGGCCCTGCTGGAAACAGCAGCGCGCATGCCAGAACCAGGCATCGAACTGGCGCGGCAGCAGCTCCTCGGCCTTCTCGAACTCGACCTCCGCTTCGCGAAACTCCTGTTTCATCAGGTGTGCGATGCCGCGCGCGGTATGCGTGCGGGCAAACTCCGGCGCGAGTTCCACTGCCCGGGCGCTGGCCTTGTCGGCCCGCTCGACATGTTCGGCGTTGCCGGCATCGTGATACATGTAGTACTTGATATAGCATTCGGCCAGACGCGCCCAGGCCTTGGCGAAGCGCTGATCCAATTTCAGCGCGGCCCCGAATTTCTCCAGCGCCTTACGGTTGTTTTCCATGGCGTAGCGGCGGAAATAGTTCAGGCCTTGCAGGTAAAGATCGTAGGCTTCGACGTTGTCCGTCCAGCCCTTGCGCACGCTGAGTTTGCCCGGTTCGAGTTCGTGGGCACCCAATGCCGGCACGACATGCTTGAGGATGTCGTCCATCACCTCGCCGAGCTCGGCGCGCGGGCGCTGGTAATCCTGCGACCACAGCTCTTCTTCGGCCGGCATCCTGAGCAGGCGGGTGCTCACCACGACCTGATCGCCCTCATAGCGTGCCGACCCGACCAGCAGCGCTTCGACCTTGAGCTGCTCGGCGGCGGCCTTGAGATCGAGGTCCGGGCCGGTAAAACGCATGGAGGACGTGAGTGGCTTGCCCTGGATGCCTTCTGCCCAGGCCAGTGTATAGAGCAGTTCGTCCGCGATCCCTACGCCGAGATACTCCTGACTGGAATCTGCACTGGAATCCGCCAGCGGCAATACGGCGAGTCGCGTGCTCATGGGAACCTCCACGGTGCTGCCACCTTACATAAAGTGTAGCCCCATCCGACAGAGATGTCGGCAGAAAGGCGCATTCAGCTTACTGTGATAGCCTCACCGCTCAACCGGGTCCGATTCTTTCCGGCCTGCTTGGCCTGAAGCAGGGCGGTGTCAGCCATCTCGAATAGTTTCTCGATGGAACGGCCATCGGCCGGATAGTCCGCGATACCGGCGGAGACCGTGACCCGGCACTCCTGTGGCAGAGCCGCCAGGGCAGGCGCGAGGGTCACGAGATGCTGGAGCCGATTGACCACGAGACGGGCATCCTGCTTCCCTGTCCCGGGAAGTAGAGCCACGAACTCGTCTCCCCCGAAGCGGGCCAGGATGTCACTCCCTCGAAGGCTCTGCACCATCGCTGCGGCGGCCCCGGTCAAGACCTCGTCACCGGTACCGTGACCGAGGCGATCGTTTACGGCCTTGAAGTTATCCAGGTCCATCACGACCAGCGCGAGTGCCGAGCCATGCCGCTCCGCCGTACGCAGCGCGTGGGCACCCAACTCGAAAAACACCCCTCTGCGATAGAGTCCGGTCAGCTGGTCGCGAAATGCGGCTACAGCCATCATGCGCATGATGCGGCTGAGATCCCAGACCAGAAACCCCGAGATGATACAGACCAGAAAGAAACTGATGATGAATTCGATCGGCTCCTGATCGCGCAGATCGACCTGCACACGCTCGAGTGAAAGCACCAGCAGGATGCCCAATGTGATCGTGCCGAGCAGGACGATGCCCCGCCGGAACGGATTCAGGAACAGGACCACCGGCGGCAGGATGAACGCCCAGGAGATACCGGTGTGATGGAATATCTGTTCCAGCACGAATGCACCGATGAGCAGCGACAACAGATAGCCGGATAGTTGAAAGCGCCCCCGCTTCAGCAGGCCCATATTGACGATAAATCCGATGGCGAGCGCACCCGCAAATAGGGCCGCGTGCACCGGGAACTCATGGGCTTCGATCAGTGGCTCGAGCGCCGCAAATACCGCCAGCACAAGCGACAGCAGGAAGTTGAGATTGATCTGATGGCGGAGCATCACGTCGGTCGACGGGACATTCGACTCCACAAGCAGCGTTTGGATGATGGCTTTGAACATGTTCTTCTTTTGCAAGGCGGTGCGTCGTTGATCCTGCATCGGGGCGCCAACAGCGCTGGAGCGTAGGCAAGGATAGCAGCTTGAACACCAAAATCGAGTCAGGAAACGTTTTCGGTCACATTTCCCCGAGGCAGCGCGTAGCGCACGACCAGGCTGGCGGTCTTGTCCCGTTCAGAATCCGAGCGGATGGTGTCCGCCGCGCCCATCTCTTCGATCATGGCTTTGCAGCAGGCCCGCATGTTCTGGTCCGGGCCCGGATATGCGCCCACGCGGCGGTGCAGTGCGGTGGCGCGAACCTCCACCGCGGCGAAACCCATGCGCTCAGCTTCGTTCAGCAGGGACTGCAGCGCGTATCTGAATTGCTCGGCGGTCGGCGGCATGGGCACCCGGCACCCGGTAGCTCTCGGACCTTATTGATACCACATTTTCGATCCCGCCCCCCTTCTGGCGGCCCCAGGGTTTCACCAATGTCCGAGAATCTCCATCTGCGAGAAGAAGTACAACACCACGATGCTGAGGTTGAAGGCGGCGATAGCCACCTGCCAACGCCGCCTGACTGTGACCATTCCGACCAGATAACTCACACTGAAGAGCACCAGCATGATCAGATAGCTCGGACGCAGGAACCAGGACTCGCCCTTGAGCCAGGTATCGCCAAGATCCATCGCGACTGCGGCCAGCATAAGACCGAAAAACCAGAACCGGTCCTTGAGGAAGTAGTCATAGGAATCGTCCACGCCCTCCATCTGATCCGGGACCAGGACCACGGCTGTCAGATACTTGATTACCGCGTAGCCGATGACGAACAGATAGGTACCGAATGACCAGCTATACGGTAACTGTTGCAGCTTGAATTCCCACCACCAGAACGCGATCAGGCTCAGGAAGATGCGTGTCATCCACAGCACATACACGAGATCCAGGCGAACAGGCCGGCCGTGTCCGCGCAGGCGATGGATCGCGGCACCGGTAGCTGAGAGCAGATGCGTGATGCCGAGCCCGACGATGATGGATACCAACGCCATCACATAGGAAAACTGATCCATACCCCGCCTCTTGCTTCGTTCTGTCAGCAGTCCAAGAGTCTGTAAAACAGACTGCTCTTCAAGACGCTCTGTGCGCAGGATCCTGCTTGCGTGCGCGTCGCACGATCCAGGCGATCGCAAGTACGATCAGACCGGGCGCCACGGCATGGCCGACCACCTGACCGATCCCCACGCCGTGATTGAACTCCTGCACGCCGTCACTCGCCGGATGTGCCGGCATCTTCGAGAGCACACGCATGGTCACGCCCACGAAGAATGTTGTTACCAGCACCACGCCGCCTACTCCCCAACGGAATGGCTGTACGGACCTCCAGCCACCGAAGTGACGCAGAGCCCGTGCGATCAGCGCTGCGGCAATGAATGCCACCGCATCGAACAGGACGAGGATTAAATTCGCGGTTTGATGATCGGACATCGCTGAAGCCTCCGTGGAGCCCGCCGCCGAACGGCCCAGACCCATTCTCCTAACTTTTTCCCCATTTTCTCCACTCTAGACCATACCG
This sequence comes from uncultured Pseudomonadota bacterium, assembly GCA_963739695.1. Taxonomy (GTDB): domain Bacteria; phylum Pseudomonadota; class Gammaproteobacteria; order Natronospirales; family CAVUBB01; genus CAVUBB01. Next base: position 77,846 of record CAVUBB010000005.1, on the reverse strand, counting down.
GCGTTGCTAGCCTTAAACCATAGATCAAACCCGGAGGCCACTCCCGGCCATACCCGGTAAAGGGGACCAGCCATGCGACTGACCGGCAAAACATTCTGGGCTACGTATCTGCTGACATGCATCTTGCTGCTATCGGCCTGCGGTGGCGGCAGCACCGTTGAACCGAGCAGTTCGTCGAGCGCCACATCCACCAGCACGATCGCATCGAGCAGTTCATCGTCAGCATCCAGCAGTGTGCTGGTCACCATGGATCGTGCATCCTGGCCGTCCGGCGCCTTACCGGTGGGTGATGGCCTTGTAGTCGCGACGCCGACGCAGGGAGCGGTGATGTCTTGCCAGACATCATTCGGCGGTGGGGGTGCGACCGGCAGTGCACCCTGGATACAGGGCGATTTCTGGTATCCGGCGCAGAAGCCGGCGGTCGAAGGCAGTGTGGACTGGCCCGGTTACACCCGGGTTGGCACTGACGGCACCACGACCACCATCGTCTCCAACAACCTGCCGGATTCGCCCTCGGGCATCTTCCCGATCCAGAAAGCCGACCCGGCCTACCAGTACGACAAGAATCCGAATTACATCCTCTCGCAGAACATCAACATCACCCTGCCCGCGAACCCGAAGGTGGCAAGCACGCCTGGCTGCGTGCCCATGGGCATGATCGGCTTCGCGGTGGACGGTGTGGCCATCTATAACGCGCTCGATGCGGCGGGTCGCGATGCGGTGGCGCACGAAGTGCAGGACAGCTGCGATGCCCACCCGCAGAGCGTCGGCCAGTATCACTACCACGGCCCCTCGCCCTGCATGCCCAACGTGAACACCTCGAACCTCGTCGGTTACGCGCTGGATGGTTTCGGAATCTACGGCGAGAAAGACCTGACCACGGGAAAGACCCTGCACGATGGCGACCTGGACGCCTGCCACGGCACCACCAGCACCATCGTCTGGAACGGCGCCAAGGTGAGCATGTACCACTACGTGCTCACCGAGGAGTATCCCTACACCATCGGCTGTTTCAAGGGCACGCCGGTAACGGCGGATCTGACCGAGGGCCAGATCGTGGAGATCAACAGTTTCGCAGGCGGATGAGGCTAGAGAAGTGGTCTAACCGACCTCAACCTCCGGGTGCGCGCTTTTGCGCGCGCCACGTGTATATGAGGCCCAGTACCGCGAGCAGGCTGAAAGCACCGCCCCCGCCACTTCCAGAGCTGCCGCCCTGGCTGCCGCCGCTGCCACCACTCCCGCCGCTCGATACCGACTTGACAGTGATGCTTTCGGTTGCCGATGTCGAATCGACATAGCCGTCGTTGGCGGAAAATGTGAAGCTGTCGCTACCGCTATAACCCGCCGCCGGAGTGTAGGTGAACGCACCGGTAGCGGCATCGGTCACCTGCACCTTGCCATGTTGCGGAGTCGATACCACCACGAATGTGAGTGCATCTCCGTCCGCATCGCTGCCCGCGAGCACTCCGTCGACCGCGGTATCCGCGTCCGTGGTGACAGCCCCGTCGCTGACGGCCGGTGCATTGTCCGCGGCACGCTCATAAGCGCCGATATCGCAGACAGCGGTGCCATCGGCATCACCGTCCGTGGGTCGTGGATCGCCACGCTGATCGGCGGTCAGCGACTGCCCTGACCCACTCTTGCAGCCGCCGGGATTGCCGGCATCGACTGCAGGGCTCTTTATCAACAGGCCCATGGTCAGCGTGGTGCCGCCATTGTTGGCAAGCGCACCCAGTAGCGGATCGATCGGCGCCGAGCCCGTGCCGATCTGATCGCCACTACTGTTGCCGAAGTTACAGCCTGTACTGTCGCCGATCAGATTGTAACCGCCCGAAGTCAGCGAACCGCCGAAACTTCCGACACAATCCGGTGCCGACGCGCCGCCATCCTGGTTCGCGGCAACGATGCTGTTCTGCACCACTACCTGACCCGTATTCATATACACGTCCACGCCACCGCCACCGCTCCCGGATGCGGCCACGTTGTTTCCGGCGATGGTATCGTTGGCCAGCGTCTCCTTGATCCCCGACGGCGTGCTGTCGACACTCACCCCGCCGCCATACGCCGCGCCGGAACTTGGATCGGCGGTCGCGGAGTTGCCGGTGATCGTGCTGTCGACGATCTCGGAATCGGCACTCGCGTACTCGATATCCATACCGCCACCGAAGGCGAATTGCGGGCCCGCCGTCGCTGCATTTCCGCTGATCTCGCTGTCGGTGACCGTGTAGGCGGTGCTGTTGGCCGCGATCCCGCCACCATAGGCAGAGCCACCACTGTTGATATCCGTCGCCTCGTTGGCGCGGATGACGCTGACATCCACGGTCAGGGTTGCGGTGTTGGTGTGGATCCCGCCGCCCGAAGCGAAGGAACTGGGGCCTGCATTGGCCACATTGCCCTCGATCACGCAGCCGTTGAGCACAGACAGCGCACTCGCACCATCTATGTCGATCCCACCGCCTGTCGCTGTCAGCGAAGCTGACGCGGCGTTCGCCGAAACCGTTGAAGCATCCAGCGTGAGCTGCACGCTGTTACCGTAGATGCCGCCGCCCTGAGCAGTCGTTCCCGGCCCCTGAGCCTTGTTGTTCTTGATCACATCATCGTGCATGACAAGAGTGGCGTGCTGCGCCCGGATACCGCCGCCGTCTGCAACACCATCTCCGTGCTGCACAGTAAGCGAATCTATCTCTACTGTTATCGTGCCCGACGACGGCACCAGATCGAACACACGATCGGCCGCGTCGCCGTCCACGATAGTCTTATCGCTGCCGTTGCCCGTTATGGTCAAACCTTCCGTGATGTCGAGGTCGCCCGTTGCCGCGGAATCTTCGCCGGTGCCATGGAGCTGCAGCAATATGGGTTGCCCGTCGGTGATCGGGTCGAACACGATGTAGTCCGGCCCGGCGACGGCGTTCGCCTCCATGATCGCTGCTCGCAGCGAGCACTGCCCGCTGGCATCTGCACACGTCCCGTTCCCCGGTGCAGCATCTACGCTGTCCGCGACACTGTTTACGGTAAAGGTGAGAGTGATCGTTTTGGGCGAAAGGCTGGCCTGCGCGACGCCTAGACCGAAGAGCGCGAGGGCGAGCGACCCACCAAGGAATATCCGTTTCATGACTGATCCCCTTTGCGACCGCGTCAAGGCGGCCCGTTGCGCGATAGCGAACGCGAGGGGGCAGGCAGTGGCAGGCTTTCTGACGCTGATAAACCGAGGCTGCCGCAATCCGGGCGGGCACGCTGTGCCGGATGCCGCGGAATGGTATGGCGGACCAGTCCATCGCCAGGAGATAACGCCAACACGACTCTCACCTTCCCTATGACGTTCGCTACTGCGAGCGAAAGCTAATCCGCTTCGTTTCCGCCCAAGCGGAAGCGATACCCTGCCGGCGCGCTTGTTTTGAGCGAAGTCTAGTTCACGGGAAAGCGTTTACAAGCCCCGTTATCCATAATGCCTGCTGCATGAACGAAAAGTGTGACGCATGTCCGCAAACAGGTATCCGAACGCGTTCAGATGCCCTTTCGCGCATACGACATAAACCGGATCTTTGCCGCGGGAGACACTCTGCCGGAGAGTCGATGCCGGGCTTAGAACAAGATGTGCTTGAGCACGATACGAGAATCAGGGCCTTTCCTCGAATTGCGGCAGATCGTCGTGGATCACATCCCACTCCGCCTTCGAACCGACATAGATATGCGCCGAAGGCCGCATTTCCAGTGGCGAATCCAGCGTACCCAGACGCACCACCACGAAATCGTGCGCCGGGCGGAAACTGTAGATGGGCGATCCGCACTTGCCGCAGAAGCGGCGCAATACACCGGGGCTGGATTCAAACTCCGCGATCGCCTCCGCACCGCGGGTGACGGCAAACGCGGTTCGATCCACCAACCCGTTGGTCGCGAACGCCGCGCCCGAAGCCTTGCGACACTTCTGGCAATGACACATCAGCACCTTCTTCGGCCCGTCCTGGATCTCGTAGCTCACCGTACCGCACAGGCAACTGCCTTTGAGCATCTCGCACCTCCACGTCTTCCCGATTAACTAGCCGCGATTCTACGCCGGTTTCAGTAGCGATAAACTTTCACGCTCGCGGGCGCTGGAAACTTCTGCGAAAAAAGATTCCTTGGAAGCAAGTGCGGATATGGATATGCTCCGAGGCAACAATACGAGTCCACCTGATAAGAAGGACCTTGATTCGATGAAGTATTCCGCCCTGCGTCCCGTTCTCGCCGTCGCCCTCCTCATCGTGCTGCCCGTCGCGTCTTTCGCACACGGGAACAACGCGGAAAAGGGCGAGCCCGTATTCACCGCCAACGGGGAATTGAATCCGCCTTCGGCTTTCTATAACTGGGTGTTTCTCACCTCGGATCTGGGCATGAGCTACAACGAGAAGGGCAGCGACTCGCCACAGCCTCCGTTCTCGAACGTGTTCGTAGACCCTGCCGCCTACAGCGCCTTCCTCAAGACCGGCACCTGGCCGGAGCACACCCAGATGATCAAGGAATTCCGCGCCTCTGCAACCCAGGGCTCCATCAATCACCATGGGTTCTATCAGACCGGCAAGCCGATCTCCGTACTGGTACACGTGAAGGATTCTTCGCGCTTCAAAGGCGGCTGGGGCTTTTTCGCCTTCAGCGGCGATGCCTCAAAACCAGCCAAGCCGATAGCCCCCGACGCCTCCTGCTATTCCTGCCACAAGGCCCATGGCGCCGTGGACACGACCTTCGTCCAGTTCTATCCGGGCATCCTCCCCGTCGCCATCCAACATGCCACGCTGAGCGAGGCTTATCTGGCGGACCAGGCAAAGGCGAAGAAAGAAAGATAGGAATCCGACGAAGCGGCTTTCAGATATGACGCCCGTGATCCCTGACGGCGGGGCAGGCGCCCTGAGGCAGATATTCATCCCGGATATGGACGCGCATCTGGTCGCGGAAATTATTCACCGTGGTGAAGAAGCGCCGCATCATCACCACCCACAGATACAGCCCCCTGTCGGTCAACTCATACCCGGCGGGAGTCTTGCGGACAGCTCCGTACAAGTGCAGCGCAGCCAGTTCCTTCCACAGCGCGCGCTCAAAGCCGGCGTCAAACTGTGCAACAGCCCGAGATCTGTCAAGACTCAAGCCGAACAGCTCCATCAGCAAATGGTAGCGTCGCTGCCACATGCGACTGTACGAGCGCCGGCGGGTGACACCAAAGCCCTGGGTGGCGACCAGCCGCTCGTAGCGGTTGATGGAGAACGAGGTGGAATAGAGCGAGCCCTGCAGGTAGCTGAACGCACCGCTGCCCACGCCCACATACTCATCTTCGCGGATGATGTATTCGTCAATCTGGCGGTCGCCCCTGGAAAATGTCCAGATCGTTGACAGCGAATGAGTTGAAGTAAGCCGGTCCAATATCAGCCGGTAGAGTGCTTCCTCCGTTCGGTAGTCCACCTGCCCCATGGTCTTCGCCATCTTCAGGCGCGATGAATCAGCCATCATCAGAGGATAGAACGAGACCTGGTCGATCCCGATCTGCTGCAGGATGTCGATGTCCCGCGCCAGCGATGCACGCGATTGCCGGGGCAGGTTGAAGATCATGTCGGCGTTAAGCGTCGCGAACTTCCCCTGCACTTCGCGCAAGCGCCGTGCGATCGACGCGCCGCTGCCATAGGCCTCATAGCGGCCCATAGCCCGAAGCAGATCGTCGTCGAAACTCTGCACCCCGACCGATAAGCGCTTTACACCGCCATCCAGCAGCATCGCGACGGCATCTGGGGTCAGATGGTTGGGATTCGTCTCGACCGAGATCTCGCGCACCGGCCAGCATTGCCGGATAAGCGCCAGTGTCGAAACGAGCTCCGGCATACATATGGTCGGCGTGCCGCCGCCGACATACACTTCGCCGAACCGATAGCCGGCCTCGAAGTAATATCTGATCTCGTCGCGCAGCGCGCGAAAATATCGCCCGGCCTTCTCCTCGCGGAACTGGACGCGATGGAAAGAGCAATACGGACACAATTCTTCACAGAAAGGGATGTGCACATAAAGCAGACGATCGCCAGCCGAACCCGGCTCGGGAAGCCGCACCAGCCCGTCCGCGTGATCCGGAAAGGTGAGCACGCGGTCCATCATCCGGCCGGCCGCCCACTCGATCCACCTCTGCATGACGCTGCCCTTTCCCGGTCCCACGCCCGCGGCTGCCAGCGCCTGGGCTCCTCTATATGAAAAGGCTAACAGGCCCCGGTCCGGCCGCCATGACCTGCGTCAAAGCAGCACCCCGCGCCTGGCCCGCAAGCCAGATCATCGCGGAACACGCGATAGTGCGCGAAGACCGGCGCGATCATGCGGGCAGATACCAGATGCCCAGACCGATGAGCAGGATGAGGATCCCGACGGTCCCATAGGTGAGTAGATGGTTGTAGTGCCTCCAGCGCAAGCGATTGTCGAGGCAGGATCGCGATGGCGCTTGAGGATCGCGATAGACCGTAGTCGTTTGGGCCAATCGCTCGCTCATCGCCGTTGCAGACTCTTTATCGACGGTTGCCAGGAATCGATCGTACACGCCGACGTGGCTGCCCACGAAGGGCATCTCGGCATACGTGTATTGGTAACTGACCCACGGCTGAAATGTCGGCAGGCGTGCGGGCCACATTGCGACCGACCCCGCTTTGAGGCCCGAGGCGACCACTTTCCCCTCAACCGCCACCCAGCCACGAGCCCGATGCCAACTGGACCATCGCCAGACCGAATACGCGACGAGGCCAAGCCCGGCGGCTATCAAGAAAAGCCCTACTGCCATGGCGACTGCCCCATGAACGTCGAAACCAGACCTCGCCCCGCCATGATTCCCCCGCTAGCAGCGATCCTGTTCTCAGACTGAAAAATGGCGCTAATCATGTCTCGGGTCAAACGAGCGAGGCCACCATCACGGGATCGAAGTACTTCCGTCCACCGAACCAGAACGGCGCAGTGCCGATCTCAGAAAATCCCCACTTCCTGTAGAACGCGAGCGCACGCATGTTCTTCTCATACACCAGCAGCCACAGAACATCGCCGCCCTGGCGCCTGGCCTCGGCGGCGGCAGCCCGCATCAGGCGCTTGCCATGACCCCGACCGATCACATCCTCGCGCAGATAGATCCGCGCGAGTTCGACCGGTGAACTTGCCGTAACGCAATCCGGTGGCGCTGAGCGGCGCAGATGGAAATAACCTACAAGCTGGTTTTCCGCCTTCAATATCCGCAGGGTCGATATCTTTTCCTCCCGGATGGCGGCAAATGCCTCACGGGTGAGATGGCTGGCAATATAGTCTTCGATATCGGCCAGGTTCAGAAGCGGTGCGTAGGTTTCGCGGAAGCTCATGGCCGCCAGATCCGCCAGCGCACTCAGCTGACCAGCCGCGACAGCCTGGATAGCCAAACGATCAGCCCGCCTTGAATCCTCGTATCGGCCCATAGCTCTCAGTGTCATCTGTCTCGTGACAGTCTCCGGAACCTGTCATCCCCTTGTCACGAGCTGATCTTTCACGGCCCTTCAGAATGCGCCAGGCCGGAGCTTCGCTGCCCTGTCAGATCTGTTGGCGAAATTGGCGAAATGGCGCGAGCATCTGCCCAAGGAAATTCGCAGGATATTGAACCTTATGAAGACCAAGCCCCGCAACTGACCGATCACGAGGGAAAAAGCGCGTACCGAACAGTTGATCCCAGATGATGAGGTTGTTGCCGTAATTCATGTTCGACTCGGAGATCTCTAAGGAGTGATGCCAACGGTGCAACTCGGGGCCGCTGATGATGTAGTTCAAGAGTCCGAACCGGGCATCCATATTGCCATGCTGATAGAAGCCATTGACTTCATAGAACACGAAAAATGCCGCCAGCACCTCGGGCGATATGCCGAGCATCACGTACGGCAAGCCATCCACCAGATACTGGACCGTCTTCTCCACCGGGTGAAAGCGGCTGGCGTTCAACCAGTACAGATGATCCGGGGAATGGTGCACCTCGTGCAGGCGCCACAGGAGCGACGAAGTGTGGAAGAAGCGATGCAGCCAGTAGCGCAGGAAATCCGAGATCATCACCATCAGCAGCACTTGTGCCAAAACAGGCCAACGATGTGGCCAGATACCGTCCATACGCTGAAACTGCCATGCCAGCACAAGTAGAAAACCGATGGTCAGCAGCTTCGGCAGCAGAATCTGCACGAACAGTGCATAACTGCCGTCGTTCACGAAATCCTTGATGCCCGGCTGCCATTCCCTGCGGTAAGGGATATAGGCCTCAAGCGCGATGACCAGAGCCGCACCGCACAAGACTGCACCGAATGTCCGCACGATCAGCGGCGCGTGCCCTTCCAACCCTGTGAATACGGCAAACGCCAATACCATCGTCAGCGGATAAGCCAGGTATCTGGTCAGTTGTTTCATGGACTCATGCTCCCCACAGCTTCAAATCAGTGTAAAGCGCCCGAGTACATACGGCGTAACTCATTGATCGGATTGCTCGATTTCGCAACCATGTGAATCACCGGCCGGCCTGGGACCCTGGCGCCCTTCTCAGACCATGCCCCATCAGCCACGTCACTCGAACCCGCCTTGGTGCAGCGTATCGGCTGCCCGGTCGCGCCACTCTATTTGTTACCCTGAGCGGGAACCCATCGTTGCGGAGGTACCCATGTCCGACATCGTCATCACCGGCGCCAATCGGGGCATCGGTCTGGAAATGTGTCGTCAGTCCAAGGCTCGCGGAGACACTGTCATCGCGGTGTGCCGCAAAGCTTCGGGCGATCTGGAAGCGCTGGGAGTCGAGATCGTCGATTCCATCGATGTACGCGATATCGCGAACCTGAACGTCCTGCGCAAAGCGCTGGAAGGCAGGCAGATCGACGTGCTGATGAATGTGGCCGGCATCTTGAGCAAGCAGTCGCTGGGCGAGATCGACGCCCAGGCCCTGGAAGCCATTCGCCTGCAGTTCGACACCAACGCCGTCGCGCCGCTGCTGGTCACCCAAGCCCTGATGGACCTCATCCCCGAGGGTGGCAAGGTCGGCATCGTCACCAGCCGCATGGGCTCGATCGCCGACAACGATTCCGGGGGCCGCTATGGCTACCGCATGTCCAAGGCCGCTGTGAATGCCGCCGGGAAATCGCTGGCCGTGGACCTCAATCCCCGGGGCATCAGCGTGGCGCTGCTTCATCCAGGCTTCGTGCGTACCGACATGACCGGCCACCAGGGGTTGATCGACGCCGACGAGTCAGTCCGTGGCCTGCTGGAGCGCATGGACGAGCTGACGCTGGAAAATTCCGGCAGCTTCTGGCACCAGAACGGCGAGGTGCTTCCATGGTAGAGATTCCAGGGCAACTCGGCGGCTCAAGCCCTGGCACAAGTACCATTCACGCCGGCCGGAAAATAGAGCGCTGCCCCTTTTCTCCGCATGCCCATAGGGTATGCTAAAGACTGTTTCAACAGCGTGCCGGTAACTATGCCCAATCCATTCAGACTGCTCGAGCACAACGCACGGAACTTCCCGAACAGACCGGCGTTCGATGATGGCAAGGAGACGCTCACCTACGTCCAGCTGTGCGCTTATTCCCGCCGGGTAGCGGCAAAGCTTGGCGAACTGGGAATCAGTTCCGGGCAACTCGTTGCTACCTGCCTGCCCGGCAAGCTCGACTGGATCTTCACGTTGGCGCTGTTCCACGAAGCGTGCATCACCTGCAGTAATCAGGGCCACAGCGAACTAGACCCCAAATTCGAGATCGACTGGGTCATCACCGACCAGAAGTGTGACTGGTTTCCTGAAACAAAACAGTTAGTTATCGATCAGGCATGGCTCGACGACCTGGCCGACAAAAAGCCTGCCGAAGGCATGAAGGATTATGGCGACGAAGACGAACTCTGCCGGCTTTTCCTGACCAGCGGGACCACAGGCTACCCCAAGGCGGCCATGTTCAGTGTCGGGTTGCTGCTGGATGAGATGCTGCGGCTCCGGGCCGGTGACGGCATCACACCGACCGCAGCCTTGAGTGCCTTGCCGCTATCAACATCCTTCGGTTTTCTCATCTCCATGAACGCACTGTTCGCCGCGGAACCCTGCTACTTCGCCAGTGGGCTGGATGAGATCGTGAGCCTGATCGAGACCGGCAAGATCGCCTATCTGCTCGCTTCGCCATTCCAGTTGTCCAGGATAATGGCGCATATCGCGGAGAAGAAGGATTTCAAGCACGCCATCAAGACCGTCCTGACCGGCGGCGCATACCTCTCCCCGGTCCTGTATGACAAGCTCATGGAGACCTTTGGCGCCGACCTTTATTCCGCCTATGGTTCCACGGAAGCCGGTCGGACCTGCATCAATCCGGTGCGAAGTCGCAAGCATCTGCAGTTCGCCGGCCTGATTGTTTATGACGCGGAGATCGAGGTGTTCGATGCTCAGGGCACTGTCTTGCCACCCGGCAACGAGGGTGAGATACGGGTCAAATGCCCCTATGTGATTCCGGGGTACTACAAGGACCCTGAAGCTACCGAAAAATCCATCAGAGACGGCTGGTTCTATCCTGGAGATCGCGGATTGCTGACAAAAACGGGCGTCCTCGTGCTGGCCGGGCGCACCGACGAGCTCATCAACCGTGGCGGGGTGAAGGTTGACCCGGCGCGGCTAGACCAGTTCCTGCAACATTACGAAGGCATACAGGACGCCGCCGTGGTGGGGATGCAAAACGCGGACGGCGGTGATGAGATCGTCGCGGCGCTGGTCATCCCCGATGACTTCGATTTCAAGGCGCTGCAGACCAAGATATCGAAGGCTTTCGGAAAAGCCGCACTTCCGAACAGATATGTTGGAGTGACCGGTATCCCCAGAAACGCATTCGGCAAGGTCGAGCGAAACAAGATCAGACAAGCATTGATAGCCAACTTCGAGAAAAAATCAGTGCACTGAGACCTTCGACCGCACCTGCCTGGATCCGATCCCAAGGCTCAAGATCCGGGCACCCATCTCGTAAGCACAATTGGCGCTTTCGACAATCATGCGTGTGCCGATCTTCATCGGGCGGCTCGATCAGGCATCCGGTAATCTCGTCAGTTGCGCCCAAAGCGGATCGTCGCGCAACGGGATAAGGAATGGCGACAAGCGCAATTCCTGCAGCAGGTCCCACTTTGCGGTAGGCCCATTCATGTCATTCACGCCATCCACGGCTGCCCGCAGATGGCTGAAGGCGTCCTCCCGATGGCCCCGGAACGCGTCCAGCTCAGCCAGACGCAACTGTGTACTGGGACCACCTTCACGCTCCAGCTGCGCGACTGCCTTGGTGTACTCAGCTCTGCGGCCCATGCCCCAGTAGGCTAGCGCCTCTACCTGCTTGTTGCCGGGAGCATCAGAGGGCTGTTTGTCGATGACTGCAAGTGCTTGTGCATAACGTTTCTGGAGGATCATGGCCAACGCCAGACCACTGGCGGGCGAGAGAAAGTTCGGGTCGGCGCTGTTCATTCGCGGGCTGAGCTCCAGCACCTGGCGAAACTCCGACTCCGCTTCCTTGAAACGCCCACCGGCCATCAGAAATCCTGCGAGATTCGCATGCACTACGGCAGAAAGAGGGGCCACCTCGGCCGCGCGACGCTGCAAGCTGATCGCCTGCTGATAATGCCCGTGCCAGGCGGCAAAGGCTGCACCCCAGCCGAGCACGAGGAGGTCATCCGGCGCAAGCGCACGGGCCTTCTCCCAATGCGCATGAAACTCCGGATAGTTCTCGACCACCAGATAGTAGTTGGCGAGCCGCATGTGTGCTTCGGCCAGGTTTGGATCGGCTGCCACCGCATGTTCCAGGGCGTCGCGGTAGGCTTCGAGTTCACCCGGCGCCGGCGCTTTGCCGGCATTGAGGATACGCCCCCACAACGCGCCGGCCAGCCCCGTCCATGCGGGAGCATATCCAGGGTCTGCCTGTGTCGCCTGGCGAAACTCTCGTTCCGCGAGCGCCATGTCGCCGGCGGCACGCCGATGCCAGAAGAACTCGCCACGCTGGTAGTGATTGTAGGCGGGTGAATATTTCACCTTTGCCGACCCCGCATCGTCCGGCCTGGCCGGTACCGGATTCAGAGTTTGAGTGGGCTGTGTCGCAATCGCGTTCGGCGCCGCATGATGCGCCACAGCCATCGGCCCGATCGCGGAACGGACAACGTAGCGCACGCCCCACACACCGCCGACGACAAGCAGCACCAGAACGGCCAAGGCCGATAGGGAAAATCGGAGTGGCAAGAGCCGCCGTGAAGCATTGGATTTGGCAGGGGCGGATCCAGACGCGCTGACTTTCAGCTCGAAGATGTAGCCGCGCCGGGGCACCGTCCGTACCATCTGATGATCCGCATCGGCCAGCACCCGGCGGATATCGATAAGACACTGGGTGAGCGAGCCTTCCGAGACGTGAAGGTGGCCCCAGATCTCCGCCAGCAGCTCTTCCTTGCTCACCAGGCGGCCGGCGTGTTCAACCAGGTATCTGAGTACGGCGAAGGATTTCGGCCGAAGCTTCAATGCCTGACCGCCGCGCGACAGCGATTCCCGGTCAAGATCGAGATGGAAGTCGCCGAACCGGTACACCCGATGGCGTGCCTGACTGCGAGTGACTGGCCTGAGCATCCAGCAACCCCCGTTGTGAAGCGCTCTTAGCAGTTTTATAGCAGTTTTTTCGCGGTTTTGCCGGGACTTGGCCGAACCAGTCTTGCAAGCTCATAGAACCTTCAACGGACGGGAGCTTGCCATGACGCATTCAAATCTCACCCCGGCAAAGCCGCTGATCGCCACCGCCGCGGTCATGGCGCGGGTAGCGGCAACGGTCACGTTGCTGTTGTCGATCGTCCTCAGCCAGACGGTCTTCGCCAAAGACGACACCCACTGCGGCTGGGGCGAAGCCAGCTCGACCCTACAGGCACTGCCCGTGGGCTATGTCCAGTCAACCGACTTCGCGCTGCGCAATCAACGCGCCGGCGTCGGCGGCGGCACCCTGCACTGCCAGTTCCGCGTATTCGCCGACGGCGCCACCTACACCTTCCACAGCGGTGACTTCATCGTCGGCGGCATCGTCTATCTTTTCGACTACAAGAACTGGGGATTCACCCTGGCCGGAGCGATCGCCGACACCGACGCGTATGAAGACCGCGTGTGGTTCGGTCCGGTGGGTGGCCCACTGACAGAGCAGTCACTCGATCGCACCGGCTACAAACAGATGCACCGACCCGACTGGGGCCTGACCTTGTATCAACAGCGCGCGTTCATCACCCAACTCGCCCCCGGCGAGTACATCAGCCGCTGGGAGGCCACTTACTACGGCGCGCCGTGGGCATCGGCAACCGTCCACATCGTCGTGCTGCCGAACAACCAATAGCGAGTAACGCCTGCCATGGTTTGAGGACGACAAACCACCGCCACGGCGCTACTGGAAACAAGGGGAAACAGGTCTTTGGGTCGTGATTGCGGATACCGCTGCTGACGGTTGAGCAATCATGAGTCAAAGACCTGCCCATATGGGCGCATTTCTGGCGCCTTTGCGAATTATGGGGTCCAGATCTTGTCCAACCGACTAATTCCAGTCCTGAGGCCGGAACGTGAGGACCGTCACATCTTCATTGTCGCCAGGCTTGAGCGCGCCTGGTTGAAACTCAGTCGTACATGATACTGCGAGGACATGCTTCATCGCGGCCATGAGCGATTGCCTCAGCTGATCTGCGTTTTTCCCGACCTCCACGGTGGGAGATGCACATTTTCCTTCACTCAGGATGTGAATCTTGCGAAAGGCTTCAGTGGCAATCCGGTCTCCGACGGGTGCCAGCTGCTGCTCGGTAACCGCTGCCGAAGTTATCCGCAGCTCGAAAAGATAAAGCTGCTTGTACGCAAGATAGGCCGCCGAGACCATGGGCGTCCCATCCAGATCGAACGTGAGGAGCTGCCTCTTACCGGACAAAGTGCTGTCCTTGCCGAGCGGCACATTGAAATCGGACAATGCCCCATACTGGACTTCGCTGTACCTGCCCTGCCTTACCATGCCTTCGACACCTGTCTGGACATCCTTCATATCGATAGCCAATGCCTTGTCCTCGGGCACATCGCCGACCGGGTAGACGAAGATGTCGATCTTTGCGGAAGGAAGATCTTCAGCCTCGTACGTCAATTGAATGCCTGAGGCGACGTTGGCATACGTGTATTCTCGAATCAGATCGAACTTATCGCCGGATTTCGGATAGAAGATTGCGCTCCGATCTATGAATGCCCGTGGTTGCGCTGTTTTCTGTTGCGCTGGCCGCACAGCCTGCTGCGCACAACCGGCAACCATGGCTGCCGTCAGAACAAGAAGAAAATGTCTTCGCATGTTGCCCCCAATCCTGGATGTCGTGAGAATCATGGATGTCCAGATCTACTTCTACCACCCATGGCACAGATATGGCTTGGTTCCGATTCCAGGAATGCCGTTGGTGAAATATTGCGCAGCCGGGATAACGCCTCGCTCATACTCCATGGCGCGCCAGAACCCATGCAGATCATACAGCCACCATACCAGGCATATAACCGCGAACATGTGATACAGCACCGGCCACGCCGCCTTCCGCCGCTGTCGGATAGCCCGGCGCAGCCCAGCGAATGCCCAGAGCGAAAGGCTAATTGCTGCAACAACGGTTACCCAAAATGGGCTGAGCATCTGAAACTCCCGAGGCAGCCAGAATGTATACAGACACGCTCCTCTCAAGATGACGGCCGTGGCCAGCAGCGTGAGCAAGAAAGTGGTGTAGACAGCCGATACAACCGCGCTGAGAAGAAATTCTCTATACACTCCGGGGCTCCCTACCCTGTTCCCCAATCCTATTCATTATGCCGCCAATCAGTCACTTAGCTCTCTTTCGGAGCCTTTGAGAGTAATGGGTGTCCAGATCTAGCCCATTCGAGAATTATGGGTGTCCAGATCTATCTCGTACCTCGACTTCTGGCGAGACCGGACCTCAGCACCCTTAATGATATTGAGCGAAGCCCAGATGTGGCTACTTATGCTGATCCGACCCCGATCAGCCATCACCCCACTGAAATCATGCCCCAATCAGTCACTTAGCTCTCTTTCGGAGCCTTTGAGAGTAATGGGTGTCCAGATCTATTGTCTAATGTATCCATCCCCAATCCCATGCCGGCGCACGTGGCTAGAAAGGCTTGTATTCTAGCGCCAATTGTTGGGCCTCCTCCGTCAGCCCAACCTACGCTGCTAGCAGCGCATCTCCTGCACCCTAGAGTTTTTACTCTGACCCCAAATATCCGCTTCCGACCCGCTGCAATGCAGATAGTGGGTGTCGAGAGCTACATTCGTCACCGGCCCAATGCCAGGAAGAAGGACCCCACCCCAGCTAAACCGAACACCCCTGATAAGATCACTCGCCCCCAATCCGTCCCCGGTGTACCCCATGGGTCTCCATATTTGGTGTGTAGACCAAACAGAATCGATAAAGCGAAGAATGTAAGAGTTGCCAAAAAGATGAGAATGCGCCTTTTCGTTGTCATTCTGACTTCCTTACCTAATGGCGAACATCATGGATGTCCATGATCTACCCTCATTTGGCATCTAATCATGCGCCAGTTGTTGCACTTCCTCTGTCAGCCCAACCTACGCTCACTATCCTCTGGAAGATCTTTAATCTGGCGCGATGCGCACCGAAGCACAATATTTTTACTATACTCTACTCCAACTAATTACTCATGGAAGGGACCTGCACAATAGCCATGAAGAACCAATCCTTCAGCTACTCTAATTTGGCTAGATGCTTCATAGACGACGATTTCTATCACGACTCACGGCTCAGTGACGACACCTATCGCGGCCAGGTTGTCGAGAGGGCGCTCAACACGGCGGAAACATTGTTTGGTTCTGGGATAAGTTTGGAACAGACTAGAATCTCTGGAAAAGCTGCATACCGTGTTACGACTTTATCTGAGAAACTCGTACTAAGGCTCTGCAACGAACATCTCCGCTACGCAATATGCCATCCACATAAGCATCGAAATGATATTGCGAGGGAGATATCGACCTTCCTGCGAGAGGGTACGCAATACCGCGTATACCGTCTTGATATACGCAACTTCTTCGAATCTATTCAACTCTCATGCTTGCGGCACCTCCTCCAACAGCATAGTTCTATTGGTTCTCATGCCGCGCGGCTACTTCTTACTCATACCTCACTGTTTCAAAGCCTGTTTGGACCCGGTCTACCGCGAGGCGTCGAAACAAGCCCCATGCTAGCTGATCTACTACTCTCTAAATTTGACCGGGCGGCTGTGCGACAGCAAGGGGTGCTTTACTACACGCGCTTCGTTGACGATATTTTCATCATGACAACCGGGAATGAGAGACACCAAGATTTCCATACGCACCTGGAAGATAATTTACCTACTGGACTGCACTTTAATACTGAGAAAACCTTAACAGCCAGAGCGGACAATCAATCTGTCACTCTTACCCATCCCGAAGGAGACAGGAAACTACAAGTAAGTTTTCTTGGCTACCAATACACTGTATTCGATATCGCGAGCTCCAAAAAACAATCGCTGGCATCATTCCGCTACGTCGATGTAGATATTTCACCCGACAAAGTTCGTAAGATTAAAACCAGAATTGCGCAGTCTTTCTCTGCCTACCTAAAGAATAGAGACTACGATCTGTTGTTTGACAGGTTGGCTTTTCTAACTAGTAATAGATACGTAAAATCTAAAAGAGATAGTAGGCCTATTTCTGCGGGCATCTACTATAACTACGCCGCAATAGGAAGTAGGTCGCAGGCTCTCCGGGAGCTAGACAAATTCACTCGCTGCTTCATCCTCGGCCTTCATGGCCGTCTTGGCAAAGCTCTGAGAGGTTCCCTCACATCAGGACAGCGCCAGTCACTAACCAACCTCCGGTTCGTGACTGGGTTTCAGATGCGTATCCGCCGCAAATTCAGTCCATCACGGCTTCACGAGATTGCGAGGATTTGGCGATGACCAAACACCGAATCCAGCTAGACAAGAAAGACTACCTCCGCGCTCTCTTGACCGATACTGCTCCCGGCGATGTTCCAATCATATTCTCGAATGATGGGTTTTACCTCAATGCCCAACGTGTCGAGGCACTATCAGTCACGCCAGCACCAACGGACACGCGCTTGAGTAAGATCGTTCAGCATATTTACAGGAAAATCGTTCAGCCACCGAATGCAGGACAACGCCTCGTCGGGAAGCAGGTCCGTTATACAGTCCCCCACCACTATAGAATATGGAAGAAAACGGGCGACACTAGGCGGTTAGCACTGCTCCACCCGCACTCGCAATTAAGCTGGGCTCTTTTCTATAGAGATTTCTATTCCGCTATAACTTGGCAGTGTAGCAACAGTGAATTCTCGATACGGGCACCGATATCTGTGTCCAGTTCCTTCTTCGCGAAGGAACGAGACCCTACGCGTCAATACAAAGAAATCGACATAGATACTCTTGACGAGCAGATTTGGTCGCGTCATGCGTCATCTTATTTCGCCTACAACAAATATAGTCGGCTACATAAATTCTTTGACAGTGAGCAGTTTATCGAACTAGAAAAGAAGTATCCTTTGCTCTATACGTTGGATGTAATGCGCTGTTTTTACACCATCTACTCCCATTCAATATCTTGGGCGCTCAAGACGAAGAAATTTGCTAAATTTCATAAACAGTTCAAGAATCAAATCGGAAGCCAACTAGACCAGCTCATGCAAAGGAGTAACTACCTAGAGACAAATGGAATACCAGTTGGCAACGAAGTCAGCCGCATTTTCGCTGAGATGATATTCCAGCATCTAGACAAACAGGTGCTAACAGCTGTCCTGGAAAAGCACGGATTTAATCATGGAGAACAATATTCTGTTGTACGTTTCATGGATGATTATTTCTTGTTTGCCGAAGATGATGCGACGGCCAAGAAAGTCACTGAAGCAATAAAGAACAAATTAAACGACTTCAATCTCCATATCGGCGAAACGAAAAGCAGAAGATTTGAACGGCCCTTCTTAATTAATCGACCACGAGTCTTCGCAATAAAGGCTATTCAGGACATTGAAGGTAAGCTATTTCGTGAGTCTGATAGCGACCAAGGATTCGGTGGCGCACCCAATCTTGAGCCCAAACACTTGAAGGGCCGTCGCACCGCCGTTACGAAGAACCTCATTGACCAGATTCGCATAGCCGCAAGCCAAAGCGGTGAGGGATATTCTTCTATAGCCAATCTCTGCCAGGCAGCCTTTAGCCACCGAATAATTCGGCTTATCGAATCAACAAGGAAGAGAATTAAATGGATAGATGATGACACACTAGAATATGCGGTTAGGGACGTAATATGCGTCTACTTGGATCTAATGTTTTTCTTGCACTTCGTTAGCCCAAGGCCAGAGAGCTCTACGAAAATATCAAAGACTATACTTATAGTTGACGAATTTTTTGGACGCAGTTTTAACGCATCGCAGCCCTATATACGGGCAGAAATCATACGCAATGTTGCGAAGTTTATCGAACACCATAAGTCGCCGGTGGTCGATGATAAGTATATCGCCTTGGAGACACTGAATATTATCATTGCTACCGCCGATTTTGGCGCCTCTCACGCAATGCCAAGTTCTTGGTTTAGTGACTGGCTTTCTAAGGAAGAACAGCTTAGCTATTTTCACTTGGTTGCGTTTATTTATTACTTTCAAGATAAGTCGGACTATGGCGAATTGGTGAAATCGCTAGAAAAGGTCATTGCTAGAAGATTATCTGATAAAAACATGCATGACCTTGAGACGGATTCGGAACTGGCTCATCTTTTTCTAGATACAATAACCTGCCCGTACCTTAGTGAGGCACTCCGGTGCCGGCTTCTCGAGTCATTCTATAAGGCATTCCCAATGAGCAGCGATCCTGTAAGCGCAGAGCAGATAACTGCGGACATTTCCCGACTGGAGTCGACATATTGGTTTGTAAAATGGAAGGCACTCAATTTGCGGAAGCTACTTGAGAGAAAGGAATTGCGTTCGGTGTACTAGTTCGGCAATACTACTTTTGGCGGAAGGCGCCAAGATTACGCTTGCGCTCGGGCTTGCTCTAGCGCGCTCACTATTCGGGATTCGCCTAAACTTATGTTCGGAACTCCCGATTAGTTGAGAGCCAGTCCATACTGGCTCACACACCTGATGTTGAGGGGCCTTCCGCCACCTTTATCTTGCGCCCACCGTATTGGACTACCCTTCGCTTAACGCGGAGTCGGGTTTCCAGGGGCGAAAACTGATACTAGGCTTGATCTCCCGCGGTCATCAATTTTCCCCCTGCATTGAAATGGAGCAGTTGACCACCCCAGACACATTCGAGAGGAGTGAACTTTGCGACATCGCCTGGAATCCGGGTTCCTGGGTGTAGGCATCGCTAAGAGAACTAAGAGAACCGAGCGTCGGGCACTGCCCCCCCGCCCGTAGACGGCGCCGGACAGCGCAGCGCCCGGAGCGAATAGCCGCACCGCAGGTGCGGGCGAGGCAGGGATGCCGAAGCCCGCCCATCCAGGCCAGGGATGGCCTGTATGGGCGGCCGCGAGGACGCGAGCACGGCCGGGAACGCGCTGGAGGCGAAGCCGGAAGCAAGCGCGCCGCCTCCGGGGCCGCCTTTCCTTTGCCTACTTTCCTTTGGCGGCGCAAAGGAAAGTAGGTCGCTGAAAGCCCCGAAGGGGCGAGCGAAACCTCCAAACAAAAAAGCCCCCGCTTTCCAGCGGAGGCTTTTTCCTAAATCAGCCCTGGCGCGGCAAGCGCCAAACCTTCTAGCGAGCGCGAGACGCAGTCTCGCCCCAATCAGGCATCAAACGCCCCAATACAACTCGCCATCTCCTTCAACCGCTCCATATCCAATATCTGGATAGCCCGGCGCTCGACCTTGATCAGGCCGTCGAGCTGGAAGCGCTTGAACACCCGGCTCACCGTCTCCGTGGCGAGACGCAGGTAATTGGCGATATCGCGGCGCGACATGGCCAGGTTGAAATCAGTTTCCGAATAGCCGCGGCGGCGCAGGCGCTGCGACATGCCCAGCAGGAAGCTGGCCAGGCGCTCTTCGGCGGTGTAATCGCCCGAGAGCATGGAGGAATTGGCGATATCCTTGCTCATGAGCCTGAAGATCTGCTGCTGCAGGCTCGGAATCTCATGCGCCAGGCGGTTCAGCTCCGCATAGGGCAGGACGCAGACCGAGGAGGTATCGAGGGAAACCCCGTTGCAGCGGTGGCGATTGGGGTAGATCGCATCCAGCCCCACCAGCTCGCCCGGGAGGTGAAAGCCCAGGACCTGCTCGCGGCCCAGGCTGTCGACGGTGTAGGTCTTGAGGCAGCCGGAGCGCACCGCATAGACCGCACGGAAGCGGTCGCCCACGCGGAACAGGTGCTCCTCGGCGTGGAGGGGGCCCGATTGCTCGACGACGGAGTCGAGCTGTTCCATGCCCGCCTTGTCCAGGCCCATGGCGACACACAGCTCGCTTAGCGAGCAGGTGCTGCAGGCATGGCGCAGCGCGCCAAAATCCACGACTTTAGAGGTCTGCTGCTGCATCATCGGTACTCTCCGCTGATTGGCCCCCCAATGGACCGTGGGCACACCTTACCCAAGGGATACTTAGACCAATATACGTACTTATACGTAGTGGACTACGTACCTAACCCAATCAAGTACTTAGACCCTTTCCAAGGCCCCCTGGGGTGCTTGACGGAGCCTCCCCGCCCATGCGCCGCGGGCATTTTGCGACACGGATTGGTAAAGGTCAGCCCCCCTCCCCGAATGGAGGTGAAGGCCCACAAGAAAACGCCCGCCGGCATGAGCCGACGGGCTTGAGGAAATCACCATTCTGGAAACGGATACGGCTCTCGTTGCACTATTTGAGAGAAAGAAGGCCTGCGCTACACCGATGGGTCAGATTCCCACTGGAGCGGGGGCCCTCTTCGGCCTCTCGTAGCGCTACCCTCGGCGTGCCGCGCATCGCAATATCGCCGGCACGACCTCTCGGACGGTGCTGCCTCAGATCACCTTCGAGAATCGTTCGACGTTCCCGTTCTTATTGAGATAGGCGTCGAAGACCATGGCCACGGCCCGGAGCAGCAAGCGCCCGGCGGGGGTTACTTCGAGCCGGCCGGGCTCGAGCTTGACCAGCCCGTCTTCGCGCAGCGGTTCGAGCCGGGTGAGCTCGTCGGCGAAGTAGTCCTTGAACTGGATCTGGAAGCGGCTGCCAACCTTGCTGTAGTCCAGCTCGCCCTGGCACATGATCTGCTGGATGACCTCGCGGCGGAGGATATCGTCGGCGTTGAGTTCGAGCCCGCGCCAGATGGGCAGTTGGCCGGCATCGAGGGCCGAATAGTAGTCCGGCAGAGATTTGAGGTTCTGGCTGTAGGAATCGCCGATCTTGCCGATGGCGCTCACTCCCAGGCCGATGAGGTCGGTCTGGGCGTGGGTGGAATA
Organism: uncultured Pseudomonadota bacterium; assembly: GCA_963739695.1. Lineage (GTDB taxonomy): Bacteria > Pseudomonadota > Gammaproteobacteria > Natronospirales > CAVUBB01 > CAVUBB01. The sequence continues at coordinate 56,393 of CAVUBB010000005.1, read as the reverse complement.
GCCCTGGAAGTTGCGCTGCAGGGTGCCCTTTCGCTGGGCGATCACGAGTTCGTCATCGGGCAGGGCGAAGTGATCCATGCCGATATAGACGTAGCCCGCCGCGGTGAGCTTCTCGATGGTCAGGCGCAGCAGTTCCAGCTTGACCTCCGGGGTGGGCAGGTCTTCGGCCTTGATCTGGCGCTGCGGCTTAAAGAGCTGCGGCAGGTGCGCGTAGCTGTAGACCGCGATGCGATCGGGCTTGGCCTGGATAACCGAGCCGATGGTGTTGTCGAAGCCGGTCTCGGTCTGGAACGGCAGGCCATAGATAAGGTCTACGCTGACCGATTCGAAGCCGTAATGGCGCGCCTGCTCCATGACCGCCACGGTGTCGTCTTCCGGCTGCACGCGGTTCACGGCCTGCTGCACTTCGGGCGCGAAATCCTGCACGCCCACGCTCATGCGGTTGAAACCGAGCCCGGCGAGCAGCGCGATGGTCTCTTCGGAGACGGTGCGCGGGTCGATCTCGATGGAGAACTCGCGGCCTTCGTCTTCGCGCAGGTTGAAGTGCTTGTCCAGGGTGGACATGAGCTCGCTCAACTGGCGCAGCCCCAGGAAGGTGGGGGTGCCGCCGCCGAGATGGAGCTGATCCACGCTGCGGTCGGGGTCGAACAGCGCCGCCTGCATGGCGATCTCGCGGTACAGCCCCTGCAGGTAGGCTTCGGCCTTGGCCGAATCGCGGGTGATGATCTTGGTGCAGGCGCAGTAGAAGCACGGGCTGCGGCAGAACGGGATATGGATATACACCGACAGCGGGTCGGGTATGGGCACCTCGTTGCTGACATGCGCGTGATGGCGGTAGTCCTTGAGCCCGAAATCTTCGGTGAACTGCACGGCAGTGGGATACGACGTATAACGAGGCCCCTGAACGTCGTAGCGCTTGACCAGCTCCCGGTTGAACTCGATTGTCTGTTTCATCGGTACACGATCCCAATGTGGTTCGAATCTTGGATGCGAAGATAGGCTTCCGCAAAACCACCCGCATTGATTCAAGTCAACTGGGGGGCCTTGCGAAGGGCGACGCGGCAGCGGGCCCAGTCAAGCCCCCCTATACGGGGTGGCAATCCCACAGATGCGGCCCCCGCACACATTTGGACCAGCGGGTACAACACCGTTGGACCGACCGTACTCAATGCCTCGTTGACCTGAGTCAATGCGGGGTCTGCCCACCCCTTGGAAAATGCTCTGCGAGCCCGCCGCCCGGCGGGAGTGGGGTTTTTGTGCCTGAACAAAGGACCGGAGATCATGGAAACATCACCACCGATCTATAACGATAAGGTCGTCCGCCAATTCGCCATCATGACGGTTGTCTGGGGCGTGGTGGGCATGACCGTCGGCGTGATCATCGCTGCCCAGCTGATCTGGCCGGCGCTGAACTTCGACACGCCGTGGTTCACCTACAGCCACCTGCGCCCGCTGCACACCAACGCGGTGATCTTCGCTTTCGGCGGCTGCGGGTTGTTCGCCACTTCCTATCACGTGGTCCAGCGCACCTGCGGGGTGCGGCTGATATCCGACCGCCTTGCCGCCTTCACCTTCTGGGGCTGGCAGGCGGTGATCGTGCTGGTGGCCATCACCCTGCCGCTGGGTATCACCCAGAGCAAGGAATACGCCGAGCCCGAATGGCCGATCGATATCCTGATCACCATCGTGTGGGTGGTGTATGCGGTGGTCTTCTTCGGCACCATCGCCAAGCGCAAGGTCAAGCACATCTACGTGGCGAACTGGTTCTACGGCGCCTACATCATCACCATCGCGGTGCTGCATGTGGTGAACGCCGCCGCGGTGCCGGTGACGCTGACCAAATCCTACCCGGTGTATTCGGGGGTGGTGGATGCCATGGTGCAGTGGTGGTACGGCCATAACGCCGTGGGCTTTTTCCTCACCGCGGGCTTCCTCGGCATGATGTATTACTTCGTGCCCAAGCAGGCCGGGCGCCCGATCTATTCCTACCGGCTTTCGGTGGTGCATTTCTGGGCGCTGATCTCGATCTACATGTGGGCCGGCCCCCATCACCTGCACTACTCGGCGCTGCCCGACTGGGTGCAATCACTCGGCATGGTGTTCTCGCTGATCCTGCTGGCGCCGAGCTGGGGCGGCATGATCAACGGCGTCATGACGCTCTCGGGCGCCTGGCATAAGCTGCGCACCGACCCGATCCTGAAGTTCCTGATCGTCTCGCTCTCGTTCTACGGCATGTCGACCTTCGAAGGGCCGATGATGTCGATCAAGACGGTGAACGCGCTCAGCCACTACACCGACTGGACCATCGGCCATGTGCATTCCGGCGCACTGGGCTGGGTGGCGTTCATCACCATCGGTTCGATGTATGCGCTGATCCCGAAACTGTTCGGCAAGGAGAAGATGTATTCGATCAGGCTGATCGACGTGCATTTCTGGGTGGCCACAATCGGTGTGGTGCTCTATATCGCCTCGATGTGGATCGCGGGCGTGATGGAAGGCCTTATGTGGCGCGCGGTGAACCCCGACGGCACGCTCACCTACAGCTTCGTGGAGACGCTGAAAGCGGCTTACCCGTATTACGGCGTGCGCCTGCTTGGCGGCATCCTGTTCCTGACCGGCATGTTCATCATGGCGTTCAACGTCTACAAGACGCTGACCACCGAACCCGAGCCCGTTGCCGAACCCGCCGCCCAGGCCGCCTGAGGAGAGATCCATGTCACACGAGATCGTTGAGAAAAACGTGGGCCTGATGGCGGCGCTGATCGCGCTGGTTATCAGCGTGGGCGGCCTGGTGGAGATCGTGCCGCTGATGTATTCGGCGCAGACCACCCAGCCCGCGCCGGGCATCAAGCCCTATTCCGCGCTGCGCCTGGCCGGGCGCGACATCTATGTGCGCGAAGGCTGCTATCTGTGTCACTCGCAGATGATCCGCCCCTTCCGCACCGAGACCGAGCGCTACGGCCATTACTCGATCGCCGGCGAATTCGTCTACGACCGCCCGTTCCAGTGGGGTTCCAAGCGCACCGGACCGGATCTGGCGCGCGTGGGCGGGCGCTATTCGGACGAGTGGCACCGCGTGCACCTGAACAACCCGCGCGATGTGGTGCCCGAATCCAACATGCCCGCCTTCCCCTGGCTGGCCAAGACCATGGTGGATGGCGAACTGGTGCAGAAGAAGATGAAGGTGCTGCGCTGGCTGGGCGACCCCTACACCGACAAGCAGATCGCCGATGCGCCGGCGGCGGTGAAAGGCAAGACCGAGCTGGATGCGCTGATCGCTTATCTGCAGGGTCTTGGCACCGACATCAAGGACCGGAGGTAGGCCATGTCTCTGGCAACCATCAGCGGGATCATCACCGCGATCCTTATCGTGCTGTTTCTGGGCATCGTCGTGTGGGCCTGGAGCAGCAAGCGGAAGAATGACTTCGACGAGGCGGCACAGCTGCCGCTCGAAGACGAGATCGAAAAGCCAAAAGGAAGTCAGTCATGAGCGCTTTCTGGAACTGGTACATCGTCATCCTGGTGGTCGCCAACATCGGCGGCTGTGTGTGGCTGCTGCGCTGGACCGCCAAGCCCCGCCCCGGCGAGAAGGCCGCAGGCGAGACCACCGATCACGTCTGGGACGAAGATCTGCGCGAGTACAACAACCCGTTGCCGCGCTGGTGGCTCAATCTGTTTTACATCACCGTGGTGTTCGGCGTGATCTATCTCGCGCTCTACCCGGGGCTGGGCCGCTACAAGGGCCTGCTGGGCTGGACCGAGGTGAGTCAGTACAAGGCGGAAGTGGCCGCGGCCGACAAGCAATACGGCGATATCTTCGCCCAGTACAAGGATCAGGATATCGCCGCGATGGCGAAGGATCCGCAGGTGCTGGAGATGGGCGCGCACCTGTTTTCCAACAACTGCGCCATGTGCCATGGCTCGGATGCGCGCGGCGCGCCGGGCTTTCCCAACCTGACCGACAACGACTGGCTCTACGGCGGCGAGCCCAAGACCATCGAGCAGACCATCCTGCACGGCCGCCAGGGCGCGATGCCCACCTGGGGCCCGGTGCTGGGCAGCGAGAAGGTGACCGAGGTGGCCACCTACGTGCGCACGCTGGCGGGCTACGACGCACCCAAGGATGTGGCCGCCAAAGGCAAGATCACCTTCGCCACCTATTGCGCGGCGTGTCACGGACCTGACGGCAAGGGCAACCAGGCCGTGGGCGCACCGAATCTCACCGACGATATCTGGCTCTATGGTTCGAGCCTGAACACCATCGTCGAGACGGTGACCAAGGGCCGCAGCGGACACATGCCGGCGCAGATCGACAATCTGGGCCCTGACAAGGTGCATGTGCTGGCCGCTTACGTGTACAGCCTCTCGCACCGCGCGGGCGCGGAGCAGTCGCGATGAGCGCGGTCGAGCGCTGTCCGGCGCTCTTCGCCGGACGCCGCGGCAAGCTGCTGATGTGGGGGGCCATCATCTGGCCCTCCTTCCTCACCGCGGGCCTCGCCAGTGTGCTGTTCTTCGCAGCCTTCGACCCGCAGGTTCTCGGCCATGCCGCGACCTTCCCCGCGCATCTGACGCGCGGGGTGGGTTACACGCTGGGCTTTCTGCTGTTCTGGCTGCTCACCGCGGCCACCAGCGGATTGACCATCATCTTGCTCTACACCGCGCACAGCGGACGTGGTGAAGAAGGAGACGACACGCGATGAAGCCGGAGACCGGGCCTGTCGTGGATTCGATGTACGCGGCGCGCGAGAAAGTCTATCCGCGCGAGATCAAGGGTCGCTTCCAGAGCTTGCGCAATCTCGCGGTGGTGACGCTGCTCGGCCTCTATTATTTCCTGCCCTGGGTGAACTGGAGCGGCCGCCAGGCGGTGCTGTTCGACCTGCCCGCGCGCAAGTTCTACATCTTCGGCCTGGTGCTGTGGCCGCAGGATTTCGTGTATCTGGCGCTGCTGCTGATCATCGCCGCGCTTTCCCTGTTCTTCTTCACCGCGCTGGCTGGGCGCTTGTGGTGCGGCTATGCCTGCCCGCAGACGGTGTGGACGGAAGTGTTTTTGTGGATGGAACGGCTCACCGAGGGCGACCGCGGCAAGCGCATGAAGCTCGACCGCGGCCCGTGGAACCGCGAGAAGATCCTGCGCAAGGGTTCGAAGCAGGTGCTGTGGATCGCGTTCGCCGCGTTCACCGGTTTCACCTTCGTGGGTTTCTTCAGCCCGGTGCGCGATCTGTGGGCGCATATCAGCCAGTTCTCGCTGGGGCCGTGGGAGACGTTCTGGATCGTCTTCTACAGCTTCGCCACCTATGGCAACGCCGGTTTCCTGCGCGAGCAGGTATGCATCTACATGTGTCCTTATGCGCGTTTTCAGAGCGCCATGTTCGACCGTGACACGCTGATCATCTCCTATGACGAAGTCCGCGGCGAACCGCGCGGCGGGCGCAAGCGCGGGGTGGATCCGCGCACCGCGGGCAAGGGCGATTGCATCGACTGCAATATGTGCGTGCAGGTCTGCCCCACGGGCATCGACATCCGCGAGGGCCTGCAATACGAGTGCATCGCCTGCGCGGCTTGTGTGGACGTGTGCGACAGCGTGATGGACAAGATGGATTACCCGCGCGGGCTGATCCGCTACACCACGCAGAACGCGCTCGACGGCAAGGGCAAGCGCGTGTTGCGCCCGCGGGTGATGGTGTATGCCGCCATCCTGCTCGCGCTGGCGGGCGGCTTCGTCTATTCGGTGGCCACGCGCAACCTGCTGGCGGTGGATGTGCTGCACGATCGCAACGCGCTCTATCGCGTGCTCGACGACGGACGCATCGAAAACGTCTACACGCTCAAGATCATGAACAAGGACATCAAGCCGCATCGGTATACGCTGACCGTGGCCGGGATCCCGCACGCGACGCTGAGCGTGGACGACCGCCTGCCCGAAGTGGATGCGGGCGAAGTGGCCACACTCCCGGTGCGCGTGCGCGTGCCCGCCGATGAAGCCAAGGGTGGGCCGCACAGCATCATCTTCACCTTGCACGCCGAAGATGCGCCGGAGCAATCCGTGCACGAGACGGGCAAATTCCTGGCCCCGATGACACTGCCGAGGTAGAACGATGTCTGTACCCGCTGACGAGCTCGACGTCACCCCCTGGTATCGCCAGTTCTGGCCTTGGTTCCTGATCATCCTGCCCACCAGTGCGGTGATCGCGGGGCTGACCACGCTCGCGATCGCGATCAAGACGCGCGATTCGCTGGTGGTGGGCGACTACGCCAAGATCGGCATGGCCACCGAGCAGATGTTCGAACGCGACCAAGCCGCGGCGAAACTCGGCGTTGCGGCCGATCTTTCTTTCGACCGTACGGGCGGACGCGTGACGCTGGTGCTGCATGGTCCGGCCGCGGCACGCGAGCCCGCGCTGAAGCTGCGCCTGATCCACCCCACCCAAGAAGCGCTCGACCGCCGGGTGGAGCTGGCGGTGGGCCCCGACGGCCGTTACTACGGCGGCTTCAAGGCGCCGCTGGAAGGGCGCTGGGGCCTGCGCCTGGAACCGCAGGACAGCCATTGGCGGCTCACCGGCGAGATCGCGCCCGGCACGCAAACGGTGGCCTTGAAGCCCTGGCGCCCGAGCCCCGGCTGATGTCTGTGGATACACCAAAAGCGTGCTATCACTGCGGCGAACCGTTGCCCGGCGGCACACCGGTCACGGTGACGCTGGACGGCGCCGAGCGCGCCATGTGCTGCCATGGCTGCGCCGCGGTCGCGCGGCTGGTGGCCGACGCCGGGCTGGAAGATTTCTACCGCTTTCGTACCGCCCCCGCGATGAAGCCGGAAGCTGCCGACACCGAATGGCAGGTGTTCGACCGCGCCGATGCGCGCAAACGGTTCGCACGCGCCAATGCCGACGGCAGCGCGGAGACCGACCTCGTTCTCGAAGGCATCAACTGCGCCGCCTGTGCCTGGCTGATCGAGAACAGCCTCGCCCCGGTGCCCGGCGTGCTGGAGGCCAGCGTGAATCCGGCGACCGGACGCGCGCGCCTGCGCTGGGACGACGCCAAGACCGGCCTGGGCGCCCTGCTCACGCGCATCAGCGCGCTGGGTTATCGCCCGCATCCGGTGGCGGCCGGTATGGCCGACATCGCGCAGAACGAACGCCGCGCCGCACTCAAGCGCCTGGCGGTGGCAGGCCTGGGGATGATGCAGGTGATGATGTATGCCGTGGCGCTCTACGCCGGCAGCTTCCAGGGCATGGACGCGCATCTGGCGCAGTTCCTGCGCCTGGTGAGCCTGCTGGTGGCGACCCCCGTGGTGTTCTATGCCGGGCGCCCGTTCTTCGTCAGTGCCTGGCGCGATCTCAGCCACCGCCAGGCCGGTATGGATGTGCCGGTGAGCATCGCCATCGGCAGCGCGTATCTGGCCAGCGTGTGGGCCACGCTCGCGGGCCGGGGCGAGGTGTATTTCGATTCCGCGGTGATGTTCGTGTTCTTCCTCTCGCTGGGACGCTACGCCGAGATGCTCGCGCGCCACCGCGCCGGCGCGGTGACCGATGCCCTGGTGCGCATGCACCCGAGCACCGCCACGCGCCTGGATGACGGCGCCGCGGTGACGGTGACAGTGGCCGAACTCGAAGCGGGCGATACGGTGCGCGTGCGCTACGGCGAACAGGTGCCCGCGGACGGGCGCATCGTGCGTGGCGACGGCCGCATGGACGAATCCATGCTCAGCGGCGAACCCGATCCCGTGCGCCGCGGCCCCGGCAGCAAAGTGTATGCGGCCAGCCTCAACCGCGGCGGACCGATCGAAGTGCTGGTGGAACGGATCGGCGGCGAGACCCTGGTCTCGGCCATCGGCCGGCTGATGTCGCGCGCCCAGGCCGAACGTCCGCCGGTGGCGCAACTGGCCGACCGCGCGGCGCACTGGTTCGTGGCTGTGCTGCTGGTGCTGGCAGCAGGCATCGGCGCCTACTGGTACTTCGTCGCGCCGCTCGATGCCTTTCGCATCGTGCTTGCGGTGCTGGTGGTGACCTGCCCCTGCGCGCTCTCGCTGGCCACCCCCGCCGCGATCACCGCCGCCACCAGCGCACTGGGGCGGGCCGGGCTGCTGATCACACGCGGCACGGCATTGGAGACGCTGGCCCGGACCGACACAGTGATCTTCGACAAGACGGGCACGCTCACGCGCGGACGCCCGGGCATCACCGGCGTGCAGATACTGCGCCCGGACATGGACGAAGAACGCGCGCGCGGCATCGCCGCCGCGCTCGAGCGCGATTCCGAACACCCGCTGGCGCAGGCCTTTCTCGCGCCCGACGTGGCGCCGGCGCCCGCAACCGAGGTGGTCTTTCACCGCGGGCGCGGCATCGAGGGTACGGTGGGCGGCACGCGCTGGCGCATCGGCGCGCCCGCGTTCTGCGCCGAGTTCTACCTGCGCCCGGTGATGCACGACGCCGGCGTGGTCCTGGCCGATGCTGCAGGCCCGGTCGCGCGTTTCACCCTGGAAGATCCGTTGCGCCCACAGGCGAAGGCAGCCGTGCAGACGCTGGAACGCGCCGGACTTGAGGTTCTGGTTGCCAGCGGCGATGCGCCGCGCGCCGTGGCCGCCGTGTGTTCGCGCCTGAATATCGCCGAGGGCCGCGCGCGACTCGCGCCCGCGGAAAAGCTTGCCTGGGTGCGCGAGCTGCAGACGCAGGAAAAGCGCGTAACCGTGATCGGGGACGGCGTCAACGACGCGCCGGTGCTGGCCGGTGCGGACGTGGGAATCGCCATGGGCAGCGGCAGCGCGCTGGCGCAGACCAGCGCCGATGTGATCGTGCTCAGCGAGCGCCTGGAAAGCCTGCCGCTCGCGCTCGGCACGGCAAAAAAGACGGTGCGTGTGATCCGCGAGAACCTGGCCTGGGCCGTGGGCTACAATCTGGTTGCGATCCCGCTGGCCGCAAGCGGCCTGCTCCAGCCCTGGATGGCGGCGGTGGGCATGTCGGCGAGTTCGCTGATCGTGGTGCTCAACGCGCTGCGCGCCGGGCGCACGCCCGAGGCGCCGCCCCGCACTGCGGAACGCTTGCAGCCACGCGAGGTGGCGGGATGAACGTGCTTTACATGCTCATCCCACTCGGCCTGGTGCTGCTCGCCATCGCCATCGGCGTGTTCTTCTGGGCCGTGGGCAGCGGCCAGTTCGACGATCTGGAGACGCCGGCCTGGCGCATCCTCATGGACGACGAGAAGCCGGCTGCCAAGCCGGGCGAGAACGAACGATGACGCTCGTGCCGGCAACTTTCGTGGCCGCGCTTGCGGCGGGCTTTCTCGGCAGCGGCCATTGCCTGGGGATGTGCGGCGGCATCAGTGGCGCGCTGCAGGTGGACCCCGCGCCCGGGCGCAGGCGCAGTGCGGCTTTCACGCTGCTGCACAATCTGGGCCGTATCCTGAGTTATATGATCGCGGGCGCCGTGGTGGGTGCGCTCGGTGCCGGCATCGGCCATGCCGGCGGCTGGCACGGGTGGCCCGAGATGCTGCGTATCGCCACCGCGCTGGTGATGATCGCTATCGGATTGACGCTCGCCACGCGCTGGCGCGGGCTGGGCGCGCTCGAGCGCTGGGGGGCGCACTTCTGGCGCAGGCTCGCCCCGCTCGCCCGCCGTCTCCTGCCCGCACGCACGCCGGGCCAGGCACTGGCGGCGGGCATGCTCTGGGGCTGGCTGCCCTGCGGGCTCGTCTACACCCTGCTCGCGGCCGCCGCGGTGAGTGGCGGCGCGGCGGCCGGTGCCGAGGTGATGCTCGGTTTCGGCCTGGGCACTTTACCGGCGATGCTGGGCGCGGGCCTGGCCGCCGGTGCGTTCAGCCGCAACCCGCGCGTAAGCTCGCTGCGCCGCCTGGCCGGCGCCTTGCTGGTCGTGTTCGGGGTATGGACCCTGGCGATGCCGGTGTCTTCGCTCTTCTCCAGCCCCATGCCCATGCACCCCCCGCCCCCCGCCACGACTTCGGAATAGACCTCTGCCAGCGCGCGGGCGCGGCCACATCAGCGGTCATTTAAATATCAAGAATTGATGCATATCAAGGGCATCTTTTGTCTGAGCGCCTACACTTGTACTCAGTCTAAGGAACCTTAGATCCACTCCGGCGCGGTCGCGACCGGATGACGAAGGCTCCGGAAGAAACCCAGCTGCCTCAGGCAAGGAGATAGGCAATGAGACCACACCGCATTCACCCGATGCCCCGGACCATCCGGCTGCTCGCCGGCCTGGCCGCGCTGGCGCTCGCGGGTGCGTTTTCCAACGCGTTCGCGTTCAACAGCAACCTGCCGAACTCGCCGGCTACCTATAACCCCGATGTCAGTTACACGTTGAAGACCGATATCGGCAAGGAAGGCATGGCCTTCGTGGGTGTGGGTGGACTCATCGACGGGCAGTACAACCCGACCCTGCACGTGAAGCCGGGCGACATCGTGCAGGTGACGCTGATCGACGGCGACGGTGCCGAGCACAACATCAACTTTCCGGAATTCGATGCGCTCTCCGACCACGTCGTGGGCAAGGGCGCGAGCACGGTGATCGTGTTCCGCGCCGACAAGGAAGGCAAGTTCCATTACTTTTGCACCCTGCCCGGCCATCGCCAGGCGGGCATGGACGGTTTCATCGTGGTCGGCTCGGGCGGCCCGGTGGCGGCCAAGACCGATGCCGTGGATATCAGTCGCGACCCGACCGACCTGCCGGGACCGATCGGTGACCGCGCCCCGAAGCTGGTCAAGATCCACCTCTATACCGAGGAAGTGAAGGGTCTGCTGGCGGACGGCACCACCTATAACTACTGGACCTTCAACGGCAAGGTGCCGGGCCCGTTCCTGCGCGTGCGCGTGGGCGACACCGTGGAACTGCATCTGAAGAACTCGGCCAAGAGCCGCATGATCCACTCCATCGACCTGCACGCGGTGACCGGCCCCGGTGGCGGCGCGGCCGTGTTGCAGGTGCCGCCGGGCGAGGAGAAGTCGCTGACCTTCAAGGCGCTCAAGCCCGGCCTGTTCGTCTACCACTGCGCCACGCCGATGGTGGCCAACCACATCGCCAACGGCATGTACGGCATGATCCTGGTCGAACCCGAAGGCGGCCTGCCCAAGGTCGATCACGAGTTCTATGTGATGCAGGGCGACATGTACACCACCGGCGCCTACGGCCAGCACGGCAAGCAGGAGTTCGACGTGAACAAACTGCTGGACGAGCAGCCGACCTACTTCGTGTTCAACGGCGCGGTGGGCGCGCTGACCAAGAACCATCCGCTGAAGGCGCAGGTGGGCGACACGGTGCGCATCTACTTCGGTGTGGGCGGCCCCAACTTCACCTCCTCGTTCCACGTGATCGGCGAGATCATGGATGAGGTCTGGCCCTGGGGTTCGCTGGCGACTCCGCCCAGCAAGGACGTACAGACCATCTCCGTGCCGCCCGGCGGCGCGACGGTGGCCCAGTTCAAGCTGCACGTTCCGGGCAAATACATACTGGTGGACCATGCGCTGTCGCGCATGGAGCGCGGGTTGGCTGGTTACCTTGAGGTGAGCGGCAAACCGCAGCCCGAGATCTATCATGCCGGTACCGCCGACAAGGATTGATCGAACCCGAAAACGCCTCGCTACCGCCCCCGCCGGACCTGTTCCGGCGGGGGCTTTTTTGTGCGTCGCCCTGCGTAGAAATACCGAAAGACAGCGCCTGGAGCGCGCCCTAGCATTGGCCTGAAGGACGGATGCGCGCCGCCCGCAGATCGGTCTGGGCGGCACTTATGGATGCGAGGACACGCCATGAAGATCGAGACTTCCAGGATAAAGACTATCGCGGGCGCCATATTGCTGGTGTTCGCCGCCGCCTGCGCGACCCACGAGCAGACCGGCGCGCTGGTGGGCGGCGCCACCGGCGCGGCTGTGGGTTCCACCATCGGCCGGGGCGAAGGGCGCATCGCCGCCATCATCATCGGTACCATGGTAGGCACCGCAGTGGGTTCGGCCATCGGCCAGTCGATGGATGCGCAGGACCGGGCGCGCACCGCCCAGGTATTTGAAACCAACCGCACCAACCAGTCGAGCAGCTGGGTGAACCCGGATTCCGGCAACAGCTATACCGTGACCCCGACGCAGACCTACGAGTCGCAGGGCACGCCGTGTCGCGAATTCACCATGGATTCGCAGGTCGGCGGCAAGACCCAACAGGTGTACGGAACGGCATGCCGGCAGGCCGACGGCAGCTGGAAGATCGTGAAGTAGCTTCACGTGCGCACGTCGGCCGGCGCGAGCGGTCACCGGAGCGGAACTTGCTCCGGTGACCCCAGCGCTTTATCTTGGATGGACGGAAAAGGAAGCTCATCCATACCGATCATGCCCGCAGGAAGACTGCGACAACGCATCGAGGCCTTGCTGGCCAGCGCTGATGTGACTGTCGGCGGCGGGCGCCCCTGCGACATCGAAGTCCACGACCCCCGCTTCTTCGAACGCGTCCTGGCCCACGGCTCGCTGGGCCTGGGCGAATCCTACATGGACGGCTGGTGGGATTGCGAAAGCCTGGACCAGTTCTTCCATAACCTGCTGATCAACCATATCGACGAGCGCGTGGTGCCCTGGCGCGAAGCGCTGCTGGCCCTGCGCGCGCGCCTGATCAACCTCCAGCGCGGGAAACGTGCCTACAAGGTGGGGCAGGACCACTACGACATCGGCGACGACCTCTATGAGCGCATGCTCGACAAACGCATGATCTACAGCTGCGGCTACTGGCGCGAGGCGGGCGATCTCGATGCCGCGCAGGAGGCCAAGCTCGATCTGGTCTGTCGCAAGCTGGGGCTCGAGCCCGGCATGCGCGTGCTGGACGTGGGCTGCGGCTGGGGCGGGATGGCGCGTTTTGCGGCGGAGCGATATGGCGTGGAAGTGACCGGGATCACGGTATCGCGCCACCAGTACGAGCGCGCGCAAGAAATCTGCGCGGGTCTGCCGGTGGATATCCGGCTGGAGGACTATCACGACACGCCCGGCACCTACGACCGCATCCTCTCGATCGGCATGTTCGAGCACGTGGGCTACAAGAACTACCGCCCCTACATGGAGAAGATGCGCGCGCTGCTCAAACCCGATGGCCTGTTCCTGCTCCACTTCATCGGCCGCGACGTCTCCGAAACGCGCACCGACCCCTGGATCGAGCGCTACATCTTCCCCAACTCCATGATCCCTTCCGCGGCCCAGGTGACCGCCGCCATGGAGCACTTGTTCGTGATCGAGGACTGGCACAACTTCGGCCCCGATTACGACCGCACGCTGATGGCCTGGCGCGCCAACTTCGACCGCCGCTGGCCCGAGATCGCCCAACGCTACGGCGAACGCTTCCGCCGCATGTGGCACTACTATCTGGGCGTGAGCGCGGGCGCGTTCCGTTCCCGGCGCGACCAGCTCTGGCAACTCGTGCTCTCGCCCGAAGGTGTACCCGGCGGATTGATCGTTCCCCGGTGAGATCGGGTGACGCCGGAAAATACGGCCGACGGGTCTTCGCCCGCCGGCCGTCAGGCTCCTCCCCTATCTCGTATCTGCATGTGCCGCGATGATCTTCGACAGACGGTCGGGCACGCCTGTCTCGCGCACCAGCTGCGGGTACTTCAGACCGCCGTGGTAATCCACCTTGTAGGTCATGTAGTACTCCTCGTTTTCACGGGGCTTCCTCCGTCGATAGTTTGAAGATTCCCGCCCCCCCTGTGGCCACGAAGGCTGCCGGTAACGTGCAAAGCCGGACGTTCGCGGCGCCATTCCCTCAGCCGGAATGTCCCGATAGTGTCCGAACTGGGCCGCGATGCGCAAATCCGGGCTGGCGGCGTGCGCCGACTCCCGCTTACGGAAGCTTTCGTTTATAGTGCCTTGGCTCCCTATTTCGAGAGACGGGCCTGAAACCCGCCCGTGGGGAGTCCTGTGCCGACCCCGAAGGGAACCGGTGCCGCCATCCCGGCTCTAATATCGGCCGGGCATGGCATCCATGCTTTATGAACCAGGAGGAGAAGATGGGGTTTTCCAAATACTTGCTGGCAGGCAGCCTTTGCGTGCTGCCCCTGCTGGCCATGGCCGACACCGCACCGGCCACCAATTCGAGCGGCTTCGATCTGAATAATCTCGACCGTTCGGTCTCCCCGGGCGACAACTTCTTCGAGTACGCCGACGGCGGCTGGCGCAAGGCCAACCCGATCCCCGACGAATATTCGCGCTGGGGCACGTTCTCCGTCCTGTACAAGAACAACCAGGAGAAGATGCGCACCATCCTCGAAGCCGCCGCCGCCGACACCAAGGCGCCCAAGGGCAGCATCGAGCAGAAGATCGGTGATTTCTATGCCAGCGGCATGGACGAGGCCGCCATCGACAAGGCCGGCATCGATCCGTTGAAGCCCGAACTCAAGCGCATCGACGACATCAAGGACATGGCCGGCCTCGAAGACGAGATCGCCCGCCTGCACCTGATGGGCGTACACGCGCTGTTCAGCTTCGGCAACATGCAGGACTTCAAGGACAGCAGCAAGATGATCGGGGCCGCCGATCAGGGCGGACTCGGCCTGCCGGACCGCGATTACTACACCAAGAAAGACAAGAAGCACAAAGAGATCCGTGACGCCTACGTCAAGCACATGGGCGCCATGTTCCAGCTGCTGGGCGAAGACGCCAAACAGGCGGCAAAAGACGCCGACACCGTGATGTCCATCGAGATGGATCTGGCCAAGGCCTCGATGACACGCGTCCAGCGTCGCGACCCGCACGCGATCTATCATCCGACCAAGCTCGTCAAGCTCGAGAAGATGACGCCGCAGTTTTCCTGGAAGAAGTACTTCACCCTGGTCGGCATCCCCGAGCAGCAGAGCGTGAACGTGCTCAACCCGAAGTTCTTCAACGAAGTCAGCAAGTCGCTCGCGCACCGCTCGATGGATGACTGGAAGACCTATCTGCGCTGGCACCTTGTCGACCGCGCAGCGCCGTATCTTTCCAAGGCCTTCGTGGATGAAGACTTCAAGATGAACTCGGTGCTCTCGGGCGCCAAGAAACTGCATCCGCGCTGGCAGCGCGTGATCGGAGCCGAAGACAACGCGCTCGGTTTCGCCGTGGGCCAGAAGTATGTCGAAAAGTATTTCCCGCCCGAATCCAAGGCGCGCGTGATCTCTATCCTGCACAACGTGAAAGGCGCGCTGAAGGCCGACCTGGAACAGCTGAGCTGGATGAGCCCCGCGACCCGCAAGGCGGCGATCTACAAGCTCTCGCAGATCCACGAGAAGATCGGCTACCCGGACAAGTGGCGTGATTACTCCGCGCTCGAGATCGACCGCGGCCCGTACGTGCTCAACGTGATGCGCGCGGCCGAGTTCGACAATCACCGCGAGCTGAACAAGATCGGCCAGCCGGTGGATCACAACGAGTGGTACATGACGCCGCAGACCGTGAACGCCTACTACGATCCGTCGAACAACGAGATCGTGTTCCCGGCCGGTATCCTGCAGCCGCCCTTCTTCAACGCCGATGCGATCGCCGCGGTCAACTACGGTGCCGCGGGCGTGGTCATGGGCCATGAGATCACTCACGGCTTCGACGACCAGGGCAGCCAGTACGATGCCAAGGGCAACCTGAACAACTGGTGGACCAAGGCCGACAAGAAAGCCTTCAAGGAACGTACCCAGTGCGTGGTGCACCAGTTCTCCGGTTACACCGTAAACGGCGACACCCACGTGCAGGGCAAGCTGGTGACCGGTGAAGCGATCGCCGACATCGGCGGCGTGAAGCTGGCCTACAACGCCTTCCAGGCTTCCGACGCAGGCAAGGCGGAACAGGGCAAGACCTACGACGGCTTCACCGCCGATCAGCTGTTCTTCCTCAGCTTCGCCAATGTCTGGGCCAGCAACATCCGCCCGGCCGAAGCCAGCCGTCGCATCACCATCGACCCGCATCCGCCCGCGAAATACCGCGTGAACGGAACGCTTTCCGACACGCCGGAATTCCAGCAGGCGTTCGGGATCAAGGACGGTGCGCCGATGGCGCCGAAGCATCGGTGCGAGATCTGGTGATCTGACTCGCTCGCACTGAAGTGCGATGAAGATGGATGGCGGGCTTCGGCCCGCCATTTTTTTATCTCGCCTGCGGCGGTGAACAGAAGAATGGCTCACGCGAGGGCGCGAAACCGCAAAGTGAAGAGAAGAAAAAGAAGAGCGAAGAGAAAAGATCTGTTCCGGTTTTTTTGCTCCTTGTCTTTTCTTCGCGCCTTCGCGCCTTCGCGTGAGACGTCTTCTTCAAGATGCTCCAGCTCTTCCTGCGAGCCCTATTCCAGGCTCACACGAGAGAACCAGCCGACTTAACCGAGATTGACGCCAAGAAAGTGCCCCAGGGCATAGGTAACCGCCCCGGCGGCACCGCCGATCAGGACCATGCGCAGTCCGCTGCGCCAGGCACTGCGCCCGGTAAAGAGACTGGTGGCGGCGCCCACGCCAAACAGCGAAAGCAGCGTCAGCCCCACCGTCCATTCGAGGTTGCGCTCGCCGTGTCCGAAGAAGTACGGCACCAGGGGCACGAGTGCGCCGAAGCCGAAGGCGAGGAACGAGGAGATCGCCGCGCCCCAGGGCGAACCGAGTTCGTCGGGGTTGAGGCCGAGCTCTTCGCGCGCGAGCGCATCGAGTGCGCGTTCGGGATCGCTGATCACGGTATCGGCCAGTTCGCGTGCCTTGTCGGCATCCAGCCCGCGTGCTTCGTAGATGAGCGCGAGCTCCATCGCCTCTTCTTCTGGATAGGCATCGAGTTCGTCTTTCTCGAGACCGATCTGGTATTCGAACATCTCGCGCTGCGAACGCACGGAGACGTATTCGCCCGAGGCCATCGAAGCGGCCCCGGCGAGCAGTCCGGCCAGACCGGTGAGCAGGATGGCGGCGTTATCGAGCGCGGCGCCGGCCACGCCCAGGATCAGGCTGGCGTTGGAGACCAGACCGTCGTTGATACCGAAGATCGCGGCGCGCAGGTTGCCACCGCCGGTAAGTCCGGCGTGGCGCTTCTCCAGCACGTCCACGGATGTGGGTGTGGGGTGTTCGCTCAAGGCATGCTGCGGCTGCGTATACACCGAGAGACCGCGTACTTTCATCGCCGCGAGCACCTGGATCAGCGGGCGCGGACCGAAGCGATGCAGCAGCCAGATGACCACGCGCACGCGCAGCGGCGGGTGAAAACTGTGCGGCAGCTGCAAGCCCTTCTCGGCCGCGAGCCTTACCCAGGTCTCGGCCTGGTTCTCCGCCGCCTCGGCAAGGCGGATGAACAACTGCTGCCTGCGCGGCGAGGCCGCTTCGATCTCGGCGATCACGCGATAGAGGTAGGCGGACTGGCGCTCTTCGCGCCAACTGTCGATCTCGTGCATGGATCACTCCCGAAAGGATCTGCGTACTTATTTTTCGTTGGCCACGCCATGCGGCACATGGCCGGTGGCCACATGCATCGAGGCGCGCTCGCAATGTCCGGTCTGGTCGTCGAAGAAGATGTCGGCCCCGAAGGTGCGCAGGAATTCGGATTTATCGAGCCCGCCGAGGAACAGCGCCTCGTCGATACGGATATCCCACGCGCGCAGCGTACGGATCACGCGTTCGTGCGCGGGGGCGGAGCGTGCGGTGACCAGTGCCGTGCGGATGGGCGAGCCATCGATGGGAAATTCGGACTGGATACGGTGCAGGGCGGCGAGGAAATCCTTGAACGGACCGCCGGATAGTGGCTTGCGCGCCGCGGCCTTCTCGCTTTCGGCGAAGGCATCCAGGCCCTGCTCCTTGAACACGCGTTCGGCCTCGTCGGAGAACAACACCGCATCGCCATCGAAAGCGATGCGCAGCTGCTCGCCTTCGCTCTCGCCGGCGCGCGAAGGCACGATGGTGGCGGCGGCATACCCGGCGTCGAGCGCGGCGCGCACATCGTCGGGTTCGGCGGACAGAAACAGCGTGGTTCCGAACGGCGCCACGTAACGGTACGGCGAGAGGCCGTTGGTGAATGCGGCACGCGTGATCTGCAACTTGTAATGCTGGATGGAGTTGAAGATGCGCAGGCCGGTATCGGCGCTGTTGTGCGAGAGCAGGATCACATCCACGCGCGTGTGCTTGCTGCCCTCGTTGAGCCGCAGCAGTTTGTTCACCAGGTTGAAGGCGATGCCGGGTTCGAGCAGTTCGTCTTCGTGTTCGATCTGGTAGCGTGAATAGGCTTCGAGGCCTTCGTCCATGAACACGCGGTGACTCTCTTCGAGATCGAACAGCGCGCGCGAGGAGATCGCCACCACCAGCTGTTGATGTATCTGTTCAGTCATCGCGTCCTCCAGATTCCGGCGCCGCCCATTCGGTGAATGCGGCCAGAGCCGGAAAATACAAGGCCAGCCGGACCGGGCGCTTCTCGCGTGCGCCCATGAGGCGCGCGTAGCGCGTGAGCTGCGGCGCGTAGCGTTCGCGTTCGGCGGCAAGGAAGGCTTCCAGCGAACCGCCTTCGTGCGCGCCCGTCTTGTAATCCACGATCCAGCGTACGCCATCTTCGTCGACGAAGCTGCGATCGATGATGCCCGTGACCAGGCGCCCATCGAACATGCCGCTCAGTGCGTATTCGCTGCGGGCCTCGGCATGGGCCGGGTCGAGCAGCCAGCGTCCGGTGGCATCGGCGAGCGTACACGCCAGCGAATCGATGCAGCGCGCCAGCGCGCCTTCGAGTTCGCCCGCGCCCACACCGGCCTGGACCAGCAATGCGCGCAGCGCGGGTGCCGCCGTACGCAGGCGCGCCTCGGGCCAGGCGTCGGCGCCTTCGCGCGCGATGATCTGCAAGGCCCGGTGCACCACCGTACCCACGCGGCGTGCGGTCTCGCCGGCCCAGCGAAACTCGATTATAGCTTCCTCCACCGCAGCCGCCTCGGCCGGGACCGTATCGAGCGAAGGTGGCGCCGGCGGCAGGCGCCAATCAACCGGCAGGCGGTAAAGTGTGGCACCGGGCGCGGGCGCCTCGGCACCTGCCGCCCCGGGCGGCGCAGCAGCCGCGTCGAAAGCACGCTGGAATTCAGCCTCGACGCTCGGCCACAACTGCGCGAGCAGCGTCGGCGCGGCAGGCGCGCTCAGGGTGACCTCGCCTTCCTTGTCGATACGCGGCTTCACGTGCCCCAGAAGATGCAGGCGGCGGCGCGCGCGCGTGGCGGCTACATACAGCAGCCGAGCAATACGTGGCTCTGTCATTGCTGACGGGTGCGGGTAACTGCTGACATTGTCATCACCAGTGGGCAAACGAAGAGGATTCCAGCAGAGATCATGAGGTTCATGGGACTGAAGATAGTTGCTGAAATCGGGATGATGCCGGTCTCTGATTCCAGGAAGTGGCCTGGGGTCGCGCACAGAAGTGGGCCGGAGCCGGACAAGCCGTTGTGCCAGATAAGCATGGTCAGGTAGGCCGAGGCAACCACAAGCGGATAGTGAAGCCGGTAGCCTTTTTCCCGGGCGGAGCGGGCCACAAAGAGGGCCAGGACGCCCCCGCCGATGAGCCCGAATCCCCAGTGTATCCAGCCGAGAATGCAGGAGACAAATCCGGTCAGATAGACCGCCTGGGAAGGCGTTCTCGGGATGTCGGCCACCCGGCCGAGGATTTTTTTTATCAGCGGGGCGCTGGCAAGGGCATGGCCGGTGACCAGAATGAGCACCATCTGCATGCCGAAAGAGAGAAGCTCCCAGAATCCCTTGTACCAGTGCTGAACCATCAGGAAGGGGCCCTGGTGTGCGATGAAGATGCCGAGTAAATAGGTGATAAAGGTTAGAACCAGTGCGAAGATGAAGGGGTCCGGCATGTACTTTTCGGACCAGCGTGAGAGCAGAGTTCCCAGATGACTCAACATTATTTTCAGCGTTCCTTTCCTATTTCTTCATGATGTAGATGGGTCTTTTCCCAGCGCTTTTTCAAGAAATAGAGGATGGGAACCGTCATGCGCGAAAAAAGCAGAGAAGCAACTTCACCGGCCATCAGAGAGATCGCCAGTCCCTGAAAAATCGGATCGAAAAGAATTACCGAGGCGCCGACCACCACCGCTGCCGCCGTCAGCATCATGGGGCGGAAGCGGACGGCGCCGGCGTCCATCACCGCCTGATCCAGGGGCATGCCCTGCCTGACGCGCAGTTCGATGAAATCCACCAGGATGATGGAATTGCGTACCACGATGCCGGCACCGGCAATAAAGCCGATCATGGAGGTGGCGGTGAAAAAAGCACCCATGAGCCAGTGGGCCGGCAGAATCCCGATCAGTGAAAAAGGAATGGCCACCATGATCACGAACGGGGTGGAAAAGGACTGGAACCATCCTACCACCAGCACGAAAATAAGAATGCAGCACCACAGCGAAGGCGATGCCCGAGATCACGGAATACCTCGTAGGTGATCTGCCATTCGCCGTCCCATTTCATGGGAAGTTGCGGTCGCTTTCCGGGACAGTCGGCGGTGATGCTGGGCAATACGGTAACCTTCGGGAATCGTGAGTGCCGTCGATCTTTCTTGCGCATTTCCAGAATGGCATAGACCGGGCTTTCCTTTGCCGCCGGCGACATCCCCGATCACGTAAACCACCGGCATCAGGTTTTTATGGTAAATGCTCCTGTCGATCGGCGTCCGCTTCACCGTGCACGAGGTCGGAGCTAGGGAGATCATGGTCTGCCGCCGGGGCTGGCGATTTTGATGGCCATCAGCCGGTCGATGCCGGCCCGGGAATGCCAGGGCAGCCGCAGGATGATCGGCACATCTTCTCGCTCCTCGCGGCAGATGAAGCAGACCCGACCTGCCGTCCGCTCAGGCCGAGCGTAGCGGCCGGTGATCTGGGCGGTGCTGATGCCGTGCAGGGCCGCCTTTTGACGGTCCACCTCCAGCTGGTAGCGTTCGCTGGTCTCCTTCCATGATACCAGTCCACATCCACCACGCCGGCGGTCTGCTCGAATATCCCCCGAATCCTGAGCGCAAGTTCACGCTGGCGCTGATAATCCGGACCGTATACTTCCGCCACCAGGGTGGACAGCACCGGCGGGCCGGGAGGCACTTCGGCCACTTTGACCCGCGCGCCATAGCGGTCGGCAATGGCTCTTTAGGGCCGGGCGCACGCGTTTGGCGATGGCATGGCTCTGTTCTTGGCGCTCTGCCTTTGCCCGCCAGGTTCACCTGGATGTCTGCCTGGTATGGGCGCCGTGCCGCAGGTAGTAATGACGCACCAGTCCGTTGAAATTAAAGGGCCCGGAGGTGCCGACGTAAATTTCGTAATCGGTGACTTCGTTGACCGTCTTCAGATAATCGCCCATCTCCATGGCAGCGGCGGCGGTCTCTTCAAGGGTGGCGGATTCGGGCAGATCGATGATCACCTGAAATTCGCTTTTGTTGTCAAAGGGCAGCATTTTGACCCGGACCAGTCCCAGGCCACCAGTGCTCAAGGCGACCAGCAGCAGCTACGATCACCCGCAGAGAAAGCCCCACCGCCAGTTGGCGCTGTGGATCAAAGGGCTCCATGACCCGGCGGTAAAGCACGGTGGCCCAGTCTTCCGGTGATGGTGATCGATTGCGGCCTTCGGCCGCCGGCGGTTTCATGCTTATCGGATCAGCCGCACCGAAGCCCAGGGGGTGACGATAAAGGCGATAATCAGCGAAAAGACCATGGCGGCCGACGAACCGACCGGGATCGGGCGCATATAAGGCCCCATGAGTCCGCCCACGAAGGCCATGGGCAAGAATGGCGGCAATGACGGTCAAGGTGGCCAGGATGGTGGGGTTGCCGACTTCGTCCACGGCTTCGATGGCGACTTTTAATTTGGCTACGGCCCTGGTTTTCATCGAGGTGGAAATGGCGCACGATGTTTTCCACCACCACGATGGCGTCGTCCACCAGGATGCCGATGGAAAAAATCAGGGCAAAAAGGGTGATGCGGTTGAGGGTATAGCCGTACAGATAAAAGACAGCCATAGTCAGGGCCAGAGTGACCGGGATGGCGAAGGCCACTACGCCGGATTCCCGGTGCCCCAGGGTAAACCAGATGAGGACGGTAACCGATATGATGGCGATGAGCATGTGAAGCAGCAGTTCGTCGGATTTTTCCTTGGCTGTTTCGCCGTAATGCCGGGTGATGGTGATGTGGATATTGTCGGGAATGACCGTGCCGCGGGCATCCTCAAGGCGCTCCAGCACCTTGTCGGCCACAGCTGATGGCGTTGGTTCCCTTGCGTTTGGCCACGGTCAGGGTGACCGCCGGATGCATGGCGCCCGTGACGGCCGTGGCATTCTCGGCCCGGCGGCCGGTCCTGCCGAAAAAAACATACTGGGCGGGCTCCTCGGGGCCGTCGACGATGTCGGCGACATCCCGCAGGTATACCGGTTTGGCCGCTCCGGATACGCCGACCACCACCCGGCCACATCTTCCGCATCCTTGAGAAAATCCGCCGGCATGAACGAGACTCTGACCCACGAGGAGGGGTAAGCTGCCGGCATCGGCGTCCTGGTTGGCCGGCAAGACAACATGCCGGCTACCGCTTCCAGTCGAGGCCGAAGGCGCCAGACGGACCGGATCCAGTCGAACTTCAACCTGACGGTTCTCTACCGCCGATGAGAGTGGTGATGGAAGACATTCGGCTCCCGCTTGAGCAGATCTTCCACTTCCGCGGCCACCCGTCGCAGGGTATAGTGATCTGCAGTGTCGCCCCAGAAAGTGAGCGCCAGTATGGGGACATCGTCGATATAGCGCGGTTTGATCAAGGGGCGAGGTGACGCAGCAGGGGAATTCGGTCCATGTTGGCCATCAGTTTGGACTGCAGGCGTACAATGGCTTTTTCTTCGTCTTCGCCGACATAAAACCGCACGATGGCCATGGACATGCCCGGGCTGGAGGTGGAATAGACATACTCCACGCCCGGGATTTCCCACAGCAGTTTTTCCATGGGCTTGGTAAATCGCTGCTCCACTTCCTTTGAATCGAACCGGGCATCCGGACAAAGATGTCGATCATGGGGACGATGATCTGGGGCTCCTCTTCCCGGGGCAGCGCAATGATGGCCGCGATGCCCAGGAGGATGGAAGCGACAATTATCAGGGGGGTCAGCTTGGAATTGATGAAAAATCCCGCTATTTTTCCGGCACGGCCCTGTTTTTGCAGTCATAGGCCAACCTCCACTCTGTCGCCGTCCGCCAGAGTCGGGGGTGGTTGTGTCACAAACCGCGTGCCCGATTTCAGGCCGGAGATGATCTGCACCGCATCATTAATGAAGCGGCCGGTTCGAACCAGGCGAAACCGAGCTGTTTCCTTGTCGTCCAGGACAAAGATGCCGGTAAGAGGCCCCTGATGTAAAACGGCACTTCGAGGAACGAGAAGAACCCGCTCATCTCCGGTGGGTATCTCAGCCCTGGCAAACATGCCGGCGTGAACCCGGTTGTTTTCCGGAAGGCTGATCTTGACCAGAAAGCTTCGGCTTTGTGCGTCGGCGGCAGGGGACACTGCTGTCACCTGACCGGCCAGGGCAAGATCGTTCAGCGCGGGAATTCGTATCGTGACCGGCTGACCGGTCGCTACGGAACCAAACAGCGTTTCAGGAAGATCCACCGCCATTTCAAAGCCGGTTTCGCTTTCAAAGGTGAGCAGCGGCCTTCCCGGTGTGGCAAGATCGCCCGCTTCTACCAGTTTGGCGCTGACGACGCCGTTATAAGGCGCCTGGACAGTGGCGTCCTTGTCGGCGACCGCAGTCGCGGCCAGTCCCGATTCCGCCTGGTGGACCCGGGCGCGGGCTGCTGCAGCCATTTCCTGCGCCTGTTTCATGGCGGCCCGGGCCTGTTGATACCTGGCGGAGACCTCATCGTATTCCTGCCGGCTTACGGAGTCATCGTCCAGGAGCTTATTATATCGCTCATAGGTGGCGGCAGCCAGGTCGGCGCCCGCCTGGGCCGCCTTTTTTGCGGAATCGGCGGCGGATGCACCCTGACGCGCTTCGGACACCACGGCATTCGCCTGGGCGAGTTGAGCCGCAACCTGCCTGTTGTCGATGGATACCAGCAGATCGCCTGCCTTGACACGGTCTCCTTCCTTCACATGAACGGTCCGGATAGTGCCCATGATTTTTGCGGATAGGGTTCCGGTGGTCATGGACTGAATCGTTCCTACTGCTTCAAGATACATGGGCCGCACGGTTTCCTCGATCGTGGCCACAGGTGCTTTGACGCCGGTTTGCGAATCGGAATGCCCTGAATCTTTTGTGTCGCCGCAGCCGGCGAATAGAATAATGGGAAGAATAGCGATCAAGGTGTACAGTTTCGAAGAAGACATGTTCAATCTCCTATTTCATTTAAAATCCACATCCAGTGTACCGGTTGCCAGCATCAGATCGACCCTGGCGGCATTATAATCATGGATTGCCCGAAGTCGGTTGGTCCGTGCCTGCTGCAGCACCAGTTCCGCATTCAGAAGTTCCACGATGGTGAACAGGCCGCCCTCGTACCGGTTTTTTACAATGCGAAGCGCTTCCTCGGCCTGGGCCATGGAAGCGTCCGCAACCCGAATTTGCGCCCAGGTGCTTTTCGCCTGATAAAAGGCGCGCCTTGTTTCAACGGATATCCTCTGCTCCAGGGCGGCGCGTCCGGCCTTAATCCGCTTAAGCATCGCGGCGGCTTCTCCTACTTTGGCCGAAACCCTGAAACCGGAAAACAGATTCAGATTTACCAGAGCGCCAAGAGAATAACTGTCGTTGCCATCGTTAAAACTTTCGGAGTTGGTGCCGTAATCTGCGGAAAGGGAAACGCTGGGCAGCCGGGCCGCCGAGGCCTTTTTGACCTCGGTTTCCGCCATGGACTCCTGCTGAAGCAGCGCTTTAAAATCCGGACGGGTAGTAGCGGCTTTATTTAGCCACTCATCCAGTGTCCCCGTCGTTTCATCTTCGCTTTCAAGGCTGTCTGCCGGTTCAAAAGACCTGTCGGCGTCGACACCCATGGCCATGCACAGTTCCGCCCGTGCCACCAATATCCCGCTTTCTGCCTGAAGCCGTTGTTGATTCAGATTGGCAATATGCACCTGGGTTTGCAGAAGGTCACTTTTTACGACAAACCCGCTTTCAAAACGGGAACGCACCGTCTGTTGGTTGGCTTCAGCTGTTTTCAGCGCCTGTAGAACCGTCTCATGCTGTTGCATAGAAAGCAACAATCCGTTGTAGGTGGATACCGTGCGGGCGATGATTTCCTGGATCGTCCGGTCCAATACAAGGCCGGCGGTGGCTTGACCCATCTGCGCCTGCCGGAGGCCGTACCATGTCTGCCCGCTGTCAAACAGGGACCACATAGCCGAGAACGTCAGTCCGTAATTGTCGATTGCCTCCGGATCGTTAAGGCGGTCCGGGATAAAATCTTCCCCACTGATGCGTCCCTGGTTCAGCTTTGTTCCGAAGGCCAGCATGGGGCTTGTGGTTCTGCTGAACGTCCCGGAGACATTGATCTGGGGGTAAAGGCCCGATCTCGCCTGGACCATGCGCTCGTCGGAGGCGGAGACCAGGGCCTCGGCTTCGGTAACGGCAGGATTGTGGATAACGGCAATACGGATGGCTTCCGTCATCTCAAGAAGCCGAGGAACGCTGATTTCAGTCTCTGCAATGCCTGTTCCGGAAAAAGAAAGTAACAACCATACGACGACCGGGAGCATTGTCACTGGGCCAGATATTTTCATTTCGAACTCCAATAGGGAAATTTGGATTGAGCGATTTTTTATTGTTTAAATTTATGACAAGATACAACATAAGGCAAATGTTTTTCCTTAGAGCCAATTTCAAAACGCCCCATTTCGGCCGATCTCTGCGTTGGTCGGAAATTTCAATCCTCGAAATACCCATAGTATGCCTGCGGTTGAAATTTCCGATCCGCCTTGAGCTTGGCCAAACTGAAACGTTTTGAAACTGGCTCCTTATAATAAGCCATTTTGTTTCCTTTGCAATTGACAACTTGTTGATAAGAGAGATAAGTCTGACAATAATATGAACTAAAGGTCAAATACCATGAAAGTATTACTGATTTCAGCCAATACGGAACAGATAAATATGCCGGTGATGCCGCTGGGCATGGCATGCGTGGCCCAGGCCGCGCAACAGGCGGGGCATTCGGTAAGAACCGTGAATCTGATGACACCGGCGGATTCCCGACGGCTGGTGATAGAAACCGTTTGTACATTTTCCCCGGAAGTGATCGGTATTTCGGTACGCAACATCGACGATCAATCCGCGGCGCAGACCCGATTCCTCCTGGATGCGGTCAAACCGGTGGTGGATGCCTGCCGTCGGAGTTCGGACTCCCCGGTGATTCTTGGCGGCGCCGGGTTCAGTATCTATCCGCAGAGTGTTTTGAATTACCTGGGGGCGGATATGGGAATCCAGGGGGAAGGGGAGGGGACTTTTGTTACACTCCTGTCCTACCTTGAGCGGGGGGAAAGCATACCCCGGCTACCCGGCCTTTATTTTTCCGATGGCCGGCCGGCGCGGTCGTCCGCTGTTCATAAAGTGCTTGACGACTATGCGCTGCCGATTCCCGACCCGTTGCTTTCGACACATCCCGATTTTGATACCCGAAATATCTGGTTGCCGTTTCAAACCCGGCGTGGATGCGCCATGGGCTGCAGCTACTGCTCCACACCGGCAATCGAAGGACGCAGATTAAGAAAGCGTTCCACCGCTTCGGTTACGGCTGCGCTGCGTCGTTACGTGGAAGCAGGGATCTCACAGATTTATTTCGTCGACAACACCTTCAATCTTCCCATGTCTTACGCCAAGTCCCTTTGTGATGCCATTATCGCTGCCGGTATCGACTTCCGGTGGCAGGCGATTGTCTACCCCAACTTTGTCGATGAGGAACTGGTGGTGAAAATGGCCCGGGCCGGATGCGCCCAGGTTTCGATAGGCTTTGAGAGCGGCGATGAGACCATACTGAAATGGATGAACAAACATACCGACCCTGGAACGGTAGTTAGGATTTCGAATCTTTTCAAAGCCAATGGCATCCGGCAAATGGGATTTTTACTGCTGGGCGGCCCGGGTGAAACCCGGGAAACCGTTCAAAACAGCATTGACTTCGCAGATCGTCTCGATCTTAATATGATGCGTCTGTCGGTAGGGATTCGTATTTATCCTGATACGGCCATCGAGCGTCTGGCGCGGTCGGAGGGCCTGGTTTCGGCGGATGATGCCCTGCTTCATCCCCGGTTTTATCTTAGAGAGGAACTCACCCCCTGGTTGCCGGAAACTGCCGCTGCAGTGGTTGCTGCGCGCAGCAACTGGATTATGTGAAAATGGTCATGGGGTATTCCGGATAAATTCATTAAGCAAACTTTGAAGCTGTTTTCCGGATTCCTTTTCAAGACGTCGGACTATCCTCATGGTATCGGCTTTACGCTTTAAAATGGCGCTTCTTGCGTCCGGATCCTGGCCGTGTCGGGCGAGCTTGTCATCGAAACGAGCGGACAGGGAGACCAGCTTGTCGCCTTTGACGAGCTTATCCGCCAGGTACACCACCTCACGGTCGGTGAGAGGGGCGTCCTCCGGGAAATCGATATCCATATGGCTGGCAACGATGTCGGCAATGCCGGGAAAACCCAATTCCGATAGAAGCGCCGCGCCTTTGCGTGCATGGTCAGGGCGACCTTTTGCCACATCGTGCAACAGGGCGGCCGAAGAGATGCGGGAGAGGTGAATCGCGCTGTTTCCTGAAACAATGTGGTTCCCTAAATAAACCGCCAAGTTGGCAACCGTACGGCAATGGGACGCTGTCGTGTCGGATACGAACGCCCGGTCCTTCAAAATCGCCATGCACTCGGCGGCTGTGGGGATATCGTATCGGTTACGGGCGGCAGTGAGGTACTCGTAATCCGGCCGGGTGTCCATGTCTTTCAAGATATATTCATCAATGACGGACAGGTCTCGTGCCTCGGCTTCCCGTGATTCGAGAAACGCGTTCAGGCCGCCTTGACCCTTCCATCTCAGGATTTCCGGGATGAGTCTTGTCGAAATAAGCGGCGGGTGACCCCGTTCATCCAGGAAGGAAGGATACAGAATGGATGTCTCGTTTTCAAGGGTGCTCCATTTTTCCAGCATGGCGGCAATCGTTTGGGGTCTAACCAGGGGGATGTCGACGGGCAGCATAAAAAAACCCGAAAGTTCCGATGGCAGGTCACGGAGCCCTTTTTTGATGGATGAGAACATTCCCTGGCGATAGTTGTCGTTGTGCATCCATGTTACCTGGAGCGAGGGCAGATGATGTCGGATTTCTTCTCCACGGTGGCCGGTCACCACCCGAATTTCTGAGATTCCCGCAGTATGGAAAAGGGCCACAACCCGTTCAAGGACGGATTTTTCCCCCAAGGGCAGAAGCGGTTTGAGCGTTCCCATGCGCCCGGATTCTCCCGCAGCGAGGACGATGGCGACTATGGCCTGGTGGTTCATGACTTCGTGCCCGCACGGTAGGCGATGATCTCGGCCGTGATGCTCACGGCGATTTCTTCGGGTGTTTGGGCGCCGATTTCAAGACCGATAGGGCTGTGGACCCGGGCAAGATCTTCCGGGCGTACTCCCTTTTTCGATAGATTGTCGTAAATGGTATTCCGTTTCCGTTTGCTGCCGATCATACCAATATACCCGGCCTCGGTTTTAAGCGCCTGTTCGAGTACGGTCTGGTCATGGGCGTGGCCCCGGGTGAGGATGACAATGATGCCGTTCCTTTTGATGAGAAGCTCAGAAAATACCGCGGTAAAATTCTCCGGCACGCAGATATCATCGGCCGTGGGGAAGAGATTCCGGTTGGCGAATTCTTTCCGGTCATCAATGACCACAGTTCTGAAATCGACCATGTTCAGGATCCGGGCGACTTGTTGAGACACGTGCCCCGCTCCAAACAGATAGACGCATTCTGCGGACAAAAACGGATCGACGATGATAGTGAGATTTTCCGCCGACATCATGACTGGCGCCCGGCACTGAAATGCGGTTTTTTTCAATTCTTCAAGCCCTGCCGTGTCGAACGGAGCATTTCCGAAAACGACGTTTTGACCGGTCACAAGGAAAAGATGGTGATGCCGGGGTGAGCTGTGTTCGGGATCGAAGGCCCTGCCCAGGAGACATTTTTCTCCGGACCGGATATTTGATGCCAGTGCACTGAATATGGCCAGGGTGTTTTTAACGGAATCCAGACGCTCCATGAGAACGTCCATTTCTCCACCGCAGATCATTCCCATGGAGCTTGCTATATCGGTACTGCTGAAGTTGAAATGTCGGATGATTGCGCCCCCGGAATTGAAAACATCCGGAGCGCTTCGGATCACTTCGGCTTCCACTGAGCCGCCGCCGATGGTGCCGATAATGTTCCCCCCTTTGCATACGATCATTTTTGCCCCGGCGCCCCTGGGCGTTGAACCGACGTGACGTATGACGGTTGCCAGTACCACCGGATGTCCTTTTCCCAGTAGATGATGGAGTTGTCCTGAAAGGTCTGTCATGATTCTCCTGAGCCCCTTTTTACCATTCACTGTTCACTGCCCACTGCTCTCTTACCAGTTAACCCTCCTGCTTTCAATCCCTCGGATATTTTCATTGCGACCCGCCGGCCGTCCATTGCTGAGGACACAATGCCACCTGCATATCCGGCCCCCTCTCCGCATGGGTAGAGTCCCTTGAGTTCAGGGTGCATCAGCGTCATCTCGTCCCTGGGGATCGTAACCGGGGCGCTGGTTCTCGATTCAACCGCCAGAAGAAGCGCTTCCTCGGATACAAACCCTTTTCGTTTTTTGCCGAAATCCGTCAAGCCGTTTGCCAGACGCCGGGCAAGGAACGGGGGAAACAGCTCGTGAAGCGGCGCCGTTTGAATGCCGGGAAGATAAGAGGTCACCGGGAGGGAAGCGGACTGCCTGCCGTGAATGAAATCGGTCATTCTCTGGGCCGGCGCCTGCTGGCCTGAGGCGCCACCGAATTGGAATGCGCGGCGTTCCAGTTCCTGTTGGAAGGCCAGAAACGCAAAGGGCCCTTGTTTGTGATAAGCTTCGATGTCCTCAAGTCGGACCTCCACCACGACGCCCGAGTTTGCATACGGGGCATTTCTGTTGGCATTGCTCATGCCGTTGACCACCAGCTCATCAGGGCTTGTTCCGGCAGGAATGATATGGCCGCCGGGGCACATACAGAAAGAGTAGACGCCGCGTTCCTCGATCCGACTGGTGAACCGGTATGTGGCCGGGGGCAGGTTCGGGTGTCTGGGTGACTGGTGGTACTGGATGGTGTCGATGAGGGCCTGGGGATGCTCAACCCGAACCCCCACCGCAAAGGCTTTCGGCAGCACGGCGATATTCTTTTTTTGAAACAGGGTGTAAACGTCGCGTGCCGAATGCCCCATGGCAAGAATGACGGCATCGGCCTCGAATCCGTATCCTCTGTCCGATGCCACGCCGATGATGCGACCCTTTCGAATGAGAAAATCAGTTACCCGGCAACCGAAGTGGATTTCACCACCGCAGTTTATCACAGTCCGGCGCATCGCTTTGACGATCCCCGGAAGCCGGTTGGAGCCGATGTGGGGATGGGCATCGATGCGAATCTCGTTATGGGCCCCGTGGGCGATAAATATATCGAGGATTTCCCGGACATCCCCACGTTTTGTGGAACGCGTATAGAGCTTTCCGTCCGAAAAGGTCCCGGCCCCGCCCTCCCCGAAGCAGTAATTCGATTCGGCCTCCAAACGGCCGTGACGCAGCAGCATGGCGATGTCCTTGCTGCGCTGCTCGACAGGCTTGCCCCGTTCAAGGACAACCGGTTTGATGCCCTGCTCTATCAGCGTGAGGGCGGCAAAAAGACCGGCGGGCCCTGCACCGACAATCAAGACGGATCGATCCCCCCGGACAGATCTGAAAGCGGGGGTTGCCGGCTCCGGAACACGGCCGCTTTTATCTATCAAGTCGACTTGAAGAGTATATTGAGGCTTTTTGCTCCGTGCATCCACGGAACGCCTTACGATTACAAAGTCCTCGAAGGGGAACCCTGTCGCTTTGGATATTCGCTGACGAATCTTTTCCCGATCGTGGAGAATGTCCGGGTCGATTGTGATATGGATTTTATGTGGCATCGTTGTTTTCGCTGAGCCTATTTTTTAAAATCCTCTTTTTTAAGTCCAAGCTGCTTCATTTTGTTGTACATGCCCCTGGGGTGGATGCCGGCAATCCGGGCGGCCTTGCCCACACGTCCCCGGGTTTCCCGGAGGACAGTTTCAAGATACAACCGTTCCACCTGACGCATCACCTCCTGCTGCACTTGGGGGAGAGACTTTTTTGCCCAATCGGTTGTATCAAACAAGCCCTCGGGCCGACTACTGGATTCAGTGTGCAGGCCGTTATGAAAAACATTGGGAAGATCCGAAAGAGTGATTGTTCCTGTCTGACACAGGAGCATGGCACGTTCGATAACATTCATCAATTCCCTTATGTTTCCGGGCCAGTCGTAATTGCACAGGGCCTCCAGGGCATCTTCCTGGAGGCCGTCGATCTCTCTCCCGATTTTGTGCCGGTAATAGGTTATGAACCGCCGGGACATGGCCGGTATGTCTTCCCTTCGCGATCGGAGCGGCGGTATGGTGAGCATCACCACGCTCAAGCGGTAGTACAGGTCTTTCCTGAAGTTCTTTTGCACGATCTCTTTTTCAAGGTCCTGGTTGGTTGCGGCGATGACGCGGACATCCACCCAGATGGGATTTTCAGCACCCACGGGTCGCACTTCAAAGTCCTGGAGCACCCGGAGAAGCTTTGTCTGAAGATGCAGGGGCATTTCTCCGATTTCATCCAGGAACAGGGTGCCGTCGTGGGCCAGTTCAAACGCGCCCCGACGGGATCTGGCGGCACCTGTAAAGGCGCCCTGTTCATGACCGAAAAGCTCGCTTTCCAGAAGCTGTTCCGGAAGGGCCGCCGTGTTGACGGCGATAAACGGACCCGACGATCTCGGGCTTTCGGCATGGATAGCTTTGGCAAGATGTTCCTTTCCCACACCGGTTTCTCCGAGGATGAGCATGGGGGCGGTACTTGAGGTGACATGATGGACTTCTTCCATGAATAGCTGCATGCTTTGGCTATTTGAAACAAAATCCGACATTTTCGGCAGCGGAAGCCCCCTCCGGCCGAACCATTCCTTCTGGATAAACTGCCGGCGGGATTCGAGTGTCGCCTCGATGGCTTCAACCATGCTTTTTTTTGAAATTCCTGAATGAAGAACGACATCAGCGCCTGCGGCGGTCAGTTGTGCCAATTTCTCTGAATCACCGCTGTCGCTCAGAACAACCGTGGTCGGCTGCTCGGGCAGGCTGTTTAATGTCGAAATGCCGCTTTCGACAGGCCGTGGTATGAGTCCCGCATCGATGACGACGGCGTCCCCACAGCCCCGAACCAGTTTCTGCCAGGCATCGGGCAGGTGACCGAGAGAATCCACCCGGATATCGGACTGCGAGAATTTTCTTTCAAGGTGACGTTGGAGCTTGTTGTCCTTGATTGCCAGTGTGAGTCGAATCAGCATGATGATGCCCTCGAAGTTGTATGCGTCATATTGGATGTCATACTGATTAAAAATAAGGTAATACCATACCGGAAAATAAAATGATTTGAAATAATAATTTAGCATTATCGGAAAGGATATGCCTGAAATATGTAACATCAGCATTGCAACCAAAATCGCGAAACTTCCTAACAGTTATGAAATATTAATTAAATTAATATTCCTATTCCGAAATGACCCGTAAAGTTGTTTCGGATGTAAAAAAACATAAAACAGTAATAAAATGCTTAAAAAATATATAACAGGTAATGATATACCTAAAAAAGGAATGTTGTCGTTTATTATCTAATGGCCGGAAAAATGGAAAAATAAACTAAAATAGTCGTTTATAAATTCACTCGAATGAATGGCATGCAATATGCTTTTGTGGGGGCCGGAAGCTGCTCCTTGAAGAGACACGCCGGATGTCGATTTGTGAGGGGCTATGGGAAGCAAACACACATAAGGAAGATAACTATCTGCATCCAGATATTATAAGCGACCGTAACATGAAGAAAATAGAATTTGATCCTGATCTGGAAGAGGCGAGCCGGGAGCCGATTTATCGAAAACGCCCAAAAGTGCTCGCTTACGACGACGAAGACTTTGAACCACGCAGCCGGAAAAAATCCGGAAAACGATTTCACCGCAAGCCCACCCCCAGGGATGATTTTGGAGAGGATTAGGGATGCAAAAAGGAGCTGCAAAATATGATACCCTTGTTTAAAGAAGAAGCGCCGCCGGGTCATCAGGGCGTTGACATTATGGAAAAAGCCGTGGCTCTGAATGCCTGGGGGATTGCTTCCTCCATCGACATATACGGATGCACGCCTGAAACCATCCGGGATGCCGATGCGATCCGCAGGTTTGTGGCGGAACTATGTGATCTGATCGACATGAAGCGGTTCGGGGAGACCCAGGTTGTGCATTTCGGAGAAGATGAACGGGTGGCCGGATACTCCATGGTTCAGCTTATCGAGACATCTCTCATCTCCGCCCATTTTGCAAATCAGACGAATACCGTCTACCTGGATGTCTTCAGCTGCAAACCGTATGACGCGGAGGCAGTCGAGGCGTTTTCGAAACACTTTTTTGGCGGGAACCATTCCGTTCTTCAGGTTAACTTGAGGCGATAGGAGAATGAGAATTCATGTCAGCGAGGATTTTGAGGAGTGCCGGCGGCTCTGGACGATGAACCCCCCGGCCTGCCTTTTCGACATGTGGATGGTTCGGGAGGCCTTTGCCAGATCTTTTTCCCGGCAGCCCTATTTTATTGTGGCCGAGCAGGGGGGGACCGTTTCAGGACTTCTTCCCCTAAGCTGGATTAAAGAGAATCACTGCTTCGGCTATTTCCCGGGCGAGACCTGGCACGGCAAGACCTGGCTCGAGCAGAACAAGCTGTGGGCCTCCGGGCACAAAACCGTCCAGGCGTTGCTGGAGGCTGTGCCCGATGCCGCCCACCTGCGGTATATGACATCCGAACCGTGGCATCCAAACGAGGAGACGCTCCGCGAGGACGAAGAGGGGTATCTGTTTTATCCGGGTCTTTACGGTTACGACTCCCATCGATACTGGCAGGAGTTTTCCGGAAAATCCCGCAAGCAACTGGCTCGGGAGATGGCCGCTTTATCAGCCAAGGGGTTGTCGTTTCGGCATGATCATTTGTCCGATGCGGCCGTCATGTTCCGAATGAACCTTGAGAGTTTCTGGGAACACTCCTATTTCAAGGATCCGCGTTTCCTGGGGGCGTTCGAAAGTCTGATAAGCCGTCTTCATAAAAATGGGATGCTTCGGATCACCACCGTTCTGCTTGGCGGGAAAATTGCGGCAGTAGATGTCGGCGCCGTCTGGAAAAACACCTACACGGTGCTTGCCGGCGGTACGCATCGAGAATTTCCCGGGGTTGCCAAGCTGATCAACTTTCACCATATGGACTGGGCATGCGGAAAACGGTTTGATTCGGTCGATTTTCTCTGCGGGGATTTCGGCTGGAAAAAGCGATTTCATCTTGCCGTCCGTCCACTTTACGAGATTAGACTGCCGGCGCCGGATGTTTCGGTGAATGCGCCTGCATTTCACAACATGGTTTATGCATAAGCGCCCGAGAGTGCTTGTCATCGGTACCACGGCAGATTACATCGAGTGGATTCGAACCGCTTGTCCCGGGAGGGTGGTGTTTGTCACGGCGCCGGCGATTCGCCGACAGGCCGGAGAGCCCGTACCCGCGACCGTGGAAGAGGTTCTATGTGATCTTATGGATGAGGAGGCGGCAATTGGCGCCCTGACAACCCATCTTGCTTTGTATAACCTGTATCCGATCGGTGTCGCTTGCTTCGACTGCGAGTCCATGGCGCTCGCTGCAAAAATTGCCGAACAACTAGGGTTACCGTATCCTTCCACCGGCGCCATCGAAAATTGCCGGGACAAATACCTTTCCAAAACCCTCTGGCAACAGAACGGCGTAGACTGCCCGGCTTTCCGCATGATCCGGTCTGCCGGAGATGTGGCGGCTTTTTTTGAAATAATGGAAGGGCCCTGCGTACTGAAACCCGTAAGCGGCAGCGGCAGCGAGCTTGTCTACGTCTGCGACAGCATGCAGGCGTGTGAATTGAATTTTCGAATTGTCCTGGAAGGACTCGGGCAAAGAGAAAATAACCCCCTTTACGACTCCGGCGATGCGGACGCCCCTCGGATGATCGCTGAAGAATATGTCGAAGGAGAAGAATACAGTTGCGATTTCCTGTTGGATGGAGACCGGGTCGATATCATCCGGATTACCCGAAAGATCAAAGCGGCCGACAAACCGTTCGGAACCATCAGCGGGTACGTGCTGCCGGCATCTCTCCCGAAGCATTTTGTCGATATACTTCTTCCCGGAGCCTTAGGGGAGGGCGCCCGGGCGCTTGGCCTTACGCGATGCATCTGTATGGCCGATTTTTATCCTACAATGACGGCCGGATCGTTTTTATAGAAATGACCCCCAGGCCCGGCGGTGATTGCCTTCCGTTTCTTCTTCGGAAGGCCTCCGGTTTGGATATGCTTGCACTTGCCATCGATTTCGCTGAAGGAAAGCCGGTCTATCCGCCGGATACATCAGCCGTCAGCCCCCACATCGGTGTGCGGGTCCATGCCGATAGGGCGGGTGTTCTCAGAAGTATCGATGCGAAGGCCGCTCTTGAAGATCCCCGGGTCCTTGAAGTTGACTTTCCCCGTTCTCCAGGCCACAGGATTATATTGCCGCCTTCGGATTACGATTCCTGGTTGCTCGGCCATATCATCTTCAGGCCGGAGGCCGGTGCCGACTTTGAATCGGAATGCGGAACCATTTGTGAAATGATCGGCGTGGAAATAGACGATTAAAATATGACACAAACAACAGCGAATAAAATCCCCCGGTTGCCCCCGAAGATGCTTGCAGCGTTTGTGAAAGAGTATTTCGATCGGCGTCACTTGTTTCTCAATGCGCTGAAAGGAAATCCTTCACCGCTTTATCTTCTGGATGCGAACGCCCTCAAAGACAGGGCTGTTGAATTCAGGGCTGCGTTTGCCGGTGTTTTTCCGGAGACGTCATTTTACTATGCAGTTAAAAGCAACAACCACCCCGAGGTGTCGCGTCTTCTTCTCGGTTCCGGATTCGGCCTCGATGTTTCCAGCGGTCCCGAGCTCGAAATGGCGCTTTCATTGGGTGCTCGGGATATCGTTTTCAGCGGACCCGGAAAAACCTGTGATGAGTTGACTTTGGCCGCAACCCATCATGACAGGGTGATGGTTCTTATGGACAGTTTCGGAGAGCTCCACCGGCTCAACAGTGTCGCCGCATCGATGAAAAAATCCGTCCGTACCGGTGTTCGCCTGACCACAAACCCTAACGGCCTGTGGCGTAAATTCGGAATTCTCCCGGAGCGGCTCGGCGCTTTCTGTGCAGAGGCACAAGCGTGCGACCATGTGAAACTTGAAGGGCGTTCAATTCCATACAAGCTGGAATCTGTACCCTTCGGCCCAGATTGACTTTATCCGGCACCTGGGAAAATTCTCGGGGAGATGGATGCGGACGGTCGAGCCGGATCCGATTCATCGACATCGGCGGCGGATACTGGCCGCCCTTAGGAGAATGGCTGCAGGCGGCGGGCACCCCTGAGGGTATGCACCAGACGGCTCTCGGGAACCCCACCGACAGCGTCGAAGGATCATTATTATCAACAGGCGACACCCATCGCCGTTTTTGCCGAAGAGATCGGAGCGGCCGTCAAGGCGCATATTTTTCCATACCTGCGGTGTCGAATCTGCTGTGAACCCGGCCGCTGGCTATGCAACGACGCCATGCACCTCTTGATGTCCGTGGTGGATAAAAAAGCGCCGGATCTTGTCATAACCGATGCCGGCACAAATGCCGTCGGCTGGGAGAGGTTCGAAACCGATTATTTCCCGGTGCTTAACCTGACCCGACCGGCCCTCACCGAAACACCCTGCCACGTGCTGGGGTCCCTCTGCACGCCCCACGACGTCTGGGGATATTCCTACTGGGGCAGCGGCATCGAAGTAGGTGATATGCTCCTGATTCCCACCCAGGGTGCCTACACCTACAGCCTCCGCCAGCATTTCATCAAACCTCTGCCCCAGGTGGTTTCCTTTTAGTAATCTCAACGAGAGTAAGTTCTAAAAAAACCGCAACCATGCGAATATTGCCAAAATCACGATTTTTTTCTCTGGAGATCGACCGGTACTATTACGGTTTTATATAACATTGATAAAATATAAATAATATTTCTATTGTTGAGGGGGTTCATGCTTTTATGATACCATTCAAAACCTGATTTCATCAGATAGCTTTTATGCTATGGTCAAAAAAATACGTTCGGACTTCTTTGGGGGAAAATGATGCCGGTATTAGCGATCAATTATCGATTTCTGATGAAAAAAGGTTGTGAGGAGTTGTTTTCACTCGAAATCGACAAGTCAAGCCTTGAATTGATGATTCCCTCACTTGACAGCATACCTTTCTGGGCCGGGCTGGATTATCATCAATGCCCCAATTGCCCTCTGGAGATAGCTGTTCATCCCCATTGCCCCCTCTGCCTTCGGTTGGCGCCTATTGTGGGTCGATTTGACAGCATTCTGTCCCATGATACCATGACTGTCGAAGTTGAAATGCGGGAGCGCCGGATACGGCAAACGACCACGGCACAACGGGCATTGGGATCTCTGCTGGGGCTGGTCATGGCGGTGAGCGGTTGCCCTCATACGGTCTACTTTAAGCCGATGGCCAGATTTCACCTGCCATTTGCCACAGAGGAGGAGACCATTTACCGGGCCGTGTCCATGTACCTGCTTGCCCGCTTCTATATCCGGGAAACCGGGACTGCAGCAGGTGAGGGCCTGGAAGGGCTGAAAGAAATTTACTGTAACCTGCATAACGTCAATATGTCCATAGCAGAAAGATTACGGACGGCCACCTCAACGGATTCGTCGGTAAATGCGGTGATTATGCTTGATATGTACACAAAGTCCGTGCCCGTTGTCATCGATGAATCCCTTGAGGAAATCCGGTACCTTTTCCAAGGGTATACGGATATGCCTGGGGGTTGAAGCGTGGTGAAAATTCGCGTTTACCGATGCTGAGAAGGGGTATGTCGGAGACGTTATTAAGGATTTCCTGAATAAGAACTGGTGATAACTATGAAAATACTTATTGCGGATAACGATCCGATCTCCCGAAAAATGCTGGGAAGAGCACTTGAAAGGTTGGGTTACCAAGTGGTACCGGCGGAGAATGGCCTGAAAGCCTGGGAGATCTTTCAGAGTGAGGAGATTCATTTCGTCATTTCCGATTGGGAAATGCAAGGGATGGACGGGGTGACCCTTTGCAGGCGTCTTCGGGGCATATCAACTGGTTGGTATTGTTATTTTATATTGATAACGGTGACGTATGAAATAGCCCATCTGAAGGAGGCCTTTGAAGCGGGGGCTGACGATTTTATTTCCAAGCCGTTCAATATCGAAGAGCTGCGTATGCGGGTTAAAACCGGGGAACGGATCGTTAACCTGGAAAGCGAGCATACCAAGCTCACTGATATCCTGATCGACAGCCGGAACAAACTGAAAACCGTTTTCGATTCCTTGACCGCGGAATTTGTCATCCTCGATGACCGGTTCATTATTGAATCGGTCAACAAACCGTTTGTGATCAATCACGGCTTTGAGTTCAACGATATTATCGGTGCGTCGGTATTTGATCTGGACTGCAATTTGTTTAACGATGATTCGCGTACGGCAATTGAAGCGGTATTCGAGAGCGGAAAACCCAGGTTTTTTTTACTCCGAATCAAAGGGCCGGAGGGAGAGATCCGGGTTAAAGACATTCACTGCCTGCCCATCGGTGATGGACTGGGAAATGTCTCCCAGGTGGCCTTTTTGGCCCTGGACGTCACCGAGGAACGAAAAAAATCCGAGGCTATCAAGACTCTGAATGAAGAGCTTAATTTTGCCATGGCACAAATCCAGGCCAAGAATAAATTGCTTGAAGATGCGCTCCATCAGATCAAGGAGAGCCAGACCCAGATGCTTCAGTCCGAAAAAATGGCGTCGATTGGTCAGCTGGCAGCCGGTGTGGCCCATGAGATCAACAACCCGACAGGATTTGTGAGCAGCAATCTGAAAACGCTGGGAGGGTATATGGATGACCTGCTTGGGCTGATTGACCGATACAGGCAGGTCTCCAGGAGTATAGGGGATACCTTGGAGGGCGAGGACAGCGGTTTGCCCTCCCTTTCCAAGCAGCTCGGGGATATTTTGGAAACGGAACAGGCAATCGACATCGATTACCTTCGAAAGGACATCCCCGAGTTGATCCGTGAATCCAGGGATGGGATGGACCGGATTGGAAAAATTGTGATGGACCTGAAAGATTTCGCCCATCCCGAAGATGAACAAAAGTTGGCGGACATCACTGAATGCATCGAATCGACGCTGAATATCGTACGCAACGAGATCAAATACAAGGCAACGCTTGAGAAACGCTATGGGAAAATTCCTCTCCTGTTATGCTATCCGCGACAGCTCAACCAGGTATTTATGAATCTGCTGGTAAACGCCGCCCAGGCCATCACCGACCAAGGCGTCATTTATATAGAGACACAGCTAAAGGGGAATATGGTCAGGGTTGAAATTCGGGATACCGGAAACGGCATTCCCCAGGAGAACATTTCAAAAATTTTCGACCCGTTTTTTACCACGAAACCGGTGGGTAAAGGAACAGGCCTCGGGCTGAACCTCGTTTATAACATTATTACCAAACACGGCGGCACTATTCAGGTTGAAAGTGAAATTGGGAAAGGCACCACATTCACGGTCGAACTTCCATTTAAACAAGATGCGGGCGAATTTTCCGAGTATTGAGATGTTTTAACGAAAAACATAACATAATCTGAAGGATATCATTTGTGGAAACGGGCCTCCAAAAAAACCTGCTGATCGTTGATGATGAATTGAACGTTCTAAGCAGTATCAAAAGGCTGCTGCGCAATGACGGGATTACTTGTTATACGGCAAGCAGCGGTCAGGAGGGGCTTGAGCTTTTCAAACAAAACGATATCGGGGTTGTTCTTTCGGACCAGCGGATGCCTAACATGTCCGGGGTCGAGTTTCTGGAAAAAATCAAGGAATTCAGGCAGGATACGGTCAGAATTCTGCTCACGGGATATAGCAGCAAAGCCAGTGCCATTGACGCTATCAACAAGTCCAGTATTTTCTTATATTTGATCAAACCATGGAACAAGCTCTGAATTAAGAGCCGCAATCGACCGCGCATTCGAGCATTACAGACTTAAAATCGAAAACCGACGCCTTATTGAACTAACACAGCGGCAGAATAGGGAGCTTTTAACGTTAAACAGTCAGTTGGAGGATAGGGTTTCCCGGCGGACTCGGGATCTTCATTTAGCTGTGCGGAATGGAATAATTATGCTCGCGAACGCGGCCGAGGCGAAAGATGACGTAACGGGCGGTCATGTTCAGCGAATCGCAGTGATGACGGAGCAGGTCTCTTTGGCCATGGGACTGAGCAATCTGGATGCGGAAGATATCGGTTTTTTCAGCATAATGCACGATGTCGGGAAAATACGTATCCCGGATCATATTCTTCTGAAAAAGGGGAAGCTTACCCCCGAAGAGTGGCTGATTATGAAAACCCACACCATTGCCGGAGAAAAAATCATGGGGGAATCAAAATTTTATTCTCTCGCGAGACAAATCGCCCGAAGTCACCATGAACGATGGGACGGAGGTGGATACCCGGACGGTCTCGCAGGGGAGAAGATTCCCCTGGCAGCCCGCATTGTTTCCGTTGTAGATGTGTATGACGCCCTTATCAACGATCGGCCCTACAAAAAGGCATGGTCTAAAGCGGCGGCGGTGGCTGAGCTGCAACTCCTTGCGGGCGACGCATTTGATTCGAAAATTGTCACTGCGTTTGTTTCCATATTGGAAAAATCGTCGGCAGATAAAGAGAAAGGAAGAAATATATGACGGAGGTTCAGCCGCATCGCATCCTTCTGGTTGATGATGATCCCGCTATCACCAAGTCCCTGTATCGTTTGTTCAGGAAGGAGGGCTATCGTATCGACATGTGCGACAACGGCGCCGATGGATTAATCAAGCTTGGAGAAGCGACGGAACCGTTTTCCCTCATTATTTCCGATCAACGCATGCCGGGGATGAGCGGCTCTCAGTTTCTCGAACAGGCGAGCAAAACGGCGCCCGATGCGATCAGGTTCCTTCTGACCGGGTATTCCGATCTGCAGGCCGTGGTTGATGCCGTCAATAAGGGGAAAATTCATCGCTACCTGACAAAGCCTTGGAATGGTGAGGCATTGCTTCTTCAAGTGCGGCAGGCGATCGATGAGGTGGAACTGCGCCGGGAAAATGAACGACTAACCCGGCTTATAAAGCGTCAAAACAAGCAGTTATATGAACTCGGAGTGTCGCTTGAAAAAAAAGTCAGGGAACGGACACGAAAGCTTAAAGAGAGCAATATCAATCTGGAAGTCCTGAACCGGAAGTTGGAAGGGAGTTTTCTAAATACCGTTCGTCTTGTACTATCACTCGTTGAAGCAACAAACGGCACCATGGGTCAATACATGCGTCATGTGGGAAGACTCGCGAAAAGCGTCGCCATTGAAATGGGGTTGCCCGAAAAGGAGGTGGGAATGATTGAAATCGCCGGGCAGCTTCATGATATCGGCATGTTCGGACTTCCAGAGCATTTTCTCCGTAAGTCCGAAAATGAACTGACCGGGGACGAATTGAGGCGATACCGGAAACATCCGGTATTTGCCGCCATCAGCCTGGAAACTGTAGACAGACTTGCCGAAACATGTGAGATTGTTCTTCATCAT
Source organism: uncultured Pseudomonadota bacterium (assembly GCA_963739695.1). Classification (GTDB taxonomy): domain Bacteria; phylum Pseudomonadota; class Gammaproteobacteria; order Natronospirales; family CAVUBB01; genus CAVUBB01. The sequence goes on along the minus strand of CAVUBB010000005.1, from coordinate 14,468 downwards.
CACGAACGATATGATGGGAAGGGCTTCCCGGACGGGTTGAAAATAGAAGAAATACCTGCTGGATCCCTAATCATTGGAGCTGTTTCGGATTACTGCCGGGTTATGTATTTCTGGCCCAAAGGCAAACAGGAAATTCAGGAAAAAATGCAGACTCATTACGGGATACCTTTCGATATGACCTGTGTGGGCAGCATCGATGAACTGCTTCGGATTGCAGCCGAAAAAATTCTGATGGAGGGAACCCGTAAGAAATATGATGCGGCAGTTGTTGGCGCTTTAAAAGCATCCTCGAAAAACTGTCGGGCACTGTTTCGGAAGAGACATATGGTTTGGTTCCAATTGAAAACCTTAAGCCCGGGATGGTTCTTCCCCAGGACCTGTTTATGAATGACGGGAGAATGCTTCTGGCGCAATCAACGGTGCTGGATGCATCAACCATCCGGGCGATCCGGAAAATCAGGCAGGTGAATATGATATCCAGCGCTATTCCTGTTCAAATCAAAGGGTGATGAAGTGAAAAAAGTTGCGTTTTTGAAAAAAATCGATGCCATCCGTGATCTGCCTACCTTACCGCAGGTTGCCCTGGAGATAAACAGACTTCTGGATAATCCGGGTGCGACCATCAGCCAGGTCAGCAACATCATTAGAAAGGACCAGGCGGTTGCCTCAAAGATGCTCCGGTTGGTCAACTCCTCCTTTTTCGGCCTGGAAAAACAAGTGAGTACCATATCCAGGGCGGTGGTGATCCTGGGTTTTAACACAGTCAGAAATGCTCTGGTTTCAGTTTCAATTTTAAAGGCCATGAAGGGGGCTCGCAACGAGCGGGTCGATTTCAGCTCGTTTTGGCGGCATGCCATTTCCTGTGCGGTTGTCAGCAAGCTTTTTGCGCGATCGTCACATCTGGGAGCGCCTGAAGATGCATTTACCGCAGGACTTATCCATGATATCGGCAAACTGGTTTTGGCAAAATATTTTCCCGATCAATTTGTCAAGATCCTGGAAAAAAAGGACTTCGGAAGGCCTTTCTACGATTCGGAGATTGATGTTGTGCCGGTTCATCACAATGAGATCGGTGCCCATCTTGCCAGGCGGTGGCGGCTGCCGGCGCTAATATGCGATGCTGTTCATTACTCCCATGGTATTTTTGAATTTGATGCCTATCCCTGGCATGCATCGTATATTGTGCAGAAGAGATGCTTGCCGGCGAAACGCTTGATGATTCAATTGATCATCGAATTCACCTGCCTCGGTCCAAATACATGGATACCTTGCGGATGCTGATCGACAACAGGGACGAATGGTGGCCCCAGCCAAGAATGAAATTGAAAGCGCATGCCTTTTCCTGATGGAGAGAGATGATAATGGAAGGTAGCCGGCCGGCACTGCTATGTGTGGATGACGAAGTGAGTATCCTCAATGCGCTCAAGCGGTTGCTTCGCAAAGAAGGCTATCGTCTGTTCACGGCGGTTAGTGCGGAGGAGGGATTTGAGATCCTATCCAGAGAAGAGATACAGGTGGTTATATGCGATCAGCGCATGCCCAATATGGATGGCATAACATTCCTGAAAAAACTGATGGATATTTACCCGGATATTATCCGAATTACTTTAACCGGGTATACCGATATCGATACGATTCGAGAAGCGGTCAATCAGGGACATATTTTTAAGTTCCTGCTGAAACCCTGGAATGACGATAACTTGATCCTGGAAATTCGGCATGCGTTTATTCAATATGAATTGATCAGTGCCAACCGGGAGTTAAATAAAAAGGTAATGGCCAAGAACGAAGAACTCAAGCATCTGAACGATCACCTGGAAAGTCTTGTAAAACAGCGAACCGAAGAGATTATGATACGGAACCAGGCACTTGAGCTCTCAAGGGCTATTCTTAATGATATTCCGATACCAATTCTCGGGGTCAGCTCCGACGGTATGATCGCAATGACCAATTACGCGCTGGATGATATGTTTAAAAATGCATTCAGATTTGAGGTCGGCAGGCTTATTGACGATTATTTCCCTGCGGATGTCACGCGGCACATAATCCAGGCACTATCGGATCAAAGCTGCAGTTACTTCGATTCAAGCCCTTTAGGGAGTATTGCGTGCAAGATTCAGTGTGCACCTCTTTCAGGCAGCTTCATGGGACGTGGGATTATACTTTTATTTCAGAAGATTAATGCTATCGATGCCGTCTGATTACATTCAGGACGATGGGAGAGCATAGTGAGCAGGATAAAAGCCGTCATCAATCTTCAAAGAGCTGCTGTTTCAACCCCCGTCAGAGAAATATCTTTCTTCAAAAACCCTTCACCAAAAAGGACCTGGCCACAAAAATCCGTGAGGTATTGGGTTAAATATTCCTTGACTTGACGAAACATGAGTTGATAGGTCATTTATGAATCGGCCCGAGAGAACTGCGCTGAGGTACAACGGCAAAGAAGATACGGCTTAAAGGAGAAAATGAATGCAGATCACATCTTACGGCGGTGTTAGGGAAGTTACCGGCTCCATGCATTTGCTGAGCATCAATTCGGACAAGATTCTTCTGGATTGCGGCATGTTTCAAGGGCGACGGAAAGAGAGCGCTGAAAAAAACCGCATATTTCCAATTGATCCGGGCGTTATAACGAACGTCGTGCTGTCCCACGCCCATATCGATCATTCCGGGCGTATTCCCTTGTTGACCAAGAAGAATTTCATGGGGCGAATCATTTGTACCCGTGTCACCGCAGCCGCCTGCGAGTATCTGCTTCTTGATGCAGGGCACATCCAGGAATCGGATGCACAGTACTTGAATTACAAAACGGTCCGCGGCTTTCTACATCAGTTGCGCAGTTCGAGGAAAACCGGCGCCCTGTCGAATGCGGAAGCAAAGCGGATCCAGAAAATGCTTCGGAAGGACGACAGACGGCCGGATGCGGAAACGATAAACCGCCTGATGAAGGAACATCACCTGGAGCAGATAGAGCCGCTCTACACTGTCAAGGATGCCGAAGACTCCCTGGAATATTTCGACGGCTACCCATATCGGCACCCGGTGACCATCGGGAAGGACATGACGGCGACTTTCTATGATGCGGGCCATATCCTAGGATCCGCCATTACGATTATTCAGGCCATGGAAAATGGAAGGCCGCTAACCGTATGCTACACGGGAGATCTCGGTCGGTTCGACAAACCCATACTTGAAGATCCCACATTGATTTTCGAGAACCGCCCGTTGCCTGTGGATCTGCTGATTATGGAAAGTACCTACGGGAACCGGTTCCATGAGCCGGTACAGGATATTCCGGGTCAGCTCAAGAAGGTGATCCGCGAAACCGTCGAAAGGGGAGGTACCGTGGTTATCCCGGCATTTGCGTACGGCCGGACCCAGGAACTCATCTACATGATCCACGAGCTGTACAACGCAAATGAGGTGCCCAAAGTCCCCATTTACATAGACAGCCCGCTGGCCACTAAAATTACCCGCGTATTCGGTGAGCATGAAGAGGTTTTCGACCAGGAAGCCCACGAGGCATTTCTGAAAAAAGGTGAAAACCCCTTTGCTTTCGGTCAGATTCAGTATGTGTCGACGGTGGAGGAGTCCATGGCGCTCATGCGGGATGAAAGACCCCACATCGTCATCTCCGCCTCAGGTATGTGCGAGGCCGGGCGGATCCTTCATCACCTTCGGTATAAAATTCATAATCCGAAAAATACGATTCTAATCGTGGGATTCATGGCGGAGCATACCCTGGGACGCAGGATCCTGGAGATCGGCACACAGCAATCGACAGGTGGCGGTGACGGGTTGGAACCGGAAGTCAGGATTCTCAACAAACTCTACCCCGTTCGCGCCAAGGTGGTTCAACTCGGTGGCTTCAGCGCACATGCGGACCGAACGGAAATGGTTCGGTTCTTAAAGGAATCGAATCTGGATATCAAGAAAATCGCAGTGGTCCATGGAGAAGAAGAACAGACCCTTGCTTTTATGGATTTTCTTAAAACGGAAGGCTTTTCGGCCATGGCCCCGCGGGCGGGGGAGGCAATCCATATATAGAGAGCCAGTTTCAAAATGTTTCAGTTTGGTCAAGCTCAAGGCGGGCGATAATTTCAACCACAGACATACTAAGCGTATTTCGAGGATTGAAATTTGAGCCCAACGCAGAGATCGGCCCAAATGGGGCGTTTTGAAGCTGGCTCTAGAGTACAATTGTCCTCCGAACCGTTTTTACGATCTCCTCAGGTGTATCGATGATTTGAAAGATGTCCATGTCTTCGGGAGAAATCATACGGTTTTGGAGAAGTCGGTCTTTGATCCAATCAATGAGACCCTTCCAGTAGTCGGAGCCCACCAGAATCAGGGGAAACGGGCGGATTCGTCTGGTCTGAATCAGGGTGACCGCTTCGAACATCTCGTCCAGGGTTCCCATGCCTCCGGGCATGATGATATAAGCCATGGCATACTTGACGAACATGACTTTTCGAATGAAAAAGTAATTAAATTCCACTTTGACATTGGCGTAGGGGTTGGGCTGCTGTTCGAATGGGAGGATGATGTTCATCCCCACCGACCTGCCGCCGGCATCCCTGGCGCCTTTGTTGGCAGCCTCCATGATCCCGCCGCCACCGCCCGTGATGACCGCGAAGTTGGCCTTTACAAACAGTGCCGCTGTTTGTTCGGCGATTTTATAATATGGGTCTTCAGGCTTTGTTCTGGCCGAACCGAAGATGCTGACTGCGGGGCCGATTTCATGAAGCGCCTCCACACCCTCCACAAACTCGCCGATAATTTTAAAAATTCGCCACGATTCATCCAACTTGAAGTCATCCACTACAAACTGTTTTTCCATGATACCCCTTTGTTTGATTATGATTAGAGCTGGTTATTCAAAATCAGCCTGAACCATATATTATTTCCATGCCAAATCAAACGTTTTTCAACAGCATCGCCGTTCGGCTTGACGGGGCATGCCGTGACAAACGCATTCGCACATGGCATTTTTTAACGCAAACCACCAAATCCAAATGCGGTTCCCCTTTGGTCAGGCAATTGTCTATTGACGGTTCTTTCCACATCCGACATAGTGAAAAAAATCGGGCCTGGCGGTTTAAACCTGAAACGCGAACTGTCCTCCGGCAACGGAGCTACAGATACTGAATATATTCCCTTGAAAGCACTTCATCTTATCAAACCATACCTTGTTGAACTCAGGCTGTTCATTGCCATCGGTTTGCTTTGCCTGATCTTGGTGGACTTTATGCAACTGATGATTCCCCAGGATCATCAAGCAGGCCGTGGATGACCTTACCGTCTTAAAAGTAGACTGGCGGACGCTGCTCGTATACGGGGTTGAAATTCTTCTGGTCGGTATTTTGATCGGATGCTTCCGGTTCGGATGGCGACGCTGCCTCATCGGTACATCCCGGCGGGTGGAAGAAGGGCTTCGCAACCGGCTTTTTAAACATCTGCAGACTCTTTCCCCCGGTTATTTTGACACTGTCACTACCGGGGATCTTATGGCACACGCCACAAATGACCTGATGAATATTAGAATGGCCATCGGGATGGGGCTGGTGGCCCTCACGGATGCCATTGTTCTGGGAAGTGCGACGGTGGGCTTCATGGCCTATATCAATGTCCGTCTGACACTTTTCGCCATGATTCCGGCTCCTTTTATTGTTTTCGGCGCACGATATTTCAGCAAACGGATGCATCGGCTCTACGGAAGGGTCCAGGGCGACTTTTCGGAACTGACCGAATCGGTTCGGGAGCGATTTGCCGGTATACGTCTGATCAAGGCCCATCGCCGGGAAGCGCTTGAAGCCGAAAAGGTGGCTGAAGTTTCAAGGCGATATATTACGAGCAATCTGGCGCTTGCGAAAATTCTCGGTGCCTTTTTCCCCATGATGGTTTTTTTTACAAACCTGAGCAACGCCGTGGTGCTGTACCTCGGGGGGAAACAGACCATCACCGTCGACATCACGCCGGGCGATTTCGTTGCTTTTATCAGCTACCTGGGCCTGCTTACCTGGCCCATGATGGCAATGGGCTGGGTTTCCAACCTGATCCAGCGCGGGAAAGCCTCCCTCGACAGGTTACAGAAAATTTTTGATACCTGCCCCCGCATCACGGATACTGCCGATGCCCGACCGGTAGGACGTGCCGGGGGAGGCATCGAGTTTCGCCATGTCTCCTTCGCCTATGGAATCACCTCCGGTCAAAGCGCCCCGGTTCTGTCCGAAATCGACTTCCATGTGAAACCAGGAGGCATCCTTGGCATAGTCGGGCCTCCCGGCAGCGGGAAATCGGCGCTTCTGGGTTTGATCCCCCGGCTCTATGACGTCACCGAGGGCGGCATCTTTCTGGACGGAAACGATATCAGGACATTAAAACTTCGGGACCTGAGGGCCAACATCGCCTTTATTCCCCAGGAGCCGTTTCTGTTTGCCGGAACCATCCGCGACAACATTCTTCTCAACAGTCCGGAAAGTGACGTATCCGAGCTTATCCCGGCGGCCCGGGAGGCGTGTCTGCATGATACTGTCACTGCGTTCCCCAAAGGATACGATACTGTGGTCGGTGAAAAAGGAATCATTCTCTCCGGCGGCCAGAAGCAGCGGGTTGCGCTGGCCCGAGCGTTTATGAAAGACGCCCCCCTTTTGATTCTCGACGACCCCATCAGCCAGGTGGACACACAGACCGGGGAGGCGATTGTCCAGGCTATTCGATCAAGGTCCAGTGAAAAAACCGTTATCATGGCGTCTCATCGCCTCAGCGCACTCACGTTTGCGGATCAGATCATTTCGCTGAAAAACGGACATGTCGTCGAATCCGGCACGCATAATCAGTTGATGTCAGCCGACGGATATTATGCCGAAACCTACCGTATGCAGGAAATTGCAGAGGCCTTCGATGCTTGACAAGCACGGATTCATGGAGGAACACTCATCATCCGGGGCGGGCCACGACAGGACGTTGCTCAAACGGCTTCTGCCGTTTTCAAAGCCCTACCGGATCCAGATCCTGCTTTCGGTACTGATTGTCGTCCTTATCACCATCATGAATGTCGCCTTGCCGTATATCACCAAAATCGCCATCGACCGATACATTGTTCCTGTTACGGAAACAGTGACCCGGAAAGACGGGGGCCTGGCGGGTAACCACGATGAGAGTGGGCGCCGCTATTACAAAACAGACCTGGGACGGCCGGAGAATGCCACTGTCGTTCGGAAGTATCCGGATCTTTTCAGTGTTCACGGTACCTATGCCCTCATTGCCTTTGAATCCCTTGGCCGTCTCTCCCCGGGCGACCTGAAACTGCTGCGGAAAAGGGACATTTCAGGTGTCGGTCTGTTAGCGCTTGTTTTTCTGGCATTGATCATCCTGGATTTCTGTTTCAATTTCACCCAAAAAGTTATCATGGAATACACCGGCCATATGCTTATGCACGATCTGAGGGTATCGCTCTTCAGGCATATCCAGGGGCTTTCCATATCCTTTTTCTCGAAGAATCCGGTAGGACGCCTGGTAACGCGGGTTACCAACGATATCCAGAACATGCACGAGCTTTTTACCACGGTGATCGCTTTCATCTTCAACGATGTCTGCCTGCTGGTGGGGATTACCATCATCCTGATAAGCATCAGCCTCGAGTTGACAATCGTCTCATTCCTGGTGCTGCCCTTTGTCTGGATGGCCGCCATGCATTTTGCACGAAAGGCCCGGGGGATTTTCAGAACCCTGCGAATAAAGATAGCGGAAATAAACACCCGGTTTTCAGAAACCATCGGCGGCATGAAAGTGATCCAGCTTTTTCTCCATGAAGATGAAAATTATCGACGGTTTAAAACGCTCAACCATGAAAATTATCAAGCCGGTATGGACCAGATAAGGCTCATGGCCGTCTTTATGCCGCTGATTGAAATCCTCTCGTCCACGGCCGTGGCAAGCATCGTATTTTATGGCGGCAGCCGGGTGATGTCCAACAACATCAGTTTGGGAGATCTGGTTGCCTTCATCTCCTATATCCGGATGTTCTTTCGTCCGATTCGGGATGTGGCAGAAAAATACAATGTGGTGCTAAACGCTCTCTCCTCCGCCGAGAGGATCTTCCTGATACTCGACAGCAAGGACCGTCTGCCGACGCCTGTGGGTGTCGATGTCATACCACAAGACTCGCGGGAAGCAGCATCGGAGCCTTTTTCCAGGCTCTCTTTTGAAAACGTATCGTTTTCCTATGATCCCGATGAACCGGTGCTCGAGGATATTTCATTTGTCCTCGATGCGGGTGAAACCTTGGGAATCGTGGGCCCCACCGGATCCGGGAAAACAACCCTGATCAATCTCATCACCCGATTCTATGATCCCACTTCGGGGCGCGTGTGCGTCAACGGTCGTGACATGCGCAATCTTGATCCGGAAGCCTATCTATGCAAAATGGCGCTGGTAATGCAGGACCCCTTCCTATTTTCCGGCACTATCAGGGAAAACATTCTGGGGGGAAACAAGAACTATTCGGAATCAGAGATTGTAGACATACTTACGGCATCTAATTGCAAAGATCTGGTGGACCGCGTCCCCAATGGAATAGACACACAGCTTACCGAGGCGGGTTCCTCCATCTCCAGTGGCGAAAGGCAGCTGATTTCCATTGCCCGGGCGTTTGCCCGGAACCCGGAGCTGATCGTAATGGATGAGGCCACATCCCACATCGATTCACAAACCGAGCATAAAATTCAGGAAGCCCTTTTTAATCTCATGGAGAGCAGAACCGCCATTGTTGTGGCACACCGCCTGGCCACGGTTCGCCAGCTGAACCGTATCCTGGTGGTCAGAAAAGGACGAATCATCGAGGCGGGATCACATGAAACACTAATGGCCCGGAAGGGATTTTACTACGGTCTGAACCAGACCCACGGGAAGTTGTATTAGAACCTCGATTTTACACTCCTTGATTTTGCACTCCTTGATTTTACGCTTGCCAAAAAATGAAACTCATGCTTAATTACCATAATTTATGAATTGAATCGGCGGTTTTTCAGTGTATGACCGGCGCCGTGCTTTATTCGAACGAGCAATACTAACCCATAAAATATTAAGGAGGTTTGGATCGATGGCTTACGATGCGGTAAATATGCAAGACTGGCAAATTTCTGAGGAAGCGGAAAAAAACATGCCCACGCCGGAACAATGGCGGGAAACACTCGGGTTGCAGCAGGACGAAATGCTTCCCATGGGGCGTCTGTCAAAAATTGACTTTCTCAAGATCATCAACAGACTTAAAGACAAACCTGATGGAAAATACATTGAGGTGACCGCCATCACCCCGACCCCGCTGGGTGAGGGAAAAGCACCACGTCCGTGGGCCTCATCGAAGGTCTCGGCAAACGCGGGGTCAGACGTGGGCGGCGCCCTGCGCCAACCCTCCGGCGGCCCCACCATGAACATCAAAGGAACCGCGGCCGGCGGTGGAATCTCCCTTTTGATCCCCATGACCGAGTTTTCCCTGGGGCTGACCGGCGATATCAACGATATCATGAACGCCCACAACCTCGGCATGGTGGCTATGACCGCCAGAATGCAGCATGAACGGAACTATAACGACGAGCAGCTCCAGCGGCTTACCGGCATGCGGCGCCTGGACATCGACCCCACCCAGGTGGAAATGGGCTGGATCATCGACTTCTGCGCCCAGGCCCTTCGAAACATCATCATCGGCCTGGGCGGCACGAATCGACGGCTACACGATGCAGACCAAGTTCGGCATCGCTGTCTCCTCCGAGTTGATGGCGATCCTGGCCGTCTTCAACGGACCTGGCGGACCTGAAAGAGCGCATCAACAATATCACCGTGGCCTTCGATAAGAAGCGGCAAACCGGTTACCACCGGGATCTTGAAGTTGGCAGCGCCATGACCGCCTGGATGCGAAACACCATTAACCCCACCCTCATGAGCACCGCGGAATACCAGCCTTGTTTCGTACATGCCGGCCCCTTTGCCAACATCGCCGTGGGGCAGAGTCTCCATCATTGCCGACCGCGTCGGCCTTGAAACTTTTCGACTATCACGTGACCGAATCCGGCTTTGGCGCGGATATCGGATTTGAGAAATTCTGGAACGTCAAATGCCGCTTCTCCGGCCTCAAACCCCATGTGTCGGTTTTGACCACCACCGTCCGTGCCCTCAAGATGCATGGCGGCGGACCTAAGGTCGTTCCGGGCAAGGCGCTTGCAGAAGAGTACACAAAAGAGAATATCGCTCTGGTGGAGAAGGGCGTCGAAAACATGGTGCACCATATCGGCACCATTCGCAAGTCCGGTATCAACCCGGTGGTCTGCATCAACGCGTTTCTACACCGATACCGATGCTGAAATCGCCACTGTCAAGAAGAGCGGCCGAGGCCGCGGGCGCCCGGTGTGCCGAGTCCAAGCATTGGGAACTGGGCGGCGAAGGCGCTCTGGAATTCGCCGATGCGGTCATCGACGCCTGTAACGACAAAAACGATTTCAATTTCCTCTATCCGCTGGAAATGAAGTTGCGGGATCGTGTTGCCACTATCGCCAGGGAGGTTTACGGCGCCGACGGCGTTACCTGGAGCCCCGAGGCGGAGGCCAAGGCCAAAATGCTCGAGAGCGATCCGAAATATGCGGACTTTGCCACCATGATGGTAAAAACGCACCTGAGTCTCAGCCATGATCCGACCGTCAAGGGCGTTCCCAAGGGATGGACCCTGCCGATCCGCGATGTTCTGATTTACTCGGGCGCCAAGTTCCTTTGCCCATGTGCCGGCACCATCAGCCTCATGCCGGGTACTGGTTCGAACCCGGCTTTCAGGAGAATCGATGTCGATCCTTCCACCGGGAAAGTGTCTGGATTGTTTTAATCGGTCCTGAATCAGTTGTTTCTGAATAGACCCAATGATCCCTCGGATATGCAGAGGCGGCAGAGAAAGACGAAATGAAGTTTTTCCCTGCACCTCTGCGACGCCGAGGGATTTTTTTTGTGCTAAGTCAGAATGGCCGAACGTATCTTCAGGTGGAACAGATCGACGGCAGTCGCTGCAAATCTAAATGTGATGATAAAGCCTCTGACTAATGGTAATTATTTTCATATTTGTAAGAAATCTTATTCCTATTCATAATTATCCCCCAGCTAACCATTTGTAACATACTGTATAAAAATGATATTTAAACTTTCGCAGATCGGGTTTATTTGCACGGTTTTTGCAATAAGACTAAAACCATGATGCATCCACTTATCGGAAAAAGTCAGGATACCGAACACATCCGGGATATTATACACCACACCGCCGGTATGGGTTTGCACACCGTCGTATACGGAGAGAGTGGTGTCGGAAAGGAAGTTGTAGTTCAAAATCTCTACCAGAGTTCACCTCGTCGGGGCAATCCCTTAGTAAAAGTGAACTGCGCGGCAATGCCCGACTCCCTTCTGGACAGTGAGCTTTTCGGCCATGAAAAAGGATCGTTCACAGGTGCCTTAAAGCGGCAGCGCGGCAAATTTGAAGTCGCCCATGGGGGAGTTCTATTCCTGGATGAAATCGGAGAAATGTCCCCAAAACTGCAGACCCGGTTCCTTCATGTCCTTGAAGGCGGTAAATTTTCTCCGTTGGGATCAGAAGAGGAAATCAGTACCGACACATGGATCATTACCGCAACCAACAGTTGCCTGGAGGAAAAGGTGAAGTCTGGTACTTTTCGGGAAGACCTCTATTATCGACTGAATATTATCCGGATACCCATCAGACCGTTGAGGGAACGGCCGGAAGATATCCCGCCGTTGATTGATTATTATTTGGGTCTGTATTTATCCGGGACTAAAAGGCGAAACAGTCATAGACCCGATCAAAAAATATTAAAGAAACTTATGGCATACCACTGGCCCGGAAACGTCCGGGAACTTCAAAATGTGCTCAGACGATTTACCCTTACCGACAACTGGGATGTCGTTCTGGGCGAATTACAGCCGCCGCCGATGCAAAAACCGGATAAAATACCTGATTTGCCATCTTTTATCGCACCGATTATCGATGAGGTTTTAAGTGTCAGTCATGTCGCGTCGTTGGCGTCCGAAACGCTTTCCCTGAAGAACATTACTAACGAAGCACTTGCTAAAATCGAAAGGGAAGTGATTAGCCAAACCCTGTTGAAAACCGGCTGGAATCGACGGCGGGCCTCAAAAATGCTGGACATCGCATATTACACCTTAAACCGCAAAATTTCAGACCTCACTATTACCCCGCCCCGCTATCTGCAATAACTTCAAAGCTGTCCGAGGGATTGGGAGTAAATTAAACGAAAACGGGCCGCAAAATAAGTTCTTTCGCAGCCCGTTTTTTGTTAAGCTGTAAAACAGATCCTCGGGGCTATGTCAACCCGAACATCCTATTTCCCCATATTTTTTGAAAAGATCGCTTCGGCTTTTTGAGCTGATTGGGCGGCACTTTGGGCAGCGGCGTCGGCTCTATTCGCTGAGGCTGCGGCGGCATTGGCCTTTGCAGCCGCTTCATCGGCTTTTGTTGATGCATTGGCTGCTGCTTTTTTTGCTGCTTCAGCGGCACTCAGGGCTGCTTCGGCTTTGCTTGTTGTCATGCCCATCTGCTCTTCAAGGGCCGTGAGCCTCTTACCGGCGCAACCTGAAAATACTGTTCCAACAGTTAACAACAATACGGCAGCCAACACAATTCTTACAACTTTCATTCCATTCATGGATTTTCCTCCTTCATATTTAGATATTTGATTGACGTGCATATCAATTGATTGAACCTACGATTGGTAAAGCTGTTTTATGGGCCGTGCGAAGCGCCCCCTCATCACCCCCTTCCATAACAGATCCGATTTGAACAGGAACGCCATTTTGATTTTGAAGTGCCAGTTTAAGTTTTTCGGAAGAAACATAATATTTGTCGCCTAATTCCTGTATAAGCGCCGTTGCAATTTTTTCCATATCTGAGTGCCTTCCCTCACTGTCCGGATGGACCTCAACATAAAGATCACCATTCAAGAACCCCACTTTTACCGGTTCATAAACGATTTCAACCCGGGTTCCCACTACAACCTCGGGATACAGCCGTTCAATGTGCTCCGGGTACAGGCGGATGCAGCCCCGACTTACCTGCCGCCCCACCGCCCATGGAAAATTCGTTCCGTGAATCCCGATGTGTTTAACCGACAACCCCAACCAGTAAGCACCAAGCGGGTTCCGTGGTCCGGCTGGCATTTGTGCGAATGAATATTTTTGCCTCAGGGAAGGCGGTACAACCCACACCGGATCCTTTTGTCGGTCGACCACCCGATAGTCCCCTATGGGGGTTTCAAACTCTTCGGTACCGATTCCGACCGGGTAGGTTTCGACCATGTGTTTTTCAGGGATGTACCGATAGAGCCTCAACTCAGGAACATTGATGACTATCCCTTCAAATTTGGAGGATGGAAGAATCCAGCAAACAGGTATCGTCAACTGCAATCCGGGTTCGGGTATCCAGGGATCCACATCCGGATATAAAATCTGAATTTCGTTGAACCCGAGCTCGTTGTCCCTGGCAATGTCCAGCAACGTGTCGCCTTTAGCAACTGTGTGACTGCCGAGCCATCCCACCACTGTGCTCCATTTCGAGGCGGGTGTGTCGTTCGAAGGACGTTGATAACTATATCCGCCCGCAAGGACCGGGCACGGTGTAAGCATGCCTGATAGCAAAAAAACAAGCAATGTCAGCTTTGTAATTTGGTTTCGCATAGTCAATATGTATTATAAGCTCGAGGTGGCATCCCGGAAACATCTATCTTCGTTTTTTCCAGGCGGTGGACAACAAGCAGCGCTCTGGAGGAAGGCCGTGTATAATTAAAGGTTAATCGTTTTTCTTAATCCCCTGTATTCTTTTCATAGAAAAATCATTTTGTCAAGAAACTGAAATGCACAAACCCCTTGAACACAGGATGATGGAAGGCGGGCGGACTGTTATATGCCGACATTTGAATCCTACCAGCGGCGAACGCGACCGATATCTACATGAACCAAATCAGACCGGGGATAGTAACCGACCCCGCCCAGACCAATTTTAACGGCAATATTTCTGACAGTTTCAGTTTTTACCCCGGGGATTCGAATATCTGCTGCCTGGCCAATCATGTGAAGGCTTTTCCGGGCGACACCGTTACTTTTGGACCTTAACATACGATTGGTCTCGGGGCTGCGATAGCCGGAAATAAGATGAGGCGAATTGTTATTTGGTGCTTTTTCAAAAACAGCAAGCAGTAAATCAAGCAACCGTACATCAATCTCCTTGACACCGTCCGTGCGAAAATCGCGAAAAAAATGGTTGACTGATTTCAGTTCCCCATCAAGATACCGGCCATCTTGCCAATAGCAGACGTTGAGCCTTTCCCCGGTATGCGGATTATAACATCGCAGCCGGCGTTCCTGAGGCAATCGTTCGGAAAAACCTGCTTTTGGGATCATTG
>CAVUBB010000004.1:0-30906 GCA_963739695.1 uncultured Pseudomonadota bacterium | reverse complement strand
TGACCAGCGCAGGGCTCGATTTGCTGGCCAGTCCGCCCGCAAGCCGCTGGAATGCGAGGCTGCAGTGGGCGTATGCGATCGGTGGGTATCTGCCGAGTGATGGTAATGCCGGCGGCCACATATGGGCCACGCTCGGTGCGCGATTCTGAGTGCCATCCACGCAATCTGTCGTAGGCACACATCTTGCTTAAAAGTGCTTTTACGCAACATATATAGTGGCGCTTAGATCAAGTCTTGATGTGGGCGGTTCAAGAGCCTTGCAATGCAAGGCCCGCCGTTCTATAAATAGCCACAATGTGAACGCAGGTTATTCGGCCTCGAACTGTGCCGCGGGCGGTTCCAGTCACCGGATAGACAACTAGAACAAATTTGAGCGGGGCAGTAAGTGCTCATCAAGACGGGCATGCGGGCTATCAGTAACCTCTTCCACACCGTCTTCCTGCGGGACGTGGGGCTTTACCGCGTCCATTTTCACTCGCGTTCATTACTGTCCCGATTATCGAATCGAAGTACACGCGTGGCGTTCCGCCACGCGTTTTTTTTTCTTGTTTGTTCCCCCAGGTGTCGCCCACTGACAGCTTGCCCGGCTGCGCAGGGCGGGGACCGTCATGCTGATTATCAGAGGATTTAGTCATGTCGTACCACAGCGTCTCCAATTCCAGTTCTCTTGACAGTACGTTGAAGGCCCTGCTCCGGCGTGGAGCGGTCGGAGTTGGCATCGGTGCTCTTGCGGCGCCGATGATGGCGCTGGCGAGCCCGACGGGCGGCCAGGTGGTGGGTGGCCAGGCGAGCATCAGCACGCCGGACGCTAACAGCACGATCATCAACCAGGCGAGCCAGAACGCGATCGTGAACTGGCAGTCGTTCTCGGTGGACGCAAACCAGTACGTGCAGTTCATCCAGCCGGACAGCTCTTCGGTGATCCTGAACCGCGTGGTGGGCGGAGATGTATCGAACATCCTGGGCACGATCACGGCGAACGGGCAGGTGTTTCTGGTAAACCCGAACGGGGTGTTCTTCGGCAAGGGCGCGAGCCTGGACGTGCAGGGTCTGCTGGCGAGCACGCTGGACATCAGCGACAGTGATTTCATGGCGGGTCATTACGTCTTCCAGAAGGGCACTGGGGCGAGTGATGCGAGCGTGGTGAACGCGGGTTCGATCAACGCGGGCAAGAACGGCTACGTGGTACTGGCCGGTGACTATGCGGAGAACGACGGCGTGATCATGGCGCATGCGGGGCATGTGGTGCTGGCGTCGGGCACGGCGGCGACGCTGACGCTGAGCGGTGACTCGCTGGTGAGCTATGCGGTTGACCAGGCGACGCTGGCGAACCTGGCGGGGGTGAAGAACGCGGGCACGATCACGGCCGACGGCGGCACGGTGATCATGACGGCGGACGTGGCCAACCAGTTGAAGGCCACGGTGGTGAACAACTCGGGCCTGATCGAGGCCACGCGGATCAGCGACACGGGCGGCAGCATCGAGCTGACCGCCACGGGTGGCGATATCGAGAACTCCGGTACCCTGGATGCGACTGGCAAGTACACCTATCACGGCGGTAGTGTGGTTCTCAGCGGCGATGCCAAGACCACGCTGACCTCCACCTCGAACATCGACACCAGCGCCTTCGCTCGCGGCGGCACGATCGAAGTGTCGGGCCATGATGTGGCCCTGCGCGGGCGCGTGCATGCCGGCAAGGGCGGCCGGTTCGTGATCGACCCGGCGACGATGAGTATCGTCTCCGGCAGCGTCACCAACACCAACTCGATCGGCACGGCGTACATCGACAGTCATCTGAGCGCCGGCACGGGCATCTCGATCTCGGCGAGCAACCTGATCACCAACTCCGCCAACGCGACTGCGATCTCGGCAGGCGGCACTGGCGGGCTGACGCTGATGATCGGCGATGGCGGCAGCATCCAGCTCTCCGGCCTCACCATCAACATCGGCGGCGATTTCGCGACCCAGGTGGTGGGTACGCATACTTCCGGAACCGGAGCGGTTACGGGTCTGTACAATGCCGCGCAGTCCTTCGGCCACATCACCGCCAACAACGTGAGCCTGGATGCGGGCTCGGCCGCGGTGCAGCTGGCCGGTGCATCCGGTTCGGGTACGGCGCTCAAGCGCAGCATCAAGGCGGCGGGCAACGTCGCGATCACGGCCACCAACATCGATACCAGCGGTGGTACCGGCGGGCTGAACATCAGCGCGGGTACCAACGTGACCCTGCAAGCATGGGTGGGTACGGGACCGTCATCGAGCCAGGCTTACATGGGTGACGTCAACGTCACGGCCGGCGGTACGGTCGCGCTCGAAAACATCAATGCCGCGGGTAACATCGCGATCGCTGCAAACCGCATCGCGTACGCCGGCACCAGTTCCATGCACATGCTGGCGACGGGTGACATCAAGCTCATGGGTCAGCTGGGTAGCGGCGCCACGGGGTCGACCCTGGTGGCCGGGTTCGACGTGACTGCCGGCGGCAAGGTCAAGCTCGATCATGGGTTTACCGACAGCGGCAGGCAGATCACGATCAATGCATCCAGCCTCGTATACAAAGGTACCGGCAGCACGTTCCGCTTGGTGGCGACGGGCAGCAGCGGCCTGAATCTCGATGCCGACATCGGTTCGTCCGGTGCGCCGGTGGCCTATAACGTCGGCATGTTCGGAAGCCAGGTCGAGATCGCCAGCAGCATCTTCACCAAGGGCTCGATCAGCATCGGCGGTAGTTTCGTGGGTATCGGCGGCAGCCGTGCCATCACGCTCAGCGCCGATGACGGCAACGGCCTGACCACGAACGACTCGCTACATATCGGCGGCTCGGTGGTCATGATCGGCGGAGCGCCGGCCATGGTCTCGCCGAGCAACACCGCGGTGGATCATTCCGTGACCCTGCATGCAGGTCAGGACGTGGATATCTCGGGCGGCAGCGTCGTTGGCTTGAATGCGGCCGGTCTCACCGGCGGCAGTTATGGAATGGCAGTAGCAGTCATCGGCGGCAGCACGAGCGCCGCCTCTGCGAAGAACAATCTCACGGTCTCGGCCGGCCACGACATCAGCATCAGCGGCGGCAACGTCTACGTCGGCGGTGGCGCGGCGGCAGCAGTCATTACATCGAGCGCCACAGCGTCGAATGTATCCGCTGATGCCGAAGCGAACACCTCGCTTACGGCCGGCAATGACATCAACCTCGGGGCCTTCAGTCTGAACCTCGCGGGTGGCTCCGTGTTGGTGAACGATATCGTCACCAACAGCAGTCAGAGCGGACGCGTGACGGCCAATGCCAACCTGAGTGTCTCCGCAGGGCACGACGTGGGAATCTTCGGCATGGGCGTGATGGTGCGGGGTGGCGACAGCGCGGGTCTGAGCGCGCCGTTGGGTTCCAGCTCCATGCTGGTGGTCGCGGCCGGTTCCAATGCCAAGGCCGTGGCCAAGGCGCATGCGGATGTCAACATCTCGGCGGGCCATTCCGTCAGCGGTGGCGCATCTTTCATGGAGTTGCGCGCCGGTGACGGTGCCGCGGGCTGGACGGGCACCAGCGGTGTCGCTCAGGTCGTCGCTGTCGGCGACGGTGCCAAGGCCAAGTCCAGGATCACCAGCAATCTTTCAATCGCCGCCGGCTCGGGCGGAATCAGTCTGGGCGCGGGCAGCTTCACCGTGCGTGGCGGCGACGACGCCGCTGCCGGCATGTTCGTCGGCGCGGCGTCGGGAATCAACGCCACCGCGATCGGCCAGACCGAAGCGCAGGTAACACTTTCCGCCTCTGGTGACGTGAACCTTGGCGGCAACGGCGTCACGATCCGTGGTGGCGACAATGCCGGCGGACTTGGAGGCTCGTTCGGCACTAATGCGAGTGTGATCGGTGACAGCACCGGAGCCAGGGTTTCGTTCAGCGACCTGGCCGGAGTGAGTGTGGCCGCGGGTCATAATCTCATCGTCTCGGGAGGCACCTTCACCATCGCCGGCGGATCGCATGCCGGGTCCGGCTTCTACGGCGGCGTCGGGCCCGCAGTGCCGGGTGGCGTATTCACGAGCGGTATCGACGCGGGTGTGAACCTTACGGCGACCAACAAGGTCAAGATCCTGGGCGGCGGGAATGTCGACGTCTACGCCGGCGCGAGTGCGGCCAAGGGGGCCTTCGTCGGTGCGGGCGGGACGTCCGCAACAGCCACCTTCACCGACAACGTGTCAGTCAATATCTCTGGTTCCAATGGCATCAGGATGAGCGCGAGCAGCGGTCATCTGAGCCTCTCCGCCGGCAATAACGATGGGCAGAGCGCCAGCGTGCAGGCCGGCGGCTCCAATGCCCACGCTACCGCGACGGTTGACGCTTCGCTGAACTTGGACGCCGGTGCGGGCAATCTTACGGCGATGGCGTCGTCGGGCGATATCTACTTCGGTGCAGGCGCCCACGCGGCTTATAGCGCAAGTGTCGGCGCCGGCGGCGGCGCCGCGGCGTCACTGGACGTGCACAACAACGTGAGCATCACCGCTGCGGGTGCGTTCAGCGCCACGGGCAGCTCTGTCGAGCTGGACGGCGAGCCCTCTTATGGGGCGTATCAGGCCCACGTGCATGCCGATAGCAGCGCCAGTGCGGGGCTCACGGTGGACGGTTCGGTCACGCTGGAAGCGGCCTCCGTTACTCTGACCGGTACCAATAAGGGCGTCTATCTGGGCGCGGGTTCGTCTTACAACGGGCAGAGCGCCTCGGTCACCGCGAGCAGTGGAGCCACGGCCAGCCTCTCGGAGGACAGCTCGCTCACCATCACCACACCGGGCGTGCTGACGGTGACGGCCTCCGGTCCTTCGGGTCAGGCCTCGATCTGGGCTGGCTACGAGTACCAGGGCTATTCCGCGAACGTGTTTGCCGGCACCAGTGCCAATGCCGATCTTTCGATCGATGGCTCCGTCAATATCTCGGCGGCTTCGGTCTCGCTGACTGCCTCGAGTAATGCAACCATCTATGCAGGTGGTTCCTACAACGCCAGTGAGGCCCGCGTCAGTGCAAGCAGCGGCGGAAGGGCGACGATGGATGAGACCTCCCGGGTCACCATCACCACGCCGGGGGCGTTCACCGCCACCGCAGGTGGTAATCTGAGTATCTACGCGAACTACAAACACCAGGCCTACGGTGCCGGAGTCACGGCCACCAACGGTGCTTCGGCCACGCTCACGGCGGACGGCGCGTTGACTATCAGTGCCAGCAGCGTGACCCTGAGCGCGGGCAGCAATCTTGCGGTCTATGGCGGCAGCTATAATGGCGCGTTCGCGTCGATCAAGGCCAGCCACGGTGCAGATGCCAAACTCAAGACCTACGACGATGTGAGCATCACCACGCCGGGAGACATCATTCTTTCGGCGGGTGGCAACCTGGATGTCTATGCCGGGTCGTACGATGCTTACTCCGCCAATGTCTCCGCCTATCACGATGCCAACAAGGCCAAGCTCGTCGCCACAGCAGGTGTGGCGCTTGCGGGCAACAACGTGACGATGAACGCCAGCGGCGCCAATCTCTGGATCTATGGCGGATCTTATGCGGCCTACAGCGCCTCCGGCAGTGCCAGCGACAACGCGATTGCAAATATCGACGCGAACGCTGCGGTAACGGTCAATGCCGCCGGCGATTTCACTGCCAGCATGCTGGGCACTTATATCGGTGGCAATCTGCAAATCTGGGGTGGGTCGGGTGCGGCCTACAATGCGCAGGCCAATGCCTATAACGGCGCTAAGGCCGGCATCGCGGCCGAGGACAACGTCGCGATCAACGTGGGCGGTGCGGTCTTGATCAAGACCGGTTCGCACAGCGGTGCGAATGTCTATATCACTGGATACGAAGAAGCCGGCTCGAATGCCTCGGCATCGGCGAGCAACGGCGGTGTGGCGAGCATCGCGGTCGATAACGGCGTGGCCATCTCTGCGCTGGGCGATATCAAGATCAAGGCCAATGACGGCGGGGTCTATCTCGGCACCTGGGCTTCCTATATCGCGGAGTACGCGCAGGCGACGGCCACCGGCAACGGTGCGGTCGCCACGGTGGATGTCGATGCCTCCACCACGCTGAATGGCGCGAACATCAAGCTGGCCGCGGGCGGCGGTAACATGTATCTCGCTGCGGGCAGCGATTCGAATGCCTATTCCGCTTCCGCGTCTGCAGACAGCGGTGGCGTCGCCACGATCAGCGAGACTACGGCGCTGAACATCACCGCCAACGGCACGTTCACGGCGCAGGCCAGTGGCGCCATGTACGTCTATGGCGCCTACAGCAATAACGGCAGCGAAGCGGTGGCCAAGGCCGACCATGGTGCGACGGCCAGCGTGCTGGCGGATGGTCAACTGAACATCACGGCCACCTCGATCGCCATGCAGGCGGGCAACGGCCTGTCTGTGTTCGGTGGGTACTCTTACGACGGCGCCTATGCCTCGGCCTCCGCGAGCAACGCCGGCATGGCCAGCATCCAGGCCCTGTCCACCGTCAACCTCACCGCCACAAACGGCGACGTCACCCTCGATGCCGGCACCGGCAACATGGAGGTATACGGCAACTACGAATATGCCGGTTACAGCGCCGACGTCTATGCCTACAACCATGGCCAGGCCAGCCTGTTGGCGAACGGCGATGTGAACATCACCGGCGACAACATCACCCTCACCGCAGGCGGCAGCTATCTCTACATCTTCGGCGGGTATTACGCCGCTTCGGAAGGCTATGCTTTCGGCAGCAACCACGGCGCCGCCAACCTGACTACTGCGGCGAACGTGAATATCAATGCCAGGAGCGGATTCACCGCACAGATGACCGGCAGTACCGGCAACGGCTATCTCGAGATCTGGGGTGCCGGAGAAGTCGGTAGATATGCCAACGCTTCTGCCGAACATCACGGCACGGCCAGCGTCAGCGCATCCGGCGGCGTGAACGTCAACGTGAGCAATGGCGACTTGACCCTGGATGGCGGCAGCTACGCCGGCGGCCAGCTGTATGTCTATGACTCCAGCTCCGTGGGCTACTCCGCAGATGCCTATGCCAGCCACGGTGGTATCGCCAACCTGACCGCCGATGCGAGCGTGAACCTGACCGCCAGCGGCGATGTCACCATCAAGAATGCCGGCGGCGGCATGTCAATCTACGGTGGTTACAGGCAAGTAGCCTACGCGGCCTACGCCTCGGCCAGCGGTGCGGGTGCGAATGCGAACCTGACCGCCGATGCCTCGGTCAACATCACTGGCAACAACGTCACTCTCAGTGCCGGCAACTACATGGAAGTCTACGGTGCGGAGTCCTACACCGCCTACTCTGCCTACGCCTCGGCCGACAACGGCGGCAGTGCACGCCTGTTTGCCAATGCCGGCGTGAATATCTCGGCGGCGAAAGACTTCACGGCTCAGGCCAGCGGCATGTCGTTCTTCGGTGGGTATGAGGACAACGGCTCCAATGCCCATGCCGTCGCCGACCATTCCGGCCAGGCATTCCTTGGCGAAACCACGGCGCTGAACGTCTCCGCGGGCGGTAACGTGACCTTCACCGCCAACAGCGGCGGCATGTCCATCTACGCAGGCTATTACTACAACGGTTACGAGGCGTATGCCTCCGCGTCCAATCATGGGACGGCCAAGGTCGTGGCGGACGGCCGGGTGAACATCACTGCCGGCGGCGACATCACGGCGACGGCGGCGAGTGGCGATCTGGTGATCTTCGGCGGCTACTCCGAGAACGCCTACTATGCCTATGCCGATGCCAACTACGGCGGCAAAGCCACGATGAAGGCGCTGGCTTCGGTCAATCTCAACGCGGGCGGGAACGTTTCGCTCACGGCGGGTAGCGCCGGTTCGGTTAATGTCTATGCCGGTTATGAGTCCAACGGGTACGAAGCTTCGGCCTCGGCGGATAACGGCGCGAGTGCAAGTCTCGTTGCCGACACCAGCATAAACATCAACGCCGGCGGTGCCTTCACCGTTTCGGCCGGGACCGACATCTACCTGAATGGTCATTCCTACTACAACGGTGAATACGGCAGCGTAACGGCCAACCACGACGGCCAAGCGAGCCTGCTCGCGAACGGTTCGCTCACCGTGGATGCCAGCTCGATCTCGCTGACGGCGAACAGTGGCAACGTCTCCATCTATGCCGCTTCGGAATCTAATGGCTACGAGGTGACGGCTACCGCGAGCAACGGCGGTGTCGCCGACTACACGGCCGACGGCTCGGTGACGCTTACGGCGAGAACGGGTGACTTCACCGCCATCGCGGGAAGTGACCTCCTTATCTACGCCGCATACTACGATACGGGTGAATACGACTCGATCACGGCCAAGTACGACGGTCAGGCCACCATCACCGCCGATGCCTCCGTCCACATCAAGGGCGACAACGTCTCGCTGCGCGCAGGTGGCAGCGACCTGGAGATCTACGGTGGCTACAGCTACCTGGGCTCCGATCTGACGGCTTCGGCCAGTGCGGGCGGTATCGCCACCCATGTCGTGAACGGCAACGTGGCTATCGATGCGAAGAGCGGTTTCTCGGCGGTCCTGGGTGGCGGCAGCGGCCAGGGCAGCATGTATTTCCGCGGTGCCTATTCCGTCGGCTACAGCGATGACATGAATGCCTATAACGGTGGTGTGGTGAGCTCCAGCGTCAACGGCAACGTGGACATCAACGTGAGCGCCGGCGATATCGACATCAAACTCGGTGGCACCCATCCGAGCGGCACTATCCATATCTATGGCAACTCTGGAGCGTCCAACGCTTATCTCTATGCCAGTGACAGTGCTTCGGCGAGCCTGACCACCCGCAGCCAGGTCAACCTCACGGCCTCAGGTCTGGTATCGATCAGGAACGTGAACGGCAAGCTGAGCGTCTCCGGTGGCTCGGAAGCGGCCTCCAATGTCGAAGCCTACGCCAACGGCGTCAACGCCCACACGACCATCGATGCCAACAGCGAGGTCAACATCAAGGGCTCTTCGGTCCTGCTCTCCGCGGGAACGAACATGACCCTCCAGGGTGGTTCCAACGCAGCGTCCAACGCCTACGGTTCGGCCACCAACGGTGGTGTCACGAGGGTCACGGGCGATGGCAACTTGAACATCACCGCAACCAGCGGTGCCATCACCGCTGTCGCCGGCGACCAGCTCGCAGTCTCCGGTGGCTATGAGAATGCCGAGAGTGCCTCGGCTCTGGCTTACAGCGGCGGTATCGCGGTGATCAAGGGTTATGGCGAACTGAACCTGAACGCTGCTACCGACGTGACCCTGAGTGGCGGCACCGCGCTGTCGGTGTATGGCCGCAGCTACAATGTCTACTCGGCCAGGGCCTACGCGGATAACGGTGGCTTTGCCAAGATCAAGGGCGATGCCTCGGTCAACATCAATGCCGGCGGTGCCATCACGCTGAGCGGCGGCAGTGGCAATCTCTCGATCTATGTGGACGACAGCAACGTCGCGTACGCTTCCGCCTATGCCTACAACGGCGGCACGGCCAAGCTGGTTGGGAAGGATGGCGTTAACATCAGCGGTGCTTCGGTGACCATGAGTGCCGGCTCCAATCTGAATATCTATGGCGGCTACGAAAACGCCTACTACGACTCCTACATCTCGGCCAGCAATGGCGGTTTTGCCAAGGTGAAGGCCTATGCCGGGGTGAACATCACCGGAACCACAGGTGCGGTCACTGCCACGGCGGGCGGCCATCTGTCCATCTACACTGCATCTAGCAATGCGGCGTCGGTACAGATGTACGCGGAAGGCAGCGGTGCGCGGGCCACGCTCACGGCGGATGCCTCGGTGAATATCAAGGCAGCGACGGACCTTAGCCTGGTCGCGGGCAGCGGTCTGTCGATCTACGGCGAGAACGACGCCGGTTACGGTATGTACATGTACGCGAGCAATGGCGGTTCGGCCGCGATCACCGCGCGCAGCAACATCAACCTCAGCGCGGGCGGCTCCTTCCTGGCGCAGGCCTCCACCGGCACGTTGTACGTCGATCAGAACAACTACACCGGCTATAACAATTCGATCAGTGCCTCGGGTCCGGGCGCCAAGGCGACGGTGACGGCGGAATCGGACATCAACATCGCTGCCGGTGGCGACGTGAAGCTCAAGGCGTTGGGCAGTGCCGGCTCGATGGTCTACATCTACGGTGGCGGCTATGTCGGTGGAGTTGGCCACGTCACGGCGACCGGTGGCGGTGTGGCCGGCGAGATGGCGAGCGCAAACGTGAACGTCAACGCGGGCGGCAGCCTGACCATAGTTGCTAAGGGGAGCGGTGCCTCAGTCTCCGGCGGCCATTTCGCCGGGAACAACGAGACAGTAACGGGCAATAATGGCTCGGCGGATCTCACGGCCAACTCTGGCGTGATCCTGACGGCTGACGGCGACATCCT
This sequence comes from uncultured Pseudomonadota bacterium, assembly GCA_963739695.1. GTDB lineage: Bacteria > Pseudomonadota > Gammaproteobacteria > Natronospirales > CAVUBB01 > CAVUBB01. The sequence goes on along the minus strand of CAVUBB010000004.1, from coordinate 20,533 downwards.
GTTCAAGCTGAACGGTGGCGATCTGAGGTTCGCTGGTGGCGACCAGGACGTGCTCTCGGCAGCCGTGACTGCCACGGGGCCGGCTGGTGTTGCAAACCTCGATGCGAACAGCAGCGTCATGGTGCTGGCGGGCGGTTCGCTGGCTTTGTCAGGTGTGAACAACCTCACCCGATCGGCGGGCGCGTTCCCGACTACCTATCCGACTGTTTCCAGCAGTGGCGGTGGTCTGGCTACACTCACGGCCGACCACTCGCTGACCCTGAGCGGCAGTGCGGTGAACCTGGCCAAGAGTGGCAGCAACATCAAGTGGGAGAACTCGCCGGCGACCTACTCTTCGGGTGGTCTGACGATGTACGGATCGATCAACAAGATCGTCCATCCGATCGCCGGTGCCGGTACCGCACCGACCTCGGCCACCACCGGTAACATGCATACTGCTTCGGTAACTTCGACCTCGGGTGGTCTGCATACGCTGGGTTATACGTTCTCGGCGCCGGAGATTGCCGGTTCGACCAGTGCCTCAGCGGTCACGGTGAACAGTTCGAGCAACACGGGCTACCAGTCGGCCACGAGCCTGATCCAGCTGGAGCCGGTGATCTCGAGCGCTAGCCAGCCGGTGGTGCCGGGCAACGCGTTGCCGGCGGTGAAGGCGCCGGTGCAAGGTGCGGTGGACTTCACTTCGTCGGCGAACAGTGTCTCGTACTGCGGCGTTGGGCTGACCCGGCCGTGCGCGGCCATGCTGCGCATCGACGAGCACGGCATGATCCGTTGATATAACTCATTTGAGTTAACTTGTGGCGTCCAAAGGGCCGGCATCGCATGATGCCGGCCCTTTTTCCATTCTGAAAGGGGGGCGCTTTTGGCTGCGGCGCGGGGTATTATATTTTGGGGTCTGGTGCGGTGGCACGATTCCTGCAATTGTTTATGTTCATGTGTCCGGGTCAACTGAACCCGGGTGTCACCGCCTACAAGCCAGAATTTTTTCAAGGGATTTCGCATTTTTAACAGGGATGTCGTCATGTCCTATCAGAAACCGTCTGACTCTATCTCTTTGCATAGTGCGCTGAAGCGCATCTTCATACGTGGAGCGGTCGGAGTTGGCATCGGTGCTCTTGCGGCGCCGATGATGGCGCTGGCGAGCCCGACGGGCGGCCAGGTGGTGGGTGGCCAGGCGAGCATCAGCACGCCGGACGCTAACAGCACGATCATCAACCAGGCGAGCCAGAACGCGATCGTGAACTGGCAGTCGTTCTCGGTGGACGCGAACCAGTACGTGCAGTTCATCCAGCCGGACAGCTCTTCGGTGATCCTGAACCGCGTGGTGGGCGGAGATGTATCGAACATCCTGGGCACGATCACGGCGAACGGGCAGGTGTTTCTGGTAAACCCGAACGGGGTGTTCTTCGGCAAGGGCGCGAGCCTGGACGTGCAGGGTCTGCTGGCGAGCACGCTGGACATCAGCGACAGTGATTTCATGGCGGGTCATTACGTCTTCCAGAAGGGCACTGGGGCGAGTGATGCGAGCGTGGTGAACGCGGGTTCGATCAACGCGGGCAAGAACGGCTACGTGGTACTGGCCGGTGACTATGCGGAGAACGACGGCGTGATCATGGCGCATGCGGGGCATGTGGTGCTGGCGTCGGGCACGGCGGCGACGCTGACGCTGAGCGGTGACTCGCTGGTGAGCTATGCGGTTGACCAGGCGACGCTGGCGAACCTGGCGGGGGTGAAGAACGCGGGCACGATCACGGCCGACGGCGGCACGGTGATCATGACGGCGGACGTGGCCAACCAGTTGAAGGCCACGGTGGTGAACAACTCGGGCCTGATCGAGGCCACGCGGATCAGCGACACGGGCGGCAGCATCGAGCTGACCGCCACGGGTGGCGATATCGAGAACTCCGGTACCCTGGATGCCGGTGCTGCCGGCAGCGGTGTGTCGGGCGGCAGCATCGTACTCAAGGGTGATGCTCTGACTGATCTCACTTCAACTTCAAAGATCACCGCCACCGGGGACAACGCGCAAGGCGGCACGCTGGAGATCTCGGGCCACGACATACGCGTGCGTGGCAGCAGGCGCGTGGGTGCCGGCGGCAAGATCTTCTACGACCCGGCCAGTGTCATCATCAATACCGGTTCTGGCGGCGGCACGAACACCTTTGGAACCGCTTCCATCGCGTCTCAACTGAGTCATGGTACGGATGTAACAATCTCAGCCAGCAGCACGATCTCACGCAACTATGCGGTCACGATCGATGCGACTGCCGGGACTGGAACCGGTTCAGGTGCGTTGACCTTCAAGACAACCAATAGCAGCGGTAGCGGGATCAGACTCTCCGGCCTGACGCTTACCATGCGAGGTGCTTTTACAGCGAGTGCGGCGGGCCACTATCTTGATTTAGGTTGGCTAACTGCAGGTTCTATTACACTGAATGCCCCTTCAGGCAGGGTGTCATTTGTACGTGCGTCGGCCGACGGAGATATCTCCATTACTGCTGGTGGCAATGGAGCGAATGAGGGCGGTATCGACGTCAATGCAGGCCTCAAGACAACCGCGTCGGGAAATATTACCTTAACCGCCATTGGGACTGGTTCCGCAGGCGGATTCATCAATGTCGGCCAAAATGTCATCGCTGGCGGGAACGCTATCATCACGGCTTCTGCCGATGGTGCAGGAATCGGCGGAGTGGTACAGATCAGCGGAAGCGTGGCAGCTGCGGGCAACGTGTCCATATCTGCTATGCAGAATGCTGCCTATAGTTGGGGAGGTAGTGTCAGCATCAGAGGTGGTGCTACAGGCAAGAAAATTACGATCCATGCCAAGAATCTATCCACCTGGAGTGGCGGCAACATCCATATCTATGGTGGAGGTGCGCATGCAACGGGTACCGCCTCGACTGCGGGCGTGACCCTGATCGCCGAAAATGCATCGTCCGGTGCTGGCGGCGGTATCAGCCTCGGTGGGGCGGTCGTGGCGGATAACGGGCCGGTGAGCATCACCGGCAACTACCTGAATATGAATATCAGTACGCCACTGAGAATAGTTGCCGGTGGCGATATAAGTATGGATGTGCCGATAGGTCTCGGATCGGCGACTGACTTCGCGTACGACGTGACGCTTACTGCAGGCGGGAATATCACCGCGCCCGCTATCTATACCAGTGGCAAAGTGACCATCAGTGCCACGGGGTCCAGTGCCACGGTGCAGACCGGACGTATCAGAGCCGGAAGTGGCATCGCGATCAGCGCTCCCGGCGATGTGACGATCCGGGGCAGCAGTGCGAGCAGCGATCCACTCAAGACCAGCAGCGGCGATATCGCTGTCGCTGGAGACCATCTCCTGATTACCGGAGGATCCCGGCTTTCCATCTCGGCTCCCGGCAATCTGACCTTGGCGGCGAAGCTCGTTGGGGGAGGCGGGGCGAGTTCAGCCTATTCCGGCAACGTCGATCTTACAGCGGTCGGCATGATCAGGCTTGAGGATATTGATGCCGCGGGTAATATCGAGATCACTGCGGCTCGTATCGGTAACGCCGGCAGCAGTTCGATGCATCTCCATGCGGGTGGCGACATCAAGCTTCACGCCGGGGCGCTCAGTAGTGGAACAGCAACTGCCACCCTTAACCACGGTCTCGATCTGAGCGCGGGGGGCAAGGTCAAGCTGGATACCTACTGGACCAGTATTCGCACTCGCGGAAATCTGAGCATCAAGGGTAGTGCTCTTGTCGGGGTCGTGAGAAGTTTGGTCGCATCATCTTCTGATGCCACCCTGACCCTGGACGCCGATTGGGGCTCTTCTGGTGCGCCACTATCTGGCAGCGTAGGGCTGCAGGCCGTGAATGTTACTGTCGCAAGTGATATCTATGCCAAGAACATAGCGATTCGCGGTACCGATATTCGAATCGGCGGCAGTGACGCGATGACACTGAGTGCCGCTGCTGGCGACATTACTATCAGCGCGCCCAGCTTTTCCGGGGCGCACGTAGTTATCGGCGGCGCACCCGCCACTGCCACTTCGCCGGGCGCTGCTAGCGTGGACCATTCGGTCACTCTGCATGCTGGTGGGGATATCAAGATTCAAGGTGCCATCATCGACCTGAATGCGCCTGGTCACGCAGGCAGTGTCGGGTTTGCCTCCGCCCTGGCAAAAGGCAGCATGTCGCGAGCTACGGCGAGGGATAATCTCACGCTCTCGGCCGATGGCAGCATCAAACTGAATGGGGGCGACATCTACATCGGCGGTGGAACAGCATTGGCACACGTCGCCTCAAGTGCCACGGCACCGAGTGTCGCGGCGACAGCCAGTGCCGATGTAACCATCGACGCGCACGTGTTGCTAGAGGCAGTTTCGGTGCCCTGGGCAAATCCTTTTACCATCCACGGCAAGATCCAGGCGGGAGGGGGGCTGGCGTCTGCGTCAGCATATTCCAATTCCAATCCCGTGGTCTCGGCTACGGCTAACGCCAAAGTTGCAATCGACGGTGGATGGGCCGTTCATCTGCTTGGTTCGGCAGTGGACCTCTCTGCCGGATACGGGTACGCGGCCGCGAAAGCGAGTCATGGCGCTCAGTTGGTCACTGTTACCGCGAATACCAATCTCTCATTGTCGGCGGGCAGCGCCGGTCTCGAAATCAGCGCGTCAGGCTCCGGTCCGATCGGTATCAGGGGTAACGGCGCAGTTAAAGGCAGTAGTGCCTCGCGCAAGGCGGATTCCGCAATCGCGACCGCAGCAGGCGCAATGGCCAAGAGCGTGGTGAGGGGCGATGTCACCCTGATCTCGACCGGAGTCCTGGAAATCCGTGGCGGTTCACTGCTGGTCCGCGCCGGGAGTAGCGTGGCCGGTGCGGGCTACCTCAAGGGGTCTTCAGGTACATTGGGCAGCTATCAGTCGGTTGATGCAGCAACTGTAATTGCTCAGGGTGCGGGCGCCAAGGCCAAGTTGAAAGATACCGGTAACGTATCAATTCGTGCGGGCGGTAGCGCTTCCTCGAGTGGTTTGTTGTCCGGGCTGCGCCTTGCAGCAGCAGGGAGCCTGGCCGTCTCGGCAGGGAACAACCTCGCCGATGCCATCACGGTCCACGAGAGTAGTGACGCCAAGGTAGTGGTCATGACGCAGGCGAGCGTCGCTCTGACAGCCGCCGGGCATGTGAGCATGTCTGCCGCCACGGTGAATGTCCACGGTGGTAGCAACGCATTCGGAACCGGGTTCTCCAAGAGTATCGGTTCATCCGGGCATGCGGTGCTCGCTACGCTGAATGCAAATGGCGGCATCGGGGTGCTGTCGGCCGAAGCCGGTGTGAACATCACGGCTGGGAATGACATCTCGACGACTGCAGGAAATATTTTGACCATCACCGGCGGGAGTGGTGCTGGGCGCTCGTTCTCCGTACATGCTGATGGCAGCGCCAATGTACAAACCGCGCTGGAGGCCGGCGTGGATATCTCGGCGGGGCGCAATATGCTGATGACCGGGGGCGTAGCTACTACGATCTCCGTCGATGGTGGGCAATCGGATATGCGCGGCATGACAGTGTCGGCGGCGAGCGGTGCCTCGATCGTGACAGACGTGGACGCCGCAGTCGGGCTGATGGCCGGAGGTTCTGTCGATATCGGTAGCGTCGCCAGCCTTGGCGTGACTGGCGGCGACGCTCTGGGTAGTGCTGCAAGATTCAGCGCAAATGGCGGCGAGAACCTCGTGACGGCATCGGCAGGTGTCACGATCGATGGTTACTCGGGGATCTCGCTTTCCGCAAGCGGTGGGGCCCTGTCTCTACTTGGCGGGTCTCGCGATGGTGCATTGGCCATGGCATCTGCCAACGGAAGCGGCTCGGTTGTCGTCAAGGCGGGGGCTGGTGTGGCTGTGAGCGCGCGGGCGGGTTCGGTGGTGCTGAGTAACGCGAGCGGCAGTATCCATGTCGGTGCGGGGAACAGCGACGCATTCTCCGAGACCGTTGCGGCACACGGCAAGGTGTTTTCCAAGCTCAAGACCGACACGCGGGTGAGCTTCTTCGCGGGCGGCGACCTTTCCATGACGGCCGGAGGCAGCCTGACGATCGACGCGGGCGATTCCAATACAGTCTATCATGCTAGCTTGACCGCCGATTCGGGCGGCAACGGCAAACTGAAAGCGCGTACGACGACCGACATCCAGGCCCGTGGCGATATCACGCTTGCTGCCGGCAGTAGCGCGGATCTTTCGATCTACGCAGGTGCGGCGAATAATGCGAGGAGCGTGACTGTGTCGGCGGCAGGCGCCACAGTGGCCAAGCTGTTCGGCGACAACAGAGTCAATATCATCGCCGGTGGTGCCCTGGCCGTCCGAGCTGGTGCCAACATCTCGATTCGTGGACAAGACAGTGGCAACGGCTCAGGCGGGGTCGTCAAGGCCTATGATGGCGCCCGCACTCTAATTTCTGCGAATGGTTCCGTCAATATAAGCGCACAGGCGCTGACACTTTCGGCGGCGACTGGTGCGATCGACGTCTACGCCGGTCAGCTCGATAACGGTGCGAACGTCGTCGCACTTGCCAGCAGTGCGGCCAGCGCCGCGTACCTTGCGGATGCATCGGTCAATCTCGACGCCAGGACGGGAGATATTGCTGTCATAGCGGGTTCCGATCTTTCGATCTGCGCCGAATGCGGGCGTGCCGGCCATGATGATTCACTGATTGCGAACTCGGGTGGTAAGGCGACCGTGATGCTGAACGGCGCGGTAAACGTCAGCGGCAATCACGTCATCTTTAAAGCGCTTGGCGACAATCTGGATATCTCCGCCGCGCGCGATTCGTCGGGTTCGGGCTTTAACGGGACACTGCATTCAAACGGCGTAGGTCAATTCACGATGGATGGCGGCGTGAATGTGCAAGCCAAGGCCTTATTCAAGGCCATGCTCGCGAGTGGTTCAGGCCCGGGTTCTCTGACGATCAATGGTGGCCGCTCCAGCGGTTCCAACGGAAATACAGTCATCGCCAGTGACGGCGCGATGTTCGATATGCTGCGGGATACCGGCGTGAACATCGACGTGAGTGCCGGTAATCTCAAGTTGAAGATCGGCGATTCCTATGGCTCCAGCGCCAAACTCCATGTGTCTGGTGGCAGTGGAGCAGGCCATGACAGCTTCCTGTATGCGCGTAACGGTGCCAGCGTTTCCATGGCGGCGCTGAGCGAGGTGAATCTGACTGCTTCCGCGGCGGTGGTTTTGAAGAACCCGAACGGGCAACTGAGCGTGCATGGTGGCGGGTCTGTCGGGTCGGGTGTGATCGGTGAAGCCGCAAGCGGCGACGCGCAGATGCGTCAGAGAGAGAGTGGATCGGTCAATATTCACGGTTCCCTGGTGAAGATTTCGGCTGGGACGGATCTCCAGTTCGGAGCAGGGTCCTGGGCGGCAAGGAATCTTCTGGAATCTGCCAACCATCTTGGTTTTGCGAGTAATCAGGTAGAGTCGAACGTCAATATCACCGCGACCACCGGTGCGATCACTGCCGATGCCGGGCACGGTCTCTATGTGGGCGGTGGTTACGATAATGGAAATCCGGGCGCGCGGGCGAGCTCCAGCGGTTCGGCGATAGCCAAGGTATTCAGCGGCGTCAATCTTCGTGCCGGAACCGATGTCCATCTTGGCGGCAGCACCGGTATCGTCATGTATGCCAATTACTCCAACATAGCTGGCGCAAATGCCCTTGCGCAGTGGAATGGCTTCGCCAAGGTCAAGGGTTCCACTGCCATCAAGGTCACGGCCGGTGGAACTGTCACCATCAATGGTGGCGCCGGCAACGTGTTCATGAGTGGCGGTCATGGCAGTGCGGCGCACGCCGATGTGTCCGCGACCTATGGTGGGAAGAGCAAAGTTGTTGCGGACGCAAGCATCTACGTCCACGCGAGTTCGGTCGCAATCAGTGCAGGTACCGATGTGCATCTGTTTGGCGGAACAGATAATGCGTATACATCATACGCAGTTTCTGCCGCGGGCAGCGGCGCTTTTGCAAAACTCAAGACGAACGGAAATGTAACCCTGTCCGCGGTGAAGGACATCACCTTCACCATGGGCGGAGGCGATCTGGTCGTCCGTGGTGGCGACGATGCGGCTGCAAATGCGCGGATCAGCGCGAGCGGTTCCGGTGCTCTGGCCGAGCTTGGTGTCAGAACGGGCGTGAAATTGCAGGCGGGCGATGCCGTCGCAGTAACCGGAGCGCACAACATAGCTTTGTCGGCCGGTTCGTTCGCCTCTGTCTATCCGGCCCTCACCGGCACGAACGGAGGCTCGGCTTCGGCGGGCGTAGATCTGTCCGTACGGATCGGCGGCTCCAGCGTGAAGCTGAACGCCAGCACCGGCAGCTTTATAGATTTTGCCAATTCGCCCGCAACATACTCTTCGGGCGGCCTGAAGATGGATGGCGGTGTATACATCAACGCTACCAAGTCGGTGTCGCTGTCGTCGTCCACCGGGATTGTTTACGCTGGCGGTTCATCGGCTGGCTCCATAAGTGGTTCTGCCGGCGGTGTGGTAATCATCGGGTCCGGTTCTCCGGCAACCTCGCCGAATACCAGCCCGGCCTCGGCGCAGGCTAACGGTAGCCTGCACGCGCTCGACTTCACGAGCCAGCAGCCGACCGAGTGGCGGAGCGGCTCGGCGGGCGCCTCGGCGGTCACGGTGAAGCGTTCGGGCCACACGGGCTACCAGTCCGCCACGAGCCTGATCCAGCTGGAGCCGGTGCTCTCAAGCGCGAACCGCACTGCGCGGCCGAATACGGTGCTTCCGGCCGTAAAAGTGCCGGCCCATGGAAGTGTGGACTTCACCTCATCGGTGGACGGCGCCTCGTACTGCAGCCCGGGTCTGACCCGGCCGTGCGCGGCCATGCTGCGCATCGACGAGCACGGCATGATCCACTGATCACTTGCCGGAAGTGATGCGATCGAGCGGGCCGGCATCGCAGGGTGCCGGCCCGCTCTTGTCTGTGTGTGGATCGCGCACGCCTTTTTGACTCACGAGTACATCTCCATTCCGGTTCGCTCAGCGGTGAGAATCGGTCCAACTGAGCCAGGTCAAGTGGATGCGAGATTACACGTAGAAATGGCGAGATTTGCGGTAACCACCCATGCCTTTTCAGCGCGCCAGGAGTAAAAAGATATCCAGTATTCACTCCCTTTGAAAAAGAGGAGATGGACGATGGGTAGCAAGCGCAAACTGATCTACGTGAGCGAGTGGCCCTACGATGCCGACGGCCGTGCGCTGCCGTTCGAAGACGCCGAGCTCGCGCGTCTGCTCAAGGCGCATGTACCTGCGGAGCTGCCCCGAGCGGCACAGCAGGAACTTCGTGGCATCCCGCGTCCGCGAGTGGCCGAGCGACCTGCGGTAAGGGTCTGACCCTGCTGCCTGCCCGTGAGGCCGGCGTGGCCGCCTCACGGCGATCGAGCCCCCTGCAAGCGATGGGGGCAGGGTGCCTTTAACATCGGATCCAGGCGGCCTGCGGGCCGCTTTTTCACGCCTTCCAGACCCCGTATTTCAAAGTTGTTTGACGGATGTGCCCCCAATCCCAATAATGGGCTATCCGCAGTGCGGTCGCATCCCCGGTGCAGCGCACCCACAGAACAAGGAGTAGGGCGATGGGAGAATTGAATACTGCGCAGATCACGCCGGCCGGCAAGCCGGCCGCCTACTGGCAGTTCGCGACGAGGGCCCTCAAGCCCTGGGTGCGCGTACTGATGCGCTTCGGCTTCACCTGCCAGGAACTGGCTCACCTCATCCGCAAGACGGCCGTCGATCTTGCCGCCGAGCAGGATGAGTTCCGCTTGCGCAAAGGCACTTATACCTCGCACATCGCTCTGGTTACCGGGCTCTCCCGCAAGGAAGTCCATCGGCTGCGGGCCGAATCCGATATCGAGAACGTCGTCGAATCCCGCCACGGCTCTACGGCCACCCGGGTTCTGGATGCCTGGGCCAACGATCCGCGCTATCGCGGGCCGGATGGCGAGCCGTTGGAAGTGCTGCCGCTCAAATCCGAGCGCGGGGTCTCGTTCTGGCAGCTGGCCATCGAGTTCGGCGCGGATATCCCGCCGGCCACCATCCTCATGGCACTGGTCGGCTACGGCACGGTTGCCGATGAAGGCGATACCGTGCGCCTGCTCGATCCCTACTACGTGCCGGAAGTCGGTTCGGAAGAACACGTGGAGATCGTCGGTATCTGCGCGCACGATATGCTCGATACCGTGGAATTCAATCTGCGCCAGGATGTGGACCCGAGCGATCGCCGCCTGCTGCGCGAATGGTTTCAGCGCGACGTTCCCGAAGACAACGTGGAAGAGGCCAAGGCACTGATTCGCAAGCGCACCATGGAATTCGGCGCTAAGCTTGACGAGGAGCTGTCCGAGCTGGCCGACCGCAAGCGCCGCGAGCATGTGAATTACCGCCGGGTCGGGCTGGGAGTGTTTCAGGTCGAGGAATGACGCCGGGGCCAGGAATAGCGGGAAGCGCGAGTCTCCGGAGGGTGAAGCGGCTATAAGTGAGGTGAAATTCCCACTTTATGGTTAAATAGGGGGGCGAAATTCACCCTGATTCATAGGAGATCAGCAAATGAAGCGTTCCCTTACTATGGCTGCACTTGTCGCGACGATCCTGAGCTTCGCTCTTTTCGGCACCGCCTCTGCGGAATCGATCGGTGGCGGTCTGAACAACAACAGCACGACCACAACCACGACGACGACCACCACCACGGTCACGGCCCAGGAGTCGATCGGTGGCGGGATCGCGCCGAGCAGCACCAGCACCAGCTCGCCGGATATCCTCACGCTCGTGGAGGAATGGCTTTACAACAATCTGGGCATCGGCGGCTGAACGAAGTCAGACGCCAAAGCGAAAGCCGGGCCTCGTGCCCGGCTTTCTTTTATCTGGGCCCGGCGCACCGCGCTCGCTGCGGATAGGCTGCGGGGCTCGGGGTGCGCGCGAGTCGTCCGGGTGACATGAGCGGCTGCAGCCAGAGGAGAAATAGGGCCTTTATAATGCGTGAGATATTACTCGATATATCCTATTAGTTCATATAATGCTTGACAAGACAGGCAAAACGTAAGATAGAATAATGCATTAAAAGTCAGGCATGAAGCCATATTATCGCTTTAATGCATTATAAGTAACGCATTATGAAAATTACTGATGAATTGACCGACGAGACTCTTCTGCGCGAACTCGGTGAACGGCTGGCGCATCGGCGTACGCAGCTCGGCCAGACCCAGATGGAGTTGGCGCGGCACGCGGGGGTCTCGCGCAGCACGGTGGAACGCATCGAGAAGGGCGGTTCCGTGCAGATGACCAGCCTGGTCCGCATCCTCCGCCAACTCAAGCTGCTGCACGCACTGGAGGCCCTGTTGCCGCCCGCCGTGCCCGGGCCCATGGAGCTTCTCACCCGCGGCGGGCGTCGCCAGCGTGTCCGCCACCCCGCATCCAGGCCGGCTGAGAAGGGCGAATTCACCTGGGAAGAAGATAAGTGACCACGGTCGCGGAGGTTCGCCTCTGGGGCACGCGTGTGGGCGCGGTAGCGATCGAGACCGGCCACACCCATGCCCGTTTCCAGTACGCACCGGACTTCGCCGCCAACGGTATCGAGATATCGCCTCTGGTTATGCCCCTCGCGCTGGCGCCCTATCGCTTCCCCGAGCTCTCCCCGGCCTCGTTCCACGGCCTGCCGGGGCTGCTGGCCGATTCCCTGCCCGACCGGTTCGGCAACGCCTTGATCGACGCCTGGCTGGCCCGGCAGGGCCGCGCGCCGGCCGATTTCAACGCAGTGGAGCGCCTGAGCTACGTCGGCCAGCGCGGGATCGGGGCGCTGGAATACCACCCCATCCAGGGCCCCAGGCAGGTGAGCGGGCACAAGATAGAGGTGGATGCCCTGGTGCATCTCGCCTCCGAGATCCTCACCCGGCGCGCGGCCATGAACGGTTCGTTCCTCGACGACGGGGCGAAAGAAGAAGCCCTGCGCGATATCCTGCGCGTGGGCACCTCGGCCGGTGGCGCCAGGGCCAAGGCGCTGATCGCCTGGAATCCGCAGACCAACGAGGTGCGCTCGGGGCAGGTCGCGGCCGGGAAGGGCTTCGAATATTGGCTGTTGAAGTTCGATGGCGTAGCCGGCAACAAGGATAAGGAACTGGAAGACCCGGCCGGTTACGGGCGCATCGAATACGCTTACTACCTCATGGCGCAGGCTGCCGGCATCGAGATGATGCCGTGCCGGATCATGCAGGAGAACGGCCGCGCCCATTTCATGACGCGCCGCTTCGATCGCACGGCTACGGGCGAGAAGATACATACCCAATCGCTCGCCGCACTGGCTCATTACGACTTCAACCTGGCCGGCGCCTACAGCTACGAACAGGCCTTTGCCGTGATCCGGCGGCTGGGTCTGGATATCGACAGCATCGAAGAGCAATACCGGCGCATGGTGTTCAATATCGTCGGCCGCAACCAGGACGACCATGTGAAGAACATCGCGTTTCTGATGGATAAGTCAGGCCGCTGGAAACTCTCGCCGGCATTCGACCTCACCTACAGCTACAACCCGAGCGGCGAATGGACCGCCACCCATCAGATGACGGCCAACGGCAAGCGGGAAGGGTTCGAGCGCGACGATCTGCTGGCGGTGGCCCGGGCGGCCGGCATGCAACGGACGCGGGCCAGGGATATCGTCGAGCACACGGTGGCAACCGTTCGCCGCTGGCCGGAATTCGCCGAACGTGCCGAGGTTCCGGGCACCTGGGCGAGCCGCATCGCGGCACACCAGCGGATCGACATCTGACCAAGCGCAGAAGTTTTCGCCTCGTCAGACAGAAAAAGCGGCCCGAAGGCCGCTTTTTCGTATCTGGTGGGCGATAGTAGGATCGAACTACTGACCCCTGCCGTGTGAAGGCAGTGCTCTACCGCTGAGCTAATCGCCCCAAGAGGCGGGAATTCTATGGGCATTTGCTCAGGTGGTCAACCGAGCCGCGGGCCCTGTGGTTGCCGGGAGAACCGACGGGGGCGTGCTTCCTGCCGGTTTGTCTTGATAGACAAGTTTTTTCTTGCTTTTTCTATCCAGCCTGCTAGATTAGCAAGTGAAAGCTTGTTTAAATAAGGAGACCCGCATGGTCTGGATTGCACTCTGCTTGTTTGCCGCCGCCGCTGTGGGCGGTCTTATCATGGCCTTGAAGATATTCGGCGATAAGAAGCCGCCCATGGCCCTGGCGCTGATCCACGGTTCGGCGGCGGCAGCGGCCTTGCTGCTGCTCGCCTGGTTTGTGCTGCAAGGCCCGACCGCCACGGCGCTACAGGCCGCGCTCGGCATCCTTGTCGTCGCGGCCCTGGGCGGATTCTTCCTGTTCAGCTTCCACCTGCGCGACAAACCGCACCCGAAAGCCGTCGTGGTACTGCACGCCGCACTGGCTGTGTGCGGCGTGGTCGCGCTCGTGCTGGGCCTGCTGTGAAGCCGCCGCGGCTGCACGGCCTGCCGCTGCATCCGCTGCTGGTGCATTTCCCGGTGGCGGCATGGACCGTCGCCACCGGGCTTGCCCTGCTCGCGCTGTGCACCGGCTTCGGCGTATGGGCCACAGCGGCACGCTATGCCAACGCGTTCGGCCTTGTAACGGGGGCACTCGCCATGTGCGCGGGGCTGCTCGAACTCATGGCGCTGCCGCAGGATGCCGGTCTGCGCCAGAGCGTCGCCCGCCACGTGACGTTCGCATTCACCGCCTGGCTCGCCTACGGCGCTACCTGGATCTTGCAAGTCAAGATGTTGCCCGTGCCGGCGGCTGCGGTTGGCGTCTTCGCGTTTGCATTGCTCGCACTCGCCGGGCATGTGGGCGGGCGCATCGTTTATCATCACGGTTTTCCGGCAACAAACGGATCGTCATGAAACCGGCCAGCCACTCCACCCGCCAGGACATACTCCGCGAGATCAAATGGCGCGGCGGCGCCAGCCAGACCGAACTGGCACAAGCGCTGGGTCTTACTCGCGAGGCGGTGCGGCTGCAGATCGCGCAGCTCGAACAGTCGGGCCTGCTCGTCAGCGAGGCCACGGACGCACACGGGCCCGGCAGGCCGGCGAATCGCTGGGTGCTCACCGCAGCGGGCGAAGAGGCCTTTCCCAAGTTCTACGACGCACTCACCGTCAACCTGCTCAAGACCATGGGCGAGAAGCTTGGTGAGGAAGGATTGCGCGAGGTGCTGACCGAACTCACCGACCGGCAGGTCGCCGCATGGCAACCGCGGCTCGACGGCAAGTCTCTCGACAAGCGCATCGACGCCCTGCGTGGCCTGTATTTCGATAAAGACCCGTTCACCAGCGTGGAGCGCGACCACGATGGCGCCATGCTGATCGAACACAACTGCCCCTATCTCTCCGCGGCGATGGACGAGCCGCGTCTGTGCAGCGTCACGCTTTCCACCATGAAGCGCCTGCTCGGCGTAAAGGTCGAACGTACCGAACGCTTCCAGCACGGCGACGGCCGTTGTGTGTTTCGCGTACGCGACGATGAACCGGTACCCAAACGTTTCCGCTTCGAGTGGGAAAAGAAATGAGCGGGCAGGCAAGCCGCCATCGCCCCGGCTTGCAGCCGCCCCAGCGGACCCGGCTCCGGGGGCCGCTCCGGCCATAGGCAAGATCCGGGCGCGCCGCGACCGTTGGCGGCGCATGTCACGGCCGGCGATCCGTGTCCCGTAGAATAGCGTCATGCACGCCCTGCCCATCGATACCCTCCTGCCCGAGCTTCAGGCCACCCTTGCCGATGGTGCCTTCGCCGTGCTCACGGCCGAGCCCGGGGCGGGCAAGACCACGCGGGTACCGCTGGCGCTGCTCGAAGCGCCGTGGCTGGCAGGCCGGCGCATCATCATGCTCGAACCGCGCCGCCTGGCGGCACGCGCCGCGGCGCGTTTCATGGCGAACAGCCTCGGCGAGGAAGTGGGCCAGACCGTGGGCTATCGCGTGCGCATGGACAGCCGCGTGAGCGATGCCACGCGCATCGAGGTGGTCACCGAGGGCATCCTCACCCGTATCCTGCAGGACGACCCGGCGCTTTCCGCATACGGCGCGGTCATCTTCGACGAATTCCACGAGCGCAACCTGCACGCCGATCTGGGTCTCGCGTTCACGCTGGAGGCCTGCGAGGCGCTGCGCGAAGACCTGCGCGTGCTGGTGATGTCGGCCACCCTGGATGCTGCGCGCGTGGCCGCGCTCATGCCCGGCGCGGCGGTGCTTTCCAGCCCCGGGCGCAGCTTTCCCGTGGTCACGCGCCATGCGCCGGTTCCCCGGGGTGGCGAGGTGCCAGAGCATGCCGCGCGCATCGCGCGCGAACTCATGGCAAGCGAGGCGGGTAGTGCGCTCGTGTTTTTGCCGGGCAAGGCCGAGATCCGTCGTGCCGCGCGGGCGCTGGAAGGCCGGCTGCCGGCGGACGTGGATCTGTTCGATCTTTCCGGCGATCTCGCGCCCGAAGCGCAGGATGCCGCCATCGCGCCGTCGCCGCCCGGGCGCCGCAAGCTGGTGCTGGCCACGGCGGTGGCGGAGAGCAGCCTCACCATCGAAGGTATCCGGTTGGTGGTGGATGCCGGGCTCATGCGCGGGCCGCGTTTCGATCCGGTGAGCGGGCTCACGCGGCTCGAGACCACGCGCGTGAGCCGCGATTCGGCCGACCAACGCCGGGGCCGGGCAGGGCGCCTGGAACCGGGCATCTGCGTGCGCCTGTGGAGCGAAGGCGAAGACCAGCGCCTGCAGGCGAGCCGCCCGCCCGAGATCCTCAATGCCGACCTCGCTCCGCTAGCGCTCGAGCTTGCGAACTGGGGCGCGGAGGAGGGTGCACAGTTGGCCTGGATGGACCCGCCCGCGCCCGCCGCCATGAGCCAGGCGCGCGAGTTGCTCGCCCAGCTGGGCGCCTTGCAAGCCGATGGCCGTATCAGCGCGCACGGGCGCAAGATGCTTGCCCTGCCCGTACACCCACGCCTCGCGCACATGCTGCTCAAGGCAGCGGAGCAGGGCCGGGGCGGAATCGCGGCGTGGCTCGCGGCATTGCTCGAAGAACGTGATCCCTTGCCGCCGGGTTCGGGGGCGGATGTGGAACGGCGCCTGCGCGCGCTTACCCGCGAGAGCCGCGAGATCTCGCCTGCACGGCGTCAGTTCCTGGCCCGTGCGGCGAACACGCTGGCCCGGCGTCTGGGTGCCCGGGCCGCTATCGAAGGCGTGGAGAACGCCGGGGCCGTGCTCGCGCTGGCCTACCCCGATCGCATCGCGCATCGACGCACCGAGGGCGGCAACCGCTATCTGCTGGCCAACGGGCGCGGGGCCGTGCTCGATGAAGCCGACCCCCTGCGCAAGTGTGAATGGCTGGTGGCCGCGCATCTCGACGGCCAGGCCCGCGAGGCGCGCATCTTCCTGGCCGGCGCGCTCGATGCCAAAGAACTCGAAGCGGTGGCCGGCTCGCTCATGCGCAGCGAAGAGCAGGTGGAATGGGATGCGGCTGCCCGCTGCGTGCGCGCCGTGGAACGCAAATGCCTGGGCGCCATCGTGCTCGCCGAGCGCGCGCTAACGCACCCCGATCCGGAGGCGGTTGCCGCCTGCCTCATGCGCGGCATCCGCGCCGCCGGGCTCGAGGCCCTGCCCTGGACGCCTGCACTGCAAGATAAGCGCGAGCGCGTGCAGTTCCTTCACCGCGTGCTCGGCCCGCCGTGGCCGGATATGCGCGACGAGAGGTTGCTCGAACAGCTCGAAAGCTGGCTCGGGCCCTACCTGGCAGGCCTGGATCGCCTCGCGAAGCTCGATGCCGGCCGGCTCGGGCAGGCGCTGGACGGCCTACTGCCACCGAACGGTGTGCAACAGCTCAAGGTGCTGGCCCCGGAACGCCTTGAAGTGCCCAGCGGTTCGTCACTGAAACTCGATTACAGCGGCGAACAGCCCGTGCTGGCTGTGCGCATACAGGAAGTGTTCGGCATGCCCGCCACACCGCGCGTGGCCGGCGCCCGTGTGCCCGTGGTGCTGCATCTGCTCTCGCCCGCGCGCCGCCCGGTGCAGGTCACCAGCGATCTCGCCAGCTTCTGGGCGCGCGGCTATGCCGAGGTGAAGAAAGACCTCAAGGGCCGCTACCCAAAACACTACTGGCCCGACGACCCGCTTGAGGCCGAAGCCCGGCGCGGCACCCGCCCGCGCAACTAGCCGCCGCGCTGCAGCGGTCCGTGGATACACGTATTGCCGCGCTGGCTGTACGCGTTACAGTGCGCAGCACAACAAGCGCTTGCGCACCCATCCAGTGAAGGATACCCGCCATGGATAGCAGAAACGTTCTCGGTGCACTCATCATAGGTGCCACACTCGCGCTCGCCAGCCCCGCGTACGCCGCCTGCGGCAACCAGACCTATATAGAAGGCGGCTATACGGCGGACTACTTCGACTACTACGCCCCCGATGCCCACGGCGGCTACGTGCACGGCAGCTATGCGCTCAACCCCTCGATCAGCGCCTATGCCGAATACAGCCAGGGCAAGTTCGACAGCAACGTGACCCCGGGCGATGACGACCACCGCATGTACGGCGCGGGCGTGATGCTTAGCCACCCGGCCAACTTCGGCTACTGGCAGGCCTCGGTAACCGGCTATGGCGAAACCTTCGGCGGCATGCGCGATCGCTCCGCGCGCTTCGCGGTGGGTGGCTGCGGCAATTTCACCGAAAGCTTCGGCTGGAATGCCTCGTTCCTCTACGACACCCACAGCGGCAGGGCCAATCGCGCCACCGGTTTCGAACTGGGCGCCGCCTACGATTTCACCGACGAGATCGCCTTCGTGGTGAACACTCACAGCTATTCGCACGACACCATGGCCGAGATCGGCCTGCGCTGGTACCCGTGAGCGCGGCGTGCCGCATATTATGTCCATTTAAAAACAAGAACTTATAATCATCGGCGGTGTCTCACCGAAGTGTGACGCAATCGGCGTACGTGCACAGTCGCTTTGTTACCCTGTGCGCCGTATCTGAATTCACACCTTCAAGCTGGAGGGGTCCCATGAACAAGAACACCATCCTATTCACTGCACTCGCCGGCGCCCTGGCTTTGCTTTTCGCCGGCCCGGTTCTGGCAGCCGGCGCATCCGGGGGTGGCAAAACCTACGGCGATAACACCTGGCTCGAAGGCGGCTATACCGGCGACAACTTCGATGGCGGCCCCGATGCGAACGGCTTGTATGTGCGCGGCAGCATGGATTT
Source organism: uncultured Pseudomonadota bacterium (assembly GCA_963739695.1). Classification (GTDB taxonomy): domain Bacteria; phylum Pseudomonadota; class Gammaproteobacteria; order Natronospirales; family CAVUBB01; genus CAVUBB01. The sequence continues at coordinate 2,330 of CAVUBB010000004.1, read as the reverse complement.
CACCCCCGTGATCAGCGCCTTTGCCGAAGCCGGCTTCGGCAGCTTCGATTCCAACCTCACGCCCGGCAATGACGACCACGGCCGCTACGGTGCCGGCGTTGCCTATCACCAGCCTTTCCAATACGGCAACTGGCAGGTTTCCGGCGCCTGGTACAACGAGAAGTTCGGCAGCCGCACCGACCAGTACGTGCAGGGCGAACTGAGCGCCTACGGCCAGTTCCCGAATGCGCAGAAACTGGGCTGGAACGCGGGCGTGATGTACGACTTCCAGAGCGACATAGCCGACCGCAACGCCGGCCTGGATCTGGGCCTGCGCTATCGCTTCGCGCCGCAGTGGGAAGGTGTGCTCGACACCAACACCTTCAACCACGATTACCGCATGGAGCTTGGCGTGCGTTGGCACCCGTAACCACAGCGCCGCTGCTCGCCGCCGGAGCGGCGCTGCACAGCGGCACTCGTACAAGGCCGCGCCCTGGGCGCGGCCTTTTTTGTGCCCGCATCGCAGCGCCATCACCCATCTGGGTGAACGAGTAACAATATGTAATGTAAATGCGCAAAGGGCTGATCCGGCGCAACTCCCGCAAGCCGCGTGGACCGTGAGGTTTGCATTGCGCGCGGGGGTGCCTGTGCTACAGTAAGAAATTAGCGCTTATGTCATTTTCTTCGGGAAGAAAAACGGGAGGGATCACCGTGCCGAACAAGAAACACATCCTTTTTGCATTGACGGGAATCGCAGCGCTCGCAATGGCCATTCCGGCGCTGGCGGCAGACAACAACACCTACGTCGAAGGCGGCTACGCCAGCGACATGTTCGCACCCAATGCGGCGCCGGATGCCAACGATGGCTACCTGCGCGGCAGCATGGGTTTCACCGATATGTTCAGCGGCTTCGCCGAATTCAGCAGCGGCAGCTTCTCCGAAAACGTCACCCCGGGCAGCGATACGCATCAGCGCTATGGCCTCGGTCTCGCGCTCAACTCCCAGTCGGGCAACACCAACCTCCAGTTCGTGGGCGCCTGGTACAGCGAGAAGTTCGGCGATGTCTCCGATAAATACTTCCGCGTCGGCATGCTCGGCCACGGCCAGTTCGAAGCCGACAATAACTGGGGCTGGGATGCCGGAGTGGTGTTCAATTTCAAGGCTGACCCACTGCGTGACGGTGCCGGCGGCGTGTTCGGCGTGCGTTATCGCCTGGCGCCACAGTGGCAGGTGGTGCTGAACACCGAAACCTTCTCTGAAGATACCCGCGCCGAACTCGGCGTTCGCTGGAACCCGTAAGCGCGGGAGCCGGCCAGGCGATGATCGCTCACCGCGCCCAACCCGGGCGCGGTGAGCACGTTTCAGGGCAGGGAAGCCAGTTCATGAGAGCAGGGGGATGATCCAGTCCGTACTGGTGCTTTGCACCGGCAATATCTGCAGAAGCCCCATGGGCGAAGGGCTGCTCAAGGCGCAAGCCCAGGCTACCGGCCGGCCGCTTACCGTGGGCTCGGCCGGCCTTTCCGCGTTGGTTGATTACCCGGCAGACCCACTCGCGGTCGAGCTTATGGCCGCGAAGGATATCGACATATCCGACCACCGCGCCCGCCAGCTCGAACCCACCGTCTTCAAGCAATACGAACTCATGCTGAGCATGACGCAGGATCAGGCCGATTGGGTCTCCCATGCCTGGCCCGAGACCCGCGGGCGCATCTTCCGCTGGGGCCATTGGCAGGGCTTCGATATCGCCGACCCCTACCGCCAGGGTGGGCAAGCCTTCGAGCGGGTGCTCGCCGAGCTCGAGCGCGGGCTGCCCGATTGGCTCACCCGCTTGGGGCTTTCGGGCTGAACACTGGCGAATCGAGCCGGGGCGATAGTTGTAAATCTACTCAAATCAAGCAGATAATGCAGCAAAGCTCCATATCGCCTTATGTTGGATAGGCGCACCGCACTGGTTTTAGATCCGAACGGGAGAAAACGATGAACAAGCCTGCACGAATCCTGTCTATCGTGGCCGCACTGCTTGCATCCGCCACGTTCCTGGCGCCTGTCGCGGCCCAGGCCGCCGGCAATGCCAACGATAACTTCCTGGAACTGGGCTATCGCCACAGCAATCCAGATAACGTATCCAAATCCAACCAGGGCTACGTTCGCGGCAGCGTCTATCTCGAAAACGATGTGAGCTTCATCTTCGAAGGCGCTTCCGGTGGGCTCGACCAAAGCTTTGACGGCAGCACCACGCATACCGTCGCGCGTGTGGGCCTCGCGTATCGAGAAGCACGTGCATTCGGTTACTGGGAACTGGCAGGAAGCTGGGCCAGTGAAGATTACGGCAATGCCACCGACCAATACGG
>CAVUBB010000003.1:0-192195 GCA_963739695.1 uncultured Pseudomonadota bacterium | reverse complement strand
TTCAGTACGACAGAGCGCGCGATGCAGGACATCAACCCCATCAAACACCTGATCCAGGATCTCAAGGGCCGCACCGATGCCCTGAGGGGGTATCTTTGACTACGACGGCAAGCGTGAACGCCTGCAGGAAGTAGAGCGCGAGCTCGAAGAACCCGACGTCTGGAACGATCCCGCCCGTGCCCAGGAACTGGGGCGCGAGCGCGCACGCCTGGAAGAGATCGTGGGTGGCCTGCAGGATCTCGGCGGTGGCCTGGACGATGCCGGCGAGCTCCTGGAGATGGCGGTCGAGGAAGACGACAGCGCTGCGGTGGGCGAAGTCGAAGCCGATGTCGAACGTCTGCGCCGGCATGTCGAGAAACTCGAATTCCAGCGCATGTTCTCCGGCGAGATGGATTCGCAGAACGCGTTCGTCGATGTCCAGGCCGGCTCCGGCGGCACCGAGGCGCAGGACTGGGCGGAGATGCTGCTGCGCATGTATCTGCGCTGGGGCGAGAAACACGGGTTCAAGACCGAACTGATCGAAGCCTCGGCCGGCGAAGTCGCGGGTATCAAGAGCGCCACCATCCGTTTCGAAGGCGAGTATGCTTATGGCTGGCTGCGTACCGAGACCGGCGTGCACCGGCTGGTGCGCAAATCGCCCTTCGATTCGGGCAATCGTCGGCACACGTCGTTCGCCGCGGTGTTCGTCTCTCCGGAGATCGACGACGACATAGAAGTGGATATCAATCCGGCGGATCTGCGCATCGATGTCTATCGTGCCAGCGGCGCGGGCGGACAGCACGTCAACCGCACTGAATCCGCGGTGCGCATCACGCATAATCCGACCGGGACCGTGGTCCAGTGCCAGAACGACCGTTCGCAGCACAAGAACAAGGCCACGGCCATGAAGCAGTTGCGCGCGAAGCTCTACGAGCTCGAGCTGCAAAAGCGCAGTGCGGAACAGCAGACGCTGGAAGAGAGCAAGGCCGATATCGGCTGGGGCAGTCAGATCCGTTCCTATGTGCTGGACCAGTCGCGCATCAAGGATCTGCGTACCGGGCATGAAGTTGGCAACACCCAAGCGGTCCTCGACGGCGACCTGGACGGATTCATCGAGGCGAGCCTCAAGAGCGGCCTCTAGGCTGTACGATAACGCCAAGACACGGGAAGAACATGGCTGAGCAGGAAGAAAACGATCTCATCGCGCTGCGCCGCGCCAAGCTTGCTGCCGTCCGCGAACAGCGCGGGCAGGCGTATCCGAACGACTTTCGCCGCGATGCGCATGCTGCCGAGCTGCATGCGATGTATGGTGCGCATTCGCCCCAGACGCTGGAGACCGAAGCGCAGATCGTGCACGTGGCCGGACGCATGATGGCCAAGCGGGTGATGGGTAAGGCCAGCTTCGCGCAGATCCAGGATAACAGCGGGCGCATCCAGTTCTTCGTCCAGCGCGATGCGGTGGGCGAGGATGTGTACAAGGAGTTCAAGGGCTGGGATCTGGGCGATATCGTCGGTGGCTCGGGCACGTTGTTCAAGACCAAGACCGGCGAGCTGTCGGTCAAGGTCACCGAACTGCGCCTGCTGTCGAAGTCGCTGCGGCCCCTGCCGGAGAAGTTCCACGGACTGTCTGATCAGGAGACGCGTTATCGCCAGCGCTATGTCGATCTGATCATGAACGAGGGTTCGCGCCGGATCTTCGAGACGCGTGCACGTCTGGTCGCGCATATCCGCCAGTTCATGGATTCGCTCGGCTTCATGGAAGTCGAGACGCCGATGATGCAGCCGATCCCGGGCGGCGCGATCGCGCGCCCGTTCATCACCCATCACAACGCGCTCGATATCCCGCTGTATCTGCGCATCGCGCCCGAGTTGTATCTCAAACGTCTGACCGTTGGTGGTTTCGAGCGCGTATACGAGATCAACCGCAACTTCCGCAACGAAGGCGTGTCCACGCGGCACAATCCGGAATTCACCATGCTCGAGTTCTATCAGGCCTACGCGACTTTCGAGGATGCGATGTGCCTGACCGAAGCGATGTTCCGTTCGCTGGCCCAGGCTGTGCTCGGTTCGCACGAACTGACCTACCAGGGCGAGACCTACGATTTCGACAAGCCGTTCCAGCGCATGACGGTGGCCGAAGCGGTGCTCAAGTTCAATCCGGAACTCGATGCCAGCCGCTTGCGCGATGTGGATTACCTGCGCGCAGCCTGCACCGCGGCCGGCGTCCAGGTGAAGGCGGGCTACGGCTGGGGCAAGCTGCTCATCGAGCTGTTCGAGAAGACGGCCGAACATCAACTGCGCGAGCCGACCTTCATCACCGCCTATCCGACCGAGGTCTCGCCGCTCTCGCGGCGCAACGACGAAGATCCGGAAGTTACGGACCGGTTCGAATTCTTCGTGGCCGGGCGCGAGATCGCCAACGGGTTCTCCGAGTTGAACGACCCGGAAGATCAGGCCGAGCGCTTCCGTGCCCAGGCGGACGAGAAGCGCGCGGGAGACGATGAGGCGATGTTCTACGATGCGGATTACATCCGCGCGCTCGAATACGGTATGCCGCCGGCGGCGGGCGAGGGTATCGGCATCGACCGCCTGGTGATGCTGTTTACCGATTCGCCCTCCATCCGTGATGTGCTGCTCTTCCCGCTCATGCGGCCCGAATAGGGCCGCCGGCACCGCTGGCCGCTCCGCGATACCCGATGGCTGAAGACCGGCGCCGTCTCACCCTCGCATTCAGCTCCATCCTGCTGGCCTATGCCGGCGTCGGGCTGTACGTGGTCTGGAAACTTCAGGCGGGTCTCGCATTGGGCATGGGCGCGACGCTGCTGGTCGCGGGCTGGGCGGCGTTGATGACCTTCGCCCCGTTGCTGGTATGGCGGTGGGAACGGCATGGCCGTCACGATGCCGCGATCGCCGCGGCCTGGGTCGGCTACGGCTGGATGGGTCTGATCTTCCTGTTTTTCTGGATCGGCCTGTTCGTCGATCTGTCGGAGGGCGTCGCGCGTCTTGCCGGCGCCGGGCGCATCCTCTCCGCCCGGACCGATCTGCTGGTGATCGGCACGCTGAGCGTACTGGCCTGGAGCTACGGTTTCATCGCGGCATTACGCACGCGCGTGGAACGCGTGGAACTGCGTTCGGCGAAGTTGTCTGCTGCCCGCGGGCCGGTGCGGATCGCGGTCATCTCCGATCTGCACCTTGGCGCGTTCATCGGCGCCCGCCGGCTGCGTGCGCTGCTGGCACGCCTGCGCAGGCTGGACCCGGACATCCTGATCTCGGCAGGCGATCTCGTCGACGGCCAGGCGGACCGGCTCAACGGCTGGGCGCCTTTGTTTGCCGATTTTTGTCCGTCGTCGGGCAAGTTCGCCGTGACCGGGAATCACGAATACTTCGTGGGCTTCGAGCGCGCGCGCGAGTTTCATGAGCTGGCAGGATTCAAGCTGCTGCGCGGCGAGGCGGTGGCTGCGGGCGAGGGCCTGGTTATCGCAGGAGTCGATGACCCGACCGGCGCGCGCCTGGGCCAGCCGGCCGCGACCGATGAGCATGTCGCGCTCGCCGGCGCTGCGCGCGGAAGTTTCACGATCCTGCTCAAACACCAGCCCCGGCTCGATCCGGATGCCGATTTCGATCTGCAGATATCCGGTCACGTCCATAAAGGGCAGATATTCCCGTTCAATCTGTTCGTGCGCATGAGCTACCCGGTGGCCACCGGCCTGACCCGGCTCGAATCCGGGCGGACGCTGTATGTCAGTCGGGGTACCGGCACCTGGGGTCCGCCTATCCGGGTGCTCGCGCCACCCGAGATCACCCTCATCGAACTCGTCCCGGGTTAGATATCTCGCGCCGAAATTGGTTATAGTTGGCGGCCGTTTGGCGCGGCTGTCCGAACCCGACGCCGCCTCGCTCCGAGCGCGCCTGCGCGCGCCATGACAGATAATCCCCAGGAGGATCATTCGATGGGCCGTTCCCCCCGACTCGCCCTCGCGCTGACCAGCGTACTTGCACTGCTGCCTGCCGCACTGATCGCCGCACCCGCGACGCCCGATCCCGATGCCGAAGCACAACTCGGTACGCTTCAGGTCACCGCGACGCCGTTGCCGGAAGACATCGCGACCGTACCCGCCAGCGTCACCGTGGTGACCCACGCGGAACTCGTGCGCCTCGGCGCCACTGATCTACGCAGCGCGCTCGCGCTGGTCGGCGGGGTCTCCATCGCGCCTGGCGGCGAAGGTGGTCCGGCGAGTGCGGTACCGGAATTCCAGGGCCTGCGCGAGTTCGATGCCTTCCTGCTGCTGGTGGATGGCGTGCCCTGGGGCGGCGCCTTCAACCCCGACCTGCCCAGTATCGACCTCAACGGCGTGGAGCGCATCGAGATACTGCGCGGTGCCGCGCCTGTGCGCTATGGTGCCACCTCGTTTGTCGGCGTGATCAATATCATCCACCGCGATGCGGGTGCGGGCAGGAACGAACTGAGTGCGTCGGTGGGCAGCCGCGGCAGTGCGGACATGTCGTTCTATGCGCCGTTCGACAGCGGCGGCCCGATCACGCAATCGGTAGCCGCGGACATCGGCAAGATGGACATGAAGGATCCGCGTGCAGGCTACGACCGCCAACATCTGTTGTACCGGGCCCAAGCCGATACCGGCGCCGGCACCTTTCGTCTCGATCTCGATGCCCTGCATCTGCAGCAGGATCCGCAGAGTCCGATCCCGTTGAGCGATGCCGCGGGTGGCCTGGCGACAGACGTTCCCATCGACAGCAATCACAATCCCGGCGACAGCCGTCAGGATGAAGAGCGCTACCACCTGGTCACCGGCTTCGATACCGCCATCGATGGCGGCACCTGGTCGAACACGCTGTCGGCCACTTTCAACCAGCAGCGCAACATCCGCGGCTTCCTGCGCGCTGACGCCTACCAGACCGGCGGTGCGCCGAATGCCGACGGCTTCGCCCAGAGCGTGAACCGCACCAGCGTCTTCTACGACTCGCACTACGAGTTCGCGCCGATGCCCGATCTGCAGGTCGTGAGCGGATTCAATTTCCTCTACGGGAGCGGCGAACAGAACAGCGCGAATTTCGAATACTATTCGGACCCGGCCGGCGCCTTGCCGCCTGCCAGCACCTCGCGTCACGTCGACGAACGCACGCAGGTGCGCGACACCCGTTCGTTCTTCGGTGTGTATACCGCCGTGGACTGGGCGTTCTCGCCGCTGTGGGATTTTCAGGGTGGGCTGCGCCTGAATCGCACGCGCGAAGATCGTGAAGCCGCGCTATGGCCTGCAGCCGGCAGCGGCGAAGTGCCGACGCACGGCAGTGCCGGACAGACCAACACGCGTCTGAGCGGCGTGCTCGCGCTGAGCCGTACCGTGTGGAACGACGCCTCCGGCCGGCTGGTGTTCTACGGCGCCTACCGCGATACCTTCAAGCCGGCCGCGATCGATTTCGGGCCCGAAGCGGAGGGCGATCTGCTGCAGCCCGAGACCGCGCGCGCCTATGAAGCCGGAGCCAAGGGCTATCTCGCGGCCGCCGACATCGACTGGAACCTGCACGCGTTCACCGTGGACTTCGACAACGTCGTCATCCCTGTATCCGAGGGCGGTCTGCCGGGTCTGGGCAGTGGCGGTACGCAGCGCCTGCGCGGGATCGAAGCCGAATTCGGCGGCAGCTTGGTGGCCGACTGGCATTGGCACGCGTCCTGGGCATATCACGATGCCACCTATCGCGATCTGGCGGAGATGCACGATGGCCAGCTGTTGCAGCTCGCAGGCAATCGGCTGGTGATGTCGCCGCGCCAACTGGTGAAGGCGGGCGTCAGCCGCGCGCCGGCTCAGGGCTGGCTGGCGAGCGTGGACGTGGAAGCGGTCGGCTCGCGTTATTACGATCGCGAGAACGACATCCTGGCACCGGGCTATGGTGTGATCGATGCGGGTGTCGGTTACCGCTTCGAGAAGTGGACGCTGCGTCTCGATGCTCATAACCTGACCGATCGGCGTCCCGCCGTATCCGAGAGCGAACTGGGACCGGATCAGTTCTATGTGATGCCCGCGCGTTTCTTGCAGCTGAGCGTGAGTACGAGCTGGGATTAACACGTCATCGCGGCGCGGATCTCAGGAGTTTGCGAGCAATGTCCTGAGGTCCGCGGCCATCTCCGGCGCCGTCTCCGCGCCGGTCATCAGCAGTCGGGCCTGGCCCTTGCCGTCGAAGACGAAGATCGCGCTGCTGTGATAGACGGCATAGTCGCCCTGTGCGTCCGCCTTGCCCAGGCGATAGGCGACCCGATAGCGTTTGGTGATATCGATCAGCTGCTCTCGATCGCCGGTCGCGCCGACGATCTGCGGTGCGAACGCATCTGTATAGACTTTCAACACCGCCGGTGTATCGCGCTTCGGGTCCACCGAGACGAAGAGCATGCGTACGCGCTCCGCCTGCGGACCCAGGGCCGTGAGCGCATGCGCGACCTTGGCCAGCGTCGCCGGACACACATCGGGGCAATGCGTATAACCGAAATACACCAGGGTCACGCGGCCGCGGAACGCGGTGGCCGTGAGTGGCTTGCCGTCTTCTCCCGTCAGGCTGAATCTCAGCGGCGCGACCACGCCGGTGACATCGCGCGCCGTGTAATGCGCCCCGGACTTGTTGCCGCACGCGGTCAGCGCCATGACCGCGGCAAGTACGATCGCGACCCGCCGTGCCGGCTTCATCCCGCCGCGCCTTTCACGATGAACGTCACATCCAGCGTCTGACCATTCGCGAAATGCAGCGCGATCGGCACAGTGTCGCCGACCTTGATCGCATGCAAGCGGTGCATGAGCATGAGATGGTAACCGCCGGGCGCGAATTCGATCTGCTTGCCGGGCCCGATCTCCAGGCGTTCGACGTGGCGCATGGTCTCGGCGCCGCCGGCGTCGACCGACTGGTGCATCATCACGCCGGCATAGGCTTCGCTGCTTGCTCCGGTCAGCACCAGCTCATGCGCGCCGGTATTTTTCAACGTGAAGTAGCCGGCCATCGGCAGTTTCCCGGGCAGCCAGCGGATCCAGGCGCTGCTGACCACGGCCATCGGTGCGCCGGCTGCAGTGCCGGCGAGCGGCAGCAGACCGAGTGCGAGCAGGGCGATCGCCAGTTTGAATCGATGCATGTGCGTACCTTCGTGGTTCAGGGCGATACCGTCTTTGCGGATGCCTGTGTACGCCGCCGGTCTTCTTTCATCCAGCGCGCCATCAGGATCAACGCCGCGAGCACGCTCATCATGCTCGACGGGATCCAGGTGATCAGGCCGCCGATATGTTGATCCATCACAGGGCTGATCGGCCACAAGCGGCCACACACGGCATACACGGTATAGATTATGCCGTCATGGAGGGAGAGATAGGCGCCGATCACGATCTGCGGGAGCATGGCGATGAGTACGATCGGCATGCGTGCACCGAAACCCATCTGCGCGCCTTCGGCGCGGCTGCGCGGGTCGAGCATAAGCCACCAGAACAACAGACCATCCAGCGCCATGCTCCAGTTCATCCACTTGTATTCCGTCGCATCGAGCATGGCGTTGAAATGCACGCTCGGCCAGAGCCAGAGATAGATGAGGCCCACGAACAGGAGGGTGGCGACCAGCGGTTGCTGCAGGATGCGATAGATGAGGCGGACCGGGCGCGCGAACCACAGCGCGTGCAAGGGTGCGCGCCAGCGCTCGGGAAGACCGGCGGCCATGACCGACCAGGGCGCGGCCAGTGCGATCAGGAACGGACCCAGATGATGCAACAGCAGGTGCTGGAGGCGATGGATCCAGAACATGTGTTGCGCGAGGTAGTCGAAGTGGGTCTGCAGCGGTACATACAATGCCGCCAGGCCGATGTAGAACGCGATCTGCCGAAAGCCGCTTACGCCGGCGCCGTCCCGGCCGACGCGACGGACGCCGATGACGAACAGGACAGCGGCGCCTGCGCAGATCAGAAGTACGGATGGCGAGAACTCCCAGGGGAGCAACCAGTCGAGCAGGGTCATCAGTGCGTCCGGGTGGGGAGGACGACCGTCTCATGAGCGGCCGTGGAACGCGGTATTCTAACAAGAGGACAAGCTCCGGCCCAAATGCATGCGGGATGCGTATGTGTGAGGCGCGTCACCCAAATATGCGGCGTGCTGGCGCAGTATTCGAGCTCTCTCCCGTCGTATTGTTAGACTGCGGCGGGCATCCAACAAAGGAGGAATCACTCATGCGGCGTGCGATCATCGCGCTTTCACTGTCCATGCTGGCCGCCGGCGCCTATGCCGGCGACGTCAATAATCTGAGCGGGCTGACCCAGACCCAATTCCGCGATCTGTCCGAGGACCTTGGGTCGGTGGCCAGCTACAAACAGCTGCAGTCGGCGGCTCCGGAAGGGATCACGGGGTTCGATCTTGGCGCCGCGTTCAGTGCGACCCAGGTCGCCTACCCGGACGCCTGGCGGCTCGCGACATCAGGAGACAGCATCTCCACCGTGCCGCTGCTGCGGGTGCAGGCGTCCAAGGGCCTGCCCGGCGGTATCGATATCGGCGGATTCTACGCCACCGCCCCGGGCAGCAACGTCAAACTCTATGGCGTGGAGGGCCGTTACGCGATCTGGGAAGGGGGCGTGGCAGAGCCGGCGCTGGGCGTGCGCGCTTCATATACACACATGACCGGGGTGGATAATCTGAGCTTCAACACCACGGGCCTCGATCTGTCCATCTCCAAGGGTTTCGGTCCGGTGACGCCATACGCCGGTATCGGCCGGGTCTGGGTGAGCAGCGATCCGGGCGCCGCCACCGGCCTGAACAAGGAGAGCTTCGGCCAGAATCGCGGCTTTGCCGGTCTGAGCTTCAGCTTCGTGGTCGTGAATATGGCGCTGGAGGCAGACCGTACCGGCAACGCGAATACCTACAGTCTCAAGTTTGCCTTGGGATTCTGATGCCCTGAAGCAGGTACCGGCGAGACACGACTAACGCGAATAGGTTAATTTCGGTATGTTTTTGCGGGCTTTTGCCTGCACGAGCAAAGCGTATGCTTACCTTGTAAAGGGATGCGCAGCGATGCGTGTAATGGACAAGTCATCTGTAGGGGAAAGGTGTATGAAAAGGACTGAGATCATACGTATCGCCGGCCTGTGTCTGGCTGCGGCATTGGTGCCTGCAATCGCACAGGCCGATGCCACGATCGAGAGCGTCACTCACTTCGGTGGTGTGATGGGCATGGCGGCGAGCGATATCCACAGCGTCACCGAGATCCAGGGCATGAAGCAGCGCACCGAGAGCACCGTGAAGTTCAAGGGTGCGATCCTCGGTGCGCTGCAAAGCTTTGCCGGGCACAAGGGCGGCTCGAAGAATATCGAGATCTACCGGCTCGACAAGGACGTGCAATGGACGCTGAATCCGGAGCACAAGACCTATTCCGAGGTACCGGTCTATGTGCCGCCGTCCAAAGCCGACGCCGCCGGCAGTGGTACTACGGACGACGAAGCGTCGGGGCAGAAAGACCACACGAAGGTCGTGAAGAACGAGGTCAAGGTCAACGATACCGGGAAGACCCAGACCATCAACGGCTTCAACACGCACGAGTACATCATCACCTGGTATGTCGAAGCTGTGGATGAGGATACCGGCAAGCATTCCAAGAGTCTGATGACATCGGATATCTGGGCGTCCACCGATCACGGCCTCGCGCAGGTACATGCCGAACAGACGAAGTTCAACCAGGCGCTGATGGAAAAGAAGCACGAGATGCTCGACTCCATGCTTGGCAAGCGGTACGGATTCGGTGCGGTGTCCATCCTGGGGGCAGCGAGCTCTGAAGCGCTGGGCAAGGCGCTGGAGAAGGTGAAGGGCCTTCCTGTGCGCACGACCGTGACCTGGGAAGCAAGCGGACAGCCGGAACAGGGCGGTGACGGCGGCGAGCAGGCCGCCGAACAGGCCAAGGCTGCCGCGGCCCTGCAGCAGCTCGGTTCGCTGTTCGGCAGCCACAGCGATGCCAAGAAGCCGGAGAAGGATGCCGCACATCCGGACATGACCAAGATCTTCGATTCCACCACGGAAGTGCAGAAGGTCAGCGCGGCCGCACTGCCGGCATCGACCTTCGATATCCCCGCCGGTTATCGCAAAGACTGATCTTCTCGCCGTCCTGCAGGCGGAACGCTCTGCCCGTTCCGCTTGCAGGCGCCTTTGCATGGGCTAGAATTACCAAGGAGAACCAGGCTTGGCCCAGGGAGCGTGCCTCGAGCGCGCCTTGAAGGGGGAGAAGATGACAGGGACTGCCGCGACGATCGAATGCCGTATGGCCTGCGCCTGCGCTTGCGCCTACGGGATACGCCTGGACGGACGTTATGTGCCGCCCACCCCGTTTGCCGATGCCGTCGGCTGGCTCGACGCGCCCAAGGCGATCGCGGGCGGAGTGGGGCCGGGCGGTGACATCGATGCCGCCCTGATCGGCGCGAACGACCAGGACGGCATCATCCTGGCGTTCCGCGGCACGCTGCCGCCGGTACCGTTCACGCCGGCCGCAGCGCGCGACTGGTTCCAGGATGTCTTCCTCTCCAAGCCGGAGGAGTCCAGTCCGATCCCCGGCAAAGTCCATTCAGGCTTCGTCGCCGCACTGGAGACGATCTGGGAAGATATCGTGCGCGAGCTGGGTGTGCTCCAGGCGCGCCATCCCGAGAAGGACTTGATCGTGACCGGCCATAGCAAGGGCGGCGGCATGGCGGGAATCGCTGCTGCCAAGCTCCATTTCAGGTCGCCCGGCAGCCCGCAGCCTCGCAGCGTCTTCACCTACGCCTCGCCCCATGCGGGCGACAGCGAGTTCGTCGCTGCGTTCCCGTATGCCGAGATCGCGGCGAACCGCTATGAGAACTATCTCGATATCGTCCCGTTTCTGCCGCCGGAGCAGCAATTCATCCATCTTGCCGAGCAGGTTCCGCTCATCGGTGAACTGTTCAAGGAAGCGGATGGCTGGGACTATGCGCCTCTGGGTACGCTTTTTTACATCGACCGCGATCATCAGGTCGAGACCGCATACCCGTTGCTCGACTATCTGCGCCTGCTGGAACTTCTTGCCGCGATGCTGCGCGGCGAGAAGGGTTTTGCCGAGATCGCCGACGCGCATTCGCTCGATTGCGGTGGCGGTTATATGAGCGGAGTCTGCCCTGCCGGGGTGTGCCCGTAGTATCGGGTTGCTGGCCGTGGCCTGGCTGGACCGGGAGGTGCCATGGCGCGAAGATGGCGAGGTTCTTCCGGCTCACAGCGCGAGACGTCCCCCATGCCGTCGGTATCGCATATCCTCCAGGGTCTCGAACGAATAGCCCGCGGTTGGTGGCCCCTCGCCGTGCTCTGGCACGCGGGGCTTGCGACTTTTCTAGTCTGGCAGTGGTGGAGCCCGGGATTCACGCGGCGCGCGGCGGGCCTGCTGCTGGCAGCGCCGCTGGTCAGCGTGAGCGCGCTCGCGTTCTGGCAGGGCAACCCGTTTAACGGCCTTGTTTTCGCGCTGCTTGCGCTGGGCGCGATCGGCATCGCGCTGCGGGCCGATACAAGACGCGCCGCCTTCACGCGCGACGGTTTCGCCGCGGTTGGCGCAGTGCTCGTCGCGTTTGCCTCGATCTACCCGCATTTTCTCGCGCCGGGTCCGGCGATCCGTTATCTCTACGCCGCGCCGTTGGGTCTGATCCCATGTCCGACCCTTGCGGGCATCGTCGGTATCACGTTGATGATGGGTGGGCTGGGGATGCGGACCTGGACGATCCTGTTCGGGGCGGCGGGACTCTTCTACGGCGCTTTTGGCGCGATCAGGCTGGGCGTGAATCTCGACTGGGTCTTGTTCGCCGGCGCATCGTTTTTGATCGCACGCTCCACACGCATGAGGGCGACCGATGACTGATCCCCGGATGCCGGCATTGTTTATCGGACACGGCAGTCCGATGAATGCCGTCGAAGACAACGCCTTCAGTGCCGCCTGGGCCGGATTGGGGCAGGATCTGGCGCGACCGCGTGCGATCCTTGCGATCTCCGCGCACTGGGAGACCGAAGGCGTGGCGGTCACGGCGATGGAGACGCCGCGGACCATCCACGATTTCTACGGCTTTCCGGGCGCGCTCTACGATGTGCGCTATCCGGCGCCCGGCGCGCCAGACCTGGCGGCGCGCGTGCGCGAGCTGCTCGCGCCGGCGCAGGTCGCCGCGGACCTCGACTGGGGGCTCGATCACGGCGCCTGGTCGGTGCTGTGCCGGATGTATCCCGCGGCCGACATCCCCGTCGTGCAGTTGAGCCTGGACCGCGGACGGACCTTCGCCGAGCATCATGCGCTCGCGCGATCCTTGCGGCCTTTGCGGGAGGAGGGCGTGTTGATCGTCGGCAGCGGCAATATCGTGCACAACCTGCGGCGCTTGCGCTGGACGGACGAGGCGTTCGACTGGGCGCGGGATTTCGATGCGCGGATCGCGGCGGCCATCGCTACAGATAACATCGACAGCCTGCTCGAACCCGCGAAGCTGGGCGGCGAACAGGCGCTCGCCATCCCCACGCCCGAGCATTATCTGCCGCTGCTGTATGTCCTGGGCGTGCGCGATGCGGGCGAACAGGCCCGTTTCTTCAACGCCCGGGTGACGCTGGGCAGCATCTCCATGCGCAGCGTCAGCTTCGGCTGACCGGCCCTCGCGGACCGGTCTCAAGCGCCGTCGGTTCAGGTCACCCGGAAGCGCAGCGTCCGGTAGAACCCGCCGAATATCTTCACTTCCTCTTCCAGCACCACGCCCTTGCCGACACTGGCGGCACAGGCCGAGAGGATGCTCTTGAGGTCGTCTTTCCAGAAGCCGCCCAGGAACGGTTCGGCGAAGGTGAGCACCCAGCGGAAGAGCGGGAAGCGGTGAAGGATATGCCGGCCGGTGAATTCACCGTATTCCGATACCACGAAACGTCCGCCCGGGCGGATCACGCGCAGGGCATCGGTGAGGCTGCGGCGGCGCGCCTCGGCCGGCATCTCGTGCAGGAGCAGGAACATGATCGCGGTGTCGAAGCTGTCGTCCGGGTACTCCAGATACTCTGCATTCATCAGCCGCAGATCTGCCTTCTTGCCCATGGCATCGAGCTTGCGCTTGGCGAGATCGAGCTGGATCTGCGCGACGTCGATCAGGTGCAGGTCGTCGATATGCTCTGCAAGCTTGGGCGTGAGTTCGCCATAGACGCCGGCGATCTGCAGCGTCTTGCCCGCGGTCGGACCGTCCATCATGCGCAGGGTGTGATTCATGATCTTGCGGTACTGGCCGAACAGGATCGCGTTGATGATCGGCTGGTGATCGAAGAACCAGACGCTCGACGGCCACAGATAGGCCCAGGCGTAATGGCGCACCAGATAGTCCGGTAACGGTCGTGCGCTGGCCGGTGTGGACCTGGCCAGAGGCACGGCGACTGCGGTGTCGACGGCCTCGCGCGGCATGGGGGAGGGGGTATGGGCGGCTTCCGCTTGCCGGGCGTAGACGTGGTGAGGTTCTCGCGGCATTTTCCTGTCCTCTCTTGCTCAGCCGGCATCTATGGGTGCCGGGGACTCCCTGATTACGGCCTGTTCGGCCCTACTGATCCGTAGCTTGTCGCCCGGGGATGCCTTCTTTACGCGCGTTGCCCCAAGCTCGATACAAAGTCTAGACGGGGTCATGCCCTGCTGACATGACCTAAGTCATATATAGCAGACAGGCCCATGGCTATGCTGCACCCATGAGATCGAGGATGCCACCGACTCGGGGAGGAAGCCGATGCGGGTAGTAGAGGCAGATGTATTGATAATAGGGGCCGGCGGCGCCGGACTCAGGGCGGCGATCGCGGTCGCCGAGACCGATCCCACCCTTGAAGTCGCCCTGGTATCGAAGGTCTATCCCATGCGCAGCCATACGGTGGCCGCCGAAGGCGGCGCCGCAGGCGTGGTGGGGGCCGACGACAGCCTGGAAAACCACATCAAGGACACCATCAGCGGTGGTGACTGGTTATGCGACCAGGATGCCGTAGAGATGTTCGTGGAGCAGGCGCCGAAGGAACTTACGCGTCTGGAACACTGGGGTTGTCCCTGGAACAGGACCGCGGACGGCAACGTCGCGGTGCGACCGTTTGGCGGCATGAAGATCGAACGCACCTGGTTCGCGGCCGACAAGAGCGGCTTCCATATCCTGCACACGCTGTTTCAGACCTCGCTGAAATATCCTTCGATCAAGCGCTACGACGAATACTTCGCGCTCGACCTGCTCACCCAGGACGGCCGCTGCGGCGGGATGACGGCGCTCGAGGTCAAGACCGGCGAGCCGGTCACCTTCATCGCGCCGGCCGTGGTCATGGCCACCGGTGGTGCAGGGCGCGTGTTCCCGTTCACTACCAATGCCGGCATCAAGACCGGCGATGGCATGGCGCTCGCCTATCGCGCCGGCGTGCCGCTCAAGGATATGGAGTTCGTGCAGTATCACCCCACCGGCCTGCCGGGTACGGGCATCCTCATCACCGAGGGTGCGCGCGGCGAGGGCGGGCTGCTGGTGAATCGCGACGGCTATCGTTATCTGCAGGACTACGCCCTCGGTCCGCCCGATCCCTGGCCGCGCAAGAAAGCGATGGAGCTGGGCCCGCGCGATCGACTCAGTCAGGCGTTCTGGCACGAGCAGAAGAAGGGCCGTTGCATCCCGACGCAATACGGCGATGTCGTACATCTGGATCTGCGCCATCTCGGCGAGAAGAAGATCAACGAGCGCCTGCCGTTCGTGCGCGAACTCGCCCGTACCTATGCCGGCGTGGATCCGGTGCACGAACCGATCCCGGTGCGTCCGGTGGCGCATTACTGCATGGGCGGCATCGATACCGATATCGAAGCGCGCACCCCGTTGCAGGGGCTGTTCGCCGCCGGCGAGTGTGCCTGTGTGAGCATCAACGGCGCCAACCGGCTCGGTTCGAACTCGCTCAGCGAGCTGCTGGTGTTCGGTGGCCGTGCCGGGCGCAACGCGGCCGAGCTCGCGCTCGAGGGCCGCGCTCCGGACGATCAGCGCTGGCGCAAGCGCGGCGAGGAATCGATCATGCGCCTGGAAGCGCTGCTTGCCCGTCCGCAGAGCGACGAGACCATCGCCGGTCTGCGTAAGGAGATGCACGATTTCATGGAAGGTGCGGTAGGCATCTATCGCGAACAGGAGAGCCTCGATCATGCCTGCGAAGGGCTGGCGAAACTGCGCGTGCGCTACCGCAAGCTGGCGGTGAGCGACAAGAGCAAGGTGTTCAACACCGAACTGCTCTATGCGCTGGAGCTGGGCGCCATGCTCGACATCGCCGAAGCGATGGCGCTTTCGGCAGCCGCACGGCGCGAATCGCGCGGCGCGCATCAGCGTCTCGATTATACCAAGCGCGATGACGAGAAGTACCTGCAGCACAGTCTCGCCCACTATGGCGGCGAAGACGCGGCCCGCATCGACTATCGGCCGGTGCAGATCACCAAATGGCCGCCCGGCGAACGCGTGTACGGGAGGATAGAACCATGAGCGAACGCATGGTGCATTTCGAGATCCTCCGCTACCGTCCGGGCCAAGACGACAAACCTGTCTGGCAGAGTTACGACGTACCCTGCCAGCCCGACTGGGTAGTGCTGGATGCGCTCAATTACATCAAGGATCACATCGACAGCACGTTGAGTTACCGCTGGTCGTGCCATATGGCCGTATGCGGCAGTTGCGGCGTGACCGTCAACGGCAAGCCCATGCTCGGCTGCAAGACGTTCCTGCGCGACTTTCCGGATCGCCTGCGCATCGAGCCGCTGGACAACATGGCGATCGAGCGCGATCTGGTCGTGGACATGGATGGCTTCATGGACCGCCTCGGCAGCGTCAAGCCCTACGTGATCCCGCGCGGTGCCGAACCAGAGGGCACCTACAAGCAAAGTCCCGAAGAGCTCGATCGCTTCCGCCAGTATTCGATGTGCATCAATTGCCTGTTGTGTTATGCGGCCTGCGCACAGGTCGGACTCAACGAAGGCTATGTCGGTCCGGCGGCGCTCGCGCTGGCGCATCGCTACAACCTTGATTCGCGGGATGCCGGCGCCGATCAGCGCGCCGAAGTGACCGCGAGCAACAAGGGCATCTGGGAATGCACCTTCATCGGCGAATGCTCGGAGGTCTGTCCCAAGCATGTCGATCCTGCCGGTGCGATCCAGCAGATGAAACTCGCCAGCAGCATCGATTATTTCACTTCGCCGCTGCGCAAGAAGGAGGGACGATGAGCACACCCAGACCCTTCCTCAGACCGGTGCCGCCGCTGTGGTGGCTGCGCCGCCCGGGCTATATCCGTTACATGTTGCGCGAAATCACCTGCGTGTTCGTCGGCGCCTATTCCGGCTGGCTGGTGATCGCGCTGATGCGCCTGGGTCAGGGCCCGGCGGCGTGGGCGGGGTTTCGCGCCGCGATGACCACGCCCGCGGGCGTCACGTTCCAGTTGCTGACACTGGTGGCCGCCCTCTATCACACCGTGACCTGGTTCGGTCTCGCGCCACGCACCATGCCGCTGCGCATGGGTGGCGAACGGGTGCCGCCGGGACGCATAGAGCTCGCGCACTATATCGTCTGGGCCGTACTCACGGTGGCGATCCTGATCCTGGCGGGGGTGTGACATGGCACGTTCGAACAAACCCTGGTTGTGGCTTCCTTTCGCCGTCGGCGGGACGGCGGCCGCTTTCCTGCTGCCGGCGCTGGTCCTGGTGACGCTGGGTGCGAGCACGGGCATCCTGGCGCACGCGCTCGACTATGAACCGCTGCGCGCGTTCTTCGGTCACTGGCTGGTGAGTCTGATCGCTTTCGGAGTCATCGCCGCGATGCTCTGGCACGCGGCTCATCGTCTGCGCATGACGTTGCAGGATATCGCCTTTCGCAGCGCCGGTCCGCGCGCACTTTCCGCGGGTATATGCTACACGCTGGCTGCACTGCTCACCGTCGCTCTCGCGCTCGACCTGATCCTTCTCGTCTGACCGACGCGGGCTTTGCCCGCGGGCTCCAGGCGCCTGTACTGTTGCCAGTGCGGGCGCTTGGCGCGATGATACGCACGATATCGCCCCTGCCCGTCGTACCGTGCGGCAGGAAGCCTGCATAAATCCGCGGAGGATCCCCCCAAGATGGCCAAGGCTGGTATCGCTCGATTCATCCGGCAACACTTCCGCCACTTCAATGCTGCAGCCCTGCTGGACGCAGCCGAAGGCTACGGCCGCCATATCGATTCGGGCGGGCGCATGCTCGTCACTCTCGCCGGCGCCATGAGTACTGCAGAGCTCGGCATCTCGCTTGCCGAGATGATCCGCCAGGACAAGGTGCACGCCATCTCCTGTACCGGCGCGAATCTGGAAGAAGATATCTTCAACCTCGTCGCGCACGATCACTACGAGCGGGTGCCGCACTACCGCGAACTGTCGGCCAAGCAGGAACAATCGCTGCTCGAACGCCACCTCAACCGGGTGACCGATACCTGTATCCCGGAAGGAGAAGCCATCCGCCGGATCGAAGACGCGGTGCTGAAGGAGTGGCAGGCGGCGGATCGGGCGGGCGAAGCGTTCTTCCCGCACGAGTTCTTGTACAAGCTCATCCGCAGCGGCGTGCTGGAACAGCATCATCAGATCGATCCGCGCGATTCGTGGATGATCGCCGCCTGCGAGAAGGATCTGCCGATCATCGTGCCGGGCTGGGAGGATTCCACGCTGGGCAACATCTTCGCGGCGCATTGCATGCGGGGCGATATCAAGAACGTGCATACCGTGCGCACGGGTATCGAGTACATGATGATGCTCGCGGAGTGGTATCGCGATGCGAGTACAGCGCCGGGAATCGGTTTCTTCCAGATCGGCGGGGGCATCGCCGGCGATTTTCCGATCTGCGTGGTGCCCATGCTCGAGCAGGACATGCAGGAGATGACGCCGTTGTGGGCCTACTTCTGCCAGATAAGCGATTCGACTACCAGCTACGGTTCGTATTCGGGCGCCGTGCCCAACGAGAAGATCACCTGGGGCAAGCTCGGGCCCGATACGCCGCGTTTCATCATCGAGTCTGACGCCTCGATCGTGGCGCCGCTGGTGTTCCAGTACGTGCTCGAAGGCGGCGGCTGAACGAGGGGGATAGAGCGATGAGAAGACTTGCAATCGGGGTCGTGCTCGCGCTGGTGGCGCTGGCCGTGCTGTCGGTATTCTTCGGCCACAGCGTGACCGTCGTGATCGACGGCCAGCCAGTCTCCCGGGTATTCGGCGGTCTGGTCAGTGTCGGCGGCGGGCTGGTCGCCATCGTGGCCCTGTTCTGTGCCGCCATCGTGCTCGCGCTCGTATTTGCCGGCGTCTGGCTGTTGCTCACCGGCATCGCCGTGTTCGTGATCTTCATCCTGCTTGCGGTGATGTCGCCGTTCCTGCTGCCCCTGCTGGTGCCGCTCGGCATCGTCTGGCTGCTGGTCGCGATCATTGATGGCGGCGGGCGGAGACGGCCGACATGATCGGTTATCGCATGCGCGGCAACGATCTTTACGATCGCATGGGGACGCGTCTGGGCAGCCTGCGTGACGGCACCGTGACCGATGCCGGCAACCGGCGCCTCGGTTATGCGCGCGAAGGCCATGTCTATGATAATTCCCGGCGGCGGCTGGCGAACGTGCGCGAGGGCGGGGCGGTCTATTCAGCCGCCGGCAACCACCTGGGTTCGGTGGCCGGGCTGACGGCGCACATCCAGGGCGCGCCGCAGGATGCCGGCGGTCTGGCGCTGGCGCTGCTGTTGGCACCGGCGGTCAATCCAGACTGACAGTACGTCCCTCGGCGTCCTCGAGATTCGTCCCGGCCACCAGCGCGTCCTGACCCACGGCCAGGATGCGCCAGTGGTTCTCGTCCAGCCGCGCGCACAGCAGCACGGCGGCCGCATTGCGCCCGGCCGCGAGCAGGGAGTCCCCCGGCGCAAGCGGGGTCGTGGCGGTCCCGCGGATCAGATGCCGTTTGACCTGGCCGCGATAGCGCGCCCGCGCGATCACTTCCTGGCCGGGATAGCAGCCCTTGCGAAAGCTCACCGCGCCCAGATCGTCCAGTCCCAGCATCTGCGGCACGAACCGGTCGCTGGTCGGAGCATGGATGACGGGGATGCCGGCTTCGATACATTCCAGGGTCCAGCGTTCGGCGGGCACCTGTTCGAGCCCGGCAGCCGCGAGCGTGTTGCCGGTCTCGGCGGGCCCGACGGCCAGCACGCCGGGCATCGCCCCGGGGGCGCCGATCAGTTTCTGTGCGCCGGCCTCCGTATAGCCGCCTGTGGCGGGAATCGCGGGGAGTCCGGTTTGAGCCAGTCCCGTCTCCAGGCGGTCGCCCCAGGCAGCGACCACCTGCAGGGTCGGCACCACGGCGATCTCGACCTTGGCGCGCAGCACGAACAGGCGCAGGCGCCGGACCATCGCGTCGGCGATGTCATCCGCCACGATGGCGAGGAATCCGTCTGCCGTACGCATGAGCTGGAGGGTCGCGAGGACGCGGCCTTGCGGACTGCAATAGCTGGAAAGTTGCGCGGCACCGACGCTGAGGCCGGCCACATCCGAGCTCAGTTGCGCATGCAGGAACGTCTGCGCATCGGTGCCGGCGATGCGCACCACTGCGAGATCTTCGAGGATGCTGAAACGGGCCATGGCTATACGTTTGACGCGATCTGGAACGATTCGCCGATGATAGCAGAACGCCGCTTCTGACCGCGCCGAGGCAGCTCCCGCGCTCGCGATCCAGATTGCGGGCGGGCGGTGCGATTTGGTATAAATACGGGCTCACGCACGCGTCCCGAACGATGACCACCCCGAAACAAGATTCCAAACCCGAAGCGCCACCGGAACCTCGTATCTGGAAAGCGCCGGATTCCAAGGCCGAACCGCCGCGCGAGATCGGCGGGCGCAAGGGCCCCGAGCCCACGCGCTACGGAGATTGGGAGAAGAACGGGCGCTGCATCGATTTCTGATTCCGCCTGGCGTCTCACACAAGAAGCACCGACTCGAGGGAAGAAGCATGGCGACCACCGAGCGACCGATCTCGCCACATCTGCAGATTTACAGATTTGGCTGGACGATGAGCCTTTCCATCTTTCACCGAGCGACTGGCGTGGTGCTCAGCATCGGCACGATCGTGCTCACCACATGGCTGCTGGCACTGCTCTGCGAGCCCGGCCCCTACGCCCTGGTGATGGGCTTCATGCATGCGCCGCTTGCCATCGCCTTCCTTGTCGCCTGGTCGTTCGCTTTCTACTACCACCTGTGTAACGGTATCCGTCACCTGCTCTGGGATACAGGCTTCGGCTTCGAACTGGACACCGCGCGGCTGAGCGCCGGCATCGTGATCGCATCCAGCATCGCCCTCACCGCGATCACCTGGCTGGTCGCTGCCAACCTGGGAGGTGCGGCATGATGTACCGGACACCGGTCAAGCGCGCCCGCGGTCTTGGTTCCACCAAGCAGGGCTCGGAACATTGGTGGACGCAGCGTGTCAGCGCGCTCGCTCTCATCTTTCTCTCCATCTGGTTCGTCGCCTCGCTGCTGCATGTCTTCAACATGGATCTGGTGGCGGCGCGCCATTGGGTCGGGCAACCCTGGAACGCCGTCGGACTGGTCCTGTTCGTCGGGACCATGTTCTACCATTCCTATCTCGGCGTGCAGGTTGTGATCGAAGACTATGTCGCGACGGAGTGGAAGAAGATCGCCAGCCTGATCGTCATCAAATTCCTGCACATCGTTCTCGCCGCGGCCGGCATCTTCGCGGTGCTGCGAATCGCCCTGGGAGGCGTTCACTGATGAGTAATGACTACAAGATCATCGACCATTCCTACGACGTCGTCGTGGTGGGCGCGGGTGGCGCCGGGCTGCGCGCCACGGTGGGTCTGGTCGAGCAGGGCTTCAAGACCGCCTGCGTGACCAAGGTCTTTCCCACCCGCAGCCACACCGTGGCCGCTCAGGGGGGCATCTCCGCCTCACTCGGCAACATGGGCGAGGACGACTGGCGCTGGCACATGTACGACACGGTCAAGGGTTCGGACTGGCTCGGCGACCAGGACGCGATCGAATACATGTGCAAGGAAGCGCCGGATGCCGTGGTCGAACTCGAGCATTACGGTGTGCCGTTCTCGCGTACAGAAGAGGGCAAGATCTACCAGCGTCCCTTCGGCGGCATGACCACCCATTTCGGCAAGGGCACGGCGCAACGCACCTGTGCCGCGGCCGATCGCACCGGCCACGCCATGCTGCACACGCTCTACCAGCAGGCGCTCAAGCACGAGGCCGAGTTCTTCATCGAGTACTTCGCACTCGACCTGATCATGGAAGACGGCGCCTGCCGCGGGGTCATGGCCTGGTGCCTGGAGGACGGCACCATCCACCGGTTCCGCGCGCATATGGTCGTGCTCGCCACCGGTGGCTACGGCCGCGCTTTCTTCTCGTGCACCTCGGCCCACACCTGTACCGGTGACGGCAACGGCATGGTGCTGCGTGCCGGCCTGCCGCTGCAGGACATGGAATTCGTGCAGTTCCATCCCACCGGCATCTACGGCGCCGGCTGCCTGATCACCGAAGGCGTGCGTGGCGAGGGCGGTTATCTCACCAATTCCGAAGGCGAGCGCTTCATGGAGCGCTACGCGCCCAACGCCAAGGATCTCGCCTCGCGCGATGTGGTCAGCCGTGCGATGACCATCGAGATCCGCGAAGGGCGCGGGGTGGGCGAACACAAGGATCACATCCACCTGCATCTCGAGCATCTCGGCCCCGAGGTCATCCACGAACGCCTGCCCGGCATCGCCGAGACCGCGCGCATCTTCGCGGGCGTCGATGTCACCAAGGCGCCGATCCCCGTACTCCCGACCGTGCACTACAACATGGGCGGCATCCCCACGCTGCATACGGGCGAGGTCGTCACCCTCAAGGATGGCGATCCGGACGCGGTGGTGCCGGGCCTGATGGCCGTGGGCGAGGCCGCCTGCGTGTCCGTCCACGGTGCCAATCGCCTGGGTTCGAACTCCCTGCTCGATCTGGTGGTGTTCGGCCGCTCGGCGGCACGTCGCTGCGGCGAGTTGCTCGAGCCCGGCGCGCTGCACAAGCCGCTGCCCAAGGGCGCGGGCGACGAATCGTTGGAGCGTCTCGACAAACTGAGAAATGCGGACGGCAAGCGTCCGACTGCCGAGATCCGTCTCGACATGCAGCGCACGATGCAGAACCATGCCGCTGTCTTTCGCACCGGCGAGGTGATGCAGGAAGGCGTGGAGAAGCTGGCCCAGGTCGCGGCGTCGTTCGCCGAAGTGAAAGTGACCGACCGCTCGCTGATCTGGAACACGGACCTGGTGGAGACGCTCGAACTCGAGAATCTGCTCGGCTGTGCGCAGGTCACGCTGCATGGTGCGTTGAACCGTACCGAGAGTCGCGGCGCGCATGCGCGCGAAGATTACGCCGAGCGCGACGACGAGAACTGGATGAAGCACACGCTTGCCCGCCATACGGATGGCAAGGTGAGCATCGAATACCGGCCCGTGCACATGAACACGCTGACCGATGAGGTGGAAGTGGTTCCGCCCAAGGCGCGGGTGTACTGAACAGGCACTGTTTCTGAAAGTCCGGCCCCGAGCGCGGGTCTGACACAACTGTTGACGAGGCGATCGTTATGGCTGAGTTCACGCTGCCCAAGAACAGCAAGATCACCAAGGGCAAGACGTTCAAGGCGCCCGAAGGCGCGAAGAATGTGCGCCGCTTCGTGATCTATCGCTACGATCCCGACAGCGGGGAAAACCCGCGCATGGATACCTATGAACTGGACATGGACAAGTGCGGGCCGATGGTGCTCGACGCGTTACTCAAGATAAAGAACGAGATCGATCCCACGCTCACGCTGCGCCGCTCGTGCCGCGAAGGCATCTGTGGGTCGTGCGCGATGAACATAGACGGGACCAATACGCTGGCCTGCACCAAGGCCTGCGATGAAGTGAAGGATGAAGTGAAGGTCTATCCGCTGCCGCACATGCAGGTGGTGAAGGATCTGGTGCCCGACCTTACTCACTTCTACGCCCAGTACGCGTCCATCAAGCCCTGGATGCAGACCCAGAGCGCGGCGCCCGATCGCGAACGCCTGCAGTCGCGCGAGGACCGCGAGGCGCTCGACGGTCTGTACGAGTGCATCCTGTGCGCGTGCTGCTCCACCTCCTGCCCGAGCTACTGGTGGAACAGCGATCGCTACCTGGGTCCGGCGATCCTGCTGCAGGCGTATCGCTGGATCGCCGACAGTCGCGACGAGGCGACCGGCGAGCGCCTCGACGAGCTGGAAGATCCATTCAAGCTGTATCGCTGCCACACCATCATGAACTGTACGAACACCTGTCCGAAGGGGCTTAACCCGGCCAAGGCGATCGCCGAGACCAAGAAATTGCTGGTCCAGCGCAAAGGTTAGCAGCATGTCCGAGATGGCGCGTCTGCGCTGGCATTGCCGGCGGGGAATGAAAGAGCTGGATGTCCTGCTGGAGGATTTCCTCGAACGCCATTACGCGACGGCCGATCCGTCGGTCCAGGCCGCTTTCCGGGCCCTGCTGGAAGAGCAGGATCCGGTCATCCTCGCTTATATCTCAGGCCGAGATACGCCCAGGGAAGAGGGCATCCGTCATGTCATCGAGTCGCTCCGCGCCACTCATCGATCTTGATATCCGTCCTTCGCGGCAACTCGCCGCGTTCGTCGTCCTGATCCATCTGCTCGCGCTCGTCGCGGTGGCGGCCGCGGGCATCCCGTGGCTGCTGCGTGTCGCGCTCGGCGTGGCCCTCGCCGGCAATCTGGTCCGCGCGTGCGCGCAGGGTCATCCCGGGCTCGGATCGATCCGGCGCGCGGTCTGGTTCGCGGATGGAGAATGGGCGCTGGTCGATGTGCACGGACGCAGTTTCGGCGCCGAGGCCGAGCCCGGACCGGTGTGTCTGCCCTGGTTGGTCGTAGTGCGTCTGCGCCCGCTTCGTGCCGGGCGAGTGCGCAACCTGGTGCTGGCCGCCGATTCGGCGGACGCGGACGTGCTGCGCCGTCTGCGCACGCGTCTGCGGCTGGAGGTCTAGTCTGGGCTCAGTGCCCGGGCCAGCGTACCGCGAGTCCGGCGCCGGCGAACTCGGCCGGCACCAGTACGGTGTTTCGCGGCGGATGTTCGTCGTCCACGCTCGGATAATCCAGGGTGTAATGCAGGCCCCGGCTCTCCTTGCGGCGTGTCGCGGAATCCACGATCAGGCTGGCCACCTGAGCCAGATTGCGCAGCTCGATCAGATCGCTGTTGATGCGGAAGTTGCCGTAGTAGTCCTCGATCTCGCGCAGCAGCAGATCGGCGCGACTGCGCGCGCGGCGCAAGCGCTTGTTGGTGCGCACGATACCCACGTAGTCCCACATGAAGCGGCGCAGCTCGTCCCAGTTGTGCGCGACCACGACCTCCTCGTCGGAATCGGTCACCCGGCTCTCGTCCCAGGCGGGCAGGGCGGGGGGTTCGGGCGCATCGGCGAGCGTCGCCTTGATATGGTCGGAAGCGGCGGCGGCGAATACCAGGCATTCGAGCAGGGAGTTGCTCGCCATGCGGTTGGCGCCGTGCAAGCCGGTGAAGGCGACTTCGCCCACGGCATAGAGGCCATCGACGTCGGTACGTCCGTCGAGATCGGTGAGCACGCCGCCACACGTATAGTGCGCGGCCGGCACGACCGGCAGTGGTTCGGCGGCCATATCGAAGCCGAATTCCAGGCAGCGCGAATAGATGGTCGGAAAGTGCGACTTGATGAAATCCGCCGGGCGGTGGCTGATGTCGAGCAGGACGTGATCGGTACCCAGGCGCTTCATCTCGTGGTCGATGGCGCGCGCGACGACATCGCGCGGCGCAAGTTCGGCCCGGGGGTGAAAATCCTGCATGAACGGCGTGCCGTCGGGTAGCAGCAGGCGGCCGCCTTCCCCGCGTACCGCCTCGCTGATGAGGAACGATTTCGCGGCCGGATGGTACAGGCAGGTGGGGTGGAACTGCATGAATTCCATGTTCCCCACGCGACAGCCCGCGCGCCATGCCATGGCGATACCGTCTCCGGTGGAGCCGTCGGGATTGGTGGTGTAGAGATAGGCCTTGTTGGCGCCGCCGGTGGCAAGCACGACACGCCTGGCGGCGATCGCATGGACGTGCTGGTCTTCGATGTCGAGCACATAAGCGCCAAGGCAGCGCGGAAATTTCAGACCGAGGCGGCGCCCGTTGATCAGATCCACCGCCATGTGGTGCTCGAAGACATGGATGTTGGGCGCCGCGCGCACCAGCGCTTCCAGGGTGGTCTCGATGGCCCGGCCGGTGGCATCGGCGGCGTGGATGACGCGGCGGTGGCTGTGACCGCCTTCCCGGGTCAGGTGGTAGTGTCCGTTGCCCGCGCTATCAGGCTCGCGGGTGAATTGGACTCCCCGGTCTATCAGCCACTGGATGGCTTCGGGCCCGCGGCTGACCACGGCGCGTACGGCGTCGGGCTCGCACAGGCCGGCACCGGCGGCCAGCGTATCCTCGATATGCGACTCCAGGGTGTCGGTGGCGTCCATCACCGCGGAGACGCCACCCTGGGCATAGAGGGTGCTGCCTTCGGAGAGTGGGCCCTTGGAGATCACGCCGACACTGACATCCGTCGGCAGGCGCAGGGCGAGGCTGAGGCCGGCCGCGCCACTGCCGATGATGAGGACGTCGAAGCGGGTGTTTTGCTGCATGGTGTCAATGCCTGGTGGCTGCTACAATGACCGGACGCTGCCCACCGGCAGCACCTCAAGAGGGGGCAAGCGGGTCAGAAGATGCGAAATATACCTGCAATCCCCGGTTTTTGGCGAACTATCCCTCATTGTACCTGTCTATGAAGCAGAGCAGCTCTGCTTGTCCGTCGCGGTGACTCCCGGGATGGGCAAGGCGAACGCAGATCAGTTGCTGGTCGAACGCGTACAGCGGGGCGACAAGGCAGCTTTCGACGTGCTGGTGCTCAAGTACCAGCATAAGATCGTGAAGCTCATCTCCCGCTACGTGCACGACAGCAGCGAGGCTCTGGACGTGGCACAGGAGGCGTTCATCAAAGCCTACAAGGCACTGCCCAAATTCCGCGGGGACAGCGCCTTCTATACCTGGCTTTACCGGATCGCCATCAACACGGCCAAGAACCATCTCGTCGCTCAGAGCCGCCGCCCGATCGAGCACGGTGTCGATCTGCAGGATCCGGAGCAGTACGACATGCAGGCCCGGTTGCGCGACGTCGACACGCCCGAGGGGCTGTTGTTGACCGAAGAGATACAGCATACCGTGGAAGCCGCTATCGAGCAGCTCCCCGAAGACCTCAGGACAGCGATCATCCTGCGCGAGATAGAAGGGATGAGCTACGAAGAGATCGCACAGGCCATGGAATGCCCGGTAGGTACGGTTCGCTCGCGGATATTTCGCGCGCGCGAGGCGATAGACAACAGACTGAGACCACTTTTGGATTAGCGGGTGGCTGAGATGACCGAAAAACTCCGCGAGATGATATCGGCCCTGACCGATGACGAGATCCCCACCGCCGAGCTGGAAATGCTCCTGCGTCGCGTCAGCCGCGATCCGGAGCTGAAAGCCTGCTGGGGGCGCTATCAGCTCATCGGCGAGTGCGTGCGCGGCGAACTGGCCGGCCAGGCCGACCTGTCGCTGGTCGACCGCATCCACGCCGCTCTCGAAGACGAGCCCACCGCTTCCGGGCCGCGCCAGCCCTCCTGGCTCAAGACCGCAGCCGGCGTGGCTATCGCCGCTTCGGTGGCGATGGTGGCCGTGTTCACCATGCAGCCGCACGACACCGGCTCCAGCGACGGCAACGGACCTTCGGAAGTTGTGCCCATGGCCGCGTCCGTGCCCGCGGCCACCCCGGTCAGCTACGGCGCCATCAGCGGCGTGCGCTGGGATCAGGGTCCGGTCGAAGTGCAGACCCAGCTCAATAACTTCCTCGTCAATCACAACGAATATGCATCCGGCATCGGCCGTCAGGGCATGCTGCCCTACATGCACATCGCCGCCTACGATTCGCAGGCGATCGTGCCCCCGACGCCGGCCCGCGGCACAGGAGAGGCCCGCGTCCGTCAGGACGACCAGCGGGGTAACAGATGACGATTGCGCGCCGTGCATTCGGCGTGCTTCTCGGTCTTGTCGTCGCGCAGACGGCACTCGCGGCGGCTCCCGGACAGGGTGTCGAAGCATGGCTCGAACGCATGGGTCATGCGCTGCAGACACTCAACTATCAAGGCACCTTCGTCTACTTCCATGATGACACGCTGGAGACCATGCGCGTCATCCACAAGGCCGACAAGAACGGCGGCGTAGAGCGTCTGGTCTCTCTCAACGGTTCGGCCCGCGAGATCATCCGCGATCACGATGCGGTCAAGTGCATCCTTCCCGACAGCCGCTCGGTACTGGTAGAGAAACGCCCCCTGCCCGCGGCACGTTTTCCCAGCAGTATCCCCAACGCCGCCGATACCAAGAAGCTCGAGGGACACTACAAGTTCGTCGATCTCGGCCACGGGCGCATCGCCGGCTATGAGTGCCAGGTGATAGGCGTGCGTCCACGCGACGGTTTCCGCTACGGCTACCGGCTCTGGCTCGACGAGAAGACGGCAATGCTGCTGCGGTCGGATCTCGTCTCGGAGCGCGGGCGCACGGTCGAGCAGGTGATGTTCACCAGCCTCACGATGCCCAAGACCATCCCCGATTCCGAACTCAAACCCGCGGTATCGGGCGAGGGCTTCGTCTGGCATGTGCAGGGCGAGAAAGAGAAGCCCGGCCCCGCCGAGACCAACGTGAAGTGGGAGGTGGACAAGCTTCCGCCCGGCTACCATCTCACGCTCGATCAGGTGCAGCACCTGGCCGGTGCCGAGCATCCTGTGCACCATCTCATCTACTCCGACGGCCTCGCTTCGGTCTCGGTGTTCGCCGAGCCGCTGGCACCGGGCAAGCCTGTCCTGCGCGGTGTCGCGCGCATGGGCGCGGTGAACGCCTTCGGTCGCATCGTCGGCAAACATCACGTGACCGTGGTCGGCGAGGTGCCCGCGGCGACGGTGCGGATGATCGGCGAATCCGTGCGTCTGCGCGACGCCGGCGGCAACAGCGATGATCACTGAGCGCGCCCGTGTGGTGAGTCTGGACGGCGAGTTCGCCTGGGTGGAGAGCGCGAGTCAGGCTGGCTGTGCACGCTGTGCCGAAGGCAAGGGCTGCGGCGGCAGTATCTTCAGCCGCTTGCTGGGCGAGCGTCTGCATCGCATCCGTGCGCTGGCCATCCCCGGCCTCCAGGCGGGCGACGAGGTCGTGCTCGGTCTGGATGAAGACGGTCTGGTGGCCTCGGCGCTGGCCGCCTATCTGGTGCCCTTGCTGGCGATGTTTGCCGGCGCTTTCCTCGTCTTCGAGATAGCCGGGAACGGTGACGCCGGCACGCTCGGCGGCGGCGTCGTCGGGTTCGTGGCCGGACTGGTCTGGCTGCGCCGGTTCTCGCGCCGCCATGCCGCCGACGCGCGCTATCAGCCGCGGATCGTGCGCCAGTTTTCTGCGGGAGAAGCTTGCAACGAAGGGGCCGACTGACCAGAATGAACGCGTCCCCCAGAGACGCATCCCGCATGTCCAGATCCGTCAGCGCTATCCTGTTCTGCCTGAGCCTGCTCGTGCCGGCTGCCAAGGCCCATCCCGCCGATCTTCCCGACTTTACCGGGCTCGTCGGCAAGGCGGCGCCCACCGTGGTCAATATCAGCACCACCCAGCGTGTGGCGCTGCCTGACCAGTCGGACGCCGGTACCGGCGACGGCCAGGATCCCTACGACGATCTCTATCGCCGTTTCTTCGGCCAGACGCAGCCCGACCGCGGTGCGCAGGCGCCCCCCGAGCATGATGCATCGTCACTGGGTTCCGGGTTCATCATCTCTGCGGACGGCTACATCCTGACTAACTACCATGTCATCCAGGATGCCGAAGAGGTCATCGTCAAGCTCAGCGATCTGCGCCAGTTGCCCGCGCGGATCGTGGGTACGGACCAGGACAGCGATCTCGCCCTGCTCAAGATCGATGCCAAGGATCTTCCCGTGGCAGCGATCGGCGATGTCTCCAAGCTCAAGGTGGGGGAGTGGGTGCTGGCGATCGGTTCGCCGTTCGGCTTCGACCATTCCGTCACCGCCGGTATCGTCAGCGCCAAGGGCCGCAGCATCGGCAGCGAGCGCTATGTGCCCTACATCCAGACCGACGTCGCTATCAACCCGGGAAACTCCGGCGGGCCGCTGTTGAACATGCGTGGCGAAGTGGTCGGCATCAATTCGCAGATCTACAGCCGCACCGGCGGTTACATGGGCGTGTCATTCGCGATCCCCATCGACCTGGCCATGGACGTCGCCCGGCAGTTGCGCGAGGCGGGGCATGTCACCCGCGGCTGGTTGGGCGTAAGCATCCAGGATGTGACTCGCGAACTGGCCGATTCGTTCGGCCTGTCGCGCCCGGAAGGCGCGCTGGTGACCCGGGTCACGGCCGGCGGGCCGGCGGCCAGAGCCGGAATCAAGGTGGGCGATGTGATCCTGCGCTACGGTAATCATGCCATCTACAGTTCCAGCGCCTTGCCCCCGCTGGTGGGGCGTACTGGTGCGGGCAGCACCGTGGCTGTCGATGTCGTGCGCGAGGGCAAGCATCGCGAACTTCAAGTCGCGGTGGGGCGCCTGGCGGGCGAGGATCACGCCTTGCTGGCGAACAACGAGGCCCAGGATATCGGCCATCTGGGAGTGACGGTGCGCACGCTCACGCCGGCCGAACGGCGCGAACTGGATGTCGCCCGCGGCGGCGTCGTGATCAGTAATATCCTCGGCGAGCCGGCCCGGGGTGCAGGCCTGCGCGCGGGCGATGCGATCGTGCGTCTGGGCAGCACGCCCATAGTCGATCCCAAGCAGTTCGCGAAGGTGCAGGAGGCGCTCGTGCCGGGCCGTCTGATACCGCTGCTGGTTCACCGGCGTTCCGGCGCCCAGTTCATCACCCTGCGTCCGGCCTCGTGACCATGGCCGAGCTCAGGGTCTTCAGCCGCGCCGAGTGTCATCTTTGCCATGAGTTCCTGGCCGAGCTCGAGCAGCTGTGTGCGGGGCGCGATGTCGAGATCGAAGTGGTGGACGTGGACAGCGATCCCGAGTACATCCGCCGCTATGCGCTGAAGATCCCGGTGCTGGTGGGCAACGACGGCGAGATCTGCCACTACACCCTCGATCGCGAGGCGCTGGAAGAATACCTGGCCTAAAGCCCCAATGCGGGCCGGTGCACAGGTATAATGCGCCTTGGGTCGGTGCGGCCTGAAGTAGAATTGACATTATATAAATCACTTAACTGTCTGATAGTAAATACCTAATAGAGCCTCAACCCTGACCGACTTCCGGTCCTCATTCACCCCATGGAGTCTGCCGCCCGATGGAGCGGATCCGCAACTTTTCGATCATCGCCCATATCGACCACGGCAAGTCGACGCTCGCCGATCGCTTCATCCAGATGTGCGGCGGACTGACCGAGCGGGAGATGGCGGCGCAAGTGCTCGATTCCATGGATCTCGAGCGCGAGCGCGGTATCACCATCAAGGCGCAGAGCGTATCGCTGCGCTACAAGGCCCGCGACGGCCAGACCTACGAACTGAATTTCATCGACACGCCCGGGCACGTGGATTTCTCCTATGAGGTCTCGCGTTCGCTGGCCGCCTGCGAAGGTGCCTTGCTGGTGGTGGATGCGGCCCAGGGCGTGGAAGCGCAGAGCGTGGCCAACTGCTACACCGCCATCGATCAGGGGCTGGAGGTGGTGCCGGTTCTGAACAAGATCGATCTGCCCTCCGCCGAGCCCGAGAAGGTGATCGCCGAGATCGAGGAGATCATCGGCATCGAGGCGAGCGGCGCGCTGCGTGTGAGTGCCAAGACGGGCGAAGGCGTGGCGGAACTGCTGGAGGAGCTGGTGCGCCGGGTGCCGCCGCCCCAGGGCGATCCGGAAGGGCCGCTGCAGGCGCTCATCATCGATTCCTGGTTCGATAATTTCGTCGGCGTGGTCTCGCTGGTGCGGGTCATGCACGGCAAGCTCAAACCGGGCCAGAAAGTCCTGGTGATGTCCACCGGCCGTGCGCATCAGGTGGACAAGGTCGGCAAGTTCACGCCCAAGATGACCCCGGGAGAGGAGCTGGAAGCAGGCGATGTCGGCTTCGTTATCGCCGGTATCAAGGATATCGACGGCGCTCCGGTGGGCGATACGCTCACCCTGGCCGACCGACCCTGCGTCGACCCGCTGCCGGGCTTCAAGCAGGTGCAGCCGCGCGTGTTCGCGGGCCTGTTTCCGGTCCAGTCCGACGACTACGAGGGTCTGCGCGAAGCGCTGCAGAAGCTGCGCCTCAACGATGCGGCGCTGCATTTCGAACCCGAGACCTCGACCGCGCTCGGCTTCGGTTTTCGCTGTGGCTTCCTGGGCATGCTGCACATGGAGATCGTGCAGGAGCGCCTGGAGCGTGAATACGATCTTGATCTGATCACCACCGCCCCGACCGTGGTCTATCAGGTGCTCACTACCGGCGCAGAGCTGCTGGAAGTGGACAACCCTTCCAAGTTGCCGCCGTCGAATCAGATCGACGAGATCCGCGAACCCATCATCAGCGCCAACATCCTGGTGCCGCAGGAGCATGTGGGCGCGGTCATCAGCCTGTGCGTCGAGAAGCGCGGCGTGCAGAAGAAGATGCTGTTTCTCGGTTCCCAGGTCTCGCTCGTCTACGAGATGCCGATGAGCGAAGTGGTGCTCGATTTCTTCGACCGCCTGAAGTCGGTCAGCCGCGGCTTCGCATCTTTCGATTACAGCTTCGAGCGCTTCCAGGCGGCGCCGCTGGTGAAACTGGATGTGCTGATCAACGGCGATCGCGTGGATGCGTTGGCGGTGATCGTGCACCGGCAGGATGCCTTCCCGCGCGGGCGCGAACTCACCGAGAAGATGAAAGAGATCATCCCGCGGCAGATGTTCGAGGTCGCGATCCAGGCCTCGATCGGCAGTCAGATCATCGCACGCACCACGGTGAAGGCGCTGCGCAAGAATGTCACCGCGAAATGCTATGGTGGCGACATCACGCGCAAGCGCAAGTTGCTCGAAAAGCAGAAGGCCGGCAAGCGCCGGATGAAGCAGGTGGGGTCGGTGGAGATCCCCCAGGAAGCCTTCCTCGCCGTGTTGCAGGTCGGCAAGAAATAAGGGAACCTTGAGAACTTCCCGGTGCGGCACGCGTCTGATTGAAACAGTAATGTTGGCAGAGAGGTACGCAGACAGATGAGTTTCGATCTCGCGGCTTTCCTGGTACTGGGTGTGCTCGTGACCGGTCTGGTCTGGTTGCTGGACCGCATATGGCTGGCGCCGAGACGCCGCGCACGAGCACCGGGGGTGGATGCCGCCGAGGAAGTGAGGGAACCGTGGCCGGTCGAATATGCGCGGTCGTTCTTTCCGGTTTTTCTGATCGTGCTCTTGCTGCGTTCATTCGTCGCCGAACCTTTCCATATCCCCACCGGCTCGATGATCCCGACCATCCTGATCGGCGATTTCGTGCTGGTAAACAAGTTTTCCTACGGTCTGCGCCTGCCCATAACCGATACCAAGGTCGTGCCTGTCGGCGAGCCCCGGCGCGGTGACGTAGTGGTGTTCCGCTATCCGGTCAATCCGCGGGTCGATTTCGTCAAGCGCATCATCGGCGTTCCGGGCGATCACATCGTCTATCGGAACAAGACGCTGTACATCAACGGGCATGAAGAGGCCCAGCGTATTCTCGGTCCGTATTACGGGCCCGAAGTGCAGGGCGTGACCCTGCGCATGGAAGATCTGGACGGGCGCGAGCACGAGATACTCACCATGCCCGGGCGCGCGGGTGCTGAAGGCGAATACGACGTGCCGCCGCACAGCTATTTCGTCATGGGCGATAATCGCGATAACAGCAACGACAGCCGGTATTGGGGCTTCGTGCCCGAGAAGAACCTCGTCGGCAAGGCCTTCGTAGTGTGGCTGAACCTCGATGGTTTCCCGCATCGCATGCCCAACTGGAGTCGCATCGGCAGGAGTCTGCAATGAATCTGGGTACGGTCTATCCGCTGGCGCTGATGGGCGCGATCGCCGTCTCCGGCGCCGTCTGGGCGGCGGGCAGCGTGATCGGGCGTCGCCGCGCGGGCCCCGGCGCCGGCGAACAGACCGCGGATGGGGCGGTGGAAGGCGGGGCGCCGGCGCTGGGCTGGGCCAAGGCGGGGCGCGAGTGGTTCATCGTGCTGCTGGCGGTGTTCGTGTTGCGGTCATTCGTGTTCCAGCCGTTCATGATCCCCTCGGGTTCGATGACGCCGACCCTGCTCAAGGGCGACTTCATCATGGTGAGCAAGTTCGCCTATGGTTTGCGCGTGCCCGTGCTGGGTACCACCATCGTGCCGGTCGGCGAGCCCAAGCGGGGCGATGTGGTAGTGTTTCGCTATCCGGTGAATCCCAGCGAAGATTACATCAAACGGGTTATAGGTCTGCCAGGCGACCATATCGTGTATCGCGACAAGACGGTGTACGTTAACGGGGTGAAGCAGCCGGTCTCCGATCTCGGGCCGTACCGCGGCCTGGGCCAGCCGGGAGCCGAAGAGCTGAGCGAGACGCTGCAAGGTCGCGCGCATCCGGTGCTCAACCTGCCGTATCATGATGGTCCGGAGGGGGTGTACATCGTGCCGGCCGGACATTATTTCGTCATGGGCGATAACCGCGATAACAGCAACGACGGCCGTTACTGGGGTTATGTCCCCGAGAGCGATCTGATAGGGAAGGCCGAGTTCATCTGGTTCAACTGGCAGGGCTGGCATCATGCGCCCCTGTGGAACCGGATCGGCGAAAGTATAAATTGATCGAGGTTGGAGGTAGTGCCATGAAGTCCAGACATGACCAGAAAGGGATGAGCATGATCGGCTGGGTCATCGTGATCGGTTTCGCGGGGCTTGTCGCTCTCGTGGCGATCCGGTTGTTCCCGGTCTATATGGAGTACTACACGATCTCTTCGATCATGGACGATCTCACGCACGAACCGGCCACCGAATCCGTGCACCAGGTGCGCGATTCGATCGACAAGCGTTTCGATATCAACGATGTCAGCGTGATCCAGTCCAAGGACATCCAGTTCGCGGTGAAAGATGGCAAGACCAGTGCCACCGTGCATTACGAGGCGCGTGTGCCCTTCATCGCCAATCTTTCTCTGGTAGCCACGTTCGACAAGACGGTACAGGTAGGCAGCGCAAATTGACCGAGGCCTCCCGGATCTGCGCCCGCCTGGGCTATGAGTTTGCCGATCCGGGCCTGCTGGAACGCTCGCTCACTCATCGCAGTGCGGGCAGTACCAATAACGAACGCCTGGAATTTCTCGGCGACGCCCTGCTGGGTTTCGTGATCGCGGAGGAGCTGTACCGGCGCTGGCCGGACCTGGATGAAGGCGAGCTCAGCCGCTTGCGCGCCAATCTGGTGAACCGCGACAGCCTGGCAGCCCTGGCGCAGGGGCTGGGTCTCGGCGAGCATCTCAAACTCGGGCCGGGCGAGATGAAAAGCGGCGGCCACCGGCGCAAGTCCATCCTCGCCGATGCGCTCGAGGCGCTGATCGGCTCAGTCTATGTAGATGGCGGTGTCGAAGCGGGCATCGCTTTCGTCAAGGCGCTTTTCCGCGCGCGCCTGGAGACACTCCCGCCCGTCGAGCAGCTCAAAGACCCCAAGACCCGCCTGCAGGAATTCCTTCAGGGCCGCGGCCTTGCGCTGCCCGAGTACGCGCTGGTCGAGGTTACGGGCAAGGCGCACGACCAGCGTTTCGAGATCCGTTGCCAGGTCGATGCTCTGGGGGTTGCGATCAGCGCCACCGGCACCAGCCGGCGCAAGGCGGAACAGGCCGCGGCGAAATCGGTACTGGAGCAGCTCGATGGCGCCTGAACAGGATCTGCGCTGCGGTTTCATCGCGCTTGCAGGACGTCCGAACGTGGGCAAATCCACGCTCCTGAACGCATTGCTGGAGCAAAAACTCAGCATCGTCTCCGACAAGCCGCAGACCACGCGCCAGCGCGTGCTGGGCATCCGCACCACGCCCAAGGCACAGATGTTGTTCCTGGATACGCCGGGTCTGCACGGGCGCGAGCGCCGTACGCTCAATCGCTATATGAACCGTGCCGCCCGCGCCGCGATCCTCGATGCCGATATCGTGCTGTTCCTGGTCGAGGCGGGGCGCTGGACCGAAGACGACGAACTCGCCCTGCAGCAGGCCGCGCAGTCAGGCGCGCCGGTGGGGCTGATCGTGACCAAGGTCGACAAGATCAAGCCGCGCAGCAAGCTGCTGCCGTTCCTGCAGGAGGCGGCGGCCCGGCATCCGTTCCGCTTCGTGGTCCCGCTCTCGGCGACGGCGGGCGAAAACCTGGAGAGCCTGGTCCAGGAACTGGAAGCGAACCTGCCCGAAGGCGGGCCGTTGTATCCGCCCGATCAGGTCACGGACATGAGCACCCAGGCCTGGATCGGCGAAGTGGTGCGCGAGAAGCTCATCCAGCGCATGGAGAAAGAGCTGCCGTACGCCATCGCGGTGGAAGTCGAGCAGTTCGAACGCGAGGGCAACCTGCTGCGCGCCGGCGCCACCATCTGGGTGGAGCGGGAAGGGCAGAAGGCGATCGTGATTGGCAAGGGCGGACAGATTCTCAAGGAAGTGGGGCAGGCCGCTCGCTACGAGATCGAACACGAACTCGACTGCAAGGTCTTCCTCCAGCTCTGGGTCAAGGTGCGAGACGACTGGTCCGATAGCGACCGCCTGCTGCGGACGCTCGGTTACGAGCAATGAGCCGCGGCATCGAGCGGGTGCAATTGCAGCCCGCCTATATCCTGCATCAGCGCCCGTTTCGGGACAGCAGCCGCATCCTCGATATCTTCAGCCGCCAGTTCGGGCGCGTCACGCTCGTGGCGAAGGGCGTGCGCCGGGCGGGTTCCAGGCAGCGCGCCTTCCTCCAGCCCTTCCAGCCGCTGGCGGTCTCCTGGAGCCTGCGTAGCGAGATGGGCACGCTGACCGGCGCCGAACCCGGCGGTATGATCTCCGGCCTCAAGGGCGACAGCCTGCTCAGCGCGTTCTACGTGAACGAACTCCTGCTGCGCTTGCTCGGCACGCACGATCCGCACCCCGAGATCTTCGACGAATACGGTCGCGTGCTGGGCGAACTGGAAAACAGCGAGACCGACATCGCGCGCCCGTTGCGCATCTTCGAGAAGCGCTTGCTCGAAGCGCTGGGCTACGGCCTGGTACTCGATGCCGTCGCCGATAGCGGCGCAGCGCTCGATCCGGCATCGTATTACGTCTATCTGCCCGAGCAGGGCCTGTTTCCGGCCACGGGAGCGGGCGAGACGGGCGCCATCCCGGGCCGCTCGCTGCTCGCGCTGGCCGCGGAAAAGCTGGACGACCCCGAGAGCCTGCGCGACGCCCGGCGCCTGTTGCGCACGGTGCTGGATCTGTATCTGGGCCCGCGGCCGATGCGCACGCGTGAAGTCCTGAAATCCCTGCACGAGCGTTCGCGCCAGTAGGCGCACCATGCCCGCGCGCCGGCAGTCGGTTAGAATGTGCGCCCGAACCGCCGCCCACAGCAAGGGGTCAGCTCCATGAAGCCAGCACCGATCAAGCTGGGTGTGAACATCGATCACGTCGCCACGCTCCGCCAGGCGCGGGGCACGCGCTACCCCGATCCGGTCGAAGCCGCCGCCCTCGCCGAACGTGCGGGCGCCGACGGCATCACCGTGCATCTCAGAGAAGACCGGCGTCATATCCAGGAGCGCGACGTACGTCTGCTCAGCGAGACCCTCCGAACCAAGCTGAATCTCGAGATGGCGGTAACCGAAGAGATGCTGGCCTTCGCCGAGACCCTGCGCCCCGAAGATTGCTGTCTGGTGCCGGAGAAGCGTCAGGAACTGACCACCGAAGGCGGGCTCGATGTGGCCGCTTCGACGGACCGTATCGAGGCGGCATGCAGGCGCCTTGCCGCGGCGGGTGTGCGGGTGTCACTGTTCATCGACCCCGAACAACGTCAGCTGGATGCGGCAAAAGCGGTCGGTGCGCCGGTAGTGGAGCTGCATACCGGGCGTTATGCCGATGCGCCGGATGCCGGCAGCAGGGCGGAGGAGCTGGCGCGCATCGCCGAGGCCGCGCGCTATGCGCATGATCTGGGTCTGGTGGTGAACGCCGGCCACGGTCTGCACTATCACAACACCGCCGAGATCGCCGCGATCCCGGAGTTGAACGAACTCAATATCGGCCATGCCATCATCGCCCGCGCCGTGATCTCGGGGCTCGAAGCCGCCGTGCGCGATATGCGTACGCTCATGGACAAGGCGCGGTTGCCGTGATCATCGGGATCGGCACAGACCTCATGCGGGTCGAACGGCTGGAACGCGCCTATCAGCGGTTCGGTGCGCGTCTGCCCGAACGCATCCTGAGCGCGCGCGAGCTGGAAGATTTCAAGCGCACCAAGAACCCGATCCGTTTCCTCGCCATGCGCTTCGCGGGCAAGGAAGCGGTGGTGAAAGCCCTGGGCACGGGCTTTGCCAATGGCGTCTGGGTGCGCGACGTGACCATCTATTCCGATCCGCTGGGCAAACCCTGCGTGGAATTCTCGCCGCGCGCGGAGAAGATCTGCCGCGAACGGGGTGGGCGCAGGGCGCACGTGAGTCTCACCGACGAAGCGGGCCTGGTCGTCGCCTTCGCCGTGCTGGAAGATTAGTCGGAGAGTCTGCCCGTCGGGCCCGAAGGGCGGTCTTTGCGCGCCTGCACGCAGCGCAGGATCGTCTCGATCAGGGCGGCCTCGCGCACCGGCTTCACCAGGTAATCGTCTGTCCCGGCCGCCATCGCGGTCTTCTTCGTCTCGGGCAACGCATTCGCGCTCACGCCGATGATCGCCACCGTCTGGTTGCGCCGCCGTATCGATTGTGTCACCTCGATTCCGCTTAGTCCCGGCATGTGGATGTCCATGAGGATGGCATCGAAGCTCTCGGTCTTCGATTTCTCTATAGCATCGCGACCATCGGCAGATTCTTCCACATCGGCGCCGGCTTGGCTGAGCATCTTCACCAACAGCGTGCGATTGATGCGGTTATCGTCGGTAACCAGGATATGCATGCCCTTGAGCAGCGTGCCGAGTTCCGGTGTGGTGCGCGCGGAGACACGAGGAGTTTTCGGCGATTCGCTGGCGAGGTCGACTTTGAGTAACGCGCAGATGATCTCGTTGAGACGTTCCAGTCGCAGCGTCTTTGGGCGCGCGTCCACACCCAGGGCATCGCCGATCTCCCGCAACAGGCCGTGGCGCATGGTGCTCACCAGGGCGAGCGTGGGCAGCTTGGCGGGGCGGGCGGCCAGGGCGCCTGCGATGTCTTCTAGATCCCGTTCCACGTCGGTGCCGAGCCCCACCACGAGAATATCGGCGGACGCCTTGCCGGAATCTTGCCCCGCGACCGCGGCAAGAATCTCTGCCGGCCGCGCGGTTTCGGTTGCTATCAGGCCCAGGTTTTCCAATGCGTTGATGAGCGCGCGCCGGGCCACCGGATTGCGGTCGTAGACCACCGTGGTACGCCCTTCCAACGGGCGTGCCTCCGGCGATGCCGGGGCACGATGCTCTCGTGGCAGTTCAAGCGATATCTCGAACGTGCTGCCAACCCCCTGGGTGCTGTGCAGGCGGATCTCGCCGTGCATGGCATCGATCAGCATCTTGCAGATGCTCAGACCCAGACCGGTGCCGCGATAGCGGCGCGTCACATCCATGTCGCCGCGGTTGAAGGCCTGGAACAGGTTCTCCTGCTGCTGCGGTGCGATGCCGATGCCGGTATCGGTTACCGCTACACGCAGCATGACGCCGGTCTCTGTCTCGCGCTCGATGGAGGCGTTGAGCGAGACCGTGCCTTCATTGGTGTACTTCACCGCATTGCCGGCAAGATTCACCAGGATCTGGCGCAGGCGCAGTGGGTCGCCGCGCAATATCACATCGGCCGGTAGCTCATGCACGCAGACCAGCTCGAGGCCCTTGTCATAAGCGATTGGCGCCAGGAGCTCCAGTACACCCTCGATGACATCACGGGGGTTGAAAGCCGTCGCGTCCAGGGCGAGCTTCCCGGCTTCGATGCGAGAGAGATCAAGAATGTCGTCGATGATGCCAAGCAGTGAATCCGCCGAATGGCGGATGGCATCGAGATAGCCGGACTGCTCGGGCTTGAGCCGGGTGCGTTCGAGCAGTTCAAGAAAGCCGAGGATCCCGCTCATCGGTGTGCGGATCTCATGGCTCATATTGCTCAGGAATTCGGACTTTATCCGTGAAGCATCGAGCGCGCGCCGATTGGCCTCGTCCAGCTCCACGTTCTTGATACGCATCGCTTCCAGTGCATCGCGCAGGTCGCGCGTCGCGGTCGCCACCTCGTGTTTCAGTTTCTCCACGAACTCGGATTTCAGGGCGTCCGCTTCGCGGAGCTGGGCAGATATGGCGCGCTCGTGTTCGAGCTTGCGACGCTGGCGCAGTACATAGGTGGCGACCAGTGCTACGAGCAGTAGCGTGTAGAGCAGATAGGCCCACCAGGTTCGCCACCAGGGGGGGAGCACAGTGATCTTGAGGTCGGCCGATTTCGGCGCCCACACACCATCCGCATCGGCGCCTAGGACCTGGAAGGTGTACTCACCTGGATCCAGATTGGTATACGTTGCCGAATTGAAGGAGCCGGCATCTATCCAGCTATCATCCAGTCCGAGCAGCCTGTATCGGTAATGCATCGCGGACGGGTCGCGATAATCGAATATGGAGAACTGAAGCGTGGTCGAGATCTGTTGTGGTGGAATGTCTATGTGGTCATTTGTTATCGGGTTATTAATGATCCTGGTGCCACGATAGCCGGATGCCGCGGTGATGCGGATTTTAGGTTTATAGGTCAGTTGATGCAGCGCTGATGGTGAAAACTTGAAGGCACCGCGCTGACCGAGTGCGAGCATGTCCCCATCAGGAAGTAGTTCAATGTAGTCTACCCGGGTGAAAGGGATTCCCTGCGCTCGAGAAAAATGGACATAGTCACTCTTTCCGGGCGTGCTGCGGTAGAGCCCATCGTAGGTTGCAAACCATATATTGCCCTGCGCATCCTGAGCTGCATCCAGTGCCGCTGAATCTCCACCCAGGAACGGCGCAGAAATGGTGTGTAAGGTGCCAAGAGTGCTGCGGTCGTTCATGTCCACGCTGAGGATGCTGTTGGGAGTGCTGATGAGATATTGACCGTT
This sequence comes from uncultured Pseudomonadota bacterium, assembly GCA_963739695.1. GTDB lineage: Bacteria > Pseudomonadota > Gammaproteobacteria > Natronospirales > CAVUBB01 > CAVUBB01. Next base: position 151,944 of record CAVUBB010000003.1, on the reverse strand, counting down.
AACCGTGAATGCGAAGACGATCTGTTCGTGGGTCCGCGCCGGGTCGAACTTCTTGGGTAACTGAAGTCGGCGGACCGTCTGCTCTTTCAGGTCCAGAATGTATACGGCAGTTTCAGTACACACCCAGAGGCGGCCCATTGAGTCAGGAGCTATCGAGAGGATTCGCGCCTTGCGCAAGGCGCCAGACAAGGCGTCATTCCACCAAGAGGGCAAAGGCCCGCCAGTACTTGCATCGAGGGCATGTAGTCCGTCGCTGAACGTACCGACCCACAGTGTTCCTTGACTATCCTCGTACAGAGACAATATCTCTCTATTTCGCAATGAGGCCCGGTCGGGTGACCCACGGGCAAAGTGCGTTATGCGGCCTGCTTTGACATCGAGCCTGTCCAAGCCGCCGTCACCTGTGCCTATCCAGAGGCCGTCCGGTGGAGACCAGGCGATTGACTCAATCAGGCCCGCCGAGACTGACGTCGGATCGCCGTCGATATGGGTGAAACGAGTTGTGATCTGGGAGGTCCGCGTGTCGAGGCTCTGGACCGCGTGCTGTGTGGCAATCCACGCTGTATTTGGGGGTCTGATGAGCAGCCCGGTACCCGCAGTACCGGAAAGGCCGGATTCGTCCGGGCGCGACGTGATGTAAGTAATCCGCATCGCCCGTGGATCCAGGGTGTCGATCCCGCTCAGGGTACCAAACCACAATAGCCCGGTACGATCCTGCATGATGCACCAGACCATATTGTTGAGGATGCTCTGCGAGTTCCAAGCTTCATGGCGAAAGCTCCGCGCCGTGTGTTGGCCCGCAGGTACTTCAAAAAGTCCATTCAACGTAGCCACCCAGACGTTATCGGCCTTGTCTACAATGATCTGGCGAAGCGTATGTGGCAGCCGAGCATCACGAGATTCCGGACCTTGAGCGAACGTAACTTCTCTGGAAGTTGAGAGATCAGGCGACAGTACCCATATTTGATGATCAGACATCACCCATATATGCCCCTGAGAGTCTTCTGTCGCGGACCAGATCAGAAAAGGCCCAGTCTCTCCGCTATCTCTCAGGGACCCGTCCCGGAAATGACGAAAGCCCTTCTTTTCACCCTGCCAGAGATCGAGACCGTCATGCGTACATATCCAGAGCCGGTTCTTGCTGTCCCGAAAGATGCAATTGATTCGATTCGCCGCGATGCTTCCGGGGTCTGAGTCGTCATGGCGGTAATGAGTGATCTTCCCGCTCCGTGGGTCGAAGTGGTCCAGCCCGTTGTCGAATGTGCCTACCCAGAGAGTACCGTCGCTGTCCGCGTGAAGAGACCATATTCGGTTGCTGCCTATGCTCTGAGGATCCGAGGCGTCATGACTATAGGCCAAGAAGTCCTTGGACTTGGCTCGAAACCTGTCCAGGCCGCCTCCGTAGGTTCCGACCCAGACGGTCCCATCCGGGGTCTGAGCGATGCCGCGTACTATGTTTGCGGCGAGAGAGGATGAGTCTTTCGAGCTGTGGCGGAAACTGAGTGCCCGCGTTCCATCATAGCGAATCAGGCCGTTGCCCGTGCCTATCCAGACAAAGCCCTCTTTGTCCTGATAGATGCCGAACGTTTCACCGATGTGGACTTTGCCGATGGTGGAAAGTCCCCGGAATGGGGTCCAATCCTGTGTCACATGTCGAATGGAGGCGGGGCTAGGCGATGCCGAAACAGGGCCGGCCAAGAAAAGAACGAGGGCGCCAAGCAGGGCGCCCAATCTATATACATGCCGCATCCTGTGCGATGTTCTCGGTGGAACATCTCGTAAGAGCTCAGCGGTTCTTATCTGATTATGCTTCGTCGACGTTCCACGAGGAGCTGTGGCAGGTTGATGCGACACAGAACGAGTTGACCGCATCATCCATCTTCTTGATGGCCATGTCTGCCGCTTTACGCTTCTCAGGGTCCGGATGGCTGTCGGCGATATCACGCAAAGTGGCGGCTGCGTCCGCGAGCAAGCTCTCTCCCTTTGAATAATGTTGCGCCATTCCATCGGCTTTCTTCCTAGCTTCTTCTCCACGGAGCAATCCGGGTTGCCTTTCATAGTGATCCGCAAGCGTGTCCCGAAATTCCTGAGTCGACAACTTCTTCTTTATCATCGGTATTCTTTCCATGATACATGCCCGGCGCGGGGCAAGACATAATCATTATGACAAATCATGGGCGGATGTACAGGAGAATGAAGAAACTCAAGCGGGGTACAGGGGCGTGAGTCGGTCGATATCGTCCTCTGTGCGGGTTCCAAGCATCACGGCAAAGGCGACGGCCTGGTCCGGGCGCCCCTCCAGACCCAGCGCCGCTTCGACCCTGGTCTCGTACATGGCGCCGGAGGGGGCGGCCGAAAGCTCATGCGCGGTCGCCGTGAGAAGGATGTTCTGGGCGATGCAGCCTGCTTCTATCTGTACGACCCGATAGGCGCCGGGCTGTCTGTATTTCCAGGCGCTGCGCTTGAAATGCGCGACGAGGAAGATCACGGCGGCCGCGTCCCCGGTCCACTGTTGCCCGGCGAGCAGGCCCGGCATGTCAAGCGAACCCGGTTTTACCAGACCGAGATCATGATCCAGTCCGCTGTAATGGTAGACGCCGGGTTCCAGTCCGTTGACCCGGGGAGCATACAGGTAAAGTTCGAAAGGGTTACGTGCGCCGCCCGAAGGCGTCATGGTGAATGGCTGCTGTCCGATATCGCCATCATAGACGCCCGTAACGCCAAGGCCGGCGAAGAGGCAGGGGGCAATATCTTCAAGGGCAAGGGCTTCCGGTCCGAAGCTGCGCCGGCTCCGTCGTGCATGCATGGTCCGCATCGGTTCCAGCTTGATGTCCGGTTGGGGAAGCTTGTGTACTGTCTCCAGGCCCCGGTTGGTTGCAAGCAGGGGCGGTGATGGTGGCCCCTGGCGGCGGTCTTCAACGAGCGCGCTCAGTTCTTCGTTCTCGACGTAGCGGGCATCGCGGATGGCGAAATGATAGAAGCCGGTCGCATCGTCCCACGGCCAGTGTTCATCATATGCAGCCCCCGCTTCATCCTGGCTCGATCCTTCGACTACCAGGCCGCCTAGTTCGAGCAACTGCGCGAGGTCCTCCGCCAGGCTGCTAGAAGAAGTGTCGGGGAGCAGCGCAAAGATCTCGTCCGGCCTGTGCCAGTCTTCCAGCTTTGCCAGCAGCTCAAGCGCCTGACCACTGCAGCCGAACGTTTGCCGGGTCAGGAAATTGTGAACGAGAGGGCCATCAGTGCCAAAACTGACCGCGAGTGTACGTGCACGGCGAAGGCGAAGCTGTACCGTGTCTGAGAGTTTGGAATCTGTCACATCAACTGTCCGTTTCCACGACCTGGCTCTGCAGATCGAGTGTTTCCTTGAAGGTGATCCGTGCCTGTTCGATCGCTTCCAGCGCGGCTTTGGCCTCTTCGCGTTGTTTGGCATCGGGATGCGTCTCGGCAATCTCGCGAAGGGTAGTGGCAACCTCACCCAGAAGCGCCTGTGCCTTGGCATGCCGCTCGGTCATACCCTGAGAACGGACGACGGCATTCGCTCCGGCCGGCACCTTGGGTTGACGGGTCATATGTTCCGCGACCTTTTCGCGGAATTCCGGAGTCGAAAGTTTTTTCTTCAGCATAAGCGATGTTTCCGCAACGAATGATATGACTGCCTGGCTGGAACAATTGGAGGAACGGGAGGCAATGCTTGCCTCCCGGTCGCTGCCTCAACAATCCTGGCTGTTTATGACAGCGGACGTTTAGCTTTACTTAGAGCACGTTCCAATCAGGAAGTTGGCAAATCGAGGCAATCTGAAACAGATTGGTCGCCATATCGATCTTTTTCAGTGCACTCGCGGATGATTCGCGCCGCGCCTGGTCGGGATCGCTCGACGCGATTTCGCGTAGCATGGCCGTCGCTTCGCTCAGTAGATTCTCGGCCTGGGTAAGGTGATCGACGATCTCGTCAGCGCGGGCTTCGATTACCTCATTTGAAGTATCTTCCCGGTCGGCTACGGCGGCGATGTCAGACCTGATTCACTTGTGAATCAGGTCCAGTGCCGCGTTGGAGCTCCGCAACTATCAATCGCGCTTTCACTTTCAGCCTCTCGAAGAGCGTCTGCAGCCTGGGCTGTTCGTCTTTTGCGATCAATGCCGATTCCAGCGCGTCAGCCGCCTCGCGCAAGTCTTCCAGGCGGCAGAAAGCGGCGCTGCCGTGCAGCGTATGCACAACATCTCTGGCCGCGGTCAGGTCTCCCCTGACCAGCAGCTGGTCGATATCACGCAATTGCGCGGGCAGGTCTTCGACCAGCATCTCGCGTATGTCGGGTTCTAGCGCGTCGAGCGCCGCTTTGATTGAGTTCGGATCGGCGCTCGAGTCTTCTGCATCGCTGCCGATCTCGCGGCGACCGCCGGCGCAGGCGGCATGCAGTTTTTCCGCACTCAGCGGTTTGAGCAGGATGTCGTCGATGCCGGCCGCATAGAGCGCTTCGGCATCTTCGGGTTCACCGGCAGTGAACGCGAAGATAGGGACATCGCGCAGGGCGGGAATCGCGCGCAGCTTGCGAGCGAGCTCGATACCGGGTATGTCCGGCAGTTGCAGGTCGAGCAGTATCAGATCCGGTCGCGAGTCGGCCAGCGCGATCGCCTCGGCGCCATTTTCGGCTTCCGTGATCAGCACCCCAAGTCGTTTGAGTTGTTCGCTGGCCAGGCGGCGGCTGATGCGGTTGTCTTCCACCAGCAATAACCGGCTGCCATCGAGATGGACCGACGCGGAGCTCTTGCGCTCACTGCCGGCGGATTCAGTCTGGAGCGGGCGCGTGAGCGTTGCCGCCAGTTCCTGATAGAGCGTGGCGCGCTTGGCGGTCTTGGGCAGGCAAGGGCCGCCAACGATGGCCGCGATGCGGCGCTGGGTCAGACGATCGGGGCTGGCCACGAGGGCGATAAGACGCGGTGGTTCGGGCAGGTCTTTCCACAGGGCATGCAGGTTTTCCGGGAAGCGCGCATCGATTTCGCTGAGCGAGAGGATCGTGATATCGAAGGGGCGCCCGTGTTCCGCTGCGCGGCTGAAATCGTCAACCAACTGATCCAGGCGCGAGAACAGGGCGACAGAGCAGCCCCAGTCCTGCAAGCGGCGCTCAAGCACGCCGGCTGACAGCGGCGAGGCGTCATAGAGCGCCACACGTGTTTGCGGCAGGCGCGGGAAATCGGAAGCTGGCGCGGCGCGATCGAGCTCGACCGGGCAGGTGATGGTGAAGCAACTGCCCTTGCCTGGGGAGGAGATGAATTCCATCTCGCCGCCTAGGGTATCCACCAGCTTCTTGGAAATCACCAGGCCCAGACCCACACCGCCGTGCCCGCGGGTGGCGGATGTATCTACCTGTCCGAAGGCCTGGAAGAGCCGCTTCTTGCCGGTCTCGTCGATCCCGATCCCGGTATCCTCCACGCTCAACTTCAACTGTGCCCGGTCGTCATCCTTCATCTCCAGCCGGGTCCGGATCGCCACACTGCCATGATCGGTGAATTTGATCGCGTTGCTCAGCAGGTTGCTGACGATCTGACGCAGCTTGGAGCCGTCGGCGATAAGATTTATCTCGCGCGTGCACGGCAGGTCGTCGACAAGTTCGAGACCCTTGGTGAACGCGGCGGGAGCCATGAGGGTGACGACGTCCTCGATCATGGAACACAGCGCGAAGGAACTGCGAGTGACCGTCACGCGACCGGCTTCTATGCGTGAGAGATTGAGCACGTCTTCGAGCAGCGTCAGCAGCGAATCAGCAGAAGCTTCGATCGTGGAAAGGTATTCGCGCTGATCGTGATCGAGCGGTGTCTTGGCCATCAGTTCGGTGAAACCGAGGATGGCATTCATGGGGGTACGGATCTCGTGGCTGATATTTGCCAGAAATTCGGACTTGACCTTGTTCGCATCGATCGCGCGCTTGCGCGCGAGATCCAGTTCCACGTTCTTGATCTCGACCGCTTCCAGGGTCTCGCGCAGCTCGGCAGTGGCGCGGTCCACCTGTTCCTGCAAGCTCGCTTGCGCGCGCTGGATAGCACCGGCCATCTCGTTGATGCCGCGCTCGAGCATGCCCAATTCCCCGATGGAATTTTCGCTGACGCGTACCTCGAGTTCGCCGTCGCTGACTCGCGTAACCGCTTCGGTTATTTTTTCCATCGGTTGGGTTACTGTACGCCCGGTACGCAGCGCCAGGATCAATGCCGCGGCGAGCCCGAGCAGGGTGATGAGCGTGCCCTTGAGGATGACTTCCGCCTCTCGGTACGCCAGCTCGTGTTCTGAGAGGGTGACCGAGACCCAGCCCAGCGTCTGGGCGGAGGCATCGCTCTGGTTTGCGTCACCTTCATAGAGTTGCGCTGACGCATCTTCATCCGCGGCACTGAGCATGATCGGCACCCGGAAACGCAGTGGGGCGGCAGTCGGGTCGTAGGTGCGCAAGACCGCGGTCAGGCGCCGCTGCCAGGCGGGTACCATGGGTTGGCTGCGTGCCGCGCTGGCGAGCACCTTGCCATCGGTGTCGGTGATCTCCACGCTCTCTACGTTACCTTCGCGCAGGGCGGCGCGAGCGAGGCGGCGAAGGATGCGCTGGTTGGAGGAGAACACGCCATATTCGCTGGCGGGCGCCAGTTCCGCCGCGACCGCGCGGCCGACCGTCGCCTGCGATTTCTTCAGGTCGTTCACGCCGGTGGTTACGAAATAGATGCCGAGCAAAATCGCCAGCGCCGCGGCCGGGAGCAGGGCGACGAGAAGTACCCGGCTACGGATTCCCAGGCGTGCGAGCATCGCTCCCCTCCAGGTCTTTCATCAGGATCGGCGCGCTGGCTTCGTCCGGTGCCGTCAGATTCAGTGAGCGTGCCACCACCCGATTGAAACGGATGTGATAGTAGCGCGGGTAGCTGCGGTAGCGGCCCCGCTGCGCGAGGATGGTGCCGAGATCTTCCGCGGCCTGTTGCGCGATCTGTTCCGGATTGGAATAGATCGCTGCGGTGGCGCCGGCATGGAGCATGGAAGCCGAGTAACCCACGACTGGAACGCGGTGGCGGAAGGTGGTGAGCAGGATACCCTGGATGGTGTAGCGGTTGTAGATCGTCGGGTCCGGCAGAGCGATGAGCACCTGGCTGTCATCGAGCACCGCCTGCAATGCATCCAGTGGTGCATCGACGGCATCGGTACTTACGGTCTCGCCATGCAGCGTCATCTTCATGCGCTGGGCGGCGCGTTCCATGACGGCTTGTTCTTGCGCGGAAGACGGTCCGTAGACCACGCCGGCGGTGTGCATCTCAGGCAACAGCATGCGGGCGAGCGCCAGATAGCGTACGGGCGGCTGGTCGAGGAAGATCGCCGCCGTGCCGTGGTGCGCGCCAGGGCCTTTGGCCAGGGCCTGGAATGTCACATGCGGCACCAGCACGCTCAGTGCTGGCGGGTGCGAGGGCAGGGCAAGCACGGCGGCGGTCGCGCGCGTGCCGACGGCGATAACCAGGTCTTCGTTATCCAGCTTCGAGAGTACCTCTTTGCCAAGTGTGTTGTCGTCGTTGAGAGCGGTGGCCTCGATCCTCACCACCGGCGCGCGTCCGGTCAGGGAATCATGCAATGCCTGCTGGAAGGCTGCATAGGGCCCGCCGGAACCGCTCATGACCAGGAGCACGCGCAGCTCCTGCTGTGCCAGCGCGGGTGCCGCACACAGCATCAGCAACAACACGCAGGCACACGAAAGCCAGCGGGCGCTACCCCGGTCCGGACGCCTGTGTTTGAGCTGCGTGTTCATGGCTTTCCCTGCCGCTCCCTGCTCAGAAATGCCAGTCGAGCTGGGCGAATGCCCGGGTGTCGAAGACGTTGCTCTGACGGAAATCGAGATAGCTGCCCGTGGCCCCCTGCACCGTCACCGCCAGATCCATGTCCCAGTGTTGTGGCCCGATGGGCGTGCGCCAGGTCAGATCGAGCCGGCGCGTCGGACCCATGTTGTTGCCGGTATCGAGCCCGACATAGGAAGACATGAAGTAATAGGCGCCGCTGAGATCCATGCCGTTGGCAAGATGATGGATGACCAGTATGGAGAGGTTGTGGCGCGGCCCGCTCTCGCCATAGTGTTCGTCGTAGTTGGTGCTGTGGAGCAGGGTATAGGCGTAGTTGCCGACTACGCGCCAGCTGTTGCCGTAGCGCCAGTTGAGCTGTGCTTCGGCGCCTTTTACGGTCAGCCGGTCGAGGTTGCGAAAATCCTGTGCCCTGCCGTTGACGTCGGGGTAAGGGATGTCGAAGTAGGTGATCAGGTCGCGGATGTCGTCGCGGAACAGACGGGTATCCAGCCACAGGTCCTGTCTACCGATCTGGCCGACGTAACCGATCTCATAGGAATCGATATGCTCCGGGGTGAGCCCGCCACTGCTGAGCAGCACCTGGTCGAATACCGGTCCTACCGCGAAGCGCTGGTTCGCCATCTGCTCGATGATTACCGGAGTGCGGTCGGCCTGTGACGCGCTGACGCGTACAGTGTGTTCCGGCGTGAAGCTGTAGTTGAGCGCGATGCGCGGCGAGAACTGCGTACCGCCGATGTCTTCATGCTCGAGCATGGCGCCGACGTTGCCGAGCAGCTTCGGCGTCATATGCCATTCGGTGTGCGCGAACAGGCGCTGTTCGTGATTGTAGAGCGCGTCAGGTGTACCCAGGTACGAGAACGAGCGCACCGCGTCGATGCGCCCGCCCACACCCCACACGGTGCGCAGGTCGGCACTGTGCGAGATCGTCTGCTGCATTTCCAGGTCGTAGCGAACACCGTTGGCATCGTAGTTGAGCGGGGCAGTAGCGCCACCCAGCACGGCGAGCGGCAAGGTATCGAAGCGGCTCTCGGTGAAATTCTGTTCGCGGTAGAAATTTACCGATAACTGGTTGTCCGGGTCCGCGCCGCCTCTCCATTTGAGCTGCTGATAGTTATAGCCATGGCCGAGGCCGTGTGGAGGTTCGGTAAGCAGGCCGGCCTGCCCCGTGGTGCGCGAACCGGAAGAGATGCCGAAGTCGAAGTTCCAGTGGCTCTTCGTATCCGGAGCGAGACTGATCGCGCCGGTGATAAAGCGAGTCTGTTTGTTGTCGGTCTCGCCGATGGGGCTGTTGAATCCGTTATCGCCCCAGGTAGAGGCGGTGATGTTGTAGGCTGCCGGCCCGTTGCTGGCGGCATAGCCGGCTTCGGTCTGATTGATGCCGTCGTTGCCGAGCAGCAGCTTGGCGTGCCCGCCCATGGATTCGCCCGGACTGCGGGTGGTGATGCTGATGGTGCCGAGGAACGCATTCGCGCCGTAGGCGGCCGCATTGGGACCACGGATGATCTCGATGCGTTCGATGTCGTCGATCGCCAGCGGCAGGTCGGGCCACGGCACGCCGCCGAAGATCGGGCTGTAGACGGAGCGCCCGTCCACGAGCACCTGCATGCGCCGGGCGTAACGGTCGGCCATGGCGTGGTAGGTGGCGAAGGGCAGGGTGCCGTTGTCGTGGCCCACGATCATGCCTGGAGCCAGGCGCAGCAGATCTTCGATAGTGCGCGCGCCGGAGGCCTTGATCATCTCGCGATCGATCACCGTGATCGCGACCGGGCTGGCATCCACGCGCTGGTTCAGACGCGAACCCGACAGGACCACGGGCAGGTCGCCGAGAAGGTCCTGTTCGGTGGGATAGGTGGCCGTGAGCGCCAACACGCGGAACGGACTGAACAGACAGACGAAACCGGCAAGGGCGGCGATGGCGCCGATTCTTGTGCGTCGTCGAGCAAGGCTATGTTTCTGCATCGTTTTCTGGAATCGCTACCGGGGAGTCGGTCAATCTTGAGGCTTTTTGCGAGGTTGGTCAAAGCGCCTAGTGTCCCTTCAGCCCTCCATTATCGGGTTCAGTTGGTATGTCCGCGTCCAGGGCAAGGCGCGCCTCGCAGGGAATGGCCATAGTCCTTTCCAAGAGGCGCAACGCCGCCATGGACGCGGACAGACCAACCCCTTCGGGCGCCCCTGTGGCGTCCCGCCGCGGCGTTGCGGAGCTTGACAAGGGAATGACCATTCCCTGCGCACCGCGCCTTGCGGCGAAACACCACAGGAACGCTGCACCCGATAATGGAGGGTTGACGGGACACTGAAGCCTGCATCGGAGCGCTTTGTTAAACTTGCGCTTTGCGGCCGCTCGAAGCCGCCGCTGGAGACAGGGAGCCCGATCGCGCATGAACGTACTGGCATTCGACATCGAGACCATCCCGGACGTGGAAGCCGGCCGCCGTATCCATGGTCTCAGCGACCTTGACGACCGCGATGTCGCCCGGGTGATGTTCCATCAGCGCCGCCAGCAGACCGGTGGGAGCGAATTCCTGCAATTGCATCTGCATCGCGTGGTCGCCATCTCGGTCGCTCTGCGCAGCCGCGAAGGTTTCAAGGTGTGGACGCTGGGCGGTCCGGATTCGGGCGAGGCCGAGGTGGTAACCCGGTTCTTCGACGGCCTCGACCGCTTCACACCCGATCTCGTCTCCTGGAACGGCGGCGGCTTCGATCTGCCGGTGCTCCATTACCGGGCGCTGCGCCACGGCATCACCGCGGCGCGCTACTGGGAGACGGGCGAATCCGACCAGTCGTTCAAGTGGAACAACTATCTCTCGCGCTACCATCGGCGCCACACCGATCTCATGGATGTGTTGGCGGGTTACCAGGCGCGCGCCAACGCGCCATTGGAAGATATCGCTCTCATGCTCGGTCTGCCGGGCAAGCTGGGTATGCACGGCAGCAAGGTCTGGGATGCGTGGCTTGATGGCGAGATCGGTCGGATCCGCGATTACTGCGAGACCGATGCCCTCAATACCTACCTGGTCTATCTGCGTTTCGAGCTCATGCGTGGGCGCTTCCAGCGCGAAGAATATCTGCGCGAGTGCGAGGTGGTGCGCGAGGCGCTGGCGGCGGACGGGCGCGCACACCTCAACGAATTCCTTGCCGCCTGGCAGCCAGTGGAGATGGCCGACTGATGGCAAAGCGGGCGATACAACGCAAGCGGCTGCCGGCGCCTGCGGAACTGGTTATCGAAGGGCTGTCGCACGATGGGCGCGGGATCGCGCGCCATGCCGGCAAGACGGTCTTCGTCCGCGGCGCCTTGCCCGGCGAGCGCGTGCGGTGCGAGTTCACCCGCAGCCGGCGCGATTTCGACGAAGGCAGCGCGACCGAGGTGCTGGAAGCGTCCCCCGACAGGGTCGCACCACGCTGCCCCCATTTCGGTCTCTGCGGTGGTTGCAGCCTGCAGCATCTCGCACCCGCGGCGCAGGTCGCGTACAAGCAGCGCTCGCTGCTCGATAACCTGGAGCGGATCGGCGGCGTCCAGCCTGCGCGTGTACTCGATCCACTCACCGGGCCGGAATGGGCTTACCGGCGCCGCGCCCGCCTGAGCGTGCGCCATGTGCGCCGCAAGGGCAGGGTGCTGGTCGGCTTCCGTGAGGCCGATGCGCCGTACGTGGCGGATATGGACAGTTGCGAGATCCTCTCAGCGCCGGTGGGCCGGCTGATCGAACCGCTGGCACGGCTGATCGAGAGCCTGAGTATCAAAGAAGAGCTGCCCCAGATCGAGGTGGCGGTGGCCGAAGGCGCGGTGGCGCCGGTGCTGCGTGTCCTGCAGGCGCCGTCGGTGGAAGACGTCGAACGCCTGCGTGTATTCGCACGTGAACACGCGGTCGAGTTTTATCTGCAGACAGGCGGGCCGGATACCGTGGCGCCACTCGATGCGGCCACGCCGCTCACCTATGCCATCCCCGATTTCGCAGTCGAGTTGCAATTCGAGCCTTCCGACTTCGTGCAGATCAACGCCGAGATCAATCGTGCCATGGTCGGCCTGGCGGCAGAGCTGCTCGAAGCGGGGCCCGATCACTCGGTGCTCGATCTCTTCTGCGGGCTGGGTAACTTCACCTTGCCGCTGGCGCGACGCACTCGGGAAGTCGTCGGCGTGGAGGGCGATGCCGCCCTGGTGGAGCGGGCGCGTGCGAACGCCGCGCGAAACGGCATCGAGAATGCGACGTTTCACACCGCCAACCTGTTTGAGCCTGAACCGAAAGCGGCCTGGCTCAAGCGCGCTTACGATCGCATCCTGCTCGATCCGCCGCGTGCCGGGGCGCGTGAGATACTGCCGTTCCTCTCCCGCACCGGCGCCAGGCGTATGGTGTATGTCTCCTGCCATCCGGCCACGCTCGCGCGCGATGCCGGCGTGCTGGTGAACGAGCTGGGCTGGAAACTGGAAGCAGCCGGCGCGATGGACATGTTTCCGCATACCACTCACGTCGAATCCATCGCCGTGTTCAAGCGCAAAGGCTGAAGACCGTGGCTATCGAGATCGAACGCAAGTTTCTGGTCGCCGACGACAGCTGGCGCGGTGCCGTGGAGCGTTCGCAGGCCATGGCTCAGGGTTATTTCGAGACCGGACCGGCAAGCTCGGTAAGGGTGCGCGTGGCGGGCAGTGAAGCCTGGCTGAATATAAAGAGTGCGGAGCTCGGGCGGAAACGCCTGGAGTTCGAATACGCCATCCCGCTCGCCGATGCCACGACTCTGCTCGAGCGTTTCTGTGCCGGACGCAGTATCAGCAAGGTGCGCCATTGGGTGCCGTGGGAAGGGCACGTGTGGGAAGTCGATCTGTTCGAGGGTGCGAACGCCGGTTTGGTGGTTGCCGAGATCGAACTCGGCCACGAGGAAGAGGTTTTCGCGCGCCCGCCCTGGCTGGGGCGGGAGGTGACGGACGAGCAACGCTACTACAATATGGCATTGGCGCAGCATCCGTACCGGGACTGGACGCAGGAGGCGTGAACCCATGAGCCTGGGACCGTTGATGGTGGATATAGCCGGCACCGTGCTGGCGGCGGAAGACCGCGAGGTGCTGATGCACCCGGCGGTGGGCGGGCTCATCCTTTTCGCGCGCAACTATGAATCGCCCGAACAGATCAAAGCGCTGCTGGGCCAGGTGCATGGCCTGCGCGCACCGCGCCTGCTCATCGCCGTGGACCAGGAAGGCGGGCGCGTGCAGCGGTTTCGCGAAGGTTTCACCCAGCTTCCTGCGGCCCGGCTGGCGGGGCAGATCTACGATCGTTCACATCCGGAAGGGCTGCGCTACGCCGAACTCGCGGCCTGGGTTATGGCGGCGGAACTGCGCGCTGTGGATGTCGATATAAGCTTCGCACCCGTGCTCGATCTCGATTATGGCGTGAGCGGCGTGATCGGTGACCGCGCCCTGCACCGCAAGGCCGAGGCCGTGGCCGAACTCGGCCAGGCCTGGATGCGCGGTATGCGCCGCGCGGGCATGGCCGCGACCGGCAAGCATTTTCCAGGCCATGGCGGGGTGAAGGCTGATTCACACCTGGCTTTGCCCGAAGATCCCCGTGCACTGGTCGAACTCATGCAGAGCGATGTGCGACCGTTCGAGCGTCTGATCCGCGCCGGTCTGCCGGCGGTGATGATGGCGCATGTGGTGTATCCGAAAGTGGACGCCTTGCCCGCCAGTTTCTCGGCGCGCTGGATCCGCGAGATCCTGCGCGGCGAACTCGATTTTCGCGGCGCGGTGTTCTGCGACGATCTGAGCATGGAGGGCGCGGCCGGGCTCGGTTCGCACCTGGATCGCGCACAGGCGGCCCTCGCGGCCGGTTGCGACATGCTGCCGCTGTGCAACGATCGTAGCGCCGTGCTCTCGGTGCTGGACGGGCTGCGCGAATACGACGATCCGGTCTCGCACATGCGCCTGGCGCGCCTGCACGGGCGCGGCGGCCTGGGCCGGGCCACACTCATGGCGGGCAGCGAATGGCGCCATGCCGTGGCCGAGATCGAACGCTATGCATCCAACCAGGGTCTGGAACTTGACCTGTAGACGGAGGAACGGATGAATCTGGACTTCATCAAATCGTGGCTGGGTCAACCGCCCGGCGAGATCGGCTGGATAATCGAAGTCTTCGTGATCATCTTCGTGGCTTTGCTGATCGACTTTATCCAGCGGCGTGTCCTGGGCGGCATGTACAGGCGTGCACAACGGACGAAGACACTCTGGGACGATGCCCTGATCGACGCTCTCACGCGGCCGCTCTCGGCACTCATCTGGATATTTGGCATCAGCTTCGCCGCCACCATCATCTATCAGCGCACGGATGCTGCGGTATTCGAATTCGTACCGCAGGCTCGGAGCCTTGCCATAATCGCGGTTGTCGCCTGGTTCGCGGTGCGTTTCGTGCGTACGATGGAAGAGAGTCTGATCGCCTCGCGCGAGCGAGCCGGGCAGCATATCGACCGCACCACCGTCGAGGCGATCGGCAAGCTGCTGCGTGCGTCGGTGATCATCACTTCCGTGCTCGTGGCGATGCAGACGCTGGGCATCAGCATAACGGGCGTGGTCACCTTCGGCGGCATCGGCGGCCTGGCCGTGGGCTTCGCGGCCAAGGACATGCTGGCGAATTTCTTTGGCGGACTCACCATCTATCTCGACCGGCCGTTCGCGGTGGGTGACTGGATCCGCTCGCCCGACCGGGAGATCGAAGGCACAGTCGAGCAGATCGGCTGGCGGCGCACGGTGATCCGCACGTTCGAACTGCGCCCGATCTACGTACCCAACGCGATATTCACCAACATCACGGTGGAGAATCCTTCACGGATGACCAACCGGCGTATCTTCGAGACCATCGGCTTGCGCTACGACGATATCGCGCAGATGCCCGCGGTGCTGGAAGATGTGCGCGCCATGCTCAAGGCGCACGAAGGCATCGACCAGGATCGCACCCTGATGGTGAACTTCACCACCTTCGGCGCCTCGTCGCTGGACATGTTCATCTACACGTTCACGCGCACGCGGGTGTGGGGCGAATACCACATGGTCAAGGAAGACGTGCTGCTGAAGATCGCCGATATCGTGGCCCGTCATGGTGCCGAGATCGCCTTCCCGACGCGTACGCTACACATGCCCGAAGGGCTTGCGTTACAGGGTGCACAGAGTGCGCCGGAGACAAGCGCATGAGTCAGCGCCCGACGCCCGCCGAGATCGAAACCGTGCGAGACAGCGCCGATCTGCTCCATTCCGAGCAGGCGGTACAACAAGCCATGGATGCCATGGCCGATGGGGTGGCAGCGAGATTGGAATGCAGCGACCCACTGGTACTGTGCGTGATGAACGGCGGGCTGATGACCACGACCTGGCTGGTGAGCCGCCTGAACTTCCCGCTCGAGCTCGATTACGTGCATGCCACGCGCTACCGGGGCGAGACCCTGGGGCACGATCTGGAATGGATCGCGCGTCCGCGCACGCCGATGGCCGGGCGCAGCGTGCTGCTGGTGGATGATATCTTCGACGAAGGCATAACCCTGGCTGCGATCGCCAAGGCGTGTCATCAGGCTGGTGCGCAGGAGGTCCTTTCGGCCGTACTCGTGCGCAAGGATCACGATCGCGCCAACGGCGATTACGCGCCCGATTTTGTCGGCCTCGAAGTGCCCGACCGCTACGTCTTCGGTTGCGGCATGGATTACCGGCATTATCTTCGCAACCTGCCCGCGATCTACGCGCTCGCGGGCGACGACCCGGAGCATGCATAGATGACCGACCTTGCCATCATCGGCGGTACCGGCCTGACCCGGCTTGAATCGCTCAGCATCACCCGGCGCGAAGTGGTGTACACGCCCTACGGCGAAGCCTCGGGCCCGCTCACCCACGGCGAGATCTGCGGGCGCGAAGCGGTGTTCCTGGCGCGCCACGGTTATGGCCACACGATCCCGCCGCACAAGGTGAACTATCGTGCCAACCTCTGGGCGCTGAAGAGCATCGGCGTGAAGCGCGTGCTGGCGGTCGCTGCGGTCGGCGGCATCGGCAAGCAGATGCAGCCCGGTTATCTCGCTTTCCCGGATCAGATCGTCGACTACACCTGGGGCAGGGCGCACACCTTCTTCGAGCAGGATCTGGAAGAAGTCACGCATATCGATTTCACCGAACCCTATGACAAAGAACTGCGCGGCCTGCTGGTGGCGGCCGCGGGCGAAGGCAAGCTCGACTTCGTCGATCACGGGATCTATGGCGCCACGCAGGGTCCGCGCCTGGAAAGCGCCGCCGAGATCGACCGCCTGGAGCGCGACGGTTGCGACATGGTGGGCATGACGGGTATGCCGGAAGCCGCGCTCGCGCGCGAACTCGGGCTCGGCTATGCCTGTTGTGCGGTCATCGCGAACTGGGGTGCGGGCCGGGGCGAGGGCAGCATCCATGCCGAGATAGAAGCCAACCTGCGTCGCGGTATGGACCAGGTGGCCGCGCTGCTCGAGCATCTCATGCCCCGACTCTGATACGCACCACTTACCTAACAGGCTGACCATGAAAAGAACAAACGCACGATCCGTCGCGATCCGGCTGTACGGTGCTTTCTGCACGCTGTTCGCGTATGCAGCTTTTGCCGCGACCCCGCAATCGGTCACGGTCCCGCTGAAGCTCGAACTCAACCGGCCCTATGCGGATATCAAAGTTGCCGGCCCGCAAGGACATGCGGAGCAGGGTCGCTTCTGGCTCGATACGGGCGGCGGCGCGATCCTCTTGAGCCACGATTTCGCCACCCGCCTGGGCCTCAAACCGAGCGGCAAGGCGTTCCGTGAGCAAGGTATGCGGCTCGCGCCGGTCGCGGTGCCTGGACTCAGCCTGGGCGGGATGCGGCTCGACCTGAGCGATGGGCAGGCATACATCGTAATGGATAGCCCCAAGACGCTCGATCATACTGCTGCGGTCGGGGCGCTTCCGGTCCACATGCTGCGCAACTATCACGTGGTCTTCGACTATCCCGGGCGTCAACTCACAGTCGCACAGGCCGGTGCCTTGGCGCCCGAAGGCCAAGTCGTCAAAACCTATATTGGCAAGAGCGGCATGCCTGTGGTCACGCTCAAGGTGGAAGGTGCCCCGCATGATTTTCTCCTCGATACGGGCGGGCGCTTTTGCATGATATCCGCCGCGCTGCTCCAGAGTTGGAGTAAAGCGCACCAAGACTGGCCCCGTGTACCCGGCGCGTTCGGGCCGGCCAACATGCTCATGGGTTCTATCGAACCGAGGCTCGAGATGATGCGTATCGGCACGTTGCAGTGGGGGCCGTTCAAGCTGCACGACATCGGCGCTGTATCGCGCCCCGCAGGCATCTACGAGAAGTGGATGTCGAAGATTGCGGGCAAGCCGGTGGTGGGTTCGGTCGGTGGTAATCTGCTGCAAGCATTCCGCGTCGATATCGATTATCCAAAGGGGCAGGTCTATCTCAAGCGCGCTCCGGGTATCGAAGACAAACCGATCGACATGGTCGGAGTCACCCTCGAACCGCAAGCGGGCGGCTATGTGATCGCGGCGAAAATTCCGGAACTGAGGCAGCTTCGCGTAGGCGATCGGCTGCTTGGTGTCGATGGCCGGGACGTCGCACACGCGAGTTTGGCGCAGACGATGACGGCGCTCCAGGGCAAGCCGGGCAGCTTGCACGAATTGCGGATAGAACGCGCCGGCAAAGAGCTGACGGTTACCGCGAAAGTCCGCCAAATACTTTGAGGCCTGCGGACCGGAGCACCGCGGGCTCCGGTCCGAAAGCCTGCTTCTATTGCGCCTTGAGAATATTCGCGATCTTGTCCCCTATCGCGCCGGCGGCATAGTTGATCGAGCCGCGTCCACTGCCGGTCTTCCAGATATAAGTCAGCGTACGTGACGCCTGATCGTAGGCGGCACTGTCCTTGTCTGCGCCCGAAATATAGAGGTCATCCGTAGAGTTGAAGTCATCCTGGAAGTAGGTGAACGGGCATGGGATCTTGCTGCAGATCGGTACATGCATATCCACGATACCGCCAACTTCGCCGGTGGCCACGATAACGAACTTTGCTTCGACCGTGGCAACGGCTTCTCCCATCGAATAATCCTCGTAGGGGAAAGGCAGCACGGCAGGGCCGCTGGGGCCAAGATAGGATTTGGTGGTGACCCAGTCTTCCGGCTGGTTGAAGCGCAGGGAACTGATATCGATGATGAGATCGGTGTCCACGCGGGACTGGATCTCTTTGTAGCTGGCGATGCCCTCGTTGCTGAGAAGGCTGGTCAGCAGCGCCCGGTCGCGCACCACGAAACCGGCTTCGAACAACTTCTTCTCGATCTCGTCATATGCGCTGTTCAGAATACGCGCCGTGCTGTTGGCGTTCTGCGCCTGCGCCGACTGGGTGACGGTGGTCGTCACGTTGGGCACGCGCAACACTACCTTGAGGTTCGGATGTTCGCGCACGAGTTGCTGCAAGGACTGGCGCACCTGGACCTCGTCGGAGGATCCCTGCGGCCAGATGGGCTTGTCGATCGGAGTGGTGCTGGCACAGCCCGCCAATAGCGAACAGGCCGCCAGCACGAATGCTGTCGCTGACCTCGCAAACATGGCTCATTCCCCTTTTTATAGTTTTGTGCCGACGGAACGCGGCACCCTAAATATAGGTCGCGCTTGGGATTTTGCTCTACTGCATTTAGGGTAGTCGCGGCGGGGTGCGGTCGGAAAGGGAATTGGCATTCTTCCGCGGCATTCGCGGGTCTGCGCCAAGCGGCCTGGGCTGGAAAGGATGGCGGGTCCGATTTGGAACGGGCTGCATCCGTGTAATAGGGTGGGGCCGGGTTTTTGGTCCACCAACGGATATGACTCTGGGAGGGTACATGCACGCAGTACTTGATGCTGTCGGCCGGGCCTTGTATCTCGCCACCGCGATGGGCTGGGAGATTCTCTGGGGGCTTATCCTCGGGTTCCTCTTCGCCGCCGTGGTGGACGTGCTCGTCTCCAAGGCCGAACTGCAGAAACTGATGCCCGATGCCTCTGCGGCCTCGATCACCCGCGCATCGCTGCTTGGCGCGGCATCGTCATCGTGCTCCTACGCCGCGGTGGCTATCGCGCGTTCCTTGTTCCGCAAGGGCGGCAACTTCACGGCCGCCATGGCCTTCCAGTTCGCATCCACCAATCTGGTCATCGAACTGGGTGTATTGCTGGTAGTGCTCATGGGCTGGAGCTTCGGGGCAGCGGAATTCATCGGCGGGCCGATCATGATCGCGTTGCTGGTCGTCATGTACCGTTTCATGCTCAAGCCCAAGCTGGTCCAGACTGCGCGCGCGCAGGCCGAAAAAGGCCTGCAGGGAAAGATGGAAGGCCATGCCGGCATGGCCACGATGGCCAAGCAAGGCAGTTGGCGCGAACGGCTCACCTCAGCCGAGGGCTGGACCTCGATCAGCCACTACTTCGTGATGAACTGGTCCATGCTCTGGAAAGAGATCGTGGTGGGCTTGCTCATCTCCGGTGCGCTGGGCGCGCTGGTACCGGCCAGTTTCTGGCACGCGGCATTCTTCGTGAACGACCCGGCGCTCAGTCGTTTATGGGGGCCGATCATCGGCCCGCTGATCGCCATGGCCTCGTTCACCTGTTCCATCGGCAACGTGCCGCTGGCGGCCGTGCTGTGGAACGGCGGCATCAGCTTCGGCGGGGTGATCGCCTTCATCTTCGGCGATCTCATCATCCCGCCCATCATCAACATCTTTCGCAAGTATTATGGGCTGCGCATGAGCCTGTTCTTGCTGGTGACGTTCTATATCGCCATGGTGCTCGCAGCATTGGGCGTGGAGTATCTCTTCGGTGCCCTGGGCTGGATCCCGTCGGTGCGGGATGCGAATGTCGGGCAGGCCGCGTTCAGCCTCAATTACACGACCGCGCTAAACGGCCTGGCGCTGCTGGCTGCCGGTTGGCTGTATCTGCGCTATCGGCGTACCGGCGGCCCCGAGATGATGCGGGCCATGGAGCAGGGCGGCCACCACCACAGGCAGCACTGAGCGCGCGCGCTGCAAGGCAGCCGGGTTGACAGCGACTGGATAGTTGATAGATACTTGAGCGCTCAATGAGTAATCGAGAATTGTCATGCCATCCGATACCGCTCCTGCCGAAGCCGTGCTTGGCTTCGCCGCCCTGTATGCCCAGTGGCTCAAGCGCATCGAGCAGCGCCTTTCCGTACACGGTCTGAGCTTTTCCGAATTTCAGGTCCTGCGTGCGCTGGAGGCGGCGCCCGACCAGACGATGCGCCGCATCGACCTGGCGGATGCCGTGGGCCTGACGGCATCCGGTGTCACCCGGCTGCTCCAGCCCATGGAAAAGATTGGCCTGGTGAAGAAGGAAGCGCACCCGCGCGATGCCCGCATGAGCC
Source organism: uncultured Pseudomonadota bacterium (assembly GCA_963739695.1). Lineage (GTDB taxonomy): Bacteria > Pseudomonadota > Gammaproteobacteria > Natronospirales > CAVUBB01 > CAVUBB01. The sequence continues at coordinate 131,772 of CAVUBB010000003.1, read as the reverse complement.
TGGTGAAGCTTTCCGGGGCCGGCGCAACGATCCACGCCGATGCGTCGGCCAGCTTCTCGACAGCGGCCGGCGACCTCACCGCGCCTCTCGGCAAGAAGCAGCTCGCCAGCTTTATCGAACTCACGAGCCTGCTCAAACAGGCCCGTTAGACACTGATCTTTCCCAGGAACAGGATATGAACCCCGTCTATCTCGAACCCACGCAAGCCGCCGGTGCCGCGCTCTTCTCGCGCAAGATCGAAGGCTGCGTGGTGATGCTGAATCTCTTGCGCTTCCGCGAGACCGCGGATTATTCCGCGCATCCGGAACTGGCCGGGGAAGCGACCGTGTCGGGCCGGGAAGCCTACCAGCGTTACATCGACCACACGCTGCCGTTTCTTGAGAGCAGCGGCGGCGAACTGTCGTTTCTGGGCGAGGGCGGTTCGTATCTCATCGGGCCGGCAGATGAACATTGGGATCTGATGATGCTCGTCAAGCAAAACTCGCTGCAGGATTTCCTCGCCTTCGCCCGGAACCCGGATTACCTGGCCGGCATGGGCCATCGCACGGCCGCGCTTGCCGATTCCAGGCTGCTGGCGTTGATGCCCTTCGCAGGCCCGAGCATCCTTTAAGCACGATGGGCGCAAGCATGGACTCGCTCTGGCAGCTCATCTAAGATTCGGGCATTGGGGGTTTCAGCGCCGATAAACGTCAGACACCAGTGACGGTCTGGCTGCAGGCGTTGGGCCGGAAGCGTTCCGACCTGCCCGTCGATCGGAATCGAAACGGAATTTGTCGCCTGCGAGGTATCGTCTTATGAGCCACCTGACCCTGTTGGGTACCGTGCTACTCGTTATCGGTGCGCTCGCCACCTTCATAGAGATCCACACGCTGACGTTCTATCTTATTCCGGTCGCCCTGGCGGGCATCGTCAGCGGGCTTGCCACTCTGCTGGGCTTTCCCGGCGACATGCCCTTCGATCGGGCCCTTACGTGGAGCATCTCCATATTCGCCGTCATCGTGCTTTTTGGCGTGCCCCTGGCGCACTGGGCGCGCAAGCGCTTGCGCAATCCGGAAGCGGAAGCGGTCGCTAACGACGACGTGGGCAATACGGTAAAAGTCGAAAGCGTGGTCCAGGCGGTTGACGGCGCGCGGCCGGCGGTGCTGCGGGTCCAGTATCGGGGTTCCACCTGGGAGGCGGAACTGGTTGGGGGTGAGCCTTCGCCACAACCGGGGCAGACATTAACCATTCAGCAACGGAAGGGTAATCGACTCGTCGTGAGCCATAGCTGACGCTGCATCATGCAAAGGAAGTGAGACATGAGTATCGGATTCATCATCGCCGTGGTCGCGGCATTCATCGTACTTATCATGGTGGCAAAGACCCTGCGTATCGTGCCGCAGCAGCACGCCTGGGTCGTGGAGCGTCTCGGACGCTACAGCCGCACACTCACGCCGGGCCTCAATATTCTGATCCCGGTGCTCGACAGCGTCGCATACAAGTTCGATCTGCGCGAGACGCCGATCGACGTGAACAAGCAGGTCTGTATCACGCGCGATAACACCCAGATCGCCATAGACGGCGTGCTCTACTTGCAGATCACCGATGCCAAGGCCGCCGCCTATGGCACCTCGAACCCGCTCTCCTCGGTGGAGCAGCTCGCGCAGACCATAATGCGTTCGGATGTCGGCAAGCGGAATCTGGATGATGTGCTCTCCTCGCGCACCGAACTCAATACGGCCATCGTCAGCGAACTCGACAATGCCGCGATCAATTGGGGAGTGAAGGTCCTGCGCTACGAGATCCGCGATATCACACCGCCTGAAGAAGTCATCCGCGCGATGGAGCTGCAGATCACGGCGGAACGCAAGAAGCGCGCGCTGATCGCTCAGTCGGAAGGCGAGAAACAGCAGGCCATCAACGTCTCCGAGGGCGAACGCCAGCAACAGATCAACCGTGCCGAAGGCGACAAGCAGGCCCAGATCGAGCGTGCAGAAGGGCAGGCCAAGGCCATCGAAGTCGTGGCCAAGGCGACGGCCGGAGCGCTGGCCACCATCGGCAAGACCTTGGCCGATCAAGGCGCGAGAGAGGCCATGCAGATGCAGGTGGCGCAGGATTTCATCAAGCAGTGGGGCAACATCGCCAAGGAAAGCAACGTGATGATCGTACCGGCCGATACCGGCGATGTCTCGCGCATGGTCGCCAGCGCCATGAAGATCGTCGGTGCCGACGGGAGGTCGGCTTCCTAGACTGACGGCGCAGCGTCGGCGGCTTCAGGGTCAGGGCAAAATCTCCGGGAGCAGAGCAGCATCCGCTTTGGGTTGCTGCTCTGCTCCCGGCTATCCATCCGGTCTACGCCGCTTTATGGCTGTTCGTTGTAGATCTCGAACGCCTGTTCTTCGGGCGGTGTGGTGAAACCACCCGGTACTCCTGCCTTCAGCCTCGGCACCAGGATGTTATCCCGAAACGCTTCCCACCCTTCCCTCGATCGATGCACGGCGATTATCGTCCAGCCGCCGGCTGAAGGGCCGGCAGCGTGATAGATCTGCCCTTCAGGCAGAGAGTCCCGGCTCGGGTGGACCGCCCTGATCGATGCCTCGTACTGCTCTTTGGTACCACCCGGAAAGAAGTGAACGACTCCGTAAGCCATGATGCCTCCCGTAGTTATCGTTCCAGCCCGATGGCCGGTTTGCCTATCAGCATAGTCCGGCGCGTTACGAAGTGAAGGCTTTCCCTGAGCTCAGGCGGCCTGCCAGGCCCGCAGCCCGTAACCTGAGGCGACGGCCGGCAAGTAATAACCCGGTGGTGGGTCAGGCGCTACTCGTGAGATAGGCGACAAATCCACGCGTCAGCTCGGCTATGACTTCCTCGTCCTCTATCGGTTGCAACGTGGCCCACTGAGAACGAGTCGATAGGCAGAAGGCTTCGATAGCACCGCTTGCCGTGAGCACCGCGATGCGTATCGCCCGCTCCGGATTCGGGTGATTGATCTCCTTGCGGTAGGTGAGCAGGGTATTGATCACCAGATCCACATTGACGCCGATGGCTCGGCGAGCGTCCTTGACGAAATCCGGAGCGTCGTCTGATTCCAGGAATTGCTTGATCGACGCCATGAGCTGACCATTGTTACGGAACTGCAATAGGTTGATCTCGACAAATTTGCGCGCGGCCTCGGCCAGGGAAGGGCAGGTGAGCTTCTTAACCAGCATCACGCGGTTCGCCACGTTACTGCTTTCCAGTATCTGCAGGATGGCGACGCGCAGCAGGTCTTTCTTGTCCTTGAAGCGTCGATAGACCGTCGCCGGCGCGACGTCGGCGATCTCCGCGATACGCGGGATGGTGGCGCCCTCCAGGCCGTGTTCCATCAGGGTCATGGCGGTGGCCTGGATCAGGCACGCGAGCGTGCGGCGGCTGCGTTCCTGCTGGGGTTTGAGGTCGATATCGTCATTTTCCATGGCCATAGGATAGACAAGAATCGAGCTAAATGTTAATGTGAATTTACATTTACATTATGGACGATGCAAGCATGGTCGAAAAGCCAACCGCTGCAGTGCCAAGCCTCTGTATTCCAGAGACTTCTTCCATCCTGCCGCTGCCGTCCGGGGCGCCCGATGCCGATATCGCCGCCACGGCCTGGAGCAAGCTCACGCAGCCCTATGAACTCGAGCCGCGCCACGCGCAGGAGGTTCCGGCCGCGGCAGGTTGGGAGCGTGCCTGCCAGTTTGTCTACCGGGTGCAGGGGCGCGAGGAAGACATCGCGCTGGCCTCGCTGCGCATGGCGAATGGCAAGGCTTTCGTGAACCTGATCGTGGCCAGCCCGGCCGGGCTGGACCGCCGCATGGCCCAACTCGCGCAACTGATGCAGGCGTGGCGCCCCGAAGGGCTTGCAGCGGAGGATCTTTCCAGCCGCAGGGCACGGGTGTGGAGCGAGAGCGACAGCCAGGCGATCGATGCGTTCGTGCGCGAGGGCATGGAGGCGCTGGATATTCCCGGCGTGGCCATCGCCGTGGTGCAGGGCGGACGCATCGTCGAGTGCGCCGGTTTCGGTCGGTGCGGGGTGGATACGACCGAACTGGTCACAGGCGATACCCGTTTCATGATCGGTTCCAGCACCAAGGCGCTCACCACACTGATGATGGCGCGCCTGATCGGGCAGGATCGCTTCGAATGGTCCACGCCCGTGGTCGAACTGATGCCGGATTTCGCGTTTGCGGATGCGCAGATGACCCGCCGCATGGAGATGCATCACACGGTATCCGCCAGCACGGGGATGCCCCGCAACGACCTGGAATTGGCGTTCCATGCACTTGGCGACGACCCGGAGCGCATGCTCGCAGGCTTGCGCCACCTCCGGCCGACTACCGGCTTCGGTGAAACCTTCCAGTACAGCAATCAGCTCGTGGCGCTGGGCGGTTACGCGGCGGCGAGAGCAGTGGTGCCGGATCGCGGGCTGGCCGAGAGCTACGCGCAGGTCATGGACGAACAGGTATTCGTGCCGCTCGGCATGGAGCGGACGACATTCGCACATCCCGACAGCGATCGCGCGCTGGCTCACGGGCCGGATATGGAAGGGGCCGTGCGGGCCATCGACATGCGCATGGAAGACCTGGCCTGCACGGCACCGGCCGGTGCCGCCTGGTCCACGGCCCGGGACATGGCGCGCTACGTGCAGATGGAGCTTGCCGGCGGGCAGGATGCGCGGGGCGGCAGCTACATCGATCCGCAGCTGCTGCGGCAACGCCATCAGCCGCAGATTCGTATCGGTCGCGATTCGAGCTATGGCCTGGGCCTGATACTGGAAAAGGAATCCGGTCTGGATGTCATCAGCCATGGCGGCAATACCTTCGGTTTCACGGCAGACATGTGGTTCATGCCCGCGCATGACCTGGGCGCGGTCGTGCTCACCAATCTGGCCAGAGCCAATGATTTCACGGCCGCGGTACGGCGCAAGATCATGGAATTACTGTTCGCTGCCGAAGACAAGGCGAGCGCGCAGCTCTCCCTGGCGGTGGGCGGCCGCGAGACGGCCGTAGCGACCATGCGCGGGCAGGTCAGTACGGATGCGAGGGCGCAGGCGTGGATCGCCGGTCTCGCGGGATCGTATGTGAGCGATGAACTCGGGCCGCTGGCTATCGTGCGCAGCGGGGAAGGGTATACAGCGCAAGCGACGGCCTGGAGCAGCGCCCTGGGGATCGAGACCCTGGCCGACGGCCGCCGGCAGCTGGCGTTCACCAGCGCGCCGTGGAGCGGGGGCCTTCGTCTGCGCGTCGAAAACGACGGCGACACGCTGGTGTGTGTGAACGGGCAGCAGCGGTGCGAGTTCCACCGCCAATCCGGTCAAACCGAAGGGAAATAAGAAGATGGAAGGCTATACGATCACGCTGAAAGACGGGCGCAATCTCGGCTATGGCGAGTACGGCAACCCGGATGGTATCCCGCTGATGCTGTTTCACGGCACGCCGGGTTGCCGGATCATGGCGAGCCTTGAGAAGGCTGAATGGATCGAGGAATTCGGCCTGCGCGTGATCACGCCGGAGCGGCCCGGGTTCGGGCTATCCGATCCGGCGCCGGGGCGCACCCTCGCCGATTGGGCGAATGATGTGGAGGAACTGGCGGATTACCTGCATATCGATCGTTACCACGTTGCGGGTGGGTCCGGTGGCGGGCCGTATGCACTGGTGTGCGCCCTTCATTCGTCCGGGCGCGTGATCTCCGCCACGCCGTTCTCCAGCGGCGGCCCGCCCGAAGTGATGCATCTCACCAAAGACATGGTCGCTCAGAACCGTATCCTGTTCTTCCTGGTGAGATATCTCCCGTTCATGGCCAGGTTTCTCATCAACTCAACGGCGAAGGCGGTGCACAAGAAACCCGAGAAGATGAAAGCGGCGATGGTCAAGAAGCTGACGGAGGCGAAGCAGATCGTCGGGGACGAGGTCAACGGCGACAATCTGATCAAGACCATGCAGGAGGCTTATCGGCAGGGCGGTGACGGTGCCTATGTGGATATCCGTCTGATTGCCCATGACTGGGGTCTGGATCTGAGTAAGATCAAGGTTCCTGTCTTCGTCTGGCACGGAACGGCCGATGCGCTCGTGCCCATCAGCACGGCGCGTGGTCTGGCGAAGCTGATCCCCGGCTGCGAGGCGCACTTCGTGGAAGGTGCGGGCCATATGCTGTTGGGCAGCGAGGAAGTGGCATCGCAGATGATGGAGCGGATCGTCGCGGTAGCGGCCTGACTGAAAGCAGGATCTGAAAAGATGCAAGACCATATCTTGAAGCTGAAAGACGGGCGAAATCTCGGCTATTGCGAGTACGGCAACCCGGGTGGTATCCCGCTGATGCTGTTTCACGGTACGCCGGGGTCCCGGATCAGTACGAAGCTGGATACGGCAGCCTGGATCCAAGAGTTCGGCATGCGTGTGATCATGCCGGAACGGCCCGGATTCGGGGTCTCCGACCCGGCGCCTGGGCGCACCATCGCCGCTTGGGCGAAAGATGTCGAGGAGCTGGCAGACCATCTGGGGCTCGAGCGCTATCATGTCTCGGGTGGCTCCGGAGGAGGGGCGTACGCATTGGCTTGCGCCATCCATTCACCGCAACGTGTTATCTCCGCAACGCTGTTTGCCAGTGGCGGGCCGCCCGAAGTGATGCCAATCACAGACGATATGAAACCTGGCAACAGACTGGTCTTTACCCTGGCGAGATCGAGATATCTGCCATTTCTTCTCAAGTTGATGTTCTCGTTAAACAGCAAGGCTTTCAAAAAGAGCCCTGAGAAGATCAAAGCCAAGTTCAAATCGGGGAAGGCATACAGCACGATGTCCGAATGGGACAGGCACATCATGGAGAAAGATGGCGGCGAAGGTGTTTTCGCGCAGATGCAAGAGGCCATGCGGCAAGGAGGCGGTGGTACCTATTGTGATATACGGCTGGTCGGCCGTGACTGGGGTCTGGATCTGGGTGCGATCAAGGTTCCTGTCTTCCTGTGGCATGGCACAGCGGATAATCTGGTGCCGGTGAGCACGGGCCGCGGTCTGGCCAAACTTATACCCGGCTGCGAGGCTCACTTCATACCAGATGCCGGGCATCTGCTTCTGGGCAGTGACGAGATTGCTGCACAGATGATGGCGAAGGTCGTAGGGGTTGCCTGATGAATCTTATCTTGGTGAGACAAAAGATCGTCAGATTTATCCGCAGCGGTCAAGCTGTAGATATGGCGATCAATCTCGTCTGTCCCTGGCTGGTCTATACGCTGACCGAGCCCAGCCTGGGCAAGGTGCATGCGCTGATGGCTTCGGCCATACCGCCGATCATCTGGAGCCTGATCGAGTTCGCCTGGAAGCGAAGGATCGATGCGCTTTCGATCCTGGTGCTGGCCGGTATCGGACTCTCCCTTCTGGCGTTCCTTGGAGGCGGCGGTTACCGGATGCTGCAACTGCGCGAACATCTGGTCCCGGCGGTGATAGCTCTGGCACTTCTCGGCTCCGTGGCTATCAAACGTCCTTTGCTGGTCGTGTTCGCACGCGCAGCCGCGAAAAGAATATCGAAGGAAGAATCCGAGAAATTGGAGAGAGAACTTAAGAACGAACGTGTGTGGCGCCTGGTGAACCGCTTGAACCTCTTTATCGGTGCCTTCCTGCTGCTTCAGGTTGCTATCGCTGTTTCCCTGATCTTCATTCTTCCGATCAAGGAGTTTCTGATTGTGAGCCCCATCGTCAACTACACAATGCTGGGCCTGCTTGCGGGAGCATTTCTGTATTTCAAGCCACGGATCGTCGCGGTTTTCAAAGCAGCCAAGCAGAGCCAGCCCGAACCGGGGCTGTGAAGGCGGATGCCATCGCAGAATGCGATAGCCGAATCGCTGCACAGTGACGAGACAAGCAATACTATGCTATTGAAGCGCCGGAGCGCCCAACACGGAGAAGCGTCATGAAGCTCGCTGTCGCACTTTTTTGTCTGCTCGGCGTCTCTGCTGGTGCGTATGCGACGCCGACGCCCTGGACGCCCGGGGCAGGGCACAAGCAGATCGACATCTGGCCGGGCAAGGCGCCTGATCTCAAACCCATGCCGGGGCCGGAGAAGGCGTGGACCGGTACTCGGTTGCTGGCCGGCAAGACGATAACGGCCGTCACCAACGTTTCCGTGCCCACCATCACGCTCTACACGCCGAAAGGCACCAACACCGGCACTGCCGTGGTGGTGTATCCCGGCGGTGGCTTCACGGGGCTGGCCATGAACCTCGAAGGTACCGAGGCCTGCGATTGGCTGAACTCCATCGGCGTGACCTGCGTACTGCTCAAATACCGCACGCCGAGCCTGCCCTACGACTGGCACTGCAAATGCCGCCCGCACAACCACATGGTGCCCACACAATCCCTGGAAGACGCCCAGCGCACCATGGGCCTGCTGCGCCTGCATGCGAAGGAGTGGGGCATAGACCCGCACAAGATCGGCGTGCTCGGCTTCTCGGCCGGCGGCTTCGTGATGGCCGAGATCAGCACCCACTACAAGAAACGGCTGTACCAGCCCATAGATGCCGCAGACAAGGAAAGCATGCGCCCCGACTTCGCCATCGGGATCTATCCGGGCCACATCGCCATGCCCGACTGGACGCTCAACCCCAACGTCCCTGTGACCAAAGACACACCACCCACATTCCTCGTCCAGGCCGAAGACGACTATGTGGATGGCGTACAGCAATCACTCGTCTACTACACCGCACTCGCGAAAGCGAAAGTGCCATCCGAGTTGCATATCTACGCGCACGGCGGCCACGCCTTCGGCTTGCGCCCGACCAAGGATCCGATCACCCATTGGCCGAATCTGGCTGAGGCGTGGATGCGAAGGATCGGCATGTTGCCGAAGCAGTAGCAGTAGCAGGGAATGCGAAGGAAGAGGGAACAGCCTCTCTATTCGCCTTGATGCGATCCGCTGGCCCTAGGCTCGTCGGCCTTCGCCAGTAGATCGGCCGTGTCTTCCAATTCGATGCCGGGCAGGCCCTTCAGGTGGGCACGCAGCCAATAGGTGTGCTCCACACCCACCGTCACCACGATACGCTTGCCGGGGTTCTCGCGAGCCGCGCGCTTGATGACGCTCAGAAAATGCCGGTTCCAGCCCTCCCAGCCCGCGCGTTCGCCCGGCCCGATCATCGCCTCCTGCAGCGCGTGCTTGCCCGCGAACACAGCATCAGTCACCGAATCGTTTACCCGTTCCGGCGAGGTCCAGTAGGTGACGAGCGCGTCCAGCGCATCGCTCGAATACGCATCGAACGCTTTGGCCTGCGCGGGCTGATCCTTCTCGAACGCCTGCTCGGCGGCTGCGTAGGGTTTGACGATGTCGCTGTAAAGCGGCTCCGAGGGCTCCATGGCATACACGCGGTAATGATGCTTGGCGATCAGCGGATAGATCACCCGAGGATATTCCTGCTTAACACGCTCCGGCCCACGCTTGACCATATCCTTCGGCCGCACCTCCAGGCACAGCACGTCCGGCTTCAGCCCCTCGATCGTTTCCCGAAGCGTATCGAAGCCATACGCCGGCACCTTGGCATGGAACGAATGCAAGGTCGCCAATACCACGACCCGCGCCGGCGCAGGCGCCGCCGTTTGGGCGGCAGAGCAGGGGAGAACAAAGGCGAGCAGGAGAGACAGACAGGCGAGGCGATTGAGCATGGATGCACCGAGCTTGAATGGATGGTGGCGGAAATCTAGCACAAAGGGCATGAGATATAGCGATGAAAAGGGCTGCTGCCCCCTCCCTCTTCCGACCGCTTTCTCAATTCACCTACCGGCCCTCGGAGGTGTTCTCTGTTCCCGTACCGTGATGATCGAGGAGCGACTGTTTCGGCTCGTTCAGCAGAGGGCCACCCGCGCTCTCAGTGACGTACTGCAGGAAGCTGGTCGTATACCAATCCCCTCGGTCACGGAAATAGGCCTGCGCACCCGGGAGCGCCATCCAGTCCCGGATCATCCTTTCGACTGCGCCCCAGGATTCCTCGTCGAGCGCTCCCTGGTGCCAGAGCAAGAACTGTTGCTCGAAGCCGCGGAACAGCGAGTTCATCAGCGCGCGAAAGCGGGCTTGATCCCCCTTACTCAACAGTTCCGGGTTGGCTCCACCCTGCACCAGCAGTCGGCCCAGTTCGGGGTCGGCGGCCACAGCCAGCGAGGCATCGGTCACGCGTGTAGCGAGATCTCTGCCGGCGTCTTGTCGAGCCTGTCGGGTGCTCGCTTTGACCTGAGCCGCGACGTAAAGCAGAGATACCACCACGGCGATGGCACTCAATAATTCGGCGATGGCGCCCAGCGCAGCCCAGTTCATTGGCTAGCCTCCTAAGAGTAAAGAATAGGACATGCGCAATTTCTGGCAGTGGGCATTGGGTGTCCAATACTCGCCACTATTTTCTCATCCAAATTGGCTAAATAAGCCCATGAAGCGGAAATTGGGCGGTGCAGAGCAGTCGAGCAGTTCGTATGCTGGACCCACTCCAAATGTCGAACGGCCAAGTTTTTCTCATTATTTGGCCTAAATTCAGGCGTTTAGCTATTTTGGACGCTGTTTTCAAGGGGGTTCGAGAAGGGACGTTTCGAGGCGAACCTGCGGGAAAGGGGATTCCCTGTCGCATGCCATTGGCCATCTTCCTGGCCTGTCTCGCCGCTTCCTCACCTCACAAACGCATATTACGTTGCAAGGCTTAAACGGCTCTTGTTAGCCGTTTGGCAGGATGTCGAGCGCCATTGACGCCGCTCATACAACAAAAAAGGTCAGAAACATGGGTAAGAGGTGGCGTTCCGGTCTCAATGCCGGGTTGTTCGCGATTGTCCTGGTGTCGATTGGGCAGGTTTCGATAGCCCAGGCTCAAAGTGCGGCGATCCAGGCAGGTTCGCAGTGGCTCGCAAGCCAGGTTCAGACCGATGGCAGCATCACCAACGAGAACAACTCCGTCGCGCTCCCTGTGCAGGTTCGCGGTGAGTCAGCCTTGGCCCTTACCGCAGTAGCGACTTCCCCCGCGGCGCTGCTGACCAGTACCGCCGCCACTACTGATACCGATACCGAATCTATCGCACGCAGGATTCAGGCCGAGTCCTTGAGTGGGGCAGACCCTTCGTCTCAAGTGCAAGCGCTGCTTTCACACCAAAATCCAGACGGTGGGTTTGGCACTTATTCGGGGGTTTCCAGTGATCCTTTGAATACGGCCTGGGCTCTTATCGCCTTGCATGACATCGGCGCAGCGGATGCGACCGTACTGGGTAAAGCCATCAATTACCTGATTCAGAGCGAAAATCAGGATGGGGGCTATGGCGCGCCTGACGGGGGGGCGGGTAGCCAGGTCTTTGTCAGTTCGTATGCGCTGATCGCCTTACAGGGCTATGCAAGCAGCTATACCTTGGGCACGCCGATCTCCAATGCCCGGCAGTGGCTGATCGATCACCAGACGAACGGTGTCTATGGGGATAATCTGACCGACGCTATCGCGATTCGGGCGCTGGCGGCCACGACGACCGATACCACGACCTTTTCGGCGGCAACGAGCGCTGTGACGGGAGCGCAGCTGGCGGATGGCAGTTGGGGGGATGACCCCTATGTGACGGCCATGGCATTGGAGGCTCTCAGTGCGGCCAATCAGCCGCCCGCTCCGACGACAGGTACTGTCAGCGGACTCGTGATCGCAGGCGGAAGCCACCTTCCCATTGCAGGTGCGCAGGTACAGGTAAGTGGCCCCGTGGCTGTCAGCACTACAACCGGGACCGATGGCACGATCAAGCTGAAGAACGTCGAGCCCGGCAGCTATACGGTAAGCATCACGGCTTCCGGGTATGGCTCTGAGACATTCCAGAATGTCCAAGTCACGGCGGGATCGAATACCGATCTTGGCACCATCGTATTGACGGGTGATTCTACGGCCGGCGCCTTGATGGGCAAGGTCACGGACGGTGCCAGTGGCGCCGCGGTGGCAGGTGCGACAGTGAGCGTGAGCGGGGCCGATACGGCAAGCGTGACGACCGCTACGGATGGCAGCTATTCGTTGCGTAATCTATCGGCCGGCACGATCACCATTACCGTAACCAAACCGAACTACAACACGGTTACGGCGACGGCAACGATAAGTACCGGAGTGACACTGAATTTTTCGCCCGCGCTGTATGCGACAGGTTCCACGGTTGGCGGTACGTCACTGACCGGTGTCATTGAAGATTCCTCATCAAAGCTGCCCGTTAGCGGTGCTGTGGTAGATGTTGATGGTCTTTCGGCAACCACCGATTCGAGCGGCAAATTCACTGTTGCCAACCTGGCGACCGGTTCGTTTACAGCCAGTGTTACAGCGAGCGGCTACACTGGAGCAACCCTGACCGGCACGCTGGCGAGCGGCGTGAATAATACAGGCACGATCCTCCTCACGCAGAGTACCGGCGGCGTCACTACCAGCACGGTATCCGGTGTGGTAACGGATGCGAGCAACAATAGCCCCATTGCGGGAGCGACGGTCCGAATCAAAGACACCACCCTCAGTGCAGTCACCGGTAATGATGGCAGCTATTCGATCGGGAACATCTCGGCCACCCAATTCAGCGTGCTGGTTTCTGCGCCCGGTTATATCAGCCAGTCCGGAAACATCAGTCTCTCAGCGCCAGGTAATGTGACAGCCAATGCGGCACTTAGCCTGAATGCTGTGTCAGGCATCTCGATCAAGAGTGTCACATTGTCGCAGTCGGCCTATGACCCTTACGCGAAGGCTGACATCCAAGCCGAGATCGACAATACGACGAGTGCTGATAAGCAGGTCTTGCTGGATGCGCAGATCATAGACTCTGACGGGAATGTTGTAGCCGAGATTCCTGCAGTACAACTGGTGCTGGGTCAATCCGTCAGCGATGCGGCCAAGACCGTTCCTGCAAGTGGCTCTTTGAAGCAGGAATTCGGTTTTTATATTCGCAGTACGCCGGCGGGGACTTATCACGTCGTGGTGCAGGCATCGGATATAAATGGCAATGTGCTCGCACAGAACGGCAGCACCATTACCATCAACGCGTTGGCGCAGATAGGTGGAGGCATCAAGCTGGATCCGCCGCTGTCTCAGATCGGTAGCAGTAAACCGATTGACATCAGTGCGGACCTTTCCAATCTGGGTAACTTGCCGGTCCCGTCTGGGCAGTTGCAGTTACAGATCAAACTTGCCGACCTGGCGGCTCAACCGCCCACCAATCCGCAGATATCCGATCTGCTTTCCGGCTTGCCTCTTGACCAGGCTGTGGGCGCCGCTAGAGATTCCAGCGGTAACCTGTATGTGGTAAATCGAAATCGGGATGTTGTGAAAATCTCCCCGGACGGAACAGCAACGATCCTGGCAACCATGCCGACGTATACATACGTCGGCCAGAATGATGTCTATGTCTATCCGGTAGATATCGCGCTTGATTCTAAAGGCACCATCTGGGTTTTGAACAGCAGGAATGCCGTATTCAAAGTTGTTCCGGGTGCCAATCCTGTAGTTACGGGTATCGATACCAAGCTACACGAGCAGATTGGCTTCGATATTGATGGCAACGGTAATTTCCTTATTTCAGGTATGACCGACTATCAAACACCGACTCTGGAAAAAGTGACGTCAAGCGGTCAGGTAGATGTGTTGGTCAAGAATGGATTGTCACGCCCAGTGGGCATTCTCGAAGATGGCAGTGGGGGGTTCCTGGTTGCCAATTATGGCGATGGGACGATCCGCGATGTCGATAGTACGGGCGCGATCAGCGATTATCTGACCGGATTCAACCATCCGGCAGGGCTGGCGCGTGATAGCCAGGGCAATTTGTATGTAGCCGAGAACGGTGCGAATACCATCACCAAGGTGGCCGCAGATGGAAGCCGCAGCATCTTTGCGAGTGAGATGCATTCGCCGCGGGATATCACATTTGACGGCCAGGGCAATCTTCTGGTGGTTAATTCGGGCAGTAATTCCATTGCCAAAATCTCGCCCTCTGGCGTCGTTTCGACTCTCGCGCAAAGTGCGGCTAACAAACCCGAAGGCGTGGCGTATGACGCCAAGGGTGATCTATTCATCGCCAATAGTGAAAACAATACACTTTCCGAGATCGATTCGGCTGGAAAGGTGCAAACGGTTGCCAGTGGTCTGGGTAATCCGCGTGGAGTGACAACAGATACCAATGGCGATGTCTATATCGCGAATTATGGGGACGGGAGTATAAGCAAGTTTTCCGGTGGTGCTTTGTCAAGTTATGTGACCGGCCTGGGCGGTCCTTATGATATGGCCCTGGACGGCTCAGACAACATGTTCGTCAGTGAGTACAATGCCAGCCGGATCACGGAAGTAAAACCGGATGGCTCGCGTCAGCTGGTCGCGCAAAATCTGGTGTACTCGCCTGTTGGCATCCGCATGGACGCCAACGGCAATATGCTGGTGGCCAACAGAGGATTTATCAGCCGACTGCCATTGAACGGAAACGGCAGTGTCGTCGTAGGTGGGCTTGGAAATCTCACAAGCTTTTTGCAGGCGCCCGATGGAACCATCTATTACCGGGATCTGTATTACCTGTATTCGGTAGATCCCTCGACAGGGTCGAAAACCCGACTGGCTCAATATACCTACGACGAACAGGGCGGTCTGACGCAGGATGCCGCAGGCAATCTATACATTGCCGATAAATATAACCGGCGGATACTGAAGCGAACTCCGGCCGGAGTTCAGACCGTTTACGCGACGCTTCCCGGCTATGTCAGCTCCGCGACGATAGACAGCAACGGTAACTTGTACACGATCGTTGGCAATTACAATGTGTACAAGATCGCATCAGACGGCATGAGTTCCTTGCTTGCGAAGAGTTCGCATCCGCTGAACAGGGTGGCTGTCGATAGCAATAACAATGTGCTGGCCAGTTCTGGAAGCGCGGGCTTGATTTTGAGCATCGCCCAGGATGGGACGGTGACCACGGTCCTGCAGGGCTTGTCGACGCCTTACGGTCTTGTCCAGTTACCGAATGGGTCCTATGCGGTGACAGAGTCCGGGAGCCGTGTGCAGGTGTATTCGTCCACCGGCGCCTTGCAGCAGACGATCTACGGCTTCGCAGGGCCAAAAGGCGTCATGTTGGATAACGGCACGGTAGTATTCAGCGATAGTTACAATCGCGTATACCGGGTCACCGCGGGGCACTATCCCACCTTGGTCGCGAATGTAGCGGCCGATTATCTGGCGCAACTGAACGGCGTTTTTTACGGCACTAATAGCGCAGGCGTTAGCGCGATAGCGGCAGATGGCAGCGTTAGCTCCTATTTCAAATTCAACAACAGCGCGATAGCCGGTTTGGCGGAAAATCCGGTCACGGGCGGCATGGCTGTTGCCGTGCGCAAACAGAGTCAGATCGTCACCCTCGACCGCTCGGCGCAAATACAGAAGACCTATATAGGGCTTGATCAGCCACATGGGGTTGCCATCGATAATTCGGGCAATGTGTATGTTTCGAATGAGAACTACAGTCTTAACGACATAGTGAAATTTGATTCGACCGGGGCGAATCCCAGTATCTACGTTGCCAACATAGTAAGGCCCAGGGATCTGTTGTTCGGTCCATCCGGATCTTTGTACATCTCGGCTTATTACGGCTTGTATACAGTCGATCCGACGACGCATGCGGTCAGTTATAGATCGTCAAAGAGAGGTTTTAGCGGTCTGGTTCAGTCGGGAGGAGATATCTATCTCAGCGACTATGACGATAATTCAGTAAGACGATGGCATTCCGGCAAGCTGTCGCTCCTGGCTCTGGGGCTCGCACGTCCCGGTAGCGTGAGAATTGCAAAAGACGGCACCGTATATGTCGCCAGCCAGTACAATAATTCGATTGAGGAATATACTCAGTCGGGGCTGAGCGTATTCGCGACCGGACTTTATTACCCGCAGAACCTGGTCTTCGATAGTTCCGGAAATCTTTTCGTTTCGAGCAATTCAAGTCTGACGAAGCTCAGTCCGGACGGTAAGACAAGAACACCCGAGCTGACATCTTTGTTGGGCGGTCGAAACATTGCTGGATTCGCTTTCGATGATGCGGGCGATCTTATCGTCAATAACGGTGGCGTTATTCGAAAGATCACATTCCCGGCGCCGGTAGCACTTCCGGCAGTGGGTTCGGTCGTCTATTCGGAGACCATCAATAATCCGGGTATCGCCCTGGGTGGGTCGCCTATACCCCTGACGCTTGGGAACTGGACGCCACAATATGGCGGTGATTACACGGTGAGTATCAGTTCCACGGACGCCAATGTGCATGGGAAACTGGTCAATACCCTTCATGTAGGGCCGCATGCACAGGGCGAACTGGTCGCCAACAAGACAAGCTTGCCACCAGGGGATCAGAGTCTGAATCTCAATTTGAGTGTGCAGGGCGCAGATTTCACCAGCCTCTCGAAAGTCGATCCAGCAAATCTGCAGGCGGATACGCGGAGTAGGGTGTATCCCTCGGCGATGGGCGCAGATGCAAATGGAGATATCTACTATCTGAGCGGCAGCGCCATCCATAAAGTGGCGCCGGACGGAGCCGTCAGTACCTTCGCTTCCGGTATCGGATATATGCGTGGTCAGATTCCGATCGATGCGGAGCAAAATGTATACGCCTGGCGGTCTGTGTCAGGCGTCTCGTCAATTATCCGGATCGATCAGACGGGGCAATCCAAGGTGATAGCGACAGTGCCTGGCTATCCACTGAGTATGGCGATCTCGACTGACGACAATATCTATGTTGCCACTCAGGGCGCGGTGTACCACGTACTGAGCGACGGCTCAGTGAAATTAGTCTACAACGGCATATCTTCACCGTTCTCACTTACCGTTAACGGTACCGATCATATTTATGTCCTGGAGGATATGTGGGTCCAGAACCCGGATGGATCGCACGGCCATCCCATATTGAAAATAACGCCCGATGGTCATGCGACCACGCTCACCAGCAAAGCCACTTTTGAGTTCGAGGGCGGCAATATGACTGGTGACTGTGCGGACGATGTCTTTGTCACGCCGGGGTATTGGCCGGAACTGGGACAGAATGGCGAAGAACATTCACTTATCGAAATAGTGGGCAGTACGGGGCAAGCTGGACGTGTGCTGGACGGCAGTACCGTGAGTTACGCTCTCGGTGATATGGATTTCATCGTCTACGACAGATTCCATTCGAAGATACTTATTTGGTCGGATGGCGGTCAGATCTATTCGTTGCCGGTCACCTGCGGCGCAATCGATACACAAGTGCACGTGGTGACGCAGGCAGGGCAGACTTTGAGCGGTTTTGATGTGCCTCCGATGACCACGACAACACATGCCGACGGGTCCACGGAATATGCGTGGGATCTCAAGGATGTACAGACGAGCGGCCAGTCGCTCAACTTCGATACGGTGCTCAATGGCTTGCAGTTGGGGGACAAGCGCACCGCGGTGCAAAGCGCGTTCCTGGTCTTCAAGAATACGTTTGTACCGGGTGAAGTGAAGTTGCCGCTCTCGATACCGACTGTGCGGGTCACTCCAAGGGTTGAGCTGGCAGCCTCGACAGATAAGAGCAGCTATTCCGCTAACAGTCCGGTTTCTTACACCATCGATCTTGCCAACAAGTACGGGACCGCGACTCAGGGCACGCTAAAGGTCAGGATTGAAGATTCCAGCGGCAACCTGGTTGAGGATCTGCAGAAGGTAAGCAAAGACATTCCGCCGAATAGCATGCAGGCAGTCACCGGCACATGGAATACGGGGATCGCAGTCGTCGGGGCCTATAAAGTCCATGCTGAACTGATCGGGGCGGACGGCGTGGTCAAGGCGCAGGCGGATGCGCCATTCGGGATCAATAGCGGTAGTGCCACGACGACGGGCTATGTCTCGGCGGGCGTGAGTGTCGATAAGCCGAGCTATTCGCCGATCGATACGGTGAATATCGACAGCCATCTCACCAACGTCACGGCGAACGCATTGGCAAATACGCTGGATGTAGTCACGACGGTCAAGGACCCGAATGGTGTCCAGCGCTGGTCTTCTACCGCCAATGTGGCGCAGTTGGTACCCGGCGCACTGCGTGATCTTGCCTATAGCTTACCGCTGGCCGACGCCCCGGCAGGCACGTACACAGTGACTCTGAGCGCATCCTCAAATGGGCAGGTCATGGCGACAAGTCAGACCAGCTTCAAGGTCCAATCCAGTGCCACTACGGGCGCGGGTCTGACGGGGACATTGAGTCTGGCGCCTGGTGATGTGCCACTCAGCCAGGATCTGACACTCGACGGGGCGGTTACCAACGACGGGAATGCTTCCATCTCGGGAGTCGTGGCGACCATACAGATCGTCGATCCGATCACTCAACAGGTCATCTTCTCGTCGCCGACGACGCTTAAGACCATGGGGCAAGGCCAATCTGGTCAGTTCGTCGCCAATTGGACGGCCGCCGGAATCATCGGCCGCAGCTATATTGCGATCCTGTCGGCGGTCGTCAACGGCAATAAGCTGACCCTGGCACATCAGACTTTCAAGGTCCTGCCTCCGCCGATCAAGATCGACGCCAGCATGTCACTCGGTACGCGTGGGCGGGTGCTGATCCTTACGGACGATCCGGCACCATACCCGGTAAACCAGGATCCCTTCGGGCCCGATCAGGTTCCGGGGCTGGCAGAGCAGGATCAGCATCTCGCGCAGATGCTGTATGACGCCGGTTGGTCGGTCACGATCGTTACCAATGCCGACGATTTCCAGACCCAGTTCGACACGCACGGTTACGAGGTCTACCTGATCCTCTCGGAGGCGGTGAAGCTGCCGAATGCCATGCAAGAGAAGCTCGTTGCAGCGGTCGACGCTGGTGAAGGCCTGATCGTGGCCGGCAACCATGATGACCGTAACAGCCAATTGGACACGGTTCTGGGTGCGCATACGACCGGTAAGAGCCTGCGGTCCAGCGGGCTGTTGCTTGATGTCGGCGGACTTCACCTGGCTGGCGGCGAGGCTGCCTTCCCGGTGGATGCGGAACCGGAAAGTGTCAACAAGGTGTCGGCTGCCCCGGTAGGCGAGTTCCTTTCCAGTGATGGCAGCCGGGCACCGGCCGTATTCACCCACGAGTACGGGGACGGCAAAGCCGTCTATATGGCATTCGATCTGGCGCTGGAGGAGGCCGCTGCGGGCAAGGGTAACCTGTTCGACAAGTTACTCCTCGACAGTATCAGTTATGTGAATCCGGACAGACTGATGCCGTATACAGGCAGCGTATTGCCGATCGTGCTGACCCTGGACAATGTCGGAATGCCGACTCCGGGCAGGGCTGTCGTGACTTTGCCGACAGGAGTGACAGTGATCGATCCGCGCGGTGCCTC
Source organism: uncultured Pseudomonadota bacterium (assembly GCA_963739695.1). Lineage (GTDB taxonomy): Bacteria > Pseudomonadota > Gammaproteobacteria > Natronospirales > CAVUBB01 > CAVUBB01. The sequence goes on along the minus strand of CAVUBB010000003.1, from coordinate 112,455 downwards.
GGTTAACGGCAATACGCTGACCTGGAAGTTCGATCTGACCAGCAAGGGTGAAGAACTGCCGTTGATCTTCTGGGCCAGAATGCCCGACCGGTCGGGGTCGATCGATATCAGCGCGAAAGTGCAGTCGGGCACAGGCTCTGACTTCATGGATCAGACCACGGCAGACCTCCTGATCGGTGTGCTACCACGGCCGGCGCCACCACCGACGCAGTCGGTGCACGGCGCTGCGATCTCGAACAAGTCCGCCGACGGACACCAGAAAAACAAGCATTGAGCGTAAGGGCATACGACATGAAGAATCAGAACAGGGTGCAAGCTGCCAACGGATCATTGATCGGCAAGTGCCGGCAGTCCGGGCCGGTCATGAAGGTTGTTGCGTGGACCGTCACGCTGACTTTCGGTGTGATGACCACGTCTCCTGTGCTCGCCGGAGGGATTCGGCCGGAGCACGCTTCGCAGGCTTCTGCCCCCGTGCCTCTATCCGTCAAGGCATCTCATCACTCCGGCATCGCCGATACACTCGAGCAGATGCGCGAGCTGTTGACGCAGGTTCCGACATCAGCTTCCGCGGCGAAGACACAGGCCGCTCACGCCAGCGAACAGGGGACGTCCATGGAGGCGACACGGCGCAAGCTGATGACGCTTCGAGAGCAGTTGGCTGCGCAGGGAAAAACCATCGAGACGCAGTTCGCCGCTGTCAGACAGCACGTGCGCAGTCATCATCTGCCCCAGAAGATACTGGACCGGGCGACCAAGGCCGAAGCGAACTACAAGTCGCATATGAGCGCGTTGACGGCGCAAATCGATGCTGCTGAAGCAGCCCACGATCACGCAACCTTTCGCCAGCATGCGCGTGATATAAAGGGCGCGCTGGATCGGTACTTGAAACGGGAGAATCGTACGCAGTTCGATCCGAAACGGCTGCCGAACCGCGGTCTCGCGCCGGACAGAAATCGCAAGCCCTATACGACCAGGGAGCAATTCGCTTCTGCCACTACCGATAGCTCCACGACTACCGCCGTCACGACCGCAGCTACGACTACCACGGCCACTATGACTGTGCGAACGGCTTCTCTTTCCCGCAGTTTCGATATCAGTAACATGGCGAGCGCCCAGAACCCTGCCTATCTCGCCACGACCAACGAAGTCACACTCTCGGCGGCAATCAAGGCCAAGGCGGCAGCGCTCGATGACAATCCGGTCGAGATATTCAATTGGGTCCGAAACAATGTGATCTGGCAGCCGACCTGGGGCGCCGTGCAGAACGCCGACCTGACCCTGTCGGCGCAGCGTGGCAATGCCTTCGATATCTCCAGCCTGCTGATCGCCCTGCTAAGGGCGTCCGGCATTCCAGCGCGCTATGTGCAGGGCACGATCAATGTGCCTGCAGCACAATTTCGAAACTGGGCTGGCGGCTTCCAGAATACCAATGCCGCGATCGCTTACGCTTCGTCAGGTGGCATCCCGATCACCGGCCTCGTCAGCGGCGGCAAGATATCCACGGTGCAGATGGAGCATGTCTGGGTTCAAGCTGCGGTGGACTATATCCCCTCGCGCGGGGTGATCAACAAATCAGCGGACAGCTGGGTACCTATGGATGCCAGCTTCAAGCAGTACTCTTTCAATAGCGGGTTGGACCCGGCATCGACCACAGGCGTGGACCCGAAGAAGGCGCTTGACGACTATGCGGCGAGCGGGACGGTAGACCTGCAGGCAAGTTACGTTGCCGGTATGGATTCAGCGCTCCTCGATAGCTCGTATGACAACAGTATCGCGGGTCTAAAATCCTATATAGATCAGAATATCGCGACGATTCAGTCCACTCGGATCGTGCCGGGGCAACTGGCGACAAAGGTAGTTCGTGGAAAACTCTCCGCCACGCTTCCCAATCGTGTCGTCGTGATAGGCGCGCACTATGCGGCTCTTCCGTCCTCGCTGGAGCAGAGCATGACTTTCGCTCTGGGCCTTGACGCCCTGGGCGAACCTTCTAACCCGGTTACCATACCCTGGCCGAAAATCAACAATCAGAAGATAACTCTGCAGTTCAGCCCGGCGACATCGGCGGACGAACAGACACTGGAGTCGTATGTGCCGACAGCGCCGGTGACCGATCCCAGTACCTTGCCCACCGTGATTCCGGCCTATCTGCTGAACATGGTACCGGAGCTGAAAGTGAATGGAACGACCGTGCTGAAAGGGAGCGCGGTCACGCTCGGACAGAACATCACCTTCGTGTTTACGCCCAACTTTGCCGGTCGGCAATCCGTGCAGAAGACCTACCAGGTGCCCGCAGGGTCGTATCTAGCGGTTGCCGCGATCGCTGGTAACGTGTCACCGAAGATATTGGACGACGTGAATGCGCGGATGCAGAAGACCGATGCCGCGCTGAAGTCCATGGACGAGACCCAGATCGAAGCGCTTTCGCGCTCGCAGATGTTGGGCGATGCATTCCAGGCCGGCATCCTTGGCTATTACGGTCAATACGACCTGTTCAGTAATGTGATAGGCAGCCGGCAGGGCGGGCATGAATATGTAGCGGCGGGTACCGGAACACTCGGTTTCGAGCCACACGTGGATTATCTGTTCGGCGTGCCGAAGGATGTCAGTGGCGGCGGAATCCGACTGAACGTGCCGATCTTCAATATCGTGGGCTACGATGGAACCAACACGAAGGCACGATCCGATTACCACCTCGAGATCGGCATGTTGTCTTCCGTGCTTGAATCAGCATTCGCGCGACAGGTCATGTCAACCATGACAGTCAAGTCGCGCGCCATCTCGGCGGTTACCCTGCTTGCGACTGCGGAGGCGCAAGGGCAGAAGCTTTACGAGATCACTCCGGATAACGCGGCAACGGTACTACCGAATATCCATCTTTCGGCCGGCCCGATGCAGGACATTAATGCGGCGCTTTCGGCTGGTGACGAGGTATTCACGCACACGGACAATATAACGGTATCGGGATGGACCGGCGCCGGCTATGTCATATTCAATCCGACAACCGGCTATGGTGCGTATAAGATCAGCGGCGGCACCAATGGTGCGCTGCAGGCCGTTTTTGGCCCGCTGAACAAATTCAACATGACCTTGATTTCCTGGGGGCCAAAAGGGAAGGCCCTCTGGGATATATTGCATGACACAGCAGAGGAAGGAGCCTTTGAGGGCAGTATCGAGTTGACGGGCACGATCATCGAAGCCGTGAATCATTATTTCAAGGAATTTATCGCAGAGAGTTTTAAAGACAGTGGGTTGTGCTTGTTCACAGACCAGAGAGACGCTCTGATAGATGGGCTGGATAACCTGGATCATCTCGATTGGGTCAGTAACGTGGACAAGGCGGCGGATCCAGTCGTGAAGCTGGGCCAGCTTACCGGCTTGATCTATATAGCGGCAAACGCCAAGCATCTTTCCGCGATTAATTCAGCGACAGGGTCTTGTGATGCGGGCGGATGACCGGCGCCTGGGGGATCCGAGCGCGTAAGACTCCCTTTCTTGGTGCCGGCCCTGAAGGCCGAATGCATCTCGAAAAGGCATCCACGTATTCTGCTGGGCTTCGTAGATCAGCCCAACCTGTTGCGCTCGCTGGTCCGCTGTCCTCGCGTCACACCGCTACCGACAGGCCACCCCTTTTACCAGACCCTTATTACAATAGTATGGGGCAGAGTAGAGAAAATGGTCTATCAACTGTGCGCTTAACTTCGTGGTCTGCGTTAATGCCGACTTGAAATACTTTGTGGCAGCTTTCTTATCGCCATTGTCATACGCGGTCTGTCCTTTTTCATCGCTGATGATGGCTTGCAACAAGGCCAACGTATCAGGGTCTACCCGTTCTTCCTTGCTGCGTGCATAAAAGGCTTGCATCTCCGCAATGGACCCAAGCCACTGCGGCCTCAGAGTGTCCATATAGCGGGCGCGGGAAGAGGCCGGGGTCAGGTCTTGCGTTTTGCCCATGCTGGTGCCTCAAGATATCCGGGAGGGCAAAAGACAAGACCGGACCCCGTTTCTTGTGTTCATTAGTAGTCCATGTAGCTCTCTCATTTGCCGTCCAGATTCCATCGCCGTTTCGATCCAGCGCGGCGACGTTCCGCTGCAAGAGCAAGTCATAACCCACCCATTGCAGTAATACAGGGCCGCTCATAGCCGTCGCCGATATGGCGACTGCGTAAATAAAGAGTCTTAGCCCCCTAGCTCTTGCTCTGATAGCGCGAAAGGTAACAAACGGGACGGCCAAGGCTACAAGAATTGTGGCTATCTGTATGATCTCGAAAGCGGTCATTCCATAAGTCCATCAGTTGAGTTCATCTCGTACTTGACGATAATGCGTCTTGTCACCACTTCCATGTGTTTTGTTGGGCTTCGTTCCTCAGCCCAACCTACCGGGCTTCAGCTCAACCTGTTCGTCAAACGCAATCTCGGCGCCTTGCTGACGGTGGAGCCTCCTGACAAGAAATCCGAATCACCGCAATTGGTGATGGGATTCACGTGAAGTTAATGGGACAGCAGTGGAAGCGTCCCCTTTTTTTGGCGCAAGTGGTGGAGCCTTCCGACAACGACCTATTTTGGATTACGATCGAGTTATAGACTAGTAATAAGTATAAGGAGACAGTTGAAATGGAAATACCTAACGCCCCAACTGATAGTTTGTATAAGTTTTTGGCGCTTGTCGGCATCTTTATTTTAGTCGCTACACCAATTATTTATCAGAGGCTCGATGCTTATTCATCTGATGAGTTGAGGAAGGAGATTGACGAATTCGTGCGGTTAAAAGCAGAAACTTATAACGCGCAAAAGCTAACACAGCGCGTTAAAGGCGAGGAGGCGGATGTCGCTGCAATATATGCGCAAGGTGTCCGCTCGGAGAAGCGGGCGGAATCTTTGCGGAAGCGTTTTGAGACGCTAAGGGCAGACGCGAATCAATCTCGTAGAGCAGTCGATAAGGCGAAGTGGGGTTTGGTGAAGCTAAGAATGGACATGGGGACAGGTAATTATATGACGGATCGTGTCACTTGGTATGGTCGCTTGGAGCCATTCATTATATTGCTAGGTCTTCTGACTTCCATTAGTGGTTTTGGTCTTTGGTATTTTAGGCTTCAGAGGTATGTTGATGCTGCGGTACGCAGAGAGGCCGATAAATTGGCTGATACTTAGCTTGTGTTGCCTCTCGCAACGCGTACTTGTGACCGACTAAATCTCCAACTGTTCTTTTAGTCGGCCAAGAAGCTCTCTTATGCGGAGAATGCGCGTATTGTCGACACGCCGCCTCGCGCCTTGAAAGTTACCTCCTGTTGCGGCGTTATGAATCTGCCGCAATAGTATCTCCAGGTCGTGGGATTTAGCGATTTTCTTTAAAGCAAGGTATCTATCGGTCTTCATTCGCAATTTAGCCGATTGGTGGATAATTTGTGTTTCGAGTGCTGCGTTACAGCCCTCTTGGGACCAATATGCGGCATTGCTCGCGTAGAAGTCTTCCAAGGCTTCGTTCAAACTGAAGATTAAGGTTCGCTTCTCTCGGTCTCGACTCATCCATTTTTCGAGGACGAAGGAAGTGACGCCACCAGAAACTGTGCCAGTGATTGCCGAGATGATTCCCGCAGTTAGAGCCGTGCTGCTCATTCCGGTTCTGCCTCTTGCATGAACTCATTTATGAGGTCGGCGTAGAACGCAAGGTCGGAATTATTTTTGTTGTACTCGACTATCAACCTATCTTTGAAGGTAGATTTGTCGAGTAGGTGCTTGCGAATCAATCCGCCGAATGCTTCTTCAAGAAAAGATGATCCGAATCCGCTTACACCATCTAGAACGACTGTAACCACATCAGAGTCGTTCAATGCTGGTATGAGGAAATCTTGTCGGAACCGCTCGCCATTGAATGGACCGTCTTCTGGATAGCGTCCCGCGGGATTCGGCGAAAATTGCTTTGCAATGCTAATAGTTTTCATCACCAACCTCCGCATAATCTTCAATCACCCATTCAATCAGGGTGCCATTGTGAGGAACGGAGAGATTTCTGAGTGAGACATGTTCTGATCCATCACTTTTTTTATCGAAGATGTAGACACCGTAATTGCTAAGTATTTTTAGCTGACCATCCGAATTATGCGTTGAGATGTATCTTCGAACATCTCGGTGAAGACCGTGCCCGCGATGCTCTTTGCGCGTGCTGCTTCTTTCCAGTTCCATCGCTGCCTCAATCATACGAGCATCGTCCTTCATAAGATCGACGCCAACCAGGCTGATTATCTCACGAAATTGCTCCCTATGCTTGCGGGGCAGGGTGGTAGGTATGCCTCTGCCATGATCAAGGCACAGTACGACTAGGACATTGTTCTTTTTGTCAATTGAGGCGGATATCCACCAGCTCCTCAGCGGTGCTTTATCACCATAGGCATGGTGCCCTACGTTTGTCATGGCTTCTACCAAGCCATCATAAAGGGACATCCGGCGTCGCACCCGCCCGGCGAACGTTTCTATCCTGTCTCTTAACTTGACGGCTGCTGCGCCATCGGCTCCGCTTCCTCGATGGAATGGGAGGAAACGGGTGTCCAACTCTATTCCATCGTTGGATTTCGGATCCCAATGTAGCGCCTTATCCTCAATGTTCAAAAGCGCAAAGAAGCCCATTTCATATAACAGTCTACGAACAGCGGGATTCCAATCCTCAACATCGGTGGATTTCATCTTGCGCTTTGGATGCAGACGATTCCAGCGATCGAGCTCGGCGGCTAGTAGAAGTGCGGCGGCAGGCGAGATTCTATTTATCGGTTTAAAGTCGATATAGGTTGGGCTGAGGTATCTGGCTGACGCCCATCGATGAATTTCTCGAATCACTTCAAGTGTCGCAGTTGCGTTTTTATCGAGGTCCATAGTTTCAGGACACGCTATTACTTTTATGGGCTTCTTCGTGATTGGATGTGGGGTGCTTGGATGAGCTTCGAAAAATTTGTGCTCGAAGTAGTATTTTCTAGCTGCGCGGTGCCTTCGGTCCGCGCGGTATTGCGCTTTCGTCTTTTCTCGTCGAAGTGCAAGAGCGCGCTTTCGTGGGGGGGACTTGGCCATAAAATCATAGAGCCCCGTCAAGCGAATTTGGAGCGAGAACCGGCAAGAGGACGAAGGGCGGGGGTCCGGGCGCGCGCCGCGAAATATTTATCGGATAGCTGAGAAATAGCAGCGGCATTTATCTTCCGTGATTTGCGCAAGGTTTATTAGGTTAGTTCACATGGAGGGAGCTTGTCATCTTCCCTATGGTGGACCCAAACATGTAGAGTCCTTTTCCGCGCGGGGGGCACTCTCCGGCGCCCCGTCTGGTGGCGCCGAGCATCGGACTGCGGAACAGAAGTAGCCTGAGCGTAGCGAGGGGCGAAGCCAGGGAAGGCGAGCCCCCGACGACGGGACAGGGATGTGCCGTCGGCGGGGCCTGTTCCGCCGGAGAAGCGCAGGGGAGCCCGCGCAGCGGGCCGACATCTCCGGGGCTAGAGCCTTTGCCTACTTTCGGGGCAATGCCGAAAGTAGGTCGCGCCCCGCAGGGGTGTGAAATTTCTTAAGAGATTTGTTTGAAAGGAGTGCTGAGCACCGCTCAGCTATCTATTTCCCGCCGGCAGGCTGCTCACCAGCAGCCTGCTGGCCATCCGGTGCAGCCGGAGGCTGCATAGACTCGGGCAACGGATGCCTCGACACCACCACAATCGCCCCGAACAGCGGATTATCGAAGTAATTGATCTCGTCCAACTTCACCTTGCGCACTTCATCCAGAAGATACTGCTTGTAGGCGGGCGCCTGCGGCTCATTGAGCAGGCTTTGTGCCTGCTCGTTGGTGATCTGGCCCTGGATCAACGAATCCAGCACATCCTGGCGCATGGCCGCCTGCTCGGCGGGCGTCTGGGGCTGCTCGGCCCCGGGAATGGTGTAGAGCAGGTGCAGGCCCACGTGCAGGTAGGTATCCAGATTCAGGGTCACGGTGCCGGTGATGGGCGGCGGAATCTCTTGCGGCGCCTGCTGCGCGGGTGCGCCGGCATCCGCCTGGGCGACATCGCCTGCGGGCACGTTCACCAGCGGCGGATTGGAGGCATCGCCCGCGGGTTGCGTCGCGACAGTTTGGCCGTCGCCAGCCGCGCCCTGGGCCGGTGTGGCCGATTGGCCGGTCTGATCCGTGGCGGGCACCACCGGCGACGGATTGATATCCACCGGCGGAGCGGCGTTGCGCGCCAGGCCCGGCTGCACCCAGGCCACGTGCACCAGCGGCTCGTAGCGGCTGGAGTTTTGCAGGCGTTTCCAGATGCCGTCGAGCTTGTCGGTATCGCCTGCGGGCAACTTCTGGAATTCACTCAGCAGCCCGGGAACCGGATCGAGCGTGTGGATGGCATGGGCCAGATCGGGCTGGGGCGGCTGGTCCGGCCAGGATTCGGAGGCCAGCGCCTGCTGGGTGTCTTTCTGGGCGAAGACGATCACTTCCACGTCGTACCAGTCGTTCTCGTCGGCATGGGCGAGGGGCACGAGGAACACGGAGATGAGGCTTAGGATGATGAGCAGGCGAGAGAGCAAGATCACGGACTCCGTTGGGGCGCTCGGGTCAGTTTAGCGTCATCCGGTGCCGGCTGCACCCGCGCGCGGGGTGCTGCCTTCAGCCAACTTCCCCAGGAGCGCTTCGATGGCGTCGGCGCGGGTTTCGCGGTCTTCGAGGTCCATGGCGAAGCGCAGCCGGTCGGGGCCGTCGAGCCGGTAGGTGTGGGGCTGGGTCTGCACCAGGCGGATGATGTTCATGGGGTCCACGGCCGGTTCCGGCGTGAACAGGATGCGCCCGCCCTTGGGGCCGGCTTCGAGCTTGCGGATACCGAGGGCGCCCGCGCGCAGCTTCAGCTGGGCCACGCGGAACAGCATCTTGGCGGGCCCCGGCAAGAGGCCGAAGCGGTCGATCATCTCCACCTGCAGATCGCGCAGGGTCTGTTCGCTCTCGGCGCCGGCGATGCGCTTGTAGAGGATAAGGCGCATGTGCACGTCGGGCATGTAATCGGCGGGAAGCAGGGCGGGGATGCGCAATTCCACTTCCGGGCCGCTTTGCAGCGGTTGGTCGAGATCCGGCGTCTTGCCCGCGCGCAGGGCTTTCACCGCGCGTTCCAGCATCTCGCGGTAAAGGGTGAAGCCGATCTCCTGGATCTGCCCGCTCTGTTCGTCGCCCAGCAGTTCCCCCGCGCCGCGGATCTCGAGATCGTGCGTTGCCAGCGCGAACCCGGCGCCCAGATCTTCCAGCGATTCGATCGCTTCGAGCCGTTTCACGGCATCTGCCGTGAGCGCGTTGCGCGGCGGGATGACGAGATAGGCATAGGCGCGGTGATGCGAACGCCCCACGCGCCCGCGCAGCTGATGCAGCTGCGCGAGGCCGAACTTGTCGGCCCGTTCGATGATGATGGTGTTGGCGGTGGGGATGTCGATGCCGCTCTCGATGATGGTGCTGCAGACCAGCACGTTGAAGCGCCGATGATAGAAATCGAGCATCACGCGTTCGAGGTCGCGCTCGCGCATCTGCCCGTGGGCGATCTGCACCTCGGCTTCCGGCACCAGTTCCGAGACCCGGCGCGCGGCGCGTTCGATGGTCTTGACTTCGTTATGCACGAAGAATACCTGGCCCCCGCGTTTGATCTCGCGGTGGATGGCTTCACGCAACAGGGCGTCGTTCCATTCGCTGACGAAGGTTTTCACCGACAGCCGCTCGGCGGGCGGCGTGGCGATGATGGACAGATCGCGCAGGCCGGCGAGCGCCATGTTGAGCGTGCGCGGGATGGGCGTGGCGGTGAGCGTGAGCACATCCACTTCCGCGCGCAGGGCCTTGAGCCGTTCCTTGTGGCGCACGCCGAAGCGCTGTTCTTCGTCGATGATCACCAGCCCCAGATCCTTGAAGCGGATATCGTCGCGCAGCAGCGCGTGGGTACCGACCACGATATCGATCTTGCCCGCCGCGAGATCGTCGGCGATGGTCTTTTGTTCGGTGCCCGTGCGAAAGCGCGAGAGCGCCTCGATACGCACAGGCAGTTCCGAGAAGCGGTCGTGGAAGGTCTGGAAATGCTGCTGGGCGAGCAGGGTGGTGGGTACCAGCACCGCCACCTGGCGCCCGCCCTGGATGGCCACGAAGGCCGCGCGCACGGCCACTTCGGTCTTGCCGAAGCCGACATCGCCGCAGACCACCAGGTCCATCGAGCGCGCCGAGGTCATGCGGTCGATCACCGTCTCGATGGCCTGGTGCTGATCGGCCGTCTCGTCGAACGGGAAGCTTGCGGCGAAGGCTTCGTAGTCTTCGTTATCGAGCCGGAATGCATGGCCGGGGCGCGCTTCGCGCCGCGCATAGATATCCAGTAGTTCGGCGGCCACGTCGCGCACCTGCTCGGCCGCCTTGCGCTTGGCTTTGGCCCACTGATCGCTGCCCAGGCGGTGCAGGGGCGCGGTCTCGGGCGAGGGGCCGGTGTAGCGGCTGATCAGATGCAGCGAGGCCACGGGCACGTAGAGCTTGTCACCACCTGCGTATTCGAGCGTGAGGAATTCCTGCTCCATGCCGTCGATGGTGAGCGTCTGCAGGCCGATGTAGCGGCCCACGCCGTTATCCTGATGCACCACCGGCGCGCCTTCGCTGAGGTCGGTGAGATCGCGGATGATGGCTTCCGGATCGCGCGCCGCGCCCGCGCGCTGGCGGCGCTGGCGCACGCGTTCGCCATAGAGCTGCTCTTCCACGACGATACGCAGCCCCGCCGTGGGCAGCACCGTGCCCTGTTCGAGCGGGCCCACGCACAGGCAGATCTCTTCGCTCGCGGCGAGGAAGGCCGGCCAGTCTTCGACCACCTGCGGACGGATGCCGCGTCGGCTGAGGATATCCAGCAGCTGTTCGCGATGGCCCGTGGATTCGGCCATGAACAGCGTGCGCCCGCTCTGGTTGGTGAGAAACTCCAGGAGCGCGGCGGCAGGCTCGGCCGCACGCGGCTCGAGTTTCAGCGAGGGCGGCGCCTGGGTGTCGAGCGTGACTGCGGGAGCGGTGTCCACCAGTTCTTCGTGCTTGCCGCGGCGGATGTCGATGCGGGCATGGTCCTTGATCTCGGCGCGCACCTGGTCGGGCCCGAGGAAGGCTTCATGCGGGGCGAGGAGGGGGCGTTCGATATCGTGTGCGCGCTGATCGAAGCGATCGGCGATCTGCTCCCAGGCGGCATCCAGCGCGGCATCGGCACCTTCGAGCGTGGCCACCACGGTGCCCGCGGGCAGGTAATCGCCCAGCGCCGAGGTCTCGGCGAAGAACAGCGGCAGATAGTATTCGATGCCGCCCGGCGCGTGGCCGTGGCTCACTTCGCGGTAGATCAGGCTGCGCTGCGGGTCGCCCTCGAAGCGCGCTCGATAGGCCTGGCGGAAATTGCGTATGGCCTCTTCGGTGAGCGGAAATTCGCGCGCGGGCAGCAGCTCGATGGCTTCGACCTGCTCGGTGGATATCTGCGTCTCGGGGTCGAAACTGCGGATGGTCTCGATCTCTTCGTCGAACAGGTCGATGCGAAACGGCGTTTCGCTGCCCATGGGGAAGATATCCACCAGCGAGCCGCGCACCGCGTATTCGCCGTGTTCCATCACCTGGGAGACGCAGTTGTAGCCCGCGCGCTCGAGGCGCATGCGCAACGCTTCGATATCGAGCGTCTCGCCACGAGCGAGCATGAGCGTGCCACCGTCTATGTAGGCGCGCGGCGGCAGCCTTTGCAGCAGCGTGGGCGCGGAGGCGATCACGATACCGCGCCGGGTTTCCGGCAGCCGGTAGAGCGTGCGCAGGCGGGCCGAGATGATGTCCTGATGCGGCGAGAACACGTCGTACGGCAGGGTCTCCCAGTCCGGCAGCTGGAGCACCGCACAATCGCTGCCCTTGAGGAAGAAGCCGAGTTCGGCTTCGAGCTGGTCGGCCTGGCGCGCGTCGGCGGTGATCACCAGCAGCGGCGCCTCGGCGTGCTGCGCCGCCTGCGCGAGCGCCAGCGCGAGGCTCGCGCCATAGAGCTGGCCCCAGCGCACACGCTGGCCGGGCTCGGGCAAAAGAGGCGAAAGGACTGAAGACATGTCGTTGCGAGGTGTTCCAGCACCGGCTTCGGAGATTCGGAGGCCGCGCATTATCGCATATGCGGACAGCGCTGGCAGAGTGCCGGCTGGCGCTTTATTAAATACCGTTAAAACAGTAAGATAGAGCATATAGTTAAGGTGTGGTTTCGCGGCATTAGCCGCGCGCGGGGCGGGACTTGCCGCGTGATACACTTGCCGCGCCCCAGGGCTTTCCCGAGCCCGCAGCCCATGAGGGATCGCCGTCGATGAGACTGCCCTGTGAGTTCATCCGCCTGCCGCTGCAGTTCGATGCCGAACCTCTGCGCCAGGAGATTGCCGCCGTCGACGAGTCGGAATGGCTGCCGCACCCGCAGGGGTTCGCGGGCAATTCCGCGCTGATCCTGGTCTCGGTCGACGGCGAAGACAACAACGACTTGGCCGGGCCCATGGCGCCCACCCCGCGCCTGCAGCGCTGCAGCTACCTGCGCCAGGTGATGGCGAGCTTCCAGACCGTGGTGGGGCGCAGCCGGCTGATGCGGCTCGATCCGGGCTCGGAAGTGAAACTGCACACCGACCTCAATTACTACTGGCGCGACCGCATCCGCGTGCACGTGCCCATCGTGACCGACCCCGGCGTGCGCTTTCAGAGCGGCGACCGCACGGTGCACATGGGTGCGGGGGAGGCCTGGGTGTTCGACAACTGGCGCCCGCACACGGTGATCAACGATTCCGGTGTGCGCCGCATCCACCTGGTGATGGATACCGTGGGCACGGCCGCGTTCTGGCAACTGGTGGGCCGGGGCTGGAACCCCGCTTCAGGCCAGCCCGCGCAAGGCCTGCACATACAACGACTCGAATTCGACTCGGCCGCGGAAGCGCGCTTTCCGCTCGAGCGCTTCAACGTGGTGCCTGTGGCCATGCCCGCCAGCGTGAAGGCACTGGCGCAGGATCTGATCGGCGATATCCGCTCGGGTCCGGATCAGGGCCCGGCGGCGCAGGCGGCCTGCGCCTTGCTCGGCAACTTCTCGCATGAATGGCAGGGGCTGTGGGCGGCATTCGGTTCCGACGAATCGGCCTTCCCGCACTTTCGCGAATTGCTCGATCAGGTGCTGGCCGAACTCCGGCACCTGGGTGCGGACAAGATCCACATGCCCAGCAACGGCAGCCCCTTGCTCGATGTGGCCAACGCGCAGCTCGGGCCATTGCTCAACGACCGTCCGCGGCGCCGGCCGACAGCGGCGCGACGCGTGGCTGTGCCGCGTTTCGAGCGCCCGCTGATCGTGGTCTCCGCGCCGCGTTCCGGCAGCACCCTGCTGTTCGAGACCCTGGCCCGGCTGCCCGGGCTGTGGACCATCGGCAAGGAGAGTCACGGCGTGTTCGAGGGCGTGGATGCGCTGCGTCCGGAAAATCGCGGTTTCGATTCCAATGCGGTCGGGCGCGAGGAGCTCACGCCGCAGATCTCGGCCAGCCTGCGTGGCATCTTCGCGCAATATCTACGCGATGCCGGCGAGCGCCCCTATCAGGAACTGGCGGCCGAGGAACGCCCCGATGCCGTGCGCTTCCTCGAGAAGACGCCGAAGAACGCCTTGCGCATACCTTTTCTGGATGCACTGTTTCCCGATGCATTGTTCGTGTTCCTGCATCGCGACCCGCGGCCCAACATCTCCAGCCTGATCGATGGCTGGCGTTCCGGCCGTTTCGTGACCTACCGCGAACTGCCCGGGTGGAAGCACGGCGACTGGTCGTTCCTGCTCACTCCGGGCTGGCGCGAACTCGACGGCAAGCCGGTCGAAGAGATCGCCGCCGCGCAATGGCGCCAGGCCAACGAAGCGGTGATGGATGCCCTGGAGAGTCTGCCGCGCGAGCGCTGGTGCAGCCTGAGTTACGAACAATTCATCGCCGATCCTGCGCATGCGGTGCGCGCGCTAGCGGAATTTGCCGGGCTGGCAGTGGACGAGGCGTCACTGCCCGGCGCCGAGCTGCCGCATTCACGCTACACGCTGAGCGCGCCCGATCCGGAGAAGTGGCGGCGCAACCAGGCCGAAGTGGAGCGCGTGCTGCCCACGGTGGAGGCCACCTTCGAGCGCCTGCAGGCGTTGGGTAACGGCGTGCTCCGAGATTTGCGATGAACGCTGCCGTGTTCGACAAGGAAGCGATGGTGCACAGCTGCGTGCGTCTGCCGGTAGAGATCGACGCCGCGACCATGGCCGCCGAGATGGCGGCGGTGCCGGCCGAACTCTGGGGCGCCACGCGCGCGCCGGTGCACCGCGAGGCCACGGCTTTGTTCCTGCGCGGCCACTCGCCGCTTTCCGGCGTGCCCGGCGAAGACGATCGCGAAGCGCTGGAATATTGCCCTTATACGCGCCGCGTGCTGCACGAACTGCTGGGCGGGCGGCCGCGCAAGGCATTGCTGGCCGCGTTGCCGCCGGGTTCGCTGATCTACCCGCATCGCGACACCGCCAGCGATTATTTCCTGGGTTCGCAGCGTATCCATGTGCCGGTGGCGACGAGTCCACGCGTGAAGTTCTTCTGCAACGGCGAGTTCTTCCAGATGCTGCCCGGGGAGGCCTGGTCGGTGAACAATCTCGCGCCGCATGCCGTGATCAACGAAGACCCCGAGGTCACGCGCGTGCATCTGATCGTGGATGTCCTGCCCGATCCGGGCTCGCTGGATCTGCTGGCGCGGGGTGAGCGGGGGCTGGGTGTGGCTGACCTCACGCTCTTCGAACGTCTGCAGGCGAGGCTCTAGCGGCCTGGCTTTGCGATCATTCGAAGCGGTAGTCGAAAGTTTCGATCAATTCCTTTTCCTTCTCCGCCACCTTCGCGCGCAGTTCGTCATCGTAGCTCTCGCGGTACGGTGTGCGTACCGATGCGTTGACGGCCGGCGCGGAAAGGATCGCTTCGCGCAATTGCGGGCCGATCTGGGTACCGGTCTGCGCGAGTATCCAGAGCAGATCTTCGCGCAGGTTCTCGGTGCGCCCGAAGAGCATGTCGTCCATGCGTCCGTCCAGCGCGAACATGCGCCGGGTGAGCCAGGTGTAATAACCGATGGCCGGCTCGCGAAAGTTTGAGAGGCAGGCCTGGGTGATACCCGCGCCACGATTGCCGATGATGCTTTCGGGCAGTTGCTCGACGATGGCGGCGCGCAGGCTGTTGGCCTCGGCGGTATCTTCGCCGAGCGCGAGCATGCGCATGATGGTGGTCTTGAAATCGAGGCGTCCGCTCTCGGAGAGCGTGCGGAAGATGGGATTACGGTTCGGGCTGGTGCGATTGAATGCGTCCCAGGAGGCGTACCAGTCCCAGGGGTTGCGCGCGATGCCTGCTGCGGGCAGTGCACGGAAGCGCCCCGGCAGAAGGCTGCGGGGATAGTGATAGCCCAGCCGTACCGTGCCTGGTACGAAAGAGAGCAGCAGGCGGTTGATGAATTGGCCGCCCGTCTTGTGCAGATGGATGAAGACGAAACGCGGAGTGACGATCATCAGTCGCGGTAGCGGCGCAGGATTTCCGCGTAGGCATCGATGCGCCGGTCGCGCAGATAGGGCCAGATCCGGCGCACGGTTTCCGAACGCGCCATGTCCACCTCGCACATCAGCACTTCGGCCTTTTCGGTGCCGGCCTGGGCGAGCATCTCGCCTTGCGGTCCACAGACGAAGCTCGAGCCCCAGAAGCGGATGCCCGTGCTGGCGCCGGAAGGGTCGGGCTCGTGCCCGGTGCGGTTGCAGACCAGCACTGGCAGGCCGTTGGCCACCGCATGTCCGCGCTGGATGGTGATCCAGGCCTCGCGCTGGCGTTGTTGTTCGGCCGTATCGTCGGCATCGGTCCAGCCGATGGCGGTGGGGTAGAGCAGCAGTTGGGCACCGGCGAGCGCCATCAGCCGGGCGGCTTCCGGATACCACTGGTCCCAGCACACGAGCACGCCGAGCGTGCCGACGCTGGTCTTGATTGGATCGAAACCGAGATCGCCGGGGGTGAAGTAGAACTTCTCGTAGTAGCCCGGATCGTCGGGGATGTGCATCTTGCGATAGATGCCGGCCAGGCTGCCGTCGCTCTCCAGCACGGCCGCGGTATTGTGATAGAGCCCGGCCGCGCGGCGTTCGAACAGCGAGGCGACGATGACCACGCCGAGTTCCTTCGCCACCGCGCCGATCTCATCGGTCGAAGGGCCGGGAATCGCTTCGGCAAGATCGAACACGGCGGTGTCTTCGGTCTGGCAGAAATACGGGCCGGTATGCAGTTCCTGCAACAAGACCAGCTGCGCGCCCTTGGCGGCCGCTTCGCGGATGCCCGCGATCGAGCTGGCGAGGTTGGCGGCACGGTCGTTGCCGCAGCTTTGCTGCACCAGGCCTACCGTGAGTGTGCTGGATGTGCTTTTCTTCATCGGCGTGCTCCGCCATCGATCTCGTAGCGTTCAGAGCCCGGCTGTAACGCCAGTGGAAGGCGCGGTCCGCAGTGAATGGCTGCGCCCTTCACAAGGAGCGCAACGCCCCAGTGGCGTTACAGCCGGGTTCCCTCTGGGCGACTTGGAAAGAAGCATATCGATCCCTGACAGCACAGATATTCGACATTGTACCCGTCCATCGCCAGTTAGTGTGCAAGCGATCTTTCCAAGTCGCTGAATGCTGCGATATCGGTGGTGGAGCGCGCCCCTAAAGGGTCCCTCGCGGCAATTGCATGGTCACGCAATGCAGGCTGCCATACTGCTCTATGAGCGCGCGGCAGTCCACCGGCACCACTTCGCGATCGGGGAAGCAGGGTGCGAGCGCGGCTTGCGCCACGGCATCGGCGGGATCGCCGTAGGCGGGCATTAGCACGGCACCGTTGATGATCAGGAAATTGGCATAGCCCGCCGGCAGGCGATCGCCCCCGGTACTGTATTGTGGCGCAGGCAGCGGCAGCGGCACCAGGCGGTAGGGCTTGCCTTCGGGGTTGCGAAACGCCGCAAGTTCGGCCGCCATCTGCGTGAGCGGTTCGTGATGCGGGTCGAGCGGATCCGCGCAGCTTTGATAGACGATGGTATCGGCATCGGCAAAGCGGGCGAGGGTGTCTATGTGGCCGTCGGTATCGTCGCCTTCGAGATCGCCGTGGCTCAGCCAGAGGAAATGCGTGAGGCCCAGATTATCCGCGAGGATAGTCTCGATCTGCGCACGATCCAGCCCCGGATTGCGGTTGGGGTTGAGCAGGCAGCTCTCGGTGGTGAGCAGCGTGCCGCGCCCGTCGGTCTCGATGCTCCCGCCTTCGAGCACGAACTCGATGAAATCCATGGGCGTGGCGCCAAATACGCCTTGCCGGTGCAAAGCTCGTGCGATGCCGGCATCGCGCGCATGCGGATATTTCTTGCCCCAGCCGTTGAAACGAAAATTGAGCAGGCGCAGCTTGCCGCCGCAGCTCACGGTGATCGGGCCGTGATCGCGCGCCCAGGTATCGTCGGCGGGGGCATGGCCGAACAGCAGCCGCGCGTTGTCGCCGCCGCTCTCGCGGATACGCTCGCGTATCTGCGCTTCCTGTTCCGGCCCGGCGCTGCAGATGAGTACGCGTTCGCGCCGGCTTATGGCGGCAGCGATGGCGGCGAAGCTCTTTCCCGCCGCGGGCATGAAACGGTCCCATTCACTGCCGGGCCGCGGCCAGGTCAGCATCACGCCGTCCTGCGCGACCCACTCGGGCAGCAGGTGCTGGCGTGACTCATCGACGGATGCTTGTGCGGATGACACGGAGGCGACTCTCCGAAGAGATGTAAGAAGGTTGCTCTGTAGTCGGCGCGAGCCGGCGCTAGCGGCCGCCGCCGCCTTCGACCGGGGTGCCCGGCGGGATCACCGGCTTGCGCGAGATCGGGCGCTTGTCGTCTACCGAACGCAACACGATGTTGTTCTCGAAGATGACGACATAGCCGGGATAGTCCCAACGCGTGATCGGCGGGTGCGGCGGGTTGCCGACCGCCGGGTGCTTGCGCAACGGCTCGCCGAAGATGTGCACCACGTTCTGCATGGTCATGCCATGTACCGGGCGCTTCCCGTGCGGCGCGGTGGCGTTGTCGCTGCCGCTGAGCTGCAGCGTGTCGGCGCCGGCCGGCGGCAGAGCCAGCAGCGAAAGACCGGTGAGGAGTATCACAAGGCTTAGGGCACGCATGCCTGTCGTCTCCCTGATCGGGTGTGGTATTCAAACACTATAGCACCGCGGTGGGCGGAGGAAAAAGCCATTTCCGGCCGCCACTTAGGTCTTTTGTTTCGCAAACGGGGTAAAGTCGGCGCCGGCCCGGGCCGCGGGCGTCGTGCCGGGCCCGGTTTTATGCTTTAATGCGGGCCCATGTTCAGACCTTTCGAGCTCTTTGTCGGCCTGCGCTACATCCGTGCCAAGCGCCGCAATCACTTCATCTCCGTGATCTCGCTGTTCTCGGTGTTCGGCATCATCGTCGGCGTGATGGCGCTGATCACCGTGCTCTCGGTGATGAACGGCTTCGAGAAGGAGCTGCGCCAGCGCATCCTGAGCATGACCGCGCATGCCACTGTCTCCGGCTTTGACGGGCAGTTGGGCGATTGGCAGGCCGTGATGAAACAGGCCGGCGCCAACCGGCACGTGCGTGGCGAGGCGCCTTATGTCTCCGGCCAGGGCATGCTCGCCGACGGCCCCAACATCAGTGGCGCGATCTTGCAGGGTATCGACCCTGCTGCGGAGGCAGCCGTGTCCGATGTCGGCCACAAGATGGTCGCAGGCTCGCTTTCCAGCCTCAAGGCGGGCACCTACAACATCGTGCTGGGCAAGGATCTGGCCTATGCGCTCGGCGTGGGCGTGGGCGACAAGGTGATCCTGATGGTGCCGGAAGGCAACGTGACCCCGGCCGGTCTGATCCCGCGCATGCGCCGGTTCACGGTGAGCGGCATCTTCAGCGCGGGCATGTACGAATACGACCGCAACCTCGCGCTCATCGACATGCACGATGCGCAGAAGCTCTTTCGCATGGGCGATGCCGTGTCCGGCGTACGCCTCAAACTCGACGACATGTTCGACGCACCCATGGTCACGCAGGAGCTGGTGCGGACTTTCGGCGGCCAGTACTACGTGAGCGACTGGACGCGCGAACACAGCAACTTCTTCCGCGCGATCCGTACCGAGAAGCGGGTGATGTTCGTGATCCTGTTCCTGATCGTGGCGGTGGCGGCGTTCAATATCGTCTCCACCCTGGTGATGATGGTGACCGACAAGCAGGCGGATATCGCGATCATGCGCACGCTGGGCGCGACGCCGCGCGCGATCATGCGCATATTCATCGTGCAGGGTACATTGATCGGCACCATAGGCACGGTATTCGGATTGATATTCGGCGTGCTGCTGGCGCAGAACGTGGAGCCGATCATGAACTTCCTGCAGAACCTGTTCCATTTCCAGTTTCTGCCCGCGGACGTCTACTACATCTCCGACCTGCCTTCCGATATGCACTGGGCGGATGTGATCCGTATCTCGGGTTCGGCTTTCGTGCTCACCATCCTCTCCACACTCTATCCGGCCTGGCGTGCGGCGCGCACGCAACCGGCGGAGGCGCTGCGCTATGAGTGACGCGGCGCTCTCGCTGAGCTGCAAGGATCTGCACAAGCGCTATATGGAAGGTCCGAGCGAAGTCGAGGTGCTCAAGGGCATCAGCCTGGAGGTGGCGCGCGGCGAACGCGTGGCGGTGGTCGGCGCTTCCGGTTCGGGCAAGAGCACGTTGCTGCATCTGCTCGGCGGCCTCGACCAGCCGACCTCGGGAGCGGTCTTTATCGGCGGCGAAGACCTGAGCGCCATGGGCGATGCCGACCGCGGGCGCCTGCGCAATCGCGCCATCGGCTTCGTCTACCAGTTCCACCATCTGCTGCCCGAATTCACCGCGCTGGAGAACGTGGCCATGCCGCTGCTGATCCGTGGCGAGAAACCGGCGGATGCTGCCGCAGCCGCAGTGGACTTGCTCACCCGCGTGGGCCTGGGCAAGCGGGTCGAGCACAAGCCGGGCGAACTTTCCGGCGGCGAACGTCAACGTGCAGCCGTGGCGCGCGCCCTGATCACGCGGCCTGCCTGCCTGCTTGCCGACGAACCCACGGGCAACCTCGATACGCGCACCGGTGCCCAGGTGTTCGATCTGTTGCTGGAAGTGAATGCTGAATTCGGCACCAGCGTGGTGATGGTCACCCACGATCATTCGCTGGCCGAACGCATGGAACGCATGTTCACGCTCGAAGACGGGGTGTTCGTCTAGCCCTTGTCGTTTTCGCGTGCGCGCCGGGCCGCTCGCGCGCGGACCCGCCGCTGCAGCGATATCCGCCATACCGCGTCGAGGGTGAAATACCCCGCGATCGCACCCACAGAGCCCATGATGAACGAGCCCAGCCATAACGGTGCCCAGATACGTCCGAGCTGGTTGAACAGCCAGTCGAGCGAGAGTTCGAGGTGGAACGGTTCGGGCGGCGTGCCCAGGACAAACGTGCCGATCTTGTAGTAGAAATAGAAGATAGGGCCCATGGTGAGCGGGTTGCTGAACCATACGGTGGCCACGGCGATGGGCAGATTCACACGCAGGATCAGCGCGCCCATCGCGGCCAGGGCCATCTGGGTGGGCAGTGGCATGGAGCCCATGAACAAGCCCAGGGCGAAAGCCTTGGCGGCTCCGCGCCGGCTGATGTGCCAGAGTGCGGGGTCGTGAAGCAGGGCGGCGAAGGGACGCAGGAACCAGCGCTGACGCAGTTCGGTATGGTCCGGGACCAGCTTCTGGATCAGTTTTCTTGCCACGAGTCCTTGCTCCGAGCATGCGCCGCGACCGCCGTGCCGCGGGCGCCGTCATTATCCATGATTCTCAGGGAAGAGGAACATGCGGGTCTGGATCATCGCTGCCATCGTCGGTATCGCCGTACCTTCGCTCACGGCGCAACTGCTGCCCGCGGCTGCGCCCGCTCTGGTCGTTGTCGCCGCTCTCATCCTCGTTCTCGCACGCGTAGGCTGGCGCTGGTGCGCGCTGGCCTTCGCCCTGGGTCTCGCGTGGAGCTGGGGCTGGTGCGCCTGGGGGCTCGCGCATCGCCTGCCCGTGGATCTGGAAGGGCGCGATATCACTGTGATCGGAGATGTCGCGTCTCTGCCGGCGAGCCATCACGGCACGGTCAGCTTCGATCTGGCGCTGATCCGCTGGCCCGGTTCCGGCCGGGTGCATCCGCGCCGGATCCATCTCACCTGGTATCGCGCGCATCGTTTCCCGCGGCCGGGCGAACGCTGGCAACTGCGCGTGCGCCTCAAACGCCCGCACGGGCTGATGGACGCCGGCGCCTTCGATTACGCGGGCTGGTCGTTCCGCAACGGGATCGATGCGGTGGGCTACGTGCGCCACGGTATCGGGCGGCGGATCGCACCGGCCGCGGGTTATCCGATCCTGCGCTGGCGTGCCGCCGTGGAAGCAGCCTTGCGCAAGGCCGTTGGGCACGACCCGCAGCGCGGCTTGCTGGAAGCGGTGACGGTGGGCGACCGGGCGGATGTGAGCACGGCCGCCTGGCAGATTCTCACTCGGACCGGCACCGTCCATCTGGTAGCCATATCGGGGCTGCATATCGGGCTGGTCGCCGGGCTCGTGTTCACCCTGGTCGGCGGCTTGTGGGGCGCGCTCGGTCTGAGCGCACGCGCGCCGGCGCGTAGCGCGGCCATCGTGGCGGCGTTGGCGGTGGCGCTCGCCTATGCGGCCCTGGCCGGATTCTCGCTGCCGACCCGGCGCGCCGTGCTCATGCTCGCTGCCTATGCGGTGGCCACTTTGTGGCGCCGCGAACATCGGCGTTACGCGCCACTGGAACTCGCCGCGCTGGCCATCCTCGTCACCGATCCGCCCGCCGTGCTCGCGCCCGGGTTCTGGCTTTCCTGCGCCGCGGTAGCCGCATTGCTCTATGTGGTACCGGCGCGCGGGCCCCAGGGCCGGGTGGGGCGCTGGCTGGGGGTGCAATGGCGGCTCACGCTGGGGTTGCTGCCCTTGCTCGCGTTGGCCTTCGGGCGCATGTCCACGGTGGGTCCGGCGGCGAACCTTATCGCGGTGCCGGTGTTCACGCTGTGGGTCGTGCCCGCCGCGCTCATCGGCGCTGTGCTGGCGCCGCTCTGGCCGCAGGGCGCGGCGACCGCGTTTGGTGGCGGTATGTGGGGCGTGCATGGGTTGATAGCGGTTCTCGCCCGGCTGGCCGCGTTGCCCTGGGCGCAGGTGGCACTCGCGCAGCCGCCGTTGTGGGCGTTGGCGGTGGCTGTTCTCGGCGCGGCTTTGCTGCTGGCCCCGCGCGGCGTGCCGGGCCGCTGGCTGGGCCTGGCGCTCTGTGTGCCGCTGCTGTGGCCGCCGTTGCCACAGCCGGCCGCGGGGGCGTTCAGCCTCACCCTGCTCGATGTCGGTCAGGGTCTTTCCGCCATCGTGCGCACGCGTGCCCACACGCTGGTCTATGACACCGGGCCCAGCTATCACGACGGCCGCGATGCGGCACGTTCGGTGGTGATCCCGTATCTGCGCGCGCGGGGAGCGGGGCGGCCGGACCGGCTGATCGTGAGCCACGAAGACGACGATCATGCGGGCGGCCTGCCGACTTTGCGTGCCGCGTTTCCCGGGATGCAGGTGCTTACCGGCGCCCGCGACATCTTCCGCCAGCTCGAGCCCTGCCTGGCCGGTCAGCACTGGCGCTGGGACGGCGTGGACTTCGACGTGCTCAGTCCGCGCGCCGACGGGCCAGGCCGGGGTAACGATGCTTCCTGCGTACTCCGGGTGAGCAGCGAGGGCGGATCGGCGTTGCTTACCGGCGATATCGAAGCACCCGCGGAACGGCGTCTGCTCGCGCGCTACGGCGCCGGGCTGGCGGCAGATGTCCTGGTGGTGCCGCACCATGGCAGCACCAGTTCTTCCACTGCCGATTTCGTGCGCGCAGTGCATCCGGCATTCGCGCTGTTTCCAGTGGGGTATCTGAATCGCTGGCGTTTTCCCAAGGCCAGGGTGGTGGCGCGTTACCGGCGCATCGGCGCGACTTTGCTGCGGACCGACACCGCCGGTGCCATCCACATGCGCTTCACTGAGGATGGAGTGACGGTGGGCTCCTGCGCGCGTCAGGCACTCGCGCGACCATGGACCGCATCGCCGGCGAGAGCGTGCGAGGCGGATGCCCAGTGATGCCGGAGGCTTAGCCGCCGGTCCGGCCGGAGCGCGGCAAGGTTCGATAAGTGCCCGAAATCCAGTATGATGCGGGCGCGACTTCTATCCCCGCTATTGGGCCGGATTCGGCCCTGAAGGTAGCTATTACATGCTGGAGTTAGTGGAAGCGGGCGGCTGGTTGATGCTGCCCATCATCCTGTGTTCGATCATCGCGGCGGGAATCATAGGCGAGCGTCTGTGGACGCTGCAGCGCAAACGCGTCATCCCGGCACACCTTCTGGCCCAGGTCTGGAGCTGGATCAAGAACGATCAGCTTGACGAGGACCATATCCGCGCCCTGCGCCTGAGTTCGCCGCTGGGGCGGGTCCTGGCGGCGGGGCTCTCCGCGCGGGACAGCGACCGTGAGGTGATGAAGGAGAGCATCGAGGATACCGGGCGTCATGTGGCGCATGAACTCGAGCGCTACCTCAACTCGCTCGGCACCATCGCCGCGATCTCGCCATTGCTGGGTCTGCTCGGCACCGTGGTGGGCATGATCAAGGTGTTCACCGTGATCACCTCCGTGGGGGTGGGCAACCCGGGTGCGCTCGCCGGCGGCATCGCCCAGGCGCTGATCACCACCGCGGCGGGTCTGAGTGTGGCCATCCCCGCGGTGATCGCGTATCGCTACCTGCGCGGGCGGGTGGATGAGTTGATCGTGCTCATGGAACAGGATGCGATAAAGCTGGTGGAAGCGTTCCACGGCGAACTCGCACGCCGCGGCGGAGGCCGTGCGTGAATCTGAATCCGCGCCGCCCGGAAGAACCCGAGGTCAATATCACCTCGCTGATCGACGTGGTGTTGCTGCTGCTGGTGTTTTTCATGGTCTCGACCAGCTTCGTGAAGCAATCGGAGATCCACGTGGACCTGCCGCAGGCGAGCACACAGCCCGGCCCGCAGGATGCCAAGGGTCTGGAAGTGACGGTGGATGCACAGGGCCGTTATTTCATCGGCGATCACATGCTGGTCAACTCCCGCCCGGAGACTCTCAAGCGCGCCTTGCTGGACGTGGCGGGCACCGACCGTACGCGTCCGTTGATCATCCGTGCCGACGCGCACAGCACCCATCAAGCGGTGGTGACAGTGATGGATATCGCGGGGCAGCTGGGCTTCGTGCATATCGATATCGTCACCGCCAACCTGACGCACGAGAAGGATTGAAAGCCGTCGTGTTGAACGTGGACTCCAAGGCTCTCGGCGTCTACAGGCGCCTGCTCGCTTACGTGCTTCCGCATTGGACGGTATTCATGCTCGCGCTGGTCGGCATGATCGTCTACGCGGCCACGCAACCTGCATTTGCCGCGCTGATGAAGCCATTGCTCGATGGCAGCTTCGTCGCCCGCGATCAGCGCACGATCGAGGTGGTGCCGCTGCTGGTGATCGGGCTGTTCATCCTGCGCGGCGCGGCCGGGTTCATGTCTACCTATTTCATCAGCTGGGTCGGGCGTCGAGTGATCAAGCAGCTGCGCACGGAGGTGTTCGGCCACCTGCTGCATCTGCCGACGGCGTATTACGATGCGTCGTCCGCCGGCATGCTGGTTTCCAAGCTCACCTACAACATCGAGCAGGTGGCGGAATCGACCACCAATGCCATCACTGTGCTTATCCGCGACAGCCTCACAGTGGTGGGTCTGATCGGCTGGATGTTCTACCTCAATTTCCGCCTCTCGCTGATAATCCTCGTGGTGGCGCCGCTGATCGCACTGCTGGTGCGCTATGTGAGCTCGCGCTTTCGCCGCTACAGCTCGCATATCCAGGATTCGATGGGTGACGTCACGCGGGTGGCGGAAGAGGTCATCGGCGGCCATCGCGTGGTGAAGATATTCGGTGGCCAGGATTACGAGACGGGCCAGTTCGAGACGGTGAACGAACGCAACCGGCATCTGAACATGAAGCTGGTTGCCGTGAATGCCGGTTCCAGCCCGGTGATCCAGTTCATCGCCGGCTGTGGTATCGCGGGCATCATCTATGTCGCCACCAGCGGCACCCTGCTGCATGCCATCTCGGTGGGCAGCTTCGTCTCCTTCCTTTCCGCGATGCTGCTGGTGATGGCGCCGCTCAAGCATCTCACCGATGTGAACGCGCCGTTGCAGAAAGGTATCGCCGCGGGCGAGAGCATATTCAGTCTGCTCGACGAAGGCGTGGAGACTGCCGACGGCGGCGAGAGAGTAGAGCGCGTGCGCGGAGGGATCGCCTTCGATGACGTGACCTTCGCCTATACCGAAGCCAAGGGCAAGGTGCTCGATCGCGTGAGTTTCGAAGTGGAATCCGGGCAGACGGTGGCCTTCGTGGGCCGGTCGGGCAGCGGCAAGACCACGATCGTCAGCCTGTTGCCGCGCTTCTACGACGTCGATTCCGGATGCATCCTGGTCGACGGCCGCGATGTACGCGATTACGATTTGCGCGGGCTGCGCGAGCAGGTGGCCCTGGTGAGCCAGGATGTGGTGCTGTTCAACGACACCATCGAGCGCAACATCGCCTATGGCGCGTTGGCCTCGCGTTCGCGCGCCGAAGTGGAAGCGGCGGCCAGGGCGGCACACGCGATGGAATTCATCGCCGAGCTTCCGGAAGGCTTCGACACCATGGTTGGCGATCGCGGCGTGTTGCTCTCCGGCGGCCAGCGTCAGCGCATCGCGATCGCGCGTGCCCTGCTGAAGGACGCGCCGATCCTCATCCTCGACGAGGCGACCTCCGCACTCGATACCGAATCGGAACGGCATATCCAGGCCGCACTGGAAGCGCTGATGATGAATCGCACCACGCTGGTGATCGCGCATCGTCTTTCAACGGTGGAGAAGGCTGATCGTATCCTCGTGCTCGACCAGGGACGTGTCGTCGAATCCGGAACCCATTCGGAGCTGTTGGAGAAGGGCGCGCATTACGCCAACCTCTATCGCCTGCAGTTCCAGGAAGGCGAGTAGGCGGGCGAGACGTGTCCGCTATGCGCCGTTTTCTCGAACCCCGCCTGCTAAGAGCCTGGTATCGCGGCGGCTGGCTGGCCGCGACCCTCATCCCGCTCGGCTGGTTGAGCTGCGCGCTCGCCTCGCTCCGGCGCCTGGCGTTTCAGCGTGGCTGGTTGCGTTCGGCGAGACTTCCCGTTCCCGTGGTGGTGGTCGGCAACCTGGCCGTAGGCGGCACCGGCAAGACACCGTTCGTGATCTGGCTGGCAGGCGAATTGGCCGCGCGCGGCGTACGCGCGGGTATCCTCACACGCGGCTACGGCGGCGCTTCCCATCTCTGGCCCCGGCATGTGATGGCGGCTTCCGATCCGCTGGAAGTGGGAGACGAACCGCTGGTGATCGCGCGCCGTAGCGGTTGCTCCGTGATGGCCGGCCCCGACCGCGTGGCGGCCGGGCACGCCCTGGTCGCGCTCGACGAAGTCGATGTGCTGCTTAGCGACGATGGCCTCCAGCACTACCGGCTCGCCCGCGATGTCGAGATCGTGATGGTGGACGGGCGCCGCGGTCTCGGCAATGGTCGCTGCCTGCCTGCGGGGCCCTTGCGCGAGCCGGGGGCGCGTCTGCATGATGCTGATCTGTGCGTGGTGAAGGGCCCGGCCGGTGCGATGTTTCCCGGCGCGGTCGCGATGCGCACGCGGCTGGGCGATGCCATACCGTTGCGCGGCGGTGCGGGGCGCGCACTGGCCGGCTTCCGCGGCCGTCCGGTCCATGCCGTCGCCGCTCTGGGCAACCCGCAGAGCTTCTTCGACGCACTGCGTGCCGAAGGTCTGGAAGTGATCGAACATCCCTTGCCGGACCATGCGCGACCGGGCGTGGCCGACATCGAATACACTGACGACCTGCCCGTACTCATGACCGAGAAAGACATGGTCAAATGTGTGCACCTGGGTACGGAAAGGCATTGGTATGTGCCCTTGGAAGTCGAATTCGAAGCGAGTGACGTCGAGCGCGTGATCGCATGCGTGACGGCACCTATCCAGCGCGCCGGCCATGGCGGGGCCGGCGCCTGATCCAGCGGAGGCGAAAGTGGACAAGAAGCTGCTCGATATCCTGGTCTGCCCGGTCTGCAAGGGCCCGGTCGTATTCATCAAGGAACGCAACGAACTGGTATGCAAGGGCGATCGGCTCGCTTTCCCGGTGCGCGACGGCATCCCCGTGATGCTGGAGAGCGACGCACGCGAGCTGCCGGCCGACGAGGAGGTCTGATGCGTTTCCGCGTCGTGATCCCGGCGCGCTACGGTTCGCAGCGCTTCCCGGGCAAGGTCCTGGCGCCGCTGGCCGGCAGGCCGATGCTCGCGCATGTGCATGCGCGCGCGGTGGCCAGCGGGGCCGACGAGGTCATCGTCGCCACCGATGACACACGCGTGGCCGATGCGTGTGCCGCGATGGGCGCACGCTGCGAGATGACGGGCGGGCATCATGCTTCCGGAACCGATCGCATCGCGGAGGTCGCCGAACGTTCGGGATGGGATGACGACGAACTGGTGGTGAATCTCCAGGGCGACGAGCCGTTGATGCCGGCCGCGGCCATCCGCGCGGCGGCGGCACGCCTGGCCGCCGATGCCGACGCGCATATGGCCACGCTCGCCACCGCCATCCATTCCGACGCGGAATTCAACGATGCCAACGTGGTGAAGCTGGTCACCGATCAGACCGGCGCCGCGCTCTATTTCTCGCGCGCATCCATCCCCTGGCATCGGCGCAGCGACGGGCGCGAATACACCGGCGCCCTGCGCCATATCGGCTTGTATGCCTATCGCGTGGGCACCTTGCGCAAGCTGGCTGGCGCGGCGCCATGTGAGGTCGAGCTGGCAGAGCAGTTGGAACAGCTGCGCGCACTGTGGCTCGGTTATCGGATACTCGTCGAACTTGTGACCGAGGTTCCCGGTCCGAGCGTGGATACGCCGGCCGATCTGGATAAAGTACAGGCGCTGATGACAGCACATGGCGGGACGGGGGAGCGGTGAAGCGCATCCTGTTCGTCTGCATGGGCAATATCTGCAGATCGCCCACGGCGGAAGGCGTGTTTCGTGCCCTGGTGGAGCGAGAAGCGCCGCAACTCGAACTCGACATCGATTCAGCGGGCACCCATGACTATCACATCGGGCATGCGCCGGATCGCAGGGCGCAGGCGGCGGCGCGTGCGCGCGGCATCGAGATCGGCGCGCAACGTGCGCGCCAGGTGCAGGCGCAGGATTTCGCCGTGTTCGATCTTATCCTCGCCATGGATTCGAGCAATCTCGCGGAATTGACGCGCCGTTGCCCGGCAGAGCAGCGGCACAAGTTGCGCCTGTTCCTGGAGTTTGCGCCGGCGCTGGATCGCGGTGACGTGCCGGATCCGTACTATGGCGGCGAAAAAGGCTTCGAGGATGTACTGGACCTGGCCGAGGCCGCGGCAGCGGGGCTGCTCGCCCAGGTGCTGGCGGCGTCGGGGTCCGGGAAAGCCTAAGCGATAAAGAAAGACGGCGGAGCCGTGGACTCCGCCGTCGATTCGGGCTACTCGTCGGCCGTGGTCGGCGTCTTGTTCTCGGCGCCGGGCCTGTCGCCGTCGTCACGCTCACGCTGTTTCTGTTCGTAGAGTTCGCGCAAGGGCGGCGCCGTCGGCTTGCTCGCGCCCGGTGCAGGTGTCTCGCTCGCCTTGGGCGGCGTCCCCTCGTTCCGGCTCGCGCGCGTCTCGACCTGGACCAGAGGCGTCCCAGTCGAACTCGGGGCCGCTGCTGCCGGCTTCGGTTCGGCGGGTTTCGGTGCCGGTGCCTGCGCGCGCGGGGCGGTCTGGGTTTCCGCCCTGGCCGGGGCGGGTGCCGTGGCTTTCTCAACCGGGGCCGGTGCGGGCGCCGGCCGCGCGGGCGCGGGTGGACTGGCCGCCTGGGCAGGCTCGGCTTTGCTCTGTGCGCGAGGGCTCTCGCTCTCTGGCGCGCGTGGCGCGCTATCCGGTTTCGGTGCCGTCTCGCTCAGCGCTCTTTCCGCCGCCGGGCGTGGTGCGGCCGGAGCGGTCGCAGGGGCGTCGGCCGGCTTGGCGGCTGCAGCCGGTTCAGGCTTGCTCACGGGTGCGGATGAGGCGGCGGCGTCCGGCGCGCCTTGAGGGGCGCTCTCGCGTCTCTCGCTTGCGCGGGGCGGGCGGCTCTGGCTGCGCTCCGGCTTGTCGGCTTGCGCCTTGGGCTGCTCCCGATCCGTGCCCGGGTTCTGGCTTTGGCCCTGGCTCTGCTGTTCCTGGCTGCCCGCTGCCTCACCGGGTTCGCGATTGCGACGACGGCGGCGTCCACCGCGGCGTCCGCGCCGGGTGCTGCGCCCACTGCGTGCGGATTCATCGCTCTTTTGTGCGTCGTCACGTTCCGGTGCCGGGCCTTTCGCCTGCGCGGTGACTTCGGCCTTGGGCGGCGCGGCCGGGGATTTGTGCTTGTCTTCGCGCGGCTTGTCTTCGCGGCGCTCGTTACTGCTATCGCTGCGCGAGCGCGAGGAACGGTTGTCGTCACGTGCGCCACGGCCGCCGCTACGCCGCTCACCACGGCGGTTGTTGTCGCGGCTGCGTCCGGACGGACTACCCGGGCGCGTCCCGCGCGAACTCGCAGCCTTGCTCGAGCTGCTGCTGCGCTTGGCAGTGGCGGCGCGGCTCTTGCGCTCTTTGGGCTCCGCTTCACCGGTGCCGAACAATGCGCGCCACACGCGCACGAAGAAACCGGGTTTGAGCACCTCTGGTGCCGCGACCGGGGCCGGGGCCGGCGTTGTCGGCGCGATCGCACGTACCGCGGCGCCTTCGGCGGCGATGGCGCGCTTGTCTTCGCTGACAGGTGCGCTCGGCGCTTCCGGCTCGGTGATCATCTTGTAGCTGGGTTCGGGTTCGCCGGCCTGATGTACTTCATCGTCGCGCATGCGTTCGATGGTGAATTCAGGCGTCTGCATATGCGGGTTCGGTAGCAGCACCACGCTCACGCGGCAGCGGGCTTCGATCTCGCCGATCTTGCTGCGCTTCTCGTTCAGGAGATACGTGGCGACATCGCTCGGCACCTGCGCGACGACTTTCGCGCTGCGTTCTTTCATCGCCTCTTCTTCGAGCAGGCGCAGGATCGAAAGCGCGAGCGATTCGATACCGCGGATACGGCCTTCGCCATGGCAGCGCGGGCAGACGATCTGGGTGGACTCGCCCAGCGAAGGGCGCAGGCGCTGGCGCGACATCTCGAGCAGGCCGAAGCGCGAGATGCGTCCGATCTGCACGCGCGCGCGATCCATCTTCAGGGCCTCGCGCAGGCGGTTCTCGACATCGCGCTGGTTGCGGGTCGGGCCCATGTCGATGAAGTCGATGACCACCAGACCGCCGATATCGCGCAGACGCAGCTGGCGGGCGATCTCGTCGGCTGCCTCGAGGTTGGTGTTCAACGCCGTCTCTTCGATATCGCCGCCCTTGGTGGCGCGCGAAGAGTTGATGTCGATGGACACGAGCGCTTCGGTATGGTCGATGACCAGCGCGCCGCCGGAGGGCAGGCGCACATCGCGCCCGAAGGCGGCTTCGATCTGGCTCTCGATCTGGAAGCGGTTGAACAGGGGCACGGTATCTTCGTACAGCTTGAGCTTGCCGAGATTGTTCGGCATCACATGCTGCATGAAGTCCTGCGCTTCCTTGAACACGTCGGGATGGTCGATGAGGATCTCGCCGATATCGGCGCGCAGATAATCGCGCAGGGCGCGGATGATGACGTTGCTTTCCTGATAGACCAGGAACGGAGCGGTACGGTCGGTGGCCGCGCTCTCGATGGCTTCCCACAGCTGTACGAGGTAGTCGAGATCCCACTGCAGTTCTTCGACACTGCGTCCGACGCCGGCCGTGCGTACGATGACGCCCATGCCTTCGCGCAGGTTCAGTGCGTTCAGCGCTTCGCGGACCTCATCGCGATCTTCGCCTTCGATGCGCCGCGAGACGCCGCCCGCGCGCGGGTTGTTCGGCATCAGGACGAGGAAGCGTCCGGCCAGGCTGATGAACGTGGTCAGTGCCGCGCCCTTGTTGCCGCGTTCTTCCTTCTCCACCTGGACGACCAGTTCCTGGCCTTCGCGGAGCACGTCCTTGATGTTGACGCGTCCGTTGCTGTCGCTGCCTTCAGCGAAATAGCTGCGGGCGACTTCTTTGAGGGGCAGGAAGCCATGACGGTCGGACCCATAATCCACGAAGCAGGCTTCGAGGCTGGGTTCGATGCGGGTGATACGCCCTTTATAGACGTTGGCTTTTTTCTGTTCCCGGGAAGGGATCTCGATATCGAGATCGAAGAGGCGCTGGCCATCGACCAGGGCGACGCGCAACTCTTCCGGCTGAGTCGCGTTGATTAGCATGCGTTTCATTGTGATCTACTCTCGCAGACGCTCTACCGGGCCTGCCGCGGGATCACATGAATCTGACGTTGGTAAGCGGATTCCAATTCGCTTTTAAGGCTGGCGCCGCGCGCTCGCGCGTGGCTGCCGGAATCCCGTCTGACGTCAGCGCATCGTGACCATGCGGTAAGCATGGGAGCGCCAGTTCAGGCCGGCCGGGGACTCGTCTCCCGGACAGCGGGTACTCAGCGTACATGGACCCGCGCCAAACAAGGGCGGATCCCCCCAAAAACCAAATCCGGCTGCCGCGTGGGCAACCGAGCCGGTGGCGGGGGGCATTTCAAGCGCCCATCGCATGGTTCCGGCTCGTCCGGTACTATATCAGTGAAATCTCTCCGCTTCAATTGACGTTACCGCTTAAATTTCAAGGAGTTTGCCGTTTTGCAATCCGACAGCGGCCGGGCTGCGCACGTCACCGTAGGCCCCGAGGATGCGGGCCAGCGCATCGACAATTTCCTGCTCCGCCACCTCAAGGGCGTGCCGCGTTCCCACGTCTATCGTCTGCTGCGCACCGGCCAGGTCCGCGTGAACAAGGGCCGGATCAAGGCCCAGTACCGGGTGGAAGAGGGCGACGTGGTACGCCTGCCGCCGGTGCGCACGGCCGCCGCTGCTCCCTCACCGGCCCCGGGCCAGGATCTGGTGCGCAAGCTCGATGAGTGGATCGTCTACGAAGACGCCGATCTGCTGGTCATCGACAAGCCGGCGGGCCTGGCCGTGCACGGTGGCAGCGGCGTGAGCTACGGGCTGATCGAGGCTCTGCGGGCGGCGCGCCCGGACGCGCGCTTCCTCGAGCTGGTGCATCGTCTCGACCGCGATACCAGCGGCTGCGTGATGATCGCCAAGCGCCGCAGCATGTTGCGCGCCCTGCATGAATTGATGCGCGAGGGCGGCATCCGCAAGCACTACCTCGCGCTGGTCGTCGGCGAATGGCAGGGCGGTGCGCGCAAGGTCCAGGTCGCGTTGCGCAAGGACCTGCTCAAGGGCGGCGAACGCCACGTCAAGGTAGACGAAGATGAGGGCAAGCGGGCGATCTCGCATTTCAAACCGCTGCAGCGCTTCCCGGATGCCACCCTGATGGAGATCGGGATCGTGACCGGGCGTACCCACCAGATCCGTGTCCATGCCGCGCATCTGGGCCATCCGGTCGCCGGCGACGATAAATACGGCGATCGCGACGCCAACCGGCGGCTACGGGAGCAGGGGCTCAAGCGCATGTTCCTGCACGCAGCCAGTCTCGGTTTCGAGCGTCCGGGCACGGGCGAGCCGTTGGCGATCAGTGCGCCGCTGGAACCGGCGCTGCGCGCGCTGCTCGATACGCTGGAGCAGGCCGATGGCTGAGCGCGCGTTCGAGCTTGTCGTGTTCGACTGGGATGGCACTTTGGTGGATTCTGCGGCGCCGATCACCGCCGCGGTGCTCGCCACCCTGGCGGAGCTGGGTTGGCAGCCGGCGGCACCCGACACTGTGCGCGAGTTGATCGGCCTGGGCCTGGACGATGCCGTGCGCGCTCTGCGGCCCGAGGCCAGCGCGGCTGATCTCAGGCGCTTCACCGATACCTATCGCGGCCAGTTTCTGGGGCGGACCGGAGGCGGGGCGCAATTGTTTCCCGGGGTCGAGCCCACGCTGGATGTGCTGGCGGCGCGCGGCCATATCCTGAGTATCGCCACCGGCAAGGGGCGGCGCGGCCTCGACCGCGAGCTTGCGGCCACCGGCATCGCGCACCGGTTCGCGGCGTCGCGCTGTGCCGACGAATGTTTCTCCAAGCCGCACCCGCAGATGTTGCTGGAGCTGCTGGAACTGCTCGACGTCGAGCCGCGCTCAGCAGTGATGGTCGGCGATACGGAATTCGATCTGCAGATGGCGCGAGCCGCCGGGATGTCCGCGATAGCAGTGAGCTACGGGGCGCATCCGCGTCCACGCCTGGAGGCCGCGGCGCCGGCTGCCCTGATCGACGATATCAGCGCCTTGCCCGCGTGCCTGGAGCGGATCGCTGGCGCCTGAGCCATTGGTCTCAAGGCAGGCTCAGGCCGGCGGCGCGCAGGTGCCGGCACACCGCGATCAGCGGCAATCCGATCAGCGCGGTGGGGTCGCTGGTCTCGATGGCGTCGAACAAGGCGATGCCCAGCGCCTCGGATTTGAAGCTGCCGGCACAGTCGAAGGGCTGCTCGGTCGCCACGTAGCGTCCGATCTCGGCGTCGCTGAGATCGCGCACTCTGACCACCGTCTCGTCCATGGATTCCCAGCGCCGCCCGTCCGTGGCATCGAGCACGCACACGCCGGTATGGAAGCGGACACTGCGCCCGGACAGGGCCTTGAGCTGCCGGCAGGCGGTCTCGGCATCGCCCGGCTTGCCCAGGGCGATGCCGTCCAGGCTGGCCGCCTGATCGGAGCCGATCACCAGCCCCTGTGTACGCTTGGCCGCGACTGCCTGCGCCTTGGCCGCCGCCAGGCGCGCGACCAGGACGGGCACCGATTCTTCGGGGGCCGCGGTCTCGTCGACCTCGGGAGCCTGGGTTTCGAAGGCCACGCCAAGACGGGCCAGGAGTTCGCGCCGATAGGGCGAAGTCGAGGCGAGCACGAGGGTCGGTAGGGCGGGCATCGTCATCTCCGTCGGTGAAGGCGCCCTGAGCTTCCTTCAGTATTCAAGGAAAAACAAGAGCTTGCCAGATGAAAAACTTTGACACTGCTAATCGGCTAATCGTATCATTACGCGCTTATGTCCGCCGGCATTCCTGAGCACATAGATGTCCGCCGCCTCGCGCGGCAGGGTGCGCGTTTCGAAGGCCGGATAACGGTCGCCGCGATGCCGCGGCTGGCGGCCATGGTGTGTGCGACGGATGCCGGGATCGACGTGGTGCTGGAGATCGGGCGCGATGCCGCCGGCAACGATCTCGTCGAAGGGAGTGCGCGCGGCGTGCTCACGATGGAATGCCAGCGTTGCCTGGAACCGGCGCCGATCGAGGTCGCGACGCAGTTTCGACTGCAGTGCGTACCCGATGCCGATACGCAGTGTGCGGACCCGGCCTACGAGCCGCTGGTGGTGGACGAAGACGGGGTGGCCGCGAGCGCGATCGTCGAAGACGAGATGATCCTCGCGCTGCCGGTGATCGCAACGCATGCAGATATCGCTCAGTGCGGCGCGCTTGCCCGGATCGGTGCCGCAGCTGAAGAACAGGCGGAAGACGAAGCGAAGGAGAACCCGTTCGCCGTCCTTCGTAAATTGAAACAGGATCGATAGACGGGGCGGCCTTACCCGGCCCGATTTTTTAAGCAGGAGTTGAAAAGATGGCTGTCCAGCAGAACCGCAAGAGCCCCTCCAAGCGTGGCATGCGTCGCGCCCACGATGCGCTCAAGGGCCCGACCCTTTCCACCGAGCCCACCACGGGCGAAGTGCACCGTCGTCACCACATCAGTGCCGATGGTTTCTATCGTGGCCGCAAGGTCATGGAGACCAAGCAGGAAGACTGAATCCATTCGGAGCGATGCCGGCAGGTATAGGGACGATACCCGCCGGCGACCGCTCTTCGGCTGATGGCGCCGGCCCGGCGTGGGCGGCGCGATTCCTCACGCGATCGACAATCAAGAAGGGCAGTATGCTGCCAGACACTGCCAAATGAAGCAGAGCATCACCATATCCCTCGATGCGATGGGTGGCGATCACGGTCCCGAGGTCGTCGTTCCCGCCGCGCTCGCGATGCTCGCGAAACACGTTCACCTCAAACTGATCATGGTTGGCGATATCGACATCCTCACGGCGCTGTTGGATCAGCACCGCGGCGATACCGGCGAGCGCCTGAGCATCCGTCATGCGAGCGAAGTCGTGGCGATGGACGAGCTGCCCTCGCAGGCCTTGCGCGGCAAGAAGGACTCTTCCATGCGCGTGGCCATCAACCTGGTCAAGCAGGGTGAGGCCGACGCCTGCGTGAGCGCGGGCAATACCGGTGCCCTGATGGCGATCGCGCGTTTCGTGCTGAAGACACTGCCGGGTATCGACCGCCCGGCGATCATCTCGGCGATCCCGGCGATCGGTGGTCACACGCTGATGCTGGACCTGGGCGCGAATGCGGATTGCTCGCCCGAGCACCTGTTCCAGTTCGCCGTCATGGGCTCCGCTCTGGCCAATGCCGTCTACGGTATCGAGAACCCGGCGGTAGGCCTGCTCAATATCGGCGCCGAGGAGATCAAGGGCAACGAGCGGGTCAAGCAGGCCGGTCAGCTGCTGGCGGGTGCCAGTCTTAATTACATCGGATTCGTGGAAGGTAACGATATCAACTGTGGCGCCGTCGACGTCGTGGTGACCGACGGATTCGTGGGCAATGTTTCCTTGAAGACCATGGAAGGCGTCGCGCGCATGATATCCACGAAGATGCGCGAATCGTTCTCGCGCAATCTGCTCGCGCGCTTGCAGGGGCTTTTGGCCATGCCGGTGCTGCGCCGGATCAAATCTCAGCTCGATCCGCGGCGCTACAATGGGGCCAGTCTGGTCGGACTGCGGCGTGTCGTGATAAAAAGTCACGGAAACGTGGACAGTATCGCTTTCGCCAATGCCATCGGGATCGCGATGCTGGAAGTCAATCAGCAGGTGCCAGAGCGCATCAGCCGCTTGCTGGAAAGTCAGTTTGCCGAACGTGACGCCGGCTGACGAGACCGGCCGCATCCGTCGTGCCGCCGGGTTGGCGGCGGCAGGAATCTAAATTCGAGGGTCGCACAGATGTATTCCCGAATCATCGGTACTGGCAGGTATCTGCCCGAGAAAGTCGTCACCAATGCCGACCTCGAGAAGATGGTGGATACCAGCGACGAATGGATCCGTTCGCGGACCGGGATCGAGCGCCGGCACATCGCATCCGAAGGCGAGACCACTTGCGACCTTTGCGAGAAAGCGGCGCGTAACGCGCTCGATGCTGCCGGGGTCAAGCCCGAGGATATCGATCTGATCATCGTCGGTACGACGACTCCCGATCAGGTGTTCCCGAACATGGGCGTGTTGCTGCAGCAGCGCCTGGGTATCCATGGCTGTGCGGCGTTCGGTCTGGAAGCGGCATGCACGGGCTTCCTTTATGCCCTGAGTATCGCCGACAAGTTCATCCAGACCGGTGCTGCGAAGCGCGCGCTGGTGTTGGGGGCGGAGACGCTCTCGCGCATCATCAACTGGGAAGATCGCGGCACCTGTGTGTTGTTCGGTGATGGTGCGGGTGCGGTGGTGATCGAAGCTGCCGAAGAACCCGGCATCATCTCCACCCATCTGCATGCCGACGGTCAGTACAAGGACCTGTTGTATTTCCCCTCGGGCGTGTCCAAGGGTTTCGATCGCCTCAAGAGCGGTCAGGATTTCGTGCACATGAAAGGCAACGAAGTCTTCAAGGTGGCGGTGCAGACTCTCGGTCGCATCGTCGAGGAGACGCTGGAGGCCAACGGCCTGGATCGTTCCGCCATCGATTGGCTGATCCCGCATCAGGCCAATATCCGCATCATCGAAGCGACCGCGCGCAAGCTGCACATGCCGATGGAGCGGGTGATCCTCACCGTGCAGGATCATGGCAATACCTCGGCCGCGTCGGTGCCCATGGCGCTGGATGTCGCGGTGCGTGACGGGCGTATCAAGCGTGGCGACACGCTCCTGCTGGAAGCGTTCGGCGGCGGATTCACCTGGGGTTCGGCGCTGGTCAAGTACTGAGCGGGCGGGCGCAACGGCTGCCCCGGTTCGATCCGGACCCTGACACGCATAAAAAAACGGCGGACCGTCCCGGTCCGCCGTTTTGATTTGAGGTTTGCTCTCAGCGCTGGGCTTAGAACTTCACCTCGGTCCAGACACCGATCTCGTCGGTCTTGACGTCGATAGCGGCATTGTCGTTCAACTTCTCGCTCTTGTAGGCGACGGCGAACGTGATGTTGTGCGCCGGCTCGAAAGACACACCCACGTTGTAGTACTTGTCCTCGAGGTTCGAGTTCAGGTCCTTGCTGGGGTTGGCCTTGTCGTAGCGGGCGAACACCTTGGTGTTGCCGGACACGGTGACATCACCGAAGAGCGAGTAACCGTCGGCGGAATCGCTCGGGTTCGAGGTCACAGTCGTCCAGTTGCTGGCGTTGAAGTACTCGACACCGACATTGAACTTGTTCTGCTGATTGTAGGCGGCGATAAAGTCCACACGCGAGGCGGTATTAAGCGACGGAGTGGTCTGCTGATCTTTGCCCAGGGTGCCGGTGTAGGCGCCGATACCGATGTTCAGGCCATCCATCGGGTGGATGTTGACGCGGCCTTCGACGTCCATGCTCTTGGAACGGCCGGGGTGCTTGTAGCCACCGCCGTTCACCGCGGAGACCTGATAGCTGAACATGCCGTTATCGCCGGCGCCGAGTAGGTGCGCACCCCAATCGGCGGAGTTGCCGAAGTGGAGGCGGTCGATGATGGTGTTCTCGAGGAAGCGATAGCCGTAGATGCCTTCAGCATACGGGATCCACGGCATGTCGGCGGAGCCGAGACGCAGCTTCATGCCATTGTCGAACTGGGCCTGCACGAAAGCCTTCTTGATGAAGACCTGAGTCTCGCCGTCGTTGGAGACGTAGTTGAAGTCGGTGGTCACGTTGACCGACCACATGTCGTCGAACGCGTGGTCGATGCCCACGTAGAAGCGCTTGACGTCGACGCCGAAGCCCGAGCCGTCCTGCTTCACGCCATTGGACTTGACGTTCTGGTTGGTGAAATCCCAATACATCTTGCCACCGATGTTCGTCTCACCTGCAAGTGCACCGGCGCTCATGCCAGCGATGGCCGTCGCCACAGCCGCCATCAGAATATATTTACGCATATGCGAAGCTCCTGGTTGTTTCATCCGATCGAAGCACGGCGTGGGTGGTCAATCCAGCCCCGGGGGCCGGCAGTGGCCACGCCACCGACAATCACGTCGGCTTGTGCAGCAGTAGGCCATAATTAATATGAGCAATCAATAATATACGGAAGAGGAGGCCCTTTCCTGCACGGCGCACAGGATGGAGCAGGAGTATGACGCTCGGATGAGCGATATATGACAGGTGTGTTACAGGGGCCCCGCAGGCCCGGGCGGGCCTGCGGGGTGATCCGAGCTTGTTACATGGCAGTCGTGTTGAGTGTGATCGGCTGCCCGGAGAACACGCTGCCGGCACCGGCAGCATGGGCGGCATCGTTATAGCTTGCCACCGGTCCCTGGAGCAGGCTGTCGACCTCTTTGACGTAGGCCGCAGTCTCGCTTTCGAGCTGGTGCATCCGGCTCAGCTGCTCGGCGGTCGGGCCCTGGCCCGGGAACCAGTTGAAGATGCCCGCGGCACTCTCGACCTTGCCGTGCAGATCCGCAAGCTGGTGCAGCTCGTCTTCGATAACGTCGTGCTGGATGGTCGGATCCAGCGCTTTGTCGATCATCTTCTGCACCTGTCCGGCGAGCTTGCCCGCGCGGTCTGCCAGATCGGCGTACTTCGCCTTGAGAGCGTCGTCGCCTTCGACGTGCTGCTGGAAAGCCGTGAGCTGGCTATGGATGAGGTGCAGCCGGTTCAGGGCCTGGTCGAGCGCGGTGAGCGTCTCCCGACCCTTGAGGGCAGCGGCCAGCTGCGCACTGAGCTCGGCCGGATCCAGCTTGGCGTTCGGGTCCTCCACCACCTCCACGGTCGCTTTCTGGGTGTTGCCGGCCGCGGTGACTGCGACGGTGTAGGTACCGGGCAGGACGCGCGGGCCGTCTACCTGATCCTCGTCCTCGCCGGGGTGCTTGATGAAATCGAGTTCCTCGGCCCCCTGGTAATGGGTGTTCCACACGGCGCGGTTGATGCCCACCTTGGCCGGGCCATGGAAGTGAGCCACTTCCTTGCCCTGGGCATCGGTGATCACGATGTTGACTTTGGCCTTGTCAGCGGACGACTTGGCATCGGTCTTGCCGTCGGCCGACTTCTTCCCGTCGAGCGCGGATTTCAGGTAATAGTCGATCACCGCGCCATAGGGGGCGTTCGCCGCCTTGAAGCCGGTCGGCTGCCCTTCGTCGGCGCTCCAGCGGTACCACTGCGTGGCCGGCCCTACGGGGAAGAGGTGGAAGGCGGCATCCTGCACCTTGGCACTGAAGCCTTCGAGCGGGCGGATGTCGTCGAGCACGAAGAAGCCGCGACCATGTGTGGCCACGACCAGATCGTGCGAGCGCTGGTCGAACTTAAGGTCCCAGACCGGAGCAGTCGGGAACTGGTCGAGCTTGTGCCAGTGATCGCCCGAATCGCGCGAGTAATACATACCGGTATCGGTGCCCAGGGCGAGGAAGCCCTTCTGGTTCGGGTCTTCTCGCACCACGCGAGCGGGGGTGTTCTGGGGCAGGCCTTCGTCGATCCTGCGCCAGCTGCGCCCGTAATTGTCGGTGCGATAGACATACACATGGCGGTCGCCCCACATGTGCGCGTCCACAGCGACATAGGCGGTACCGGCGTCGAAGGGCGACACGCCGACCTGGTAGATGCGGCCCCAGTCCGGTGCGCCGCGCATGTTGTGGCCGACTTCGGTCCATTGCTTGCCGCCATCCCGGGTCACCTGCACGCGGCCGTCGTCGGTGCCCACCCAGATCACCTTGGGATCGGTGTGCGCGATCGTGATCGAGAGGATGGTGTCGTAGTTTTCGGCGCTGCTGATGTCGTGCTGGACCGGGCCGCCGGCGACTATCTGCTTGGATTTGTCGTTGCGGGTCAGGTCCGGGCTGATGGCTTGCCAGTGTTCGCCGCCGTCGGTGGAGTGGAAGACCACGTTGGCACCGATGTAGACATCGTTGGCATCGGTCTCCGAGACCGCGATCGGCGCGGTCCAGTTGAAGCGGTATTTGAGATCCGCGGGCTTGGTCTCGCTCACGTCTTCCAGGGTCGGGCGGATCAGCCGGGTGACCTTGGTGGTGAGGTTCTGGCGGGTGATGAAGCCATCCTGCGAATCGGCGTAGACGATGTTCGGGTCGCTCGGCGCCGGTACCACATATTCACCGTCGCCGCCTGCCGCTACGTACCAGTCCTGGCCGGTGACGCCGCCACGCCCGTAATTGCTGGACGGGCCGCACCAGCCGCTGTTGTCCTGCAGACCGCCGCAGACCGTATAGGGCTGGGAAGAACTGAGCGCGACCTGGTAGAGCTGCTCGATCGGCAGATTGTCGAGGAAGCGCCAGTGCGCACCCGCATCGCGACTCATGAACACGCCGCCGTCGTTGCCCTGGACCAGGATCGAGGGATCGGTCGGGTCGATCCACAAGGTGTGGTGATCGACATGGACACCGCGGTCGGCGGG
Source organism: uncultured Pseudomonadota bacterium (assembly GCA_963739695.1). Classification (GTDB taxonomy): domain Bacteria; phylum Pseudomonadota; class Gammaproteobacteria; order Natronospirales; family CAVUBB01; genus CAVUBB01. The sequence continues at coordinate 71,668 of CAVUBB010000003.1, read as the reverse complement.
CTTGAAGGTCTTGCCGCCGTCATCCGAACGCAACATGCGGAAGGAAAGGAAATAGACGCGATCGGGGTTGTCCGGCGCGACTTCGATCTTGGAGAAGTAGAAGGGACGGACATCGAGCGTATGGCTGTCGTTGACCGCGCTCCAGCTGTCGCCGCGATCGTCCGAACGCCACAGCAGACCATGCTTGGCTGCGACGAGCGCATACACACGCGAGGGCTGGCTCGGTGCGATCGCCAGCGCGATGCGGCCGATATCGCCGTCGGGCAGACCCTTGCTCAGCTTCTTCCAGGTCTCGCCGCCGTCGACCGAGCGGTAGATGCCACTGGTCTTGCCACCATCGATGAGGGTCCAGGGCAGACGGCGTACATGCCACATGGCGGCATACAGTACCTGTCCGTTACCGGGCTCCATCACCAGATCGCCGGCGCCGGTGCTGTCGTCTATGTACAGGACTTTGTGCCAGGTCTTGCCGCCGTCGGTGGTCTTGAACACGCCGCGGGTCTTGTTCGGCCCCCAGGCGTGGCCGATGACGGCGACGAAAGCGGTGTTCGGGTCATGCGGGTCGACCACGATGCGCGAGATCTGGCCGGCATCGTCGAGGCCGACATGCCGCCAGGAATGTCCGGCATCGGTGGACAGCCACACGCCGGCGCCGTCGGTGATGTCGTTGCGGATGTTGCCCTCGCCGGTACCGACCCAGACCACGCTGGGGTTGGAGGGGGCGATGGCGATGGCGCCGATGGTGGCCGTCGCTTCATGCTCGAATACGGCTTTCCAGCTGGTGCCGCCGTTGACGGTCTTCCAGACACCGCCGGCAGCGGCGCCGACGTAGATGGTATCGGGGTGGCCGGGAACACCCGCGACGGAGGTCACGCGACCGCCGGCAACGACAGGGCCCAGGTTCCTGAATTCGAGTTGTTTGTAGATGGAATCGTGGCTATCGGACGCGGCTGCTGGGCGCAAGGGCAGCGCGATCAGCGCAGCGAGCACGATAAGGGCGAAGCTTCGTAGGGCCATCGGTGGAGGTCCTCCTCGAAAGGTTGCTCAAGCGGACCGCGTGCGGAATGTGCTCCGGGGCGGGCCAGGGGGATCGGCTCATCGCAAGAGGCGCCGGGGAAGGCCGACATGCGGCCAACTTCCCAAGACTAGCCTGAGTCATGCCGGGCTTGCAATCAACGGCGCCGGATGCCGCCCTGCCCGATATGAGGTATTCTGACTCCGGCCACTGTATTCGTTCATCCATGGGGGCTCGGGGAGGGCGACCGGTTCATGTTGCGCAAAGTGAGTGTCGAAGATCTGGCGATCGGCATGTATGTGGCCGAACTGGACCGGCCATGGCTGGAAAGCCCGTTCCTGTTCCAGGGCTTCATCGTCGAGACGGACGAAGATCTCGCGCAGTTGCGCGAGACCTGCGCTTTCGTGATGGTGGACGAATTGCGTTCGCGCGACGAGGGCAGTCTGACCGGACTCGTGCGCGCGAAAGCCGAAGCCGGAAGCGTGCGCACCGTGATTCTGGAAGAGGCCGACGAGCGGCCGGCGAAGCCGGCTGTCTCGACCACCAGCGAAGGTTTCGTGCGTGGCATCAAGGCTGCGGTGCAGACCAAGGAGAAGGCACATTCCAGCATCAAGCGGGTGCTCGAGGATTTCCGGCTGGGCCGTTCGATCGACACCAACGAATCGAAGGAACTGGTCAGCGAACTGGTCACGGAGATATCCAGTAACGCCAATACCGTGCTGTGGCTGACCAACCTGCGCAAGAAACACGAATACACCGCGAACCATTGCCTCAACGTCTCCATCATCTCCATCGCATTCGGTCGCCATCTGGGTCTGAAAGACGATCAGCTGGAAGTGCTCGGCCTGGGTGCTTTGCTGCATGACGTGGGCAAGATGCGTACGCCGACCGAGATCCTCGACAAGCCGGGCCCGTTGACGCCGGAAGAGATCGACGTGGTCAAGCGCCATCCGGTGGAAGGCTTCAACGTCTTGCGCTTGACCAAGAATCTTCCGGAAGAAGCGCTCGAAGCGGTACGCTGGCATCACGAACGCATCGACGGCAGCGGCTATCCGGATCAGCTGGAAGGCGAACACATCCCGCTCATGGCTCGCATCGTCGGCATCGCCGATATCTACGAATCGATGACCAGCAACAAGCCTTACCGCGACGGGATCCCGCCGCAGGATGCGCTGACCATGATGCACAAGGATGCACCGCGCGTATTCGGGCAGGAGATGATGGAGCACTTCATAAAGTGCGTCGGCATCTATCCCATCGGCAGTCTGGTGGAACTCAAATCGGGGGCGCTCGGAATCGTACTCTCGTCCAATCCGGAAAGCCGCCTGCGTCCGCTGGTGATGGTCATCCGCGACGAGAACGGCAAGGAGATGCGTCCGCGGGCCCTGGTCAATCTGGGTACCCTGCCAGCCGACAAGGTCAGCGAGCGTTGGGCGATCAAACAGGTCGTCAATCCGAAAGAGCACGGCGTCGACATCGCGGCGATCGCCGAAGAGGAACTGGTGCTCTAGGCTGCCGTTACCGGCCGGCCTGCCAACTCACTTCACCAATTCGTTCAGATCGAAGATCGGCAGCAGGATCGCGAGTACGATCAGCAGCACGATCGCGCCCATGATCAGGATCATCACCGGCTCCAGTACGCCCAGCAGGGTGGAGATGAGTGTCTCCAGTTCACGCTCCTGGTTGAGCGCCGCGCGTTCGAGCATGGTCTCCAGTTCGCCGCTGCTCTCGCCACTGGCGATGAGATGGATCGTCATCGGCGGAAACACGCCGCTGGCGCCGAGCGCACGGCTGATGGCCGCGCCTTCGCGTACCCGCAGCGCCGCATCCGCGACCGCTTCGCGCATGGGGATGTTGCTTACCACCTCGCCCGAGATGCGCAAGGCATCGAGTACCGGTACGCCGCTGCCGGCGAGGATGCTGAGCGTGCGCGTGAAGCGCGCAGTATTGATGCCGCGGGTCAGGCGCCCGATCAGGGGCAGGCCGAGCAGGCGCAGGTGGAAGGCGCGGCGTGCGTCCTCGCGCTTGAGCAGCGCGTGGATGCCGAAGCCCACGGCGGCGATCGCGAGTACGATCCAGAACCACTCCTCGCGCAGGAAGTCGCTGAACGCTATCAGTCCGCGGGTGAGCAGCGGGAGCTGGTGGCCGAGGTTGTTGAAGACCTCGACCACTTTCGGCACCACATAGGTAAGCAGCACCGTCACGATCGCGATCGCCAGGCAGGTCAGGATGATCGGGTAGAGCATCGCCAGCGACATCTTCTGTTGCAGTTGCTGGCGATTCTCGGCGTAGTCGGCAAGACGTTCGAGGACTGCGTCGAGATGCCCCGACTGTTCGCCGGCGGCTACGGTGGCACGGAATATCTCGGGAAAGATATGCGGAAAATGGGCCAGGCCATGAGCCAGACTGTGGCCTTCGAGCACCCGTGCGCGCACGCCGAGCAACATGCTCTTCAGACGTGGCGATTCGTTCTGTTCGGATGCCGCGAGCAGCGCTTCTTCGATCGGCAGCGCCGCGCGGATCAGGGTGGCGAGCTGGCGGGTGACCAGCGCGAGATCGGTGGCACTGATACCGCGGCGGAGGCTGAATCCTGAACCGCCCGAACGGGTCTCCTTCTCTTCGACCTGGTTCAGCCGCAGCGGCGTGAGCCCCTTCTCGCGCAGTTGCTGGCGGACCTGGCGCGGGGTGTCCCCTTCGATGACTCCCTTCTGCTCGCGCCCGCGAGTATCCAGCGCGGAATATTCATAGGCACCCATGGCTTAACCCGTATGATTCACGAGAGCGGACGACACTCGCGCGTAGGTGGTTGAGCTTTTGAAAGAATTCGGTGATTTCACTGCCTTTCCCAGCATTACAGTCGGCTTCTCGCGCCAGCGCGGCGCGTGGCCTGCTGCGAACTCCACAATCACTCGCGATCTCTCGTGAACCGTACGGGTTAATCCTCGCGCGTGACGCGCAGGACTTCCTCGATGGTGGTCTCGCCCGCGAGGACGCGGCGGCGACCGTCCTGGCGGATGCTCGGGCTGCGCGTGCGCGCATAGCGATCGAGCGCCTGTTCGCCGGCGCCGTCGTGGATCATGGTGCGCATCTCGTCATCCACGATAACCAGCTCATAGATACCGGTGCGTCCGCGGTAGCCGCTGTTGTTGCATTCGGCGCAGCCCGCGGGCTTGTACAGCGTGGGCGGTGCCGCGCCGCTGAGGGCGAGCAATTCGACCTCGCGCGCGGATGCGGTGTAGGACGTCTTGCACTCGGGGCAGAGCAGGCGCACGAGGCGCTGCGCGAGCAGGCCGAGCAGACTCGAAGAGAGCAGGAACGGCTCCACGCCCATGTCGCGCAGGCGTGTGATGGCACCGACAGCGGTGTTGGTATGCAAGGTGGAGAGCACGAGGTGCCCGGTCAGACTCGCCTGCACGGCGATCTCGGCCGTTTCCAGATCGCGGATCTCGCCGATCATGACGACATCCGGATCCTGGCGCAGGATGGCGCGCAGGCCGCGTGCGAAAGTCATGTCGACGCGCGTGTTTACCTGCGTCTGGCCGATGCCGTCGAGGTAATACTCGATGGGATCCTCGACTGTCATGATGTTGCGGCTGTGATCGTTCAGCCGGGTGAGCGCCGCATACAGCGTGGTGGTCTTGCCCGAGCCGGTGGGGCCGGTGACCAGGATGATGCCGTGCGGTTTGCGGATCAGATCGTCGATGCCGTCGCGCGTGGCCGGGTCCATGCCCAGATGTTCGAGATTGAGCCGGCCCGCCTGCTTGTCGAGCAGACGCAGCACCACGCGTTCGCCATGACCGGAAGGGATGGTCGAGACGCGGACATCTACCGCGCGATTGGCGATGCGCAGCGAGATGCGGCCGTCCTGCGGCAGGCGCTTCTCCGCGATATCGAGCTTGGCCATCACCTTCACGCGCGAGACGATCAACGGCGCGACCGCGCGCCGGCTTTGCAGCACTTCGCGAAGGACGCCGTCGACGCGGAAGCGAACCACCAGGCGGTTCTCGAACGGCTCGATGTGGATGTCGGAAGCGTTTTCCTTGACCGCCTGGGTGAGCAGCGCGTTGATCAGGCGGATGATCGGCGCATCGTCGTTGCTGTCGAGCAGGTCTTCGGGTTCGGGCATCGCCTGCGCGATGCTGGACAGGTCGGTGTCTTCGTCGATGCCTTCCATCGCGCGCATCGCCGAATTCGAGCCCTCTTCATAGGATTGCTGGAGGAGGGCGTCGAACACGTCGGCCGGTGCGACATCGAGGCGCAGAGGCAGGCGCAGGACGCGGCGCAATTCCGCCAGCGCTCCGGGCGCGGCGTCTTCACGCACCGTCACCGAGGCGCCGTCTTCGTCGATGCTGCGCAAGAGCACGCCGTGCCGGCGCGCGAAGGCGAAGGGTATTGCCGGCCGGGTGCCGTCGCCGGATTCTGGCGGCAGCGCTTCGGTCGTGTCAGCGTCCAGAGCCGCCATCTTTCCCGTCTCCGCTGCTTGCCGGCGTAGCGCCGGAGGCAGCCGGCTGTGCCGGCTTGTCATTCGCGGCAGGTTTGTGTCCCGCGTCCGTGCGCTGGTCGCCCGGGCCCGGCTTGGTGAGTTCGTCATAGGAAGGCAGCAGCGGGCGCTTCTGGCCGGGCATGAGCTGGATGCTGCGGTCATTGTCCAGCTGCATGTCGCGCATGTCGTTGTACTTGTCGTTGGTATAGAACGATGTCGATTTGCTGCTGCGCAGGATGCGCGGCTGCAGGAACACCATCAGATTGCGTTTGGTCTTGGTCGTCTTGCGATACTTGAACAGGTTGCCCAGTACCGGGATGGACCCGAGCACGGGAACCTGCTGGTTGCTCTCGACCAGATGGTTGTCGATGAGCCCGCCCAGCACGACGATCTCGCCGTTCTCCGCGATCACGTTGGTGGTTATGGAACGGTTGTTGGTGATCAGATCCACCGCGCCCTGCGCGCCGCCTGAAAGACTGCTCACTTCCTGGTCGATCTTCAGCATCACCGCATTGCCTTCATTGATGCGGGGAGTGATCTTGAGCTCGACGCCGACCTGCTGGCGCTGGATGGTCTGGAACGGGTTGACCACGCCGTTGTTGACGCTGCCGGCACCGGTGTTGGTGAACTGGCCGGTGACGAACGGCACCTGCTGCCCCACTTTGATGTCAGCCTCCTCGTTGTCGAGGGTGAGGATGCTCGGCGTGGAGACGATGTTGGTGGTGGAATCGCCCGCCAGCGCGCGCAGCAGGGCGGCGAAACTGAAGTGACCGCTGACGATCTTGCCGATGCCGAGGGTGAGACCGTCGGGGATACCGGCCGCCGCGCTCGCCGCGCCGCTGGTGCCCGCGCTGCCGGCCGCTGCCACTTGCGCGATGCCGGTGCCCGAGCCGGCGAAATTGGTAAGCCCGGCGGTACCGCTCTGCGCGGTCGCGTCGGCTGCCCAGGTGATGCCCAGTTCGGCTGACCGATCGGAAGTGAGCTCCGCGATGATCCCCTGCACCAGTACCTGGGCACGGCGGATATCGAGTTTGTCCACGATCATGTGGATGTTCTGCATCGTCTTCGGCGGCGCGGTGACCACCAGCGCGTTGGTGCCTTCATCCGCGAGCACGCTGACATCGTTGTTCTGCCCGCCGGGCTGGGCAGCTTTGCCTTTGGCGTCGGGGCTCGCGCTTTTCTGGATATAGCCTTGCAGGATCTCGGCAAGATCCTTGGCCTTCGCGTAACGCAGGTAGATGACCTGGGTATTGCCACCGGTATGCAGCGGCGTGTCGAGATGCGAGATCAAGGCGCGGATGCGCAGGCGTTCAGAGCGGTCGCCGCTGATCAGGATGCTGTTGCTGCGCTCGTCGGCTGCAAGGCGTAGCGGATTGGCAGTGTCGCCCTTGGGCTCGCCCTGGCTCAGCGCGCTCAGCACCTGCACGATCTCGGTCGCCGAGGCATGTTCCAGCGGGATGATCTCGACCTGGTTGTCGGTGGTCTGGTCGATACGCTTGATGATCTTGAGCAGACGCTCCACGTTGGCCGCACGCGCCGAGATGATGATCATGTTGGACGGCGCGTAGGCCGCCAGATGGGCTTCGGTCGACATCAGCGGACGCAGTACCGGCACCAGCTGCGTAGCGGGCACGTTGTTGATCTGGATGACTTCGGTCACCACCGCATCGCCCGGTGCGTTGCTGAACGGGCCGGGTCCGATGCCGGCGAGCTGACGCGCTTCCAGCGCGGGCACGATCTTGGTCATCTCTCCGGCGGGTACCGCAGCCAGGCCGTGCACCTGGAGCACGGAAAGAAAGGCTTCGTAGACCGCATCGGGCGTGATCGGCTTCGCGGAGATGACCGTGACCTTGCCCTGTACCTGCGGGTCGACGATGAAGTTCTTGCCGGTGATCTCGCCCACGGTCGCAGCGACTTCGCGGATATCGGCGTCTTTGAGATTCAGCGTGATGCTGCCCTGTTCCGCGGCAGCCTTGGGTTTGGCCGGGGCGGTCGCCGCATGCACCGGGGCACCCAGCGCGACCGACGCGAGCAGAGCGAGGATCGCGCCCGCAAGCCGCAGCCGGAGAGTTGAGGGATGTACGGAAGTTGAGTGCATCGTTCGTTCCAAAAGACTATCGCTGCGGCAGGGCCACGGTCTGTGAACGACCGTCACGCCGGATGGTGAGATTCAGATTGTCGCTGCCTTTTAGCTGCTGCAGCACTTTCAGGCTTTGACTGGGATCGTTCAGCGGAATTCCATTGACTGCGGTCACGATATCGCCGGGCTGGAGGCCGAGTCTGCCGAACAGGCCGCGGTCCTGGCCGGGGAAGACCCGGTAGCCGATCTGCTTCCCGTCGCGCCCGGTCGCCGGCAACGCCTTGACGTAGTCGGTGAGTTTGTCCGGATGGCGGGCGAGAGTGGTGCGCAATTCCTGTACGGCGCCTGCACGGGCGATGCCGGGGCCGGACGGCGCGCGCTGCGGGTCGCGCGAGATCGACTGCCCGCTCTTCTCCTTGGGCAGGCGCAAGGCTTCGAGATGTCCGCCGCGTTCCAGGATCACGCGGTCGCTGTATATGGCATGCACCACGGCCCCCCCGGGTAGTCTGCTGCCGACCTTATATATTTTTTCCGCATCGCGGCCGCCCCCGGCGGCGATGATGGCCCGAGACTGTACCCCATCGTCCGAGGCAAGGATACCTCTGAGCATGAGATTGAGCTGGGTCTCGGGCGCGTCGAGCGCGGCGGCTCCCGGGGTCGCGCTCTGGTCGGCGGTACCGAACAGATGCAGGTCGACGATGCGGGCTCCGGGATCGGCGCCGGCGGCGTTGCTGCGCGACGGCGCGACCGCTACCGGAGGCGGTGCGGCGCCAGGGGCGTGGGCGGGTACCGCCTGCCAGGTGATCACTGCAAGGTTGTAGGCGATCCCGATCACCAGGAGGCCGAGCACGAGTGTCGGACCGCGAAGGCGCGCCAGAGCCTGCAGGCGGCGCATGGGTGCCGCCCCGTGAGCGCGCAGGGTAGAGATGTTCATTTGCATTGCATGCCGTGTGCGACCTGGTCCGCCCGGTGCCTGCCTCGGGATGGGGCGGGCACAACCGATATCTTGCGGCCATGATACGGGCACTGGCATCCCTGCCTCAAGCGGGCGGGCGGCTGGGCCCGGGGGCGCGCATCGGCTACACTCAGAGGCGTCGGGACCGCGGGGACAATGGGGGCGTCGGGTTTGTTCACACGCTATCTGGTCAGAATCGCGATCAGCTTCCTGCTGCTGCTCCTGTTCCTGCTCTATGTCGGCAAGATCCTGCCGGTGCCGATGCTCGACGAGCTTGAACGTCTGAGCTACGACGCGCGGGTCCGGGTCACCATGCCCAACAAGCCTTCCGATGAAGTCGTGATCGTCGATCTGGACGAGAAGAGCATGGCTGCCGAAGGCCAATGGCCGTGGCCGCGCGACAAGCTGGCGACCATGGTGGATGAACTGTTCGAGCACTATCACGTGCGCGCGCTGGGCTTCGACATCGTCTTCCCAGAGGCCGACCGCACCGGCGATCTCGGTCTCCTGCAGCGGCTTGCCGACGGACCGTTGGACGGCAACCAGCAGTTCCTGGATACATTCGCGCGGATCAAGCCCGATCTCGAGCACGACCGGATCTTCGCCGCGAGCATGCAGGGCCGGCCGGTGGTGCTCGGTTATACCTTCGCCGAGAGCGCGGCGGATGTCGGCGGCGCCTCCAAGGGGCAGTTGCCCGCGCCCGTGATCCCCGAAACCGCGAACGACACGCGCCTGGATTTCATCAAGGCCCAGGGCTATGTCGCGAACCTGCCCGTGCTGCAGACGGCGGCGGCCCATGGCGGGTTTTTCAGCAACCCCACCGTGGACCCGGACGGCTCGTTCCGCCGTGTGACCATGCTCGAGCAGTACCAGAAGGATATCTACGAGAACCTCGATCTCAGCGTGCTGCGCGCGGCGCTGGGCTGGCCGCCGATCAAGTTCCGTTTCGCGACCGAAAGCCCCGCCGAGCGGACCAATCTGAATCTGGACTGGATCACCGTGGGCAAGTATCGCATCCCGGTGGATGCCGATATGGCCGCGCTGGTGCCGTTCCGTGGTGGCGCTTTCACCTTTCCCTATATCTCCGCGACGGATGTCATCCACGGTACCGCTCCGGTGGAGAAGCTGGCGGACAAGATCGTGCTCGTGGGCACCACGGCCGCCGGGCTGCACGATCTGCGCGCCACGCCCACGGGGGAGCTGTTCCCTGGCGTGGAAGTCCACGCCAACGTGATCGCCGGCATCCTCGATCAGCGTGTGAAGTCGCATCCACCGTATGTCTCGGGCATCCATGTGGCGATGCTGTTGCTGCTGGCTTTCCTGCTGACCTGGGTGTTCACTTCCAACGCGGTCGTCACCGCGACGCTGACCACCGTCGGTACGCTGATCGTGCTGATCGGGGGCAACCTGGCCCTGTGGGAGTACGGCGATTTTGTGGTCCCGCTGGCGTCGCCGGTGGTATTCGTGCTCGTGCTGTTCGGTCTGCATGTGACCTATGGCTTCTTCGTGGAATCGCGCGGCAAGCGGCATCTCTCGCGTCTGTTCGGCCAGTACATCCCGCCCGAGATCGTCGAGGAGATGGACCGCGATCAGGAAGAAGTCTCGCTCGAAGGCGAGAGCCGCGAGATGACCGTGCTGTTCTCCGATGTGCGCGGCTTCACCAGCATCTCGGAAGGTCTCGAACCGAAAGCCCTGAGTGCCTTGATGAACGCGTATCTGACGCCGATGACGCGCACGATCCATACCCGTCGCGGCACCATCGACAAATATATCGGCGACGCCATCATGGCATTCTGGGGTGCGCCGCTGCACGACCGCGAACACGCGCGTCATGCGCTGGAGGCCGCCCTGGAGATGCTGGCGGTGCTCAAGCGCGATCTGCGGCCGGAGTTCAAGCGCAAGGGGTGGCCGGAGCTGCACATCGGCGTCGGTCTGAATACCGGCATCATGAACGTGGGCAACATGGGATCGGAGTTCCGCATGGCCTACACGGTGATGGGCGATGCGGTGAACCTCGGTTCGCGTCTCGAGGGTCTGACCAAACAGTACGGCGTCGAGATCATCGTCAGCGACTCCACCAAGGCCGCGGTGCCGGATCACGCTTTCCTCGAACTCGACCGCGTGCGGGTGAAGGGCAAGGACGAGCCCGTGGCGATCTACGAACCGCTGGGACCGCGCGAGGGCGTGGACAAGGACCTCAAGAGCCTGCTCGGCCGCCATAAACAGGCGCTGCGCCTGTATCGCAACCGGGAATGGGACAGCGCGGAGCGGGAGTTCTTCACCCTCCATCAGGCCCAGCCCGACCGTCTGGTCTACCAGATATATCTGGACCGGATAGCCCATTTCCGTGCCCATCCGCCCGGAGCCGACTGGGACGGGGTCTTCGTCCACGAGACCAAGTGATCCGGGCCTTGCGGGGCCAGGAATCTTTTCCCTCCTGCTATTGTCAAACCGGGTGGATCCGCCCTCAGGGCGGCGGACAATAATCCCGCTATCAGCTAAAATCAGAGCATGAGCGACGAACGACCGCAGGACGGCCACGGGCTGGTCCTGGAAGAGGCGAAACCGCGCCTCAAAAAGCCACCGTTGTTCAAGGTTATCCTCTTGAACGACGACTACACGCCCATGGAATTCGTGGTGGAAGTGCTCGAGCGCTTCTTTTACCTCGACCGGGCACGGGCGACCCAGATCATGCTGCACGTGCATACGCGTGGAAAGGGCGTGTGCGGCGTGTTCACCTACGAGATCGCCGAGACCAAGGTGGCTCTGGTCAACGATTATTCACGCGAGTGCCAGCACCCGCTCCTTTGCACGATGGAGGAGGCATAAGCCATGCTCAGCAAAGAGCTTGAATTCTGCCTCAACAGCGCCTTTCGCGAGGCGCGCGATCAGCGCCACGAATTCATGACCGTGGAACATCTGCTGCTCGCGCTGCTCGATACCCCGAAGGTGATCGAGACCTTGCAGGCCTGTGGCGGATCGATCGACGCCTTGCGTGTCGATCTGGTCGAATATATCGAAGAGACCACGCCGCGCATCGAAAGCGAGGGCGATATCGATGTGCAGCCGACGCTGGGTTTCTCGCGCGTGCTGCAGCGAGCCGTATTCCATGTGCAATCGTCTGGCGACAAGGAAGTGACGGCCGGCAACGTGCTGGTCGCGATCTTCGGCGAGAAGGAATCGCACGCGGTCTATCTGCTCGATCGTCAGGGCGTCACGCGCCTGGATGTAGTCAATTTCATCTCCCATGGCATCTCCAAGATCCATGGCGAAGAGAGCCTGGGCGGCCCCGCCGAGGCGCAGGAAGAAGACGACGAGAGCGCGGCCGGCAAGAGTGCGCTCGAACTGTACGCGGCCGATCTCAACCGGCAGGCGAAGGAAGGGCGCACCGACCCGCTGATCGGGCGTGAACTCGAACTCGAACGCACGGTGCAGATACTCTGCCGCCGGCGCAAGAACAATCCCCTGTTCGTGGGCGAAGCAGGCGTGGGCAAGACGGCGCTCGCCGAAGGCCTGGCCAAGCGCATTGTCGACGGCAAGGTGCCCGAGCTGCTCGCCGATGCCACCATCTATTCGCTGGATCTCGGCGCCCTGATCGCCGGGACCAAATACCGCGGCGATTTCGAGAAGCGGCTCAAGGCCGTGCTCGCGGAGCTCAAGCGCATCCCCGGTTCGGTATTGTTCATCGACGAGATCCACACCGTGATCGGCGCCGGCGCCGCTTCCGGGGGCGTCATGGATGCGTCAAATCTGATCAAGCCGGTGTTGGCGAACGGGCAGCTCAAGTGCATCGGTTCGACCACCTACCAGGAATACCGCGGCATCTTCGAGAAGGATCGCGCGCTGGCGCGCCGATTCCAGAAGATCGACGTGCCCGAGCCGAGCGTGAACGAGACCACGCAGATATTGAAAGGCCTGCGCTCGCGCTTCGAGGAACACCATCAGGTCAAGTATCCGACGCGCACGCTGGCCGCTGCGGCGGAACTTTCTGCGCGTTACATCAACGACCGTCATCTGCCCGACAAGGCGATCGACGTCATCGACGAGGCTGGCGCCAACATGCGGCTGCGCCCGGCGGGCAAGCGGCGCAAGACCATCACCGTGCACGATGTCGAGGATATCGTCGCCAAGATGGCGCGCATCCCGCCCAAGAGCGTGTCGAGCGACGACAAGGATATCCTCAAGAATCTCGAACGCGATCTCAAACTCGTGATCTTCGGTCAGGACCGCGCGGTGGAGACGCTCGCGGCCGCGATCAAGATGGCGCGCTCGGGCCTGGGCGATACCTCCAAGCCCATCGGCTCGTTCCTGTTCGCCGGGCCGACGGGTGTAGGCAAGACCGAGGTCACGCGACAGCTCGCGCTGATCATGGGCATCGAACTGGTCCGCTTCGACATGTCCGAATACATGGAGCGCCATACCGTGTCACGGCTTATCGGCGCACCCCCGGGCTACGTCGGCTTCGATCAGGGCGGTCTGCTCACCGAGGCGGTGATCAAGCAGCCGCACTGCGTGCTGCTGCTCGACGAGATCGAGAAGGCGCACCCGGATGTGTTCAACCTGCTGCTGCAGGTGATGGACCACGGCACGCTCACCGACAACAACGGGCGCAAGGCGGATTTCCGCAACGTGATCATCATCATGACCACCAACGCGGGCGCACGGGAGATGAACCGGCCGTCGATCGGGTTTACCCAGCAGGATCATGCCGCCGACGGCGCCGAAGTGATCCGGCGCAGTTTCACGCCGGAATTCCGCAATCGGCTCGACGGCATCATCCAGTTCGACGCGCTCGATCCGCGCACCATCGCGCGCGTGGTGGACAAGTTCATCATCGAGCTTGAATCACAGCTCGAAGACAAGGGCGTGAGCCTTGAAGTGGATGGCGAGGCGCGCGCGCTGCTGGGCGAACGCGGCTACGATCCGAAGATGGGCGCGCGGCCGATGGCGCGCGTGATCCAGGAAGCGATAAAGCGGCCGCTGGCCGAAGAGTTGCTGTTCGGCCGTCTGGTCGGCGGCGGCGTGGTCAGAGTCGGCGTGCGCGGCGGCGAGCTGGATCTGGCGATCGAGTCGAACAGGGAGACGGCGGAAGCCGGGGCTTGAGGTCCGGGGCGCTCTCAGCGCCCGCGATACACGATCCGGCCCTTGGTGAGATCGTAGGGAGTCAGCTCCACGGTGACCTTGTCGCCGGTCAGGATGCGGATGTAATGCTTGCGCATGCGCCCGGAGATATGTGCGGTCACCACGTGACCGTTCTCCAGCTCTACGCGGAAAGTCGTGTTGGGCAGAGTCTCGACGACCTTGCCTTCCATCTGGATGCTATCTTCTTTGGGCATGTTCCCTCGTGATCGAAAGTGCCTGTCGGCAGCGCGCGAGATTGTGCCCCAACGCCCGTCACGATTCAACTTGCCCCCGTATCCCGGGCCGCCAGGCGGTGCCAGCCGGAGCTGGTGAGCATCTCACAGGGAAGGAAGCGCGATTTGTAGCTCATCTTCCGGCACGATTCGATCCAGTAGCCCAGATACACCCAGTCGAGACCGTCTTCGCGCGCGGCCTGGATCTGCCAGAGGATGGCGTGGGTGCCCAGACTGCGCCCCGGTTTCTCGGGCGCGAAGAAGGTATAGACCGCGGAATAGGCATCGCGCAGGCGGTCGACGATGGCGATGGCGAGCAGTTCGGCGCCGGCACGGAATTCGAAGAAGGTGGTATCGCTCCAGCGGCTGGTGAGGAAATTCATGTATGCCTGTTCGTTCGCCTCGTCCATGCCGCCGCCGGGGTGCCGTGCACGCACATAGCGCTGGTAGAGGGCGAAGTGTTCGGGGTCGAACGCAGGCGGAACGGGTACTACTTCGAGATCGGAATTGCGCGCCCATATCCGGCGCTGGCCCCGGTCACGCGAGAATTCGGCCACCGGGATGCGCAACGGCACGCAGGCGTTGCAGGCAGGGCAGGCGGGCTTGTAGAGGAAGTCGCCACTGCGGCGAAAGCCATGCCGGCTGAGCGCTGTATAGCTGTCCAGCCCAGGCATGATCGCGGGATCGACGAACAGGGTCTGCGCCGAGCGGCCTTCCAGATAGCTGCAGTCGTGAACGGGCGAGAGATAGAGGCCGAATTTCTCGCCGGCGGCGTCGTTCATCTCGTCCAACCTCCCGTGTGCGCCGGGCAATCCGCAGTGACACATGCAGTGTAGCCCCGGAATCCGGTCGGGGAGAAGTCGTGCCCGCGGCCGTGGGAGAGCCTCTCAGCGCTGCGCGCCTGGCAGCGCGTGCCCGATGACGAGGCCCGCCGTGCGCTCCAGCCGCCAGTTATCCGTCAGCGGCGCGGGCGCCGCGCAGGCGCGCTCGAGGCGTGCCGTGAAGTCGTAGCGCGGGAGTTCGCGCGCGCCCAGGGCGGCGAGGTGCGTGGAATAGAGCTGGCAGTCGATCAGCGCCGCCGGATGATGCCCGAACACCGCCGCCAGATGGGCGAGGGCGATCTTGGAGGCGTCCGTGCGCCGGGTGAACATGGATTCACCGAAGAACGCGGCGCCGATGCCGAGGCCATAGAGTCCGCCGGCCAGTTCGCCGTCCATCCACACTTCGATCGAATGCGCCACACCCTGCTCGTGCAAGCGGGTATAGGCCGCGGCCATGGTCGGCGTGATCCAGGTGCCCGGCACCCCGTGACGTGGCGCGGCGCAGGCTCGGATGACCTCGGTGAACGCGGTATCGCGGCTGATCTGGAAGGCGCCGCGGCGCAGGGTGCGGCGCAGGCTGCGCGAGATGTGGATCTCGTCCGGAAACAGGACCAGGCGCGGATCGGGCGACCACCACAGGATCGGGTCGCCCGCGTTGTACCAGGGGAAGATGCCATGGCGATAGGCGTAGAGCAGGCGTTGCGGGGAGAGATCGCCACCAGCCGCGAGCAGGCCGTCCGGTTCGGTCAGGGCCTGCTCCAGCGGCGGGAACGCGGCCGGGGGATCGCTGGGCTTGAGCCAGCGCAGCTGCGAAGGGCTCATGCGAGGGCCTCTTCGCGAAACGGCAGATGCGCGGCGAGCATCTGCATGTAGTCTTTCACGCCATCGCGTTCGCGCTGCAGGAAATCCGCCACGGCGGTCTCGAAACGAGGGTCGTAGAGGCGATGGCAGGAATGGGTCTGCACCGGCTCGAAGCCACGCCGTACCTTGTGCTCGCCCTGGGTGCCGGGCTCGAAACGGGTCAGGCCTTCACGCAGGCAGTACTCGATGCCCTGGTAGTAGCAGGTCTCGAAATGCAGGCTGTGATAGGCGGCGTCACTGCCCCAGTAGCGCCCGTACAGGGCCTGCGCGCTACGCAGGCAGAACGCCGCCGCCACCGGCTCGCCATGATGGTCGCGCGCGAGGAAGACCACCACCTGCTCGCCCATGTCTGCGCAGAGCAGTCTGAAGCATTCGCGGTCGAGATACGGCGCGCGCCCGCGCTCCAGATAGGTGGTGGCGTAGAAGCGATAGACATGATCGAGCAGGCGGGTGTCCATCTCGGCCCCGGTGAGAACCTGATGGGTTATGCCGGCCTCGCTCACCCGGCGCCGTTCGCGCCGGACCTTCTTGCGGTTCGCGGCGCGAAACCGCGCCAGATAGCCTTCGAAATCGCCATAGCCACGGTCGCGCCAGTGATACTGGCAGCCCAGACGCGCCAGGTAACCGTGCGCACGCCAGTCGGCTGTCTCCGTCGCCGGGGGATACAGCACATGGCTGGAGGACACGGCTTCTTCCGCGGCCAGGGCTTCCACAGCCTGCACCAGGGCATCGCGCCGTGCCGGATCGGCGTCGGGCGCGAGCAGCAGGCGCGGGCCGGTCACCGGCGAGTAGGGCGCCATGCTCACGAGCTTGGGGTAGTACTCCATCCCCAGGCGCGCATAGGCGTCGGCCCAGGCCCAGTCGAACACGTATTCGCCAAAGGAATGATCTTTGCGATACAGCGGCAGGGCCGCGACCAGGCGTCCCTGCTCGGTGATGCTGAGATGGCGGGGATGCCAGCCCGTCTCCGGTGCCACGGAACCCGAAGCTTCCAGCGCGTGCAGAAAGGCATGGCTCAGGAACGGATCGTCCCCGGCGAGGGCATCCCATGCGGCCGCGTCGATGGCGGCGATCGCGGTGTTGACGGTCACATCCATGGCGCCGCCATGGATGTCAGGCCGCTTCTCCGGCTGCGAGGCTGTCGAGATAGCGCTCGGCGTCGAGCGCCGCCATGCAGCCGGTGCCGGCTGAAGTGATGGCCTGGCGGTAGACATGATCCATGACATCGCCGGCAGCGAACACGCCGGGGATACTCGCCGCGGTGGCGTCGCCGTCGATCCCGCTCTTGACCACGATATAGCCGCCGCGCATGTCCAGCTGGCCCTCGAACAGACCGGTGTTGGGCGAGTGGCCGATGGCGATGAACACGCCCATGAGGTCGATCTCGCGAGTCGCTTCCGGGTCTTTGGTGCTGCGCACGCGCATGCCGGTCACGCCGCTGTCGTCGCCCAGTACTTCGTCGAGCACATGGTCCCAGAGGATGGTGACATTGCCGTTCTCGGCCTTTTCCATGAGCTGATCGGCGAGGATCTTCTCGGAGCGGAACTTGTCGCGGCGATGCACCACGGTGACGTGCCGGGCGATATTGGACAGGTACAGCGCCTCTTCGACGGCGGTGTTGCCGCCGCCGATCACAGCGACATCCTGGCCGCGGTAGAAGAACCCGTCGCAGGTGGCGCAGGCCGATACGCCCTTGCCCTTGAAGGCTTCCTCCGAAGGCAGGCCGAGGTATTTGGCGGTGGCGCCGGTGGCGATGATCAGCGCATCGCAGGTATAGGTGCCGGAATCGCCGGTGAGGCGGAACGGGCGGGTGGCCAGTTCGGCCTTGTTGATGTGGTCGAAGACGATCTCGGTGTCGAACCTTTCCGCATGCTGGCGCATGCGTTCCATGAGCGCGGGGCCTTGCAGTCCGCTGACATCGCCCGGCCAGTTATCCACGTCCGTGGTCGTCATCAACTGGCCGCCCTGCTCGACACCGGTGATCAGCACCGGCGAGAGGTTGGCGCGGGCCGCGTAGACGGCGGCAGTATAGCCTGCGGGGCCGGAACCCAGGATCAGCAGGCGGCAATGTCGGACCTCACTCATGTATAATCTTCCCAGTTTGATTCGCGTCTTTGGACGGGCGGATTTTCATTCCGATGCGGTAGGGGCGAGGCCCTGTATGCACCGCAATATCTCAGGATGTCGTGGCCGGACCCGAAAGCGGTGTCCGGTCGCAGCGCGGCCCAACGATGGCCGGCAGCAGATGCCGGTCCGGCCGCGGCGCAGGACGAGGCCCGCGAGGCCGCATAGATGGTACGAGAACTCCCATTAACCGTAAAGGAGCTGACATGCGTATAGGAATCCCGCGCGAAGTGAAGCCGCTGGAGGGTCGGGTCGGGCTGATCCCCGCTGCTTGTGCGGAGCTGGTCCGCCATGGACACAAGGTCTTCATCGAGAAGTCGGCCGGCGAGAAGAGTGGTTACTCTGACGATCAGTTCCGCGCGGTGGGCGTGGAAGTGCTGGATACCGCAGCCGCCGTGTTCGGTGAAGCCGAGATGGTGGTGAAGGTGAAGGAACCGTACAAGTCGGATCTCGATCACCTGCGCAAGGATCATCTCCTGTTCTGTTACCTGCACCTGGCGGCGCTGCCCGAACTGACCCGGAAACTGCAGGATATCGGCCTGACCGCCGTCGCCTTCGAGACGGTCGAGGACCGTGGCGGCCTGCCATTGCTGGCGCCGATGAGCGATATCGCGGGCCGGCTTTCGATCCAGATCGGCACCCATCTGCTGCATCAGCCGCAGGGTGGCAAGGGCATCCTGCTCGGCGGCGTCCCGGCCGCCAAGCGTGGCAAGGTGGTCATCCTGGGTGGCGGTGTCGCCGGCGGCAATGCCGCTGTCGTGGCCGCGGGTCTGGGCGCCGAAGTCACCGTTTTCGACATGGACCGCGAGAAGCTGGAGCGCGCACGTGCGCTGGGCCCCAACGTCACCGGGCTGTATCCGCATACTCACGATGTGGCCCAGGCTGTGGCCGGGGCCGATATCGTCGTGGGCGCAGTGCTGGTCACTGGCGAGCGCGCCCCGCATGTGGTCAGCGCCGACATGGTCAAGGCCATGCAGCCGGGCAGCGTGGTGGTGGATATCTCTGTCGACCAGGGTGGCTGCATCGAGACCACCCGGCCCACCACCTACGACGATCCGACCTACGTCTGGGAAGGCGTGACCCACTTCACCGTCACCAACATGCCGGGCGCGGTGCCGCGGACTTCCTCGCAGGCGCTTTCCGCCGCGATCATGCCCTATGCGGTACGCCTGGCCGAAGGCAACTGGCGCGACAATCCGGCGCTGGTGAAGGGTATCAACGTGGAAGGCGGGAAGATCGTCCATCCGGCCTTGCTGAAGTAGTAAAAAAATAAGTAAGGTTATATAGTTAGCCAAGATACTTAAGGAACCTCTTAGCAGTCCGGCCAGCCCGGTGCGGGCTCGGCCGGCGGTTCCCGGGACGGGGTGAAGGATTGGCGCAAGCGTCCAAGAAAAGCGAAGAGCCGTCACTGCTGGCGACGCATGTAGCGCACGGACTCCGCGAAGCCGCACTGCTGGTGTTCGCGGCGCTGGCGCTGATCCTGTTCGCGGCCCTGATGACCTATGACGTGCGCGATCCCGGCTTCTCGTTCAGTGGCGGGGCCGGGCACGTGCACAATGCCATCGGGCCGGTGGGGGCCTGGGTCTCCGATCTGCTCCTGTTCCTGTTCGGTTACCCCGCCTATCTGTTCCCGGTGCTGGTGGCCTATACCGGCTGGCTGTTCTATCGCTTCGACCGGCTCGAGGGCGGCAGCAGCCGGGCCGTGCTGGCCCTGCGTGCGTTCAGTCTGCTGATCGCGCTGGCTTCGGCCAGCGGCTTGGCCACCATCCACTGGCAGGTTCCGGCCCACGATCTGCCGGTGGACCCGGAACGCGGCGGTACCGGCGGCGTGCTCGGCTATTACGTGGGCCACGGGCTCTCGCTGGTCCTGAGCTGGCGCGGCGCCACCTTGCTGCTGATCGCCACGCTGCTTTCGGGCATCACCCTGTCCACGCGCCTGTCATGGCTCGCGCTCATGGACTGGGTCGGACGCGTCACCCTCGATCTCATGGAGCTCCTGCGCAACCGCTGGATGCGCGTACGTCAGCTCATCGACGACCGGCGCAGCCGGCGCCAGCGGGTGGAGATCGTCAAGGTCCAGCAGGAAGAGACGCGCAAGCGGCCCAAGCCGCGGATCGAACCGGTGATCAAGACGCTGGAGCCGAGCCCGCGAGTGGAGCGCGAGCGCCAGGTGCCATTGTTCGAACCGGTGGGCGCCGGCGAGTTGCCGGCCTTGTCGCTGCTCGACGATCCGCCGGAGCGAACCGAGACCTATTCCGATGCCGCTCTGGAGGCGATGTCGCGCCAGGTGGAACTGAAGCTGAAGGATTTCGGCGTCGATGTGGAAGTGGTGGCCGTCAATCCCGGCCCGGTGGTGACGCGCTTCGAGCTGCAGCCCGCACCCGGGGTGAAGGTCAGCCAGATCAGTAATCTTGCCAAGGATCTTGCCCGCGCACTCTCGGCGATCAGCGTGCGCGTGGTCGAAGTCATCCCCGGCAAGTCGGTCGTCGGCCTGGAACTGCCCAACGAGACGCGCGAGATCGTGACCCTGGGCGAGATCCTGCGCTCGAAGGAATACGACGCCTCGCATTCCGCGGTCACGCTCGCGCTGGGCAAGGATATCAGCGGGCATCCCGTGGTCGCCGATCTCGCACGCATGCCGCACCTGCTCATCGCGGGTACCACGGGATCGGGCAAATCGGTGGCGATCAACGCCATGATCCTGAGCCTGCTCTACAAATCCACGCCCGAGCATGTGCGCCTGATCATGATCGACCCGAAGATGCTGGAACTGTCGGTGTATGAGGGCATCCCGCATCTGCTCGCGCCTGTGGTCACGGACATGAGCGAAGCGGCCAACGCGCTGCGCTGGTGCGTGGCGGAGATGGAGCGCCGCTATCGGCTCATGGCCGCGGTGGGCGTGCGCAACCTTTCCGGCTTCAACCGCAAGGTCAAAGACGCCGAGGCCAAGGGCAACCCGATCCCCGATCCCCTGCACCAGGTGTCTACGGCCGAGCAGCTGATGGACGAGCCACCCGAGGTACCCACGCTGCAGCCGTTGCCGGTGATCGTGGTGGTTGTGGACGAGCTGGCCGACCTGATGATGGTGGTGGGCAAGAAGGTGGAAGAGCTGATCGCCCGTCTGGCGCAGAAGGCGCGCGCGTCCGGCATCCATCTCATCCTGGCTACCCAGCGTCCGTCGGTGGATGTGATCACAGGTTTGATCAAGGCCAATATTCCCGCCCGTATCGCCTTCCAGGTATCGGCACGGGTGGATTCGCGCACCATCCTCGACCAGATGGGCGCCGAGGCGCTGCTGGGCCATGGCGACATGCTCTATCTGCCGCCGGGCACGGGCGTGCCCAATCGTGTGCACGGCGCATTCGTGAGCGATCAGGAAGTCCACCGCGTGGTCTCCAGTCTCAGGGGCGGGGCCGAACCCAACTACATCGAAGAGATACTGTCCGGACCTTCGGAGCCCGTGCCCGGGCTGTCGGCGGCCAACGGCGGCGGAACCCCAGGCGGCGATGACGAGTCCGATCCTCTGTACGACGAAGCGGTGCGCATCGTCACCGAGACGCGCAAGGCCTCCATCTCGGGAGTGCAACGGCGTCTCAAGATCGGCTACAACCGGGCGGCGCGCATGATCGAGGAGATGGAGCGCACCGGCCTGGTCGGCCCGCTCGAATCCAACGGTTCGCGCGAGGTGCTGGCACCGCCGCCACCCAAGCTCGACTGACGCCGCTCCCACCCATCCGTCCGAGGAATCTGTCCGATGTCGAAAACTGTCCACTTGCTCGTCGCCGTGCTGATCGCGCTCGGTCTCGCGCTGCCTGCTGCGGCAGCTGAAGATCCGGGCGTGGCCCGGCTCGATGCGTTCCTCGCGCAGGTACACAGCCTCAAGGCGAATTTCACCCAGACGGTACTGGACGCACAGCTCAAGACCACCAAGCAGTCTTCGGGCACCGTGGTGATCAAGCGTCCGAACCGTTTTCGCTGGGACTACGCGGCTCCGCAGAAGCAGCTGATCGTCGCCGACGGCAAGCGCGTGTGGATGTATGACGAAGATCTGGAGCAGGTGACGGTGAAGGCGTTGGACCGCACCCTGGCCAGCAGCCCGGCGATGCTGCTCGGCGGTTCCGATCGCATCGAGCAGAACTTCGTCGTCAAGGATCTCGGGCACACGGGCGAGCTGTGGTGGGTACAGCTCACGCCGAAGGTCGCCGATACCGATTTCAAGAAAGTGCGCATCGGCCTCAACGACAAGGACGTGCAGGTGATGGAACTGACCGACAGCCTGGGGCAGACCACGCGTATCACCTTCTCCGATATCCAGCGTAATCCGGATATCCCTGAAAGCACCTTCAAGTTCACCCCGCCAGCCGGGGCCGACGTCATCGGCGATGCCGGCGACAAGCCCTGAAACCTCCGTACCGGCAACGCTGCACCGCTTGTGGCTGGCCGGAGGTGCACTCCTGCTCGGTCTCGTGCTCTGGCTGAGTTTTACGCATCTGCCTCTGCCCGGCACGGCGGACGGCGGCGATAAAGTCGAACACGCTTTCGCCTACTTCGGTCTGGCACTGTGGTTCGGTTCCGGATCGTCCCGGGGCCGCTATCTGTGGCTCGCCGTCGCGCTTGCGGTGTTCGGAGGCGGCATCGAGATAGGCCAGGGCATGAGCGGGTACCGCGACATGTCGTTCTGGGACTGGATCGCGGATATGCTCGGCATCGCACTCGGTCTGCTCGCGGCAGACAGGGTGGGGCGGCCTCTCTATATCGGTCTGAGTTTGCGGTGGGCGCGCTCGTGAGTAATACGGCCGCCGACACACGCCCACTTGCCGATCGCATGCGACCGCAGACGCTGGACGATTTCATCGGCCAGGGACATCTGCTGGGTCCGGGCAAACCGTTGCGCCGGGCGATCGAGCAGGGCAATCCGCACTCGATGATCTTCTGGGGCCCGCCCGGCGTGGGCAAGACCACGTTGGCGCGCATGGTGGCACAATCGGCCGACGCGCAATTCATCGCGCTGTCCGCCGTGATGGCGGGTGTGAAGGATGTACGCGCGGCGGTGGACCGGGCGCGCGACGCCCGCGCCATGAGCGGGCGGCGCACAGTGCTGTTCCTGGACGAGGTCCACCGTTTCAACAAGGCTCAGCAGGATGCCTTCCTGCCCTACGTCGAAGACGGCACCCTGATCTTCATCGGGGCGACCACGGAAAATCCTTCGTTCGAACTGAACAACGCACTGCTCTCGCGCGCACGCGTCTATGTGCTCAAGGCACTGGGCGCCGAAGATGTGCGCGAGGTGATCGATCGCGCGTTGGCCGATAAGGAACGGGGGCTCGCCGGGCGCCGGATCGAGCTTGCCGCCGAGCTGCGCGACCGTATCGCGGCGGCGGCCGACGGCGATGCCCGGCGCGCCTTGAACCTGCTCGAGATCGCGGCGGACCTGGCCGAAGAGATGCCGGACGGACGCGCCGTGATCGGCGAGGAGACGATCCACGAAGTGGCCAGTGGCGGTCAGCACCGCTTCGATCGCCAGGGCGAGGCTTTTTACGATCAGATCTCGGCGCTGCATAAATCGGTGCGCGGATCGTCTCCGGACGGCGCGCTCTACTGGCTCGCACGGATGCTCGACGGCGGCTGCGATCCGCTCTACATCGCGCGGCGCGTGGTGCGCATGGCTTCCGAAGACATCGGCAATGCCGACCCGCGGGCGCTGTCGCTGGCGCTGGATGCCTGGGAGGTGCAGGAGCGCCTGGGCAGCCCCGAAGGGGAACTGGCGATCGCCCAGGCTGTGGTCTATCTCGCGGTCGCGCCCAAGAGCAACGCGGTCTACACCGCCTTCGGCGCGGTCGCAAAGGAAGTCAGGGCAACGGGTTCGCTGGAGGTGCCCCTGCATCTTCGCAATGCCCCGACCAAGCTCATGAAAGGGCTCGATTACGGCAAGGGCTATCGTTACGCACACGACGAGCCCGATGCCTTCGCCGCCGGCCAAAGCTACCTGCCGGAAGAAATGCAGGGGAGAATCTATTATCATCCGGTCCCGCGCGGGCTTGAGATCAAGATCGGCGAGAAACTCGCGCAACTGCGGGCGAAGGACAAGAATGCGAAACGCTAGTATCAGGCGGACAGACAGGGTGGCACGGACATGAGCCCGGGCGTGATCCTGGCCATAGCACTGGGCGGTGCCGCCGGCGCACTGGGGCGCTACTGGGTCTCGCTCACGGCCCATGCCGTGTTCGGCACCGGCTTCCCCTACGGTACCCTGACGGTGAACGTGGTCGGCTCGTTCCTCATGGGGCTGCTTTCGATCATCCTGCTGGAGCGCGTGGTGGCGGGGCCCGAGCTGAGGGCATTCATCCTGGTCGGCTTTCTCGGTGCATTCACCACGTTTTCCACGTTCTCGCTCGAAAGCTTCAATCTGTTTCTGAGCGGGGCTTACGTGAGATCTTTCGTCAATGTGTTCGCCAGCGTGCTCGTGTGCCTGGCGGCGGTTTGGCTGGGCATGCTGCTCGGGAGGCGCTTGTGAAGACGCGCGATGTGACCGTAGTACGGATCTATTTTCGCGAGGCGGAGAGCCTGCTCGACAAACTGCTGACCATGCTGCGCGACCGCGAACATGTGCGCGGGGTCACCGTGTTTCGCGGCATCGCAGGCTTCGGCCGTTCCGGCAAGATGCATCTCGCGACGATGATGGATCTGTCGGTGGATCTGCCGCTGGTAGTGGAATATTTCGATGAGCCGGGGCAGGTCGCGCACACCCTGGATCATGTCAGTGAACTGGTGGAGCCGGGCCATATCCTGACCTGGCCCGCACAGATCGTCGTGGAGGATTGATAGGCCCATGCTGGATCCGCGCCTGCTCAGAAACGAACCCGAGCGCGTGGCCGCTGCGCTCGCGCGCCGTGGTTTCAAGTTCGATGCCACTGCCTATGCCGTTCTCGAAGAACGCCGCAAGGCGCTCCAGGTCGAGACGGAATCGCTGCGCAACGAGCGCAACGCGAGTTCGAAGTCGATCGGCAAGGCGAAGGCTGCGGGTGAGGACATCCAGCCATTGCTGGATCAGGTCGCCAAGCTCGGCGAGAAACTGAAGAAGGCCGAAGCCGATTTCGAGACCGTGAAGGCCGAACTCGACGATATCCACGCCGGCTTGCCCAACATCCCCCAGCCCGAAGTGCCTGAAGGGCGTGACGAGAACGATAACGCGGAAGTGCGGCGCTGGGGCGAACCGAAGGCATTCGACTTCACGCCGCGCGATCACGTCGATCTCGGCGCCTTGCACGATGGCATGGATTTCGAACTGGCGACCAAGCTCACCGGTTCGCGCTTCGTCGTCCTCAAGGGCGGGCTCGCGCGACTGCATCGCGCACTGGCGCAGTTCATGCTCGATCTGCACACGGCCGAGCACGGTTACACCGAGGTCAACGTACCCGCCATCGTCAACGCGGACAGTCTGGAAGGTACCGGCCAGTTGCCCAAATTCGGTGAGGATCTGTTCAAGCTGATCGCCGAACAGGAGTTCTACCTCATCCCCACGGCTGAAGTCCCGGTAACGAACTTCGCGCGCGGCGAGATCTTCGAGGCCGATACGCTGCCGCGCCGGTATACCGCGCATACGCTGTGCTTCCGTTCGGAAGCCGGCTCCTATGGCAAGGATGTTCGCGGCATGATCCGCCAGCACCAGTTCGAGAAAGTCGAGTTGCTGCAGATGGTGAAGCCGGAAGACTCCAACGCCGCGCTCGAAGCGTTGACCGGGCATGCCGAGACGGTCCTGCAAAAGCTCGAGCTGCCTTACCGCACCATGCTGTTGTGTACCGGCGATATGGGCTTCGGTTCCGCGCGGACGTACGATCTGGAAGTCTGGCTGCCGGGGCAGGACCGTTATCGCGAGATATCTTCGTGCAGCAACTGCGAGGATTTCCAGGCGCGACGCATGCAGGCACGCTGGCGCAACCCGGACACCGGCAAGCCCGAACTGCTGCATACCCTGAACGGTTCCGGCCTGGCTGTGGGACGCACGCTGATCGCGGTGATGGAGAACTATCAGGAGGCCGACGGTTCGATCCGCATCCCGACGGTGTTGAGACCTTACATGGGCGGGTTGGAACGGCTGACTGCGCCGACGGCGTGAACTATATCCAGTTGCGTCTGCGGAAGTAGATCAGCATCACGATCGCGATCGCCAGCATCAGGCCCAGCGCCAGCGGGTAACCGTAATACCAGTCGAGCTCGGGCATGTTCCACGGGCTTTTGTCCGTATCGAAATTCATGCCGTACACGCCGGTGATGAACGAGAGCGGGATGAAGATCGTGGCGATGATGGTCAGTACCTTCATGATGTCGTTCATGCGGTTGCTCACGCTGGAAAGATAGACATCGAGCAAGCCCGACGTCGTATCCCGGTAAGCTTCGATCAGGTCGAGGATCTGTACCGTGTGGTCGTAGCAGTCGCGGAAGTAGAGCTTGGTGGATTCGTCTATCAGGCCGTCCGAATCCCTTATCAATGAATTGATCACCTCGCGCTGCGGCCACAGCGCCCGCCGCAGCACGATGAGTTTGCGCTTGGTGCGGTGGATTATTTCCATGGTCGAGCGCACCGGTTCATCCACAACCAGTTCTTCGAGTTCTTCCAGCGAATCGCCCATGGCCTCGAGCACAGGGAAGCCGTGGTCGATCACGAGGTCGACCAGCGCATAGGCGAGATAGTCGGCGCCTTGCGTGCGTAGCCGCCCACCCGGCTTGCGCAGGCGCTCGCGGACTGGCTCGAAGATATCGGTCTGCGCATCGTGGAAACTCACCACATAGCGCTCGCCGAGAAAGATGCTCACCTGTTCGAGATTGAAGCCGTCGTCGACCTGGCGCAGATGCCCGAGGACGATGAAAAGCTGGTTCTCGTAGATGTCCACCTTGGTCCGCTGGCCCGCATTCAATACATCTTCAAGGGCGAGGGGATGCAGACCGTAGGCATCGCCCAGCGTCTGCAATATCGCCGGGTCGGGCTGGCCCTGGATATGGATCCAGGTGATGCTCGGGCCGTGGAAGTAGGGTTTGCAGTCATCGAGGGTGACGCCGTCACGCTCGGTGAATTCGCTGTCCTGGATATCTACCAGGTGGATCCGCGGCGGAGTGGCCCGGCCGGGCTCCGGTTTCTCCAGCGTGCCCGGAGAGGTTCCAGGTGCGTGGTAGCGCTTGCCGAAGTGGCGCATTTCAGTCTCCTTGGCCGGACAGCCTAGGCTTCGATGTTAGCCTCCAGCCATTCCAGAAGGAAGCGCCGCGCGGCTGTGTGCATCGGCGGCGCGAAGCATTGCGCATACTGGCGCATCGCCGTCGCGGAAGGATTCTCCCCGCCCAGCGAACTCCTGTTGCCCACATACCAGGTCTCCAGACCGCGCGCGGTGACCTCTGGATGGCATTGCAGGGCGAGGGTGGCACTGCCCCAACTGAAGGCCTGGTTCGCGCAGCGCGCCGTGCCCGCCAGCCGCGTGGCGCCGTCAGGGACCGCGAAGGTGTCGCCGTGCCACTGGAACACGCGTGTATCCGGCCCGGCCAGGTGGCGCAGGGGAGAGTGCTCACCCGCTGCGGTCATATCAAGCGGCACCCAGCCCAGCTCCTGCCCACCGGCCAGCTTCGTCACCTCGGCGCCCAGCGCCTCTGCGATCAACTGCCCACCCAGACAGATGCCCAGCGTCGGCAGGTCCGCGTCCAGCCGTTCCCGGATGAGGCGTTTCTCCTCGTGCAGGAAGGGATAATCGTGGGCATCGCCCACGTTGATCGGCCCGCCCAGGATCACCAGCAGCTCCGGCGCCAGCACATCCACACCGGCGAGATCGTCCACCGGCGTATCGACCATGGCAACAGAGAAGCCGGCTTCTTCGAGAACCGGACCGAAACCGTCCAGCCCCTCGAACGGCAGATGACGAAAGACCAGCGCGTGCGGCATCGCGAGACTCCACTCTATCCCTCAAACCAGACCGATAGCCTAGAGACCCAGCGCAGCGCGCACAAGCCACGCGACGTGCAGCCCCGCCGCCTTTCTGGGATAATCGCGCGCAATTAGAGAGGTGGCTGAGTGGTTGACCAATTCGTCTGGAACGAATTGGAACAGCGGCGCAAGCGCCGCTGGCCCGAAGGGCGAAGGGCAGGGATAGCCCGGAGTAATGCACCGGTCTTGAAAACCGGCAAGGGTTTACGCCCTTCGCGGTTTCGACCAGAGCGACAATCAGGTTTATCGGAGAGGTGGCAGAGCGGTTGAATGCACCGGTCTTGAAAACCGGCAAGGGTTTACGCCCTTCGAGGGTTCGAATCCCTCCCTCTCCGCCATACAATAAAGAACGGGCCCCTTGTGGGCCCGTTTTTATTGCCCGCCGAAGGCGGATTCGAAGCCTCGAAGTATCAATAGGTAGGTTCGACAAAATCGTCGGGAACGATTTTGAACAGCGCCGTGAGGCGCTGGCCCGAAGGGCGGCGGGCAGGAAAGCCCGCCGTAATCCCACCCTCTCCGCCATGCAATAAAGAACGGGCCCCTTGTGGGTCCGTTTTTATTGCCCGCCGAAGGCGGATTCGAAGCCTCGAAGTATCAATAGGTAGGTTCGACAAAATCGTCGGGAACGATTTTGAACAGCGCCGCGAGGCGCTGGCCCGAAGGGCGGCGGGCAGGGAAGCCCGCCGTAATCCCTCCCTCTCCGCCATGCAATAAAGAACGGGCCCCTTGTGGGCCCGTTTTTTATTGCCCGCCGAAGGCAACTCTGGTCTTCAATTCTATCCGGTCTCCACTTGCATCCTGAATCTCTTCAACCTTAACGAATTCGTCAGCACGAAGATGCTGGATAGACTCATCGCTCCAGCCGCAAGCATCGGGTTGAGCAGGAATCCGGTGAAGGGATAAAGCACACCCGCAGCCACAGGTATCAGTACGACGTTATAGCCATAGGCCCAGAGGAAATTGAGCAGTATGGTTCGCCGTGTGCGGCGGGAAAGTGCGATCGCGTTAACGATGCCGCGCAGGTCGCCGCGCATGAGCACGACGTCGCCGGTCTCGATGGCGATGTCGGTGCCGGTGCCGATGGCGATGCCGGCATCGGCCTGGGCGAGTGCGGGGGCATCGTTGATGCCGTCGCCGACGAAGACGACGCTGAGCCCGCTCGCCTGCAAGCGTTTCACTTCGCCGGACTTCTGATCCGGCAGCACTTCGGCGGTGACCTGATCGATGCCGGCCTGGTGGGCGATGGCTTGTGCGGTGGCGCGGTTGTCTCCCGTGAGCATGGCCACTTTCAGGCCCAATCCATGCAGATGCGAGACGGCATCCGTGCTGCCTTCCTTGAGCGGGTCGGCCACGGCGATCACTGCGAGCAGTTTGCCGTCTGCAGCCGCATACAGGGGTGTCTTCGCGTCTGCCGCCATCGTGTTGGCCTGTCTGGCGACCGGGGCGATATCCACGCCCAGGCGCTGCATGTAACGGTCGGCGCCAACGTGGATCTCGCGCCCATCCACGCACGCATGCACGCCGAAGCCGGTCTCGGTACCGAAGTCCTCTGCCTGAGCGATGGCCAGATCGCGTTGCTTCGCCGCGCGCACGATGGCCTCGGCCACCGGGTGCTCGCTCAGTGCCTCGACCGAGGCGATGAGGCGCAAAGCTTCGGACTCTTCGCCGGAGACGACTTTGAGGTCGGTCAGTTCCGGGCGGCCCTGGGTGAGGGTGCCGGTCTTGTCCAGCACCACAATATCGGCTTTGGCCAGCGTCTCCAGAGCGGCGCCGCGTCGGAACAATACGCCCATTTCGGCACCCTTGCCGGTGCCCACCATGATCGCGGTCGGGGTGGCCAGACCCATGGCGCAGGGGCAGGCGATCAGTACCACGCTCACGCCGGCGACGAAGGCGAAGGACAGCGCGGGCGCGGGCCCGACGGCGAGCCAGATTGCGAACGTGAGCATGGCGGCGGCGATCACGGCCGGCACGAACACGCCGGCGATCTTGTCGGCAAGCAACTGGATGGGCGGTTTCTCGGCCTGGGCACTCTCGACCATGCGGATGATCTGCGCCAGCACGGTGTCGTCGCCGACCCGTGTGGCCTGGAAGGTGAGGGCACCGTTGGCGTTGATGGTGCCGCCCACCAGCTCGTCACCGGCATGCTTGGCTACCGGCACGGGCTCTCCGGATATCATCGATTCGTCAACGTAGGAGGCGCCGTCGATGACTTTGCCATCAACCGGCACGCGTTCGCCGGGACGCACGATCACGCGGTCGCCGGAGACGACAGTATCGATGGGAACCTCGGTGGCTTCGCCGTTACGGATCACGCGTGCGGTCTGTGCCTGTAGCTGCATCAGTTTCTTGATGGCCTGCGAGGTGCGCCCGCGGGCGATGTGCTCGAGGTAACGCCCGAGCAGGATCAGGGTCACGATCACGCCGGCGGCTTCGAAGTAGGTCTTGTCCGTGCCCGCCGGGAAGATCTGGGGCACGAGCAGGGCGAGCAGGGAATAGAAATAGGCGGCACTGGAGCCGATCATCACCAGGCTGTTCATGCCGGGGCTGAAGTGTTTGATCTCGGCCCAGCCGGTGCGGTAGAAGAGCCGGCCGGCATAAAACTGTACCGGGGTGGCGAGCAGGAACTCCAGCCACATCCAGGCGCGTTCGGGCATGAGGACGTGCATGCCCTGGCCGATGCCGGGCAGCATCCGGCCCATGGCGATAACGAACAGCGGCAGGGTGAACGCAGCAGCGAAGAACAGGAGGCGGCGCAATGAAGTCAGTTGGGTATCCGTCTCTTCGTCTTTTGCTGCCCGCGCTTCTTCGACGGGTTCGTAGCCCGCATCCTTGATGGCCTGACGGACGCGCGCGAGGGAGACGGTGTCTGGCAGATAACGGACGCGTGCTTTCTCGCTGGCCAGGTTCACGCTGGCGTCAAGCACGCCCGCAAGTTTGAGCAACGCCTTCTCGACTCGTCGCACACAGGAGGCGCAGGTCATACCCCGCACGCGGATGTCGTCTTCAGCAGTGACGGCTTGGTAGCCCGCATCGTCCACCGCATCGAGCAGCCCGGCGATATCCACCGGCGCATCCGGCGCGAAGCGGACCGTCGCCTTCTCGGTGGCCAGATTCACGTTGGCGTGGGCCACATTGGGTTGTTTGTTGAGGGTGCGTTCGACCCGGCCCACGCAGGAAGCGCAGGTCATGCCTTTGACCCCGAAACTGATCTCGGCTTGCATCGCTTCACCTCTTCGGCAGGGCAGGTCAGCGGTATTTGAGCACTTCCATGAGCTCATCGACGATCTGCTGCGTATCGCCGCGCTCGTGCGCGGTCACTACATGGCTCTGCAGATGGCTGCGCAGGACCAGATCGCCGACCTTGTTCAAGGCGCCGCTGACTGCCTTGAGCTGCTTGAGCGCGTCTACACAGTAGACTTCCTCGTCGGCGAGCATGCGCAGTACGCCCTCGACGTGGCCTTTGATGGAGAGCAGGCGCCGGCGCGCATCTTCCCGCACATTCGGATCCAGGCGCAGCGCGCAATGCCGGCCCTGTGCTTGCGTCGCCATCAGGCCACCTGCGCCTCATAGCCTTCTTCCACGATGGCGGCGATAAGTGCCTCGCTGGAAGGGGAGCCCTCGACCACCGCTTCTTCGGTCTCGCGACTGACTTTCACCACCTTGTCCACGCCCTCAACCTTGGCGAGTGCTTTCGCCACGGCCGACTCGCAATGTCCGCAGGTCATCCCGGTCACTTTCAGTCTGATCATCGTGCATGTCTCCGTCGTTCGTGTTTAGGTACCCCACCAGGGGAGGGGTAGCCATATGTTAGATAAATCGGACGGCCGGCGTCAAGCCGGGTCAGGTGCGTTAATGACCAGCATGTATTCAAATGAAAACTCTTATATACATATAGTTAGAGGTAGTAATTAAACCCGCCTCGAGATAATGTTCTGGGCTGTTCTATCGAACCACCAGCTCTTTGCGGTTGCCGCGTGACGTGGGTGGGGTAGGGCTGCACGGTGTCGTCGCGCTGCCTTGAGGCAAGCGCCAGCGTTCGATCACCGCCAAGAGCCGGCACTGGCAGGCCCGCGTCGACTCAGGTGCGCGGTATCTGCTAATTTAGCCGCCACTCTTGCGGCCAGGCTTCAGCGATCGATACATGTCAGCTCGTCACGCAGCATCGATGCCCACTACGCGGGTCCCGCGCCGGATTCTCGTGGTGCGCAACGACCGCCTGGGCGATTTCATGCTGGCACTCCCGGCATTCGCCATGCTGGCGGAGAATCTGCCCGATGCGGAGTTGACCGCGCTGGTTCCTGCCTATACCGCACCGATTGGCGAGGCTTGCGGCTGGCTCGACCAGGTCATGGTGGACGAGAGCCGGGGCAAAGGCTGGGGCGCGGGGCTCGAGCTCGGCAGCCGTCTGAGAACCCAACGATTCGATGCCGTGGTGACTTTCTTCTCCACGCTGGAGACCGGGTTGGCCGTGTGGCGTGCGGGTATCGCGTGGCGCACCGCCCCGGCGACCAAGCTCTATCAGATCTTTTACAACCAGCGCGTGGTCCAGCGGCGCTCGCGTTCCGAGAAACCGGAGTGGGAATACAACCTGGACCTGGCGCGAGCGTTTCTGGAGGCCTGCGGTGTCGTCGACCCGGCTATTCCCTCGGCCCCGTATCTGCGCCTGGATCCTGAGCTTGCGCGCGCGCGCGAGCTGGAACTGCGGGGCGCCAACGGGATTGCCGCCGACCGCATGCTGGTCTTCGTGCACCCGGGTTCCGGCGGTTCGGCGGCTAATCTGGACGTGGAAGGCTATGCGCGGCTGCTCCATGGCCTGGAGTCCGGCTCGGGGCATCATCTGGTGATCTCGGCGGGGCCGGGCGAGGAGGCCAAGGCGGAAGCGCTCGCCGGCCGGCTGGCGGATATCCCGCACAGTATCTATCGGTCGCGCTTCGGCCTGGTCGAGTTCGCCCGCCATCTGCAGGCGGCGGACGTGTTCATCAGCGGTTCCACTGGCCCTTTGCACATCGCGGGGGCGCTGGATGTGCCGACGGCAGCCTTCTATCCCGGCAAGCGTTCGGGTAGCGCGCTGCGCTGGCGCACCACCAACTCGCCCGGCCGCCATCTGGCCTTCAGCCCGCCGGAAGGGGCGGGCGAGACCGAGATGGAGGCTATCGACCTGGACGCCGCAGCAGCCGATATCAGCCGCCAGTTCCTGTTCTGAGTCCCGCGCCCTGCAGCCGGTGGGGCGCTTGCGGTATCATGGAGACTAGCCGGACCCGCTGGTCCGCAGGAGCGATATGGACCCTTATTCTCGCCGTTTCGACAACCCGCTGACCCGCCTTCTGGCCTTGGTGATCGGCGCCGCCGCGATGGTCGGTGCGTTCTTCGTGGGCGCGTTCGTGCTCACGGTGGCCATCGGCTTGTTCGTGGTTGTCGCTCTCGTCTTTTCGGCACGGGTATGGTGGCTGCGCCGGCAGATGCGCCAGGCCGCAAAGCGGTCGGGCAGAGACCAGGCCGAGAGCACTGTGATCGAAGGCGAATACATCGTCCACCAGCGACGGGAAAGGCCGGGGCGCGATGATTTTCAGCGCTGAGGAGTGCCGATGAACCAGGATCTGCGCGCCCTGCGCCGGCGGCCGCTGTTCACGCCGCTCTTCGTGCCCGCGGTTTTGGCGATCCTGGCCTTCATGCTGCTTGGCTGGGGTATCAGTGCGCGCACGACCACCAGCGTGATCGTGGTGCCAGCCGAGCAGGCGACGTCCGAGCTTGCGACGGCGCTGCGCGATACGGGTGTGGAAGCCGTCTTTGCCGCGGATCACACATCGGGTGCCCAGGGTCTGGCGAAAGCCCTGCGTGTCGAGATGGCACCCCTGTCGGCGGGGGGCGACGTACTCGCAGCGGTGCGCAAGCACCACGATGGCCAGACCGTCGTGCTGGTGGTGCCGTCGGCCAAAGTCGCCGAGGCGATCGGTCAGCTTGGCGCTCGTCCCGATGAAGCGGCGGGCGGGCGCGATGTCCTGATCGTCGTCATCCCGCGTTTTGGTCATCTGGCCGTGCTGCCCCTGCATCTTCCGAATTCCGACGCCGCCTAGTTTCCGGCCCGTCCGGGCCATCGAATTCCAGAGGTTACCGATGAAGAAACTCGTTCCCTTGCTCGCCCTGCTGATCGTCGCGCTGGGTCTCATGTACGGCCTGCAGTGGTTCGCATCGGGCCCGGCTCACGCGCCGGCGAAAGTCGCACAATCACCGGTGACCGAGGCCGACCTCAAGGGCTTTCAGGTGTATCTGCAACGCCAGGCCTGCCGCGCGGATTGTCCGGAGTATGCGGTCATGGCGCGCGGCGACGGCACGGTGGATTTCGAAGGCGTGCGTTTCACCGCCGTCACCGGATCGCGGCAGGCGACGCTGGATCGCGACGATCTGACGGCACTGGTGCGTGCCGTGCGCAAGGCGCAGTTCTTCGCGATCGACGATGAATACCATCCCGGCGGGAAGAAGTGCGAGGCGCATATCCTCGATGGCAAGCCGCTGATAGTCGGTGCCACGCTGCACGGCAAGACCCAGATCCTGCATGTGGATACGGGCTGTTCAAACCTGCCGGCAGCGATCACGGGGCTGATCGCGGATATCGACCGCATCACCGGAACCGAGAGGTGGGTGACGCCGAAGGCTGCACCGGCAGACTAACGGCTGTCGGCCGCTTTCAGTCCCAGCGGTTGTCTCGCGTCTCGACCCGTCCTTCGCGGATACGCACCGGGAAGGTGGCGATATTCTCATAGGCCGGGGGCGCTGTGACCTCGCCGGTGCGGATGCAGAAGCTGGCGCCGTGGCGCGGGCAGATGATGTCGTCACCGTCGATCTCGCCACCGGTCAGGGTCTCGCCATCGTGCGTGCATACGTTTTCGATCGCATAGAACATGCCGTCGAGATTGACCACGGCGATGGACGTATCTTCGGCTTCGACTACGGCATATTCGCCGGGGGCGATGTCAGCCACCGCTCCGGCATCGATCCAGTCCGTCATCAGTACATCCCCGTCTGCAGTTTGGCGGCATCCGACATCATGCCGTGGTGCCAGGGCGGATCGAACACGAGTTCGACGTCGACCGTCTCCGTGGTGGGGATCAGCTTGAGCTTGTC
Source organism: uncultured Pseudomonadota bacterium (assembly GCA_963739695.1). Lineage (GTDB taxonomy): Bacteria > Pseudomonadota > Gammaproteobacteria > Natronospirales > CAVUBB01 > CAVUBB01. Next base: position 36,883 of record CAVUBB010000003.1, on the reverse strand, counting down.
GCGGACATCTGCCACCAGCACTTCGCCCATGCCGCAGCCGGGAGCCGTCAGCGTCATCTGCACGCGGACGGCGTAACCGCTGTCGGTCTTGTCGATGGCGCATTCGTAGACCAGCCCCAGATCGACGATGTTGATCGGGATCTCGGGGTCGAAACAGGTCTTGAGCTGGTCCCAGACCAGGGCTTCGAAGTCGGCTTCCGAAGCGTCTTCGGGCAACGTGGGCAGCTCGGGCGCTTCCAGCCCCAGCGCGTCGGCATCCTTGCCGGCGATGCGCACCAGGTTGCCGCCGACATACACCGTGAAGCTGCCGCCCAGCGATTGCGCGACGTTCACTTCCGTCCCTTCCGGGATAACCACTTCCGTTCCCGCCGGGATGAGGACGGCTTCGCAGTCTCTCAGCAGAGGGATGGGTTCGCGATCATACATGCAGCGTGTCCTCCCGGAGCGTCATTCGGTGCTGGCGGGCGCCTTCTCGCCCTGCAGCGCGGAGTTCAGGGTATGCCAGCACAAGCTCGCGCATTTCACGCGCGAAGGGTATTCGCGTACGCCGGACAGCGCCGCGAGCTTGCCCAGCTTCGATTCGTCGACATCGGTCATATCGCCGGCGAGCAGGGCATGCATCTGCCCGAACAGACCTGCGGCTTCGCTCAGCGGCCGGCCTTTCAGCCGTTCGGTCATCAGGGATGCGGAAGCGACCGAAATCGCGCAGCCCGAACCCTGGAAACTGATATCGGTGATGGTGTCGCCATCCACGGTGAGATACAGCTTGAGCTTGTCGCCGCAGAGCGGATTGAAGCCTTCGGCGACGTAGCTTGGTGTGTCGATCGCGCGAAAGTTACGCGGCGCGCGGTTGTGATCCACGATGATGTCCTGGTAGAGGTCGCGCAGGTCGTTCATGCGAAAAATTCCCGTGCTTTGCCCAGCGCCGCCACCAGTGCATCGACGTCGGCGCGCGTGTTGTAGAAGGCGAGCGAAGCGCGTGCCGTGGCGGGGATGCCGAAGAAATCCATCACCGGCATGGCGCAGTGATGGCCGGTGCGGATCGCCACACCGTGCTGGTCGAGGATGGTGCCCAGGTCATGCGGGTGGATGCCTTCCATCACGAACGAGATCACGCTGGCCTTGCCGGGCGCGGTGCCGACGATGCGCAAGCCCGGGATGGCTTCGAGCTCGGCGGTCGCATAGGCGAGCAACTCGGTTTCATAGGCCGCGATACGGTCGAGGCCGACCGCGTGCAGGTAGTCGATCGCCGCGCCCAGCCCGATGCCGCCGGCGATATTCGGCGTGCCGGCCTCGAACTTGAACGGCAGCTCGTTGTACTCGGTCCGCTCGAACGTCACCATGCGGATCATGTCGCCGCCGCCCTGCCAGGGCGGCATGGCGTCGAGCAAGGTTTCACGCCCGTAGAGTGCGCCGATCCCGGTGGGAGCAAACATCTTGTGGCCGGAGATCGCGTAGAAATCGCAATCGAGCGCCTGCACGTCGATCGACATATGCGGTGCCGCCTGGGCGCCGTCGACCAGCACTTTCGCGCCCACGGCATGTGCGAGCGGGATCAGTTGGGCCAGCGGATTCACCGTGCCCAGCGCGTTGGAGACATGGCCGATGGCGAGCAGGCGGGTATTCTCGTTGAGCCGTTCGCGTACGGCATCGACGGTCACCACGCCGCGTTCGTCGATGGGCGCCACCACCAGGCGTGCACCGCTGCGCTCGGCGAGCATCTGCCAGGGCACGATGTTGGAGTGATGCTCCAGTCCGGTGATCAGGATCTCCTCGCCCGGGCCGAAACTCTGGCCGAGGCTGGCGGCAACGAGATTGATGGCTTCGGTGGCCCCGCGCAGGAACACGATCTCGCGGGTGCTGCGCGCGTTGAGGAACGCCCGCGTCTTTTCGCGCGCCCCTTCGTAAGCGGCCGTGGCGCGCTCGCTCAGTGTATGTACGCCGCGGTGGATGTTGGCGTTGTCATGCTCGTAGTAGCTGCGCACGGCATCGATCACCGCACGCGGTTTTTGCGCGGTGGCCGCGTTGTCGAGGTAGGCGAGCGGGTGTCCGTGCACCTGCTGATCCAGCGCGGGGAAGTCGGCACGCAGGCGTGCGACAGGGAAGGTTTCGCCGCCAGCCGCTTTGATGTCCGGGGCATTGGCGTTCATAGCAGGCCTCGCAGGTTCGGGTCGCCGGGCAGGCGGCCGGCCGTGCGGCGGGCCAGATCGGAGCGCAGTTGGGCCAACGGAAGACGTTCGATCATGTCTTCGGCGAAGGCGTAGATCAGCAGGTTGCGCGCGGTCTCGGCATCCATGCCGCGCGAGCGCAGATAGAACAGCGCGTCGGAGTCGAGCTGGCCCACGGTCGAGCCGTGGCTGCACTTGACGTCGTCGGCATAGATCTCGAGTTGCGGCTTGGTGTCGATCTCGGCATGCGGCGAGAGCAGCAGGTTGGGATTGCTCTGGTGGGCTTCGATCTTCTGCGCGTCGGGGTGTACGACCACGCGGCCGTCGAACACGCCGCGCCCGCGTCCATCGATCACACCCTTGTAGTATTCCTCGCTGCGCGTATGCGGGCTGTTGTGATGCGCCGTGGTGTGGTTGTCCACATGCTCGCGGCTCGAGGCCATGAACAGGCCGTCGAGCATCACCTCGGCACCCGGTGCGTCGAGATGGCAGTCGATGTCGTTGCGCAGCAGGCGGCCACCGAGGTTGATGCCGTGCGCATGGTAGCGGCTGTCGCGCGCCAGGGTGACATCGATATGTTCCACCTGATAGCCGCGCGCGCCGATATCCTGGAACAGGCAGTGCGTCAGCCTGGCGTTCGCATCCAGCGCGATATCGCTCACGACATTCGTGAAGTTCGCGCTCTCGCCGTGGCCGACGTGGCTCTCCACGAGCTGCAGCGCCGCACCCGCACCGAGATGGATCAGGATCCGCGGATGCACCGATATCGCATCGGTTCGCGCCACGCTCACGAACACCGCGTGCAGCGGCTGCTCGATGACGTTCCCGGCAGCAACGTCGATGACCACGCCCAGTTGCAGCATCGCCGTGTTGAGCGCGGTGAAGCCGTCGCGCTCGGTATCGCGATGCTGCAGGCGTTCGGCGAGCGCGTCATCGTCCTCCGCCAGCGCCTGGTCGAGTGCGCGTACGTCAAGCCCTTCGGGCAGCGCGTCGAGATCGGAGCGGGCGGTATCGAGGACGCCATCGATGAAGACCAGGCGCGGGCAGGCCAGCTCGGGGAACGGCAGGGCCAGTTCTTCCGGCTGCTCGCCCGGGGCCAATGCCGGCGGAAACTCGCCGCGTGCGAGTGCCTTCACATCGGTGTAGCGCCAGCGTTCGTCGCGCTTGCCCGGAAAGCCCGTGGCGGAGAAGTGTTCGAAGCCTGTGCGCCGCAGCGCATCGACCCAGGCGGGCGCGTCGCGCCGGCTCAGGGTCTGGAAGCCCTGCGTATAGGCCTGCGGGATGGGGGCGGTCTCGCTCATGCGTTCGCGGCCTCCGGGCGCAGCCAGTCATAGCCGCGCTCCTCGAGTTCGAGTGCCAGCGACTTGTCGCCCGAGCGCACGATCCGCCCACCCGAGAGCACGTGCACCTGGTCGGGCACCACGTAATCGAGCAGGCGCTGGTAATGGGTGACCATGACCATGGCGCGATCGGGCGAGCGCAGATGGTTGACACCCTTGGCCACGACCTTGAGCGCGTCGATATCGAGGCCGGAGTCGGTCTCGTCGAGCAGCGCCAGCGTGGGTTCGAGCACCAGCATCTGCAGGATCTCGTTGCGCTTTTTCTCACCGCCGGAGAAGCCCTGGTTCACCGAACGGCTGAGGAAGCGCTCGTCCATCTCCACCAGCTTCATCTTCTCTTTCACGAGGCTGAGGAAGTCCATCGCGTCGAGTTCATCTTCGCCGCGGTGTTTGCGGATGGCATTGAGCCCCGCCTTGAGCAGATAGACGTTGTTCACGCCCGGGATCTCGACCGGATACTGGAAGGCGAGGAACACGCCTTCGCGCGCGCGGTCTTCCGGCTCCATGGCGAGCAGGTCATGGCCCTTGTAGGTGACGCTGCCCGCGGTCACGCGGTAGCCTTCGCGTCCGGCGAGCAGGTGGGCGAGGGTGCTCTTGCCGGAGCCGTTCGGCCCCATGATGGCGTGCACTTCACCGGCACCGATCTCCAGATCGAGCCCCTTGAGAATCTCCTTGCCGTCGACTTCGGCCTTCAGGCCTTTGATGCTGAGCATGTGTGATCGAACCTTCGGTTACGGGAAGCCGGGTCAGCCGACCGCGCCTTCCAGAGTGACATTCATGAGCTTCTGCGCTTCCACCGCGAACTCCATCGGCAGTTCGCGGAACACTTCGCGGCAGAAACCGTTGACGATCATGTTCACCGCGTCTTCTTCCGAGATGCCGCGCTGGCGGCAGTAGAAGAGCTGGTCGTCGCTGATCTTGGAGGTGGTCGCCTCGTGCTCCACGGTGCCGGTGTTGTTGCGCACTTCGATATACGGGAAGGTGTGCGCACCGCAGCGGTCGCCCATGAGCAGCGAATCGCACTGGGTGTAGTTGCGTGCGTTCTCGGCCGAGGGCAGCACCTTCACCAGTCCGCGATAGGCGTTCTGGCCGCGACCGGCCGAGATGCCCTTGGAGATGATCGTGCTCGATGTGTTGCGGCCGATGTGGATCATCTTGGTGCCGGTATCTGCCTGCTGGCAGTTGTTGGCGACCGCCACCGAATAGAACTCGCCGCGCGAGTTGTCGCCCTTGAGCACGCAGCTGGGGTATTTCCAGGTGATGGCCGAACCGGTCTCGACCTGGGTCCAGGAGATCTTGGAGTTGTCGCCCCGGCATTCGCCGCGTTTGGTGACGAAGTTGTAGATACCGCCCACGCCGTTCTCGTCGCCGGGGTACCAGTTCTGCACCGTGGAATACTTGATCTGGGCGTCGCGTTCGGCGACGAGTTCGACCACGGCCGCATGGAGCTGGTTCTCGTCGCGCATCGGTGCCGTGCAGCCTTCGAGGTAGCTCACATGCGCGCCCTCGGCGGCGATGATCAGCGTGCGTTCGAACTGGCCGGTGTTGGCCGCGTTGATGCGGAAATAGGTCGACAGTTCCATCGGGCAGCGCACGCCCTTGGGGATGTAGACGAAGGACCCGTCGGTGAACACCGCGGCGTTGAGCGAGGCATAGAAATTGTCCGTCGGCGGCACCACCGAACCCAGATACTGCTCGACCAGTTCCGGGTGCTTTTGTACCGCTTCCGAGAACGAACAGAAGATCACGCCGGCATCGGCGAGTTTCTCGCGGAAGGTGGTGGCCACCGAGACACTGTCGAACACCGCATCGACCGCGACACCGGCAAGGGTCGCGCGCTCGTGCAGGGGGATGCCCAGCTTCTCGTAGGTCTCGAGCAGCTTGGGATCGACCTCGTCCAGGCTCTTGGGTGCGTCCTTGCGCGATTTGGGCGCCGAATAGTAGGAGATCGACTGATAGTCGATGGGTGGGTAGGTAACATGCGCCCAGTTCGGCTCCGTGAGCTTCACCCAGTGCCGGAAAGCCTCGAGGCGCCAGTTGAGCATGAATTCCGGCTCGTCCTTCTTGGCCGAGATGATGCGGATCACGTCTTCGTCGAGCCCGGGCGGCAGCGTATCCGAATCGATATCGGTGATGAAGCCGTGGACATATTTGCGTTTGACCAGTTCTTCGACCTGGTCCTGGTTGGTCGCCATATCAATTCACTCCCGATGCCGGACGCGCGATCGCGGATACCGGCACTGTCGACACGCTCGCGGTCGGGGCATCGCCGGAACCGGCCAGATGATCGAGGGTGACGTTCTTGAGCATCTCGCGGATATAACCGTTGATGCCCTGCCAGGTCTGGCCGATCGCGCACACGGCTTCAAGGTTGCACTGACGCTCGTGCACGCTGCATTCGGTGATGCCGAACGTGCCTTCGATGGCATCGATGATCTGGATCGCAGTGATCTCGTCGGCCGGGCGCGCCAGCGTATAGCCGCCGTGGGCGCCGCGATAGGATGTCACCAGGCCGCCACGCCCCAGCAGTTTGAGCAGCTTGCTCACCGTGGGCAGCGCCAGATGGGTCTTTTCGGCGACGTCGGCGGCCGTGTGCACGCCTTCCGGATCCTGCGCCATGAAGGCGAGAACCACGGTGCCGTAATCGGTCAATTTGCTGAGCCTGAGCATGAGTTCGGGTCCGCTTTTTCAATTGGGACTATTTTAGTCCTCTTCGCCTCCCGGTGAAAGGGGGCAACTCAATGTTTGCGGGGCCCGGCCAGCGCGGGCAGGTGGATCACGAGGTAGATGGCGAAGGCCGCCGCCCAGGCCAGTCCGGAGCCGGCGAGCAGGCTCATCGAGGCCAGCGCCGGGATACCGGCAGCCACTCTGCCCATGCCGGCCAGCACCATCAAGGCGAAAGCCGCCGTCATCACGCGGCCCGCGCGAAGTTCGCGTCCGGTGTGGCCGCGCGTCACCCGCGTCATCATGCCGAGCGTGAGCGTGCCGATCGCCCCTGCGGTCAGCGCGTGCAGTGCCGCGAAGACCGGAAACAGGCCCAGCAGCCCGAGCCCACGCAGGATCAGGCCCAGCGCCACCCAGAGATAGCCGACATGGAGCACCGCGAGCAGCGGTTCGCCCAGGGTGCCCAGAGACTGCCAGCTGCGCATGCGCACCAAAGTGGCGACGCCGGCGATCACGAACAGCACTCCCCCGATGTGGGCGGGCGCGATCAGCCCGACTACGAAGGCGAGCGCGGTCGCCGGGAGCGCTGTCCATTCGCCGAGACGGTCGCGCCGGACCGGGAGGTGGGGCAGGCGGCGTTGGGTGAAGAAGGGGATCACGCGTCCGCCGACGAGCACGATCAGCGTCGCGATCAGGTCGGTGGTCGAGAACAGGGCATGACTCGCGCCGGGAACATCGCCCCGGGCGGCCGCACCGAAGAACCATGCATCGAGTGCCGCGAACGCCAGCAGGACCCCGATGAAGCCAAGATTGCGGTGGTTTCGCGCCAGCAACACCACGCGCGCGACTGCCGCCAGGAGTCCGAGCAGGAAGGCGATATCAAGAGTGGCGACCAGGGCCAGCGGGAGCGTGCCCGGCAAGAGCATGCCGATGCGCGCACCCAGCCACAGGGCGAGCAGTGCGAGCAGGCTCCAGCCGCGCAGGGGGCGCAGGCCGGTCCAGTTCTCCGAAGCGGTCAGCAGGAAGCCCGCGATGACGGCGGTGGTGAAACCGAACAGCAGCTCATGACCGTGCCAGAGCGGTAGCGGCACCGCCGGGATCATAGGGGTGCCGCGAAGCACGAGCACCCAGAGGGGCAGCGCCACGGCCGCATAAAGCGCCGCGACCGCGAAAAACACGCGGAAGGGCTGGCGCAGGATGGCGCCGGGATCGACTGCCGAGCCGCTGAAGGACCGGGGTGGGTGGGTCGCGCTCATCGTCTGGACTCCCGGAAGATTAAAAGATGTATAATAAATGCATCTTAATAAAATGCTGCGCGGGCGGCAAGGGATGGGACATGCAACTGACCCGGCATACCGATCTCGCACTGCGGGTGCTGATGGTACTTGGCGCGGGCCCACAAGAGCGGCGCTGGCGTATCGAAGAACTGGCGGGCGCGCTGGTCGTGTCCGAACACCACCTGCGCAAGGTCGTGAACAAGCTGGGCCAGCACGGCTGGCTGACGCCCATGCGCGGGCGCAACGGCGGGGTGCGGGCTGCGCCGGGCGCAAACGCTGTCCGAGTGGGCGACGTCGCGCGCGCGTTCGAACCGACGCTGGAGATGATAGATTGTGACCATCCTGCCTGCAGCCTGCGTGCGGATTGCCGCCTCAAGCAGCTCCTGCGCGAGGCGGAGTCGGCGTTCATCCGGGTGCTGGATGGGTGTAGATTAGGCGATCTTGCAACCGGCAGGGGGCTGGCGCTCCTGCTTGACAAAAAAGATTAATAAAGATGTCTATATATCTGATATTAAAAGATATTCATATATTGTTCGTCAGTGCCAGCGGGATTTTCTTCGCGGGGCGCGGGCTGCATCGGGTGCTCACCGGTGCGCGTCCGCGGGCGCGCCTGTGGCGGGTCGCACCGCATGTGCTCGACACCCTGCTCCTCGCAAGCGGGATCGCGCTCATGCTCTACACGCACATCTATCCCCAGCACGCGCCCTGGCTCGCGCTGAAGCTCGTGCTGGTGGTGTTTTACATCCTGCTCGGCGCGCTCGCATTTCGCAGTCGTAACGTCTGGACCAGCGGCGGTGCCTATCTGGCGGCGCTGGCCGTGTATGCATTCATCGTGAGTATCGCGCTTACCCACAACCCGTACGGCATGCTGCTGTGGATGTGAGGTCCATGTCATGAGTACCGGATCGCGCTACGCTTCGTTTCGCGAATTCTACCCGTTCTATCTGGGCGAGCACACGCATCCGGTGTGCCGCCGCCTGCACGTGATCGGCAGTTGTCTGGTCGTGGTGACGCTGGCCGTGATCGTCGCCCGGCAGGCCTGGATGGCGCTGTGGGTGTTGCCGCTGATCGGCTACGGGTTTGCCTGGGTCGGCCACTTCTTCTTCGAACACAACCGGCCGGCGACGTTCACCTATCCACTCTACAGTTTCATGGGCGACTGGGTGATGGCCTGGGAAGTGCTGAGTGGCAAGCGTCCCTGGTGAGGCTCATTGTTCGAGCGTGGTGAACCGGTAACTGACCCCGAGCTGCAGTACGCTGGCCTGGAGGTCGCCATGCGGGGCCTTGAGACTGCCGCCGCCGATGGAGAAGGAAAGCCGCGAATTCGGTGCATATTCCACGCTCAGCATAGGCTGCACGATGATGCCGCCACCGACCGACATGCCGCCGCCACCGCCCGCGCCAGCCTGGATCTCGGCATTGAGTCCCAGGCTCTGGTCCGGAAATAGCGGCAGGTACCAACCCACACCCACAAGCCCCGTGGCATAGCCGCCGGCGCCGCCGTCGTAGGCGCCCATCGCCGAACCGCTGATGAACAGATGGTCGCCGAGCATACGGTCCGCACGCAGGCCGACCAGATCCACCCGTTGCTCGTCGATCTGCCCACCGATTCGCCGTGTGCCTTTGCGCGGGTAGTAGCTCTCGCGCAGCACGCTCACGCGCCAATGCCGCGGCTTGAAATCCAGGTCGGCGGAAGCGGTACCCGCCGGCGGATGCAGATCGGGCGCGGCGACCAGATAGGCCAGATCGAGTTCGGCGGTGCGCGCGCGGAAATCTCCCTGCGGAGCAAGTACGTAGCCGAATCCGAGACTCAGCGCCAGGTTATTGTCGAAGCGATAATCGAACGCCGTGTCGAGCCGCGTCATGATGCCGCCGCCGGTATCCACCATGCCGCCGCCGCCGGCGCCGAAAGCGGCGCCCACGCGCAGGCCGGCGTGGGGCCCATAGCGGAACCGGTAGCCGGGGCCGACGAATATCTCGGCATAGCCGGCGCGCCCGCCGGTGGCGGCAGCAGCCGCGGAAAACTGCAGATAGCTGTAGTCCGCCGAATAGATGCGCGCGGCGAAGCCCACCAGCCCGAAGCTCGAATCGCGTACCGCGCCGGTAGTGTCGTGCGAATTGGCGGCGGGCCGGTAGCGGCCGCTGGTGAGCGCGAACTCGCGCCTGGAGATGCCGATCGGCCGGCTGCCGCTGAGACGGTTGATGTCGCTGGTGGACAGCCCCAGCGTCGACCATCCACCGCCGAACAGCGAGCGAAAGCGTTTCTCGAAAGAGATCGAAAGCTGACCGCTGTCGATGTCGCCGTTGGGGAAGCGCACGTAGGAGGCGGCAGCGCCGAGGATGAAACTGCCGAAGTCGTAGTCGACACCGAGATGAGGCCGCAGCATCATGCCGCCGCCCTGTGGCGCGGCTCCGCCGCCACCGCCACCGAAGAAGAGCCCTGTATCCAGATCGAGCTGCTGAGTCAGCGGGAAGCGACCACCGAATTCGAAGCCACCGGTGAAAAAGCCGCCGCGGTGGCCGGCCACGGCACCGTAGACGCTGAGGCCGGCATAGAGATTCTGGTTGAGATCGAACAGATAGCTGGCGCCGGCAAGGCCCATGTTCTCGTTGCCGGGCAGCGAGAGCTGATCGTAGCTCAGGCGCAGTCGCCCCGGATATTCGCGTACGGTCGGCGGCAGTTGCCCGGCTTCCGGCGCCGCGAAGGCGGCCGTGGCGAGCAGGCAGCAGAAAAGGCCGAAGACGATCCGTGATATCGCGGGCAAGCGTGCTGCTCCATCCCCGGGGGGCGCTCTGAAGGACAGGCATTTTATGACTGCGCCGCGCGGGCCTGTCAAATCCCCTTGCAGGTGTTTCCGCGCGCCGACCGGGTTAGAATGCGCCCGTCTGAATCCTGCCGGTGCTGTTTTCAAGAGGAAGCGTTAGAGAAATGGATGTTCAGTCGCTCCCCTGGCTGTGGCCTTCCGTCGCCCTGTTTGCAGCCATCGTCGTTGCGCTTGCGTGGTACATCGTCGTGCGCGTGCGCGCACGCACCGTCGTCGACCGTATGCTCGGCAAGGTCTCCTACCGGCTGCTGCGCCACGTGCTGATTCCCGACGGCATGGACGGCATGATCCATCTCGACTATCTGCTGCTCACTCCCGACGGTCTCATGGTGGTTGACCTCAAGGAAGTGCGCGGCGCGATCTTCGGTGCGGAGAAGATGGACGAGTGGGCGGTGATCAACGGCAGCAAGCGTTTCACTTTCCGCAATCCGCTGGGCCCTCTGCAGGAGCGGATGGCGGCGCTGCGCGGGCTGTTGCCCGGCATCCGTATCGACGGGGTGGTGCTGGTTACCGGCCTTGCCGAATTCCCCAAGGGCACGCCGCCGGACGTGGTTCCGGTGCAAGGGCTTGCCGACTCGAAGCGCTTCACAACGGTCGCGGGCGCCATGGATCCGCCGCCGGTATTTCTCGATGCATGGAAGCGGGTACTCGAAGTGAGCGAACCCGTGGAGAGCCGCCGCTAGCCGCGACGGCTCTCGTCTCCGCCGGGTTCAGCGTGCGGCGTGATCCGCGAGGATCTGCGTCACGCAAGCAGTCAGTTTCTTGCCGGTAGGGATATGCAGGAACTCGTTGGGGCCGTGGGCATTCGATTTCGGGCCCAGCAGGCCGGTGACGAGGAACTGCGCCTGGGGGAACATCTCGCCGAGCATGCCCATGAACGGGATGCTGCCGCCGGTGCCCATGTACATGGCATCCGCGCCGAAGAAGGTCTGCGAGGCGCGCTGCATGGAATCGGCAAGCCAGGGACTCACGGCCGGCGCATTCCAGCCGCCCATCGGCGATTCCACTTCGAAATGCACCTTCGCGTCGTAGAGCGGTTCGGCTTCCAGTGCCGCCTTGACGGCCTGGCCGGCGTCGGCGGCATCGGTGGTCGGCGGCAGGCGGAACGAGAGTTTCACCGAGGTGCCGGGTCGCAGCACGTTGCCCGCACTGCCGAAATCGGGGATACGTTCGGCGCCGGTCACCGCCAGGGCGGGGCGCCAGGTGTTGTTGAGCAGCAATTCCTTGATGTCGGTGGTCAGGGGTTTCATGCCCTTCACGAACGGAAACTTCTCATACACCGTATCGCCCAGCACGGTGGCCGCCTGTTCCGCCTGCTCCACGCGCTGTTCCGGGATCTCGGCATATAGGGCCTCGACCAGGATGCGGCCAGTCTCTTCGTCTTCGATCCGGCTCAGCGCACGGCGCAGTACCCGGAAGCTGGAAGCCACGATGCCGCTGGCGGCGCCCGAGTGCACGCCTTCGGTGAGCACATCCACGCTCAGCGTGCCCACCAGGTTGCCGCGCAGCGAGGTGGTGCACCAGAGCTGATCGTAGTTGCCGCATTCGGCATCCAGGCAGATCACCAGGCTCGGGGTGCCGATGCGGTCCCTGAGTGCGTCGATGTGAGCGGGCAGGTCGTAACTTCCGCTCTCCTCGCAACATTCGATGATCAGTACGCAGCGTGCATGGGCAACGCCCTGTTCCTGCAACGCACGGATGGCGGTAAGAGAGGAGAACACGGCGTAGCCATCGTCGGCACCGCCGCGGCCATAGAGTCTGTCGTCCCGGATAACGGGGTTCCAGGGTTCCAGACCCTCGGACCAGCCGGTGAACTCGGGCTGCTTGTCGAGATGTCCATAGAGGACGACACAGTCGTCGATCTCGCCGGGTACCTCGATGAACAGCAGCGGCGTGCGATTTGGCAGGCGCATGACTTCCACGCTCATGCCTTTCACGGGCTGCTTGCGGCACCAGGCTTCGACCAGCTCGACGGCCTTGTCCATATAGCCGTGTTCCTGCCACTGCTTGTCGAAATGCGGAGACTTGTTGGGGATGCGCACATATTCCATCAGGCTGGGAACGATGGAATCGTCCCAGGTGTTATCGATGAGTTCTTGTGCTTTCTTGGTATCCATCGGCAGTCTCCGGGAAGCTATTCGATCAGGGGGCAATTCACTACTTTACCTCATGCACCGGTCAGGGTTGAACCAGGGCCGGCCGACACGCGATCGACTGGGGCCGTTGCGACTAAAAACGCGCCAACCCAGGCGCGAGGAGCGTCAATCGAATGTGTCAGCGGGCCCCGGGCGCGGGGAGAGCGAAGAAAGCCTCGGCGGTTCTCGTGGTACGCGCGGCCAGGGCCTCGACGCTCTCGCCGGTGCATGCGGCCACCACCGCCGCGATATGCGCGAGCCACATCGGTTCGTTGCGGCGGGTATAGGGGCGCGGTTCGAGGTCGCGTGGCAGCAGGTACGGCGCGTCGGTCTCCAGCAGCAATCGGTCGAAGGGGATGCGGCTGACGATCTCGCGCAGATGCGTGCCGCGCCGCTCGTCGCAGATCCAGCCGGTGATGCCTATATGGAGACCCATCGCCAGGTAGTCGTCCAGTTCTTCCGCGGTGCCGGTGAAACAGTGCACGACCGCCGCAGGGAGGCCGGGTCCGGCATCGCGCAGCATGGCCAGCAGATCGGCGTGCGCATCGCGCTGATGCAGGAACAACGGCGTGCCGGTGGCGCAGGCCAGGTCGAGCTGTGCCGCGAACGCCTCGCGCTGATGAGCGGGATCGGAGAAATTGCGGAAATAATCCAGCCCGCATTCGCCGAGAGCCGCTACCTCCGCTTTCTCGAGCAGCAAGCCCAGCTCCGCGGTCGTGGCGGGGGAGTACTCGCTGGCATGGTGCGGGTGCACTCCCGCGGTCGACCAGAGCACGCCGGGATGGCGCCCCGCCAGCGCGCGCGCTTCGCGGCTTCCCGCGAGACTGGTCCCGGTGACGATCATGCGCTCGACGCCGGCCTCGCGCGCGCGCGCGATCACGGCCTCGCGATCGCTGTCGAAACTGTCATGGGCCAGGTTGATGCCGATATCGACGAGGTGCATGAGCGCATCCGGGCAGGGCGTGGGCGGGCCCGTACTATAGCGGACAGGCGCGCGCGGGCAAAACGCGCCAGGCCCGCGCATGCCCGTAGCCGGGCACGGATATGCTAATCTTCGGCGCAAGCGCCCGCGTGCGCTTTCAGAATCCATCAGGGAGTTCTTAAATGACGGATGACTTCGACGAGCTGAAACAGAACATCAGCGTTCGCAGCACCTGGGTGCGGCTGTTCTTCATGCTCCTGTTCGGCATCGTCTTCTGGATCGCCGAACTGGTGGTGTGGCTGGTTACCGTATTCCAGTTCCTGCATGCGCTGTTCACCACCCGCGCCAATGACAATCTGCGGCACTTCGGACGCAGTCTTGCCACGTATGTGTCCGAGATCGTGCTCTTTTTGAGCTACAACACCGAAGACATGCCGTTTCCCTTCAGCGACTGGCCGGAAGGCGACGAGGGTGCGAAGAAGGCGCCGGGCGCCCGGCGTGCGAGCAAGGGCAGGAAGGCCTCCGCAAAGCCCAAGAGTGCGAGCGATCCCGACGACGACAGCGACAGCGCCGGGGCCTGAGCTCGGGCTCGAGCGACCCGCGGCGAGGTTCAACGACCGTGATGCCGACGGGCGATAGGGTATACTCCTGCGCCCGTCGGTTCCTCTTGCAGATCAAGAATGACTCACCCACACCCCTGTGAATCGCCGCGCGTGCGGCTGCCGGAGAAGCGCACATGAAATGGCTGGCGCGTCTGCTGCTGCGCCTGGGCGGCTGGAAGGCAGTCGGCCCCATACCCGCTGTGCCGAAATCGGTGATCATCGCGGCACCTCATACCTCGAACTGGGATGTGCCCATCTTCGTGATGGCGTCGTTCGCGCTGGAGGTGCCGGTCTCCTTCCTGGTCAAACACACTGCGTTCTGGTGGCCGTTGAGCGTGGTGCTGCGCGCGGTTGGTGGTGTGCCGGTCAATCGCGGAGAGGCTCAGGGCGTGGTCAAGCAGGCGGTGAATACCTTCGCCGCGCAGGAGACGCTGCATCTGGCGCTCGCCCCGGAAGGTACGCGGCGCAAGGTCCGCTACTGGAAGAAGGGCTTCTACCATATCGCCCGGGAAGCCGGCGTGCCCATCGTGATGGCTTTTGTCGACTTTCGTCGACGTGAAGTCGGGTTGGGGCCGATGCTGCAGCCGTCGGGGGACATCCACGCCGACATGGCGGCGATCCGCCGCTTCTACGCCGGCGTGACGGCGCGCCACCCGGCGCGGGTCGGGCCGGTCGAGGTCCGTTGAGCACCCCGTCGGCGATGTGCTGCGGTTCCTTGCTTATTGCCGTGGCCGCCGTAAACTGAGACCGAACGATCCGCCGACCGCGCCCTGAACGGCACGGTCGGAGCCGACGCAGGGGACCGAATCAGAGATGCGCCAGCCCATTCGCCTCATTGTCTGCATGCTGATCCTGTGGGGTCTTGCCGCTGCCGCTGTGGCGGCGCCGCAGGATGTCATGCTGGTGCTCGACAATTCGGGCAGCATGCGCAAGAACGATCCGGATCATCTTGCGGCGGCGGCGGTGAAGGATTTTATCGACCGTCAGGCCAACGATACCCGGGTCGGCCTGATCGTATTCGCTTCGCGGCCGGATCTGCTCTCGGGCCTTACCCCCCTGACCGACGATCGCTCCGGCCTGCGTGCCGATCTGCGCAAGCTCGACTATAGCGGGCGTTATACCGATACGGCCTCGGCGCTGGAACGCGCCCTTTACGAGTTGCGCATGAACGGGCGTGAAGGCGCCGCCAAATCCATCATCCTGATGACCGACGGCATCATCGACACCGGCAGTGCCGCTAGTGACGACGAGAAGACCCGCTGGCTCGAGCACGAACTGGCGCCGTCGGCAAAGCAACTCGGCGTGCGCGTATTCGGCGTGGCCTTCACCGAGAAGGCCGATTATCAGCTGCTGCAGTCGCTCGCCCACCTCACCGGCGGCGATTACTATCGCGCCTTCCAGGCGCGGGATATAGACGGCGTGCTGCGTCATATCAGCGAAGCGATCAGCAATCCTGCAACGGTAGCCGCGGCAGACGAGAGTGGCGCGGATTCCGGTGCGGCTTCGACGCCGTTCCGCGACACCGCGTCCACGCCGCCGGAGCGGATCGTCTACGTGCCGCAGAAGCCGGTCGCTGCCGCGCAACCGGCCGCCGAACCGATACAGCCCGCGCCGGCCGCGAGCGGATCGCATGGCCGTGCCTGGCTGGTGACGCTGCTACTGGCAGCGCTCGTTCTGGGCAGTGGCGCGTGGCTCGTGTACCGGCGCCGGCCCAAGGCCGTCGAGGCGCTGGGCCGTGCACTGCATATCCCGGGCGTCAGCGGCCCGGCGCGTGCCGTGCTCTATGACGTCGAGGTCCCCGCGGACATCAAGCGCTACGACCTCACCGAAGACATGACCGTGATCGGACGCATACCGGGCCAGGAACCTCGCACGCAATACGTCATCGTCGCGGAACCGACAGTCGGCCGGCGGCACGCCACCATCGAAAGACGCGGGCAGAGTTACTGGATCCGCGACGAAGGCAGCGTCAACGGCACGTTCGTGAACGGCAGCCGGATCAGCGGCGAGCAGGCACTCAAGCACGGCGACATGATCCGCATCCACCGACGCGAGTTCGAATTCGTCCAGCCCGAATTCTTCGATTCGGACAAGACGCTGATCGCGGCTGTCGATTCCCTGACCCAGATCGGCGAGACCGGTCAGCAGGGCGCGGATGTCGATCGGGGGACGACCATAGGGGAAGAGGTAGGCAAGTGAAGTCATCACGTTCTTTCCGGCGTTTGTGCCGGTTGCGCGCTCGAATGGCAGCAGTGTTCGCAGTGGTCGCGCTCGCGGGCTGCAGCATCGCGGTCAACAGCGATATCGATATCGCCAAGGGCGCGAGAAGCGAAGGCGGCATGACCGTCAACGGCGATATTCATGTGGGCAGCGATGCCGTCGTGACCGGTTCGCTGCGCAGCGTCAACGGTTCGATCGCCGTCGAATCGGGCGCCCGCGTCGAGCACCTGCAGACTGTCAACGGCAGCGTCACGCTGGCCGACGATGTCAGCGCGAGCGATCTGGCGACGGTGAACGGCGAGATCTCGCTCGGGCTTCATGCCGCGATCGATGGTGGTCTGAACAGTGTAAACGGGCGCATCGGGGTCGGCGCCAAGAGCGAGATCCAGGGCGGGATATCCACCGTTAACGGCCGCATCACCCTTACCGATGCCAAGGTGAAAGGCAACATCGCCAACGTCTCCGGCGGCATGGATATCCGCGGCACCAGCGTGGGCGGCGATATCGATATCAAGAAGGGCTCGCACGACACCGATACGGCCGTACCGAAAGTCGTGATCGGTGCCGGCTCTGTGGTGGAAGGCAAGATAGATTGCGAGCGCAAGGTCAGACTCTACGTCAGCCGGCAGGCCAAGGTGGGCGCGATCAGCGGCGCCGAGCCGGTCTATTTCGATGGGGTCGAACCGCCGCCGGAGGCGAGCTAGGGGCCGAACGACCAGCGTGGACACTGCCGCCTATCGCGTCCGCCACAGCAACCGGGCGCGCCATCTCCAGATCCGCGTCTCGCCCTGGCGGGGCGTAGAGGTCATCGTGCCTCCGCGCTGCCCTCCGGCCCGCGTCGAAGCGTTCGTGGCGGCGAACCGGGTCTGGATCGACAAGACGCAGGCGCGCCTGGGCATGGCTGCGCCGGCGCGCCAGCAGGACCTGCTGCCCGAACTCATCCGTCTCCCCGCGATCGACTTCGAGCTTCCGGTCGACTATCTGCATGCGCGCGCACGCGCCGGTGTGCACACGGCAGTGGGGTCCCTGCAGGTCCGGCATCTCGACCGGGATCGCGCCGACGCGGGTGAATGTCTGCGCCGGTGGCTTAGCGACCGGGCGCGCGAGACGCTGGTGCCGCAGTTGGCGGCTCTGGGCGAGCGGCTCGACCTGCATTATCAGCGCGTGCACATCCGCGGTCAGCGTACACGCTGGGGAAGTTGCTCGGCACGCGGCACGATCAGCCTGAACTACAAACTGCTGTTCCTCGAGCCGGAGATCGTGCGCTATCTCCTGGTGCATGAGCTCTGCCACACACGCCACCTCAACCACTCCACACGCTACTGGAACCTGGTCGCACGCTGCGAGCCCGAATATCGCACGCTCGACCGCGCCCTCAGTGCCGCATGGCGAGCGGTGCCCGCCTGGGTCGAGTTCGCCTAGTCGCGGAAGAAGTCGGGCAGGAGCGGGCTTGTGGGCTTGACCGCTTGGGGGCGAAGTCGGTCACACCTTCCTCGCGAAGCACATCCTCGTCGAGAAAGAACTTGCCGCTCCAGGTGCGGCTTTCGCGGGTGACGATCGCGGGCTTGCGGCAGTTTTCGGGGCGTACACGCTCGTCGAGCATGGTGATCACGACCGCCGCGATCAACATGCTCATGCCGTACTTGGCCATGGTGCAGACGGTATGGATGGTGCCCGGCAGTTGTGTGTTCCGATCTCATCGGGCGTACACTCATGGTTCTCGGAGTAGACCCACGCCGGATCGCGGAGGAAGCGCCCCGATGTTCGATACCCTCGTCGATATCCCCACACTCGCACGCCATCTGCACGACCCCGCCTGGGTGATCGTGGATTGCCGCTTCCAGCTTTCGGATACCGAGGCCGGGCGCAGGATGTATGCGCAGGGGCACATACCCGGAGCGCGCTATGCGCATCTGGACGAAGATCTCTCGTCGCCGATCACACCCGCGAGCGGGCGCCATCCGTTGCCTGCCGCGCACGATATGGCGGCACGTCTGCGCGCATGGGGCGTGAACCCGGATTCACAGGTAGTCTGTTATGACGATGCCGGCGGCGCGATCGCCGGACGCCTGTGGTGGCTCTTGCGCTGGCTCGGCCATCGCGCGGGCGCGGTTCTCGATGGCGGTATCCAGGCTTGGCAGGATGCCGGCGGCCAGCTCGAATCGGTAGCGCCGCAGGTCAGGCCGGGCAACTTTTCCGCACAGCCGGACACCGCGCTTGGCCTGAGTACGGAGCAGGTCATGGCGATCGTTGACGGGAAACGCGAAGATTGCCTGCTGGATGCGCGCGGCGCGACGCGCTATCGCGGCGACGAGGAACCGCTGGACAGGGTCGCCGGCCACATTCCCGGGGCCCTGAACCTCCCGTTTGCGGAGAATCTGGGCCCCGACGGACGCTTCCTTGCGCCCGAGCGCCTGCGCGAGCGCTTTCGCGCCAGGATCGGTGAGCGGGACCCGCAGCATGTCGTACATAGCTGCGGTTCGGGCGTGACCGCCTGTCACAACATGCTCGCCATGGAAGTCGCCGGGCTCGAGGGCTCGCGCCTGTATCCGGGTTCGTGGAGCGAATGGATCGCCGATCCGGCGCGGCCGGTGGCGCGCGGTGACGAACCGTGACCGCATCGCTTGCAACATCTGCCAACTTGCGCAATCTAATACACCCAAGGGCAGATGCCGCCGATCCGCGGCATCGATGGCCCTGAGGAGGTAAGCATGAAGTTCCTATCTCGTCTGATACTGCCGTTCACAGTGATGCTGCTGGCCGGATGTGCCTACAACTCGCCCATCGCCAGTTCGATCGACGAACCTCACGGCGTCCTGCAGACGGACATCCCGCGTACCGCGCAGCAGATCTATCCGGTCATCGTGCAGTCGGTAGACGGCAAGTTGCTGGCCACGACCCAGGGCACGCTCTGGTTCAAGCCCGGCCAGTACACGCTGACGCTGCGTCTGCGCGATCCGGTCAATCGCTCGAACGTCCCGGGTCTGAGCCGGTTGTCCAGCAAATCGGCGGACAACACTTTCAAACTCAAAGTGGAAGCGGGGATGAGCTATTACCTCGGTGGCAAGGTCGGGCGCTCGCCGGGCACCTGGACACCGGTGGTGTGGAAGACCGAGAAGACCGGCAGCTGATCCGGACCCGAAAATGAAGAGCCCGGCACAGGGCCGGGCTCTTCAGGGTGCGCACGTGCCGGCTCAGGCAGCGAGCTGGCGCAGCACGTAATGCAGGATGCCGCCGTGGCGGAAGTAATCGCGCTCCTTGGGCGTGTCCAGGCGGACGCGCGCCTTGAAACTGACCTTCTTGCCGTCGGCTTTCTGAGCGGTCACGTCCACTTCCTTCGCATCGGCGCCGTCCAGACCCGAGATGGCGAAGACTTCCTTGCCGTCCAGCCCCAGGCTCGCGGCGTTTTCGCCGTCGAGGAACTGCAGCGGCAGCACACCCATGCCGATCAGGTTGGAGCGGTGGATGCGCTCGAAGCTTTCCGCGATCACCGCGCTCACGCCGAGCAGGCGCGTGCCCTTGGCGGCCCAGTCGCGTGAGGAACCGGTACCGTATTCCTTGCCGGCGATCACGATCAGCGCGGTGCCGGCTTCCTGATACTTCATCGAAGCATCGAAGATCGACATCACTTCATCGTCGGGGATGTAGGTGGTCCAGCCACCTTCCGTACCCGGCGCAAGCTGGTTGCGCAGACGGATGTTGGCGAAGGTGCCGCGCATCATCACTTCGTGGTTGCCACGGCGCGAGCCGTAGGAGTTGAAGTCCTTGGGCTCGACGCCATTCTCGACGAGATACTTGCCCGCCGGGCTGTCGGCCTTGATGCTGCCGGCCGGAGAGATGTGGTCGGTAGTGACCGAATCGCCCAGCAGCGCGAGCACGCGTGCGCCGGAGATATCGGTCACCTCGTCGGTCTGCATGGTCATGCCGTCGAAGAAGGTCGGTCTCTTGACGTAGGTGGATTTCTCGCTCCACTCGTAGATCTTGCCTTCAGGAACTTCGAGGCCGTTCCAGTTCTCGTCGCCCTTGAACACGCTGCCATAGCTCGACTGGAACATCTTGGAATCGATGTTCTTGAGCATGAACTCCTGGATCTCTTTCTGCGACGGCCAGATGTCCTTGAGATGCACCGGGTTGCCGGAGGCGTCGGTACCGAGCGGCTCGTCCTGCAGGTCGATATCGGTGGTACCGGCCAGTGCATAGGCCACCACCAGCGGCGGCGAGGCCAGGAAGTTCATGCGCACGTCGGGGTGGATGCGGCCTTCGAAATTTCGATTGCCGGAAAGGACCGAGCAGGCCACCAGATCGTTGGCACGGATCGCCTCGCTGATCTCGTTGCGCAGCGGACCGGAATTGCCGATACAGGTGGTGCAGCCGTAGCCGACCAGGTTGAAGCCCAGCGCATCCAGATCGTCCAGCAGCTCGGCCTTTTTGAGGTAATCGGTGACCACCTTCGAGCCCGGTGCCAGGCTGGTCTTGACCCAGGGTTTTACCTTGAGGCCTTTCTCCACCGCGTTGCGGGCGAGCAGGCCGGCGCCGATCATCACCGCCGGGTTGGAGGTGTTGGTGCAACTGGTGATGGCGGCGATCACGATCGCGCCATCGCGCAGTTCGAACTGCTGGTCGTCCATCGTGACCTGAGCCGTTCCCTTGGGTTCGGCGCTCACGTTGCCGACCGCGTTGGCGCCGCCCTCGCTCTCGAAGCGGGCGCCATTGGCAGTGCTGGCGCTATCGCGATCCTTGGTCATGGTCTGCATGTGACCGGCGATCACGCGCCTGGCGTCGCTGAGCGCGATGCGATCCTGCGGACGCTTCGGGCCTGCGATGCTCGGCACCACGTCGCCCATATCCAGTTCCAGCGTATCGGTGTAGTCGGCCGCCGGGGCACCGTCTTCGCGCCACAGGCCTTGTGCCTTGGCGTAGCTTTCCACCAGCGCGACCTGGTCGCTGCTGCGTCCGGAGAGCTTGAGGTAGCGGATGGTCTCGCCGTCGATGGGGAAGATCGCGCAGGTGCTGCCGAACTCGGGCGACATGTTGCCCAGCGTGGCGCGATCGGCCAGCGGCAGGTCGGCGAGGCCGTCGCCGAAGAACTCGACGAATTTGCCTACTACGCCGCGCTCACGCAGCATCTCGGTCACGGTCAGCACCAGGTCGGTCGCGGTCGCGCCTTCCGGCAGCTTGCCGGTGAGCTTGAAGCCGATGACCTGCGGGATGAGCATGGTGATCGGCTGGCCGAGCATGGCAGCTTCGGCCTCGATGCCGCCCACGCCCCAGCCGAGCACGCCGAGGCCATTGACCATGGTGGTGTGCGAGTCGGTGCCCACCAGGGTGTCGGGGTAGGCCTGGAGCACGCCGTCTTTCTCCACGCCGAACACGGTGCGGGCGAGGTATTCCAGGTTCACCTGATGCACGATCCCGGTATCGGGCGGCACCACCTTGAAGTTGTCGAATGCGGTCTGGCCCCAGCGCAGGAAGGAATAGCGTTCCTCGTTGCGCTCGAACTCGATGGCGGCGTTGCGCTTGAGCGAATCGGGGCGGCCGTAGGTGTCCACCTGCACGGAGTGGTCGATGACCAGCTCAGCCGGCGCCAGCGGGTTGATCTTCTCGGGCTTGCCGCCGAGGTTCACCACGGCGTCGCGCATCGCGGCCAGATCCACCACGGCCGGCACGCCGGTGAAATCCTGCAGGATCACGCGCGCCGGGGTGAAGGAGATCTCTTTGTCCGGTTCCGCCTTCGGGTCCCACCGGCCCAGCGCGCGGATATCGTCGGCGGTGATGTTTTCGCCGTCTTCGTGTCGGAGCAGGTTCTCGAGCAGTATCTTCAGCGAGAAAGGCAGGCGCGCGACGTCAAATTCGTCCTTGAGCGCATCCAGCCGATAGTACTGGTAGGCGCGGTCGCCCACCTTGAGCGTGTCACGGGCTTTGAAGCTGTCCGACATCGGAATCCTCCGGAGCTTATTCGTGTGGGAGGCTGGGGTCTGTTAACGCCATTCAGGTCGGGTTAGCAGGCCCTGAAGAGCCGCCCATTATAAAGGATTCTGAAACAGCTGTATAAGTGGGCGGGCCGGGGGAAGCCTCAGACGCACTGGAGTTCGCGCGCGCGGGCGGCCAGGCGGGCGCGTCCGAACACGAGTTCCCAGCGCCCGCCACGGCATTGGTGCCAGAGCACGCCGCTGCGGACCGCGCCGAGGAGGAGGGCGCGGATGCGCGCCACCACGCGGGGGTTTTGCAGGTGTATCGCTTCGCCGGCTACGATCACGCGCGGGCCGAGTCGGCCGATGGTGGCCACGTAGAGGTCCGCCAGGCTCGCGAGCACGTTGTGGTGCATCAATCCGAACATCCGGCTCTGCTCTGTCGCGCGTTCCAACCCAGCCTGCAAGGCATCCAGGGCTGTCTCGCGGCGACGCAGCCGTCTGGCCAGCTGCATCACCGTGGTGGCATAGCGCAGGGCCTGCAGCTGATGGCCGTCGAGGCGATGGTTGTCGAGCTGCGCGAGCTGGTGCAGCCCCGCGCGCACGCCTTCGACGCCTCCGAACACCTCGGCGGCATCGCGCGGGTGCCTGGCGAAGATACTCGCGATCACGGTCTCGGTGGGCATCTGTGCGGTGCTGCCGGAGCTGGCGGCCTGTTGCACCAGTTCGACAGCCTGGAACAGCCCGGCCATGGCCAGGGTACGGTCGTGCTCGCTCGGGCTCATGCGCGCCGCCGCGTCGCGGCAGTCTCGGCCGATGCGTTGGCAGTGGAGACGATGGTGCCGCCGCCGAGACAGATCTCGCCGGCATAGAAGACCACGTACTGACCGGGCGTGACCGCGCGCTGCGGCTCGGCAAACTCCACGCGGCAGCCGCCTTCGTCTTCCACCCGCACGGTGCAGGCGGCATCGGCCTGGCGATAACGCGTCTTCGCGGTGCAGTCGAAGCTTGCGCCCGGTGCGTCGCCCGCGAACCAGTGCAGCGAATCCGCGCGCAGGCTG
This sequence comes from uncultured Pseudomonadota bacterium, assembly GCA_963739695.1. Classification (GTDB taxonomy): domain Bacteria; phylum Pseudomonadota; class Gammaproteobacteria; order Natronospirales; family CAVUBB01; genus CAVUBB01. Next base: position 13,760 of record CAVUBB010000003.1, on the reverse strand, counting down.
TCGCTCAACAGCGCCGGGTGGTCGTGTCCCTGAGTCACATACAGCACGTTGGCATCCAGATCCTTTCCCACCACGTACCACGGTTCGTCCGGCGCACCCGCCACACCGCCGATCCCCAGCCCCTGGCGCTGGCCGAGGGTGTAATACATCAGGCCGTCGTGACGGCCGATGGCGGCCCCGTCGAGGCTGCGTATCTCGCCCGGCTGCGCGGGCAGATACTGGGCGAGAAACTCTGCGAAGCGGCGCTCGCCGATGAAGCAGATACCGGTGCTGTCGCGCTTGGCGTGGTTGGCGAAGCCGGCATCGTGAGCGATGCGGCGTACTTCGGATTTGAGCAGGTCGCCCAGCGGAAACAGCGTACGCGCGAGCGCATCTGGCGCGATCGCGTGCAGGAAATAACTCTGATCCTTGTTCATGTCCGCCGCGCGCAGCAGTTTCACCTGCGTGCCTGCACCGGAGCGGCGCGCGTAATGCCCGGTGGCGATGAAGTCGGCGCCCAGGCGCTGCGCGTGATCGAGGAAAGCCTTGAACTTGATCTCGCTGTTGCAGAGCACGTCGGGGTTCGGCGTGCGCCCGGCCGAGTATTCGGCGAGAAAATGGGCGAATACGCGCTCGCGGTATTCGGCCGCGAAGTCCGCCTTGTGCAGCGGGATACCGAGCAGGTCGCAGACCTGGCGCGCATCCTGAAAATCCGCGGCTGCAGTGCAGTAGGTGTCGTCCTCGCCATCGTCCCAGTTGTCCATGAACAGGCCTTCCACCCGGTAGCCGGCATCGAGCAGGCGCAGCGCGGCCACGGAGGAATCGACGCCTCCGGACATGCCGACGATCACGGTCTGAGCTGTAGCGGGTCTGGTCATGCGCCTATTGTAACCGACCCCCGGCCGGGACTGGTGTTCAGGCGTCGCAGACGGTGGTGAGTACGCTGAGCGGATAACGGATGCCGGCGAGATAATCTTCGATGCCTTTCAACACCAGCGGGCTGCGCAGGCGTCCGTCCAGGGCGCGGATCTCATCCAGGGTGAGCCAGTGCCGGGCGAGGATGTCGGGATCGAGCGGGCTGCCTGCGTCCTCGCCGGGCGGGCCGCAGTAGGTGGCGCGCACGAACGATTCGCCATTGGCCGGGTTGCGCCACTGGTAGATGCCCACCAGCGCGGCGGGCGCGAAGTGATGGGCGGTCTCTTCAAGGACTTCGCGCACCACCGCGGCATGGAGCGATTCGCCTTGTTCGAGATGCCCGGCCGGATTGTTGAACACGCGCCGCCCGTCGGCCTCTTCTTCCACCAGCAGGAAGCGGCCGTCGCATTCGATGATTGCGGCTACCGTCACATGCGGCTTCCAGATCATGGCGTTCAGATGCCGAGCCGGCGCAATTCGGGGTCGGGTGTGCTGCGTTCCCACATCTCGTCAAACAGGCGCAGCTTCTCGCGAGCCCGGAACGGGTCGTCGGTATCGACCACGCCCTCGTAGCGGGAAGCCAGCGGCCGGTAGAGCAGACCGCTCTCGTCGGCGATGAGAAAGGCTTCGGCCATGGCGCCGTAATCGCCGGCCAGACGGCGTACTTCGAGATAGCTCGACAGCCTCTGGGCGAGGCTGGCCAGACGATGGCCTTCCTTGACCGCGCGGCTGGAATCCTTCACCAGGATACGGATGCGCGAGAACTTGCTGCGCAGCGCGAGCGCCTTCACGGCGTCCACGAATTCGACGCGATCGTAGATCAGCGGTTCGAGATCCTGGGTGAAAATGGCGAGATGGCGGCTGGCGCTGCGCGCCAGTTCCACTGCCGCTTCGCGGCTATCGTCGGCACGCGTGAGCGTGTGCGCCGTGGCCGATATCTTCCCCTTGTCGTCCTGGTCCATGACAAGGCCTCCCGGTGTCTAGAGCTTCTTCGTCATGTGCCGGTGCGGGATGCCGGCATCGAGAAATTCCTCGCCGTGCGCCTCGAACCCGAAGCGGCCGTAGAAGCCCAGGGCATGCGTCTGCGAGTTCAGCGCACAGGCTTGCATGCCGCGCTCACGGGCGCGCTCGATCAGACGCTTGAGCAACGCGGCGCCCACGCCGCAGCCGCGGTATGCCTTGACTACCGCCATGCGCCCGATATGTCCATCGGGCAGCAGGCGGCCGGTGCCGATGGCGCGGCCCTTGCTGTCGAAGGCCAGTACGTGCTCGCAATCCGGGTCGATACCGTCCCATTCCTCTTCTGCAGAGACGGCCTGTTCGTGGATGAACACTTCGGTGCGTACTGCGCGCAGGGCGTCGATGTCTTCGGGCCAGCGTGCGTCGCGGATCGTGAATTCAGTCTTGTCCATCGCCGTCCAGATACAGGATGCCGTTGTTGTACAGGTCGCGGAGCGCTTCGGTGACGCCTTCGACCTGAAGATACTCGCGCAATACGTTACTGGAAAGAGAGCGTTCGGTGCACAGCATGTGCAGCAGCGCTTCGGCATCGGCTCCCAGGTGCCAGGCGTTGCCGTCGGCGAACAGTGTGACCCGGCCGTCTTCGCGCTTGAGCCAGCTCAGCCGGCTGCGCGAATCGCGCGCGAGGATACCTTCGCCGCCCAGCAGCAGGCTCACGCCGGCGGCATCGAGTTCGGTCTCGGCGGCTTCGGCGCGCAGCCAGGGCTTGGGTTCGGTGAGAAAGCAGCCGAACCATTCGTCGAGTTCGGCATCGTCAAGTGCGAGCGCCGCGCGTACCAGCTTGCGCATGCGCTCGCGCGCGGCCGGCGCCAGCGCGCCGAATTCGGCTTCTTCCATACCGAGGTCGGGATCGGTGTAATGGGTGCCGTCGCCCGCGCGCTGCGAGAGGTAGCCGCCCAGGTCGGCGATCATCTCCGCCAGGCTCGGCGCGCGAAAACCGATGGACCAGGTCATGCAGGCGCCGTCGGCGATGCCGTAGTGGGGCACGTTCGGTGGCAGGTAGAGCATGTCGCCGGGTTCGAGCAGCCATTCGTCGCGGGCTTCGAAGCCGGCCAGCACGCGGATCTCGAGCCCCGGGATCTCCGCGAGGGCCGCATCGGGGGTGCCGACCTGCCAGCGCCGGCGACCTGCGGCCTGGAGCAGGAATACGTCGTAGGCGTCAACGTGCGGGCCCACGGATCCGCCATCGGCGGCATAGCTGATCATCAGATCGTCCACACGCCAGCCGGGGATGAAGTCGAAATGATCGAGGAAGGGCGCGAGTTCCGGTACGTGTTTCTCCACGTCCTGCACCAGCAGTGTCCAGTCGCGTTCCGGAAGATGCCCGAACATCTCTTCGCTGAGCGGGCCGTGGCGCACCTGCCAGCGTCCACTGTGCACGCTGCCGCTGATCAGCCGCGACTCCACATCTTCCTCGCAGGCGAGCCCGGCGAGCTCGTCGCCATCCAACGGCGGATGGAATCCGGGAAAGGCGTTCCGGATGAGGAGGGGGCGTTTCTGCCAGTAGTCGCGGAGGAACTCCGCGACCGGCATGCCGCCGGGCAGCATGAGGGCGGTGTCAGTCAATCGGTGCTCGAATCAGAAATCCAGGGCCTGGCGCTCCGCGTTACCCGTGTAGGTCGCCGGAGTCATCTCCATGAGGCGAGTCTTGGCATCCTGGGGAATCTCCAGGCCCTGGATAAACTTGTGCAGCGTGGGCGCATCGATGCGGCGTCCGCGCGTCAGATCTTTCAGTTTCTCGTACGGCTTGTCGATGCCGTAGCGGCGCATGACGGTCTGGATCGGCTCCGCGAGCACTTCCCAGTTCGCGTCCAGATCGGCGGCAAGGCGGGCCGGTTCGGCCTCGAGCTTGCCCAGACCCTTGTTCAGGGCCGCGAAGGCGATCAGCGTATGCGCCAGGCCCACGCCGAGGTTGCGCAACACCGTGGAATCGGTGAGATCGCGCTGCCAGCGCGAGATCGGCAGCTTCTCGGCGAGGTGGCGCATGATCGCGTTGGCCACGCCGAAGTTGCCTTCGGCATTTTCGAAGTCGATCGGATTCACCTTGTGCGGCATGGTCGAGGAGCCGACTTCGCCGGCGACCGTGCGCTGGCGGAAATAGCCGATCGAGACATAGCCCCAGACATCGCGGCAGAAGTCGATCAGCACCACGTTGAGTCGCGAGACCGCATCGAAATATTCGGCGATGTAATCGTGCGGCTCGATCTGGATGGTGTAGGGGTTCCAGGTGAGCCCCAGCGATTCCACGAAATCATGGGCGAAGCTGGGCCAGTCGATATCCGGATAGGCGGCCAGATGGGCGTTGTAGTTGCCGACGGCGCCGTTGATCTTGCCCAGGATGTCCACTTCCGAGAACAGCGTGCGCTGGCGCAGCAGCCGGAAGCCCACGTTCGCCAGTTCCTTGCCCAGCGTGGTGGGGGAGGCGGGCTGGCCGTGGGTGCGCGAGAGCATGGGCGTGGCGGCATGGGTATGGGCCATGTCGCGCAGCAGGCTTAAAATACTGTCGATCTGCGGCAGCAGGATCTGCTCGCGCGCGCGCATGAGCATGAGCGCATAGGAAAGATTGTTGATGTCTTCGGAGGTGCAGGCGAAATGGAAGAACTCGCTGATGGGTTCCAGTTCCGGATCGCCGTGCACGCATTCCTTGAGGAAGTATTCCACCGCCTTGACATCGTGATTGGTGGTGGCCTCGATCTCCTTCACGCGTTCGGCATGCTCGATGTCGAAATCGTTCACGATCGCATCGAGCGCGGCGTACGCGCGCTGACTGAGCGCAGACACTTCGCCGATCTCGGCGGTGCCCGCCAGGCGCTGGAGCCAGCGCACTTCGACTTCCACCCGAGCGCGGATCAGGCCGTATTCGCTGAACAGCCCGCGCAGCGCGTCGGCCTTGGCGGCGTAGCGGCCGTCGATCGGCGAAAGGGCAGTGAGGGCGCTTGGTTCCATGCCTGTCTCAGTCGAAAAGTGATAGGATTGCGGATGATACCTCAAACGCCCGCCGGATGGCGCGCCGGCCCGCTTGATCGGCCGGTTTCGCGCCCGATTTTGCGCACAGTGACGAGCGTACAAATTCAGTAAAAACAGATTGTTAGCGATCCAAGCTAAGCTTATACCTAAGGAGCAGGCGATGAACGACAAGTCCTACCGCGTCGAGCATGACAGCATGGGCGAACTCAGGGTGCCCGCCGAGGCCCTGTGGGGTGCCCAGACCCAGCGTGCGGTGGATAACTTTCCGATCAGCGGGCTGACCATGCCACGGGCTTTCATCCGCGCCGTCGGGCTTATCAAGGCGGCGGCCGCCGAGACCAACCAGCAGCTTGGCAGCCTCGATAGTGCGCGCAGCACCGCGATCCAGAAGTCGGCCATGGAAGTGAGCGAAGGCCGGCACGATGCGCATTTCCCCATCGATATCTTCCAGACCGGCTCCGGCACCAGCACCAACATGAACGCCAACGAGGTCATCGCGCACCTCGCCAGCGCGGCCATGGGCGACACCGTGCATCCGAACGATCACGTGAACATGGGCCAGAGCAGCAACGATGTCATCCCGACCGCGATCCACGTGAGCGCGTCGCTCGAAGTCGAACAGATGCTGCTGCCGGCGCTGGATTATCTGGCCGACACCATCGAACACCGCGCCCGCGAGCTCGACGGCATCGTCAAGACCGGGCGCACGCATCTCATGGATGCCATGCCCGTGCGCATGAGTCAGGAACTGGGCGGCTGGGCCACGCAGATCCGTAATGGCGAGGCGCGCATCCGCGCAGTGCTGCCGCGTCTGCATGCGCTGGCGCAGGGCGGCACTGCCGTGGGCACCGGCATCAATGCCGATCCGAAGTTCGGCGCGGGTGTGGCCAAGGCGCTGGCCAAGCGCACCGGGCTCGAGTTCAGCGCCAGCGAGAACTACTTCGAGAGTCTGAGCTGCCAGGATACGGCGGTGGAACTGTCCGGCCAGCTCAAGGTGGTGGCGGTGAGCATCATGAAGATCGCCAACGATCTGCGCTGGATGAACAGCGGCCCGCTCGCGGGCCTGGGCGAGATCGCGCTGCCGGCCTTGCAGCCGGGCAGCAGCATCATGCCCGGCAAGGTGAACCCGGTGATCCCGGAAGCGGCCGCCATGGTCGCAGCGCAGGTGATCGGCAACGATGCGACCATCACCATTGGTGGCCAGGCCGGCAATTTCCAGCTCAACGTGATGCTGCCGGTGATCGCCTACAACCTGCTGCAGAGCATCGAGATCCTCGCCTCCGTGGCGCGGCTGCTCGCCGACAAGGCCATCGCCGGTTTCACGGTGAACGAGGCGAACCTGCGCGAGGCGCTGGACAAGAACCCCATCCTGGTGACCGCGCTGAATCCGGTGATCGGTTACGAGAAGGGCGCCGCCATCGCCAAGCAGGCCTACAAGGAAGGGCGGCCGATCCTGGAAGTGGCCAAGGAGAACACCGACCTCTCCGACGCCGAACTCAAGCGCCTGCTCGATCCGGCCGAGATCACCAAGGGCGGTATCAAGGGCTGAAACGGCCAGCGCCATGATCGAAGGCATCGTCAAACCGGCCGGTCTGGCCGAGCAACTGCGCGGCCGCCTGGCCGAGCCGCGGCCCGTCGATGCCCCGGGCCGGATCCGCGTCGAGCGCCTGCCCGATGAGATCCGCCAAAAGCTGGGCGATCGCCCCGCCGCCGTGCTCATCCCGGTGATGGAGCATGGCGGCGATACCTCGCTCATCTTCACCCGCCGTACCGATACGCTGGCCGCGCATCCGGGGCAGGTGAGCTTTCCGGGCGGTGGCGCCGAAGCCGGCGATGCCGATGCCGTGGCCACTGCGCTGCGCGAAGCGCATGAAGAGATCGGCATCGAACCGGAACGGGTGGAGATCGTCGGCCACCTCGAGGTCTATCCCACCACCACCGGCTTCGCCGTCACACCTGTGGTCGGCGTGCTGGGTGAGCGTGTGGATTACCGCATCGACCCGATCGAAGTGGCCGAAGTGTTCGAAGTGCCGCTGGATTATCTGCTCGATCCCGCCAACTATCTGGTGGAGCGGCGCGAGTTCAGCGGTTTCAAGGTGCGTTACTTCGTGGTCAACTATGGCGAACAGCGCATCTGGGGCGCCACGGCCGGCATGCTCGTCGATTTCGCCGCGCGCCTCGGGCTCGAAGTCGAACGCATACCGGGGTTTCGATGAACGCGATAGAAAAGCTCGTCAAGGTGATGGCTGCACTGCGCGACCCCGAGAGCGGCTGCCCGTGGGATCTCGAACAGGATTTCAGATCCATCGCCCCCTATACGCTGGAAGAAGCCTATGAAGTGGTGGAAGCGATCGAGCGCGATGCGCCCGACGAGTTGAAGGAAGAGCTGGGCGATCTGCTGCTGCAGGTGGTCTATCACAGCCGCATGGCCGAAGAGGCCGGCTGGTTCGATTTCGAAGCGGTGGCCGAAGGCATCGCCGCGAAGATGATCGAACGCCACCCGCACGTGTTCGCCGATGCCAGCGTGGAATCGGCGCAGGCGCAGACCCAGGCCTGGGAAGCGAAGAAAGAGAAAGAGCGCGCGGCGAAGGGCAAGGGCACCGGCACGCTTGATGGCGTGAGCACCGCGCTGCCCGGCCTCACCCGCGCGGTGAAGATCCAGCGCCGTGCCGCACGCGTGGGTTTCGACTGGGCCGATTTCGGCCCCGTGCTCGACAAGATCGAAGAAGAACTGGGCGAGCTGCGTCACGAGATCGAGCACAAAGGCAATCACGATGCCAGGGAACGCATGCAGGACGAGCTTGGCGATCTCCTGTTCGCCGTCTCCAATCTCGCCCGCCACCTCGACATAGACCCCGAACAGGCTCTGCGCGGCACCATGCACAAGTTCGAGACCCGCTTCGCCGCCATCGAGGCCGCGCTCGCCAAAGACGGCCGCGGCCCGAGCGATTCCAGTCTCGAAGAGATGGACCGGCTGTGGGAAGCAGCAAAAGAGATGTCAGGAGAGGGCTACTAGATTCACAAATCCGTGCGACAATACGGACATTTCTTAGCCTCTGGAAGAATTCTTTCTGCGCAGTAAGGGCAGGGCACGCGCCGTTCGTCTGACTGCGATTCATTATATTGGTGAATCCCATTGCCCACTTGCCCGGGGCCGCGGCCAGATATTCGATCGAAGCCTCGGAGAAAGATGATGGCGAGAGCGATAATTACAATGAATAAGAATAAGCCTCCCATACTGACGGAACTCCTTAACTAGATTTTAAGAACCCAAGATTTCTGGCATGAGAAGTCAGATATCTTTGTTTCCCACCATATTCAGAATAGCTCATCTCGCCTCCGAGGCGGCGCGGCGCTATTTGGTTCAGCTTCAGTTCAGCTAGCCCCTCGTAAAGTCGTATCCGAAGCCGGGCAGAACGCCCGTCAAGAAGGACGAGGAGGCAAGCCATGAAACGCGCACTCATACTCAGTTTTATCTTCTTTGCCATGTTCGGCATGGCGGCCACGGCGGCAGCCGATCCCTACGGCCACGATCGAGGCTACCGCGGCAATGACCGCGGCTATGATCGCGACTACGACCAGAATCGCGGCGGCGACACCCGCTACGACTACGCCCGGGTGATCGATGCCGACCCCATCTACCGCGACGTCAGCGTGCAGAATCCCCGCCGGGACTGTTGGAGCCGGCCCGCTGTTGTCGAGAGTCGAGAGCACAGCGCGGCCGGGCCCATGATCTTTGGCGGCATCCTCGGTGGCGTTATCGGGCACCAGATCGGTGGTGGGCATGGCAAGGACGCGGCCACCGTGGCTGGCACCATCATCGGCAGCGCCATCGGCCACGACGCCGCTGAGTCGGGCAACCGCACGCGGGTGGTCAACCGCGAGGCCTGCCAGACGAGTTACTCCAGCTACACGGAGCGCCGTCTGGACGGTTATCGGGTCCGCTACCTGTACAATGGCCACCAGTACGAGACCTGGATGGACCACAACCCGGGCGACCGGATCCGGGTCCTGGTCTCGGTGCGTCCGATAGGCGAATGAGTACGCGGCGGCAAGGTCCAGGGAAGGACATCTGCCGTTCGCGGCGGAGGATAAGATGTTCAGACGGGCCCTTGTTTCGATCATCGTGCTGGCCGCCTTGCTCGGCACTGTCGCGCCCGCCCGGGCGCTCAGTCCGTGGGGCGACCGCGCCGGGCCTGCGGCCCAGCAACGGGAACGCGACATCAGCGCCTCCGCCGCGGCCCGCCGCGTACGCGAACGCGTGGGCGGACGCATCCTCGCCGTACACCGCGAACGCCAGGGCGAGCGCCTGATCTATCGGGTGAAGGTGCTCACCGGCGATGGCCACGTGCGCGAGATCCGGGTCGATGCCCGGACCGGGCGTATCCTGGACTAGGCGGGCACGGACAAGCCGATGCGCATCCTTATCGTCGAAGACGAAGCCACCCTGCGCAGCGCGCTCGAGCGCGCGCTGATCGAAGCCGGGCATCTGGTGGATGGCGCACAGGATGGCGAGACGGGCCTCTACATGGGCCGGGAATATCCGGTGGATGTGGCGGTCGTGGATCTGGGTCTGCCCAAGCTCGACGGCCTCGAAGTCATCAAGCGCTGGCGCGAAGAGGGGCGCGGGTTTCCGATCCTGATCCTCACCGCGCGCGGGCGCTGGGACGAGAAAGTGGCCGGGCTCGAAGCCGGCGCCGACGATTATCTGGTCAAGCCCTTCCACACCGAAGAGCTGATGGCACGTCTCAACGCGCTCTGGCGCCGGGCCGCGGGCTGGTCTTCGCCCACGCTCGAATGCGGTGCGCTCACGCTCGATACGCGCGCCCAGACAGCGCGCCTGGGCGAACGCACGCTGGAACTCACCTCGTTCGAATACCGGCTGCTCGAGCATCTTTGCGTGAATGCCGGTGCCGTGATCTCGAAATCCGACCTCAACGAACATCTCTATGCCGAAGACGCCGACCGCGACAGCAACGTGGTCGAAGTGCTGATCGGACGGTTACGGCGCAAGCTCGCGCCGGACGGCGGGCCCGGCCCGATCGAGACCCTGCGCGGTCGCGGCTACCGCTTCGACCCGGAGCGCACGCATGGCGGCTGAAGGGCGCTCGCTCACCCGGCGCGCGCTGATCAGTATCAGCCTGAGCCTGCTCGTGTTCTTCGGCCTCACCGTGGCCGCCCTCGATATCGCATTCCATCACAGCGTCTCGCGTTCCATCCGCGACCGCCTGCATGTGCAGGCCGTGGGTCTGATGGCGGCGGCGGATTTCAACGCCCAGGGCAAGCTCGATGTCTCCAAGGCCCTGATCGACGCGCGCCTCGCCAACCCGGCATCCGGCGAATACGCCGCGATCTTCGATGCGAACGCGAAGAAGTTCCTCTGGCGCTCGCCATCCACCATCGGCGTGGATCTGGGCCCGGTGGACGTGGGCAAGGTCGGCCAGACACTGTCCGGCATCCGGCACAGCGCGGACGGCCTGCTGTTCGAATCCGCCACCACCGTGTCGTGGGATCTGGCCGACGGCAAGGAGCGCGAACTCGTCTTTCTGAGCGCGGAAGACGGCAGCAGCTTCCTCGACCAGGTGGCGCATTTCCGCGCCAATCTGCTGACCTGGTTCGGCGGCATGGCGCTGCTGATGCTGGGTGTGCAGTTGTTCGTCGTGCGCCGGGTTCTGCGCCCACTCAAGAAGGTGGCGGCAGAAGTCGAACAGATCCGCGCCGGTGAACGTGCGGCGCTGGCCGATGGTTTCCCGCGGGAGCTGGAAGGCCTGGCACGCAGCCTGAATGCCTTGATCGATGCCGAGCGCAAGCGCATGCGCCGCTACCGCGATTCGCTGGCCGATCTGGCGCACAGTCTGAAGACACCATTGGCCGTGATGCAGAGCCTGCTCGGCGAGGCGCGTGGTCTGGACGATGGCGCGCGCAAGCGCATGGCCGGCGAACTGGCACGCATGGACGATATCGTGGCCCACCGTCTGCAACGAGCCGCTGCCGGCAGCGCCACGTTTGCCGCGCCCATCGCGGTGCTGCCCATTGCCGGACGCATGCGCGATTCGTTGCGCAAGGTGCATGCGGAAAAAGCGCCCGAGATCGAACTCGATATCGCCGCGGCCTTGCGTATCGCCATGGATGAAGGCGACCTGTTCGAGATGCTGGGCAATCTCATGGATAACGCCTGCAAGTGGTGTCAGGGGCGTGTGGCGGTACGCGCGCGTGCGGTGCCGGGCGCGGTCGAGCTGGTGGTGGAAGACGACGGAGCCGGTATCGGTGCCGAAGATGCGCAGGCGGTGCTCGAACGCGGTGTGCGTGCCGACAATCAGGTGCCCGGCCACGGCATCGGCCTGGCGGTGGTGGCCGACATGGTGCGCGGCCAGGGTGGCAGTATCGCCATCGCCCGCTCGCCGCTCGGTGGCGCTTGTGTCAGCATCACGATCCCTTACGGCGGAGTGGCGTGAGCGGGGCGGGATCAAGCAGGCGGGCGCCCGCTGCCCGCACGCGCGAGCTGTTGGCGCAGCTCGATGAAGTGATGTGCGTCGACCGGCACCGGCTGCGCCAGCGCATCCGGCGCGCGAGCGATGCGCGTGAGCACGAAGAACTCGCCGCCGCCATCCAGGCTTCCCGTGAACGCGCCCAAGCGCGTTCCGCGCGGGTGCCCCGGCTCGAATACCCTGAACAGCTCCCGGTCAGCGCCTATCGCGACCGGATCAAGGCCGCGATCGCGGCCAACCAGGTGGTGATCGTCTGCGGCGATACCGGTTCGGGCAAGACCACCCAGCTGCCCAAGTTGTGCCTTGAAGCCGGTCTGGGCCGGCGCGGCTTCATCGCCCATACCCAGCCGCGGCGGGTGGCGGCGCGCAGCGTGGCGGCGCGCCTGGCCGAAGAGACGGGCACCCAGCTCGGCGATGCGATCGGCTACAAGATCCGCTTCTCCGACCGCACCCATTCCGACTCGCTGATAAAGGTTCTCACCGACGGCATGCTGCTCGCCGAGATCCAGGGCGATCGTTATCTCGCTCAGTATGACGCGCTGATCCTCGATGAGGCGCACGAGCGCAGCCTCAACATCGACTTCCTTCTGGGTTATCTGAAGTGGTTGTTGCCGCGCCGCCCTGAACTCAAAGTGGTCGTGACCTCGGCCACCATCGACCCGGAGAGTTCTCGCGCGCCATTTCGACGGCGCCCCGGTAGTGCAGGTGCCGGGGCGTACGTATCCGGTCGAAGTGCGCTACCGCCCGCTCGCAGGCGAGGATGAAGAAGAGCGCGATCTCGGGGTCTGCGGATGCGGTGGTGGAAGCGGTGGCCGAGGCCGCCGCCGAAGGCCCCGGCGATGTGCTCGTGTTCCTGCCGGGCGAACGCGAGATCCGCGAGAGCGCCGAGGCGCTGCGCAAGCATCATCCGCCGCAGGTCGAGATCCTGCCGCTCTACGCACGACTTTCCGCCGGCGAACAGGATCGCGTGTTCAAGCCCGGCAAGGGCCGGCGCATCGTGCTCGCCACCAACGTGGCTGAGACCTCCCTCACCGTGCCCGGCATCCGCTACGTGATCGACTCGGGGCTGGCGCGCATCAGCCGTTACAGCCATCGCAGCAAGATCTGGCGGCTGCCCATCGAGCCCGTCTCGCGCGCCAGCGCGGATCAGCGCAAAGGCCGTTGCGGGCGTCTTGGGCCCGGCATCTGCTGGCGGCTGTACGCAGAAGACGATTACACGCAGCGCCCCGAGTTCACCGCGCCCGAACTCGCGCGTACCAATCTTGCCAGTGTGATCCTGCAGATGGCGCTGTTGCGCCTGGGCGATATCGAATCGTTCCCGTTCATGGAAGCGCCCGATCCGCGTTACGTGCGCGACGGCTATCGTCTGCTGCAGGATCTGGGTGCGTTGGACGAGCGCAAGCGGCTGACCGAACTCGGCCGCAAGATGGCGCGCCTGCCGGTGGACCCGCGCTTCGCGCGCATATTGCTCGAAGCCGAGGCCCTGGGCTGCGTGCATGAAGCCCTGCCGGTGGTGGCGGCATTGAGCATCCAGGATCCTCGCGACCGCCCGCAGGAGAATCGCCAGGCCGCCGATGCCGCGCATGCGCGCTTCGCCGATCCGCGCTCCGACTTCGTCGCCCTGCTCAGATTGTGGCGGCATCTGGAGGAGCGCAGGCGCGAGCTCTCGCACAACAAGTTCCGCGCCGAGTGCAAAGCCGATTTTCTCTCTTATGTGCGCGTGCGCGAATGGATCGAAGTGCATGGCCAGTTGAAGGGCATGCTCGATCCGCGTGGAGCGCCGGGCGAGGAGGGCGACGAACGTTTCGAGTCGCTGCACCGCGCTTTGCTCGCCGGGCTGATCGACCACATCGGCTGGCGCGATGAGAAGGGGCTCTATCGCGGGGCACGCAACAGCCGTTTCAAGCTGCATCCGGCGAATCTGGTCAAGGGCAGCCCGCGCTGGGTGCTGGCGGCGGAACTGGTCGAGACCAGCCAGCTCTTCGCGCGCACGGTGGCGCAGGTGGAACCGCAATGGATCGAGGCTGCCGCTGGCGAGCGTTGCAAGCGCGAGTACCTCGAACCGGAATGGGACGAACGCGGCGCGCGTGTGGTCGCGCGCGAGAAGGTGACCCTGTTCGGGCTCACCCTGAGCGCCGGCCGGCAGGTGGATTTCGGCAAGGTGGACCCGGCCGCCGCGCGCGCCATCTTCATCCGCGAGGGTCTGGTGCACGGGCGCTTGCAGCCGCGCCCGCAGTTTCTGGTCGATAACCTCGCGCGCCGCGAACAGCTGGCAGACCTGGAAGAGCGCACGCGCCGGCGCGATATCCTCGTGGACGACTACGCCCAGGAGCAGTTCTATGCCGAACGGCTGCCCGAAGAGCTGCGCGATGGCCCCGGCCTCAGGCGCTG
>CAVUBB010000002.1:0-25108 GCA_963739695.1 uncultured Pseudomonadota bacterium | reverse complement strand
TTCGGCGAGACATCCACCGGCACAGGCGAGGACATGAGCGGCAGCCTCAAACCCGTGGACGCCGCTGATGCCGCGGTGATGATGGCCTATGCGAACAAGGTGATCGTGGTCCCGGGTTACGGCATGGCGGTCGCCCAGGCACAGCACAAGATCTGGGAGTTCTGCCAGCTGCTGATGTCACGCGGCGTACAGGTCAAATTCGCCATCCACCCGGTGGCCGGCCGCATGCCGGGGCATATGAATGTGCTGCTGGCCGAAGCGGGCGTACCCTACGACCTCATCTTCGATCTCGAAGAGATAAATTCCGAGTTCCCGACCACGGATGTGTCGCTGGTCATCGGCGCGAACGACGTGGTGAATCCCGTCGCACGCTCGAATCCCGAGAGCCCCATATACGGCATGCCCATCCTCGACGTGGACCGCAGCCATAACGTCATCGTGATCAAGCGCGGCCAGGGTGCCGGCTTCTCGGGAGTGGAAAACGCGCTGTTCTTCATGGACAACACCCGTATGCTGTACGGCGATGCCCAGAAGATGGGTTCGGAGCTCATCCAGAACGTGAAAGCACTGTAGTGTCCCGTCAACCCTCTATTGCCGGGTTCAGCGTTCCTGTGGCGTTTCGCCGCAAGGCGCGGTGCGCAGGCAATAGTCATTCCCTTGTCAAGCACCCCAACGCCGCGGCGGGACGCCACAGGAGCGCCCGAAGGGTGGGTCTGTCCGCGTCCATGGCGGCGTTGCGCCCCTTGGAAAGGGCGATGGCCATTCCCTGCGAGGCGCGCCTTGCCCTGGACGCGGACAGACCCACTGAACCAAACCATAGAGGGCTGACGGGACACAAGTGACACCCGCATCCGAGACAGTGCTGCGGGTCGCGGTACCCTCGCCCCTATACCAGCTCTTCGACTACCTGCCGCCGGCGGGCGAACTGGCGCCCGCGCCCGGTACGCGCGTGCGCGTGCCGTTCGGTCGCCGCGAACTGGTCGGTCTGGTGCTCGCCCATGCCGACACCTCTGAAGTTTCCGCAGACAAGCTGCGCCGCGTGCGCGAGATACTCGATCCGACCGCGGCGATCGCGCCGGCCGAACTCGCACTCGCGCGCTGGGCCGCGGACTACTATCACCAGCCGCCCGGCGAGCTCGTATCGCTGCTGTTGCCTCCGCTGCTGCGTGGCGACCGGAGCAGCGGCCAGGCGGGCTGGCGGACCACCGCGCAGGGCCGCACGCTGGCGCTCGCCGAACTGGACCGGGCACCGCGCCAGCGGCACCTGCTCGAGATATTGCAGGCCGGCCCCGAAGGCGTCGCGGACAAGGTTATCGAGCAGGCGGCCGGGCCCGGCTGGCGAGGGCCGATGCGCCAACTCGCCGCGAAGGGCTTGGCCGAGCGGGTCCGCCTGGAAGCGGCGCCGCCCCTGGCGCACGCTGCACCACATGGACAACCGCCCGAGCTCAATCCCGGCCAGGCCGACGCGGTCGCAGCCATCCTGGCCCAGACGCACGAATTCGCACCCTTCCTGCTCGACGGCGTGACCGGCTCTGGCAAGACCGAAGTCTATCTTCATGTGCTGGAGGCGGTGATCGCGAAAGGGCGCCAGGCTCTGGTGCTGGTACCCGAGATCGGGCTGACGCCGCAACTGGTGGAGCGCTTTCGCGCGCGCTTGTCCGGGCCGATCGTGGTCTATCACTCCGGTCTCGGCGAAAGCGAACGCCTGCATGCCTGGGAGGCGATGCGCAACGGGGACGCGCGCGTACTGATCGGTACCCGTTCGGCCGTATTCCTGCCCATCGCCGATCTGGGCCTGATCGTGGTGGACGAGGAACACGACAGCTCGTTCAAGCAGCAGGAGGGCTTCCGCTATTCGGGCCGCGATGTGGCGGTGATGCGCGCACGCCTGGCCGGCGTGCCGATCGTGCTCGGCTCCGCCACGCCCGCGCTGGAATCGCTGGCCAACGCAGAGCAGGGGCGCTACCGGCATCTGCATCTTCCCGAGCGCGCCGGCACCGCACGCCATCCGCGCATGCAGCTGCTCGATATCCGCAGCCGGCCGATGTTCGACGGTATCTCGGATCTGCTCCTCGACGCCGTCGGCCGCCATCTCGATAGCGGCGGACAGGTGCTGCTGTTCCTCAACCGGCGCGGGTTCGCCCCCGCACTGATCTGCCACGATTGCGGCAGCATCGCCGAGTGCCGACGCTGCGACGCACGCATGACCCTGCACCAGCGCCGCCAGCGCCTGATCTGCCATCACTGCGGCGCGGAAAGACCGATCCCGCGTAGCTGCCCGGATTGCGGCAGTGCGGACTTGCGCGCCACCGGCCAGGGTACCGAGCGCCTTGAACAGGTACTCGCCGAACGCTTTCCCGAGGTCGGCATCGCCCGTATCGATCGCGACACAACCCAACGCAAAGGGGCTCTGGAGCGCCTTCTGCGAAGCGTGCACAGCGGCGCGAGCCGCATCCTGATCGGCACGCAGATGCTGGCCAAGGGCCATGATTTTCCCGAAGTGAGCCTGGTCGGCGTGCTCGATGGCGACCAGGGCCTGTTCGGCGTGGACTTTCGTGCCGGCGAGCGCATGGCGCAACTGATCACCCAGGTGGCCGGCCGCGCCGGGCGTGCGGAACGTCCGGGGGAGGTGCTGATCCAGACTCATCATCCGGACCATCCGGCCCTGCGACTGCTGATCGCCCGCGGCTATCCCGGCTTCAGTGAAGCGATGATGGCCGAGCGCCGCGTGGCCGAACTCCCGCCTTTCGCCGCCCTCGCGTTGCTGCGCGCGGAAGCCGCCCAGACGAAAGCGCCCGAAGCGTTTCTCCTGGAGGCACGCGCGCTGGCCGAGGCGAGCGGCAGCCGCGAGCTCATGCTGCTGGGGCCGGCGCCGGCGCCGATGGAGCGCCGCGCCGGGCGCTATCGTATGCAATTGCTGCTGCAGGCGAGCAATCGCGCACCGCTGCAGGCCCTGCTGGACCTTCTGATCCCGCGCCTTGCTGCCCTGCCCGCCGCTCGCGGCGTGCGCTGGTCGATCGACGTCGATCCGCAGGACATGTTCTAGCGCCACTTCTCGCGCCCCGGCGCAGACGTTAGACTTGCGGCTTTACCCGCACAGACAGAGCATCCCTCTTGAAACAGCACGTCGAAGAACTGGTGCAGGCCGCACTCGCCGCGATCGCAGACGAACTCCTTCCGCTCGGTACCGAACTACCCGCGATAACGGTGGAGCGCACCCGCGACCGCCAGCATGGCGATTTCGCCACCAATGCCGCGATGGCACTGGCGCGCCCCGCGCGGCGCCCACCGCGCGCGATCGCCGAAGCCCTGATGCAGAACCTGCCACCCTCCGACGAGATCGAAAGCGTGGAGATCGCGGGCCCCGGCTTCATCAACTTCCGGCTCAGTCCGGCGGCCTTCGCGGCGGAGCTGCGGCGCATCCACGCCCAGGACGCAGGCTACGGCCGCAACCACAGCGGCGAAGGCCGCCAGGCACAAGTGGAATTCGTCTCCGCCAACCCCACCGGCCCCCTGCATGTAGGCCATGGCCGCAACGCCGTCATCGGCGATTGCATCGCGCGCCTGCTCGATGCGACCGGCTGGAGGGTGAGCCGCGAGTTCTACTACAACGATGCCGGCGTGCAGATCCAGAACCTGGCGGTCTCGGTGCAAGCGCGCGCCCGCGGCTCAAAGCCCGGCGAGGCGAGCTGGCCCGAAGACGGCTACCGCGGCGAATACATCGCCGAGGTGGCGGCCGCGTTCATGGCGAAGAAGACGGTACACGCGGACGACCTGGAATTCACCGGCACCGGCGACATCGATGATCTAGACGCGATCCGCCACTTCGCGGTCGCCTATCTGCGCCACGAGCAGGATCTCGATCTGCGCGCCTTCGGCGTGAAGTTCGATGTCTATTTCCTCGAATCCTCGCTCTATACCGATGGCAAGGTCGAAGAGACTGTCCGCGAACTTGTGGGCCACGGCCACACTTACGAGGAAGGCGGCGCATTGTGGCTGCGCACGACGGATTTCGGCGACGACAAAGACCGCGTGATGCGCAAATCCGATGGCAGCTACACCTATTTCGTGCCCGATGTGGCCTACCATCTCAGCAAGTGGCAGCGCGGCAACATCCGCGCGACGACGGTGCTCGGCGCCGACCACCACGGCTCGCTCGCACGCGTCAAAGCCGGGCTACAGGCGCTGGATCTCGGGATCCCTGAACAGTGGCCGGAATATGTGCTCTATCAGATGGTCACGGTCATGCGCGGCGGAGAAGAGGTCAAGCTCTCCAAGCGTGCGGGCTCGTATGTCACTTTGCGCGATCTCATCGATGAAGCCGGGCGCGACGCCACCCGCTACTTCCTGATCTCGCGCCGTCCCGATTCGCAGCTGACCTTCGATATCGATCTGGCGCGTTCG
This sequence comes from uncultured Pseudomonadota bacterium, assembly GCA_963739695.1. GTDB lineage: Bacteria > Pseudomonadota > Gammaproteobacteria > Natronospirales > CAVUBB01 > CAVUBB01. The sequence goes on along the minus strand of CAVUBB010000002.1, from coordinate 20,704 downwards.
CAGTCGAACGACAACCCCGTGTATTACATCCAGTATGCACACGCGCGCGTGTGCAGCGTATTTCGCCAACTCGCCGAACGCGATCTCGGCCACGATCCGGCGGTCGGCGCGACCCACCTCGACCGCCTCGACGCGGAACACGAGCAGGCGCTGATCTTCACGCTCACCCGCTATCCGGAGATGGTAGAAAGCGCCGCGCGCAACCTCGAGCCGCACCTGATCTCGCAGTATCTGCTCGAACTTGCGAACGCGTTCCATACCTATTACAACGCGCACCAGTTCCTGGTCGACGATGTCGGATTGCGCGAAGCGCGCCTGTATCTGGTGACGGCGGTCCGTCAGGTGATCGCGAACGGCCTCGACCTGCTCGGTGTGTCCGCCCCCGAGAGCATGTGAGCGACGATGCCCAAAGACTATAAGGATGCACCCAGACCGGACGACGGCGGACGCAAGCCGCTGCCGGGCTGGGTGTGGCTGGTGGCGGGTCTGGCGCTCGGCTTCGCGCTTACCTTCATATTGCCGCGCATGCTCGGCTGGCACCTGCCGCAGCTGCAAGTCCGCGCCCGCAGCCCGCACAAGGCTGCGAACCAGCCAGCGGCGGCGAAGCCGGAACCGACAAAAGCCGACGCCGACAGCAAGCCGACTTTCGACTTCTACAAGATGCTGCCCCGCTTCGAAGTGGTGATTCCCGACGAAGACAAGGAAGTGCAGGCGGGAGACGCCTCGGTGCCTGTCGCCAGACCGGGCAGCTATATCCTGCAGGTGGGTTCATTCCGTCAATACAAGGAAGCGGATCAGCTCAAGGCACAACTGGCGCTGCTCGGCGTCGAATCGACGATCCAGTCGGTCAAGGTGGATGACGGCCAGACCTGGAACCGCGTGCGCATCGGACCGATAACGGACCTGGCCAGGTTGAATGCCCTGCGCAAGAAGCTCGCCGCCAACAAGATCGAACCGCTGGTGATCCGCAGCGACCGTTAGCTCAATCGTCGTCTGCCGCCGCCTGCCGGAAATCGATGCCCAGTGCATGCAGCTTCCGATAGAGGTGCGTGCGCTCCAGCCCCACGCGCTCCGCCAACTTGCCGACGCGCCCCCCGCACAGCTGTAGCTGCTGCTCCAGATAGGCGCGCTCGAAATGCTCCCGTGCCTCGCGCAACGGCATCGCCAGCAGATCCTGCTTCACCAGCGGCTCGTGGATATCGCCGCCGGCGCTGCTCACCGCCGATTCCACTTCCTTGAGCGTGATCTCCTCGCCTTCGCCCAGCATCAGAAAACGATGCACCATGTTCTTCAGTTCGCGGATGTTACCCGGCCACGGATAGTTGCGCAGACGGTTCTGCGCGGCGACGCTGAAACGCCGATACGGGAGCTTCTCATGGTCCACAAGCGCGTCGACGTAATAGCGCAGCAGCTCGGGTACATCCTCCCGGTACTCCCGCAAGGGAGGGACCCTGATGGTCAGCACATCGAGCAATCCATACAGATCCTTGCGAAAGCGCCCGCGATCGACCTGACGGGCGATATCGGGCTGCGCGGACGCGACGAAGCGCATGTCGAGCGCGACATGTTGGCTGGCATCCAGAGGTAGATAGCGCCCGCTCTCCAGCACGCTGAGCAGCAGACGCTGCAGGGTGGGATTCATGTCGCCAAGTTCGTTCACAAACAGGGTGCCGCCGCGAGCGCGTTCAAGGCAGCCGCGGCGTGCGGTGCCTCCGTCCAGCGTGCCGAGCAACGCGGCCTCGGCGCCAGCGTCGTCGATCGCGCTTTGCACCATGCTCACGAAGGGCCGTTCCGCGCGCGCGCTCAAGGCATGCAGATAGCGGGCCAGGGTCTCGCGACCGGTCCCCGGTTCACCGACGAGCAGGACGGGCGCATCGCCGGCTGCGGCACGCCGGATCTGCTCGCGCATGGATTGCATGGCGGTGCTCTTGCCGATGGGTTCGATCAGCGGCGGGACCATACTGGGGCCGCCGCCGCGTCCGGCGCGGCCGGACTCGATCGCGCGTTCGACCGTACGCAGCAGCCGCGCCAGCGAGAGCGGCTTCTCGATGAAATCGAAGGCGCCGAGCCTGGTCGCCTCGACTGCCGTATCTACGGTGCCATGACCTGACATCATCACCACACGGGCACCGTCGGCCGCGTGCTCCTCCCATTCCCGCAACAGCGTGATGCCGTCGGTGTCGGGCATCCAGATATCGAGCAGGATGAGATCCGGATCGCGCTCCTGCCGTGCGGCTCTCGCCTCGGCAGCATTGCTGGCCACGAAGACTTCATAGCCCTCGTCGGCGAGGATCTCCCGCACCATGTTGCGGATATCCGCCTCGTCATCCACGACAAGGATCTTCGCTGCACTCATCGTATTCTCCTCTATGCCCCGGCGTGATGCCGCGCGGCGCGAGCAAGAGAGCTGCTGCGCGCGGCTTCATCCACGGGCAGGCGCACGATCACGCGGGCGCCGCCGGTGGGCAGATTTTCGGCACGGATGCTGCCACCGTGTTCTTCGGCAAGTTTCTTCACGATCGCAAGCCCGAGCCCGGTACCCTTCGGCTTGCTGGTCACATAGGGTTCGAATGCCTGCTCGAGGATGCCGGTATCGAAGCCGGGACCGTTATCCTCGATGCGCACTTCTGCGCTCTGGCCGCCATCACCGCCGCGCAATCGCGTGCTGATGCTGATACGCCCGTTGTCGCGCCCACCCAGGGCCTCGACGGAATTCTTCAACAGGTTGTGCAGGATCTGGCGCACGCGGCCACTATCGGCGTCGATCAGCGGCATCGCCGCCTCGAGGTCCAGGCGGATGCGCAAGTCTGCATCGCGGCCGCGATAAAGATCCGCGACCTCGCTGACCAGGGCGTTGATGTCCAGAGGCGCCAGCTCGAGTTCGGGCGAGCGCGCGTACTCGCTGAAAGCGTTGACCATGAACTTCATCGCCTCGACCTGCTGGACGATCGTATGCGTGGCACGATCGAAGACTTCCAGATCTTCGGGGGCGAGCTTGTCCAGATAACGCCGACGCAGGCGCTCGGCGGCGAGCTGGATCGGTGTGAGCGGATTTTTTATCTCATGCGCCAGGCGGCGGGCGACCTCGCCCCATGCGGCCTCGCGCTGTGCCTGGATGAGATCGGTAAGATCGTCGAACACCACCACATGGCCGCTCATGCCTTCATGCAGGTCGGGCAGGGTCGTGCAGCTGCACATCAGCACCCGCCGGCCGCGCGCCGCACCGTTCACGACGACCTCTTCCCGCCATTCGGTCTCGCCGGCATCAAGATGACGGCGGAACACTTCCAGAAATTGTGCCAATACCGGATCGCTCGCGGTGACCCGCGCGAGCGGCTTGCCGCGACTGCGCTCGAGGGGTACGCCGAGGATATCGGAGGCAGCGGCATTCGCGGTGCGCAGGCGCAGATCCGAGTCGAAAGCGATCACACCGGAAGACAGCCGCGCGAGCACTGCCTGCAGATAGCCGCGTTCGCTCTCGACCTGCTGCTGGCTGTGTCTGGCGGCCTCGCGCGCATCGGCGAGGCGGCTGGTCATCTCGTTGAACGACAGCACCAGAAAGCCGACCTCGTCGCGCGCGGGCATGGGCAGACGGGTGTTGAAATCGCCGCGCGCGACCGCACGCGTGCCCTTGGCCAGATCCTGGATCGGCGCGACCAGGCGCCGTGCCGCGTAAAACGCGCCCCATACGGCGGCAAGCAGGCTGAGCAGCAGCACCAGCGAGAGCGAGAGGATGAAACTGATCTTCAGCGGCGTACGCAGATAGGTGAGTTCGTGATAACGGCTGTAGGCATCCTGCACGTTCTGCGCCAGGCCGTTCTGGCGATCCGCAACCGGGAACAGCGCCTGCAGGTAGCGATCGCTCTGCCCGGGGAACATCGCCACCACAGGCACGATAGCGCGGATTCGCAGGCCGCGGTCGCCGGCGGGATCCAGTCCGACATAGGGACGCCCCTGACGGAGCTGCAGCATCATCTCGTCGGACGGCTGCTCCGGCACCACCGTGGTGGGCGTGGACGAACTCGTGGCGAGGATCCGGCTGTTGCTGCCGAACAGGGTCAGATCGGCCGCACCACTGGCCTGACGCAAGACTTCCATGCGCGCGGTGAGGCTGACCGGCGACGGTGTCGTCAGTTCGTCCGCCATGCGCTCGGTGCGGATCAGCAACTCCCGGACCCGCTGATCGAGGGCGGAACGGCTCAACTCGAGCGCGTCGTCCAGCGCCTTCTCCACGCGGACATCGAACCAGCTGTCGATACCTTTGTTGATGAATTGCAGGGAGAAATAGTAGACGAGCACGACCGGGACCATCGCCAGCAGCAGGAACATCGCCACCAGGCGAGCGGTCAGGCGCGAGCCCGGTTCGTGCTTGCGGTACTGGCTGATCAGGCGGAACAGGTTGATGGAGATCAACACCAGCAGCACGAGCACGCCGGCCGCGTTGAGCAACAGCAACAGCACGTGCAGACGATCGAAGTCGGTGGAGTTCTGGGTACTCTTGCTGAGCAACACCAATGCCACCAGCATGGCGATCACGCCGACCACCAGCAACGCAGGTGAGAGGAAACGCCTCATGACTGCAACACCCAGCGATACCAGGCGCTGGACAGGCGCCAGTCCGACCACAACGATGCGATCAGCTGGAGCGGTGCGGGGAAGTCCTTGATGTCGAGTACGGCGCGCATGCGGATGTCATAGCGCTCGCCTTTCTCGAGCAGGCTGGCATCGATGACCGGCAGGTCGTTGATGTGGCCCAGAGCCGTTATCGCACCGCGATAACTCTCGTAACTCTCTTCGCGCCCGCTATTGAGATTGCGCACCAGGTAGCGCCGGCTCAGCGCGTGGAAACTGATCTGATAGCGCTGCGTGAGCGTGGCGACAGTGCTGTCCCAGATGTAGCTGCGGTGACGGATGACCTCGATCTGCACCTCGACGGTCAACGGCACGCCGCTCTCGAGCGCGTCGATGGCATCGCGGCTGAGGCCAAGATCCATGTCGGCATTCAGGAAATACACGCCGTCGAGGAGTTCGGTATAGGCGGTGCGTACGATGAAGCCGCCCGAATCGCTGTCCGCCGCCCAGGCCGGGGCCAGGCAGAGCGCGCACAGGAGCCCGGCGCAGGCCATGCGGCCCGCGCGCGCCAGGATCGTGCTGCGCGTTGCCGGCGAGATCATCCGGGGGACCTATGTGGTTTTCACGACACAAGCATAATAGAACCCGTCCATGGCGTCGTCCCCCGGCAATATCTGCCGACCGGGCCCGGCGGGGCGGCCCCAGGAAACATCCAGCGGGAGGGCGCGGGCATCGGGGCAGTCCGCGAGAAAGCGCTCGAGCCGCAGTTCGTTCTCTGCGCGCAACACCGAGCAGGTGCAGTAGACCAGGCGCCCGCCCGGAGCGAGCAGGGGCCACAGCGCGCCCAGCAGCGCATCCTGGGCGGCGGTGAGCGCGGCGATGTCCTCGCGACGGCGCAGACTCTTTATGTCCGGATGGCGGCGGATGACGCCGGTGGCCGAACAGGGTGCATCGAGCAGGATGCGATCGAAAGCCCGCCCGTCCCACCACGTGTCCCGGGCGGCGGCATCGCCGCAGATCAGGCGCGCTTTCAGCCCCAGACGCTCGAGATTCTCCTCCACCCGGCCCAGCCGGAACGCATCCTGATCGATCGCGACCAGCTCGGCCAACCCGGGTTCGCGCTCCAGTGCGTGACAGGCTTTCCCGCCGGGCGCGGCACAGGCGTCGAGCACGCGTTGTCCCGGCGCGAGATCGAGCAAGGCAGCGGCGAGCTGGGCGCCGGCGTCCTGCACGGACAGGCGTCCCTCCGCGAAGCCGGGCAGCGCACGGGCATCGGTCGGCGACTGCAATACCAGTGCCTCACCCGCCCACGGATGGGGGTCCGCCGCGATCCCCGCCGCCGCCAGCTCCGCACGCACGGCGTCGGTATCGGCCCGGCGCCGGTTCACGCGCAAGGTCAGTGGCGGGTGCGCGTTGCCCTGGGCCAGGATTGGTTCCAGATCGTCCGGCCAGTCGTGGCGCAGGGCATCGACCAGCCAGCGCGGATAGGCATGGCGGCTGGCGGTATCACGGTCCGCGTCCGCGAGCAGGCTTTCGCGCTCGCGCTGAAAGCGGCGAAGCACGGCATTGACCAATCCGCGGGCCCAGACCTTGCCCAGGGCGCGGGTCGCCGCCACGGTCTCGGACACGGCCGCATGGGGCGGGATGCGCATGCGCTGCAGCTGGTGCAGACCGATGAGTAGAAGGGCGTGGACGTCGGCGTCCTGCGGTTTCAGCGGCTGGCGCAGTAGGTGCGTGAGCAGAGCATCGTCATGGAAGCGCCAACGCAGAGCGCCGTAGGCCAATTCTGCGAGCAGGGCACGCTCTTCAGCCCGCGCGCGGGCCTGCACGGCAGGCAGGGCCTGGGTGAGCGAACGACCTTCGCCGATGACAGCGGCGATGGCGCGCGCAGCGAGGGCACGGGCGGGCTCAGCCACCTCAGCCGAACACCGTGCCGCGCAGCGAGCGGCCATTGACGAATTCTTGCGCGCCCAGTTTCTTGCCGCCCGGACGCTGCAGCGTCTGGATCCGGAAGATGCCCGCGCCGGTGGTCACGTCGATGCCGGCCTTGTCGGCCGCGACCACAGTACCCGGCGCCTCGGTGCCGCGCGCAGGCAATGCCTGGCCTGCCCATATGCGCAGCGTCTCGCCATCGTGCCGGGTAAACGCGACCGGCCAGGGGTTGAACGCGCGGACCTGACGTTCGATCACCGCCGCGGGCTCGGCCCAGTCGATCTCCGCTTCCGCCTTGTCGAGTTTGGCCGCGTAGGTCATACCCGTGTCCGGCTGGGGTACGGGCCGGAGCGCACCGGCCTCGAGCACGCCCAGAGCCTCCACCACCGCCTCGGCACCGAGTGCGGCCAGGCGGTCATGCAGTTCGCCGCCGGTCTCACCCGGCGCGATCGGGATCGTGCGGGCCAGCAGCACGGGACCGGTGTCGAGGCCGGCGTCCATCTGCATGATGCTGATGCCCGTCTCGGCATCACCCGCGGCGATCGCCCGCTGGATGGGTGCCGCGCCCCGCCAGCGCGGGAGCAGGGAGGCGTGGATGTTGATACAACCGTGGCGCGGCAACTCCAGCACCGGGCGTGGCAGAAGCAGTCCGTAGGCGACCACTACCAGCAGATCCGGCCGGTAGGAGCGCAGACGCTCGAAGGCGCCGGAATCGTTCAGGCTCGCCGGCTGCTCCACCGGCAGGCCCAGTGCGACGGCGCGCTGTTTGACGGGAGAGGGCTGGAGCTTGCGCCCGCGACCCGCGGGCCGGTCGGGCTGCGTATAGACGGCCGCGAGCTCATGGCCCGCAGCGGCAAGCGCATCCAGCGCCGGCACAGCAAAATCGGGGGTTCCGGCGAAGACGATGCGCATCGGGCTACTCGCTGAGGCGGCGACGGGAGAGGGCCTCCTCCCACCCGCGCTCAGATGACGGGGGTTACGGGACGGGGCGCGGGCAAGTCGGAACTCTGGGCGCGACGCTCCTTCTCGAGCCGTTTGCGGATACGCTGGCGCTTGAGGTCGGACAGGTAGTCGACGAACAGCTTGCCGTCGAGGTGGTCGATCTCGTGCTGGATGCAGACCGCCAGCAGCGCGTCCGCCTCGAACTCGATGCGTTCGCCGTCACGGTCGAGCGCGCGCACACGGATATGCTCCGCCCGCTCGACATCTTCGTAGATGCCGGGAACGGACAGACAGCCTTCCTGCATGCGCTCGATGCCGTCGCGCGCGACGATCTCGGGGTTGACCAGCGCCAGGGGCTGATCGTGGGTGTCGGAGACATCGATCACGATCACCCGGCGGTGGACATCCACCTGGGTGGCCGCGAGCCCGATCCCGGGTGCCTGGTACATGGTCTCGAACATGTCGTCGATGAGGCGACGGATCTCGTCGTCCACGCGTTTTACGGGCACCGCCCGGGTGCGCAGACGCGGGTCCGGGAATTCGAGGATGTTCAATACGGCCATATCGCGCTCGCCAAATCTCGTGTATTTCTGTACAAAATGCTGCTAATGTTATGATGATACTGAAAAGATGCCTCGGAAAATCAGCATGATCAACCGATGCATCCACATTGGAACACCGCGGCGCTCCCGCGGTTCCGGAGCCCGGCGGAGCTGCTTCAGTCCGGCCGGGGCACTCGGTTTGGCACCCACGGAGAGTTGAACCCTATGCCAGATTCCCAGCGGCCCGGCCCCAAAGAGACATTTCCCGTGCATTATAGCGCGTCGGCGGCATCCGCTGCGCGCCGCATGATCGTCGCCGCCGGCCTGGCGCTGGCTCTTGCCGCCTGCGCGAGTAAGCCGCCGGCACCGCCGCCCGCGAGCCCCGCACCCGCGGAGCAGCCCCCGGCCCAGCCCGCCCCGGCGAAGGAGCCGGTAGCGCTCAAGCCCCAGCATCCGCTGCGCTATGTGGTCAGGAAAGGCGATACCCTCTGGGACATCTCCAACATGTTCCTGCAGAGCCCCTGGCTGTGGCCCGAAATCTGGTACGTCAACCCTCAGATCAAGAACCCTCACCTTATATTCCCCGGAGACGTGATCACACTCACTTACGTCAACGGCAAACCGCGGCTGTCGCTGACCCGTGGTCAGCCTTCGGTGCATCTCTCGCCCAAGGTGCGCATCGAGCCCCTGGCGCAGGCGATACCGACCATCCCCATCGATGCGATCCGCCCGTTCCTGACCCGGCCCGAAGTGGTCGGCGCCGATGAACTGGACAACTCGCCGTATATCCTGCGCACGATCGACGGCCGCCTGATGACCGGAGCCCAGGGCAAGGTCTATGTGCGCGGACAGAATGCGGCCGACGGCAGCAGCTACACCATCCTGCGCAAGAGCCAGCCGCTGCTGGACCCGCAGACGGGCGAAGTGCTCGGCTACCAGGCGCTCTATGTGGGCGCGCTGAAGATCCAGCAGTGGGGCGACCCGGCGACGGCCGCGGTCACCCAGAGCAGCGAGGAGGTGATGGCCGGCGACCGCCTGATCCCAACCAGCAACGAGACCCTCACCAGCCACTTCACACCGCGAGCGCCAGCGCGCGAGGTGCACGCACAGATCATCGATATCCTCGGTGGTCTGGCCGAAGCCGGCCAATACCAGGTGGTGGTGCTGGATCGCGGCACTCGTGACGGCCTCGAGCTTGGCAACGTCCTGGCCATCTACCAGCATGGCGAGAAAATCGAAGACCCCTATGCGAGCAAGGGCTTTCTGGGCGGCGGCGACAAGGTCCAGTTACCCGACCGTCGCGCCGGAGTCGCGATGGTCTTTCGCACGTTCAACCGCGTGAGCTATGCTCTGATCATGCAGTCGACCAGCGAGATCCATCTTCTCGACATGGCACGCAACCCCTGATTCATCCCGGCGGCCCAGGGAATCGGGCCGCCCGCAGCAGGCTTTCGACAAAGCCTGAGCAAACCGGCGGCAGCACAGCCGCCCCGACTACGGAGGGAACCCGGTCATCAGTGCCGATACGCTCACAAGTTGGCTGGCGCTGCTGCACGCCCCCGGGCTCGGCCCGGCCGGTGTGCGGGACCTGCTCCAACGCTTCGGCAGCGCCGAAGACATCCTCAAAGCGGCCCGTGCCGGGCCGAGCCGTCTCGAACTCGACAAGACTACCCGCAAGGCCCTGGCTGAACCCGACGCGGCAGCGATCGAGCACGATCTGGCCTGGCTCGACCAGCCCGATCACCATCTGATCACTTTCGCGGACGCCGCCTATCCGGAACTGTTGCGCCAGATTCCCGATCCGCCGCCGGTGTTGTTCGTACGCGGTCGGACCGACATCCTCTGCGGCCCGCAACTCGCCATGGTCGGCAGCCGCAATCCTACCGCCGCTGGCCGGCGCACCGCGCGCGAATTCGCCGTGCATCTCGCCCGCAGCGGCCTGACCATCACCAGCGGGCTCGCCATCGGCATCGATGCCGCCAGCCATGAAGGTGCACTGCAGGCCGGTGGCGTGACCATCGCCGTGTGCGCGAACGGGCTCGATGTCGTCTATCCTGCCCGCCATGCGGAGCTGGCAGCGCGGATCGCACAGACCGGGGCAGTGCTCTCGGAGTTCCCGCCGGGCATGCCGCCCTTGCCCGAGCACTTTCCGCGCCGCAACCGGATCATCAGCGGCCTCAGCGTGGGTACGCTGGTGGTGGAGGCCGCAGTCCGCAGCGGTTCGTTGATCACAGCCCGCCTGGCGAACGAGCAGGGCCGCGAGGTCTTCGCGATCCCCGGCTCCATACATAATCCGCTGGCCCGCGGCTGCCACCGCTTGCTCAAAGACGGCGCGAAGCTGGTAGAATCCGCCGCCGACATCCTCGACGAGCTGGCGCCGCTCGCCGCCATCAACGCCGCCGCGCAGCCCACCTCCGATGCCTCCATGCAGGACGATGCGCCGTTGGATGACGAGTATCGCCTGCTCTTGCAATCCATCGGTTTCGCCCCCACTGCAGTGGACGAGATCGTGGAACGCACTGGATTGACGCCCGGGGTGGTTTCCTCCATGCTGCTTGCCCTAGAACTCAGGGGCCACGTGGAGTCCGCGCCAGGCGGTCGCTATTCCCGGGTCAGCAGAGGGCCTTAGCTGATGAAAGAGAACGTGCTCGACGTACTCATGTATCTGTTCGAGAACTATCTGGACGACGACACCGACAATCAGCCCGACCGCGAATCCCTGACCGTAGAGCTCGAGGAAGCCGGCTTCCCCGGAGCCGAGATCAACAAGGCCTTCGACTGGCTCGAAGCCCTGGCCGCGAACCAGAGCGCCGACCCGACGACATCCATCCGCAGCCACGGTTCGATACGCGTCTACACCGATTCGGAGATGGCGCGGCTGGATGCCGAATGCCGCGGTTTCCTGTTGTATCTGGAGAATATGGGGGTGCTCGACCCCAGCCAGCGCGAGATCATCGTGGAGAGGATCATGGCGCTGGAAGCGGCCGAGATTGACATCGAACAGGTCAAGTGGATTATTCTCATGGTCCTGTTCAACCAGCCGGGACAGGAACTCGCATTCGCACGGATGGAGGACCTGGTCTTCGAAGAGTCGGTGGGGCTGGTGCACTGATCGTAGCGTTATCGCTGCCGTTCGCCCCGCTCACACCCCGGAATCCGTATCGCGGCCGTGCGATAAGCACACGGCACGGCGCGGTCTTGACGAAATTTTCAAGCGGAGAAAGATGAGCGCCAACCTGGTCATTGTCGAGTCGCCGGCCAAGGCCAAGACGATCAAGAAATATCTCGGCCCGGGGTTCGAGGTACTGGCTTCCTATGGCCATGTGCGCGACCTGGTGCCCAAGGAAGGCGCAGTCGATCCCGCACATGAATTTTCCATGCGCTACCAGATCATCGAGCGCAACAAGAAACATGTCGACGATATCGTCAAGGCGCTCAAGAAAGCCGACAGCCTCTATCTCGCCACCGACCCCGACCGTGAGGGCGAGGCGATCTCCTGGCACCTGTACGAGTTGCTCAAGGACAAAGGTGCGCTGAAGGACAAACATGTCGCACGCATCGTCTTCCACGAGATCACCAAGCGCGCCGTCAACGAGGCGATAGAGAATCCGCGCGAGCTGTCGGGGCAACTGGTAAATGCCCAGCAGGCACGGCGCGCACTCGATTATCTGGTCGGTTTCAATCTCTCGCCGCTGTTGTGGAAGAAGATCCGCCGCGGCTTGTCCGCCGGTCGTGTACAGAGCCCCGCGCTGCGCATGATCGTCGAGCGCGAGGAAGAGATCGAACGCTTCGAGGCACGCGAATACTGGACTCTCGAAGCGCATCTGTCGCGCGACAAGCAAAGATTCAACGCCAAACTCGCCGACTTTGCCGGTGACAAGGTCGAGCAGTTCACCTTCACCGACGGCAAGAGCGCGAGCGCCGCCCACGACGCCCTGCTGGCCGCTGCCGACGGCAAACTCACTGTCGCCAAAGTCGAGAAGAAGCAGCGCCGGCGCAATCCGGCGGCGCCGTTCACGACCTCGACCTTGCAGCAGGAAGCCGCGCGCAAGCTGGGTTTCACGGCACAGCGTACGATGCGCGTCGCTCAACAACTGTATGAAGGTATCGATATCGGCGAGGGCGCAGTGGGTCTTATCACCTACATGCGTACCGACTCGGTCAATCTCGCCAACGAAGCCCTGGAAGATATCCGCGCGGTGATCGAGAAGCGTTACGGCGCCGAGAATCTGCCCAAACAACCGCGCGCGTACAAGACCAAGGCCAAGAACGCGCAGGAGGCCCACGAGGCGGTCCGCCCGACCTCGGCGATGCGCGAACCCGAACAGATCAAGGCAAAACTCAGCGCGGAACAGGCCAAGCTCTATGAGCTTATCTGGAAGCGCACCGTCGCCTGCCAGATGATGCATGCAGTGTTCGATACCGTGGCCCTGGATCTGACCTGTGCGGGCGGACATCGTTTCCGCGCCACCGGCTCCATCCTGGTCAAACCGGGCTTCATGGCCGTATACCAGGAAGGCCGTGACGATTCGTCAGACGATGACGAAGACCGCATCCTGCCGCCGGTCAAAGAAGGCGACACGGTGAAACTGGACGAGATCGCCTGCGACCAGCATTTCACCGAACCGCCTCCGCGCTACTCCGAAGCCAGCCTGGTCAAGGCGCTGGAGGAACACGGCATCGGCCGGCCTTCCACCTATGCCTCCATCATCTCCACTTTGCAGCAACGCGAGTATGTGACCATGGACCGCAAGCGGTTCATGCCTACCGACGTCGGCCGCGTGGTCAACAAGTTCCTCACCCAGCACTTCCATCGCTACGTGGAATACGATTTCACGGCGCGGCTCGAGGATGAGCTCGATGCCGTCTCGCGCGGCGAGAAGGAGTGGGTGCCGCTGTTGCAGGAATTCTGGGTTCCGTTCAAGGAACTGGTGGATGAAAAGGAGGAAACGGTCTCGCGCAAGGACGTGACCTCCGAAGAGATGGACGAAGCCTGCCCCAAGTGCGGCAAGCCCTTGTCCATCCGCCTCGGCCGCCGCGGACGCTTCGTCGGCTGTACCGGCTATCCGGAATGCGATTACACCCGCAACCTCGACGAGAAGGCAGAAGACGTCGCCACCGAACCGGAGAAGGTGGAAGGACGCGAATGCCCGAAATGCGGCTCCGATCTCATCATCCGGCGTGGACGCTACGGCAAGTTCATCGGTTGCAGCGCCTATCCGAAGTGCAAGCACATCGAGCCGTTGGAAAAGCCCGCCGATACCGGTTTCGAATGCCCGGAATGCAAGCAGGGCACGCTGCTCAAGCGTAAATCGCGCTTCGGCAAGATCTTCTATTCCTGCTCGCGCTATCCGGACTGCAAGTATGCGGTATGGAACGAACCGATGGCCGGCCCCTGCCCGCAGTGTCAGTGGCCGATCCTCACCATCAAGACCACCAAGCGTCGGGGCACCGAAAAAGTCTGTCCGCAGAAGGAATGCGACTTCGCTGAACCGGCACCAGAACTCGCGCCCGAGCCCGAGGGCGCCGACGCCTGAGCACATGACTTCCGCCTGGCATCTGCGTCGCGCTCGCGACACGATCCGTGCGGGCGGGGTGATCGCCTACCCCACCGAGTCCGTCTGGGGCCTGGGCTGCGAGCCGCTGGATGTCGATGCGCTTGAGTGCATCCTCGATCTCAAGGGCCGCGACCCGCGCCAGGGTTTCATCCTTATCGCGGCGACACGCGCCCAACTCGACCCCTATCTCGGCGAACTGACACCGGCCATGGAGCAAGACCTTCGCGCGACCTGGCCTGGCCCGGTCACCTGGATCCTGCCGGCTGCCGACGATCTACCCTGGGAGCTGACCGGCGGACGCGATACGATCGCCGCCCGCGTCACCGCGCATCCCACGGCCCGCGCGCTGTGTGCGACGGCGGGCATGCCCGTCGTGTCCACCAGCGCCAACCTCAGCGGCAGGCCACCAGCCCGTACCCGGCGGCGGGTCGAGGCGGCCTTCGGCGATGCCATCGACTACATCGTGCCCGGGCGCGTCGGCACGCTGGCGCGGCCCACGCAGATTCGCGATGCTCGCAGCGGACGCGTCTTGCGTCCGGCATGATCTGAACGACGCAGAACAAGGAGCCCTCATGGATGCCGGCCATCCTGATATCGAACGCGTTAAGGACTATCTGGTAGACCTCCAGGCCCGCATCTCGGAGCAACTGGAAGGCATCGACGGCAAGGCACGCTTTCGCCGCGACCGCTGGGAACGGGCCGAAGGCGGTGGCGGAAAGAGCCGCGTTCTCAGCGACGGCGGCCTGTTCGAACAGGCGGGCATCAACTTCTCGCACGTGATGGGCCCGGGACTGCCCGCGTCGGCGAGCGCCCATCGACCGGAACTGGCCGGGCGCAGTTTCGAGGCCATGGGCGTCTCCCTGGTCCTGCACCCGCACAACCCTTATGTACCTACCACCCATGCCAACGTGCGTTTCTTCATCGCGCGCAAGGCGGATGCTGAGCCGGTGTGGTGGTTTGGCGGTGGTTTCGATCTCACGCCGTATTACGGCTTTGTCGAGGATGCGGTGCACTGGCATCGCACCGCGAAAGCCGCCTGCGAGCCATTCGGCGAAGACATCTATCCCCGTTTCAAACAATGGTGCGACGAATATTTCTATCTCAAGCACCGGCAGGAACCTCGCGGTATCGGCGGTCTGTTCTTCGACGACTTCAACCAGGGAGGTTTCGATCATGCCTTCGGCTTCTTGCGCAGCGTCGGCGACCATTTCCTGCCCGCCTACCTTCCGGTAGTCCAGCGCCGGCGTGAGATGACCTTCGGCGAACGCGAACGCCAATTCCAGCTCTATCGGCGCGGGCGCTACGTGGAATTCAATCTGGTCTACGACCGGGGAACCCTGTTTGGACTGCAATCGGGCGGACGTACCGAATCCATCCTGATGTCGCTGCCGCCGCTTGTGCGCTGGGCATACGATTGGCGCCCGGAGCCGGATTCGGCGGAAGCGGAACTCTACACCCGCTTCCTGCCTGCACAGGACTGGCTGGAGGGAACCACCGATGAATGAGCGGCCGCGATTCCACCTGGCTTTCCCGGTACACGATCTCGAAGCGGCGCGTGCGTTCTATACGGGCGTGCTGGGTTGCACGACTGGGCGGGAGTCGGAGCTCTGGATCGATTTCGATCTCCACGGCCATCAGATCGTGGCTCACCTCGCCCGCGAACGGGAAGCCGACCCCACCAACCTTGTCGATGGCGATGCTGTGCCGGCGCGGCATTTCGGCCTCATCCTGCCTTGGGAAGAATGGGAGGGCTTGATCGACAAGCTGCGCGCTGCCGGTATCCGATTTCTCATCGGGCCGCGGATCCGCTTCCAGGGCCAAGCCGGCGAACAAGCGACAGCGTTCATCCTCGATCCCAGCGGGAACGGCCTGGAGTTCAAGGCATTTCGCGACGAGAAAGAGATATTCCGCCGCGAGTGAGCGTCCCGACCGCTCCAGAACTCAGTCGTCCCAGTCCACGGTCTCGAGATAGGCGCGCAGCTGCCCGGCGGTACGGAACTTGCGCCGGATCAGCGAGCGTTTCAGGCCGCAGCAGATGGATTTCACTACCTGCGGCTGCCGGCTGTAGAAGCGGCGACCGCCGATACAATCGTAGAAGACACGGACGATGTCGGTGACATCTTCGCGGATGTTCTCGCCGGTGGGCGCATTCCAGCGATACATGTCGATCAGCTTCACTTCGAAATGGATGCCGCGCCGCTTCACCATGATGTTCCCGGCGTGCAGATCGCCATGATATTCCTTGAGCTGATGCACTTGTTCCAGGCCGGCTGCGAGGCTGTGCAGCAAGTGCAAACCTTCGAAGGCCGTCAGGCGCCTTCCAGGCTGGTGGCGGATGAAATCGTCCAGCATCACGCCTTCGACCAGCTCCGAGATCAGGAATTTTATGCACTGCCCGCGAAACCGGATCTGCTCGTGGGTGAGATAAGTGATCAGGATCGAGCAGCTGCGCAGACGATTCAGCTTCTTGGCGTAATAGGTGATAGCGCGGTCGCGCAGATTCCGTTCCGGGTAGAAAAACTTCGCGGCGCGCTCTATCCCCGTGGCCAGCTCGCGGACCTTGAAGACCTCGCCTTCGTAGCCGCGCCCCAACAGCTCGACGACTTCGTACTTCCCAGCCAGCGTGCGGCCGGGCTTGAAATCGAAGCGGGTGATGCTGTTGGCGTCTCTCGCGACCATCCGGGTTCATGAGCGTATGCGGGAAAGCAGCTACAATACGCTTAGGGGCTGGCGTCGCCAAGTCCGACCGGCACATGCATGATCCGCGACAAGGGGGCGCTATGTCCTGGATCGAGGTGATCGACGAAGACGAGGCCGGCGGCGAGCTGGGGCAGATATACGCAGAACTGTCTCGCCGCCGCGGCAAGCTGGCCAACGTGTTCAAAGTCCAGAGCCTGCACCCGGAGACGCTCGCTCCCCACGGCGAGCTCTATCTGGAACTGATGTTTGGCGAATCGGGCCTCTCGCGCGCTGACCGCGAGAGCATCGCCGTGACTGTCTCGGCCGCCAACAACTGCGCCTATTGTGTAAACCACCACGCCGAAGCGCTGGCGCGCTACGAGGAAGACAACGCCCGTCTGCGCGCGATCATGTCCGACTTCAGTTTCCTCGATCTGCCCGACCGCACCGCGCGGATGCTGAGCTATGCGCTCAAGCTGACCACCTCGCCCAGTCAGGTCGATGCGGCGGATATCGAACTGCTGCGCGATGCCGGCTTCAGCGATCGCGATATCCTCGATATCAACCTCGTCACCGCCTACTACAACTTCCTCAACCGCATCGCCCTGGGGCTCGGCGTCACCTATTCCGACGAGGAAGTGCGCGGCTATGCCGATCCCGACGCCGACTGAGCCAGCGCGTCACAGGCCTTGAAGCGGATACACCCGGCGAGATGGTCGTTGACCATGCCCACAGCCTGCATGTACGCATAGCAGATCGTGCTGCCGACGAACTTGAACCCCTCTTTCTTCAGGGCCTTGCTCAGGGTATCGGACACGGCCGTGCGCACCGGCACGTCTTCGATCCTGCGATAGCGATTGCGGATCGGGGCCCCGTCGACGAATGCCCACAGATAATCGGCAAAACTGCCATGCCGGGCCTGGATGGCAAGGAAGGCACGGGCGTTGGTGACGGCGCTGTTGACCTTGAGCCGGTTGCGGACGATCGCCGGGTCGTGCAGGAGTCTCTCCACGCGGGCCGGGGTGAAGCGCGCGACCCGTACCGGATCGAAATCGGCGAACGCGCGGCGGTAGCCCGCGCGCTTGTGCAGGACAGTGGACCAGCTCAGACCGGCCTGCGCACCCTCCAGGATGAGAAACTCGTACAGCACCCGGTCGTCGAATACGGGTACGCCCCATTCCTCGTCGTGGTAGTGCAGATAGAGCGGGTCGTCGAGCTTGGCCCAGGGGCAGCGGGCGGACGATGCCATCGGGAGACTCCTTGCAGGCAGAGTACTGGCGCATGATAAAGGAATGCGCATGCAGACGCAGCGGGTGCTAAGCTTGCAGCGATGGCACCATGCCGAGGAGCGCGTGTGGAATTCCTGCATTCACTGTTGATCGAACTCCAGCATCTCGCCGACACCACCTGGTTCCACATCGGTTCCACGCCGGTGACGCCCCTGCGCATCGTCGGGCTGATCGTGATCCTCTCGGCCGTCTGGTGGCTGGGCAAGTTCGTGGAAAAGGCGTTACTCCGATTCGCGCGTGGCGACGTAGGTGCGCGCTTCAGTCCATCGGCCGTCTATGCGCTCACCCGGCTCACCCGCTATACGGTATGGATCGTCGGCTCGATCATCGGCCTCAATTTCATCGGCTTCGATCTTGCCAGTCTGGCGCTGTTCGGGGGCGCTATCGGCGTCGGCATCGGCTTCGGCCTGCAGAACATCTTCAGTAACTTCATCTCGGGCATCATCCTGCTGCTGGAGCAGAGTCTGAAGGTGGGCGATTTCGTCGACCTGCAGTCGGGCGTGATCGGGCGCGTGGCAGAGATCGGCATGCGCTATACGCGTATCACCACCAATGATTCGGTGGACGTGATCGTGCCCAACTCGGAATTCATCAACGGCCGGGTGACGAACTGGACTCTCGGCGACCGCTACCGGCGGCTGCACATCCCCTTCGGCGTGGCCTATGGCAGCGACAAGGAAAAGGTTCTGGAAGCCGCGATGGCAGCGGCGCAAGTGACACCGGGCACGGTGGAGGACGGCAACCGCCACTCGGAGCTGATCTTCACCGGCTTCGGCGATTCGGCACTGAACTTCGAACTGCTGGTGTGGGTGACGGGCGACAAGGTCCTGCAGCCCGGCCGGACACACTCGCGCTATCTGTGGGCCCTCGACGATGCGCTGCGCGAACGCGGCATCGAGATCCCCTTCCCGCAGCGCGACCTGCATCTGCGCTCGAGCGCGGTCGGACTCGGCGTCCGGGAAGGCGGGGCGCAGACCTGAACCCGCTCAGGTACTCCAGCTGACCATATCGCTGATACGCCGCTCCACCGCCTCCATCGGTTCGTCTTTGTTACCGACGATGGCGATGCTGCCCGAACCTGCCGGGATGATGGTGCCGTGGAAACCTTCCTCATCGATCTTCTGCGGACCGGCGACACGGATGTGCGGCAACAGCAGGATGGTGATCGGGCCCATCTTGCCCGCAACCACCAGATGGGTGACCAGGCGGCCGCGGAAATAGCACAGGCGCGCATATTCGACGCGGCCCAGATGTCCGCCCACCTTGACGCCCGTGCGCCGGAACAGGGCTTCGACCTCGGCCAGCGGGACCGCGGGACGGCCGGGGAGCAGGGAGTCGGGTTCATGGTTGATGTGCTGGACGACCGCCTGCGGCAGGGGCACGCGATCGGACCGTAGCCACAGGCCTGCGCTGATCGCCACGGCCAGCACCAGACCCGCCGCGATGGCCAGGAAACGAGCCGGGCCGTCGAAGCGACGGCGACGTACACCGGTCGCCTCGAAGATCACGCGGGCGGCCAATTCCTCCGGTACCGGCACGTCGAGCGCCGCCTCCAGGCGCGACTCGAACGCCAGCACACGCGCGCGGTAGCGCCGGCAGGGGACGCATCCACGCTGGTGAGTGAGTACGGCCGGATCCTGCCGGCGCGGCTCGGCGGCCAGCACGCGTCTGAATTCGATGCAGCTCATGTCGTTCATGCGCTTGCTTCTCCGGATTGCACAGCTTCCCCCACGAGCTCGCGCAGCTTGTTACGGGCCCGGTGCAGCCGGGTCAGGACGGCACCGGTGGTGAGTTCCATGGTCTGGGCGATCTCGTCTACCGAAAAGCCCATGATCACCTGGAGCACGAGCGGCTCGCGGTAATCGTCCTCCAGGCAGGCGATGGCGCGGCGCAGGTCCTGGCGATCGGTGTCGGCCTCGTCGCCCGTGGCCGCGAGTGCCGCCAGCTGGATGCTGTCCACATCGATCTCCTCGCCGCGCTGGCGCGACAGATGCCGTGCCAGCTCCCGGCGCAGGATGGTGATGAGCCAGCTTTTGGCCGAATGCTCGTCGCGCAGGCTCTCCAGCGAACGCCAGGCCCGCAGCATCGTCTCCTGCACCAGATCCTCCGCCAGTGCCTGGTCGCGGCAGAGCCAGACCGCATAGCGGTACAGATCGGGCATCAGAGCACCGACCAGGGCTTCGAATCTGTGGTGTCGCACGGACATACCTTTAGAGACCCCGCGGGCGAGTGGAATATTTCACGCGGGACGGGCCTCTGGGCCCAGCCCCGGCCATGATTTATCCTATCGGCCTAGAACGTGTCCAGCATACACGCTGACCGGCCCACCTGTTCAATGGAGCCTGCCTCATGCACACGCCAGACCCCTCCGGCCACGCTTTCCCGCTCACCCGCATGCGCCGGATGCGCCGCGACGACTTCTCGCGGCGCCTGATGCGCGAGAGCCGTCTCAGCGTGGACGACCTGATCTATCCTGTCTTCGTGCTCGAAGGTGAAGGCCGCCGCGAAGCCGTGGAGTCGATGCCCGGGATCGACCGCTTAAGCATCGACCTGCTCGTGGAGCACGCCAGTGAAGCGCATGGCCTGGGCATCCCGGCGCTCGCGCTGTTCCCGGTGACACCGGCCAACGCCAAGAGCGCCGATGCCGCCGAAGCTTACAACCCGCAGGGCCTGGCGCAGCGCGCGGTACGGGCACTCAAGCAGGCGCTGCCGGAGTTGGGAGTGATCACCGACGTCGCGCTCGATCCGTTCACCAGCCACGGCCAGGACGGACTGCTCGATGACGACGGCTATGTGGTCAACGACGCCACGGTCGACGTGCTCGTGCGCCAGGCGCTCTCGCACGCCGATGCCGGCGCCGACGTGGTCGCGCCCTCGGACATGATGGACGGGCGTATCGGCGCGGTGCGCGAAGCACTGGAAGCGGCCGGGCACGTGAACACGCGCATCCTGGCCTATTCGGCCAAATACGCATCCAGCTTCTACGGCCCGTTCCGCGACGCGGTCGGCTCCGCCGCAAACCTGGGCGGCGGCAACAAATACAGTTATCAGATGGACCCGGGCAACAGCGATGAGGCGCTGCGTGAAGTCGCGCTGGATCTGGCCGAGGGGGCCGATATGGTGATGGTCAAACCCGGCATGCCCTATCTCGACATCGTGCGCCGGGTGAAGGACGAATTCGGCGTGCCCA
>CAVUBB010000001.1:0-155601 GCA_963739695.1 uncultured Pseudomonadota bacterium | reverse complement strand
TGCCGGCCATCATCTGTAGCAGCGGACTGCCCCTCATGCATACAGTCACGCGCCAATCGCGCAAACAAACTTGCAAATGAAACGTCTAAGCGCCGACATATTGCAGCGAGATACCAAAGCACGTCGCCGAACTCGTCGATAACGGCGTCGCGGTACCCTGAATAGACGTCTCTTTCTCGATGATGTTTTTTCACAACCGCCATGATGCCGCCCACTTCACCAAAGAGCCCCATCAGAACGGGACCAACCTCAGCAGGCATCCCATCCGTTAGGATGACGGCATCGTTATACTCTTGGAAGAGGACTGACATACGCAATGCTCCGAATTCTGGCGCCTACCGCCGAGGGTCCAGCCTTTTTATGTCAGACCACTCTCGCGGCTCCCCGACATAACCCATTAGGCCTAACGAAGTAATCCAGCCTTCCGCCTCGTTGACTAACATCTCTGTAAACTCACTCTTATGATTGCGAAGTGCACAGATATCTACGCCACTGAACGACCGCAGCTTAGCGGGAATCTGCGGGCCACTCCCACCCCAATAGGCGAATTGCGCGCTAGCAAGAACGCGGTCCACTTGAGTGTCATTTTCTAAATTGTGGCGATTTATACGGCCATTCGCGTAGCTATGATGGGAATTCTCCTGCAACCAATGGCCGGATTTATCGCGATGGTAGATGTTGTCCCCAAAGGCCTGCATATAGCCAGCACGCATCGATGGTCTTTTGCTTCGAAAGTCCTCGCGCCCCCAATACTCGTCGAAGGTCATGATCTCGGTTACCCGCATCGCATACACTAGGCGACCTGCCAGCCCATATCTCGCACTTCCAGTTCCCACCACCCAATCACCAACCTGTGCAACCGACCTTATACGAGGTTTGCATGTGGCAAGGGTGCAGCGCCCGTAAAATGGATTGGGAGCAAACCCATAATCACGCGCCACAACGTAGGAATAAAGTCGCACAGCAGGAACCCTCAGCCACAGCTATAGCGCTTAATATCTCTCTCGTTACAAGGTGAACCATCTGGGTTATACCAACCCTGAACTGTGCCATTAAGTGCGTCTATCACTCGCCCCCCATTCCAACCAACAACGGCGTCAGCGTACTTCTCTAGGGCTTCGGGAATCTCACAGCCATTCTCACCTTGGGCCCAGATTCCAATTACGCGCTTTCCGAGTTTTGCGGCATATTGAATCTCCCAATCAACATACTTACTTTCTTTAGTATCGGAGGTTATGTATACGGCGAGCGCACCAGACTTCTGGATACGGGGAGCGAGTATCTGATTCTTGATGTACTCTTCGGAATGTGCGTTGTTTGGATTATCTCTATTGATGGAGTAATCGCGAATCTTCACACCTTTTGAGTCGAGTAGACTTTTCACTTTACCCAGCCCAGCATCATCTTCATGGATATGACTTATAAAAACATTTCTTATGTCATCGGCCATAACTTCTCTCCATATTACGAACTCCGACACTCTCCCTCGAGACGTCGTAGCGCTCCCAAAACCCTCAACATGCATACAACCTTGCACACCCGGCGTCTCCTGAGCTCACTGTCCACAGACGATGTTGTACATGGCATCTCTATAGCGAATTAACCTTGCATTCACCGTCATCATATCTCTACTGAGGGTTCCGTAATCAGGAAAGAGCTTCTGCAAATCCTGCGGCGAGACATCCACGTTATCTTGCCGCTCCATCTGTGCCGCGGACCAATGACGAAATCGAGCCTGCCATCTCGTAAGATGAGGGCGCAAGCCAATATTAAGAACCTCAACCGACAGCCTAACTATCCTCTCGGTGTCCCTTCGACGGAATTTCGTGACTGGAATCTGCTTAATCAGGTCACGAGTAACGCCGAAGAATTGGTACCAAGAGTCATAGATTTCCGCGATGACATCGTGATCAAGGTCGATTTTCAAACCAATCTTCCGAGTACTGAGCTCCACCCAAATCTCATATGCAATTTGCCGATCAAGAGTATTGGGCCGTAGTCTAATCCTCTGGTTGCCGAGCCCAAATTCGGCCTCATCTATCTCGAAGTCCGAATCTGAGTGATATGCTGCCCACAAGCGATAGCCGATATAAACGGCTGCTATAAGTAGGAAAATACCGACAATGGCCGAACTGGCCTGGAAGAAAATGCCTTGATCAAGGCTAAGTCGAAATACAAGCAAATTGGTCGAGATCATGTTCGTAGCGGGATGCCTTGTCCGTATTGCCTCACATATGCGGCTGACGGCCACATTCTGTTAAGTATAGTAGACTCTGTGGGAGATACCTCCCGAAGGGATATTCTTGATGCTTACACGCCCAGTGGGCCAAGACCAAGCGCATGCACGAGGGACCATATGCCATACGTGGCGGCTAGGTCGGAACAAAAGAATGGTGGCTAGGGGCAGATTCGAACTGCCGACATCCACATTATGAGTGTGGCGCTCTAACCAGCTGAGCTACCTAGCCATTCGTTCGGCGGGTTCCGGCCGAGAGGCCGGAAGGGCGGGAATTTTCGGGTCTACGGCCCGCCATGTCAAGGATGGCGCAACTTGCGCCTAGATATCCCCAGCTTTCGACTGCTGGATCCGCTATTCCGGATGGCTGAGGCCGTTCAGACGCCGCAGCAGCGAAGCTGGCCGACACCTTTCTGAGCGAGCGGCTTTTTCGATAAGACAAGGCGCGCGGGCTTCGAGCAGCACAGTTACCGAAATGGGTAATGAGCAGCGCAGAAGCCCGCAGCAACGCCGTATTAGCGGAAAAGAAGCCGCTCAGACGTTGAAGCGAAAATGCATGATGTCACCTTCATGCACAACATACTCCTTGCCTTCGAGGCGGAGTTTTCCTTGCTCCTTGGCCCCCGACTCACCCTGACAGCTGATGAAATCGTCATAGGCCACCACTTCGGCGCGGATGAAGCCTTTCTGAAAATCGGTATGGATGACGCCCGCGGCTTCTGGAGCGGTGGCGCCCGCCCTGACGGTCCAGGCGCGCACTTCCTTCACCCCGGCGGTGAAGTAGGTCTGCAGACCCAGGAGCTTGTAGCCCGCACGGATCACGCGGTTAAGGCCCGGCTCTTCCAGCCCCAGATCGGCCAGAAAATCGGCGCGGTCGGCTTCGTCGAGTTGGGCGATCTCGGCCTCGATGGCGGCACAGACCAGCACCACCTCGGCGTTCTCTTCCATTGCGCGCGCCTGCACCTTCTCCACATGGGCGTTGCCGGCAAGACCTGCTTCGTCCACGTTGGCGATGTACATGAGCGGCTTGACGGTGAGCAGGTGCAGGTCGCGCACGGCCTTGCGCTCTTCCGGCTCCAGCTCGACCGAGCGGGCGGGTTTGCCCTCGTTCAGGGCCGCGCGGAGTTTCTCGAGAATAGCCAGACGCGCCTTGGCATCCTTGTCGCCCGACTTGGCGACCTTCTCGGTGCGGTGGATGTTCTTCTCTACCGTCTCGAGGTCCGCCAGACCGAGTTCGGTGCTGATGACCTCGATATCGTCCAGCGGATCGATGCGTCCGGCCACGTGCGTGATGTCGTCATTTTCAAAGCATCGCACCACCATGGCGATGGCGTCGGTCTCACGGATATGCGCCAGGAACTGGTTGCCCAGGCCCTCACCCTTGGACGCGCCTGCCACCAGACCGGCGATATCCACGAACTCCATCATCGTGGGAATGACTTTCTGCGGCTTGACGATCGCCGCCAGCTCGTCGAGGCGCGGATCGGGCACGGGCACGACGCCTACGTTCGGGTCGATGGTGCAGAAAGGATAATTTTCCGCCGGGATCTCGTTACGCGTGAGCGCGTTGAAGAGCGTGGATTTGCCGACGTTGGGCAGGCCCACGATGCCGCACTTGATACCCATGATGGTCTGGTCCTGAACGTGCCGGAGACGTGAGCCTCAATCGGCGGTGATGGAATTCCCGGTACGCGTGTGCAACCGGGTCATGGCCTTCTCATAACCCTGATCGAGCAGTGCGGGGAGCACATCGAGGCCCTCACGCAAGGCGGCGACGATGGCGTCTTCGTCGGCTCTTGATGGCCGGCCGAGGACATAATCGATGGTCTCCCCGCGCGGACGTCCGACGCCGATGCGCAAGCGCCCGAAATCGGCCCCGATATGCGAGATGATATCGCGCAGGCCGTTATGCCCTGCGTGCCCGCCCCCGAACTTGAGTCTCACTTCACCCGCCGGCAGGTCGATCTCATCATGCGCGACGAGTACCGCCTGAGGCACGATCTTGAGATAGCTGGCAAGGGCCTGCACGGCCAGTCCGCTGCGGTTCATGAATGTCTGGGGCTTGAGCAGGCGCAGGTCGTGCCCGCCCATGCTGACGCGGGCGACCTCGCCATGGAATTTGCGATCGGCATTCCAGCGTCCGCCCAGACGGTCAGCCAGGGCGTCGACAAACCAGAACCCGGCATTGTGCCGGGTCATAACATAGTCGGCCCCGGGGTTACCGAGGCCGACTATGAGCTGGATGTCGATTTGCTTGCCAGCCATGATCACGAGCGATCAGATGGCGCCTGTGAGGACGCCATCGATCATTCCTTGGGCTCTTCCTTCTGCGCCGTTGCTTCCACTTCCGGCGACACTTCTTCCGCGCCTTCCTCGGCTTCCGTCTCTTCGGCAGTCACACGAGCATGGTGGATTGCGACCACCGGCGAATCGTGGTCCGCGCCGTGCGCCAGCGCCACGATGCTGACACCCTCGGGCAACTTGAGTTCGGAAAGGTGGATGGCCTCACCGATCTCCAGAGCGGCGACATCCACCTCGATAAATTCGGGCAGATCCTTGGGCAGGCAGCTGATCTCGACGTCGATCATGTTGTGCGAGATGACACCGCCCTGCTGTTTCACGCCGATGGACGCGGCTTCATTGATGAAGTGCAAAGGCACATGCGTGCGCAGTTCTTCGCCGGCGCTCACGCGCTGCAGATCCACATGCGTGATCTCGGCACGCGACGGATGACGCTGCAGGTCCTTGAGGATTGCCTGATGCGAAGCCTTGCCGACCTGGATGGTGAGGATGTGCGAATAGAACGCTTCATGCGCCAGGTTACGCTGCAGTTCGTTCTGGTCCAGGGACAAAGACACGGGGTCTTGGTGACCGCCGTAGAGGATCGCCGGGACCTTGCCGGTCCGACGCAGGCGGCGGCTCGCACCCTTCCCCGCGTCGGTCCGGAGCTCGGCAGTCAGATTGAAGCTGATAGCCATTTTCAAATACTCCACTTTAAGATGATGCGCGTCTCGCGCGCTGCTACGACCTCCCCCGCGACCAGGTTCGGTCTCCTCTCGCGCCGGATACGTTCCGGCCGATCCATTCGTGATCCGCTCTAATCGATATAGAGCGAACTCACCGATTCTTCATCGCTGATACGGCGCATCGTCTCAGCCAGTATCTCCGCGATACCGAGCTGGCGGATGCGATCGCACGCAGCGGCGTCCGGGCTGAGCGGGATGGTGTCGGTCACCACCAGTTCGTCCAGCTCCGAGCCGGAGATGTTCTTCACGGCCGGGCCCGATAGTACCGGATGCGTGATATAGGCTGTCACCCTGGCCGCGCCCTCCTCCTTCAACGCCTTGGCGGCCAGGCAGAGGGTACCGGCCGTATCCACCATGTCGTCGACGATGATGCAGGCCTTGCCTTGGACCTCGCCGATGATGTTCATCACCTTGGCCTCATTCGGTCGCGGACGGCGTTTATCGATGATCGCAAGATCCGCATCGTCGAGGCGCTTGGCCAGCGCCCGCGCTCTCACCACGCCGCCTACATCGGGCGAGACGACGATGAGGTTGGGATACTTCTGCTTCCAGACGTCACCCAGCAATATCGGTGAGGCATACACGTTATCCACGGGAATGTCGAAGAACCCCTGGATCTGGTCCGCATGCAGATCGACCGTGAGCAGGCGATCGACACCCGCCTTGGTGATCATGTTTGCGACCAGTTTCGCCGTGACCGGGACGCGGGCGGCACGTGCACGCCGGTCCTGCCTCGCGTAACCGAAATACGGCACCACCGCCGTGATGCGACCCGCCGATGCACGCTTCAGCGCGTCCACCATCACCAGCAATTCCATCAAGTTGTCATTGGTGGGCGGGCAGGTTGACTGCACGATAAACACATCGCGCCCGCGTACGTTCTCCGTGATCTCGACCGCGATCTCGCCGTCGCTGAACTTGCCGACCTGAGCCTTGCCCAGTGTAAGCTGCAGGTGCGCCGCGATCTGCTGTGCCAACTTCGGGTTCGCGTTACCCGAAAAAACCATCATGTTGGAAAGTGACACGAGATCCCCCTTGCGGGCATTTCAACATTTAGCATACGCCCGGAGCGGCCGGACGCTTTATCCAACTTTGGCTGGGGCGGCAGGATTGTTCGTCCCGTCCCTGGGACTCACCCCTTCGGGGCCTGCCTTCGGCAGTCCAAAATCGTTCCAGACGATTTTGTGTCTCGTCCCGTCCCTGGGACTCACCCCTTCGGGGCCTGCCTTCGGCAGTCCAAATTTGCTCCCGGCAAATTTGTCGAACCTTCTCAGGTTCTCATCCTGCCGCCTGGTACGCACCAGTCCTTATCCAACTTTGGCTGGGGCGGCAGGATTACTCGCCCCATCCCTGGGGCTCGCCCCTTCGGGGCCTGCCTTCGGCAGTTCAAAATCGTTCCTTACGATTTTGTCGAACCTTCTCAGGTTCTCATCCTGCCGCTTGGTACGCACCAGTCCTTATCCAACTTTGGCTGGGGCGGCAGGATTCGAACCTGCGCATGCGGGGATCAAAACCCCGTGCCTTACCACTTGGCTACGCCCCAAAATCTCTTTTAACGCTGTCTCGCTTTCCAGGCTCGTAGCCGTTCGTGCAGCGGGGAATGGTTGCAGCCCCGCGCGACGAATGCATGCCATCTTCCGGGAACTTGCTGTGCCAGCGCCTGGGCCTGTTCGCGGGTCGCGAAGGCCGCGAACACGCAAGCGCCGGTGCCGGTCATGCGGGCGGTTCCCGCCGCATCGTGAAGCCAGTTCAGCGCTTCACCCACTTCGGGGTAACGCGCCACCACGACGGCTTCGAGATCGTTCCGGCCCCTGCCCGAAAGAAAGTCGGCTATTGTGATTGGCGCGGAATCTCGTGTCAATTCGGGCGCTTGGAAGATCTCGCGGGTCGCGACGGCCACTTGGGGCGAGATGACCAGATACCATGGCTCCTCCAGGTCGATGGGGCTGAGGCGCTCTCCCACGCCCTCGGCCCAGGCGGCCTGTCCGCGCACGAAAACCGGCACGTCCGCGCCCAGCTCCAGCCCGATGCCCGCCAGCGTATCGACATCCAGGTCGAGGCCCCACAGAGCGTTCAGCGCCACCAGGGTGGTGGCGGCATCGGAGCTCCCGCCGCCGAGCCCGCCCCCCAGGGGCAGGTGCTTGTGCACGAAGATATCGGCGCCATGGGCGATATCGCCGAATGCCCGCAACCGTTGGGCGGCGCGCACGGTCAGATCATCCTCAGGGGGCACACCGGCCGGACCTTCCTCGCGGCGGATATGGCCATCCGGACGGATGCGAAAGCGCAGTTCATCGCCGTGATCGAGAAACTGGAACACGGTCTGCAGCAGATGGTAGCCATCAGCGCGCCGTCCGATGACATGCACGAAGAGATTGAGCTTGGCGGGGGCCGGCCAGGGAGCGAGGTCCGCGTCCATGGCTTCAGATATCCGGGTAATCGTCAGCGACCGCTCTGCCTGGCGGATTCACGGTCCACTGGTCGATGGCCAGCTTGATGCGCACTGCCGGACGCCGGATGGTGAGCCGGGTCGGCAGTTGCAGCGAGCCGACGCGACCATAGGATTTGTAATCGACCTGCCAGCCTTCCTGCTCCAGTTCCACCAGCCGGCCCTCGCCATCGATGGTCTTCTGGTAACCGGCGCCGGGATCGGGGATGCCGGCCATCCAGTAGCGCATGCTCCGGATCGGGATGCTCCAGCCTAACCGCTCCTGGAAATCCTCCTCCGGATCGGTGGTGAGGAAACTATCGCCGCGCGAAGTCTTCACCAGCAACTCGCGCCCGTTGCCGGTGATACGCAAGCCACCGATACCGAACGGTCCGTTGAACCGGAAATCGACGTGATCCTTGTCCTGCTCCCAGGACAGGCTGCCACTCCAGCCGTCTTCCCCGGCGGCGATGGCCACGCGCCCATCCACATGCCACGACTGCAACTGCAAGAGACCCGCCCGCCGTACCTCCCAGGCATGTTCGTCACCAGGCCCGTGCACCGTCTTCTCCGGCATGGCAGCACATCCTCCCAGAACCACGGCGACTGCGATCGTTGCCAGCGCTCGCCTCATTTGAACTTTAACCGTCGCCCCACAGCCTGCAGGGGAATCGAATCCGGATCGGCCTGACTGGCCTTCTTCCACAGCGCGGCCGCCTCGTCATGCGCACCGCTCACCCACAGTACGTCGACCAGATGCGCGGCGATCTCGGGATCGGGCGCGCGCGCGTATGCCAGGCGCAGATTCTTGAGCGCGCGCGCGTGGTCGCCCAGCCGGTACTGCACCCACCCCAGGCTGTCGAGGATCTCGGGTGCACCGGGTTTGAGCGCCAGCGCGCGCTGGATATAGGCCAGGGCTTCCAGGTAATGATCCGTGGATTCGGTGAGCGTATAGCCCAGAGCGTTCAGCACATCCGGATTCTCGGGCTCCGCTTTGGCCAGCCCACGCAGGTCAGCGAGTGCAGTCAGGGTATCGCCCATGTCCGCGGCCAGCACGGCCCGGTTGTAACGCAGGGTCTTGTCTTCGGGGTTGTCCTTGACGGCTTCGTCGAGCAGCTTTCGGGCCGCATCCGCCTTGCCCATCTGCTGGAGCATGTCGGCTTCGCCGAGGTAAAGGTCAGTGGCGAAGTCCGGATTACGGTCACGCACCCCTGCCAGATAAGCCTGCGCCTGCTTGAGCCCTTTCAGATGCACCAGCGCGCGCGCCACGCCGATCTGGGCATCCGGCGCATAGTCGCCACGAGTCACGCGCTGGAAGAAATTGATGGCGCTGCCATAGTCTTCCTGCTTGAGCAGGATCTCGCCGAGATAATAATAGGCATCCTGGTTGCGTTCACCGGTCTCGAGCAGCAGCGTGAAATAACGTTCGCCCTTATCCAGCTTGCCGCCATCGAGCGCCAGCAGACCGAGGGCAAAGAGCGTATCGGGGTCTTGCGGACGCACCTTCAATACTCGATCGAACTCCTCGCGTGCGGCGCCGGTCTTGCCGGCCTGCACCAGCAGGCTGGCGAAGCTGCGCCGCAGCTCCCAGTCGCCGGGGTTGTTGGCCACGCGTTCGCCGATGCCATCCAGCGCTTCTTGCACCTGACCGGAAGCGATCATGATGCGGGCCTGGAGCACCGCGGCGGCAGTCCAGTCCGGGCGCGACGCCAGCGCGCGGTCGATGGCCGCGTGCGCCAAGGCAAGCTCATGCAGCCGCAAGGACAGAAGCGCGAGAGCGTACTGCCCCTCGGGCACTGCCGGATGCTTGTCGGCCAGGCGGTGCATCACTTCGAGTGCCGCAGCACGATCCTTCTCGCGCGCGAGCAACACGCCCACGGCGGCGATGCGCTGCGCGGGCCGAGCCCCCGGTTCGCTGATCAGACTGTCGAAAGCCTGGACGGATTGCGCGATGTGACCGGTGCGCAGATTCAGGATCGCGAGATAGCGCCTCACCTCAGGCGTTTCGGGTGCGAGTTGCTGCCAGCGCCCGGCCGCGGTAAGCGCAGCATCGAGGTCGCCTGCCTCGAGAGCCGCCTCGAGCGCCTTTTGCGCCACGGTCGGATCAGAAGAGCGTCTGGCCTCTCCAAGCAACTGCTGCACGCGCGTCTCGTCCCCGGCCTCCGCGCTCGGGCCGGGCGGTGCCGGTACAGCCACTTTCGGTGCCGCCGGGTGTGACGGGGCGTGCGCACACGCCGACAGGCCCACCAGGAGCAGTGCGAGGATCAGGATTCGGAAGCATGAAGGGGCGGAAGGCGGTATCATGGCTCGTCACTATACCCCAGGGCACCGCGGGCCGCGACATAGAACCGGACCCCCTGGCCTTGAGTTGCCTTGTGTTAAAGCACAACATTACCGACAATTTTTTGCTCGGCCCACATTGGCCAGACCAGATGCCGCTGTTCACGCTAGGAATCAACCACAATACGGCGCCGGTAGAGATCCGCGAGCGCATGAGCTTCAACCCCCAGCAGGTGCCCGACGCCCTGGCGGAGTTGCATGCGCTGCCCGAGGTCGAAGAAGCCGTGCTGCTCTCGACGTGCAACCGCACCGAGCTCTATTGCGCCGTCCACGACGGTGGAGCCGATAGGGTCGTCGAGTGGCTGGCGCGTTCACGCACGCCCGACGATCCGGAGGTGCGCGACCGCTTCTACCGCTTCCAGGAACTCGATGCCGTACGCCATCTGTTGCGGGTGGCCAGCGGGCTCGATTCCATGGTGCTGGGCGAACCGCAGATACTGGGCCAGATCAAACAGGCCTATGATGCCGCCCGCGAGATGCGGGCCGTAGGCCCCACTCTGCACCGGTTGTTCCAGCACGGGTTTTCGGTAGCCAAGCTCGTACGCACGGATACCGGTATCGGCGAAAACCCCGTCTCGGTCGCCTTCGCCGCCGTGAACCTAGCCAAGCATATCTTTGCCGATTTCGACCGGCTCACCGCCCTGCTCATCGGCGCGGGCGAGACCATCGAACTGGCCGCGCGCCACCTGCACGAACAGGGCACCGGGCGCATGGTTATCGCCAACCGCACGGTCGAGCGCGCCCATCGGCTGGCTTCCCAGTTCGGCGGGTACGCCATCAGTCTGCCGGAGATCCCGGCGCATCTGGGCGAGGCCGATATCATCATCTCCTCCACCGCCAGCGCAGACGCCGTGCTCACACGCGAGACCGTCGCGCAGGCGCTTGCCGGGCGCAAGCATCGCCCCGTCTTCATGGTGGATATCGCGGTCCCGCGCGATATCGAGCCGGCCGTGGCCGAACTCGAAGACGTCTACCTCTACACCATCGACGACATCTCCACCGTGGTGGAAAGCAACAAGCAGGCGCGGCGCAAGGCCGCCGAGCAAGCCGAGCGCCTGATCGAGCTGGAAGTGAAGCACTTCGAAGCGTCGCTGCGCAGCCTCGGGGCCGTGCCCACCATCCGCGCGTTGCGCGAACACGGCGAAAGCCTTCGCGAGCAGACCATGGAGCGGGCGCAGAAGATGCTCGTCAGCGGCCATTCGCCAGAAGAAGTGATGAACTATCTGGCCACCACGCTCACCAACCGTCTCCTGCATGCGCCGACCGCCCGCCTGCGCGAAGCCGCAAAATCCGGCGAGGCCGAGATCATCGCTGCAGCGCAGCGCCTGTTCGATCTCGAAGACGACTCCCATTAGGGTCCTCGCGCCCCGCGTTCTATATAATGCGGGGCCTCGATCCAAGCCCTGCAACTCATGAAAGATTCCATCCGCCAAAAACTGGAACGTCTGGATGCACGCTTCGAGGAAGTGAGCGCCTTGCTGGCCGATCCCGGCGTGATCGGCGAGCAGGATCGATTTCGCGAGCTCTCGCAGGAATATGCGCGACTCGAACCCGTCGTAGCGACCTTCCGCACATATCGCCAGGCGCTGGCCGACGTCGAATCGGCGCAGGAGATGGCGCGTGACCCCGATGCCGGCATGCGCGAACTGGCCGAGGAAGAAGAGCAGGCGGCGCGCGAACGCAGCACAGCGCTCGAGCCCGACCTCATGCGGCTGCTGCTGCCGAAAGACCCACACGACGAGGGCAACGTCTATCTCGAGATCCGCGCCGGCACCGGCGGCGATGAAGCGGCCCTGTTTGCGGGCGATCTCTTTCGCATGTACAGCCGCTACGCGGAACCGCGGGGCTGGAAGATCGAAGTGATGAGCGAGAGCGAAGGCGAGCACGGCGGCTACAAGGAGATCATCGCCCGCGTCGTCGGACGCGAGGTCTATTCACGGTTGAAGTTCGAATCGGGGGCCCATCGGGTGCAGCGGGTGCCCGAGACCGAATCGCAGGGGCGCATCCACACCTCGGCCTGCACGGTCGCCGTGCTGCCGGAAGTCGAATCGGTGGACGAGATCGAGATCAGCACCGCCGATCTTCGCGTGGACACCTACCGGGCTTCGGGTGCCGGTGGCCAGCACGTGAACAAGACCGATTCCGCGATCCGCATCACCCACCTGCCCACCGGCGTGGTGGTGGAATGCCAGGACGAGCGCTCGCAGCACAAGAACCGGGCCCGCGCCATGTCGCTGCTTAAAGCCCGGCTGCTGGCCGCCGAACAGGACAAGCAGCAGCAGGCACAAGCGGAAAGCCGGCGCCTGCAGGTGGGGAGCGGCGATCGCTCCGAACGTATCCGCACCTACAACTTCCCGCAGGGCCGGGTCACCGACCACCGTATCAACCTCACGCTCTACAAGCTCGACGAAGTACTGGCGGGGGGGCTGGATCAGGTGATCGACCCGCTGGTGAGCGAATTCCAGGCCGAACAGCTCGCTGCGCTAAGCCGACAGTGATCAGCGCCGCCTGGGCGCCTTGCGCTGTCTGAGATCGGTATAGACGGGATAGGCCATGGTCCACAGCAAGGTCGCCGAGAAAGCCAGCAGCACCGGCATCAGGCCAAACTGGAACCAGCGCGGTCCCTGCATCGCACCCAGTGACAGGCTCCCCGAACGCATGACCCTCAGCGCCGTGTTCACCGCGGGCACGCTTTCGATGGCATACGCCACCAGATAGCCGAGCGTCGGTATGCTCAACAACATGCCGACACGCCAGAAATTGCCATCGACCAGGTCGAACGATGCACCCATGCTGGCGATCGCCCCCCGGTGTTCGAGGACGAGCGTATAGGGAAAGAGCAGGAGATAGGCGCCGACGACGAAGCCGGGGATCACGACGAAGACAAGTCCGATCGCTACCGCTGCCCAGAATATTACGGTGGCGACAAACAGCGGTACGGCGGCACGGACCGCCTGCCCGAGACTCGCGAGCAGCGAACCCTCGGCTCGCCCTTCGGCGACTGCCGCCGTCTCGCAGATGATCGCCGCCATGAAGAACATCTGCACCAGCATGACGGCAGCCCAGAGTACGAACTGCGACCCGCTGGTGGCCTGCTCGAGGGCTTTGGTCGCGTCGGCTGGCGCAGAACCGAGTTGATCGAGCAATCCCGCCCATTGGCTCAGCAGCGCGAGCGGAAACACCCGTACGAAGGCCCGCAGGAACAAGTGCCAGCCGGCGGATATCACTTCAGCCATCGTTCTCAGCCTTTCTTCGCCCGCATCCATCCACATCTCCCGTGTGCATTTCGAGTGTGCCCGAGCGCCAGGCCGGGCTCAAGGCGATAAACATGCAGATGGTCCGTTCGGGCTATACGCGCCGACGTGCGGCCTTTCATTCGCGCGTGCGGAACCAGCCGGTCAGGCTTACGCGCTCGCGCAACGTGGGCAACACCTCATGCAGCATGGACTCGCTGTCCAAGCACACCAGCGTGCCGGCCTCGGGCAGGATATCGACGTATCGGCCTTGCGCACCGTGCGGATAGAGGCGTAACTGACCTCCGTCATGCTCGGCCCAACGCGGCGAGAGGTAGAGGATCGCCGAGATGCGCCGATGACGAGCCGCCTGAAACTGATCGACATGCGCACGGTAGAAAGCGCCGGGCGGATACACGGTGAAGTGGCCTTCGAAATCCAACAGCCCGGTAAAGAGCGTCGCGTTCAAGGTCTTGCGCAACGTCTCGTATTCACCGCTCAAAAGGCGCGCCAATTCCGGTCCGGGCTGCTCGTCCTGCCAGCAGACGAAATCGCTGCGGATATCGGGACGCAGGGCAAAACTTTGGCCGCGCCCGATGCCGGCGCGACGGAACTCGCCCTCATGCCATCGATCCATCGCCTCCGCGTGCAGGGCAGCGATGCGGGTCGAGGAAAGGAAACCGGTATCGCGCGCCCAGCCCTGGTCGCCCAGCGCGAGCGCCAGTTCGACGCACTTGTGTTCGACCGAATCCCGCGCCGCAGTGGCGCCCGCCTCGATCATCTTGATGCCCTGGCAGGTGTTGAAGGCGCATAGCATCGGGCCGGCTCTGGCCGGCGCGCAAGCATTTTCACATTGGCCGCGTGGCGCTCGCGCAAGCGACTGAATAAAAACGCGAATAGGGGAAGTCGTTGGGCCCGGCCGGGACCCGGCCCGGCGCTGCCCGCGCCCGGATGCGCGGGCAGCGCCGCTAAGGCGGGATCAGGCCAGGGCCTGGTCGAGGTCGCTGATGAGGTCGTCCACGTCTTCGACCCCGACCGACAGGCGCACCAGCGTATCGCTGATGCCGAGCTCGCGGCGGCGTTCCGGCGGAACCGAAGCGTGGGTCATGATACCGGGATGTTCGATCAGCGATTCCACGCCGCCCAGACTCTCGGCCAGTGCGAAGACTTCGCAGCGTTCCAGGAATCGGCGAGCTTCCGCTTCACCGCCCTTGAGGAACATCGTCACCATGCCACCGAACGCGCGCATCTGCTTGCGCGCGAGTTCGTGCTGCGGATGACTGGCGAGCCCCGGGTAGACGACTGACTCGACCTTCGGGTGCTGCTCCAGCCAGGCTGCGATCCGGGCGGCGTTGGCCGAGTGGCGCTCCATACGCAACGCCAGGGTCTTCAGCCCGCGCAAGGCGAGGAAACTGTCGAACGGTCCGGCGATCGCACCCACCGAGTTCTGCAGGAAGGCCATCTGCTCGGCGAGCGCCTTGTTCTCGCCCACCACGGCGATACCGCCGACCATGTCGGAATGGCCGTTGAGGTACTTGGTGGCCGAGTGCATGACGATATCGAAGCCGAGGCTCAGCGGCTGCTGCGCGTAGGGCGTGGCGAAGGTGTTATCGGCGACGCTGATGATGCCGTGCGCACGCGCGACCTCGGCCACCATGGACAGATCCACCAGGCGCAACATGGGGTTGGTCGGCGTCTCCACCCAGATCATCCGGGTCTCGGGCCGGATCGCCTGCTCCAGCGCATGGCGGTCGCGCAGGTCGACATAGCTGAACTCGAGGCCGGCACTGCGCGTACGCACCTTGTCGAACAGGCGATACGTGCCGCCATACATGTCGTCCATGGCGATCACATGCGCGCCACTGTCCAGCAATTCGAGGATCGTGGCGGTCGTCGCCATGCCCGAGGCGAAGGCGAAGCCCTCGCTGCCGCCTTCGAGATCGGCAACGCAGCGCTCATAGGCCAGACGCGTGGGATTGCGCGTGCGCGAATATTCATAGCCCTTGTGTACACCCGGGCTCTCCTGGGCGTAGGTCGATGTGGCATAGATCGGTGGCATCACCGCGCCGGTGGTCGGGTCCGGTTCCTGCCCGGCATGGATGGTGCGAGTGGCGAAACCGAATTTGCGTGTGCTCTTGCTCATGCGTCCCTCGTGATGACCGTCCGCTCAAGCGCGGCGGCTGAGATAATTAAGGATATCGGTGCGGGTGATCAGGCCCAGGAAACGGTCACCGTCCATCGCTGCCACCGCCGTCTCCATGCCCAGCAAGGTGGTCAGGCTGTCGAAGGGCGCCTTGATCTCGATGCGCGGAAACCCGGCATTCATGACCTCTCGCGCAGGCAGCGAGAAGCCGTCGGGCTTGTCGAGCACGGCGTGCATGATATCGAGTTCGGTGATGCCGCCCAGCAGGCGCTCGCCCTCCACCACCGGCAACTGCGAATAACCGTGATTGCGCATGCGGGCGTGCGCGGTCGAGAGGATGTCGCCGGGGCCCACGGCAACAGCCGCACGTTCGGCGTGCGGCCGGCCGATCAGATCACGCAGATCGCCGGTGGCCTCGCGCTCGAGCAGCCCCTGGTCGATCAGCCAGTAATCGTTATACATCTTCGACAGATATTTGTTGCCGGTGTCGCAACCCAGCGTGACCACGCGCTTGGGCTTGCTCTGCTCCCGGCAATAGCGCAGCGCGGCGCTAATCAGCGTACCCGACGACGATCCGAGCAGCAGCCCTTCCTTGCGCAACACTTCGCGTGCCACCGAGAACGCTTCCTTGTCACCGATGCTGTAAGCAGACTTCACCCGCGAAAGATCGCAGATACTGGGGATGAAGTCCTCGCCCACGCCTTCGACCAGCCAGGAACCCTTATCGCCCAGTTCGCCGGTCCGGATGTAGTCGGCCAGTACCGAGCCCGCCGGGTCGGCCAGCACGATCTCGGTCTCGGGCGAGACCCGGGCGAAGAAATTGCTCACACCCGTGAGGGTGCCGCTGCTGCCGACACCGAGGACGATGGCATCCACGTCGTGCTCCATCTGTTCCCAGATCTCGGGCGCCGTGGTCTCCTCGTGGGCACGGACGTTGTCGGGATTGGCAAACTGGTTGATGAAGTAGGCGCCGGTCTCCGCGGCGATGCGCGCGGCCATATCCTGGTAATACTCGGCATGCCCCTTGCCCACATCCGAGCGCGTGAGCATCACGTCGGCGCCCATCGCGCGCAGATTGAATATCTTCTCCTGGCTCATCTTGTCGGGAATCACCAGCACCAGCCGGTAGCCTTTCTGCGCAGCGGCCAGGGCCAGGCCTATGCCGGTATTGCCGGCGGTGGCTTCGATCAGGGTGTCGCCGGGTTTGATCTCGCCGCGCGCCTCGGCGGCTTCGATCATGAACAGGCCGATACGGTCCTTGATCGATCCGCCCGGGTTCATGGCTTCGAGCTTGGCGAACAGCCGGCACGGACCCGTCTCCATCTGTTTGAGTTCGATCATCGGCGTATCGCCGATCATCTCCAGCACGTTGGCGTAGCTGGCCATGTTCCCTCCTGTTCGGGATGTTCCCCGCCCAACCCCGATCGGGCCCGGCAAAGGGGCCATTCTAAGCCAAGGGCCGCGTCCGACCCACCCCGGCGCCGGTCACGGTATGCTATTGGCATCATCCACCCACCGGGGATTGGCCCCATGCCGACCATCCGCGCTCTGCTCGACGAGGCCCGCCGCACGCTCGCAGCCGCGAGCGATTCGGCCGCGCTCGACGCCGAGATACTGCTGGCGGAAGCCTTGGAGACCGACCGCGCGCACCTGCGCGCATGGCCCGAACGCGAACCGGCGGCCGCGCTGGTAACCCGGTTCCTCGAGCTGCTCGCCCGGCGCGCCGCGGGCGAACCGGTGGCGCACATCCTCGGCCGGCGCGAGTTCTGGTCTCTGGATCTCGCGGTGACGCCCGCCACGCTCATCCCGCGCCCGGAGACCGAGCACCTGGTCGAAGCCGCACTTGAACTGGCGCCGGCCGGACCTTTGGACCTACTCGAGCTCGGCACCGGCTCGGGCGCGATCGCACTGGCACTGGCGCACGAGCGCCCGGCCTGGCGTATCACCGCAACCGACCGCTCGACCGAAGCACTCACCGTGGCGCGGAAGAATGCGGAGAAATTCGGCTTCGCGCAGGTGGAATTCCTCAGCGGAGACTGGTTCGAGCCGGTGACCGGCAGGTGCTTCGACCTGATCGTGGCCAACCCGCCCTACGTGGCAGCCGGAGATCCGCACCTGGCCGAAGGCGATGTGCGGTTCGAACCGCGCTCGGCGCTCGCCGCAGGTGCGGACGGACTCGACGATATCCGCCACATTGCAGCCGCCGCGCCGACCCACCTCAGAGCCGGCGGACACCTGCTGCTGGAACACGGGTACGACCAGGGGGCTGCCGTGGCAAGATTGCTGGACGAGGCCGGGTTCATCGAAGTCCGTACCCGCGCCGATCTGGCCGGCCGGCCCCGCCTGACCTCGGGGCACCTGCCCCCTTCCGCCTAGCTCACCAGACCCAGCCGCTCATGCCAGGCGGCAAGCGATTCGTCGGGGTAGCGGTCGAATTGCTTATCCTGCGAATCAGCTCGCACGACTACCCACGGCGCCTTCGAACCCAGCATCAGATGCGTGCGCTCGGGCGGCACGGGCAGGGGCGTATCGATGGCCGAAGCGAAGGGATGCAAAAGCTCTGGCCAGTTCGGATCCCACACCCACAGGGCGCTACCGCACTCGCCGCAGAAATGCCGCTCGCCTTCGCTCACCGCCACCTCATCCGTGGCCTCGTCAAGGATGCGCGCATGGTAGATACGCACGTGATCGCGGCGCTCCACTTCCAGGGTATCGGCGCGCGCGCCCAGATTGATGGCATATCCGCCGCCGCCCGCGGTCTTGCGG
Organism: uncultured Pseudomonadota bacterium; assembly: GCA_963739695.1. GTDB lineage: Bacteria > Pseudomonadota > Gammaproteobacteria > Natronospirales > CAVUBB01 > CAVUBB01. Next base: position 137,429 of record CAVUBB010000001.1, on the reverse strand, counting down.
CAGATCGAGCAATAGCAGAGATTGAACGGATACGGGTGCGGCGATTCCACCGCGAATCGCACGGCGCCGCAATGACATGATCCTTCCAGTCGCATCGGACTCCTCCTTCCGGCCCGAAGATGGCCGGGCTGGAGAGGATAGCGCCGCGGCGCGAGCCCTGGCCAGACGTGCACTGCTATCCTATAGTGCGCTCACTCATCAGCCCAGGAGACTGAAATGGTCGTTCTCGAGACTTCGCTCGGAGACATCGTGCTCGAACTCGACGCGGATGCCGCACCCATCACGGTGGAGAATTTCCTCGCCTATGTGGACGCAGGTTTCTACGACGGCACCATCTTCCACCGCGTGATCCCTGGCTTCATGGTCCAGTGTGGCGGCTTCACGCCGGACATGGAGCAAAAGAGCACGCGCGAGGCCATCAAGAACGAGGCCGACAACGGGCTGTCCAACGAGCCCTACACCATCGCCATGGCGCGCACCCAGGTCGTGGATTCGGCAACCTCGCAGTTCTTCATCAACCTCGCCGACAATGTGTTCCTCGACCACGGCGGTCGCGACTTCGGTTACGCCGTCTTCGGCAAGGTCGTCGAAGGCACGGAAGTGGTGGACAAGATCGCCGAGGCGAGCACGGGCACCCGCGGGATGCACCGCGATGTACCGGTAGAGACGATCGAGATCCGCAAGGCACGGCGCCGCTAGCGCGGCGCCGGATCGTCAGCCCGCGAGCACGGGGAACAGCACCTTGAGGCCGTTGGCGATGAACTCCACGCCGATAGCGGTCATGATCAGACCCATGATACGGGTCACCACGTTGATGCCGGTGGTGCCGAGCAGCCGTGCCAGATAAGGCGCGGCACGAAAGATGATCCAGGCGATGGCGGCGACGGCGGCGATACCGAGGATCAGTATCCCGTAGCGCAGATAGCCGTCTGCCTCGTGATGCGCGTAGAGGATGACCGTGCTGATCGCTCCCGGCCCGGCGAGCAGCGGCACACCGAGCGGCACCACCGCGACGGTATCCTTCTCCGCCGAATGCTGCATCTCTTCCTCGTTCTGCTTCACCGGGCTGGTCTTCGCCTGCAGCATCGACAGCGCCATGAGCAGGATCAGGATGCCGCCCCCGACCCGGAACGAAGCGATGGTGATACCGAAAAACGCCAGTATCGACTCGCCGGTAAGCAGCGACACGACCAGCACCGTGCCCGCCGTGACCGAGGCCATCAACGCCGTGTGATTGCGCTGACCGTGCGTCTGGGTCTCGGTCAGGTTGATGAAGATCGGGATCGCGCCCACAGGGTTGATCATCGCCAGCAGGCCGGCGAAGAACTTCAGATATTCGGCGATGTCATGCACGGCGGCTTCCAACTTCCCCAATGGGCGCCTGCCAGGGCGCGTTCGATGAACTTCGAACAGTAAATCAACTGCACCGTTTATTCGACCCATTTCTGGGCTCGGCCATGAAATTTTGGGGGAGTGTGTCGGCTGCGCCGACAGGCGTGTTCTAGCCAGATATCTATTGATCCAGATAGCGGGCTTGTGTGCCCGCACGGCGGCTTCCCATCGATGCGAGTGAATCTCGCTCTCGTCCAGGAATCTCGCTCGCCCCTATGGGGCTTTGAGCGACCCACTTTCCCTTGCGCCGCCAAAGGACAAGTAGGCAAAGGAAAGGCGGCGCCGAGCATCGCAGGGCGATGCAGACGCAGCCCGAGCTGTGTGCGGGGCGAAGCCAGGGATGGCCGGAGCAAAAAGGACCCGTCGCGCGGGCGCGCAAAGCCCGCTATCCAGGTTAACAAGCCCGTCGGCGCGGCCGGCACAAACCTCAAAAGAACGTGACGATCTCGTCCAACGGCTTCTTGGTGATCACGGGCACTAGCGCATCGTCCGCCGGATATCCGGCCACGAGCAGCAAGAATGCCCGCTCGTTGGCCGGGCGGCCGAGTATCTCGTTCAAAAACCCCATCGGGCTCGGCGTGTGGGTGAGCGTGGCGAGCCCTGCGTGGTGGAGCGCCGCCACCAGCAGCCCGGTGGCGATGCCGACGGATTCGGTAGGGTAGTAGTGTTTGACCTTGCGCCCGTCGGGCAGGCGGCCATAGCGCTGCATGAAGATCGCGATCAACCAGGGTGCGTTATCGAGGAACGGCTTGTGTTCGTCGGTGCCCAGCGGCGCCAGCGCATCCAGCCACTCCTGCGGTGCGCGGCGGTGATAGAACTCGCGTTCCTCGACCTCCGCGGCTTCGCGGATGCGGTGCTTGATGTCGGGGTCGGCGACGGCGACGAAATGCCAGGGCTGGAGGTTCGCGCCGTTCGGAGCCGTCGCGGCTGCGGCGAGACAGGCCTCGATAACCGGACGTGGCACCGGCCGGTCGGAGAAATCGCGCACCGTGCGGCGCAGGCGTATCTCGTCCCTGAACGCCACCGCACGTTCGTGCATCGTCTCGGGTGGATATTCCACGAATCCCTCGAGAGGGCGGAACCCGGCTTCGCTCATCGTCATGCTCCTCGCTATGGCGCCTAGCGCCAGACGCTTCGAAGCGTGAGCCTATACCAGCCGCCGAGGCCGGCGCGAGTCGCAGCGCCGGGGCGCGGTGCAGGTCGGGGCGGCAGCGGGTAGAATTCGGGCATGAACGAGATACCCGCGGAATTGCTGCGTTACAGCCGCCATATCGCATTGCCGTCATTCGGCACCCAGGGGCAGCGCCGGATCGGGGCGGCCAGCGTGCTGGTGGTGGGGCTCGGCGGCCTGGGCTCGATCGCCGCCGCCTATCTGGCCGCCGCCGGGGTGGGCCGACTGCTGATAAACGATTTCGACACCGTCGATCTGACCAATCTGCAACGCCAACTGCTCTATCGCCTGCCCGATATCGGTCACGCGAAAACCAGCTCCGCCGGAGCGAACCTGCGCAGCCTCAATCCCGATATCGAGATCCGTGAGATCGCAGGGCGTCTGTCCGGACGCGCGCTGGAAGAAGCGGTGGGCTCGGCAGATGTGGTGGTCGATGCCAGCGACAACTTCGGCACCCGTTTCGCCCTCAATGCCGCCTGCGTGCGCGCGGGGACGCCGCTGGTCTCCGGCGCCGCGATCCAGTATCGCGGCCAGGTCACGGTGTTCGAACCGGCGCAGGCGCACAGCCCCTGCTATGCCTGCCTGTACGACGAACAGGCGGAAGGCCTGGAAGACTGCGCGGGCAATGGTGTGCTCGGACCGGTGGTGGGTGTGATCGGCAGCCTTCAGGCCGCGGAAGCGCTTAAGCTCGCCAGCGGCGTGGGCGAAGCGCTGACCGGGCGCCTGCTGCATTTCGACGCGCTCGCGGGGGCGTTTCGCAGCTCGCGCATCGCGCGCGATCCCGCCTGCCCGGTCTGCGGGAGTACCGCATGAGCCGCGTGCTGGAACGTATCGCCGATCCCGTCGCGGCCTGCGCGCGCCTGGCGAGCTTCGTCAGCGCCAATATCCCGCTGGTCGAACACATGGCGGTGCGGATCGAGCGCCTGGACGCCGAAGGATTGCATCTGACCGCACCGCTCGCACCCAACAGCAATCACAAACGCACCGCCTTTGGCGGCAGTATCCATGGATTGTGCACCCTGGCCTGTTGGGGCCTGCTCTGGCTGTTGCTGGAAGATGAGACTGACGCGCATGTGGTCATCCATGCCAGCGATATGCGCTACCACCGTCCGGTAAACGGACTGCTGCGGGCGTGCTGCCCGCTGCCTGCCGACGCCGAGATCGACCGCTTCCTGGAAACTTTCGCCCGTCGCGGGCGCGCTCGGCTTACAATGCAGGCCAGGCTTGGCGATGCCGCCCACCCGGCGGCGATGTTCGAAGGACGTTTCGTCGCCATGCGCGGACACGAAGGATAGCAACGATGGACGAGATCCGCTTCCCCCGGCCACTGATCAACACCCTCCTGCACGAAGCACAGAACTCGGGCGAGCGGGAAGTGTGCGGACTGGTCGGCAGCCGAGATGGCAAACCCGCAACCGTCTACCCGATACCGAACGTGGCGAACGATGGCCGCGCGACGTTCGCACTCGACCCGGAAGCACGGAAGGACGCATTGAAAAAGATGCGGGCACGCGGCGAAGATCTGTTCGCGGTCTATCACTCGCATCCACATGCGCCGGCCGCCCCCTCGGTACACGATCTGGCCGACAGCGCCGATCCGGGGGTGCTACGGCTGATCATCTCGCTGGATGTAAAAGGCGTGCTCCAGCTCAGTGGCTGGCGGCTCGATCGGGGCGGCATGGAGCCGGTACAGATCGGACTCTGCGAGCCCGGCGAGTAGCGCGAACGGCAGTTCAGTGCAGGGTAGGTGGCGTGTGGGCGTCAACATCGTCGGCGAATAGCTGCTCCACATCCACCGGATCGAACTCATAGCGACGCCCGCAGAATTCGCAGTCGACGTCGATCTTGCCACGCTCCTCCACCAGCGAACGCACGTCTTCTTCTCCCATGCCGCGCAACACGCTCTGGATACGCTCGCGCGAACAGCTGCAACGAAATGCCACCGGGGTGGATTCGAACAGGCGCACGTCGTCTTCGTGGTAGAGACGATGCAGGATGTCTTCGACCGCGAGCGTCTGCAACTCTTCGGCGCGAAGCGTATCGGCAAGGATAGTGGTGTGCTCGAAGGCCTCGCGCTCGTCTTCGCTGCCCGGCATCGTCTGCAGCAGCAACCCGGAAGCCGCCGCGCCATCGGCGGCCAGCCACAAGCGCGTCGGCAACTGTTCCGAACGCGTGAAGTAACCCTCCAGGCAGCGCGCGAAGGAATCGCCCTCTAGCGGCACGATACCCTGATAGCGTTCCTTTTTTCCGGTCTGTTCGATGGTGATCGCCATGCGTCCGCCGCCGACCAGTTCCTGGAAATCGCCCGCGCCCAGTTCGCCATGCCAGCGCGCCAGCCCGCGCAGTTGCATCCTGCTCGTGCAGTGCACGACCAGCAGATGCACCGGGCCTTCGCCCTGGATCTGCAGAGTGAGTCCGCCGTCGAACTTCAGCGTGGAAGCGAGCAGCACGCTGGCGGCCATGGCCTGGCCAAGCAGGTCGCGCACGGGCTGAGGATATTCGCAACGCTCCAGGGCCGCCTGCCAGCTCGCATCAAGATGCACGAGCTGTCCGCGCACGGGCATGCGCTCGAACAGGAAGCGGTGCAGACTGTCGTGACGCGGCGCCGTCATGCCAACGCCCTCAACCGGCGAGCTTGGACTTGAGCAGCTCGTTGACCTGTTGCGGGTTGGCCTTGCCCTGTGTCGCCTTCATCACCTGGCCGACGAAGAATCCGAACAGCTTGTCCTTGCCGGCGCGATAATCCTCCAGCTGCCCGGGGTTGGCGGCGATGATCTCGTCGATCACCTTCTCGATCGCCCCGGTGTCGGTGATCTGCTTGAGTCCGCGTTTGTCGATGACGGTGTCGGCATCGCCCTCGCCCGCCCACATCGCTTCGAAGACTTCCTTGGCGATCTTGCCGGAGATGGTCTGGTCGTGGATACGCGCGAGCAGGCCTGCCAGCGCATCGGAAGAGACCGGGCTCGCGGTGATCTCGAGCCCGTCGCGGTTGAGTGCCGCCGAGAGCTCGCCCATCACCCAGTTGGCGGCGAGTTTGGCTTCCCCGTCGAACGCCCCGGCCACCGCCTCGAAATAATCGGCCAGTTCACGTGCAGCGGTGAGTACGCTGGCGTCATACGGTGTCAGGCCGTACTGCTCGATGAAGCGTTCCCGCTTGGCGTCCGGCAGTTCCGGAAGCGTGGCGCGGACCGCGTCGATGAAAGCCGGTTCGACCACCAGCGGCAACAGGTCGGGATCGGGGAAGTAGCGATAATCATTGGCTTCTTCCTTGCTGCGCATGGATCGCGTCTCGTTGCGGTCAGGGTCGAACAGCCGCGTCTCCTGCACCACTTTGCCGCCACCTTCGATGATCTCGATCTGGCGTTCGACTTCGTGGTTGATCGCGCGTTCGATGAAACGGAACGAGTTGAGGTTCTTGAGTTCGGCGCGGGTGCCGAATTCGGCCTGCCCACGCGGACGCACCGACACGTTGGCGTCACAGCGGAACGAACCTTCCTGCATGTTGCCGTCGCAGATCTCGAGATAGCGCACCAGAGTGTGCAGCTTCTTCATGTACGCCACGGCCTCTTTCGCGGAACGCATGTCCGGCTCGGAGACGATCTCGAGCAACGGCGTACCGGCACGGTTGAGGTCGATGCCGGTAAGCCCATGAAAATCTTCATGCAGCGATTTGCCCGCGTCCTCTTCGAGATGTGCGCGGGTGACGCCGATGACTTTGGTGGAACCGTCTTCCATGGTGACTTCGAGCCGGCCGCGACCTACCACCGGCAGTTCGTACTGGCTGATCTGGTAGCCCTTGGGCAGGTCGGGGTAGAAATAATTCTTGCGCGCAAACACCGAGCGCGGCGCGATCTCGGCACCGATGGCCAGGCCGAATTTCACCGCCATGCGCACCGCCTCGCCGTTCAGCACCGGCAGCACGCCCGGATAGCCGAGATCGACCAGACAGGCCTGCGTGTTCGGCAGGGCGCCATAGGCCGTGGGCGCGCCCGAGAAAATCTTGCTCTTGGTGGCGAGCTGGGCGTGGATCTCCAGCCCGATGACAACTTCCCAATCCATTCAATCAGCCCTCAGGACGCCGGGCGCCCTTTGCTGTCCAGACAATTTTCGATGTTCACTCGTAGCCGCCGGGCAACCGGCTGTGCCAATCCGTCTCGCGCTGATATTGATGCGCAGCGGCAAGCAGGCGCGCCTCGTCGAAGTAACCGCCGACGAGCTGCAAGCCCACCGGCAGGCCGTCGACCATGCCCATGGGGATGGACATGCCCGGCAGGCCGGCGAGGTTCACGCCGATGGTGTAGATGTCGTTGAGATACATCGTCACCGGATCATCCGTCTTCTCGCCCAGGCCGAATGCCGGCGTGGGCGTGGTCGGGCCCATGATGAGATCGACGTTCTCGAACGCGGCTTTGAAGTCGGCGCTGATGAGTTGGCGCGTCTTCTGCGCTTTAAGGTAATAGGCGTCGTAATACCCCGCCGAGAGGACGTAGGTACCGGTCATGATGCGGCGCTTGACCTCGGCCCCGAAGCCCTCGCCGCGCGAACGCTTGTACAGATCGGTGAGATCGGCCGGATCCTCGCAGCGATAGCCGAAACGCACGCCGTCGAAGCGCGACAGGTTCGACGAGCATTCCGCCGGCGCCACCACGTAATAGGTCGGCACCGACAGGCCGAGGTTGGGCAGGCTGATCTCGACCACTTCCGCGCCCAGGCGCCGATAGACATCCAGCGCTTCCTGCACGGCCTTGGCCACTTCCGGCTGCAGGCCTGCGTCGAAGAACTCCCGGGGCACACCGATCCTGAGACCCTTCACCGACTGCTCCAGAGCCGCCACATAGTCCGGCACCGGCTCATCGACACTGGTGGAATCGCGCGGATCGAAGCCCGCCATGGCCTGCAGCATGAGGGCGGCGTCTTCCGCGGTCGGTGTCAGCGTGCCCGCCTGATCGAGACTGGAAGCGAACGCGACCATGCCGTAGCGCGAGACCCGGCCATAGGTGGGTTTGAACCCGGTGATACCGGCCAATGCCGCCGGCTGGCGGATGGACCCGCCGGTATCGGTACCGGTCGCGGCCGGTACCAGCCGCGCGGCCACGGCCGCTGCCGAACCGCCCGACGAGCCACCGGGCACCTTGCTGTGATCCCAGGGATTTTTCACCGGACCGTAGAAACTGGTCTCGTTGGACGAGCCCATGGCGAACTCATCCATGTTGGTCTTGCCGACCATTACCATGCCCGCCGCCTCGAGCTTCTCGACCACGGTGGCGTCATAAGGCGAGATGAAGTTGTCGAGCATGCGCGAACCGCAACTCGTCTTCACGCCCCGGGTGCAGAAGATGTCCTTGTGCGCCATCGGCAGGCCGGTCAGCGGGCCACCGTCGCCGGCAGCGAGCCGGGCATCCGCGGCCTTGGCGGCCGCCAGCGCCTGCTCCTCGACCACGGTGATGAAGGCGTTGAGCTGGGGGTCGTGACGCGCGATCCGCGCCAGGCTTGCCCGGGTCAGCTCCTCGCTGGATACCTCGCGTGCGCGCAATGCGGCGGCGAGCTCCGACAGGGTCTTGGTGTGCATGAAATTCCCTTGGTTTCTGCTGGGTCCCGGGGCCGTCGCGGCTCCCGGTGGCGGTTCATTCGATGACTCTGGGTACCAGATACAGGCCCGCGTCCACCTGGGCGGCGTTGCCCTGGAACAGCTCGCGCTGGTCAGTCTCGGTGACCTCGTCGGCGCGCAGGCGCTGGCTCATGTTGAGTGGATGCGCCATCGGGCCCACCGCGTCCGTATCGGCCGCTTCCAGCTGGCCCACCAGCTCGAAGATGCTCGACAGGCTGTTGGCGTAGGCCGGGATATCGGCCTCGCTGAGGGTCAGACGCGCCAGATGGGCGATAGCCTCGACGTCTTTGCTCTCGATTCGCATGCGGAAACGACCTGCAATCCTTGGGTGAACGCGCATTATATAGGCGCCCACGCCGCCGGGCTAATATGTCGGGGGCCGGGCCCGCCGGAAGCGGGGTTTGCCCGCTTGCGCCGATATGCGCGTCGCAATCTCCTCGTCAGGGATGGCTGCGGACGGAAATCCGCTTCCAGTTCCGTTGAAAATCAACAATCTGCCTTGCCGAAATCCGCGCCCGTTGCTAGAGTACAACGCTTAACTTCCATCAGCTTTCTAGCGGCGCTCCAAACATGTTCAAAAGCCTTCGGGGACTCTTCTCCACCGATCTTTCCATCGACCTCGGCACCGCCAATACGCTCATCTATATGCGCGGCAAAGGCATCATCCTTGACGAGCCCTCCGTGGTTGCCATCCGCGAAGACACGCGCGGCGGCACCAAGGTGATCGAAGAGGTGGGCGTGGAAGCCAAGCGCATGCTGGGCCGCACCCCCGGCCACATCACCGCGATGCGGCCCCTGAAAGACGGGGTGATCGCGGATTTCACCGTGACCGAGTGGATGCTCAAGCACTTCATCAAGAAGGCCCACGGCAGCCGCCTGTACATGCCCAGCCCGCGGGTTCTGGTCTGCGTGCCCTACGGTTCGACCCAGGTCGAACGGCGCGCGATCCGCGAGTCGGCCAGCGGCGCCGGTGCGCGCCGCGTGCACCTGATCGAAGAACCGATGGCAGCCGCGATAGGCGCCGGGTTGCCCGTGCACGAGGCGCGCGGCTCAATGGTGCTCGACATCGGCGGCGGCACCTCGGAAGTGGCCGTCATCTCGCTGTACGGCATCGTCTACGCCGCCTCCGTCCGTATCGGCGGCGACCGTTTCGACGAAGCCATCATCAACTACGTACGCCGCAACTACGGCACGCTGATCGGTGAAGCCACCGCCGAGCGCGTGAAGCAGGAGATCGGCTCGGCCTATCCGGGCAAGGAAGTGCGCGAACTGGAAGTCAAAGGCCGCAACCTCTCCGAAGGCGTGCCGCGCAGCTTCGTGCTCAATAGCAACGAGATCCTCGAAGCACTGCAGGAACCGCTGGCCGGGATCGTCGGTGCGGTCAAGACCGCGCTCGAACAGACCCCGCCCGAACTCGGCTCCGATGTCGCCGAACGCGGGATCGTGCTCACCGGCGGTGGCGCGCTGCTGCGCGATCTCGACCGCCTGATCATGGAAGAGACGGGGCTGCCGGTGATCATCGCCGACGAACCGCTGACCTGCGTCGCACGCGGCGGCGGCCGTGCCCTGGAATTGATGGACGAGCTGGGTCCGGGTATCTTCGGCATCGAATGACCCGGGTCGCCCGGTCGCCCGACGGTCGACGTCCATCGCCGGGGCGCGCTCCCGGCCCGCACCTGGCCTGACGGCGGACGAGCGTGGCGAATCTCAAGCACAGCCCCAATCAGCATCTGTTTGCCCGCGCCTCGGGCGGGATCTTCCGCGTCCTGATCCTCGCGGCCGCGTCAGTCGCCCTGATGATGGTCGACAGCCACTACGGCCACCTCCATGGCCTGCGGCGCGCCCTCTCGACGCTGGTCTATCCCGTGCAGGCACTGGTAGACGTCCCTTACGCGGTCGGCGACTGGGCGGGCGAGACCCTGGCCACGCGCACCCGTCTGCTCAAGGAAAACACGCGGCTCAAACACGAATCACTGGTGCTCAAGGCGCGGCTCCAGCGCATGGATTCGCTGGAGCGCGAGAACGACCGTCTACGCGCGCTGATGGATTCTTCGGCGCGGGTCCACGGCAAAGTACTGGTCGCCGAACTGCTGGCAGTAGACCTGGATCCGTTCCGCCAGGAGATCACTCTCGACAAGGGGTTGCGCGAAGGCGTCTACGATGGCCAGCCGCTGCTCGATGCAGACGGCATCATGGGCCAGGTCACCCACGCTGGTCCGTTCACCGCGCAGGCCATCCTGATCACCGACCCCAACCATGCACTGCCGGTGGAAGTGAACCGCAACGGTCTGCGCACGATCGCAGTCGGCACCGGCGACATCGATCGCCTCGATCTGCCCTACCTGCCCAACAACGCCGATATCCGCCAGGGCGACCTGTTGGTCACCTCCGGCCTGGGTGGGCGCTTCCCGCGCGGATACCCGGTCGGGACCGTGACCCAGGTCCGGCACCGCCCAGGCGAGGCTTTCGCGGACATCAGCGCGCGCCCGTCGGCAGCGCTGAGCCGCAGCCATGAAGTGCTCCTGCTGTGGCCGCCGGACAGTAAACATGAGCCGGCGAAAGACACGCACATCAAAGGGGGCGGACGATGATCCACGGCCGGCACAAAGGCGGCTGGGTCATCGTCGCCAGCATCTTCGTGGCCCTGATGCTGGCGGTCTGGCCGCTCCCGGAATGGGCGCGCCAGTTCCGCCCCGAGTGGGCGGCGATGGTCCTCGTCTACTGGGTTCTCGCCCTGCCCGGCCGCGTCGGCGTCGGCGTCTGCTGGACGGTGGGGCTGTTGCTCGATGCGCTCACCGGCACCCTGCTCGGCGAACATGCTCTGGCCATGGCGCTGGTGGGTTTCGTCACCTTGCGCATCCATCTCCAGGTACGCGTTTATCCGCTGTGGCAGCAGATACTGGTGGTTGCCGGCCTGCTTGCGGGCTATGAATTCATCCTGTTCTGGATCGACGGTATCACTGGCTATGATTCGGATCTCCTCACTCGCTGGCTTCCGGTGGCCACCAGCGCACTGCTGTGGCCCTGGGTGATGGGCATCCTGCGGGATCTGCGCCGGCGCCTCCAGGTCACCTGAGCGGGCCGGCGGGAATGGCCAAACTCCGCATCAAGGACCAGTGGTCCGAACGCCGGCATTTTATCGGTCGTATCTGGGCCACCGCGTTCATCGTCGCCATCCTGCTCTTCGCCGTGGTCGGCCGCCTGCTCTATCTGCAGGTAATCAACCATCGCCATTACGCCACCCTCTCCGAAGGCAACCGCGTGCGCATCGAGCCGGTGCGCCCCACACGCGGGCTTATCTACGATCGCAACGGCGTACTGCTGGCCGACAACCTTCCCACGTACCAGCTCGAGGTGACGCTGGAACAGGTGCCGGATCTGAAACAGACGCTGGCAGCGCTGGGCAAGGTGATCTCGCTGCGACCGGAGGATCTCGATGCCTTCCATGACCGTCTGCGCGACAAGCGTCCATTCCAGGCCGTGGCCTTGCGTACCAATCTCAGCGATGAAGAAGTGGCCCGTTTCGCAGTCAATCGGCAGAAATTCCCGGGCATCGATATCCGCGCGCGCCTGACCCGCACCTATCCGCTCGGGGCGGAGACCGCGCATGTCGTCGGCTATGTGGGTAACGTGAGTCCGGCTGATCTGCAGCGTCTGGATCCGAGCCAGTACAGCGGCAGTTCGGAGGTGGGAAAAACCGGCGTCGAACGTGCCTATGAATCCCTGCTGCATGGCTCCATGGGCAACCAGCAGGTGGAGGTGAACGCCCAGGGACGGGTCCTGCGCGTGCTTGACTACAATCCGCCGGTCGCCGGCAGCGACCTCTATCTCAGCCTCGATGTGCGTCTACAGGAAGCGGCCAGCGCCGCGCTGGGCTCGCACCAGGGCGCCGTGGTCGCCATCGACCCGAACACGGGCGAAGTGCTGGCGATGGTGAGCAAGCCGAGTTTCGACCCCAACCTGTTCGTGGACGGGATCGGGGCCAAGAACTATATGGCGTTGCGCGACGATCCCAAGCGTCCGCTCTTCAACCGCGACTTGCGCGGCCAGTACCCTCCCGGCTCCACGATCAAACCCTTCATGGGCCTGGCTGGACTGTTCTACCATGCCATCACGCCCACTACAGACGTGATGTGTCCGGGCTATTTCCTGCTCCCCGGCGAATCGCGTCCGTATCGCGACTGGAAGCGGACCGGTCACGGGCATACCGACCTGCGCAAGGCGATCACGCAATCGTGCGACGTCTACTTCTATACCCTTGCGGTAAATCTTGGCATCGACCGCATCCACGATTTCCTCTCCCGCTTTGGCTTCGGCACCAGGACCGACGTCGATCTGCCCAACGAGCTGGATGGCCTGCTGCCTTCGCGCGAGTGGAAACGCAAGGCCCACGACCAGCCGTGGTTTCCCGGCGAGACCGTGATCACGGGTATCGGCCAGGGCTACATGCTGGTGACGCCGATACAGCTCGCCTCGGCCACAGCGACCATGGCCGCACGGGGCAAGCGCTTCCGTCCGCGCGTGCTTCACGCCGTGCGTAACCCCCTCACCGGCGTGGTCATCAATGCCGACCCGCAGCCCGAAGGAGACGTCGGCGCGCCTGCGGAAGACTTCAATCAGATCGTCTCCGACATGCACAACGTCACCAAGAGCCCCTGGGGCACCGCGCATCGCATCAGTTTCGGCGCCAAGTACGCCATCGCTGGAAAGACTGGCACCGCCCAGGTCTATTCGCTGTCGACGAACGATGACGAGGCGGACGAATCGCAGGTTCCGGAGGCGTTGCGCGATCATGCCCTGTTCATCTCGTTCGCACCCGTCGAGGCGCCGCGTATCGCCGTCGCGGTGATAGTCGAACACGGCGGTGGCGGCGGCTCGGTAGCCGCGCCGATCGCACGTGCGGTGATGGACGCCTATTTCTCGGAGGATCTGCCGCGATGAGCTTCAGCGACCCCTACGGACAAGGCGTCGGCTCGGAATCGGGTCTGGGTATCCGCGTCCTGCGGGGGCTCAAACTCGATGGCCCTCTGCTCTTCCTGCTCTTGTGCCTTGCGGCGATGGACATGGTGATCCTCTACAGTGCCGGCGGTCAGCACATCGATATCCTGCTGCGCCAGAGCCTGCGCCTGGCGCTCTCGTTCGGTGTGTTGCTCGCGATCGCACAGATCCCGCCACACTTCCTGCGCCTGTGGACGCCATGGGTATTCGTCAGCGGCATCGTGCTGCTGGTGCTGGTATTGATCCTCGGCGACATCGGCAAGGGCGCGCAACGCTGGCTGGACCTCGGGATCGTCCGCTTCCAGCCTTCCGAAGTCATGAAGCTGGCGATACCGATGGTGGTGGCCTGGTACCTGCACGACCGGCCGCTGCCGCCGCGCCTGTGGCACCTGTTCGTGCTCGCCATCGCCATCGCGGTCCCGGTCGGGCTCATCGCCAAGCAGCCGGATCTCGGCACCGCGCTGCTCGTCGCCAGCGCCGGAATCTGCGGCGTCTTCCTGGCCGGGCTGCGCTGGCGCATCATCCTCGCCGCCATCCCGCTTCTGATCGGTGGTGCCATCCTGCTGTGGAGCTTCATGCACGATTACCAGCGCGAACGCGTGCTCACATTTCTCAACCCGGAGCGCGATCCACTGGGTGCCGGCTATCACATCATCCAGTCCAAGATCGCCATCGGCTCGGGCGGGCTGTTCGGGAAAGGCTGGCTGAAAGGCACGCAATCGCAGCTCGATTTCCTGCCCGAGCGCTCTACCGACTTCATCTTCGCCGTGATCGGCGAGGAATTCGGTCTGATCGGCTGCCTCGCGCTTATCGGCGTGTATGCGCTCATCGTGGCGCGCGGGCTCTACATCGCCGCGCAAGCGCAGGATACCTTCACCCGTATCCTCGCCGGCAGCGTGACGCTGACCTTCTTCGTCTACGTGTTCGTCAACACCGGCATGGTGAGCGGACTGCTACCGGTGGTGGGTGTTCCGCTGCCGCTGATCAGCTATGGCGGAACGTCGATGGTGACCCTGATGGCCGGATTCGGTATCCTGATGAGCATCCACGCACACAGGAAGCTGATGCCCTCGTGAACACCAGCGTCCGCCATCTTCTCCGCCTGTTAGCGCTCGCCTGCCTCTTCGCGCCGGCTTTGCAGCCTGCCGCGGCGGCCACGCACAGCTACGGCCACCGGCCGGAAGTGGACGCGTTCATCCACCGCATGGTCAAAGAACATGGCTTCCAGACCGCTTACTTGCGTAAGGTCTTCGCCAAGGCGCGCTACCGGCAGTCGATCATCGATGCCATCACGCGACCGGCGGAAGCCAAGCCCTGGTATCAATACCGGCCCATCTTCCTCACCGACGCGCGAATCGAGGCAGGCGCGAAATTCTGGAACCGGAACCGCAAGGCGCTCGCCGATGCGGAACAGAAATACGGCGTGCCGCCCGAGATCGTCACCGCGATCATCGGCGTAGAGACCTATTACGGAAAGATCACCGGCCATTTTCCGGCGCTGGATGCGCTGTCCACGCTGGCATTCGATTACCCGCCGCGGGCGAGCTACTTCCAGTCCGAGCTGGAGCAGTTCCTGCTGATGACGCGCGAGGAATCGCTCGACCCCGACAAGGTCAACGGCTCCTATGCGGGTGCCATGGGCGGCGGACAGTTCATGCCCAGCAGTTTCCGCCGCTACGCCATCGACTTCGACGGCGACGGCCATCGCGATCTCTGGAACGACTGGACGGATGTGATCGGCAGCGTGGCCCATTATCTCGGCGCCCACGGCTGGACGCGCAACGGCCTGATCACGGTGCCCGCCGCACTGCCCGATGGCAGATCGCTGCCGGCAGATGCCGACGATGCCCAGACCGTAGGTGCGCTGCGCAAGGCCGGACTGGAGATATCGAGCGGTATCGGTGACGACGAAGAAGCGAACCTGGTCACACTCGAACAACAAGACGGCGAGGATTACTGGGTCGGCCTGCACAACTTCCAGGTGATCATGACCTACAACCGCAGCCCGCTCTATGCCATGGCGGTCTATCAGTTGGGCGATGCGATCGCCCGTACGCGCTCGGCAGGTCATGACGATTGATATCCGGCGCGCGCTGATCGCGCTTCCCCTGATCTTCTCCCTCGCCGCATGCACGCCCTTCCCCAAAGGACCGCATGGGCGCTTCGAGAACATCGATGCCAGCGCGGCGGCCACCGGCGATGCCGTCCCTCGCGATGAGCCGCGCAGCAAATCGGGCAATCCCGATTCCTATGTCGTCTTCGGCAAGCGCTATCAGGTTTTGAAAACCGCAGCGGGCTACGACCAGAAAGGCATCGCGTCGTGGTACGGGCCGAATTTTCACGGTCATCGCACATCCAGCGGCGAAGTCTATGACATGTACGCCATGACCGCCGCTCACAAGACCTTGCCGCTGCCCACCTTCGTGCGTGTGACCAACCTGCGCAACGGCCGCAGCGTGGTCGTCAAAGTGAACGACCGCGGACCGTTTCACGAGAACCGCATCATCGATCTGTCCTACGCTGCCGCCAGGAAGCTCGGCATCGTCAAGGACGGGACAGGTCTTGTGGATGTGAGAGCGATCACACCGGGCGAATCCGCGACGTCGGTCGCCGCCGCGCGGCCGGAAAAGAGCGCGCCGGCAACCGCACCCGCGACCGGCCCAGCAGCCGATGACGGCGTCCGGACCGCACCGGCCACGCCGCTTTCGAGCGGGCCGCGCATCTATCTCCAGGTAGGGGCGTTCGCCGACGACGGCAACGCACACGCGCTGCAGGCCCGGTTGGAGAATGCCCACCTGCGCCATGTGGCCATCCAGTCGGTAAACGCCGGCAACCGCACCCTGTACAAGGTCCGTATCGGACCGATCCCGACGGTAGACCAGGTCGATTCGATCACCACCCGCCTCGATCACATGGGCCTGGGCGATGCTCAGGTAGTGATCGAGTAAGCCCCCTCGCGGGTACTTTTCCGGCGACGGAGGCGTTAGAATCTGGGCATCTGACCGCCGGATCTTGCCCATCGCGGCCTTCCGCGCCCACTGCACCGTGCTGAGGAACTCCACCTTGAGAGCAAAATCGCTGACCCTTCTGGCCGCCATCCTCTCGCTGTTTTCCGTCGCCGCGCAGGCGAGCTTTCCGATCCCGGCGCCGCCGGACCTGAACGCGCATTCGTACATCCTCGAAGATGCGCACAGCGGCCGCATCCTGGTCGACCACGATGCCGACAAACATGTCGAACCGGCCAGCATCACCAAGTTGATGACAGCTTATGTCGTGTTCCATGCGCTCAAGGCGGGCACTATCCATCTCGACGATCCGGTATTGATCAGCAAGAAGGCCTGGCAGATGCCCGGCTCACGGATGTTCATCGAAGTCGGTCACCGGGTCACGGTCAAGGAGCTGCTGCAAGGCATGATCGTGCAATCCGGCAACGATGCGACCGTCGCGCTCGCCGAGCATGTCGCCGGATCGGAATCGTCGTTCGTCGATCTCATGAACCAGTATGCCAAGCGTCTGGGCATGACCGAATCGCATTTCATGGATGCATCCGGCCTGCCGCATCCAAGCCACTACATGAGCGCGCACGATATCGCCATCCTTGCGCGCGCGATCATCACCGAGTTTCCGGACGAATATCACTGGTTCTCGGAGAAGGATTTCACCTGGAACAACATCCACCAGAACAACCGCAACCTGCTGCTGTGGCGCGACCCTTCGGTCGACGGCCTGAAGACGGGGCATACGGAAAGCGCCGGTTACTGCCTGGTCGCCTCCGCCAAGCGCGGCGATATGCGCCTGATCTCGGTGGTGATGGGTACGCCCAGCGAGGATGCGCGCGCCACCTACAGCGAGTCGCTGCTCAATTACGGTTTCAATTTCTTCGAGGGCCACAATCTTTATGTGGCCGGCAAGGAACTGGCCCAGGCGCGCGTCTGGAAAGGCGAGACCGACTCGGTGCCGGTCGGGCTGAAATCCGATCTGTACGTGACCATCCCCCGCGGTTCGTACAAGGAACTGGCTGCCAAGATGGATATGCAGGCGACGGTGATGGCCCCGCTCACTACCGACACCAAGGTCGGCACGGTGAAAGTGACCCTGGAAGGCAAGGCGGTCGCCCAAGAACCGCTCTATCCGCTGCAGCCGGTGGCCCGCGGCGGTATCTGGCGGCGCATGGTGGATAGCATCATGTTGCTGTTCAAGTAGGCGCAGATGGCAGAACCGCTGCCGGTCGCCTATCTCGACGGCGCCTTCATGGCGCTGACCGAAGCACGCGTGCCCGCGCTCGATCGCGGCTTCCTCTTCGGTGACGGCGTCTATGAAGTGATCCCGGTCTACGCCGGCACGCTGTTCCGGCTCGACGAACACCTGCTGCGCCTCGCGCACAGCCTGCGCGAGTTGCGCATACCCGTGCCCATGACCGACGCTGAATGGCGCGCCCGCTTCCACGAACTGATCGAGCGCAACGGCGGCGGCGATCAGTCACTGTATCTGCAAGTCACTCGGGGCGCCGATCGCGGCCGCGACCATCTGTTCCCGCGCGATCCCAGGCCGACCGTGTTCATGATGTGCGCCCGCCTCGAACCGGTGCCGGACGAGATCATGGAACATGGCGCGAGCGCGGTCACCCTGGAAGACATCCGCTGGCACCGCCGTGACATCAAGACCACCGCACTGGTAGGCAATGTGATGCTGCGCCAGCAGGCCGCCGATGCCGGCTGCGCCGAGGCGATCCTCATCGACCACGGGAAAGTCACCGAAGGGTCGGCCACCACGGTGTTCATCGTGCGCGACGGGGAACTGATCACGCCACCCAAGACCCACGATCTGCTGCCCGGCATCACCCGCGACCTCATCCTTGAGCTGGCCGGCAGGCACGCTCTGCCTTTCCGCGAAGGCGATATCACGCGTGCCGAACTCGCCGGTGCCGACGAGATATGGATAGCCAGTTCGACGCGCGAAGTGGTGGCCATCACCCGTCTCGATGGCCAGCCGGTCGGCAGCGGCCGTCCAGGTCCGGTCTGGGCGAAGATGCGCGCCTGGCTGCAAGCGTACAAGCGCGATCTGGCAGACGGGTTGCAGGCATGAACGACGACACGCTGCTGGAATTCCCGTGCCGCTTCCCGGTCAAGGTCGTGGGCCGGGACGAACCCGGTTTCCATGCCGCGCTGCAAGCGATCCTCGCTGACCATGTGCGCGACCAGGAAAATCTGAGCCTGAGCGAGCGCAGCAGCCGTGAAGGGCGTTTCATCTCGGTCACGGTCACCCTCAACGCCACCAGCCGCGAAGAACTCGACGCGCTCTATCGCGCGTTGTCCGCGAGCGAACATGTGATCATGGCCCTATGAGCAGTCCACGCACAGCGCCCCTGTTCAAGGATCTCGGCCGGCAGGAGTACGAACCGTGCTGGCGGCGCATGCAAGCCTTCACCGAAGGGCGCGATACCGACACGCGCGACGAGATCTGGTTCCTCGAGCACCCGCCGGTGTTCACACTCGGCCTGAACGGGTCGCGTGAACATATCCTCGATCCGCGCGATATCCCGGTAGTGAACATCGACCGCGGCGGCCAGGTCACCTATCACGGGCCGGGCCAGCTGGTGGTCTATCCGCTGCTGGACCTGCGCCGACTCAAGCTGGGCGTACGCGAGCTTGTGGTGGCGCTGGAGCAAGCCGTGATCCGCACCCTCGCCGAGTACGATA
This sequence comes from uncultured Pseudomonadota bacterium, assembly GCA_963739695.1. Lineage (GTDB taxonomy): Bacteria > Pseudomonadota > Gammaproteobacteria > Natronospirales > CAVUBB01 > CAVUBB01. The sequence goes on along the minus strand of CAVUBB010000001.1, from coordinate 118,561 downwards.
TCGAGGCGCACGGCCGCCGCGATGCACCGGGCGTCTATGTCGGGCAGCGCAAGATCGCCTCCCTCGGCCTGCGCATCCGCCGCGGCTCCAGCTATCACGGTCTCGCGTTCAACGTGGGCATGGATCTGGAACCTTTCCAGCGCATCAATCCCTGCGGCTTCCAGGGCCTTGAAGTGACCCAGGTGAGCGAGCTCGGAGGGCCTTCCGATATCGAGGCGGTGGCCACCGTGATGAAGCGCCACCTGCCGGACGTGCTCGGCTACTGAGCTGCCCGCAAACGCGCGTCGAGTGCGGCCAGACGCTCGGGCGTGCCGACATCTTCCCACTCTCCCCGGTGCAATTCGCCGCTCACACGACCGGCCTCGGTCGCCTGACGCAAGAGCGGCGCGAGCCCGAACGCCCCGCGTTCACAGCCATGGAAGAGCTCTGCGCGATACATGCCGATACCCGAGAAGGTGACTGTACGCGCCCCCCTGGCGACGACCCGGCCGCTTTCGAGACCGAAATCACCGGCCCGATGATGGGGTGGATTATCGACGAGGACGAGATGAGCCAGATCAGCTGTCGCTAGATCCAGTGTGGCGTAATCGAAATCACAGTAGATGTCGGCATTGACGACCACGAAGGGTCCGTCGCCCAGCAAAGGCAAGGCATGCAGGATACCGCCCCCGGTCTCCAGACCCACCGGCCCCTCGTCCGAATAGGTGATCTCGACCCCCCATGCCGCCCCGCCGCCAAGACGCTCCCTGATGGCTTGGCCCTTCCAGGCGAGATTGATCACCAATTCGCGATAACCCGCGCGCGCGAGTGCCACCACTTGATGTTCGATCAGCGCCCGGCCGCCGACTTCAAGCAGTGCTTTGGGGGTGCGATCGGTGAGCGGGCGCATGCGTTCGCCACGGCCCGCGGCGAGGATCATGGCCTTCAAGATGCCGCCGCCTCGCCCGGAGCCGCCCGCGCTCCAAGCGCCGGAACCACCCGCGCCGACAGCAACTCGAGCAGTGCCGAAAGCTCCGGCACGCTGCTGGCGGCCCGCGCGATATACGCGAGCGTGCGCGGGATATCGCCGAGGTAGCCGGCCTTGCCGTCGCGGTGGAACAGGCGTGCGAAGATGCCTGCGGCCTTGAGATGCCGTTGCACACCCATGAGTTCGAACCAGCGGCGGAACTGGCCAAGATCGCCACCGACATCGACGCCCGCCGCCTGGGCCATGGCGAAGTGATCGCGCAGCCAGCGCTCGACCTGATCCTGCGGCCAGGCGATATAACAGTCGCGCAAGAGCGACACCAGATCGTAGGTGACCGGCCCGACCACGGCATCCTGGAAATCGAGTACACCCACCGGGGCGCCGGCACGGTACATGAGGTTGCGCGAATGGTAGTCGCGATGCACGAATACCCGCGGCTGCTCGAGGGCCGAGGCCACCAGAAGATCGAAGACCGCGTCCAGCGCCTGCGCTTCGGCCGGACTCAGGTCCAGGCCGAGATGCCGGCCCAGCAGCCATTCGCGAAACAGCTCCATCTCGCGGCGCAGGAGGGCTTCATCATAAGGTGGCAGCGTCTCCCGCATGGCGGCGGGCGCGAGCTGGATGCGCACCAGCGCCTGCAATGCGCTTGCATAGAGCGGTTCCGGCTGGGCACCCTCGCGCAATGCGCTCAGACAGGTCGTCGCGCCGAGATCGGTCAACAGCAGAAAGCCACGCCCCATATCACACGCGACCACATCCGGCGCGCTCACTCCCAATGTACGCAGCATCCCGGCGATGCGCACATAGGGCGCGCAATCCTCGTGCTCGGGCGGCGCATCCATGGCCACCAGCGTGGCCCCATCAGCAAGTGTGATTCGGAAATAGCGGCGAAAACTCGCGTCTTCGGATGCCGGCTCTATGCCGAGATCATCCTGTTGAAGTTCGGCCGCAGCCCATTGCCGCAACAACGCCAAACGCTCGTCCATGCTGTCCCCCGCCGGATCGACTGCAGCCATGTTAACCGCAAACGCTGTGCATCGCAGCCCGCAAGATTGCCGGGATCTGCAGCCCTGTGCCAAGGTAAGGCTGGCCGCGAAGCCGGCAAGTCCGGATAATACGCGCCATCCTCGATGCCCGGCGGCCCACCGGGTCGGACGGCATCGGCAGCATCTGCAACAGGACAGTGATTTGATGCATCGGCTCGGCAGATGGCGCGCGCCACTCGGCTTGGTGGGGGCAGCGCTCGCGCTCGCGTTCACGCTCACTGCCGTGAGCGCCGCGGATCCTGCCGACCTTTCCGGCAGCACTCCGGCACCACCCGTATCGGATCAATGGTCGCTGTGCCCGGTGCCGCCACCTCCGCCGCCGCCTCCGGCCGGGCCCGATTCCGAACAGCCGACGCTTATCGACGCCGATCGCAGCAAGGCTGTGCGCCAGGGTGTCTCGGTGCTGAGCGGCAACGTCGACATACGCCAGGGTCAGCGCGAACTGAAGGCCGACCGCGCCGAATATGACAGCCGAGACCGCACCGTGAGAGTGGAGGGCAACGTGCATTACGCCAGCCCTACCTTGAGTGCCGACGGCGACAAGGGCCATTACAACCTTGATTCAGGTAAAGGCGAATTAAGCGACGCCGAATATTTTCTGCCCCAGCGGCATGGCCGCGGCGCCGCCAGTACCGTCGAGACGCTGGACCAGGACCACAGCAGACTGAGCGACGTCTCCTACACGACCTGCCCGGCTGGAGACACCGATTGGGAATTGCTCGCGCCCGAGCTCGATCTCGACCACGCAGCAGGGGTAGGGACAGGCCACAACGTGCATGTCGATTTTTTCGGGGTGCCGTTCTTCTATACACCGTATATCTCCTTCCCGCTGGACGACCGCCGCAAATCGGGTTTCCTCGCTCCCAGCTTTGGTGGCCGCGGGACGACTGGTACCGAGATCGAGATTCCTTATTACTGGAACATCGCGCCGGATATGGATGCGACCATCACACCGCGCAACATGACCCGGCGCGGCATCATGACCAATCTCGAGTACCGGTACCTGACTGAATCGACAGCAGGCCGCACCAACGTCAGCTATTTGGCGAATGATCGCGTGACGGGGGCGACGCGAGACAATCTGCATTACGATCAGAAGACCGATCTTGGCGACAGCTGGACGTTCTCGGCCAATCTGAATCACGTCTCGGACCCGCTCTACTTCACCGATTTCGGCAACAGTCTTGCGGTAGCCACTACGGTCAGCCAACCCAGCGTGCTGCGGCTGGGCTATACGGATACGAACTGGCAATTCGCCACCATTGCTCAGTCTATCCAAACCCTGAACCCGACCACTTTGAAGATCACGACCCCGTATCGCACTCTGCCCCGCGTGAGCCTTGATTGGTCCTCTGACGATACGGGACTCGGCCCGGCCTACAGCGTCGATACGGAATTCACGCGCTTCCAGCTCGGCGGCCATACCAACGCCCTGCGACTGGATCTCGAGCCTCGCGCCAGCTATACCTTCGGTACACCCGGTTACTACGTGACTCCGACCGTGGGCATGAGCGCGGCGCACTATTCGCTGCTGAACCCCGGTCCGTCTCAGCCGGACGGGATATCGCGCACTGCACCGATCTTCAGCCTCGACTCGGGCCTCTATTTCACCCGTGACGCCGGCAGCACCGGCGATCTCATCCAGACGCTGGAGCCACGGCTGTTCTATCTCTACGTGCCATACCGCAACCAGGACCAGATCCCGCGCTTCGATACGGGCCTGCCGACGTTCAACATGCTGCAGCTGTTCACCGAGAACCGTTTCACCGGCACCGATCGGCTGGGTGATGCGAACCAGATCAGCTATGCGCTGACCTCGCGCCTGCTCGACAAATCCAGTGGCAAGGAACTCCTGGAGGCGAGCATCGGTCAGATACACTACTTTGCCGATCGTCGCGTCCAACTGACGCCATCGAGACCGGTCGAGACGGCAACGCGCTCGGACTGGGTGGCAGAATCGCGCTTGGCCCTGGGTGACGCCTGGAGCGCGTCGGCGAACATGCAGTGGAGCCCGACCACGCGCGACCCGCAGCTGGCATCGTTGCAATTGCAGTATGCCCCGGGACCGCGGCAGGTGGTAAATGCCAGCTATCGCTTCCACCGCGGCCAGATCAAACAGACTGATCTGTCTTTCTCCTGGCCGCTGACGCGGAATGTAAGTATGGTCGGGCGCTGGAATTATTCGATCAAGGATCATGTGACTCTGGAGAGCTTCGCCGGTCTGCAATACGAGACCTGCTGCTGGGCCTTCCAGGCTGTCACCCGGCACTTCGTGACCAGTACGGGAGAGACGGACTCGGCACTGTTCTTCCAGCTCGAACTGAAGGGCCTCGGCAGCGTCGGCCGCCGTCTCGATGACTTCCTTGAACGTGGTATCCTTGGCTATCAAAGTAACTGATTCTACTGGAGTTCTGATGTCTCAACCCCGCTTTTCGGGCCGTGGCATGATCCTTGCCCTGCTGCTCGCGCCGCTCGCCGCAACCGCCGCAACCGGCACAACCGCCGCCACTACGCCCGTCACGCCGGCACCTCCGGCTGTGCAGCAGTCGGCACCGGCAAAGCCACAAGGTGTACTGCTCGACGATATCGCAGCGGTGGTGAACGACGACGTGATCACCAAGACCGAGCTTGACGACCGCATCCACGAGATCAAGCAGCGCCTCGCACAGCAGCAGACCAGCCTCCCGCCGGAAGATATCCTGCGCAAACAGGTGCTCGATCAGATGGTGATGGAGCAACTCCAGCTTCAGGCGGCGGATCGAGGCGGAATCACGGTCTCCGACGACCAGCTCAACCGCGCGATCTCCAACATCGCCGGCCGCAACGGCGTGTCCATGAGCGAGTTGCCGAAAGCTCTGGCCAGCCAGGGCATCAGCTATGCCAGTTATCGGGCCGAGATCCGGCGCGAGATGATCATCAACGAAGTGCAGAAGCAGGCCGTCGAAGCGCGCATCGCGGTGACGCCGCGCGAAGTAGACCAGTATCTGAGCCGCCAGGCCGAGCAGAGCGGGAACGACACCGAATACCACCTCTACCACATCCTCATCGCGCTGCCCGCGAACGCCACGCCGGACGAGACCAAGAAGGCCGAGGAACGCGCGGATGCGATCGAGAAGAAGCTCAAGGCCGGTGCGGATTTCTCGGAGACTGCGGTCGCCAATTCCGATGGTCAGCAGGCACTCAAGGGCGGCGACCTGGGCTGGCGCAAAGGCTCGGAGCTGCCGACCATCTTCGCGTCCGAAGTGCTCAATATGAAACCGGGCCAGGTCTCCGGGGTGATCAAGAGCCCCAGCGGCTTCCATATAGTCAAACTCGCCGACACGCGCACCGCCAACAAGGTGCTGGTCACGCAGACTCACGCGCGCCATATCCTCATCCGTACCAACGCTATCGTCAGCGACGAGCAGGCCCGCAGCAAGCTGGCTGACATCCGAAAACAGATAGAAAACGGTGCGGATTTCGCCAAATTGGCGGAGAAATACTCCGACGACGGCGGCTCCGCCAGCCAGGGCGGCGACCTGGGCTGGGCCAACCCCGGCCAGTACGTACCGCAGTTCCAGGACGCCATGGACAAGCTCAAGGTCGGCGAGATCAGTCAGCCGTTCAAGACCCCGTTCGGCTGGCACATCGTGCAGGTGCTGGGGCGCCGCAAGGAAGATCAGACCGCCCAGGTGCAGAAGCAGAAGGCCTACCAGGCCATCCGCCGCCGCAAACTCGAAGAGCAGACCGAGATCTGGGTCCATTCGCTGCGCGACCAGGCTTATATCAAGTACTACGATACCCAGTGAGCGCCGAAACCGCGGACGATCCGCAGCGCGAGACTCCGCCACTGGCGATCGCGCTGACCTGCGGAGAACCCGCGGGCGTCGGCCCTGAGCTGTGTCTGCGGGTCGCCGCGGCCGGCAGCCCAGGTACGCGTCTGGTGCTTCTGGGCGACTCCCGGGTCCTCTCGGCCCGGGCGCGAGCACTGGATATGGATGTCCGCCTCGGCCCGTATGGCGAAACCGGCCCTGGTCTGATCGAAGTGATCGACATCCCGACGACCGCCCCGGTGACTGCGGGCCGGCTGGATCCGGCCAATGCCGGGCATGTGCTCGCGCTCCTCGACCGCGCCACCGACGGCTGCTTGAGCGGGGAATTTGCCGCCATGGCGACCGCGCCGGTACACAAGGGTGTTATCAACGAAGCCGGACATCCGTTCACCGGACACACAGAATACCTCGCCGCGCGCTGCCGCGCCCCAGTGCCGGTGATGATGCTCGTCGCAGATGCCCTGCGTGTCGCACTCGTCACCACCCATCTGCCGCTGCGCGAAGTGCCCGCCGCGATCACCCGCGAGCGCCTCGAGAGCGTATCGCGCATCCTCCACCGCGACCTGCGCACACGCTTCGGTATCGCCCGGCCCCGTATCCTGGTCTGCGGCCTCAACCCGCATGCCGGCGAGGGCGGCCATCTCGGCCGCGAGGAGATCGACACAATCGCTCCGGTGATGCAGGCTTTGCGCGATGAGGGCCTGGACCTCGACGGACCGATCCCGGCCGACACCGCTTTCACCTCGGCCCGGCTCGAGGGCTGTGACGCCGTGCTGGCCATGTACCACGACCAGGGCCTGCCCGTACTCAAGCATGCCGGCTTCGGGCGCGCGGTGAACGTCACCCTGGGCCTGCCGATCGTCCGCACCTCGGTCGATCACGGCACCGCACTCGATCTTGCCGGCAGCGGGCGAGCCGACCCAGGCAGCCTGCGTGCCGCGGTAGAGCTTGCGCGCGATCTTGCGGGCGCGTCGCGCCGATGAGCGGCCACCGACCCCGCAAACGCTTCGGCCAGCACTTCCTGCACGACCGCAACGTGATCGCACGTATCGTCGCCGCGATCGCGCCGCAGCCCGGCGATCGCATCATCGAGATCGGCCCCGGCCTGGGTGCGCTCACCGCGCCCCTGCTCGAACGCGCGGGCGAGATGTGGGCCGTCGAGCTCGACCGGGATGTGATCCCCGAGCTGCAAGCAAAGGTATCGACCATCGGTCGCCTGCACGTGGTCCAGGGTGACGCCCTCGAGGTCGAATTTGTCGATATTGCCGGCCCCGGTCCGATACGCCTGGTGGGCAATCTGCCCTACAACGTCTCCACGCCGCTGCTGTTCCACTTTCTCAGCCAGGCCGAGGTCATCACGGACATGACCTTCATGCTCCAGCGCGAGGTGGTCGAGCGCATGGCGGCCGGGCCGGGGGAGCCCGATTACGGGCGTCTGAGCGTGATGCTTGCCCAGCGCTGCCGCGTCGAGCCGCTGTTCGAGGTCGGACGCGGCGCGTTCACACCGCCACCCAAAGTCGAATCGGCCATCGTGCGCCTGGTGCCGCATACGGTGCCGCCGTTCGAGGTCGGCGATCCGGCTCTGTTCGCGATTCTGGTGCGTACCGCATTCAGCCACCGCCGCAAGACCCTGCGCAACGCCCTGCGCAGCCTCGCCGACATCGCCGCTCTGGAGCGCGCGGGGCTCGATCCGGGGGCCCGCCCCGAAACCGTAAGCCCTGCAGGCTTCGCCGCCCTTGCCCGCCACCTGAGCCATACCCCATAGGCCGCGGGCCCGCGCTCCTATATAGTTGGGGCTGCGGTTCGAAGGAGAGGAGCCTCGGACGATGAGCTACCGACATATCCTGCTGGCTCTGGATCTCAGCGAAGACAGCGAGGCCGTCGCCCGGCGCGGCCTCGAGATCGCACGCCCGCTGCAGGCCGAGGTGAGCCTGCTGCATGTGGTCGAGTTCATCCCGGTCGATCCGGCGGGCGAAGCGCTGTTGCCGCCGCCCGTGGATATGGAGAGTGAACTGGTCGAAGGCGCTCGCCGCCGTCTCGCGGAACTGGCGGACCGCCTGGGATTGGAACGTGCTCCGCAACACGTCGAAGTGGGCAATATCAAGGCCGAGATCGTGCGCGTGGCGCAGGAGCAGGATGCGGACCTCGTCGTGCTCGGCAGCCGGGAGCGCCACGGGCTCGCCATCCTGCTCGGTTCCACGGAAAAATCCATCTTGAGCTCGGCTCCCTGCGACGTCCTCGCCGTGCGCCTGTCCTGACGGTTCCCGGCGCCGGTCCATTTCGGGTTAAAATCCCCCCTTTTGTGGAGCGCAAGCCAGCCCCAGGGCGGTACCGAGGAGCCGATGACCGATTCCAGACATGACATCCGTGTCGATGTGGACACCGACTTTGTCGAGGAACAGTCGGAGCCCGAACGGGCCCGGTTCGTATTCGCATATACCATCACCATCCAGAACCACGGCACGGTGGCGACCAAGTTGCTCTCCCGCCACTGGATCATCACCGACGCCAACGGCAAGGTCGAAGAAGTACGCGGGGACGGTGTTGTGGGCGAACAGCCCCACCTGCGCCCGGGCGAAGGTTTCCGTTATTCCAGTGGCGCGGTGATCGAGACACCGGTAGGCGCGATGGAAGGCAGCTATCAGATGCAGACCGACGAGGGTGAGCGTTTCGACGCCCCCATCGCACCATTCACCCTGGCAGTTCCCGGGCTCCTGCATTGAGCCGTGCCGCCAGGCAACTGATCTGAGACCGAATTCATGGCTATTTTCGCCATCGGCGACGTACAAGGCTGTTTCGACGACCTCCAGCGCCTGCTGGACAGGGTCCGCTTCAACCCGGCCGAAGACCGGCTCTGGTTCACCGGCGATCTGGTGAACCGTGGCCCCAAGTCCCTCGACAGCCTGCGCTTCGTACGCAGCCTGGGCGAGCGCGCGGTGGCGGTGCTCGGCAACCACGACCTCCACCTGCTCGCACTCGGCGAGGGCCTGCGCGAACCTCAGGGCAAGGACGAGACGCTGCTGCCAGTGCTCGATGCCCCCGACCGCGACGAATTGCTGGAGTGGCTGCGCCAGCGTCCGCTCATGCACAGCGACCCGGATCTGGGCTACGCGCTGGTCCATGCCGGCCTGGCGCCGCAATGGGACATCCAGACCGCGCTGGCGCTGGCGCACGAGGTCGAGGCCGTGCTTCGCGGGCCCGGTTATCGAGAGCTGCTCGCCAACATGTACGGCAACGAACCTGCCCAGTGGTCGGACGAGCTCGCCGGACACGAGCGCGAGCGCTTCATCATCAATTGCTTCACGCGCATGCGCTACTGCGACGCCGACGGTCGCCTCGACCTCGAGCACAAGGGGCCGCCCGGCACCCAGCCGGAGCCGTTGATGCCGTGGTTCGAAGTGCCGGGCCGCGCCAGCGCACGCCAGCACATCCTGTTCGGGCACTGGTCGACGCTGGGCGAAGTCAGCGGCCACAACGCCTATCCGCTCGATACCGGCTGCCTGTGGGGCGGACGTCTCACCGCGCTGCGCCTCGACGACGACGGCGGCTGGTACAGTATCGACTGTCCGGGGGCACAGGTGCCCGGCGAAGACTGAACGCAACCGGCGCGGGCGCCGGACGGGAAGAGCTATGCATATCGAACTCACCGGCAGACATGCTTTCGTGGGCGGTGCCAGCCGCGGCATCGGCCGTGCTACAGCCATCGCGCTGGCCGCGGCCGGTGCCAGCGTGACCGCCTGCGCGCGCAGCGAGGCTGAGCTTGCGGCGCTGTGCGCCACCCTGCCCCGAGATGCCGGCCAGGAACACCGCTATCTCGTACTCGACTATGACGACACCGCGGCGCTGGCGAATAAAGCGACTGCGCTCGCGGGCGAACACCCGGTGAATATCCTCATCAATAACAGCGGTGGCCCGCCGGGCGGGCCGGCGCATGCCGCGGCCGCGAGCGAATTCGAGACCGCCTTCCGCCGCCACCTCCTGGCCAGTCAGACCCTGCTCCAGGCTGTGCTGCCCGGCATGCGCGCAGCCGGTTATGGGCGCGTCATCAACGTGATCTCCACTTCGGTAAAAGAGCCCATCCGCGGTCTCGGCGTATCCAACACCATCCGCGGTGCGGTGGCGAGCTGGGCCAAGACCCTGGCCAGCGAACTCGCGCCCTGGGGCATCACGGTCAATAACGTGCTACCCGGCTTCACCCGCACCGAGCGCCTGCAGAGCCTGTTCGAAGCCCGCGCCGAAAAGGAAGGGCGCAGCTTTCACGATGTGGAGAAGGCGGCGCTCGCCCAGGTGCCGGCTGGCCGCTTCGCCGAACCCGAAGAGACTGCCGCCGCCATCGCCTTCCTCGCCTCGCCGGCCGCGGCCTACATCAACGGTATCAACCTGCCCGTGGATGGCGGGCGCACGGGCAGCCTGTAGGTCCGACCCATGGACAGTATCGAGAACTACATCGACGGCAAGCTCCAGCCCGCACTCGGCGGCGGCTGGCTCGACGATCTGGAACCGGCAACCGGCCAGATCTATGCGCGCATCCCCGACTCCGGCACCATCGATGTCGCCGCGGCGGTCGACGCGGCCAACGCCGCCCTTCCCGGCTGGCGCGCCACCCCCGCGGACCAGCGCGCCCGCTGCATGCTCGCTATAGCGGCGCTGATCGAGCGCGATCTGGAAGCACTGGCACGCGCGGAGAGCACCGATAACGGCAAGCCGGTAAGCCTCGCGCGGCGCGTCGACATCCCGCGCGCCGCCGCCAACATGCGCTTCTTCGCCGCCGCAGCCACCCAGTTCGCGAGCGAAGCGCACGCCATGGAACAGGGCGCCATCAATTACACCCTGCGCCAGCCGCTGGGCGTGGTCGGCTGCATCTCGCCGTGGAACCTGCCGCTGTATCTTTTCACCTGGAAGATCGCGCCGGCGCTGGCGGCAGGCAACTGCGTGGTCGCCAAACCCTCCGAGATCACGCCGATGACGGCGTATCTGTTCAGCAAGCTGTGCATCGAGGCGGGCCTGCCGCCGGGTGTGCTCAACATCGTCCACGGCACCGGCCCGGCTGTGGGCCGTGCGTTAGTGGACCATCCCGATGTCTGCGCGATCTCTTTCACCGGCGGCACGCGTACCGGCGAAGACATCGCCGCCCGGGCGGCCCCGCGCTTCAAGAAACTCTCGCTCGAGCTCGGCGGCAAGAACGCCACTGTGGTGTTCGCGGACTGCGATCTCGAGGCTGCCGTCGACGGCAGTCTTCGCGCCGCGTTCTCGAACCAGGGCGAGATCTGCCTGTGCGGTTCGCGTGTCTTCGTCGAGCGCAGTCTGTATCCGCGCTTTCGCGACGCCTTCGTCGCCCGCGCGAAAGCACTGACAGTCGGCGATCCACTGGATGACAACAGCGATCTGGGTGCACTGGTCTCGGCAGCGCATATGGAGAAAGTCCTCTCCTATGTCGAACTCGCGCGTGCGGAAGGCGGGCAGGTCCTGTGCGGCGGCAAACGCGTGCCCCTGCACGGCCGTTGCGCCGAGGGCTGGTTCGTGGCCCCCACAGTGATCGAGGGTCTCGACGCGGCCTGCCGCACCAACCAGGAAGAGATCTTCGGGCCCGTGGTCACGCTGATCCCCTTCGACTCGGAAGCCGATGCGATCGCCGGGGCCAACAGCACGCCCTACGGTCTGGCCGCCTCGATCTGGAGCCAGGACGTATCGCGTTGCCACCGCGTGGCCGCTGCCATCGATGCCGGTCTGATCTGGGTGAACACCTGGATGCTGCGCGACTTGCGCGTACCCATGGGCGGGATGAAGGCTTCCGGCATCGGTCGCGAAGGCGGTTTCGAGGCCATGCGCTTCTTCACCGAAGCCAAGAATGTCTGCATCGACTACACCAGCACCCCAAAGCCCGCGGAGGAGCGATGAGCGATAACGGCGACAGGATCGATTCGCAGCGCGCGCCGGAGCCCGTCGGGCTCTATCCGCACGCGCGCCGTGTCGGCAACCTGCTGTTCCTCTCCGGCGTGGGCCCGCGCCAGCGCGGCAGCAAAGCCATCCCCGGCGTCACCGTCGATGCCCAAGGCAATGTCGTCGACCATGATATCGAAGCCCAGTGCAGGTCGGTTTTCGATAACGTCCGCGCCATCCTCGAAGAAGCCGGTTCGAGCTGGGACCGCCTGGTGGACGTCACCGTGTTCCTCACCGACATGCAGCGCGACTTCAAGGCTTACAACAAGCTCTACGCCGAGTACTTCCGCGACAACCAGCCGGCACGCACCACCGTCGAGATCAGTTCACTGCCGACGCCGATCGCGATCGAACTGAAATGCATCGCCACCATCGGCGACTGAGCCGCCGGCGCACAGCGAGGAGCATGCCATGAACGAGATGAAAGTCCTGAACTTCCAGCACTGGATCGACGAGCACCGCGAGCTGCTCAAACCGCCGGTGGGCAACAAGGTCGTCTATCCCGAAGGTGATTTCATCGTCATGGTGGTGGGTGGACCTAATGTGCGCAGCGACTACCACTACGACGAGGGCCCCGAGTTCTTCTACCAGATCGAAGGCGAGATGGTTCTCAAGACCATGCAGGACGGCAGACCGGTGGACTATCCAATCCGCGCCGGCGAGATATTCCTGCTGCCGCCGAAGGTACCGCATTCGCCGCAACGTCTGAGCGAATCGGTAGGCCTTGTGATCGAACGCAAACGTCTGCCCGAAGAGCAGGACGGCCTGATGTGGTTCTGCGAGAACTGCAACGCGCTGCTCTACGAGGAGTACTTCAAGCTCACCGATATCGAGAATCAGTTCCCGCCCGTGTTCGACCGATTCTATGCCAGCGAAGAGCATCGAACCTGCGAGCACTGCGGCACCGTGATGCCGCCGCGCAAGAACTAAAGCCCCATATGAGAAGCGAGCGCGGCCGATGCTGAAGATCGATATCCATACCCATATCCTGCCGGAAAACTGGCCCGACCTGAGCGATCGCTACGGCTACGGCGGCTTCGTGCAGCTGGATCATCACGGCCCCGGCTGTGCGCGCATGATGATCGACGGCAAGGCTTTTCGGGAGATCCAGGCGAATTGCTGGGACCCGGGCGCGCGCATGCATGAATGCGACGCCCATGGCGTCGATGTGCAGGTCCTGTCCACCGTGCCGGTGATGTTCAGCTATTGGGCCAAGCCCGACCATGCGCTCGACCTGAGCCGGCAGCTCAACGACCATATCGCCGGCATCGTCACCGAATTCCCCCGGCGCTTTGTCGGCCTGGGTACGGTGCCCCTGCAGGCGCCGGCGCTGGCCATCCGTGAACTGGAACGCTGCCGCGAGGAGCTCGGGCTGGCGGGGGTGCAGATCGGGTCGCACGTGAACGGCTGGAACCTGGATGCGCCGGAACTGTTTCCGTTCTTCCAGGCCGCAGCCGAACTCGGCATGGCAGTGTTCGTGCATCCCTGGGACATGATGGGCAAGGAACGCATGCCCGATTACTGGCTGCCCTGGCTGGTGGGCATGCCTGCCGAAACCTCGCTGGCGATCTGTTCGATGATCTTTGGCGGCGTATTCGAGCGCCTGCCGCACCTGCGCGTCGCCTTCGCGCACGGCGGCGGCTCCTTCCCCGCCACCATCGGCCGTATCGAGCACGGCTTCGATGTGCGGCCCGACCTCTGCGCGGTACGCAACAGCGTCAATCCGCGCGATTACATCGGACGCTTCTACGTCGATTCCCTGGTCCACGACGCCGACATACTGCGGTATATGCTCGGCTTGATGGGTGCCGGCCGCATCGCGCTGGGCAGCGATTACCCCTTCCCGCTGGGCGAGCACGTGCCCGGCTCCCTGATCGAATCCATGGACCTGGATACCGGGACCCGGGCCCGGCTGCTGCACGGCAGCGCGCTCGAATGGCTGCAGCTGGACGAAGGGCGCTTCCTTTGAGCCGCATCGTCTTCGAACACGGCGAGCATACCTGGCGGGCCGATCCGGCGCGCGCTGTGGATATCTCGATCCCGCTCCGGTTTGACGGCGCGCAACCGCGCTTCTTCGGCGCCGAGGCCGCACAGGCCCGCACACTCGAAGGCGACGGCTTCGTCGGTGACACACGGCGCGGCGGCACCTGCAACGTACATGCGCTCGAACTCGTCCCTCACTGCAACGGCACCCATACCGAGTGCATCGGGCATATAGTCGATCAACCGGTCCATATCGGCGCGCTGCTTCGCTCGGGCCCGTCCGTCGCGGCACTGATCAGTGTCCAGCCAGAGGAAGGTATGGTCACGGGGCCGTCTGTGGCGGCAGCGCTGGCCGCGCTCGATGCGCGCGGAGCCTGTCAGGCAATGATCGTTCGCACCCTGCCCAATCCCGAGAGCAAACGCGAGCGCGACTATGATCTGGGCGCACCGCCGCCCTGGATGAGCGTCGAGGCGATAGCGTGCCTGGTGGCCGCCGGGATCGAACATGTGCTGGTGGACCTGCCCTCGCTCGATCCCATGCACGACGAAGGGCGCCTGGCAGCACACCGCACCTTCTGGGGTCTGCCGCCCGGCAGTCGCGATGCAGCACAAGCGACGCGCCCGCAGGCCACGATCACCGAGATGATCTACGTACCCGATGTCGTCAGCGACGGCCTCTATCTGCTCGACCTGCAGATCCCCGCTTTTCTCACCGACGCGGCGCCGAGCCGCCCGCTCATCTACCCGTTGGAGGACGCATGAGTCCGCATGCCGATATGCGCGAAGCGCGCGATCTGGACGACCGCGATGCGCTGGCCGCGTTTCGGGAGCGGTTCCATATCCCGCCCCATGCCGATGGCACTGACACGATCTATCTGTGCGGCAACTCCCTCGGCCTGCAGCCGAAAGACACCGCGGCTGTCATCGAAGAAGTCCTCGCGGATTGGCGCCGGCTCGGGGTAAAGGGACATACCGATGCCGCGCATGCGTGGCTCCCGTATCACGAGTTTCTCACCGACTCCACCGCACGGGTCGTCGGCGCCGAACCCGGCGAAGTGGTGAACATGAACACGCTCACCGTGAACCTGCATCTGATGATGGTGAGTTTCTACCGCCCGACTGCCGACCGCTATAAACTGCTGATCGAGAAGCCGGCCTTTCCCTCGGACCGCTACGCCGCCGAATCGCAGGTGCGCTTCCATGGTCTGGACCCGGCCGAAGCCCTGCTCGAGATCGGCCCGCGCCAAGGCGAGCATCAGATCCGCACCGAAGACATCGCCGCCCTGCTCGAAACCGAAGGCGAGCGCATCGCGCTGGTGATGCTGCCCGGCGTGCAGTACTACAGCGGCCAGGCCTTCGACATGGCCGAGATCACCCGGCTCGCGCACCGGCGCGGCTGCCGCGTGGGCTTCGATCTCGCGCATGCCGTCGGCAATCTCGAGCTGGCTCTGCACGACTGGGATGTCGATTTCGCGGTCTGGTGCAATTACAAGTACATGAACGGCGGCCCGGGTGCGGTCGCGGGATGCTTCGTGCATGCCCGCCATGCCCAGGATGCCACCTTGCCCCGCTTCGCCGGCTGGTGGGGGCACGACAAGGCCAGCCGCTTCAGGATGGGTCCTGAATTCCGTCCCATCCCCGGCGCGCAAGGCTGGCAGCTCTCCAACCCGCCCATCCTCGCGCTCGCACCGGTACTGGCCTCGCTGCGCATCTTCGACGCGGCGGGCATGCACCTTCTGCGCGAGAAATCGGTCGCGCTCACGGCATTCCTCGAACGCAAACTGATCAGCCGCCTCGGCGAGCGTATCGAGAGCATCACGCCGACCGACCCGGATGCGCGCGGCTGTCAGCTTTCCTTGCGCGTCAAGGCCGAGCGTGACCGGGCACGCGCGGTCTTCGAGGGGCTGGAGCGCGCCGGCGTGGTCTGTGATTGGCGCGAACCGGATGTGATCCGTATCGCCCCCGTCCCGCTCTACAACAGCTTCGCCGACGCCGCCCGCTTCGTCGATATCCTCGAGGCCGAACTGGAGAGCAGTCATGGCGGATGATGGCCGCGTCACTCTGCTGGGGGCCGGTCTGGCGGGCTCGCTGCTCGCGGTGCTGCTCGCGCGCCGGGGCTTTGCCGTGGATATCTACGAGAAACGCGTGGATCTGCGCCGCCACGACATCAGCGCCGGACGTTCGATCAATCTGGCACTGGCCGAGCGCGGCATCCTCGCCCTCGAACGCGCCGGGCTGGCGGATGCCGTCCGCGATCTACTCATCCCCATGCGCGGGCGCATGATCCATGCCCTGGATGGCGCCACTCAGTTGCAGCCCTACAGTCAGCATGCGGACGAGGTCATCTATTCGGTCTCACGCGGTGGACTGAACGCATTGCTCATGGATGCCGCCGAGGCCACCGGCCGGGTGGATATCCACTTCGAGCAGGAAAGCCGCGACTTCGACCTCGCCACTTCCGCGCTCACGCTTCGCGACACCGCGACCGGCGCCGAAGAGACGCTCATCGCTGCCCCGGTCATCGCGGCCGATGGCGCGGGCTCGCCGATCCGTCATGCTCTGAAACGCCAGCTCGATATCGACACCAGCGAAGAGATGCTCGCGCATGGCTACAAGGAGCTGACCATCCCGCCGGGCGCACACGGCAGGCACCTGATGGATGCCGAGTCGCTGCATATCTGGCCGCGTGGCGGCTACATGCTGATCGCGCTGCCCAACCTCGACGGCAGCTTCACCGTCACCCTGTTCCTGCCTCACGAAGGCGAGAACAGCTTCGCCGCGCTGGACTCGCCGGCGGCCGTGACCGACTTCTTCCAGCGCCAGTTCCCCGACGCGCTGGCGCTGATCCCGGACCTGGAAGAGAGCTTCTTCGCCAACCCCACAGGGATGCTGGGTACCGTGCGCTGCAATCCGTGGCATGCAGACGGCCAGGCTGTACTGATCGGCGATGCGGCACATGCCGTGGTCCCTTTCCATGGCCAGGGCATGAATTGCGCGTTCGAAGACTGCCGCATACTCGACGAGTGTGTGGACGAATGTGGCGGCGACTGGAACCGTGCCTTGCCGGCTTTCAGCAAGCGCCGCGTGGACGATGCCAACGCCATCGCCGACATGGCGCTGGAAAACTATGTCGAGATGCGCGACTCGGTGCGCGACCCCAAGTTCCAGTTGCAGAAAGAACTCGGCTGGGTGCTCGAGCGGCGCCACCCGGGCGTGTTCGTGCCCCGTTACTCCATGGTGATGTTCCGCCACATCCCCTACGCGCAAGCCAAACACCGGGGCGCCATCCAGTGTCGGATACTGGAAGCGCTCACGCGCGATATCGACAGTGTCGACCAGGCCGATCTCGCTATCGCCGACCGGATGGTGGCGCAAGAGCTCGCCCCCGCGGTGGTGACACCCTAGAATGACAAAGGCCCGGCGGTGCCGGGCCTTTTCAGATCGGAT
Organism: uncultured Pseudomonadota bacterium; assembly: GCA_963739695.1. Lineage (GTDB taxonomy): Bacteria > Pseudomonadota > Gammaproteobacteria > Natronospirales > CAVUBB01 > CAVUBB01. The sequence goes on along the minus strand of CAVUBB010000001.1, from coordinate 101,366 downwards.
CTGCGCCTGCCGCTATTTCTTCGGCAGCAGGGCATCCACCTTGGCCGCACAGATGAAATCGTTCTCCGACAGACCGCCGATGGCGTGCGTGGTGAACCGCACCAGGCAATGGTTGAAGCCGACTTCCAGATCCGGGTGATGCCCTTCGGCATTGGCGATCCACGCGATGGCGTTGACGAAACCCATGGTCTTGTTGAAGCCCTTGAACGTGAAGTCGCGGCGGATCTCCCTGGCGTCTTCGCTCAATTCCCATTCGCTGATCAGCTTGTTCAGATAACGGGTGGCCTCCTCGCGCGTCAGCGGCTGGATGCCGCCCTCGCAGGGAACACAGTGCTTGTCGGCGAGATCGCTCATCATCTACCTCGATTGTTGACAGTGAAGATCAGGCGCTCTGCCCGATCTGTTCCTTGGGTGGATATGTCGGCGCGTGCATGCCCAAGGCCCGCGCTTGCGTGATCAGACCCATGAGATCCATCTGCGCCAGATCGAACAGATCGTCGAAGCTGTCGATCACGAAATAGACCGTCTGGAAGATATCGATACGGTAGGGCGTGCGCAACATGTCGATCGGATCGAACGGCTTGCGCTGCGGTACGTCGCTCTCGAGCGCATATCGCGTCTCGCCGATCGACGACACGATGCCCGCGCCGTACGTGCGCAGGCCCCTGGCGGTGTTGATCAGGCCGAACTCGACCGTGAACCAGTAAAGCCGCGCCAGCATCACGCGGTCTTCCTTGCTGGCGTTCACTCCGGCCTCGCCGTAGGCATGGGTGAAGGCGGCGAAACGCGGATCGAGCAGGAGCGGCGTGTGGCCGAATATCTCGTGGAAGATGTCCGGTTCCTGCAGATACTCCATCTCCTCGCGCGACCGGATGAACGACGCCGCAGGGAACTTCTTGTCGGCCAGCAGACGGAAGAACTTGTCGAAATTGATCAGTGCCGGCACCGGAGCCACTTCCCAGCCGGTGGCTTCGCGCAGGCGTGTAGAGACTTCCGTGCACTGTGGTACCCGGTCGCTCGGCAGCGCCAGGCGCTCCAGGCAATCCATGTATTCGTCGCAGGCACGCCCGGGCAGGATATCCATCTGGCGCGCGTAGAGCTCCGCCCAGATCGCATCTTCTTCAGGCGTATAGACGATATGGCCGTTCTCGTCCGGCGACTTCGCGACGTATTTGGTCCCTTTACCCATAGATCATCACCTCGGGCGCCATTCTAGCAGCCCGGCACAGGGGTATAAACGCAAGCGGATGATGCAACGCATCATCCATGCGGCGGATAGGTGCGCGCGACATAGTCGCTCACCAGCGCCTGGAATTCCTCGGCGATGCGCTCGCCCTTGAGCGTGACCGTCTTCTCGCCGTCGACATAGACCGGCGCCACCGGACGTTCGCCGGTACCGGGCAGGCTGATGCCGATATTCGCGTGCTTGCTCTCGCCGGGGCCGTTGACGACACAACCCATCACCGCTACCGACATGTTCTCCACGCCCCGGTAGCGCTGCCGCCAATCGGGCATGCTGTGGCGGATGAACGACTGGATGTCCTGCGCCAGCTCCTGGAAATAGGTGCTGGTGGTGCGCCCGCAGCCGGGGCAGGCGATCACCATGGGCAGGAACGCGCGCAAGCCCATGGTCTGCAATATCTCCTGCGCCACGATGACCTCGCGCGTGCGGTCACCGCCCGGCTCCGGCGTCAGCGACACGCGGATGGTGTCGCCGATGCCTTCCTGCAGCAGCACCGCCATGCCGGCCGTCGAGGCGACGATGCCCTTGCTGCCCATCCCGGCCTCGGTCAGACCCAGATGCAGCGGGTAATCGCAGCGCCCGGCGATCTTGCGATAGACCGCGATAAGATCCTGCACGCCGCTGACCTTGCACGAGATCACGATGCGGTCATGACCCAGGCCCAGTTCCTCGGCGCGCGCCGCGCTGTCCAGGGCGGAGACTACCAGCGCTTCATGCATCACCTCGCGCGCGTCGCGCGGTTCCGACAAGGCAGCATTCTCGTCCATCAGCCGGGTGAGCAGATCCTGATCCAGGCTGCCCCAGTTGACGCCGATCCGTACCGGCCTTCCGTATCGGCATGCGGTCTCGATCATGGTCGCGAACTGGGTGTCGCGCTTTGCGCCGCGCCCGACATTGCCCGGGTTTATCCGGTACTTGGCCAGCGCTTCGGCACAGGCCGGAAACTGGGTGAGCAACTTGTGGCCGTTGAAGTGGAAATCGCCCACCAGCGGCACGTCGAGGCCCATGGCATCGAGCCGTTCGCGGATATACGGCACCTGCTCGGCCGCCTCGGCAGAATTGACCGTGATGCGCACCAGTTCCGAGCCGGCCCGCGCCAGCGCCGCGACCTGCTCGGCCGTCGCCCGGGCATCGGCGGTATCGGTATTGGTCATCGACTGCACCACGATGGGTGCGGCACTGCCGATGACCACGCCGGCAACATCCACAGCGGTCGTGGTGCGGCGCTTCGCGGGAGATTCGATCTGACTCATGGCGTATCCGGTGCCTGCAAAAGAAAGCCGCGCCCGGCCGGGCGCGGCGTCAATGATACCGCGTCGGCGCCAAAGCCCCCAAGCGCACTCAGTGCGCGGCCTGGGCCTCCTCGGCCCCGATCCAGCGCTCCACCACCCGGCTCAGAAGGTCCAGAGGGATGGCGCCATTTTTCAGGACCAGACTGTCGAAAGCGCGGATGTCGAAGCGCGTTCCCAGGCGCTGCTCTGCCTCGTGGCGCAGCTTCTGGATGCGCACCTCGCCCACCATGTAGGACAGCGACTGGCCCGGCCAGGCGATGTAGCGGTCGACTTCGGTATTGATGTTCTGCTCGCTCAGCGCCGTGTTGTCCTCGAAGTACTTCACCGCGCGTGCGCGCGACCAGCCGAAGGCATGGATACCGGTATCCACGACCAGACGCACTGCCCGCCACATCTGGTAGTCCAGATAGCCGAAGCGCGAGTAGGGGTCGTCGTACAGCCCCATCTCGTCGCACAGGGTCTCGGAATAGAGTGCCCAGCCTTCGCCGAAGGCGCTGTAGTAATCGAAGCGGCGGAACTGGGGGACATCCTTCAGTTCCATGGCGATCGGGATCTGCAACTGATGTCCGGGCCGCGCTTCATGACAGGTCAGCACCTGGATCTCGTACTTTGGGCGGGATTCCGGTTTGAAGAGATTCACCGCCATGTAGCCGGCCACAGTGCCGTCCCCCGCGGGCGGTACGGAATAGGCAGGATAGGTGTCCGGCGCCAGTGCGTCGGGGATCTTGCGCACGCCATAGGGCACGTGCGGCAACTGGGAGGTGACGAAGAACTGCACCAGATGCGGATCCACGCGTTTCGCCGCCGCGCGATACGCCTCGAGCAGGTCGTCCGGATTCTGGTAATAGAAACGCGGATCGGTGCGCAGATAATGCAGAAAATCCTTGTAGCTGCCCTTGAACTTGAGCTGGTCGAAGATCTTCTCCATCTGCGCGTGGATCTCGGCCACCTTGCGCAGACCCAGCTGATGCACCTGTTCCGGGGTCATCCCGGTGGTGGTGGACGCGCGCACCCGGTAGGCGTAGTACGCCTTGCCGTTAGGCAAGCTGCTCGCGCCGATGGTATCGCGGCAATGCGGGAGATAGCGATCGTTGAAGAAAGCCTGCATGCGCGTGAACGCAGGCACCACGACCTCGGCGATGGCCTTCGCCGCAAGCGCACGCAAGCGCGCCTGCTCGGCGGCGGGGATCATCTCCGGCATCTGCTTGAACGGACCATAGAAGCTGCTGGCCTTGGGATCGGTCACGATCTGCGCCGCGATCTGGCGCGGGATGCGCTGCATGACCACCCTGGGCTGCGTGATGCCTTCCTGGATACCCTGCTCGAGCAGGGCGATCGTCTGATCCATGTGCGTGCCAAAGCCTTGCAGGCGCGCGATCCAGTTCGCGTAATCCTTCTCGGTCTTGAACGGCATGCTGCTTGCAAGCATGTACTCGGTCTGGATACCGCCGAGCTGGTTCAGCGCGAGCAGGTATTCATGAAATCCGTAGCTCGCCACCGACTGCTCATAACGATATTTGAACAGGTCATAGTCGAGCTGATCTTCGTTGTCGAGCGCGTCGCGGGGAATCTGCGCAAGCTGCTTCAGCGTATCCATATCTTCAGCATGCTCGCGCGCGATCGCCTTCAGGCTCAGATCGGGCCAGCGATCGTCATAGGTGTGCACGCCGTCGTAGGATGCTTCGACCGGATTCTCGCGCATCTCCCGCGCCCAGGCCGTGTTGAATAGGGCGTGCAGGGACGCACTCGCATCGGCTGATGAGATGGATGCGGAAAATGCCGGAATGGCCGTGCCAAAGAGGACGATGGCCGCGATGCCGACCGGCAGCCAGCGACGCATGCGAAGACTCGTATCGATCATATCGGCATCACCTCGATTGGACGGCAAACGCGGTTGCGTCTGCCGGGTTTCAGCATCTCGGCCAGGCAAAGGCCCGGCGGCCCGGCGCGCCCCCGGGCAGGACCCGCAGCGCCATCGTACCCGGAGGTATGCGCAGTCCGTCGGCGACGTCTGCCGGCATCCCGAACCGGGTGACGCGCGCGAGCCGAGATATCAGTAACGCAGCGTGGCCGACGCCCACACGCGGGAGCTGTTGTCGCCGTCGGTCGGCACATAGTTGCCGATCGGTTTGGCCCACTGGATGCTTGCGCTCAGCGTGCTTCCGGGCCAGAGGATCAGGCCCGCGCCCGCGCTGCTCAGACCAGTCGAGACAGACGGTGCGCCCAGCGCCGCTAGCGTCCAGACCTTGCCGCTGTCGCCGAAGATCGACACTCCGACCGGCAAGGCGCCCATGTTGAAATAACGGCGCAGCTCCAGGCTCAGGAACGCGCCGCGGTCGCCGCGCGCTTCCGAAGGCAGATAGCCGCGTACGCTGCTCGGCCCACCCAGCGAGAACTTCTGCGTATCGATCAGAGGGTCGGGCGAATACTCGGCCGAGATCCGCCCAGGAAGGCCCAGCGGCCGGCGAAGGGATGCATGTAGGTGCCGTCGAACTGCAGCCGTGCTTTCTGCGCTCCCGGGTCGCTGCCGTCATTGCTCTGCCCGTTGGTGCTCAGCACCGCCGATGCGGTGTAGTACCCGTTATCGGTATAGACATGGCTCTTCAACCAGCTCACTTCCAGCAGATTCTGGTTGGTCTCGCTGATCGGCGATCCGAGACTCAGCGACTGGCTGGCGCCATGCGTGACGGCGATACCGTAATAGGTGTTGTCGAGTTGGCTTCGCGTTGCGGGGTAAGTGTAATCCAAGCGGTAGTTCGTGTTGTCGCCGGTGATGTCGAGTTTGGCGAATACGTCCGTACCCACGTTGTAGCTGGTGCGGTTGAACGAAACGCGCAGACGGCCCGGACCGACCGGCAGTCCATAGGCCGCCTTGTAGTAGTTGAGCAGATTCTCCTGCGAGTGAAGGAAACCCAGATTCAGGCGATCGCCGATGCCGAACGGGCTGTTCACGTTCACATCCGCCGATATGCGCGCGCGACCGATCGCATCGCGCCCGTAGTTGTCGCCGGTCACACTGGCATCGACAGCCTTCTCCTGAGCCTTGATCAGGATATCCGACGTGCCGAACTCCGCTCCGGGCTTGACCACAGCACGAGCCCGCATGCCGGGAAGATCGTTGAGCAGCAACATGTCGCGCTCCATGTCCGGTGTGCGGTAGACCTCGCCCGGCTGGATATTGCGCGTCTGCCGCTTCAGCACCGGCGTATGGGTGCGCACGTTGCCCTGGAATTCGATCTTGCCGATGCGGCCCTCGATGACCTCCAGTTTGACCACGCCGTCGCTGACTTTCTGCGCGGGCACGGTGACATCGGCCAGGCCATAGCCCTTGGAACGGTAGTAGTCGGTCAGTGCATCCGCCACTTCATAGATCTGGGCGAGCGTGAGCGCCCGGCCGATATACGCTTTCACCACGCCATCGAGTTCGGCCGTCGAGATGACGGTATTGCCCGAGATCTCGAAGCGCTTGACCGGCACTGCTTTGCCGCCCGGCGCGGGCGCCTGTGCGCGGGGGCTCTGCTCCACCGGCGGTGGCGCCGGCTGCGGCCTGGGAGGCGGCGCGCTCGGCAGGGTATCTTGCACCGAGCCGGGCGTTGGCGCTTCGGCGGCGGCGGCAGACAATGAAAGCAGCGAGATTGCTGCGACACAGGCAAGCACGCGGAACAGCGTGCGCGGACACGGCGCGGACATATCTTGTCTCCGTGATTGTGACTGTCCGTGGGTCTGACACCCGTTCCCGGGGACCAGCCGCACTTCTTCCTTAATATGGTGGTTTTTCAAGCCTAGCACGATGACGACCGAAGTCCATCGGGCTCCCCCGGGCCGGGCGATTCACCTCCCCCGGGCCACTCTATATCAGGCTCCCGCCGCTGCGCTACACCGAGGGCGGGCGGTTGGTCTGTATCGCGTAATCCGCTATCATCTGCGCGCCCGCGCAAAGACTCCGTTTCGAGTCCGGCCCCGGGGTGCCGACGAGCGTATCGCGCGCCCGGTCTGGGCACTGTCCACAGGCGGTAAGCCACTCTCCGGGGCTACCGCCTTTGTTTTCCGCCAAGCCGCGCCGTACGGCGCCAGAGGGCTTCAGCCATGGGAATGAGAACGCCGCTCTACGACAGCCACCTCGCGATGGGTGCGCGGATGGTGGACTTTGGCGGCTGGGATATGCCGGTGCATTACGGCTCTCAGATCGACGAACATCACAAGGTCCGTCAACAAGCCGGCATATTCGACGTCTCGCACATGACCGTGGTCGACCTGACCGGAGCGCGCGTACGCGAATTCCTCCAGCGTCTCGTCGCCAACGACGTGGGCAAGCTCAAGACCCCCGGCAAAGCGCTCTATACCTGCATGTTGCAGGAAGATGGCGGCATTATCGACGATCTTATCGTCTATTTCATGCGTGATGACTGGTTCCGGCTGGTCGTCAATGCAGCCACCCACGACAAGGATCTCGCCTGGATCCGCCAACAGGCCACCGTATTCGGCGTAGAAGTCAGCGAACGCGCGGACGTCGCCATGATCGCGGTGCAGGGCCCCAAGGCACGCGAACGCGCCGCTACCGCGCTGCCGGAATCGGCGCGCGAAGCAGCACTGGCGCTCAAACCGTTCAACGCCGCCGAACTCGGCGATCTGTTCGTGGCCCGCACCGGCTATACCGGCGAGGACGGCTGGGAGATCATGCTGCCCGCCGCGCAGGCCGCCGAGTACTGGCAGGCCTTCGCCGCCGCCGGGGTCGCTCCCTGCGGGCTCGGTGCGCGCGATACGCTGCGCCTGGAGGCGGGCCTGAACCTCTACGGTTCGGACATGGACGAATCGGTCACCCCGCTGGAATCCGGCCTGGCCTGGACCGTAGCGTGGGAGCCCGAAGGGCGCGATTTCATCGGCCGTGCAGCGCTGGAGCGTCAGCGCGAAAGCGGCATCGGGCGTAAACTGGTCGGTCTGGTGCTGGAAGACAAGGGCGTGCTCCGCGGCCACCAGAAGGTGCACGTGGCAGGCATCGGCGAAGGCGATGTCACCAGCGGCACCTTCTCGCCGACCCTCAACCGTTCCATCGCCCTGGCCCGCGTGCCGGCGCAGACCGGCGCCGAATGCGAGGTCGACATCCGCGGCCGCATGGCGAAGGCGCGCGTAGTAAAGACCGTGTTCGTGCGCAACGGCGCACCGCAGATCGAACTTTGAAACCGGGCGCGGGCCCGGCGAGACCCGGCCCGCGCCATATCTGGGGAGAGCATCGATGAGCAATGTGCCTGAGCATATGAAGTACACCAAGAGCCACGAGTGGGTGCGTACCGAAGCGGACGGCACGGTCACCGTGGGCATCACCGATCACGCTCAGGAAGCGCTGGGCGACCTGGTCTACGTGGAAGCGCCGGAGATCGGCCGCGTCCTCGAAGCCGGAGAGGCCTGCGCCGTGGTCGAATCGGTGAAGGCGGCATCGGATGTCTACAGCCCGCTCGCGGGCGAGGTCACCGCGGCCAACGACAGCCTCGCCGACACCCCCGAAAACGTGAACCAGGACCCTTACGGCGAAGGCTGGCTGATGCGCCTGCGCCCTGAGGATGCCGGTACGCTGGACGGCCTCATGGACGCCGCCGCCTACACGCAGTTCCTGGCCGACGAAGATCACTGATTAGGCGCCGCAGCCGCGACGCCGGAGCCCTGGACCGGAAGCAGCCATGCCATTCATACCGCATACGGAAAGCGACATCCGCGAGATGCTGGATGCCATCGGCGTAGACAGTATCGCGCAACTGTTCGACGAGATCCCCGCATCACTGCGTGTCGATGACATCCCCGGGGTGCCGGAAGCGGCCTCGGAGATGGAGATCACGCGGCTCATGCACGCGCGTGCCGACGCCGACGGCACGCCGTCGTGCTTCATCGGCGCCGGCGCCTATGAGCACCACATCCCGGCCGCCGTGTGGGAGATCGTCGGTCGCGGCGAGTTCTACAGCGCCTACACGCCCTATCAAGCGGAAGCCAGCCAGGGCACGCTGCAACTGGTGTACGAATACCAGTCGATGATGACCGCGCTCACGGGCCTGGAAGTCTCCAACGCCTCGCTCTACGACGGCGCCTCGGCGCTCGCCGAAGCCTGCCTGATGGCCGTACGCTCGAATCGCGGCTCGAAGAGCCGCCGCATCCTCGTCGCCGGCACGGTCAACCCGCTGTATCGCGAAGTCGCCGAGAACATCGCCGGCACCCAGGGCATCGCATTCGTCGACATCCCCTTCGACCCCGAGAGCGGACGCATCGACCCGAAAGCGCTGGCGGCCTTCGCGGACGAAGATTTCACCGCACTGGTCGTCGCCCAGCCGAATTTCTTCGGTGCGCTCGAACAGGTCGATGAACTGACCGATTGGGCGCATGCGCATGACGCGCTGCTGATAGCGAGCGTGAACCCCACATCGCTGGCGCTGCTCAAGCCGCCCGGCGAATGGGGCGAGACCGGTGCCGATATCGCCTGCGGCGAAGGCCAGCCACTGGGCGTACCGCTGTCTTCCGGCGGCCCCTACTTCGGGTTCATGTGCTGCAAACAGGCGTTCGTGCGCCAGATGCCCGGACGTATCGTGGGGCGTACAGTCGATCTCGACGGCCGCACCGGCTATGCCCTGACGCTGCAAGCGCGCGAACAGCACATCCGCCGCTCCAAGGCCACTTCGAACATCTGCACCAACCAGGGCCTGATGGTGACGGCCGCGACCATCTACATGTCGCTGCTCGGCGCCGAAGGGCTGCGCCGCGTCGCCGCAGCCAGCCTCGCCAACACGCGGGAACTGGTCGCCAGACTCACCGCGCTCGACGGCATCGAGGCCGCGTTCGACAGCCCCCACTTCCATGAGTGCGTGCTCCGTCTCGACCGCCCGGTAGAGGCCGTACTCGCCGCGCTCGCGGCCGAAGGCATCCTGGGCGGCCTGGCGCTCAAGCCCTATCACCCCGATCTCGGCGAAGCATTGCTGGTATGCGCCACCGAGACCAAGACCGAAGCCGACATCGCAGCCTACGCCGAAGCCATGAGCCGCGTGCTGCGTGATCTCCAGGTAGCCTGACGGCACCTGCCCGACCGCAAGGAGAATCGATATGGCGACCATCACACTGCAAGGCAACGAGATCCACACCAACGGCGAACTGCCCAAAGTAGGCAGCAGCGCGCCCGAGTTCCGTCTGGTCGACAAAGGCCTGCAGGACGTCACCCTCGACAATTTCGAGGGCAAGAAGAAGCTGCTCAATATCGTGCCCAGCCTCGACACCCCGGTGTGTGCCGAATCCACGCGCAAGTTCAACAACTATGCGCGCGAGCATGAAGACACCGTGATGCTGATGATCTCGGCCGACCTGCCCTTCGCCATGAGCCGTTTCTGCGGCGACGAAGGTCTCGATAATGTGATCAATCTTTCGCTGATGCGCGGACGCGAGTTCGCCACCGATTACGGTGTGCTCATCGAGGACGGTCCGCTCGCCGGCATCACCGCGCGCGCTGTGGTGGTGCTCGACGAGAACAACACCGTCGTCTATCGCCAGCTCGTGCCCGAGATCGGCCACGAGCCGGATTACGAAGCAGCGCTCAAGGCGCTGGGCTAAGGAGAGACGGGACGTGGGCGATCCATCCATGCTGATCTTCGAACACTCGCGGCCCGGCCGGCGCGCGACGGCGCAGGCACCGCTGCAAGCCGCAGCGGTCGAGGGCATACCAGCCCAGCTGCTTCGCGACGAGCCGCCCGCGCTGCCCCAAGTCTCCGAACTGCAGGTGGTGCGCCACTATACGCGCCTGTCGCAGAAGAACTTCTCCATCGATACGCATTTCTATCCGCTGGGTTCGTGCACCATGAAGTACAACCCTCGCGCATGCCACACGCTGGCGATGCTGCCCGAACTGCTCGCCCGCCATCCGCTGGCGCCGGAGAAGCACGGCCAGGGCTTTCTCGCGTGCATGTTCGAACTGCAGGAGATGCTCAGGGAAGTCACCGGCATGAAGGGCGTCTCGCTGACACCGATGGCCGGTGCCCAGGGCGAGTTCGCCGGCATGGCCATGATCCGCGCCTATCACCAGGCACGCGGCGACACCGAACGCACCGAAGTGCTGGTGCCCGACGCCGCGCACGGCACCAACCCGGCGACCGCAGTGATGTGCGGCTGCACCGTGAAGGAACTGCCCACCAACAAGGACGGCGACGTCGATCTGGATGCACTGAAGGCCGCGGTGGGGCCGAAGACGGCCGGGATCATGCTCACCAATCCGTCCACGCTGGGCGTGTTCGAGCGCAAGATCAAGGACATCGCCGACATCGTCCATGACGCCGGCGGCCTGCTCTACTATGACGGCGCCAACCTCAACGCCATCCTCGGCAAGGTGCGTCCGGGCGACATGGGCTTCGACGTGATGCACATGAACCTGCACAAGACTTTCTCCACCCCGCACGGCGGTGGCGGTCCGGGTGCGGGCGCGATCGGTGTGGGCGAACGCCTGCTGCCCTTCATGCCCATCCCTGTGGTCGGGCGCGAGGGCGACAGCTATCGCTGGCTCACCGAGAAGGATCTGCCGCAGAGCATCGGCCGCCTGTCGGCATTCATGGGCAATGCCGGCGTCTTGCTGCGCGCTTACGTCTATGCGCGCCTGCTCGGCCGCGAGGGCATGAAGCGCGTGGCCGAGTTCTCCACTCTCAATGCCAACTACATGATGGTCAAGCTGCGCGATGCCGGTTTCGACCTGGCCTACCCGCAACGGCGCGCAAGCCACGAATTCATCGTCACCCTCAAGCGCCAGGCCAGGGATCTGAGCGTCAACGCCATGGACTTTGCCAAGCGCTTGCTCGACTATGGCTTCCATGCGCCCACCACCTACTTCCCGCTGCTGGTCCCCGAGTGCCTGCTCATCGAGCCCACCGAGACCGAGGCGCGCGAAGCACTCGATGGCTTCATCGACGCCATGGTGAAGATCCGCGCCGAAGCCGAGAGCGAGCCCGATACCGTGCGCGGAGCGCCATACACTCTGCCGGTACGCAGGCTGGACGACGTGCGCGCGGCACGCCAGCTCGATCTGGCGTGGAAGCCCGAATCAGCCTGAAGCGGCGGAGAAAGAGCATGTCGGCATTGATCTGCGGTTCCCTCGCCTTCGACACCATCATGGTGTTCGACGGCCGTTTCCGGGACCACATCCTTCCCGACAAGGTCCACATGCTCAACGTCTCGTTCCTGGTGCCGCAACTGCGCCGGGAATTCGGCGGCTGCGCCGGCAATATCGCATACAACCTCGCGCTCCTGGGCGGCGAAGGCTGGCCGATGGGCACTGTGGGCAACGACTTCGCCGCCTATGCGGAATGGATGGACCGCCACGGTATCGACCGCCGCTTCATACGCGAGGTCCCCGATACCTATACCGCCCAAGCCTATATAACCACTGACCTGAGCGATAATCAGATCACGGCATTCCATCCGGGCGCGATGAATTCCTCGCACCTCAACGAAGTGCCGGCCGATGCCGGCGTGAGCGTCGGTATCGTCGCCCCCGACGGGCGCGACGGCATGCTCGATCACGCTCACCAGTTCGCGGCTGCGGGCATACCCTTCATCTTCGATCCGGGCCAGGGTCTGCCCATGTTCGACGGCGAAGAACTGCTCGCGTTCATCGATCTGGCGAAATGGGTCACGGTCAACGATTACGAAGGCGAGCTGCTGCATCAACGCACCGGGCTCACCCCTTACCAGATCGCGGAACGAGTGGATGCGTTGATCATCACCGGCGGCGCGAAGGGCTCGGTCATCTATCACGACAACCGACGCACCGATATCGGCGTGGTGGCTGCGCAGGTGGAGGTCGATCCTACCGGCTGCGGCGATGCCTACCGCGCCGGCCTGCTCTATGGTCTGCTCAACGACATGGACTGGCAGACCACCGGCAACATCGCCTCTCTGCTCGGTTCGATCAAGATCGAACACGCCGGCACCCAGAACCATCATTTCACGCCCGAGGAATTCGCGGACCGGTTCGAGCGCGCCTTCGACTACCGCTTCTGAACTCGGGGCAACGGAGGTCGCGATGCGCCGTCTGATCCGTGCGACTCCTGTCGCTCTCCTTTCGCTCCTGCCGCTGGCGGCGCTGGCCGCCGACCGCATCGACGACGCCTGGTCGAAGACCTTGCATCGAGTTTCGAGCGCGGTGGTCAGCATCAGGGTAGATGCCACCCGTGCCTTCGACACCGAATGGAACCTGAGCGGTCAGGCCACCGGATTCGTGGTGGACGCCAAGCGCGGCATCATCCTCACCAACCGGCATGTCGTACAACCAGGCCCGGTCGTCGCCGAAGCTGTTTTCGAGAATCACGAAGAAGTCGCCCTCACGCCGATCTACCGCGATCCCGTCCATGACTTCGGCTTCTACCACTACGACCCGAAGGATCTGCATTTCAGCAACCCGGTGAGCCTGCCATTGGCTCCGGAAGATGCCCACGTCGGCGAAGACATCCGCGTAGTCGGCAACGACGCCGGCGAACAGCTGTCCATCCTCAGCGGCACCCTCGCCCGTCTTGATCGCGAAGCACCCGACTACGGCCGTGGCAGTTACAACGACTTCAACACGTTCTATTACCAGGCCGCCTCCGGCACCTCGGGCGGCTCCTCCGGCTCACCCGTGGTCAATATCGATGGCGAGGCGATCGCACTGAATGCCGGCGCGCGCGTGGGTGCCGCGTCCAGTTTCTTCCTGCCTCTGGAACGCGTGCGCCGCGCCTTGCGCCTGATCCAGGCTCGCCAGCCGATCCCGCGCGGCACCATCGAGACGGTATTCTCGTTTCAGGCCTATGACGAATTGCGCCGCCTCGGCCTGCGCCCCGCCACCGAGGCCGCGACGCGCAAAGCCTTCCCGCGTCAGACCGGGATGCTGGTGGTGGACCAGGTCATCCCCGGCGGCCCGGCGGACGGCAGCCTGCAACCGGGCGATATCCTGGTGCGAGTGGACGGCCACGCCCTGACGCGGTTCGACCCGCTCGAAGATGCGCTCGACGGCAACGTCGGCGACAAGGTGGGTCTGGATATCGAGCGCGGCGGCAAGCCGATGCACGTCGACCTGGCGGTGCGTGACCTGCACGCGATCTCGCCGGCGAGTTTCCTGCAGTTCGGCGGCGCCGTATTGAACCGTCTTTCCTACCAGCAGGCACGCAGTCTCAACGTCGCCCCCAAGGGAGTATTCGTGGCCGATCCGGGCTATGCGTTTTCCACTGCCGGCATCGAGCGCGGCGATGTGGTGGTGGCCTTCGATGGCAAGCCGGTGGATACGCTCGACGATCTGCAGGCCGCGCTGGAGACGCTCGACGATGGTGCCCGGGTACGGCTGCGCTTCTTCGAGCCGGATGACCCGCAGCACCCGATCCTGGGCTCGATCACCGTGGACCGGCGCTGGTTTCCCGCGCGCCGCTGCGAGCGCGACGACGGCACCGGAACCTGGCCATGCACCGCGCTGCCCAAAGCAGGCGAAGTGGCGCCGCCCAAGCCGGTGACGGTCACATTCCCGCACTACGCCGATCCGCGTGCACAGGCGCTCGCGCCCTCGCTGGTATTCGTGAACTTCGACATGCCCTACCAACCGGACGGCGTCGAAAGCACGCATTATGCCGGCACCGGTATCGTCATCGATGCCCGCCACGGTCTGGTGGCGGTGGACCGCAACACCGTGCCGGTGGGCCTTGGCGATGTGCACCTGACCTTTGCCGGATCGGTGGAGATTCCGGGCAAGGTGGTCTACGTGCATCCGCTGCACGATCTTGCGGTGATCTCCTACGATCCGAAGCTGCTCGGCGACACGCCCGTGCGCGCGGCGCGCTTCGCCACGCGCACGGCACAGCCCGGCGACGACGTCTGGGTTATCGGCTTCAAGCCGGACCAGACGCTGGCCAGTCAGGCCACGCAGATCGCTTCCGAAGATCCGGTGATGTTCCCGCTCTCGCGTACCTTCCGCTTCCGCGATACCAATCTCGAGACCTACAGCGTGGTCAACGCACCCGACGATGTGGACGGCGTGCTCGCCGACCGCCGCGGCCGCGTCGTCGCCATGTGGGCGAGCTTCGCCTATCAGGGTGGCTCGCGCATCCACCAGACCACCAGCGGCATCCCCGCTTACCTGCTTCGCGATCTCGCCCGGCTCGCGCTCCCCGGGGCCGCGCCGCTGCGTACGCTGGACGCTGAATTCACCGTGCTGCCGCTCGCCAGCGCGCGCAAGCTCGGTCTGCCCGCCGCCTGGGCGAAGCGTTTCGAGGTGTCGGATCCAGATCTTAGACAGTTGCTCTCGGTGGTCCGAATCACCGCGGGCAGTCCGGCGGAAAAGATGCTGCAGGACGGTGACATACTGCTCGCCATGGCGGCCCGGCCCATCCACACCTTCGCCGAGATGGAACGCGCGAGTCAGACGCCGGTGGCGAAGCTCACGATCCTGCGCGACGGCAAAGTGCACGAGCTCGAGGTCCCCACCGACGCACTCGACGGGCGCGGGACGGAACGGATCCTGCTCTGGGGCGGCGCGCTGCTGCAAAAGCCGCACCGGGCCGTGGCCGCCCAACGCGGTATCCCGCGAACCGGTGTGCTGGTGGGCTACTTCAGTTATGGCAGTCCGGCCAGTCGCTATGGGCTGGCGCCCGGTCTGCGCATCGTCGCGGTGGACGGCCAACCGACGCCGAGCCTCGACAGCTTCCTCGACGTGGTGAGCAAGAAGCACGACCGCGAAGCGGTGCGTTTAAAGACCGTGGACTGGCAAGGTCAGGTACAGGTGATCACGCTCAAGCTGGATCTGCGTTACTGGCCGACCTACATGATCCGGCACACCCCGCAAGGCTGGGTGCGCGACATGCTGCAGGATCCTTACGTCCGCCGCACCGCCGTCGCGGTCAAGCCAGCTGCCTGAGCACCGCCTCGAGTTCGGCTACCGGCGGCGAACACCGCCCTGCGCGACAGACATAGGCCGCGACCGGACCGGCGCATGGCATCGCGGCGATATATGCCGGCAGATCCGTGGCCGAGGCCGGAATCGCATACACTGCGGGCCTGGCCTGTGTCGCTGCGATCGCCGTGCGCCACTCGGCCAGATGCTCCGGCTCCCCGCGCAGGATCACTTGGGTCAGTCCGCCATCCACTTCCAGCGCCGCGCCGATCATCGCCGCATGCGCCGACGGCTGCGCGGCGATCTGCCCGCCCAGCGCTTCCAGCGCGCGCCGTGCCTGCTCCATATAGCGGAGATCGCCGCAGAGCTCGCCGAGACGGTATAGAGCCGACGCTGCAACCGCCGCCCCGGCCGGTGTGGCGTCGTCCATGCCGCCACGCGGCCGCGCCAGGCGCACGGGCTGCTCGCGCGCCGTGAACCACAGGCCACCGTCGTCGGCATCCGCGAAGCGATCGAGCAGGGCATCGGCGAGTGCGCAGGCGAAGGCAAGGTCGTCGCCGCACCAGCGCCGCTCCAGCAGGCTAAGACTCGCGCGTAGCATCCAGGCATAGTCGTCAAGATAAGCAGGGTTATAGGCCTTGCCGCCGGCCCACACGGCGAACAGTGTGCTGTCGCGCCACAGTTTCGCGCGCAGGAAGTCGAAAGCCGTCCTGGCGAGCACGACCCATTCCGGTTCGGTAAATATCTCGCCGGCCCGTGCCAGCGCATCCACCAGCATCGCGTTCCAGGCCGCCAGCACCTTCTCATCACGCGGGGGACGCGCGCGTGCGGCACGCGCACGACGCAATAGTGCCATCGCCTCGGCAAGTATCTGCGCGTCGGCGCCACATACGTCCGCACGCACGCCATCGGAGTCCACCACCCGCAGATGCCAGCGACCGTCGAAATTCGCGGGTCTGTCCAGGCCGAAGCGCGCGCTCACCAGGCTGCGCGCAGGCGGTGCGAGCAGCGCCTCGATCTCGGTCGGAGTCCAAGTGTAATAGGCGCCTTCCCCGCCGGCGCTGTCGGCATCCAGGCTGGAATAGAACGCGCCCCCCGGCGCGCGCATCTCGGCCCGCACCCAGCGCACGATACCGCGCGCTGCATCGGCATGTTCAGGTGTCGGCCTCTCGCGCCACGCTTGTGCGTACAGACCCAGCAGCAATGCGTTGTCATACAGCATCTTTTCGAAATGCGGGATCTCCCACTCGCGATCGACGGTATAGCGGAAGAAGCCGCCCCCGACATGATCGTGCACACCGCCCCGCGCCATCGCGTGCAGAGTCCGTTCCGATATCTCGGCCATGCGCGTGTCCCGACTCGAGGTACGCAGCAGCTCGAGTGCGGGAGCACGCGGAAATTTCTGTGCGCGACCGAAGCCGGCATGTTCCCGGTCGAACTGGGCCGCCAGTTCCGCGACGGCGGCGTCGCGCCAGGCGCAGGCATCGAGCGCGGCCGGCTCGGCACGTGCGATCTCCTCGAGCGCGGAGCGCACACGCGCCGCTATGTCGGCCCGCTCAGCGCCGGCCGCGGCATACCATTCGGCAACGCGTTCGAGCACCGTGGTGAATGCGGGCATGCCGTAGCGCGCATCTGCCGGGAAATAGGTACCGGCGAAGAACGGCGCAAGATCGTCGGGGTCGAGAAACAGCGTCAACGGCCACCCGCCGGGGCGTCCGGTGATGAGCTGGTGTGCGAGCTGATAGGTGCGATCGAGATCGGGCCGTTCTTCGCGATCCACCTTGATATTTACGAAGTGCGCGTTCATCAACTTCGCGGTAGCCGGGTCTTCGAAAGACTCGTGCGCCATCACATGGCACCAGTGACAGGCCGCATAGCCGATGGAAAGCAGGATGGGCCTGCCCGTGCGCCGGGCTTCGGCCAGCGCCGCTTCGCTCCACGGATGCCAGTGCACCGGATTGTCCGCGTGCTGGCGCAGATAGAGGCTCGGCTCTGCACCGAGAGAGTTGTGTGGCTGGGGATCGGCCGGCATGCCGCGCTTACTCCGGGCTGGTAGAATAGCGGCCGACCACTATATCGGAAGGCTTCCCTCCGACCAAAGCCGCCTGGATATTTCCGATTAGCGCATTTCTCGAAAATTAACCAATTCTAGCGGCGAGATAGTGATATTTACCGGATTTTAACCGACAGGAACCACTCATGACCCTGCCCGCACTGATCCTCAACAAGCGTGAAGACCGCCGCCTGCGGGCCGGTCACGACTGGGTCTTCAGCAACGAGGTCGACAACCGGCGCAGCCCGCTCAAGGCGTTCGCGCCGGGCGACATCGTCGAAGTCCAGGGCGCCGACGGCCGCCCCATCGGCACGGGCTATGTGAACCCGCATTCGCTGATCTGCGCCCGCCTGATGAGCCGCGACCCGGCGCATCCGCCATCGGCTTCGCTGATCGTGCATCGGCTGAACATCGCCCTGGCCCTGCGCGAGCGCATTTACGCGGCCCCCTTCTACCGCCTGGTCTATGGCGAATCCGACGGCCTGCCCGGCCTGGTGGTGGACCGCTACGACGATGTCCTGGTCGCGCAGATCACCACTGCGGGCATGGAAGCCATGCGCAGCGAGGTGATCGACGCGCTCACCAAAGTCCTCAAGCCCCGCGGCATCCTCCTGCGCAACGACAGCAGCATCCGTGAGATGGAAGGCCTCACGCGCTACGTCGAGACCGCTGCGGGCGAAGTCCCGGAGCAGGTCGAGGTGCGCGAAGGCGACGCCCGCTTCAGCGTCAGCCTCGCAGGCGGCCAGAAGACCGGCTGGTTCTTCGATCAGCGCGACAACCGCGCCCGTCTCGGCCGTTACGTGCGCGGCGCGCGCGTGCTCGACGTGTTCAGCTACGTCGGCGCCTGGGGTGTGCGCGCCGCGCTCGATGGCGCCAGCGAAGTCCTCTGCGTGGATGCCTCCAGCGATGCCCTGGCCTCGGCGCGCGCCAACGGCGAGCGCAACGGCGTGGAGATCGCTACACTCGAAGGTGATGCCTTCGAGGCCATGCGCCAACTGCGCGACGGCGACGAACGCTTTGACGTGGTCATCGTCGACCCGCCCGCCTTCATCAAGCGCAAGAAGGATATGGAAGCGGGTACGCAGGCCTACCGGCGTCTGAACCAGCTCGCCATGCAACTGCTGCCGCGTGACGGCATCCTGGTCTCCGCCTCATGCTCCTACCATCTCGGGCGCGAGGCCCTGGTGGAGGTCATCCAGGGCGCGTCGCGCCACCTCAACCGCCATGCCGCCATCCTCGAGTTCGGCGGCCAGGGGCCCGATCATCCGGTGCATCCCGCGATCCGCGAGACGGACTATCTCAAGGCCTGTTTCGTGCGCGTGGTGAGTGGCTGAGCGGCGCGCACAGCACGCGCCGACCTGATAAACTTCCCCGCCATGATCCCCTATCCGAACATCGACCCGGTCGCGCTCGACCTCGGCCCGATCAAGATCCATTGGTACGGCATCATGTACCTGGTCGGCTTCGCCGGCGGCTGGGGCCTGTTGAGCTATCGCATCAACAGACGTGCCGACGGCTGGACGACTGACGCGCTCGGCGACCTCGTCTTCTATGTCGCCATGGGCGTGGTGCTGGGCGGACGCATCGGCTACGTCCTGTTCTACGACCTGCCCCTCTATGCGGCGCACCCGCTGCTGATCTTCGAAGTCTGGAAAGGTGGCATGTCCTTCCATGGCGGCCTGCTTGGCGTGCTCGTGGCCATGTGGCTGTTCGGGCGCAAGACCGGGCGCAGTTTCTTCCAGCTCACCGACTTCATCGCACCCGTGGTCCCGATCGGGCTCGGCGCGGGCAGGCTGGGCAATTTCATCAACGGCGAACTGTGGGGCAAAGTCACCGACGTGCCCTGGGCGATGATCTATCGTGGCGAACCCCGCCACCCGTCCCAGCTCTACGAGTTCGCGCTCGAAGGCGTGGTCCTGTTCACGGTGCTGTGGTGGTTCTCGGCTCGTCCGCGTCCGCGCATGGCGGTATCGGGCCTGTTCGCGCTGCTCTATGGCTGCTTCCGTTTCCTGGTGGAGTTCGTGCGCGTACCCGATATCCAGCTCGGCTATCTCGCCTTCGGCTGGGTGACCATGGGTCAGGTACTGTCCGTGCCATTGATCGTCGCCGGCATCGTCCTGTTGGTGCTGGCGTATCGCAAGCAGAGTCCGGCGGAGACGGCCTGATGCGGCAATACCTCGACCTGATGCGCCACATCCTCGAGCATGGCACCCAAAAAGACGACCGCACCGGCACCGGCACCCTGAGCGTGTTCGGCCACCAGCTGCGCTTCGACCTCGGCGCGGGCTTTCCGGCCGTGACCACCAAGAAGCTGCATTTCCGCTCCATCATCCACGAGCTGCTGTGGTTCCTGCGCGGCGACACCAATATCGCCTACCTGAAAGAGAACGGCGTAAGCATCTGGGACGAATGGGCGGACGAGAACGGCGACCTGGGCCCGGTCTACGGCCGCCAGTGGCGCTCGTGGCCCGCTGCCGACGGGCGCCACATCGACCAGATCAAGCTCCTCGTCGAGCAACTGCGCGCAAAACCGCATTCGCGACGCCTGATCGTGAGCGCGTGGAACGTGGGCGAGCTCGACAAGATGGCGCTCGCGCCCTGCCACGCGTTCTTCCAGTTCTACGTAGCCGGCGGCAAGCTGTCCTGCCAACTCTACCAGCGCAGTGCCGACGTGTTTCTGGGTGTGCCGTTCAACATCTGCTCCTATGCCCTGCTCACCCACATGCTCGCGCAGCAACTGGATCTCGAGCCGGGCGATTTCGTGTGGACCGGCGGCGACTGCCACCTCTACCTGAACCACCTTGAGCAGGCGCGCGAACAGCTCTCCCGGGAGCCGCTGGCACTGCCCACGCTGCGCATCCACCGGCGACCGGAAAGCATCTTCGACTACCGCTTCGAGGATTTCGAGATCGTGGATTATCAGTCGCACCCGGGCATCAAGGCGCCGGTCGCGGTCTGAGTCATGAACCCTGCGCGCATCACCATGGTGGTCGCCATGACGCGCAACCGCGTCATCGGCCGCGATCAGGGCATGCCCTGGCATCTGCCGGCCGACCTGCGCCACTTTCGCACGGTGACCCTTGATCACAGCGTGCTCATGGGTCGGCGCACCTTCGAATCCATCGGCCGCGCGCTGCCGAGACGACGCAATATCGTGATCACGCGCGATCGCAACTTCTCGGCACCCGGCTGCGAGATCGCGGCCAGCCCTGACGCCGCGCTGGCGCTGGCCGGCGACGGCGAGATCATGGTGATCGGCGGCGGACGCCTGTATGCCGACATGCTGGCGCGCTGCACGCGTATCCACCTCACCCTGATCGAGACCGAACTCGAAGGCGATACCTACTTCCCGGCATTGCCGGAGGACGAATGGAAGGAAGTCTCACGCGAAGATCATCCGGCGGATGCGGACAACCCCCACCCTTACAGCTTTCGCGTGCTGGAGCGCCGCACAGGCGCTTGAAACTACACTGAAGGCCGCGCGGCACGCGGCAGATCGCCGCTGATACCCATCGCGCGGCGCATGAGCTCGCTCTTCACCGGCCCCATACGATCGACCAGACCGATACCCGCGCTGCGGATCGACGCGATCAGCCCCAGACGGGAACCGAACAGCGCCTTGAACCCCGTCAACGCCGTCTGCATGGACAGGTTCTCGCCGCGACGCCAGCGTTCGTAGCGGCGCAGCAGCGCCAGCTCGCCGAGATCACCCTCGCGCAGCGCGCTTTCCAGCACCTCGGCCAGAGCAGCTGCATCGAGCACGCCCAGGTTCACACCCTGACCCGCAAGCGGATGCACGGTATGGGCCGCGTCCCCGATCAGTGCGAGCCGCGGGATCACATAGCGCCGGGCATGCACCGCGGCCAGCGGGAAACTGGCACGTGGAGTGGTCTCGAGCATGGCGCCGAGAACGCCCTCGCTGGCCTGTGTGAGCTCGGCCAGAAACGCCGCATCGTCCAGCGCCAGCAGTTGATCGGCGCGCGCATCGTCGGCCGACCAGACGATGGAGCAGCGCCCGTCGAGCAACGGCAAGAAGGCCAGCGGCCCCTCCGGCAGAAACACCTGGCGCGCGGTCTCGCCGTGCGCCTGCTCACCGCGCACGTGAGCCACCAGCGCCTTTTGCGCATAGGCATGGGTCTGCACATCGATACCGGCAAGTTCGCGCACGCGCGAACGCGCACCGTCAGCCGCCACCACCAGCTCCGCTTCGAGCACGCGTCCGTCGGCGAGCGTGACGCGCGCGCAATCCGGCTCCAGCGCGATCGCTTCCGGGCTTGCGGGGCAAAACATGTCGAGTGTATCGAGCGAGCGCGCCAGCTCGAACAGCACCGACTGGATCAGCCGGTTCTCGACGATGTGGCCAAGATCGGGTTCGCCGAGTTCGGCGGCGTCGAAGTGGATCCGCCCGCGCCCGCGCGCGTCCCAGACTTCCATCGCCCGGTAGGGCGAAGCGCGGCGCGCATGCATCTCGCCCCAGACTCCGAGCTGGTTCCAGATCCGCTGCGTCGCCCGGGATATCGCGAATACGCGCAGATCGAGGGCATCCGGATCGAAGGCGGGCGGTTCGCGTGCCTCGATGAGCGCCGTGCGCACCCCTTTGCGCGCGAGCTGGCAAGCCAGAGTGGCGCCGACGGCGCCACTGCCGATGACGATGGCGCGATAAGAGGTATTCATCGCAGTTCGCGCTCCCGGGCCAGTCGCGGCAGACGTCCGGCGATGCCCATGGTGTGGCGGGCGAGCAGATCCTTGAGTGGTGGCAGCAGACCGGTAGCGAGCAGGCCGAGCCCACGTACCGCAGCCACCGGTGCCAAGGGGTTCGCGAAGATGCGATTGAGTACGTCGGTGAAAGCGATGGTACCCAGCTGGTCTTTGCTGCGCCATTCGAGGTAGCGCGCGAGCGTCGCCGACGAACCCGGATCGTTGCCGGCAGCGGCAGTGTCGGCAAGCACGTCGGCCAGGACCGCGACATCGCGCAGCGAGAGATTGAACCCCTGGCCGGCGATCGGGTGCAGACTGTGCGCCGCGTTGCCGATGATCACCGTGCGCTCCGCGGTCTGTTCGACCGCACGCACCAGACTCAAGGGGTAGGCCGCGCGTTGGCCCACGCGCAGGAAACGTCCTGCGCGATAACCGAAGCGCTGCTGCAGACGCGCGAGAAACCGGGCATCGTCCAAAGCCATGAGGGCAGCGCGCTCCTCGCTGCGCACTGTCCACACCAGGGCCATGCGATCCGCATCCAGCGGCAACAGCGCCAGCGGCCCGGTATCGGTGAAGCGTTCATAGGCCACACCGCCGTGCGCGCGATCCAGGCTGACATTCGCGATCACCGCGGTCTGGCCGTAATCCCAGACCCGCGCATCGACACCCAGCCGTTCACGCAACCAGGAGCGGGCGCCGTCCGCAGCCACCAGCAGGCGTCCGCGCACACGGGTCGCCTTGCCTTCGCATTCGAGCGCCAGTTCGTTGCGCTCCTCGCCCAGTGCCAGGCCCACCACCTGCGCCGGGCTGATACAACTCACGTTGCTGCACGCAGCCAGCGCGCCCGCCAGCGCCGCCCCGATATCGCGGTTGCACACGACATAGCCGAGCGCCGACACGCCATACTCGGGCGCGCGCATACGCACACTGCCGAAGCGGCCGCGATGAGAGACGTGGATCTCGCGGATGGGCGCAGCATGCGGTGCGATCGCTTCCCACACGCCCATGCCGGCCAGGATACGCCGGCTGCCTTGCGCCAGCGCGGTCGAACGGTCGTCGTAGCTGGGCTGACTCGCGGCCCCGGGCGGGAAGGCTTCGATCACCGCGATCTCCAGACCGGTAGGCGCCAGCGCCACCGCCAGGCTCGCGCCGACCATGCCGCCGCCGGCGATCAGGACATCGAAGTTCTTGCGGCGCGGCAGGGCCACGACGAGGACTCAGGCCACCGCCATATGAGCTTCGATCTCATCGGGGTCCTTGATGAGATCGCCGCTCAGGACATCGGGCTCGCCGCGCGTCACCAGTACATCGTCCTCGATACGCACGCCGATATCCCACCATTTTTTCGCCACGCCCTTGCTGTTGGCCGGGATGTAGAGACCCGGCTCCACGGTGAGCACCATGCCGGGCTCGAGTTCGCGCCACTGGTCGCCGAGTTTGTAATCGCCGACATCGTGCACATCCATGCCCAGCCAATGTCCGGTGCGGTGCATGTAATAGGGCTTGTACGCTTCTTCCTTGATCAGTTTGGGCACCGCGCCCTTGAGGATGCCCAGCTTCACCAGCCCGGCCGTGAGCACTCTCACTGCCGCCAGATGCGGCTCGTTCCAGTGCGCACCCGCACGGCACTTGTCGATGGCGGCAAGCTGGGCCTTGAGCACGAGTTCGTAGATCGCGCGCTGTTCGGGAGAATAGCGCCCGCTCACCGGGAAAGTGCGGGTGACGTCGGAGGCATAGCATTCATATTCCGCACCCGCATCGATCAACAACAGATCGCCGTCGTTCAGGCGGGCGTCGTTCTCGATGTAGTGAAGGATGCAGGCATTGGCGCCACCGCCGACGATGGAGGCATACGCGGTATCCGCGCCGTGGCGGCGAAACTCGTGCAGCAGCTCGGCCTCGATCTCGTATTCGAAACGCCCCGGCTTGCAGGCGCGCATGGCGCGCAGGTGCGCGGCCACGGAGATGCGCGCGGCGCGGCGCATGGTCGCCACCTCGGCCTTGCTCTTGTACAGGCGCATGTCGTGCAACAGGTGTTCCAGGGAGACGAACTCGTACGGCGCGTGCTTGCCGCGCCCCGCTTGCGTCTTGAGTTCGTTCACCCAGCGGATCACCTGCTTGTCGAATTCCGGGTGCACGCCCATCGTGTAGTACACGCAACTGCGTTGTTCCATGAGCCCGGGCAGGATGTCGTCGATATCGCCGATGGGGAAGGCATCGGCGGCGCCATAGTCGCGGCAGGCACCTTCCGGACCGGCGCGCCGCCCATCCCAGGTCTCGCGCAAGGGATCGCGATCGCGGCAGAAGAGGATGTAGTCGGCCTGTTTGCGTCCGGGGACGAGCACGGCGACCGCCTCAGGCTCCGGGAAGCCCGTGAGGTACTGGAAATCGCTGTCCTGGCGGTAGCGATGGGCGACGTCCCGGTTGCGAATCTTTTCCGGCGCGGCGGGGATGATGGCGATGGCGTCATTGCCCATCATGCGCATCAGCTGGCGGCGGCGGCGGGCGAATTCCTGGCGAGTCATGAGCGACGGCTCTCCTCTCTCGGCAGCGGGTTAATGGACTGTGGGCGGTGCCGCGGCGGCCGCGGTCCGGCTCTTGCCTTCGCGCAGCTCCTCGTAGACCAGCTGGGTGCCGACACGCAGATATTCCACCAGTTCTGCAAACGCGATCTCATCGTCTTCGTCGCCACCATCCTCGGGGGCCCCGAGGCGCGCGATCTGGGAGAAATCTTCTATCACCTCGCGCGTCTCGTCCGAGTAGTTCGGCGTGCGCTGCGCGGCACCGGCGGCAAGCCCGAACAAAAAGCCCTGCACCCACTGCGCCAGCGCCCCGGCACGCGCTGCAAGAGGCGCGTCGTCGTCAGGCAGGAGCGGCGCGAAGGCCATGTCGTTCGAACGCAGGCCAGCCTGGGTCTGGTCCGCGAGCTGGCCGATCATGGCGCGCGCCTCGGCGACCAGGACGCTGTCCGGATCCAGACCCTCGAGCAGGATGTCCGACCAGACCTTGTCGTCGGTCGGCCGGCCGATGCACAGGATGCCGCAGATGGTGCCGTGGCACTCCGCGGCATCGGTGCCCGCGCCGGCGCGGCTGAACGCTTCGTTGAGCTCGGTATAGTCGGTGGCAGACAAGGCGGCCTCGGAAATTGCAACGGCGCCTGCGGGCGGAAGCCATATCCTATCATCGCGCGCAACCGGCCCCAACATATCCGCCGTCTCGCCGCGTTGACCGTATCGGGGCCCGGCTCTATAGTGAGCGCCATGAGCGACAATGCAGCACGTGAAGCCGTAGAAAGTGAACTCAAGCGCCTCGAGGGGCGTATCGAGGATCTCGTGGTCACCTGTGAACGGCTGCGCGAAGAAAACCACTCTTTGATGGACCGCCTCGAAGGCATGATGAGCGAGCGCGCCAGCCTGCTGCAGAAGAACGAACAGGTCCGCTCGCGGGTCGAGGCCATGATCACGCGACTCAAGGCACTGGAGCAGGGCGCATGAGCGATAACCTGGTTCGCGTCACCGTACGCATACTGGAAAAGGAATATCAGGTCGCCTGCCCTGAACAGGAGCGTGCAGCCCTCATCCAGTCGGCCGAGTTGCTGAGCGCGAAGATGCAGGAGATCCGCGCCACTGGCAAGGTGGTCGGACTCGACCGCATCGCGGTCATGGCGGCGCTCAACCTGGCCCACGAGAGCATCGAATCGGGCACCGAGGCCAAGTCGCTCGGGAGCGATCTCGCGCGGCGTCTGCGCGCTCTGAACGACCGGATCAGCCTCGCGCTCGGACACGATGCGCAGTTGAGCCTCCCCCACTGAATTGCCGGCCCGCTACGGGCCGCACCCGCAAGCGATAGCACGCCGCCTTGGACCGCCCGCCGCGTTGCAGTGCAGCGTGAAAAAATAACCTCCCCGCTGATGCAAACAGGCCTTGGACAGACTGCACTATTGCGGCATCATGGGCACGTGTGCGGCTTCATCGCCGCCGACAGGTCAAATACAGCATCTCCTGCGGTGTTCGATACGGGCTGGGTATACTCTTTGAGCCTAATCAATTACCCCGGGAGCGTGTACAGGGATGCCGGTGTGCATGTCCGCCTTGTAGCGGAAAGCCTGAGGCGCCCACGCCGTTCCCACCTGAACCTCTGGTTCAAGGGCGAAAGCCCATAACGGCACTGGCGGGAGATGCTCCCCTGACTTCTACACTCGACATGGACGACCTGCAGAGTCTGCGCCGGCGCATGCGCGAATACCGCGCCGCACTCGACCCACATGCGCGTTTGCAAGCGGCTGGCCGCGCCGCCCAGCATGCGCTGGGACTGCCCGCGCTGGCCGATGCGCAACGCATCGCCGCCTACATCGCAGTAAACGGCGAACTCGACCCCGCACCCCTCCTGGCCCGTCTGCGCACACAGGGCAAACAGATCTTCCTGCCCGTCCTCGGTGATACCGCGGATACCGGCTTGCGCTTCGCGCCGTATCCTGAACATGTCTCGATGCACCCCAACCGCCTCGGTATCCCCGAACCGGAATGCGCCGCCCGGCAACTCCTGGACGCGGTCGAACTCGATATCGTGTTCGCACCGCTGGTCGCGTTCGACGGCCAGGGCAACCGCGCGGGTATGGGCGGAGGCTATTACGACCGAACCTTCGCCTTCCTGCGTGCCGCCGGCAAGGGGCCGGTGCTGGCCGGCCTGGGGTATGCCTTCCAGCGCGTGGATAAGCTGCCCGTCAGATCCTGGGACATACCCCTTCACGCAGTCGCGACCGATCAAGAGCTGCTGCTCGTGGCCGCGACAGACACATCCCCTACGCCCTGAGGAGAGGCTCCGTGAAGTATTGGCTGATGAAATCCGAACCCGACGTGTTCGGGATCGATGACCTGGCAAAGCGCGGCAAGAAAGGCGAGCACTGGGACGGCGTACGTAACTATCAGGCGCGCAACATGATGCGCGACGACATGCGTATCGGCGACGGCGTACTCTTCTACCATTCCAACTGTGGCGAACCGGGAGTGGTCGGTATCGCACGCGTGATCCGCGAAGCGTATCCCGATTTCAGCGCCTTCGACCCCGAAGATGCGCATTTCGACCCCAAAAGCGACCCTGAAAACCCCCGCTGGTACATGGTCGATGTCGGCTTCGAAAGACGTTTCGCACGCACCGTAACGCTGCAGGAGATGAAGACCTTTGCCGAGCTCCAGGACATGCTCGTCCTGCGTCGCGGCAACCGCCTGTCCATCACCCCCGTCACCGCCAACGAATGGCGTTTTATCCTGCATTTAAAGGGTATTTGACGCAGCACAGTGCTGTGCGGGAAAGCACGGTACCGAACTTCAGCACCTGCGGTACACCTCGTCCACGATCGCGTCGACACGCTTTCGAAATCGATTCGCGCCGCGCTGATGAACCGACCGTGCGTCGCAGCCGTTTGATTCGACGACAAAACTTCGCATGCCTATTGCTGGAATTTTGACTTTTCTCGTATATACTCAACGGCGAGTCTAGGCACTGGGAGAATCTTATGGCTACGACTAAACGCAAGACCCGTAAGAAGACCGCCGCGAAAAAGAAAACTTCTACCAAGAAGAAAGTAACTGCCAAGAAGGCAGCGGCGCGCAAGAAAGTAGTTGCCAAGAAGAAGGCAACTGCCAAGAAGAAAGCACCGGCTCGCAAGAAGAAAGCCGCTGCCAAGAAGAAGAAAGCCACAGCCAAGCGCAAGAAGGCACCGGCTCGCAAGAAGAAAGCCGCTGCCAAGAAGAAGAAAGCTACAGCCAAGCGCAAGAAGGCTCCGGCTCGCAAGAAGAAGGCCGCCGCCAAGCGCAAGAAGGCTCCGGCTCGCAAGAAGAAAGCCGCTGCCAAGCGCAAGAAGGCTCCGGCTCGCAAGAAGAAGACTGCAGCCCGGAAGAAAACTGCCGCCAAGAAAAAGACGGCAGCACGCAGGAAGACGACGGCCAGCCGCAGGAAGACTACTGCGAAACGCCGTTAATTTCGGGGCGGCGGCTGCCTGGCAGCCGCCCGTTTCGAGATATCCATTGCGTAGGCCCGCTCATGCGGGCCTATGTGTTTGTGATCCCTGCCGGGAGAATCCGGGATGAGCGCGGAAGACCTCAAGAAAATCGCCGCTCAGGCGGCCCTCGAACACCTTGGCGATGCCGGCATAATCGGCGTCGGCACAGGTTCGACAGTCAACCACTTCATCGACGCGCTGGCATCCAGACGCGCGCAGATCGAAGGTGCCGTATCCAGCTCCGAGGCTTCCACCGAAAGGCTTAAAGCGCTCGGGATCCCGGTGCTGGACCTCAACTCCACGGGCGATCTCGACGTCTATGTGGACGGCGCCGACGAGGCGACCCGCCACCTGCAGCTGATCAAGGGCGGCGGCGGCGCGCTGACCCGGGAAAAGATAGTCGCCGCGGCATCGCGCCGCTTCATCTGTATCGCCGACCAGAGCAAGCTGGTGGACGTCCTTGGCCGCTTCCCGCTGCCGATCGAAGTGATCCCCATGGCGCGCAGCTATGTGGGGCGCCAACTGGTGAAGCGCGGCGGCCAGCCGCAGTTGCGCGAAGGCTTCGTGACCGATAACGGCAACGTGATCCTCGACGTGCACGGCCTGCACATCCTGGACCCCGCAAAGCTGGAGAGCGAGTTGAACGATATCGCCGGCGTGGTGACGGTAGGGCTCTTTGCCAGGCGCCCGGCCGACGTGCTGCTCCTCGGCGGCAGCAGCGGCGTGCAGACCTTCACCCTCTAGCGCATCTGACAGGGAACCGCCGCCCGGCGGTTCCCCTAGAAATCGTAGCGCAGACCCACCGCCGTGACTTTGGTGTTCAGGGCCGCGATATCGGACGTCGTCTGCCGGTAGCCGACCACCGCCCAGATGTTGCGCGCCAGGTAGTAGCGAAAACCCAGGCCCCAGTAGCTGGCATCAGCCTGGAGAGCGTCGCTGCGGTAGTTGCCCACCTGCCCGACGTACATCACGTTGCCGACCCGATATTGCATGGCCCCAAGCAGGAAGGTGCCGGCCCCGCCGGGATCGTAGCCGCCCTCTTCCACCTTCTCCTGCTGGACGAAGTAGGTGATATCGCCCGAGAGCACCTTGATCCCGTATTTGACGTTCGTCTTGTCCAGTGCCTTGTCGTGGGACACGGCAGTGACCAGATCCAGCGTGCCGTAACCGAAGTCCAGGCCCGCCAGATAGCTGCCGCGATTGGCATCGGTCACACCCGGTGTAGAGTCTGCGCCATACTGGCCGATGGCACTGAACCGCGCACCCTCCTGGCTGCCCCATGTCGGGGTCTCGTACTGCACCGCGCGCGAGATGAACCCGCTCGTCCCGAACGATGTATCCGACATACCGCCGTTACCCCTGGCCTGCAGGCTGGTATACGCGAAAGAGTCGAACTCCACGCCGCCGGTGATCTTGTAGGCGCCCTCGAAACGTCCCAGCGCGAGCGCGCCGTACGCGCCCTTCAGACCCACATAGGCCTGGCGGGTCTGGAACTGACTCTGGCCGGCGGGCGCATTGGCCTGGAACTCGTAGCGGCCGAAGGCAGTGAGTCCGTCGCCGAGATCCTGCTCCATCTTGAGCCCGATACGCCCGGCATTCCCTTCATCGTCGAGCGTGGTGCGATCGAGCGCCGTCGCGCCTTCTCCGTCGGTGCGCTGCGTGACCTCGGCATACAGCTTGCCATAGAGGCTGAGGTCGGCTCGCGCGTATGCGGGCACGAGCACGACGGCGGTCAGGACAAGTGGCAGAACAGAAGATCTCATGTCACTAGGCTCCGGGCCGGGGGTGATCGATCACGGACGTTGCCCACATAGTATAACGGCCTTGTGCTGTGCGAGTCCCACCGTCGGACCGTACAGCGCCGCCATCGGTCGCGGGCGATGATTTGCGGGGCCTGGCGCCAACGTAGACTGCCGCGGGAAGAGCTGATCACAAGTCAACAAAAAGCCCCGCCTGGCGGCGGGGCTTTCTATTGGCTGGGGGACCAGGATTACGGCGGGCTTTCCCTGCCCGCCGCCCCTTCGGGGCCAGCGCCGCTTCGCGGCACTGTTCAAAATCGCTCCCGGCGATTTTGTCGAACGCAGGTCCGAACCAGGGCCAGTCCCCCAGCAAACAAAAAGCCCCGCCTGGCGGCGGGGCTTTCTATTGGCTGGGGGACCAGGATTCGAACCTGGGTTGACGGAGTCAGAGTCCGTAGTCCTACCGCTAGACGATCCCCCAATAAGGCGGCGGCGCGGTTTAGCGCTTGGAGAACTGCGGTGCGCGGCGGGCTTTGTGCAGACCGACCTTCTTGCGCTCGACCTCGCGTGCATCGCGGGTCACGAAACCGGCCTTGCGCAGCGGGCTGCGGTTGGCTTCGTCGTAGGCGATCAGAGCGCGGGTGAGGCCGTGACGGATGGCGCCAGCCTGCCCGGTGTTGCCGCCACCGACGACGGTCACGGTCACGTCGAACTTGTCGACGAGATCGGCCACCTCGAGCGGCTGACGCACGATCATGCGCGCCGTCTCACGACCGAAGTACTCATCCAGCGGCTGCGCGTTGACCGTGATCGCACCCTTGCCGGGGCGCAGGAACACGCGGGCCGTGGAGCTCTTGCGGCGGCCGGTACCGTAGTATGCCTGATCTGCCATTATCGTCTTCTCGTTCAGTGTCGGCGCGCAGGATTACGCGTCAATTTCCAGGTTCAGGGGCTGCTGCGCCGCATGCTTGTGCTCGGGGCCTGCATAGACCTTGAGTTTCTTGAACATGGCGCGGCCCAGCGGATTCTTCGGCAGCATGCCGCGGACCGCCGTCTCGATGACGCGCTCCGGAGCCTTCTGCAACAACTTCTCCAGGGTGATCGACTTCATGTTGCCGATATAACCCGTGTGGTGATAGTAGACCTTGTCGGTCATCTTGCGGCCGGTCACGTGGACCTTCTCCGCATTGATCACCACGATGTAGTCGCCGGTATCCACGTGCGGCGTGTACACAGGCTTATGCTTGCCCCGAAGGCGACGGGCGATCTCGGTGGACAGACGGCCCAGCGTCTTGCCCGCGGCATCAACCACATACCAGTCGCGCTGCACCGTTTCCGGTTTCGCAGAAAACGTCTTCATCTAACTCCGCTCCGGGGACCGAAAGACCGCGAATCTTACCCGAGGTACCGGGCTTTTTCAACTGCCCGGCCTCCCCCGGGCCCTGTCTCGGAGGGTTCTTGCAGCTTCTGGCGAAGCCCGAAATTATACGAATTACATCAATAACTTATATTAGCAGTCGCTCGACGATCCGGCCGTGCACCAGATGTTCGTCTACGATCTCGTCGATGTCTTCGGCATCCACATACGTATACCAGACCCCTTCCGGATAGACGACGGCCACCGGACCCTCGTCGCAACGGTCCAGGCAACCGGCCGTGTTCACCCTCACGCCGCCGGGTCCGGACAGGTCCAGCGCCTTGACCCGAGCCTTGGCATGAGCGCGCATATCGGCGGCGCCGTGATCCTGGCAGCAGGCACGCCCGTCGCTGCGTTTGTTGGTGCACAAGAAGATGTGCCTGCGATAGTACGACATCGCCTGAACCTCCCGGCCAAAAGCCGCTGATGCTGCCGCCCGGCTGTCTCAGAAACTGTATTCGATCGACACCGTAGTATAAGTATCCGTATTCACGGTGCCGACCGGGACGCTACTGTTGTGCTTCACCGTGTAGGAGACCGACAGCGCCAGCGAGCCGATCAGGCTGGCCTTCACCGCGGTCACCGATTCCGTATAGGTGTTGTCTGCGCCCTTCTCCAGCGCCAGCGACTGCGAGAGACTGCCGCTATCGCTGAACTGCCAGGCGTAATCGCCGCCCAGGCGGATGATACCGTTGTGTTGATCCGTACCATCGATGAGATTCGCCTGTCGCGCACCGACACCCGCCTCCAGATCCAACGTCTGTGTCTTGGTCTTGAGGATATGGCGGCCATAACCTACCGCTTCCGTGGTACGGCGGTTGTAGCCGCTGAACTTGTCGTTCTCGTAGCTCGCATAACCGAACAGATAACTTTTCTGGTTGAGCTGATAATCGCTCTGGAAAGCGGCGTCGTAGCGTTCGGCCGTGGTGGCGCCGTTCTCGGTGGCGCGTATCACCTCGAATACCGCGCCATGCTGCCAGCGGCCTTTCGTGTACCCCAGACCGAGCTTCGTGTTGAGATTGCTGTTGGGCGCGTTGCCCGTGCTGGCGAGATAGCCGAACGAGAAGTTGCCGGCAAAACCCTGCTTCGGGGTGGCATCCTCGCCGGTCACATCGGCACTGCCCATCTGGTCCCAGATGGAATCGGCATGAGCGACGCCGGCCGCCGCCAGAAGAGTGATGGCAAGCATGTACCTGATCGAAGACACTTTGGAACGCTCCTTTCCCGACGCCGCCTGGCCGAGGATTGACGGCAAAAACTGTTATTATACAGAAAGATGCTACCGCCCTCGCCAGATCCCGACGTCCGCCCGCAACGCGGCAACGGTCTGCCCGATTTTCCCGTCGAGCTTGCCGATCGCTGCGTGAAATGCGCGCTGTGTCTGCCGCACTGCCCCACCTATAAGCTTACCCGGGACGAATCGGAGTCGCCGCGCGGGCGTATCGCGCTGATGATCGCCGCGGCACAAGGCGAACTCGCACCCGACGCACGCCTGGCAGGCCACCTCGACCGTTGCCTGGTCTGCCGGGCCTGTGAATCGGTATGTCCCGCGGATGTGCCCTACGGACAGCTGATCGATGCCGCGCGCGCGGGGCTCGCGGCGAACCGTCTCGGCGATTCGCGCAAACTCGGCTGGCTGCGCTGGCTTGCCGCCGGCCGGCAACGCGTGCGCCTGCTCGCCTGGCTGGTCTGGCTTCTGGATCGTTCCGGTCTGGCCGCGATCGCGCGCACGCTGCTCAAGCGCACGCTGCTCGGAAGACTCGCGCGGATGATCCGCCGCCCGGCGATGCCGCGCGCACTTGCCACGCATGCACCGGGGGCGCCCGCACGCGGACGCGTCTACCTGTTCACCGGCTGCATGGGTCCAGTGCTCGACAATGCGACCAACGCCGCCGCCATACGCGTGCTCGAAGCGCTCGGGTTCGAAGTCGTCATCCCCTCCGCCCAGACC
Source organism: uncultured Pseudomonadota bacterium (assembly GCA_963739695.1). Taxonomy (GTDB): domain Bacteria; phylum Pseudomonadota; class Gammaproteobacteria; order Natronospirales; family CAVUBB01; genus CAVUBB01. The sequence goes on along the minus strand of CAVUBB010000001.1, from coordinate 68,107 downwards.
TGCTGTGGTGCGATCGCATTCCATGGCGGCCACGCGGACGAAGCTGCTGCCCTGGCGGGGCGCAACCTCGACGCATTCCCGGGCGACGAACCCATCCTGATCACCGCCAGCGGCTGTGGCGCGATGCTGCTGGAGTATGACCTGCTCGGTACGGAATTGGCGCCGCTGGCCGTGCGCGTGCGCGAGATCGGCGATTTTATCGCCGCGCACCTCGCGGGGAGCGCACTGAAGTTCGCGCCCTTGTCTGCGCGCGTATTGCTGCACACCCCCTGCACCTTGCGCAACGGCATGCGCACTGCCACCGGACCGAGACGTGTGCTGGAAGCCATCCCCGCGCTCAAGATCATCGAGGCGCGGACCGGTTGCTGCGGGGCCGCCGGCAGTTATGTCCTCACCCAGCCGGCATTCTCCGACCGTCTCGGCCGCCAGGCGGCGATGGAGGTCGAAAGCGTCGATCTTGTCGTCACCTCCAATGTCGGTTGCGCCGGACAGTTCGCCGCCAACCTCCGCGATCTCGGCAAAGCGGTACCGGTGGTGCATCCGCTGGTGTTGCTGGCGCGCCAACTCGACACCCGCCAGGACGCGGGCGCGGTATAATCGCGCCCATGCACAAACGTCATTACAGCCCGGCCGACCAGCTCATCGCTCAGGGCGACCGCGCCCTGCGCACGCTGTTCGGCCGCCCGCCGCAGCAACGGCCCAATCCGGCCGACGACAAACCCGACACCAACGACGACGATCGTGCACGGCGCGAGACCGCGCGGCTGATGCGCGTGAACCATGCCGGCGAGATCGCGGCACAGGCGCTATACCATGGCCAGGCTGTAGTCGCGCACAGCGCCAAGGTGCGTACCGCCATGCAACGTGCCGCCGACGAGGAGAACGATCATCTCGCCTGGTGCGAAGAACGACTGCAAGAACTGGGCGATCGCACGAGTCTGCTCAACCCGGTCTGGTACGCGGGTTCGTTCGCCATCGGCGCGCTGGCCGGCATCGTCGGCGATCGCTGGAGCCTCGGGTTCGTGGATGAGACCGAGCGCCAGGTGGTCGAGCATCTGGAAGGACATCTGCAGCGGATACCGGAAACCGATGCGCGCAGCCGCGCGATCATCGAACAGATGAAGACCGACGAGGCGCATCACGGCGAGAGCGCGCGCCGCGCCGGCGCCGCGCGCCTGCCGGCTCCCGTGCGCCGCGTGATGCGCATGATCTCGAAAGTGATGACGCAGACGGCGTACTGGGTCTGACACCCGGCCCTCCCGCTCAGAGGATCTCCGAGCGCGCCCCCTTGGCCATGTTGCGGCCGTAGAAGATCTCCAGCATCTCGGATTCGACGCGCTCGCGGATCACTTCCATCTCTTCTTCGTTCAACTCTTCGACCCCGGTGCCGAACAGGTAGTTATCGAGGTCGAGATCCTTGAGCATCATCTTGGTGTGGAAGATATTCTCCTGGTACACGTTGACGTCGATCGTGCGATAGCGCTCCTTCGTATCCTCGGAGAGGAAATTCTGGATCGAATCGATATTGTGATCGATGAAATGCTTGGTTCCTTTGACGTCGCGCGTGAACCCGCGTACCCGGTAATCACAGGTGACGATATCCGATTCGAACACGTGGATCAGATAGTTCAGGGCCTTCAACGGCGAGATGCGCCCGCAGGTGGAGACGTCGATGTCGGCACGGAAAGTGGAGATACCGTTATCCGGGTGGCTCTCCGGATAGGTGTGCACCGTGATATGGCTCTTGTCGAGATGCGCCACCACCGCATCCGGCAGCGGACCGGGAGCCTCGGTGGCCGACGCCGCGAGGATCTGCTGCGAGACCACCGGCTCCTCCGAGATTAGGATCGTCACCGACGCGCCCTGAGGCTCGTAGTCCTGATGCGCGATATTGAGGATGTTGGCGCCGATGATATTGGAGACATCGGTCAGGATCTGGGTGAGGCGCTCTGCGTTGTAGGCCTCGTCGATATATTCGATATATTCGTCGCGGTGCCGCTCGGTCTTCGCATAGCAGATGTCGTAGATATTGAAACTCAGGGTCTTGGTCAGATTATTGAAACCTTCGAGCTTGAGCTTCTTCATGGACATCGACAATTCGGCACCTCCTCTGCAAGTGCACCCGGCACATCGCCACTGGCGAGCGGACTGAATCGGGGCATTATCCATGATTTGACCGCCGAGGGGGATGGATCGTTACATCGGCCGCAAGCGTGGCGCGCGACGGACGGCCCGCGAAGACAGATGCACGGACCGCGCAAGACTTTGATTTTCTCCGGGTTTGTGCTCTACTTCCCACGGGGATCAAGCATTATGCAAGCAGCGGTCCGAGCTCGGCGCGGGCCGCTTGGGCATATACTGTTAACTCGACCTCCGCGCAGGACACCGAATTATGACGGACAGCAAAAATGCGAAAGAGACCGTGCGCCCGTTCGGCGTGGCGGCCATCGACCGCTTTCTGTCGGAATGCCATGTACGGCACTTCCCGTCCAAGACGGTCGTCATCCACGCCGGCGACACTTCGCACACGCTCTACTTCATGATCGAAGGCTCGGTGGCGGTGGTCATCGAAGACGAGAACGGCAACGAGATCGTGCTCACCTATCTCAACCGCGGCGAGTTCTTCGGGGAACTGGGCCTGTTCCAGGACGACCCGACGCGCAGCGCCTGGGTACGCACGCGTACCGAGTGCAGCATCGCCGAGATCACCTATGGCCGCTTCCGCCAACTCGCAAAGAACGATCCGGATCTGCTGTTCGAACTTTCCGGACAGCTCGCTGCGCGCCTCGGGCGCACCACGCGCAAGGTCGGCAACCTCGCCTTCCTCGATGTCACCGGACGGGTCGCGCGCGCATTGCTCGACCTTTGCCACCAGCCTGACGCGATGACGCACCCGGACGGCATGCAGGTCCGCGTCAGCCGCCAGGAGATCGGCCGTATCGTCGGCTGTTCTCGCGAGATGGCCGGCCGGGTGCTCAAAGCACTGGAAGAACAGAACCTGGTCTCGGTCTCCGGCAAGACCATCGTCGTGCTCGGTGCGCGTCCGGATAGCGAAGACAGCGAACTCACTGCGGGGCTCGCCTTCAAATAGCCGCGCGCCTCACACGCGCAGAAAGTTGCGCAACAGCGCGTGCCCGTTCCGGGTCAGGATGGATTCGGGATGAAACTGCACGCCCTCCACCGCCAATTCGCGGTGGCGCACTCCCATGATCTCCTCGCGTTCCCCGGCGGCACTTTCGGTCCAGGCTGTCACTTCCAGACATGCTGGAAGCGAATCCGGCGCGATCACCAACGAATGGTACCGCGTGGCTTCGAACGGCTGCGGCAAGCCCGCGAACACGCCCATTCCGGTGTGATGGATCAGTGAGGTCTTGCCGTGCATGACCTCGCGGGCGTGCACGATACGTGCGCCGAAGGCCTGGCCGATACTCTGGTGCCCCAGACACACCCCGAGGATAGGGACATCTCCGGCAAGCTCGCTCACTACTGCGAGTGAGATGCCGGCCTGATCCGGCGTGCACGGCCCCGGCGAGATCACGATATGACTGGGCGCCCGCGCGCGGATATCTTCCACCGTGATCGCGTCATTGCGGACCACGGCCACGTCCGCACCCAGCTCCCCCAGATATTGCACCAGGTTGTAGGTGAACGAATCGTAGTTGTCGATCATCAGCAGCATGGCAGGTGACTCAATCCGCGAGCGCCAGCAAAGCCGCCAACTCGGTCAGCGACGAACACACGACATCCGCTTGTGCCGCCAGATCCACACCCTGGTGATAGCCATAGTCCACGCACACGACCGGCATGCCGGCCGCGCGCGCGGCACCGATATCGGTAGCTGAATCGCCCACCATGAGACCCGCTTCGACCGCTGCGCCGAAACGGTGGGCGACATGCTGCAACGGCTGCGCATGCGGCTTGCGTTCCGCCAGGCTGTCACCGCCCACCAGCTCGGCAAAGAAACAATCGAGCGCGAGACCTGCGAGCAGGCCACGGGCGAACTCGGCCGGCTTGTTGGTGACCACGGCCAGCGGGATGCCGGCTGCCTGTAACGCGTCCAGCGTCTCGCGCACCCCCGGATAGATACGGCTGTCGCGCACCAGGCAGCGGCGGTAGGCGTCCTTGAAGGAAGTCAGAGCGAGCGCGGCGAGGTCGGGCTCGAGCCTGCCGTCGAGTCGGCCAGTGAGCGCGCGCTCCACCAGCCGCGCGGCGCCATCGCCCACCCAGGCGCGCACCTGGGCCTCGCTCGGCACGGGATAGCCAAGCTCGACGCACATCGCAGCGACCGCGGCCGCGATATCGGGAACGCTGTCTACCAGAGTGCCGTCGAGATCGAAGGCGATGAAAGCCGGCCTGAGACCGGAAAGATCGGGCATGGGTTTAACCGGCTTTGGCGAGCTCTTCGCGCATGGCCGCGATCGTGGCCGCATAGTCGTGTGCGCCGAAGATGGCCGAACCGGCCACGAAGGTATCGGCACCTGCCGCGGCGATCTCGCGGATGTTGTCCACCTTCACGCCGCCGTCGATCTCCAGGCGGATAGCGCGCCCGCTGGCAGCGATCAGCTTGCGTGCCTCGCGCAGCTTGTCCAGGCTGGAACGGATGAAGCTCTGGCCGCCAAAGCCGGGGTTCACCGACATGATCAGGATCATGTCCACCTTGTCCATCACATAGCGCAGATGATCGAGCGGCGTGGCCGGATTGAACACCAGGCCCGCCTTGCAGCCATGCTCATGGATCAGACCCAGGCTGCGATCGATATGTTCGCTGGCCTCGGGGTGGAAGGTGATGTAGCTCGCGCCCGCCCTGGCGAAATCGGGGATGATCCGGTCCACCGGCTTGACCATCAGATGGACATCGATGGGTGCGGTCACCCCATGCTTGCGCAGCGCCTCGCACACCAGCGGACCGATGGTGAGGTTGGGCACGTAGTGATTGTCCATGACATCGAAGTGCACCATGTCGGCGCCCGCTTCGAGCACGGCATCGACTTCGGCGCCGAGGCGCGCGAAATCGGCCGAAAGGATGGACGGAGCGATGAGTCCCTGCGCCATCGAAAACCCTCTGTGCCGACGATTGGAAGTTGGACTACTTTAGCCCATAAAGCCCACGAATTCAGCCTCTGAGATCGTACCCCCGGGAGGGGGCGCTCCTGCTATCATGCAACCAGTCCAGACAGGCATGGAACCATGATCCAGCGATTGAGCATGCGCACGATCGACCATTACGTCGGCCTTCCGCAGAACAATTATCTGATACTCCGGTTCGCCGCGGCCCTGATGGTCATCCTGGGTCACAGCTTTGCGATCACCGCGTTGCCTGGCCACACCGACCCCATCCTGCGCCTGACACGATTCACGTTTTCCGGCGCCGTCGGCGTCGACATCTTCTTCGTGATCAGCGGATTTCTCGTCACCTCCAGTTATCTGAATCGGCGCAATCTCCCGGATTTCATCAAATCAAGATGTCTGCGCATCTTCCCGGGCCTGTTCGTCTGTCTGATCCTGACGGCATTTGTTCTCGGCGCCGTAGAGACCAGCCTGGCGCCCGGCAGATATTTCAGCTCGTACCATGTCTATGCCTATGTGGTCGAGAACTTCAGCCTCATACGCATGAACTTTTCACTGCCGGGCGTGTTCCAGCAGCTGCCGATCACAGGCGTAAACGGTTCTCTATGGACACTTCCTGTAGAGATACGCATGTACCTGCTGCTCGGGTTGTTCGGCGCAAGCGGGATCCTCTTCAACAAGCGCTGGTATCTGTGGTTGCTGGCGATGCTGTCGGTGCTCGCGGTAGCGATCCCATTCAACATCCCGCTGGTCTATTACCCGGACCGGTATGCACGGCTGTGCCTGTTCTTCGCGGCAGGCTCGGCGATGAGCGTATATCGTGACCGGATACCCCTGAACCTCTGGATCCTGGCCGCGCTCGTGGTGCTAGTGCTGCCGTTCCACAAATCGGGCGCCTTCCCGTGGCTGCTGGGGCCGGTCCTTGCCTATGGCGTGATATGGTTCAGTTACGTGCCGAATCTACGCTGGTTCAACCGTTTCGGCGACTACTCGTATGGCCTCTACATCTACGCTTTCCCGATCCAACAGGGGCTGCGGCAACACTTCCCCGACATCTCTCCGATGCAGATGTTCATCGCGGCAAGCATCCTCACTCTGGCCTGCGCCATGTTCTCCTGGCACCTCGTGGAGAAGCATGCGCTGCGGCTGAAGGACATCCGCATCCGCCACGCCCTGCGTAATCTGGTCGGTCAACGCGCAGCTGCCTGAGCAGCCGCTCGGGCTTCGCCGGGGTAGACTGATCGCTGCCGAAGGGAAAACGACGCCCGCTGATCGTCCCGACATGGCCCAGGTCCGATCCCGGCCAGGTTCAGGAGTAGCACATGCCTGCCATCGCCATCGCACTCGCCCTGCATATCGCCTCCGCTGTCCTCTGGGTCGGCGGCATGTTCTTCGCTTACATGTGCCTGCGCCCAGCCGTCGGCGCGCTCGAGCCCGGAATGCGCCAGGCATTGTGGGTGGCCGTATTCCGCCGCTTCTTTCCATGGGTTTGGGCGGCCATCGTCGTGCTGCTCGGCTCCGGGTATCTGATGGTGTTCAAGGTCTTCGGCGGCTTCGCCCGCCTGCCCTGGCGGATCGATGCGATGCAAGGCCTGGGGATACTCATGATGCTGTTGTTCTTCCACGTCTATTTCGGGCCCTACCCGAAACTCGCGCGGTGCGTGGAAAACGGCGACGTACCCGGCGGCGGGCGGCAGATCGCGCGCATCCGCCGCGTGGTGGGCATCAATACGATATTGGGATTCATCCTGGTCGCCATCGCCGCCGGCGGGCGTTTCATCTAGCTGTCAGCCACGAACCAGACGGCGGCTAGCTCATCCCTCGCGCGGCCTTGATGCGGTCGTAGGCCGCGTTGATCTCGCGCGTCTTCTCCACCGCCACCTGCATCATCTCCTCCGGCAGGCCCTTGGCTACGAGCTTGTCTGGATGGTGCTGGTGCATGAGCCGGCGGTAGGCCTTCTTCACCTCGGCATCGGAGGCACTTTCGCTCACACCGAGAATGCGGTAATCGTCGGCCAGGCGTACCGCCTTCGGCGCTGCCTGCCCGCCGGCGGTACGGCGCTGTGCCCGGATCAGCGCCTCCAAGCCCTCGAGTTCGAAACGCGAGATGCCCAGATGCCGGCACATGGCGATCAGCGCCTGTTTCTCGGCCGGATGGATCTCGCCGTCGGCGAACGCCGCCTGCAGCTGGATCTCGATGAACATGCGGTAGAGATCGCGGCGGCGGTGGCACTCCAGACGGAACTGCTCCATGACCGCATCGAACGCGAATCCGGCTTGCTTGCCTTCCTCGAACAGGCGTATCGCCGCACGGCGCTGGTCGGCACCGAGCTGCATGTGCCCCATCACCGCTTCCGCCGCACGGATCTCGTCGCGCGAGACATGTCCGTCGGCCTTGGCGACATAACCCATCACCGAGAATACGGTGGTGAAGAACACAGTCTGGATGCGCACCGGGTCGCCCGCACCCGCGGAGTCCGCGCCGATCTCCCGCATGCCGTAGCCTATCGCCGCGCCCAGCAGCGCTCCGATCGGCCCGCCGATGGCATAGCCGAGAGTGCCGAGCAGCAGGGTCTTCCACCAGTTCAATCGCATCTCCTTGCAAGAACGGATACGGGAGGCGTTATTGTACAGAAACGGGGCCGCTTGACGGCGCAGGCGGTCTGGCCAAGACTGGATTCGCCGACGCCAGGGGAGGTCTGCGCATGAACCCTCACACCGATCCCGCCGCGCAATCCGCCGTTGGCGGCCACGCGCTCCGCTTCAGCCAGCTGGCGGCGAAGAGCCTGCCCGAGAATTCGCTGACCGACCCCGTCACCGCTGTCTATTTCCAGTTCTTCCTGCACGGTGCCATCGAGGGACTGGTGGAGACGCTGGCGCCGGACGCCACCTTCGGCGACACCACGCGTTTCGAACTGCTCGTGGATGTACTCGAACCGCAACTTGGCGACCGCATCCGGGCGGTGGCCACCGCCAAGATGCTCACCGAAGCCGCCGACACCGCGGCCGCCGACATGCGCGCGGAAGGCCGCCGCGCCGTGCAGGCCTGGCACCAGGAAGGCGACACCGATGCACCCGGCATCTTCCTTGCCATCCATGACGACCCCGACCGCTTCCCGCGCGAGATCGAACCCGATTGAGGCCGGTCCGGCACGCGGCGCTGGACAGCACCCGACCCATTGAGCAAGATACGCGCCGAGGCACACGAGTACGCCGCAGACCCACCCTTGCAGCAGGATCACGAGCTCATGAAGACGTACCCAGAGACGCTGTTCAACACCGAATTGTCCACGCTCAAGCTGATCCATCGGGGCAAGGTGCGCGACATCTATGCGGTGGATGCCGAACACATGCTCATCGTCACCACCGATCGGCTCTCGGCCTTCGACGTCGTGCTGCCCGACCCGATCCCGGCCAAGGGCGTGGTGCTGAACGCCATCTCGGCCTTCTGGTTCGCCAAGTTAGCCGATATCGTGCCCAACCACCTCTCGGAACTGACCCCCGATGTGGTGCTCGGTCTCGATGAAGAGCGCGCCCAGGTGCGTGACCGTGCCGTCGTGGTCCGCCGCCTCAAACCGCTGCCGGTGGAAGCCATCGTGCGTGGTTACATCATCGGTTCGGGCTGGAAGGAATACAAAGAGAAAGGCACGATCTGCGGCATCGAGCTGCCCCAAGGCCTGAAACTGGCCGACAAGCTCCCGCACCCCATATTCACGCCATCCACCAAGGCCGCCGTGGGCGCACACGACGAGAACATCAGCTTCGAGACCATGGCCCAGGCCATCGGCGAAGACATCGCCCGCCAGGTGCGCGACATCAGCCTGCAGATCTATGCCTACGCCGCACACTTCGCGCGCGAGCACGGCATCATCATCGCCGACACCAAATTCGAGTTCGGGCTCGACGAGAAAGGCCGGGTCACCCTTATCGACGAAGCGCTGACACCGGATTCTTCGCGGTTCTGGCCGGCCAGCACGTATCGCCCAGGTGTCAGCCCGCCCAGCTTCGACAAACAATACGTACGCGATTACCTGGAGACGCTGGACTGGGACAAGACCGCACCCGGTCCGCACCTGCCGCCCAACGTGATCCAGAAGACCTCGGAAAAATACCGCGAGGCCTATCGCTTGCTGACGGGAAAAGAGATCTAGAAAGGCCCGAATTCGGCCTTCAGCCGCGCGCAGCCCAGCGCTCGACGATGGCCGCCAGCGCCGCCACCCCTTCGGTGAGTGCGGCGGGGCCGGGCTGGAGGATGATCGCGGATTTCACTTCGTGCACTTCGCCGTCACGCACCGCCGGGATCGTCTCCCAGCCGGGGCGCGCGGCCACTTTCTCCGGACGGAAGCGTTTGCCGCACCACGAACCGAAGATGATATCGGGCGCGCGGCGGATGACTTCGTCCGGGTCGGCGATGATCCGGTCGCGCCCCAGCGACTGCGCAGCCAGTTCCGGGAAGCAGTCCTGCCCGCCGGCGATGCCGATCAGCTCCGACACCCAGCGTATCCCGGAGATCTGCGGCTCGTCCCATTCCTCGAAATAGACCCGGGGCCTGCGCGGCAAGGCATCCACGCGCCCGCGCAACGCGTCCAAGCCGCTCGCAAGCGTCTGCGCCAGCACCTCGGCCTTGCTCTGGCAGCCGATCAGTCCGCCTACGCTGCGGATCATGCGCAAGATCTCGGCCACGGAGCGGTGGTTGAAGACGTGCACTTCCACCCCGGCACGTACCAACTGGGCCGCGATGTCGGCCTGCAGGTCGGAAAACGCGAACACCAGATCGGGCTCCAGCGCGAGGATCTTGTCGATCCTGGCCGAAGTGAAGGCCGAGACCTTGGGCTTGTCGCGCCGTGCCTCGGGCGGGCGCACGGTGAAGCCTGAGATACCCACGATGCGTGCCTGCTCGCCGAGCAGATACAGCGTCTCCGTGGTCTCCTCGGTGAGGCAGACGATACGTTGCGGATAAGGGTCGCTCACACGAAACCTCGTTCAAGCCTCGGAAAGGCGCACAACATAAGCGCAGGTCGGCGCCGATGCCAAAGGCGCGCACGATGGAGTAAGCTGCCGCGATGATCGAAAGCGTCTCCACGCATCCCTACGACCGCCTCGACCCGGATACCATCCTGGATGCCGTCGACAGCGCCGGCTTCACCAGCTCTGGCATGTTGCTCGCGCTCAACAGCTACGAGAACCGCGTCTATCAGGTGGGCATCGAAGATGCCGCGCCGCTGGTGGTGAAGTTCTACCGCCCCGACCGCTGGACGCGCGCGCAGATACTCGAAGAACACGAGTTCGCGCTCGAACTGGCCGAGCACGAGATCCCGATGGTCGCGCCCCTGGCGGACGCTGGCGGCAACACCCTGTTCGCACACGCCGGCTTCAGCTTCGCGCTCTTCCCGCGCCGGGGCGGGCGCGCGCCAGACCTGGAAGATCCGGAAGGACTGAGCTGGATCGGACGTTTCCTCGGCCGCATCCACGCGCTGGGGGCGGCACGGGGTTTCGAGCACCGCGTACGGCTGGACAGCGAGCTGCTCGGCCATGGCCCGCGCGCGGCAGTGTTGGAATCGGGCATGCTGCCGGGCGAGCTGGTGCCGCGCTATGAGGAAGTGAGCGCGCTCTTGCTGGAGGGCGTGGAGCGCGCCTTCGTCCGCGCCGAGGGGCTGACCTGGCAGCGCATCCACGGCGATTGTCATCCCGGCAACATCTTGTGGACGGATGCCGGCCCGCATTTCGTCGACCTCGACGATTGCATGATGGGCCCGGCGGTGCAGGACATCTGGATGCTGCTTGCGGGCGAGCGCCGCGACATGCAGATCCAGCTTGCGGACGTGCTCGAAGGCTACACCCAATTCCACGATTTCGACGCGCGTGGCCTGCTGCTGGTGGAAGCCCTGCGCTCGCTCCGCCTGGTGCACTACGCAGGCTGGCTGGCACGGCGCTGGGACGATCCCGCCTTCCCGCGCAACTTCCCCTGGTTCGCCACCCCGCGCTACTGGGAAGAGCATATCCAGACCCTGCGCGAGCAGGTGCCGTTGCTCGACGAACCGCCCCTGCAGATCCTGTAAAAATACGTACTAACCCCATAGGCGAAAGCCCTGCCCGGTGCGAGAATAGCGCGCGTGGGCGATACCGCCCGTAACCCGTCCCGGAAGGATCTCGGGGTGATCAGAGCCGCCACATTAGCCGACCTCGAGCCGCTAGCTGAGCTGGAAGAACGTTGCTTCGACAGCGACCGTATATCGCGCCGCAGCTTCCGCCACCTGCTCACGCGCGCCAAGGCCACCACTCTGGTGGATGAAGTCCGCGGGCGCATCCGCGGCTACGCGCTGGTACTGTTCCATGCCGGCACCTCGCTGGCACGCTTGTATTCCATCGCGGTGGCGCCCGAGGCGCGCGGGCACGGCGTCGGTGCCAAGCTGCTCAAGGCGGCTGAAGCCGCCGCCGTGGAGCATGGCTGCGTGAGCATGCGCCTGGAGATCCGCGTGGATAACGCGCCGGCGGAGAAGCTCTACCGCCAGAGCGGCTATCGCCCCCTCGGCCAGGTGAAGGATTACTACGAAGATCACGCCGACGCCCTGCGCATGGAGAAACTGCTGGTGCCGCACCTCGCTCCCGATATGGTGCGCGTGCCCTATTACGAACAGACGCTCGACTTCACCTGCGGCCCCGCCGCGCTGATCATGGCCATGCAGGCGCTCGATCCGGGCCTTGGCCCCGACCGCAAACTGGAGACACGGCTGTGGCGCGAGTCCACCACCGTGTTCATGACCTCAGGGCATGGGGGCTGCGGCCCCTACGGCATGGCCCTGTCCGCACATCACCGTGGCTTTGAGGTGGAGATCTACGTCAACGACGAGACTGCGCTGTTCATCGATTCGGTGCGTAGCGAAGAGAAAAAGGAAGTGATCCGTCTGGTGCAGGAAGACTTCACCGACGAGATCGAACGGCTGGGCATCCCCGTGCACTACCAGCCGATCACCGTGGAGACGTTGCAGGAGCACTTCGAGGCCGGCGGCATCCCCGTGGTGCTGATCAGTTCCTACCGGCTCTACGATGAGAAGTTCCCGCACTGGGTGGTGATCACCGGCTTTGACGAACGCTTCGTGTATCTGCACGATCCGTATGTGGATTACGACAAGGGCAAGTTGCGCCTCGACTGCATCAACATGCCCGTCCCCAGAGACGAATTCGCGCGCATGATCCGCTACGGCAAGAGCGCGCAACAGGCGGCGCTGATCCTGCGCCTGCCTGCATGACACCGGAGCCCCAAGGCATGCCAGACCGACAATCGAAGACACTCCCCACCCATATCATCGTCGTCGAGCAGGCGGGCGACTGGCGCGACGACCTCCCGGAACAGACCGTCGTCACCGCACGCGATTACCTCTCCGATCCGTCGTTCATGACCCAGAAGGGCGTTAAGGTCATCAACCTGTGTCGCAGTTACAGCTATCTGAGCACGGGCTATTACTGCTCGCTGCTCGCCGAGGCCCGGCGCCATCGCGTGCTCCCCGGCGTGAAGACGCTCTCCGAACTCACGCGCAAGGCGCTCTACAGTCTGGAGGCGAGCGATCTCGACGAGAGCATGCAAAAGCAGCTCGGCCGTTCGTCCAGCGACACGGTGGATGTGCACCTGTACTTCGGTCACTGTGAAGACAAGCGCTTCCAGGATATAGGGCGTCAGGTATTCGATCTGTTCCCCTGCCCGCTGTTACGCATCGAGTTCAAACGCAACGGACGCTGGAGCATCCAGCGCATCCGCTCGGTGGGTCTCAACCAGCTCGATGCCGAACAGCGCGCAGCCTTCGGCGAAGCGCTCACCTCCTACACCAGCCAGCGCTGGCGCTCGCCGCGTGCGCGCACGAGCTACCGCTGCGATCTGGCCGTGCTCTTCAACCCCGACGACCCGCTGCCGCCTTCCGACCCGCGCGCACTGAAGAAACTCGTCCGCGTGGGCAAGACACTGGGCGTGAACGTGGAGGTTATCGGCCGGCGCGATTACGGCCGTCTCGCGGAGTACGACGCGCTGTTCATCCGCGAGACCACGCGTATGGATCACTACACCTACAAGTTCGCGCGCAAGGCGGAGAGCGAAGGCATGGTGGTCATCGACGACCCCGATTCCATCCTCCGCTGCACCAACAAGGTGTATCTCGCCGAGCTCCTGCGCACGCACAAGGTGCCGCGCCCGAAGACGGTCATCTTGCAAAAAGGCCAGGCAGAGAACGCGGAAGCCGAGATCCCCTATCCCATCGTCCTGAAGATCCCGGATGGCTCGTTCTCGCGCGGCGTGTACAAGGCGCGCGACCACAAAGAGCTGATGGAGATCACCGCGAAGCTGTTCAAGGAATCGGATCTGATCCTGGCCCAGGAGTATGTCTATACGGCCTATGACTGGCGCATCGGCGTGCTCGACCGCAAGCCGCTGTTCACGTGCCAGTACTTCATGTCGAAAGACCACTGGCAGATCGTCAATCACAAGCCGGGCGGGCGCATCAGCCAGGGCGGCTATCGCACCCTCGGCGTCGCCGATACACCGCCCGACGTGCTCGAGGCGGCCCTCAAGGCCGCCAACCTCATCGGCGACGGCCTCTATGGTGTGGACGTGAAGCAGAACGAACGCGGCTGCTACGTGATCGAGGTGAACGACAACCCGAATATCGAGGCTGGCGTGGAAGATGCCTACCTTAAAGACGAGTTGTATCGTATCCTCCTGTTGGAGTTCCTCGCGCGGCTGGAGAAAAAGCGTAAAGCGTAAGCGCGAAGATCAGGGACGCGACGGGAGGGAAGACCGGTGTTAAGCGAGATCCGCCAGCTTCTGACCGAGAAGATATGGGACGAAGATCTGCGCAAGCTGCGCGGGCTCCGTCGTTTCAGCCTGAAAAGCCTGCGCCTGATCGTGGTACTGGTACGCGATTTCTACGAAGGCCAGCTCACCCTTCGCGCCATGAGCCTGGTCTACACCACGCTGCTCTCGCTGGTGCCGCTCATCGCCTTCAGCTTCTCGCTGCTCAAGGGTCTGGGCGTCCACAATCGCATCGAACCGCTGCTGTTCAAGTTCCTCGAACCGCTCGGGCCCAAGGGCGTCGAGATAGGCCAGAACATCATGCATTTCGTGGAGAACGTGAAGGCCGGCGTGCTCGGCTCCATCGGTCTCGCGCTGCTGCTCTATACCGTGATCTCACTGGTGCAGAAAGTCGAAAACGGCTTCAATTTCATCTGGCGCGTCACCGAACCGCGCAGCCTGGCGGAGCGTTTCAGCGATTATCTCAGCGTGATCGTGGTCGGCCCCCTGCTCGTGGTCTCGGCCATGGGCATAACCGCTTCGGTCAGCAGCCATTCGCTGGTGCAGCACGTGCTAAGCATCGAGCCGCTGGGCCACCTGTATGTGCTCGCGGCCAAGCTCACGCCCTATGCGCTGGTGATCGCGGCCTTCACGTTCTTCTACTATTTCGTTCCCAACACCAAGGTGAAGATCCGTGCGGCCCTGTTCGGCGGCATCACCGCGGGCGTGCTCTGGGAGACGGCCGGCTGGCTGTTCGCCACTTTCACCGCCACCTCCACCCAGTACACCGCCATCTATTCGGGCTTCGCGATCCTCATCGTGTTCATGCTCTGGCTCTACCTGAGCTGGTTGATCCTGCTCTTCGGTGCGCAGATATCGTTCTACTGGCAGCATCCCGAGCTGATCACCCGCGACCGCGCACGTCTGCGCATCACCGGCCGCCTGCGCGAACGCCTGGCACTGTTGCTGATGTATCTGGTAGGGGAGCGCTTCGTGCGCAGCGCCCCGCCCTGGACGCTTGACGAGCTCGCCGAGCATGTGCGCATGCCCGGGCAGCATCTGGGCGATATCGTGCACCTGCTCGAAGCACAGGGCCTGCTGGTGGCAACAGCCGGCGATCCGCGCGGCTATGTGCCCGGCTACGACCTCGCCGAGATCCATCTCCGCGAGATCGTGAAAGCCGTGCGCCATCACGACCACGGCAGCGAACTCGCCGAACGGCACCTGCATTCGGAGAGCGTGGTGGACGAGGTGGTTGCCGGCATCGAACAGGCGCTGGAGACGCAACTGGGCGCGCGCACCCTGAAAGACCTGGTGGTGACGCCGGCGAAAGTCTACGAAGTCCCCGTATAGAATGCGCGCATGAATCGGGCGAGCGCCTGATCGCCCAGATGCTCCGATGCCCCCAGCTCTTTGATCACAGTGTCGCGCTGCTCTTGCGGCCGGTCCTGGCTGAGCTTGAACTTGATCTCCAGCCGCGTGATCGTCATGCGCAGGCCGACGATCGCGGACAGACGCCGGGCGATCGCAGGCGGCGACTCTTCCAGCGACCAGGGTCGGGCGCGATGCGCCTCGAATGGCTCGATCTGCTCCGCCAGCAATGTGTGCAACTCGCCCGGGTCCTCGATCACCTGCGGTACGCCGTGCGCGTGTACCGCCACGTAGTCCCAGGTAGGCACCGCTTCGCTGTCGCCATACCATCGCGGCGATACGTAGCCGTGCGGACCGTGAAAGATGCATACCGCTGGAGTGGAGCCGGTGAATGCCTGCCAATGCGGGTTGGCGCGCGCCATGTGCGCCTGCAACACACCCGGTTCACCGGCCACTGAAAGATGCATGGGCAGATGCGTCACCAGCACCCCGTCTGCGCCGGCGCTCACCAGCGTGGCGAAGGGATACGCACGCATAAGTTCCTGTCCTGCCTCGGTTTCCGTAACCTGGAATCGCCGGGGTATATACATTGCCCTCTCCTGTACAAGAGGCACGGGGTACCGCCAAATGGCCGATTATGCTAGTCTTTCGCCCTTCGAAACACCCCAGCCGCAACACTGAAGATCGCGGCAGTTGGGCCACCCGCTGAAGGGCAGACCGGCGCACACCAAAAATGCCGGCGGGCCAACGGTCGTTTCCCACACTATTTGTTTTCCGGATGCAGAGATCGAAGCTATGCATGTCATCGAGCTATTGAAAGAATTACGTTCCCACGGCAAGGCCAAGACCACCGGTCTGGCCGACGAGATCATCCAGCGCTTCGCGGCGAAGGATGCGACGCTGGTCGCCGCCGTGAACGAGGCCCACGCGCAGTACAAGATCCTGCAGGCCGAATACGCGGAGATCCTGGAGATGGACGAGGTCGATCAGATCGCCGCCATCCAGGAGCGCTTCGTCAACTTCTACCCCGACGATGCCGTGAACCCTTATGTTGCGCTCGCCGCCGCCGGTCCGTGGATCGTCACCGTCAAGGGCGCCGTGCTGCACGATTCGGGCGGTTACGGCATGCTCGGCATGGGCCATGCGCCCAAGGCGATCCTCGAAGCAATGAGCCGCCCGCACGTGATGGCCAACATCATGACGGCAAGCTTCAGCCAGCGCCGGCTCATCGACGCTCTGGAAAAGGAGATCGGCCACACCCGCGGCGCCGATCCCTTCCACCGCTTCTTGTGCATGAACAGCGGTTCAGAAGCCGTCACCGTGGGCGCACGCATCTCCGACATCAACGCCAAACTGATGACGGACAAGGGCGGCCGTCATGAAGGCAAGCGCATCAAGATCCTCGCGCTGAAGGGCGCGTTCCACGGGCGCACCGATCGTCCGGCGCAGTATTCCGATTCCAGCCGCCGCACCTACAAAGAGCACCTGGCGAGCTTCCGCGACCGCGACAATCTGATCACGGTCGCCCCGAACAACGTCGACGACCTGCGCAAGGCCTATGCCGAAGCCGAAGCCCAGGGCGTGTTCATCGAATCGTTCTTCCTTGAGCCCGTGATGGGCGAAGGCAACCCCGGCATGGCCGTCACGCGCGAATTCTACGATGCCGCGCGTCAGCTCACTCGTGACCACGGCAGCCTGTTCCTCGTCGATTCCATCCAGGCCGGCCTGCGTACCACCGGTTGCCTGTCGATCGTGGACTACCCGGGCTTCGAGAGCTGCGAAGCGCCGGACATGGAAACCTATTCCAAGGCACTGAACGCCGGTCAATATCCGCTCTCGGTACTCGCCATGAACGAGAAGGCCGCCGGCCTCTACCGCAAGGGTGTCTACGGCAACACCATGACCTCCAATCCGCGCGCCATGGACGTGGCCTGTGCGGTGCTGGCCAACGTGACCCCGGAGCTGCGCAAGAACATCCGCGAACGCGGCGAGGAATTTCTGACCAAATTCCGCGCTCTCGCGAAGGAGATGGACGGCATGATCACCAAGGTGCAGGGCACCGGCCTGCTGTTCAGCTGCGAGCTCGATTCCAGCTTCAAGTGCTACGGTGCCGGCTCCATCGAAGAGTACATGCGCACGCAAGGCATCGGCGTGATCCACGGCGGCGAGAACTCGCTGCGCTTCACCCCGCACTTCGGCATCACTTCTGATGAAGTCGACCTGATCGTGGCGCAGACGAAAGAGGCACTCAAGAACGGCCCGCGCAAGGCGGAGTCTTCCGCCGCCTGATCTTGTGACCGAGTCAGCAACGAAAAAGCCGGCTTCATGCCGGCTTTTTCGTGCCCGCCTAACCGCCCGCCATGGGCGGCATGGACTGGTGCAACAACGCGGCAAGGAACAACGCGATAAACAGAGTCACCGCTTCCAATCCGAGGCTGATACGCAGGGCATCCTGTGCCGAATCGGCGCTGACGCCGCGCCTGCCCGCCAGAAACCGCGCATACATCCAATCGCGCACCGGTCCGCGATGCACCGGGACCGAACACGCCAACGCCAGGCGTGGCAGCAGGAGATACCGATTTACAGCCGCCAGTACGAGGGCGACAGCTACCGCGGCGAGTTTGGCATCCAGGATGTGACCATAAGCGGAAGCCAGCAGATCGGCCGGTCGGTGCAGCACGTACCCCGCGTTGGCGATACCTGTCGCCGCTACCAACACCAGCAGCACAGCTGCGATAGTGGAGAGCCGCTGCACGGTCCGCGCGTATTCCCGGTGTGCGTTGGCCAGCGGTGGCCGCGCGCCGGCAAGGATGAAGCCAGCCCACACGGTGGTGGCCAGGAAATGCATACTGTCCACCCACACGGGCCAACCGAAATCGCTCGTCTCGCCGGCATGTCCGGCGATGCTGTGACTCCAGGCGAACGCGATCAGACACACCGCGATCCAGACACGCACATGCCAGCCGCGATATCTGAGAAAAGCGACACCGAGCGCGAGCAGCGCCAGCCATCGAACCGCCATCGCATGCCCGAAGTGCGTCGCGGACAAGACACCAGGCAGGATGGTCAGTGTTGCAGACGGGCCTTGTCCGGTGACGTTGGCCGTCCACACACACACCAGCACGGGCTCCAAGGCGAGCAGCATGAGCCAGGCCACGATGCCGACATCGCGCAGTCTGGCATCGTCATAGGCCTGGTCGTGGATGTTGAAGCGGCGCCAGACCAGCACACCCGCCAGCAGGGCAAACAGCCAAAACCCCAGCGCCATGCAGGCAGTGTAGGCCCAGGCCAGCATCAATGCGGCTTCGCCGCCACCGTGAAGCTGTAATCACCCTGCGTCTTGTGACCGTCGTGACCGACGGCCTTCCAGAAGACGCGGTACTTACCCGGCGCAAGTGGCTTGAGCGCGGCACTGAGGTGACGCGGGTCCTTGCCATCTACCTTCGCCCTGGCGCTCACCAGGCCACCGGAGGCGTCTTTCACCACCAGCTTCGAGACCAGCGGCTCGATCTTCTCGTCGAACCAGATGTCGACCCGGACCGGAGCCGCTTGCAACTCTTGACCCGCACCGGGCACGCTGCGCTTGGGAAACGCGTGTGCCATCGCGGCGGACATGACCAGCGCTGCCGCCAAGCCTGTGAACGTGACCAGCCAGTGTCTCATCGTCATTCCCCCTCGTCCGCGAACGACCTCAATACTTCCAGCTCGGGAAGAAATCGTCCAGGTACAGATGGTATTGCAGCAGCACGCCCACGCTGCGCCCGCTGGCATCGTTCATGGGCAGCACCAACTCGAAGCCGAGCTGGCTCTTCTTGCCGATCCACACGAAGCCGGGATTGAAGCTGCCGGTGGTACGCGGACCCGGCCCGCAGCGGCTCATGCAGGTGGACATCGGCACTTCCAGCAGCGGGATCATACTGCGGAATGGCTCGCTCATGCCGGTGTCGTGCACGAAACTCTGCATGTAAGGCAGGCTGTATTGCAGGGTCATGCCCCACTCCAGCGACTCGCCCGCGCCCGATTCCGTGGAAAACGTGGGCTGTGCCACGAAGGTGAACGCCAGCGGTTTGGCCCAGTCAGCCGATACGTTGCCAAAACCCTTGGCGTAATACATGGCGGGGCCGTAGCTGGTGCTGGTCTCCACGATCGCACTGTTACCGGTATCACCCACTTCCGCACTCAATCCGAACGCCAGCGCAGATTCGCTCTGCGGGTCGATGAAGGCCTGGTATTTCACCCCGACTTCGAAGTTATCCCAACCGCTCAGCGTGGGCTGGCCCGTGGCCGAGAGCCGGCTGAAGGCGTTGCCGATGGAAAACTGCCAATCCTTGCTCAAGCGTTTGGCGAACTCCGCCGAGATAGCGGTCGTCTGGCTCTCGTTCCCGGCATCGTCATGGCCCTTGGTATAACTGCCGAGGAAATCCGCCTCATCGGCCACGAAGGCATCTTCGACCGCCAGCGTCGCCGGAAAGAAACGCTTGCCGGCAAAACCATGGGCGGTGGCAACTGCGGGAAGGGTGGAAACGAATGCCAAAGCGGCGGTCAGCAGGACGCGACGGAACATCACGGACTCCATGTTGTATCGGCAAATTTGAAAGGTTATCGATCGGTCTGAAAGGCCACCAAAGACAGGAAACGTGCAAAGCCTCTCAAAGCAGAGACGATTATACAGAACGGGCTGTCCGATCACTTGACGGTCATCAAGACTGGCGCCGACATGTTTCACGGACAGGCATCTTCAGTGGTCCACCGCTCCAGGGCGCAGAGATGCTTGACCAGCACGAAGCGGACTTCCATCAACTCCTTGCATGTGGACTGCAGGCGGCTATGCATCCCGGCTCGTGCAGTACGGGCGGTAATGGTAGTACTTGGGCCGGCTATCCAGGCGCATGTGTAGCCAGGCGACACCCGCGCCCGCGGTATTGAGCCAGATGGGTACATCGCTCATCCGCTCTGCCATCGCCTGCCCCACCGCCTGCCACAGCCGATCGCACTGATCGATCGGGGCCTCGCGCAGGAATGCGGCCAGGTGGGCATAGGCGGATGCGGGTTCGCCCGGGCACGGCACGATCATGCGGGCATCGCCACCCAGGTTGGGAAAACTGATCACGTCGGGGGCGCGCCGTCCCGAAAACTCACCGGCAAACACGTCCGGCTCCGGCGCACGCAGCAGATCCGGGCTGTCCAGCGCCACGCACTCGAAGCTGCGTGCACTGTACTCATGCGTGAGCGGCGGCGTCTCCCAGCGCAAGGCTCGATAAGGCATCGCCGCCAGTGCGCCACCGAAAAATGCCCTGAAGGCGTCGCTCGTTCGCCACAGACCGATCACTTCTACGTAAGTGAGGGGCAGGGCCCCGGACCTCACCTCGAGGCGAATGCCGCGCGGCTGCTTCAAGGTTGCAGACTCGACTTGCCAGATGCTCATGGCGTGATGCTTATCGCGTTTGCACGGTCACAGACTGCAGGCTCCCGAGGATCCGCGGGTCAGCAACAATCCAGACGGTAAGGCGGCAAGCGTTCGAACGTACCACGACCGAGCGCTACATCCGTGCCGCGCAGGTACCGATCATGGATACGCCCGCGCTTCATCGAAAAATGCCGGAAACCCGTAGATGCCGACGATCTGTATCCAATAGCCTGCGCGCCCGTTCACGGCCTCGTGAAAGCGGCTCAGCCCGATACACAGAAAGATCTCCTTCTGCCCATGGATCAGACCGTTCAATTGCTGGTAATCGGCGAGTTCACGATAATGACTCTCGGCATAGGCATGGAACCCGGCGTCTGCAACCGGCAGATAGGTATATTCCTTGCCGGAATGGTCGGTGATATGTGCCTTGAGGTTGGAAGGACTGTAGCCGAAACCATCCTGAACCACTTCCACCATCGCCGGCGTAACCGCGATGGTGATGAGCGAACGCACAGGCTCCATCTCCCGGGTAACGAATTTCTGGCGGTCTTCAAGTGTAGGGCCCAGCCCCTGCTCCAGCGAAGGCACCGCCGATCGCGCCAGGATCTGTCGAAACTCATCGGTGCTGCAATGGCGTACGAAAGTCAGGTTCTGGAACTGCGCATCCTCGATGTGCGGCGCCTCTGCACCCGGCACCGGCGAAAAGATTCCGCCAAGCACAGAACCGGGAACAACATTCAGCTGCCGACACGCCTCGCGGCTTGGATGGGGCATCAGGGTCAGACACTCGTCAGTCTGCAGATCGATACCCGACACGTTGAGCGCCGCCTTGGTCGGCAGGCGCGAGACGCTCGTGATGACGATCTGCCTCACGGGCGCACACTCGCGAAGGTCGCCATGCCGGCGCCCGGCTCAGACAGTAGCCGGCTGTTTCCCAATCCCGCCATCTCGCTTCCTGCGTCGTGTGAGTGATCTTGATTTCTCACCCTTTCATAACATTAGCGCAATCCGGTTGGATTTCAACGACTTCTAATATTGGACCGTCTTCGCGCAGGCTGGTCTGGCCGAAATCAGTCGACGAGCCCGGCGAGGTCGCAGACTTCCTCAAGCATCGCATCGGGATTGGTCAGGGAAAGTTCCTCGATGCTGCCAAACCCCCAAAGCACGCCGACCGCCCGCAAGCCATTCAATTGCGCCGCCTGGATATCCACAGCTCTGTCCCCGATCATCACCGCTTTCGTGTCGATCGATCCGGATGCCAGCAAGCCTGCAAGCTGCGCGCGCTTCTTGATACCGGCATCGCCACCATCCACAAACTCGAACAAGGGAAGCAGATCGAATAGTGCAAGGATCGGTTTCGCAAAGCGCTCCGGCTTGGACGTACATACTCCCAGCCGCATACCCCGCGCATGCAAGGCGCGGAGCGTATCCGCGATGCCGGGATAGCACGCGTTCTCGGAATAGCCAACCTCGGCATACCGCTCGTGGTACTTCGCGATCAGACTGGTGATGAGTTTCTCATCCGCTTCGGGCCGGGCATTGGCAAAGATCTCGTCCAGCGGCGGACCGATCTGCCCCGCCACCCATTCCGGCGACATCTCGGGGAAGCCGTGTGCGGCCAGTGCGTGATCAAGGCATCGGGAGATGCCCAGCCTGGAATCACTGATGGTTCCGTCGAGGTCGAAAACAAGCGTACTGATATTGCCAAGCACGGATGCGCCCTCCCGGCAAATGCGCAGTAAATTCAGGCTGGAGCCAGCGTGGAAATGCGCCAACTCCAGCCCGAAGATCACCTCAAGATACTGCTCCCCGGTCGTTTACTATTTTTCCGCCTTGGTCCACTTCTCGATCCAGGCATTCACGATGTGGTGCCACTGCACGCTGTTGCGCGGCTTGGAGACGAAGTGGGTCTCGTCCGGGTAACGCAGATATTCGCTGGGGATGCCCTGGCGCTGCAACGCGGTGAACGCGCCCAGGCCCTGCGTGATGGGGATGCGGAAGTCGTTGTCGCTGTGGATGATCAGCATCGGATCCTTCCAGTCCTTCACATGGTTCAGCGGGTTGAACTTCTCGTAGTTCGCCGGGTGGTCGTACTGTGTGCCGCCGTTCTCGTGCTCTTCGAACCAGAGCTCTTCGGTGGCGTAATACATCATGCGCGAATCGAACACGCCGTCATGGTCCACCAGACACTTCCAGGGCTGGTTCCAGACCCCGGCCATCCAGTACACCATGTAGCCGCCATAGCTCGCGCCCAGCGCGCAGGCGCGGTCGCCGTCGAGATACGAAAACTGAGAGAGCGCGGCCGTCCAGCCCTTCTGCAGATCTTCCAGCGGGCGATCGCCCCAGTGCTGGCTGATGGCATCGGTGAAGGCCTGGCCATAGCCGGTGGAACCATGGAAGTTGATGGCCACCACCGCGAAGCCCTGTCCCGCATAGGTCTCCGGATTCCAGCGGTAGTGGAACTCGTTGGTCCATGACCCCTGCGGGCCGCCATGCACCAGAAAGGCCACCGGGTATTTGTGCCCCGCCTTGTAGCCCACCGGCTTCATCACATAGCCCTGCACGGTATCGCCGTTCCAGCCCTTGAACGTGAACCACTGGGCATCGCCGAAGGCGATCTTGCTCAAACGCTTCGCGTTGAAGTGCGTGATCTGGGCCAGCTTGCCGCGGTGCAAGCGATACAGATCGGCCGGATGCTGGAAGTCTTCGCGGCCGAGCACGATGTTGGCGCCCGCCAGCTCGAAGCCGGTCACCTTGCCGCTACCCACCAGATGCGTGGCCTTGCCCGAAGCGACGTCCACCGCGAACAGCGCGTGATCACCGTTGTCGTCCACCGTGGTGTAGAGCGTCTTGCCGTCTGCGGAGAGCGCCATCGGCCCGGCCGAGCGGTCCCAGTTTGGATCCACCTCATGGCGTTTGCCGCTGGCCAGATCCAGCGCCATGATACCGAAGCGGTCGGCCTCGAAAGCCGGCGTCTTCATGGCGAGATAATAGAGCGTCTTGCCATCATGCGAGACCACCGGGTAGGCATCCCAGGCCTTGTTCGCAGCGGTCAGGTTCTTCGGTGCGGCCGAGCCATCGGCCGGCACGGAATAGACATCGAAATTCGTTGACCACGGCTCGCTGTGCCCGGCGATGCGCACATCGAAATACACCGTCTTGCTGTCCGGCGAGAACACGAACTCGGAAGCGTCACCCCAGGGCTTGGAAGGCGTGTCGCCGTCGATACCGTGGGTGATCCAGTGCAGCGTGCCCAGTTTGCCGTCATCGCTCAGGCTGGCCGTGAACAGCTGCGAACGGCGCCCGTCCATCCACACATTCCAGTGGCGCACGAACAGCCGCTTGTACAGCATGCCCGTGGCCTTGCTGTCCTTGCGCGCCTGCAGGCGGTCTGCCGAGCACTCCAGCGCGCTCTTGAGCGGACAATCCTCGAACACATCGACCGAGAGCAGGATCGTCTTGCCATCGGGAGAGATGCGATAGGTATTGATATCCAGCGGCAGAGAACTCACCACTTCCGCCTTGCCGCCCGCGGCCGGCACCCGCCAGAGCGCGTTCACATCCTTGATCGGAGCCAGGAAGTAGATCACCTTGCCGTCAGCCGAGAAGTGCGGGTCCGTGGCGCCGATCTTCGCGCTCACGATCTCGTGCGCCTCGCCGCCTGCCACCGGCACCGTCCACAGACTGTGCACGCCCTTGTTCGCGTCCCAGTCCGTCGAACGCACCGAGAACGCCGCCGTGTTCCCGTCCGGCGAGACCACCGGCGCGCCCACGCGATCCATCATCGCCAGATCCCTGGCCGTGAAGGGATGGGTCGCCGCCGCGGCGACACCGCCTGCAGCCACCAACAAAAATCCGGCAATCACCGATCTCATGGGAACCTCCAAGTGATTGAAATCAAAGGCGCTACAAGAGCGCCAGAGGGAACTACTGGAATGGCGATCAGCGCTATAGGTTACTGCAAGCGCCGGGCAGACCCAAACCGTGGCCTTCGCCCTGATTGCCGGCATCTCATCCGTGTTCTGGAATATCGCGGCTGTCGCCAAGCTTGCAGTAGGGCGGAGTGGAGGGGAATGCCGGATCCTTCACCTTGGACTCTTCGAGCGTGTGCCTGTATTCAGACCAGGTCGCATCACTGGGGATATCCAGGTAGTTTGAAGGGATGACCCGGGGAAGCTGGCGTCTGCGCTCTTCGGCATTCGCCGCCCATGACGATCTACCGCCGACATGCACCCCTTCATAGATCGTCCCTGCCCTGAAGCGACTTACGCCGCTCTCTTTCATCGCGATCATGAGGATGTTGTCGGCCTGTTCTTTCGTACAGCCCTGAGCCCAATAGAGATAATCATGGATGATCGCCGCCTTGCTGTAGCGGCCATAGGGCGAAAGCCCGAGCGACCAGAGCGGCTTGGGAATGCTCGCGAAATCGGTAACGAAACCTTTCGGCACCGTGATCGATAGTCCGCTGTTACCTATCTGGTAGGTGAGGCTCTCGACGAGCACCCAATCATGGCTGTCGGCAAACGGGCGGACCGTCGGCGGCGGGATCGTCTGGCATGAGGTCACGAGCAAGGCGGTCAAAACCAGCAACAACAGCCTTTTCATATTGTTACTTCCCTGTAGGACCGACTTGATCAAAATCTGGATCAAGGAACCGCCGGCGTCAAGTATGGCTCAGCCCCCGGCTATCCGATCCGTTGCGGCCGCCCATGAACCGGATGGGGCCTCAACCTTCAGCCCAATCCACGGCTCGCATCTTGTGCGGGTTCCGCCAGACGCTCAAGCCAGGCCAGCAACTCATTCCAGCGTGCGCGGTCATGATCGACGCGACGGCCTTCCATCTCGTGCAGAGAAACACCCAGCTCGGCCGCACGGATATAGTTCTGGCTGTCACGCAGCGTGGCGAGCAAGGGGAGGTTCAGCGTACTCAGGAATCTTTCGAGATTCTTGAAGATGATGGTGTTCTCGCGCACCCGGTTCGCGATAACACCGAGTTTGGTGCCCCGCCGGCGCAGTCTGCCGACCAGCAGCAGATCCTGGATGAAATGAGCAGCGGCGTGGATATCGATGGGAGAGGGCAACACGGGCACCAGAATCACATCGGCCTGAGACACATACTCGGCCAGCCGCAGCCCACCGATCCCGGCCTGCACATCCATCACCACCCGTTGCGCGCTCAGCGGCAATCTCAGCTGGAATGCACGGGTGACATCGAGACGTTTCTCAAAGGCAGCAATGCCATGGATACGCGGGAGATCGTGGCTGCGCAAGCTCAGCCACTTCATGCTCGAACCCTGCGGATCGTGGTCCATCAGCACAGTCACCAGCCCCCGGCTGGCGAAATAGCCGGCCAGAGTGGTGGCGATGGTGGACTTGCCACAACCGCCTTTCGCGTTAAGTACCAGTATTCGCTGCATACACTTAGCGTAGCCTGTTGTCATCCCATGGCAAAGATCGCGGTCAGTGGGATGCTTGAACATATAACACTCGGGGCAGGAAGTAGACTCGGACTGGTTCACAATTTCGCAAGATGAGGCTCGGCCCACCGCTGACCGGGGTTCGACCGAATACCCCTAACCACATGATCCGTCAATCTTTTTCATGATTCGCCAGCCTTCGCCCCTGACAGTTCGCTGTGGGAGAAAAGAGCGGTCTCAGCGAGCCATTACCGGAACTCAAGGCTGCAAATCAGGCCTCGGCCCGGCGGTGCCACAGAGATAAGACCAGCCCCAGGAGCGGCAACAAGAGCAGCAGGAGAACGAACCAGGACATGGAAAAGCCGTGGGGCTTGGCGATAGGCAGGAAATAGCCCACCACGCGCAAAAGCACCTGCTCCAAAAACAGCAGCGAGCAGCCCAGCGCCACCAGCGAACGATACCTGATCAGGATGATGAAGCCGAACAGCACGACCACCAGCTGCGTAGCACCCCAGATCGCATAGAACGACACGATGGCCTGCGCCCCGGCCGGCGTATAGCTCGCGAGCGGGATGCCATCCGCGCTGGTCGCAACCATCTGGCCGTTGAACATCGAATTGATACTCATGATCGCAAACAACACCAGAAGCACCGCATAAAGCCACAATCCCGGCTTGCGCCCCCGAAACGTGTTGTCCGCCGGCTGCGGAAGAAGACGGCTGAACATGAGCACCCCCATAAAGGACCGATTGGATTGAACGCCTAATCTGGCGTCGAAGGTCTTGAGCTCCCTGCGTCAGCCCAAGCTACCGGGTGGAAACCCAAATGAGAAACCGTGGTCTGTCGCCATTTTGCGCCTAGCGATCTAACCCTTGTCCGCCTCAAAGGAATCATCAATCGGACGTACTGCTCCGATGGCCGACATGAGCAAGGTCCAGGCGATAGACACACCCAGCAAATTCAAGTGGATGTCATGCAATAGCTTCGCTCTGAGGAGAATCGGACCAAATGCAACGGGCACAATCAGCCACATCAGCACATTTTCGAGCTTGGAGAAAGGCTTAATTCGAACAAAGCTGTGGCATTCAGGGCAGCGGAACCGAACTCTCTCCGGCTGATACCAACGAGCACCCCTTGGCCACCGGACCGACTCGAATTTTGGGACGCGCTCATGGCACACCGGACAAGTCTGTGGTTTCTGCCCCCGCAATCTGGCCGCGATTTCCTCGATCTCCGGCTCGCAGTGCATACAAACGGCATCTGGCCCGGCTAACGGCCGACCGCAGTTCTCACACCGGACCTCTGAATCTTCGCCTTCCATGCGTCCCCCAATGCTCCTAGCTATCAGTTGGGCTTCCGCTGTCAGCCCAACCTACGGTCCTGTCTCCGCGCGATTCACAGTTGACTTTGACCTGCGGTTTAACGCCTAAGCTCAGGGGCGTTTGAGGCGACGCCCGCTTTTGCGGTAGCAAAATTGGGCGGCGGGTCAAACGTCCCCTGCAGCGCCTTGTTGGGCGTCAATTCTCCGGCGTGTCGTTGTGAGATATACACCGGCTTCCTCCTCGATTTTGTTCAGGCTATTCGCGGAGGGACGAAGCCGCTCTGCCCAAGGGCGGCCAGGGTGCAGCGTGTCCCAAGGAGATCGCTGTTGGTTGTGGCGGCCTTTGCCGGGGTCATGATTCCCGAAACCATCAATCTTGCGGTTCCACAGCGGATGATAGGTTTCTATTAGGAGCGACTCAGCCAGCGGTATCCAAATATCGTCGACAACCAAGAAGCGGCACTTGAAATGAGCGATATCCAGATTTTCGGCTTGCTCGATCGAAGCAGCATGCTCTACTAAACGCCGATACAACACTTGCTTAGGGTCGGCGCCAAGGCCGAATCCGCCTTTCCTTGCCCCGGCCGGGACTGCCTTTCCTACATAGATCGGCCAAGAGTAGCTGTCGTCAACGTTTAGTTCAGAAACTTGGCTGTACAGGTCGAAATCGCCGATGTAATAGATGGCATATATGCCAGCACCTATAAATGGATCGGGCGGAAGATTTCCGACCGGCTGATGAAGCATGGCCTCTGCAACGCTGTCGCCAAGGTTCTTCTTGTCCAGTGGATTAAATGGCTGAATCCGGGATGGTGTGTCTTTGCTCATTTCACACCAACTGTGCGCGGATGCTGTGGCCTACTACCTGTGACAACTGAACAGGCACAGCGTTACCCAATTGCCGCATTGCCTCGGACCAGGACCCAGAGAACAAATAATCATCCGGGAAAGTTTGAATTCTGGCGCTTTCTCGTACGGTGTAATAGCGATAGCTTCCGTCAGGCAATGCCATCATGTTTTCGCCACCCGGCACTCCGTGATCTCCAGCCTTCAACGCCTTCGATGGTTCATCCAACAGGCTGCCAGTGTGGCCCGGATAAGGGCGGGCTCCGGGCCTGAACACATGATTCCATTCTTCGTCAGGCTTCGTCACTGGATTAGGAAGACCTTTCAGAGCATCGCGGACGGTTAGAAAGCGTTCGCCAGGAGGGGGGTGAAGGAAAAAATCCGTCTCTAGTTCAGAAATGCGCTTGATATAGCGTGGATTGATTTTGGGCCGAGCGCGCTTCGCAATCTTGTGTTCATCCCAGTAGGAGCCAGATACCCATTGCTCCCACAAAAGCCGGTCAAACGAGTGGCTAGCACGTGGAAAGCTCCACTCCTTTCCAAGGTCGCTCCGAAAGCCAACAATAAACACCCTGTGTCGATGTTGCGGGACGCCATAATCAGCTGCATTTAGTAGCCGAAACACGACACGATAGGTCAATTCCGACTCTTTTCCTCCCGTGTGGATCTTCTCCAAGGCTTCGAGGTGATTCTGCCAGCTGTCTCCGGGTCTCCGGACCACCGTTGGGTGTGCAAGCTGCAAAAGAATGTAGTTGAAGTATGTGGAGAAACTTTGTCGAAGCAGGCCTTTTACGTTCTCAAAGAGAAAGCAGGTTGGCTGAAGCTCTCGGACCGCTCGTACGGCTTCCGGAAACATATCGCGAGCATCGTTGTACGCTCGATGCTTCCCGCCCAAAGA
The DNA here is from genome assembly GCA_963739695.1 of uncultured Pseudomonadota bacterium. Lineage (GTDB taxonomy): Bacteria > Pseudomonadota > Gammaproteobacteria > Natronospirales > CAVUBB01 > CAVUBB01. The sequence continues at coordinate 39,001 of CAVUBB010000001.1, read as the reverse complement.
AAACGGTTGGCAAGGAGGGCCTCCCGCAACCATATCCACATGCTCCGCGACATCGGAATAGGAAATTTCGCGCACATCGCCTGGAATTAGCTTCCAGTTTTTGGCTTGTTTTTGCCCATTGAGCCGGTTTAGCTCAATCGTCGCGCACGCATCCCTGTTTCGTTCTACCAGCGCTCGATGTTTCCACCCCGAGTTCTCTAGCCCGATAGCCAATCCACCCGCACCCGTAAAAAGCTCGACCGATGTCTTTTGTTTTTTCATCTGTTGCCCAAGAATTCGATTACTCGTTGCTCGATTTCCGGTAAGTCTCGTAACTCACACTCCCAAATCACGAGGAAGCGCCATCCCATTTGACGCAGCGCCTCTTGTGCCGCTGCGTCACGTTGCACGTTCTTCTGCAGCTTCGGTACCCAGAAGTCCTCTCGACTGCGGGGCATTCTATACTGCCGGCATCCATGCTGGTGCCAGAAGCAGCCGTGAACAAAGATCACCTTCTTCCTTGAACGGAATGCCAGATCGGGTTTCCCCGGCAAGTCTTTGGAGTGTAAGCGATATCTGTATCCCAATCCATGGACAAGCCGCCGAACAACCAGCTCCGGCTGAGAGTCTGTCGCACGAATTCGCGACATACGCTCACTTCGTTCGGCGGGGGTCAATGGGTCATGACGACGCTTCAATCTAGTACCGAGCCTACCTTGACGCCCAACAGTGATTAGACCGCACGCTGCGATATTGAATAAAGCAGACTTCTGTATATCTCCGACTTATCCACATCTTCATCTTCCTTGAATTACCCCAATATTCATTAGGTTAGCGGACGAAGAGCCAAATCTCCATGTAATATCGCAGCGTTCTCGCTTTCCGCATCCAATATACGCCGATGAATCTGGAGCTTGGCGGAGAGCGCTCTTCCCCGCCCCGTCTGGTGGCACCGGACAGCGCAGCGCCCGCAGGGAAGAGCCTGAGCGAAGCGAGGGGCGAAGCCATGGATGGCGAGCCCCCGGCGACGGCACATGGATGTGCCGCCGACGGGGCCCCGAGGACGCGAGCATGGCTGGGGACGCGCTGGAGGCGAAGCCGGAAGCAACCGCGCCATCTCCGGGGCAGTTTCTTTCGTCCTTTTCTTTTTGAAAGAAAAGGACCTGCCGCAGGGGCGCGGAAGCCCGTTGGAAAAGCCCGTCGGCGCAGGCGACTCGACATACCCTCTCCAAGAGCATCCTCCCCAATCCTCCCTCCTTCGGAAGGTGGAGAGCGAAACAAAAAGGCCGGGGCATCGCTGCTCCGGCCTTTTCTCAACCATCCATGTCGATTCTCGATCTACTGAATCGAGTTCAAGGCATTTACACGCCCGGCACCATAGAAATCATCATTCCCGGGCTTGCCCAGATCATCCGCACCATGCGCCATGGCCGCTTCGACCTGCGCCGGGTCCATATGGCCGCCGTTACGGCTGATGATCAGCGCCGCCACGCCCGCGGCGTGCGGGCTCGCCATGCTCGTGCCCACGGCCCAGAACCAGCCCTGGTTGCCGTCGCTGAACACGAAATCGAACACGTAGCAGGGCTCGGTGAGGCCGTCCACCGTGCACGGCCCGGTGTAACCCTGATAGGCGCTGTCGAAGTTACCGCCGGGTGCTGCGAACGCGATCGCGCTCTGGCCGTAGTTGGTGTAACTCGGCGTCACATCCAGGTTCGTGTTCGGGTTCGCGCCCCAGCCCACCGGACCGGTGGCGGAGATGGCGAGCACGTGCGGCAGCTCGGCCGGCAGGAACTTGGTGGAAGCATCGTGATCCATGTCCGCCCCGTCGTTGCCGGCGGCGGCGATGATGGTCACGCCATGCTGGTAGGCATAGTTCGTGGCACGGCCCATGGCCACCATCAGCTCGGCGGCGCCGTGCACGTTATGCGGCACGGAAGCGCCTAGGCTCATGTTGATCACATCGGCATGCTTCTGCGCGGCATAGACGATGCCCTGGATCATGGAGCTGAAGCTCCCCGACCCGGCATCGGAGAGCACCTTGACCAGCAGCAGCTGGGCTTCGGGCGCGACACCGATGGTGCCGAAGCCGTTATCGGCCGCGGCGATGATGCCGGAGACGTGCGTGCCGTGGCTGAACGGATCCGGCAGCGCGTACTGCAGGCCCTCGCCGGGCACGAAGCTGCGGCTGTCCGCGTAGTCGATGTTCTGCTGCAAGTCCGGGTGATACAGGTCGAAACCGGTATCGAGCACGGCCACGCGCACACCGGCACCGCGATCGCCCATATCCCAGGCTTCGGGCGCATTCACCGCATCCAGGCCCCACTGCAGATCGTAGAAGAAATCGTCGTTGCCGCTGAACGGCGGGTTGGCGGTGGCTTCCTTGATCGAGACCGCATGCGCGTCGCGCAGCTGGTGGATCCACTGCATCTTGAAATCTTCGGTTACCGAACGGATGCCGGGCACCTTGCCCACATCGGCCGCGAAGTTTTCAGCGTCCGCGTCCACGATCGCCACACCGATCTCGGGCAGGTTGGCGACAACCCGGCCACCGGCGGCTTCGATCTTCTTCGAGAGCCCGTTCGGCAGGGCGTTCTTGTTGGCCAGCACCACATAGGTACCGGCATTGGCGGCAGAGATGCCGCACGCGGCGATTGCCAGCGCGCCGAGCGCGCCGGTTATCCATCGTTTACTCATTGATCAGTCCTCTCCATTGATGGCAGAACGGACCGCCCCATTGCGCACAGGTGTGCGCGGCGATCCAGCATCACGGACTTTTGGCAGCCTGGCTGTCTCATCCTCCCCGGCGAGATCCTTGGCTTTGCGACACCGCCTCACGACGGCTTGGCCTTTTTTCTAAGCCCCCCTCACAAGACGTTCTCGGAACGCCTCCCCAAATTGGGCTATAGGAGTCTAGAAGAAGCGGGAGCGAGATGCCAACCCGGGGTGAATATTTGAACGCGCTTAAATGCGTAAAAAGTAGCCACCGGCACGCAGCCCGGATCGGCCCCGCTATCGATGGATCATCGATCGTCTCGGACGAAAATCGTTTCGGCGGCTTGTTTGTCGAACGTGATATTCACCGTGCGCCCGATGGCGCGCGTACGCTGGACGGTTCCGGCCGGCAGCGCGACTTACTGCCATTCCGAAAGATCCACCGTAGGCGGGTTTCTGGGCCGAAGACTCCTCAACGGATGGGAAACGTGACTGCATCTGTCTCTCCGACACGCAAGCACGGGAGACGACGAAGAGGGCTGCGCTCACGGTGCCGCAAACGGCTTCGTAGTCACAACCAACCGCGCAGCTTGCCCGCCAGCCAGGGCGCGATCGCGGTGACCAGCAGCACGAACGGCCAGAGGTTGCCGCCCTTGAAGGTGTAGGCCTCGAGTATTCGGGCAAGCGGCATACCGCGCAGCAGGCCAAAGCTGAATTCAAATGCCAGCGTGAGGGCAAGCCAGCCCACTCCGATGGCAAGGAGTACCGAGCCTTTGCGGGTGCCGAACCACGGCACGCAGACAAAGGCGGCCAGGCCGATCAAGGCCGCAAGCACCAGGCCGCTCACGATAAGGCCTGGAGCCTGCCCTAGCCTGGGTATGAGCACAGCTTCCCTGAGCATGCCATTGCCGATGGCAAGAACCAGGATACCCAGCCACACAGCGACCGCCTTGATGAAAAGACCTGGAGACATGGCTTTTCTCCGCAACGCCGGATCGCGCACCTCAGCTTTGCATGCGTACCTGAATTACCGGTCGCAAACCGTGCTCAGATACGAGCGCGCGAATCCGTCAACTTTCGATGCTCCTGGCTCGCTCAAGCACCCAGCAACGGGGATTGTTGGTGAACCCTATACGTTCGTAGTATTCGTTCGCCGCCGGCGCCGCCAGAAGGATCAGCTTGCAGCGCGGGCCCAGTTGTTGCTGAGTCAGCACCTGCAGTTGCTTCCCGATACCTTGCCGTTGGTGCGACTGGCTAACCGCCAGATCCGACAGATAGCAGGCATAGTGGAAATCGGTCACGGAGCGCGCCACTCCCACCAGCTCCCCGGCATCCCACGCGGTAACCAGAAGGTTGCTGTTCGCGATCATGCCTTCCATGCACTCGCGGTCATCCACCGGGCGACGCTGACCAAGCGTGGACCGGTTCAGCAGATCCACGAACTGGTCTGCGGTGATCGGCTCATTGACCCGGTACTCGATGGGCATGGATTGACCTTTCAGCAGAAGGCCGGACGACGGCCTTCGTTCATACGTATGATCATGCCGGCCTCATGCGTCCTTTCCAGAAAAATTGAGCGCTACGGCCGCCCTGACAAGTTCTTTGAAGGCTTGCGGGTCCAACCGCTCGCCCTCTTTGATATCGATGGCCCGCCTCACATTCCCATCGAGGCTGGAATTGAAAAGCCCGGCCGGATCTTGCAGTGCGGCACCTTTCGCGAACGTGAGCTTCACCTTGCCCTTGTAGGTCTCGCCGGTGCAGACGATGCCATGGTACGACCAGACCGGCACACCCGCGGGATTGGATGGCTTGCGCCATTTCACCTCTTCCACCACCGCCGGATCCGCTTCCTTGATCAACTCGCGCACCCGGCGCAACACACCACCGCGCCAGTCCGCGATAGAGGCGATACGTTCCTCGATCGATTCCGACGGTGAGTTGCCGTGATCCGGGACCCTATCCATCGCTCGCCTCTCAGGCTTCTTTTCTGGCAATGAACTGCACCACACAAGCCATGCCGGTATGCCCCGCGCCCTCATGTACTTCGCGCTCGATCTCGCGGGCCACGACGGGGGTGAGATGCGGGAACTCCCGCTCGAGCTTCCCGAGCGACATCAGCATGTCCAGATTCTTCGGGCCACCCGTCCCTTTCTCCAACTGATCCGGCGTATACGCCTCCAGCAGCAGGATGCCGCCCGGCTTGAGCGCTTTCTCCAGCAGTGGATACAGCCGGGTGCGGATGGCACTCGGCAGATGCGCCGAGATCGAGACTACGGAGCCGAAGTGATCCTCCTGCGGGACATAGTCCGCCAGGTCGGCGATTTCGGTCTCGATGCGCACGCCCCGCGCCCTGGCCAGCGCCTGCGCTTTGCCTAGCCCCACATCGGAGCTGTCCACACCCAGCACCTCCAGCCCGCGGGATGCCAGGAAGACCGCGTTGCGTCCCTCGCCTTCCGAGATCGAAAGTACCGGACCTGCGAGCATGTCGGCGTTCTCGACCAGGAACGTGTTCGGCTCCGTCCCGTACAGATAGGTCTCGCCGGAAAAACGCTCGTTCCAGAAATCTCTGTCGTGCATTGGCACTCCGAACTGAGCTTGATCACTCCGGTTCACGCGAAGCTGACCGGTTCCGGCGGTGCAGCCTCAGAGACGGTCCAGCTGCTTCGCGCTGACAGACTGGACGATACCACCTTGCACGGTGACGACGACAAGATATTTGCCGCCGATCGATCCGTCCAGCTCGAAGCTGAGCTTTTCTGTCGTCGCCGAGTGGCGGTGGTGCCCCCTGAGAACATCCTTGTGCAGGGGCTTGCCGGCAAGTGCGATGACCTCGGAAACCGTCTGCCCCTCCTCCAGGAGCTTGCCATTGGCAAGCCGGAAGCTGCCGCCAGCCTGCGCGATGCCGATACAAAGCACCCACGCCGCGAGCACGAAAATCACTTTCATGTTCAATCCTCCCTGATTTTCACTCCTGGCTGACCAGGACCTTCATGACCGGATAATGGCGGTACCCGAAGCTCAACTGTATTGAAACTTCTTCCCCGACATCAAGTGTGCGCTCGAACGGGACTGGATGGATCGTCTGGCAGTTCGCGAGCAAGGCCACGACATGCTGATCGGTGAATATTCGCTGGCCGCCGGCGCTGTTCCTGATCGTCACGATCGCCACGCGCTGACCGTCCTCACTGCTCATGAGCACATAATCGAGCAGCTTGAAATCGCCTTTCCTGGGCGAAGCCTGATCGGCGAGGTCGCAGCGTATGGCGCTATCCCGAACCAGCGGATTATCGAAGTGGAGCACGTCGCGGCGATCGGCCCGGGCCGCCGCACAGGTTCCGAACAAGGACAAAGTAAGCACCAGGATCAGGAGAGTGCGCATGTTACTGCCTGCTTCTGTCGTATGACACAAGGACAGGTTATCCTCACGATCCTGAACGCAAACTGAACTACGAGACGCCGTTATGTCCGACTTCCCCATAGACGCCATCCGCAAACGCTTTCCCGGCCTGACCCAGGACTGGATATTCTTCGACAACGCCGGCGGCAGCTTCGTGCTCGATTCGGTAATCGAGCGCACGGCGGAATACATGCGCAACACGCCCGTACAACTGGGCGCAAGCTATGCAGTCTCGGCACTGGCGAGCGCGCGCCAGGCAGAAGCGGAAAAGGCCATGGCCGCCTATCTAAACGCGCGCGACCCGCGCGAGGTCGTGATCGGCCCCGCCACCACCGAGATGATCGGCCGGCTCGCCCGGGCGCTGCGCCCGACCTGGAACGAGGGCGATGAGATCGTCGTGACCGACCTCGACCACGAGGCCAACATCGGCGCCTGGCGACGCCTTGCCGCCAGCGGCATCACGGTGAAGACCTGGCCGGTGAACCCCGAGACACTGCATCTGGAGCTGGACGACCTCGCGCCGCTGATGAACGAGCGCACACGCCTGGTCGCATTCACCCATTGCTCGAACATCGTAGGCAGCATCGAGCCCGTGGCCGAGATCGCCAGATTCGTGCACGAGCGCGGCGCCGAGGTGTGCGTGGACGGCGTCGCCTTCGCCCCGCACCGGCGCGTGGATGTGCAAGCGCTGGACGTGGACTACTACGTGTTCAGCACCTACAAGACTTACGGCCCGCATCTGGCCGTGCTCTACGGCAAGCTCGACAAGCTGCTCGCGCTGGACAACCTCAACCACGAGTTCATCGGCCAGGGCACTCTGCCCTACAAGCTGCAGCCCGGTGCGGTCAGCTACGAATTGGCCTGGAGCCTCACCGCGATACCCGAATATTTCCAGTGGCTGCATTCGGAACTGGGAGTGTTCGAGGACGACATCGCCGCACACGAGACAGCGTTGATGGCCCCGCTGCTGGAGTTCATCGACAGCCGCGCCGACCTGAAGATTCGCGGCGAGGCAAAGGCCGACCCGAGCAAGCGCGTGCCCACCATCGCTTTCACCGTAGACGGGCGCGACTCAGCCAGCGTCCCTTCGGCGCTGGATGCCAAGCGCATCGCCGTGCGCTTCGGGCATTTCTATGCCAAACGCCTGATCGACAAGCTGGGGCTGGCGGAACAGAACGGCGTGGTTCGCGCTTCCATGGTCCACTACAACACCGTGGACGAAGTGGAGGCACTGGTTAAGGCGCTGGATGAGATATTGTAGGAATCAGCTATTTGGCCGCGCAGGAAACCATGCGCATGTCGCGCAAGAATTTTTCTCGCTCAGCCTTCGTACCTGAAGGAAAAGACGAACTCACGTTAAAACTCCAAGCGAGTTCCGTGCGGATGGGAATTCGCTTGGGATTCGTCTTTGCCGGCCTGAAGTGCACGTGCGACATGAAGTCCAGCATCACCGCATAGGCTTGCTTCCCTCCTTTCGCCTCCATTAGCTTCGGAGCAAACAGGCGGCCATTCGAGTCGATAACCACCTGAACTCGGGCGCACATTGGCTGCGAAACAGCCCGGGGCAAGTAGCTCAACCTCTCCATGACCCAGTAATCTCGCCGATGATTTTCCGGCACCACAATGATATCGCTGGCCAAATATGGCTTGGACGTCTTATGAAAATCATGTCCAACACAGCCGCTCATCAGTATCACGAGCCAGGTCAACATCAGTGTTCTCAATTTCATTCCTTTGCCCCCTCATCTACCTCATTGGATATTTCGCGATTTGGCGTGCAGAACAGTTCACTCAAGCTGAACCGGGGTCGCAAGATACTTTCTTGCCCGCGTTCTTACCGTGGTCTGTGACGAATTCCCAATCATGGGTTGTCTGGATCGGAATCCTTTGAGGACTGGTCTTGGCTGGCTTGAAATGCAAATAAATCAAATTGCTTAGCGCCATAAGGTAAGCCTCTTTGCCACCCTTTTTGTTAAGCATCTTCGGATTAAATCCGTTACCATTCGAATCGATAAGGAACTGTATGTGCAAGCACTGAGCAGCGCCGCCAATCCGACAACGCATAACAAATCCCCTTTCATCGTTCTCCCATTCGTGCGCGATCACAAACCCATGCTATTGATCGCGAGTTATCAAAACAGGGACCATCTTACACTCACCCGCAAGGCCGAGGAATCTTGTTCAAGATCAAGGCGCGGCGTGCCTCCGAGACGGCGGAGTTACCATACCAGGTAATGAGCATGCGAGGAGCGCGCCGGAACGCGGAGATTGGACAAGAGAACCGGCCATACCCTACCCGATAGCAGAGAGAACCTGCTCCACGCTGATCTGCTTCAAGCAATTCGTATGCCCCAGCGGGCAGGTGCGCTGGAAACACGGGCTGCAGGAAAGGCCGAGATAGATCGTCTCGGCCTTGTCTGACAACGGCGGCGTGTAGGCCGGCGTGGACGAGCCATAGATACCGACCACTCGCGTACCCACCGCTGCTGCTACGTGCATGAGGCCGGAATCGTTGCTGATTGCCGTATCGGCCAGGGCGAGCAGGTCTACCGTATCCACGAGCTGCGTGCTGCCGCAGAGATTCGCCACCCCTTCGCCTGCCACCTCGCGGACGCGCTCGCCCAGCGCATGCTCCTTCCCCGAGCCCAACACCCACACAGCGTCACCGCGCGCGCACAGCCGCCGGGCGAGTTCCGCGAAGTAATCGACAGGCCACTGCTTGGCCGGGCCGTATTCCGCACCCGGCATGAGCGCGATCACGCGCCGGTCCGTGGCCAGGCCCAGCTCGGCGGTGAGCCGCGCCTTGTTGCCGGCGTCCACGGTCAGCTTCGGGAACGGTATCTCGGGCGGCTGTGCGGCATCGGCAGGCAGGCTGAGCGCCACGAAGCGCTGCACCGTCTGCGTAAGCACATCCTTGTCCAACGCGCGCATGTCGTTGATGAGCCCGTAGCGCATCTCGCCGCGATAGCCGGTGCGGCATGGGATGTTCGCGAACCAGGGCACGAGCGCGGCCTTGAAAGACCGCGGGATGATCACCGCGCGGTCATAACCTTCTGCACGCAGACTGCGGCCCAGACGACGGCGCACACCCAGACCCACGGCGCCGTGACCCAGCGGCATATCGATCGCCTTGCGCACCTCGGGCATGCGCGCCAATAGCGGGCGCGACCAGGCCGGTGCCAGCACGTCGATGATCGCATCGGGAAATTCGCGGGCGAGCGTGACGAACAGAGACTGCGCCATGATCATGTCGCCGACCCAGGCCGGGCCGACGACGAGGATCTTTGTGGTCTCAGCCGTTGTCATCGTGAGCCTGCCCCCTATCATTCGCCGCCGCAGGCGACACGACACAAGAGATCAAATCAATCCTTGTGCAACCACTCCATGTATTCTTTCACGCCCTGCTCCACCGTCTTGAACTCGGCGCTGTAGCCGGCCTGGCGCAGCTTGCCGATATCGGCCTCGGTGAAGCTCTGGTAGCGACCCACGAGGTTTTCCGGGAAGCGGATGTATTCGATCACGCCCTTGTCGTGGTAATCGATCACGGCGTTGGCGACATCGTTGAAGGTCTGGCTGCGGCCGGTGCCCACGTTGTAGATGCCCGAGGCTTCGGGGTGGTCGAGGAACCAGAGGTTCACCGCCACCACGTCGTCCACATGGATGAAATCGCGGCGCTGCTCGCCGTCACCGAAGCCGTCGCAACCTTCGAACAACTTCGCCTTGCCGGTCTCGCGTACCTGATGGTCCATGTGGAAGGCGACGCTGGCCATCTTGCCCTTGTGCTGCTCGCGCGGGCCATAGACGTTGAAGTAGCGAAAGCCCGCCACCTGCGTGCGCAGACCATCCAGATGCCGGCGCACATACTGGTCGAACAGGAACTTGGAATAACCGTAGACGTTGAGCGGCGCTTCGTGCGCACGGTCTTCGACGAAGGTGCGACCGCCGCCGTAGACCGAAGCCGACGAGGCGTAGATGAAGGGGATCTCGCGATCGAGGCAGTATTCCATGAGCAGCTTCGAGTATTCGAAGTTGTTCTCCAGCATGTAGCGGCCGTCCCACTCCGTGGTATCCGAGCAGGCGCCCTGGTGGAACACGGCTTCGATATCGCCCATGTCCACGCTGTCGATGACCTCGGCGATGAAATCGTCCTTGTCGCGGTAATCGGCCAACTCGCAATCGACCAGATTTCGGAACTTGGTGCCGTCCGTGAGATCGTCCACCGCCACCACGTCGGTCCTGCCGCGATCGTTGAGTGCCTTGACGAGATTGCTGCCGATGAAGCCGGCGGCGCCGGTTACGATAATCATGATTTGGATCCCTGAAGCTTGAGTGCAGTTAGTCGGTCTCGCGCCCGCCGCCTTCCCTCTCAACGCGGCGACGCGAGTACATCATCATGTATTTATAGAACACGCCGTTGGCATCGGAGGCCGCGATCACCAGACCGCGCCAGCCATCCAGAAAGCCCAGCCAGAAGACGTAGGTGCGGATGAACGCCCAGAATGTCTTCAGGCAGATCACGGCCGGATGATAGACCTTGCGCTTGCCTTCGCGGGCGCGCAGATCGCCGTAGTAGTGGATCTTGTCCAGCAACTGACCGATGTCGCGGATGGCGTGGTGCATGAGCACGCCATGAAGGCGGCGCGGTGCCACGCCAGGCAGCGGTTTCACATTCTCGTGCACCATGGCGTCGTCGAAGCTGGTCGCCTTGCGGTTGTAAAGCCGCACCAGCCAACGCCGCCCCCAGCCCGAGAAGCGCACTTTGCGAGCCATGAACAGGTTCTCGCGACCGACCGCGTAGACCTGCCCGGTGGCCGCGCGATCTATCGCCGCGACCGCGGCGAGCAGGCCCGCATCGGGGCGCTCGTCCGCATCCACGGAGAAGATCCAGTCGTTGCGCGCCAGCGCGGCTGCCGCGTTCTTCGTCGGCCCGAAGCCGGTGAACCCGCCGCGATGGAAACTCACGTTGGCGAAGCGCTGCGCGATGGCGGGTGAATCGTCGCTGGAGCCGTTGTCGAACACGACCACCTCGTCGAATGCCGCCAGACTCTCGAGCGTGCCGGCCAGGGTGGCGGCGGCATCGCGCACGATCATCACGGCGGAGACGGGTATGCGCCGCCCCTGGCCCTGCTCAGCGCTCACGCTCGGCCTTGCTCAATCGACCAGCGTGTATTCGGCGCCGCAATACGGGCACTTGGCCTTGCCGGTATCCTCGATGGGGAGAAACACGCGCGGGTGGGAATTCCACAGGCTCATGCCGGGCATGGGGCAATGCAGCGGCAGATCGCTGCGGTTGATCTCGTAGCGGTTGCTGGCGTTCGGGGGGATGTTCCCCGCCGCACTCTGGCTGGTACCTACGGCCACGTCGGACTCCTCGATGCTGGGAACGCACTAAAACGCCATTATATCAGCCGTCTGCGCCGGGGTCTGCGGGCGGCTCGGGCTCCGGAAACACCATGCGCCAGATCATCTGCACGGCCTGGCGGCGTTCTGCCAGCTCGGCATCGGGCACGATGGCGGGCTTGCCTTCCAGAGTGAGACGATGGATCACCGCCCGGTAGGCCTTGAAGGCCTCGCCCAGCGCCGCGCCCTCGGCGATGGGCAACAGGCCCTCGGCCATCATCCCCTCCAGCAAGCGCATGTTGTCGGTCCAGCGGCGCAGACGCGGATGGCGCACCGCCCAGCGCAGCGCCCAGTACTGCACCAGGAATTCGATGTCGGTGAGCCCACCCGGATCGTGCTTGATATCGAAGCCTTCGCCGTTGCCGCGCGCATGTTCCTGGCGCATGCGCACGCGCATCTCGGCCACTTCGCGGCGCAGGGTCTCGGCCTCGCGCGGGCGCGCGAGCACGCGGTCGCGCACTTGCAGGAAAGCCGCGGCCAATACCGGATCGCCCGCAACCGGCCGGGCGCGCAGCAGCGCCTGGTGTTCCCAGGTCCAGGCGTTTTCGGCCTGGTAGCGCGCGAACGCGGTGAGGGTGGTGACCAGCAACCCCGCCGATCCGCTCGGGCGCAGGCGCGTATCCACTTCATACAATTTGCCCGCGCTGGTCGGCAGCGAGAGGATGCTGATCACGCGCTGGGCCAGCCGCGCGAAGAACACGCCGTTCTCCAGCGGCTTCGCGCCGTGAGTCTGCGCGCGCTCACCCGTGCTGTCGTGCACGAACACCAGATCCAGATCCGAACCGTAGCCCAGTTCCAGGCTGCCCAACTTGCCGTAGGCGACCACGATGAAGCGTGCCGGGCGGGCTTGCCCGGCATCGTTGCACCAGGGTGTGCCGTGGCGCTCCTGCAGTTGCGCGAGCGCTATATCGAGCGCCTTGGCGATCACCAGCTCGGCGATATCGCTGAGCCGGTCGCTCACCTGCATCACGCCCATCACACCGCTGAGGTCGGCCACCGCCACCCGCATCACGCTGGCCTGCTGGAACTGGCGCAGCGCATTCATGCGCGCTTCCAGATCGCCGTGTGGGGCCGCCTCCAGAAGCTCGTCCAGTTCTTCTTCCAGCACCTCCAGTTCGGGCGCGTGCTGGAAGATGCGCGGGTCTATGAGTTCGTCCAGCAGCAACGGCGCGCCCGCCACCAGATCCGACAGCCAGGGGCTGAAGCTGACCACGCGGGCCAGATGCTCGAGCGCGCGCGGGTTCTCGATCAGCAGGGAGAGATAGGTAGTGCGCTGGGCGATGGCTTCCACCACCCGTGTGAGCCGCGCCAGAGTGGTCTCGGGCGCGGCGGTATCGGCTGCCGCCGCCAGCAGACGTGGCACGAGGTGGTCCAGACGCCGCCGCCCGCGGGCGCTCAGTTCGCGCACCGCCCGGCTCTCACGCAATTGGCGCATGAGCTCCAGCGCCTCGGAAACGTCGGCAAAACCGGCGCTCGCAAGCAGCTCCCGCGCCGCCTCATCGGGTACGATGGCCTGCCACACCGCCAGCAGGTCGGCACTCTCGCCGGCGGGCGCGGCCTGGCTCATGGCGTCGATAAAGATGGCGTCGAAGATGCGCCGCACCCGGGCACGGTGCGCCTCGAGTTCGCGCGCCAGCGTCGTCCAGTCGGGCGCATCCATGGCCAGCGCAAGGCGCGCCTGCCCGAGTTCGTCGTCGGGCAGGTCGTGGGTCTGCGCGTCAGCATATTCCTGCAGCCGGTTCTCCATGCGGCGCAGGAAGCGGTAGGCCGATTCGAGTTGCTCCACTTCCAACGGCTGCAAGTGGCCCGCGTCGGCGAGCAGGCCCAGTACGGGCATGAGTTCGCGCCGCTGCAGCGCGGGCTCGCGCCCGCCGCGGATGAGCTGGAAAGCCTGTGCCACGAATTCGATCTCGCGGATGCCGCCGCGGCCCAGCTTGATGTTCTCTTCCAGACCCCGGCGCGCGACCTCCTGGGTGATCATGGCCTTCATCTCGCGTAGCGATTCGAACACGCCGAAATCGAGATAGCGGCGGTAGACGAATGGCCGCAACGCTCCCAGCAAGCGCTGGCCGGCTTCGATATCGCCCGCCACCGGACTGGTCTTCACCAGGGCGTAGCGTTCCCATTCGCGGCCGTGACTCTGGTAATAGGTCTCGATGGCGCCGAAATGCATCACCAACGGCCCACTCTCGCCGAACGGGCGCAGGCGCATATCCACGCGGAACACGAAGCCTTCGGGACTGACCTCGTCGAGCACGCGGATCAGACGCTGGCCGAGACGGGTGAAGTAGTCGTCGCTGTCGAGCGCGCGCGGGCCATCGCTGGTGCCGGGCTCGGCATAGGCGAACACCAGATCGATATCGGAAGAGAAATTGAGCTCGCCAGCACCCAGCTTGCCGAAGCCGAGCACCACCAGTTGCTGGGGCTTGCCGGTACTGTCGGGTACATCGCCAAAACGTTCGCGGTGCCACCGCGCGAGATGTCCCAGCGCGCCGTCGATGCACGCGCGCGCCAGTTCGCTGAGTTCGGCCAGCGTCTGCCCGAGATCGGCGAGCCCCGCGAGATCGCGCCAGGCGATGCGCACCATCTCTTCGCGACGCAGACGCCGCAAGCGCGCCATCAGCTCGGCCTCGTCTTCGGTACCGGCCAGGCCCGCGCGCACGCGTTCATCGAGGCGGCCCGGCGCCTCCAGCCGGCCCGATTCCACCAGATCGTGGAGCAGATCAGGCGCTGCGATGCAGGCGTCGGCCACGAAACGGCTGCAGGCCCAGACGCGCACGAGCTGCTCGCTCACGGCGCGAGGCAACCGGGCCGGCTCGCCGCCGACTTCGGCGAGACGCATCCAGGCGTTGACGAACGGTGCACGCAACGCTTGCGGCAGAGCTGCCGCCAATCTCGCCGCTTCGTTCTTGCTCAAGGCGAATTCCCGTCTGCCCATGCGGTGACTGACCAAGATGAACGAAATCGCCGCGGGCGTCGAGGGGCGGGCGTTCCCAACGCGGCCGGGCGCGGATCGCAGGTATCAAAGTGTGACCGCGGCCCGGTTCCTTCCGGCGTCGGCTGGTCTAGGATAGGCGGAACAGCTGATGAGGGATCTTATCCATGCGCAGCGTTCTCTTCGCTATCCTCGCCGCCGCACTGTTCGTGGCCAGCGCTCCGCTACCGGCGCGGGCCGCGGCCACACCCGCGTTCACCCAGGCGGAAAGGCAAGTGATCCTGAGCTACTACCGGCAACTCGCCGGCGCAGGCACTCACCCCGCGCACCACAACCGTCAGCACCACGCGCACGCCAAAGACCTGCCGCCCGGTATCGCGAAGAACCTGCAACGCGGCAAACCCCTGCCACCGGGCATCGCGATGCACCGCTTGCCCGCCGCGCTGACCACGCGTCTGCCGCCCCCGCCAAGAGGCTGCGAACGCATCGTGCTTGACGGGCGCGTGCTGCTGGTGGACATCGCCACCCGCGTGATCCACGACGTCCTGGCAGACGCGGTCATCCGCGATTGAGGATGGCGCGCGACGCTCAGTGCTGCGCCGGCGGCAGCGCGGTGCAGCGATAGTAGGCGACTTCGGCGTCGTCGAAGGCGTTGATGTTGAACCCCATGATGCTGGTCTCGCTGGGCACCATCAGATAGGCATAGTTGGCGTGCCGGGGCGGCATCTTCTCGAGCGCCACTTCCCGCATGCGCTCCACCGCTGCCGCCTTGTCCATGTTCCCGGTCAGGCCCCAGGCTTCGGTCTCCTGCGCGATCTTCGTGCACTGATAATCGCTTTCGGGCTCGGCCTGGCCGATCATCACGTGCTCACCGTTGGATGCGGTGTAGTCACGCACCGTCAGCCGGCCGATGGCCGAACAACCGGACAGCACGAGACCCCCAAGCAGACTGATCAACAACAGATATCTCATCTTCGCTCCTCCCCGGAAAAGCACCCCAGGTCCGCCGGCAACTGCCGCGGGAACGCGGAAGACCGGCCGACTTTAAGTGCCAGTAGAGCACAGGTGGCCGCGCGGGGCCGAGAATCGCGTCACGCCAGGGCGATAATAGCGGCTTTCGCTTGACCGCCTCGCCGCGCTTGCCCAAGCTTGCGCTCCGAAATCGCTCATCTGGATCGACCATGCCCGCAACTGCGCAAGCTTTCCTGCACTTCGCCCCGTGTCCGCGCGGGGTCGAGCCCGTGCTGGTGGACGAGTTGCGCGCTCTGGGCGCGCACGATGCCCACGAACGCCGGGGCGGTGTGGAATTCAGCGCCGATCTGGCACTCGCCTACCGAGCCTGCCTGTGGAGTCGCACGGCGGCACGGATCCTGCGCCCGATCGCGCGCACCGAGGTAGCCGACGCCGACGCCCTCTACGCCGCCGTGGCCGCCTTGCCCTGGGAGACGCATGTGCCGCGCACGGGCAGCATCGCGGTGGATGTGAGCGGCTCCAGCGCCGGGCTCACTCATTCCCGGTTCGCGCTGCAGCGGGTGAAAGACGGCATCGTCGACCGCATGCGCGAACAGTTCGGTTCACGCCCCGACGTGGAACGCGAGCGCCCCGACGTACGCGTGCATTGCCATCTGCATGCGGGCACAGCCGAGATCAGCATCGACCTTTCCGGAGAAGCCTTGCACCGGCGCGGCTATCGCACGCCGGGCATGCCCGCGCCGCTGAAGGAAAATCTGGCCGCCGCACTGCTGCTCAAGTGCGACTGGCCAGGCGTGGCCGCGGCCGGGGGCGCGTTTCTCGATCCGCTGTGCGGTTCCGGCACGCTGCTGATCGAAGCGGCCTGGATCGCCGCCGATATCGCGCCGGGTCTGCTGCGCAGCTACTGGGGCTTCAGCGGTTGGCTCGGTCATGATCCGGCCCTGTGGTCCGCGCTCGTGGATGCAGCGCGCGCGGCGCGCCGGCCCTTCTCCGAGCTCGCGCCCATCGTCGGCTTCGACCGCGACCCGGCCATGCTCCGCGCCAGCCGCATCCACGCCGAGAATGCCGGCGTACTCGACCCGATCAAGGTGGAATGCCGGGAACTGGGCAGCAGCAAGGTGCCCGCCGGCACCGGACTGGTGCTCACCAACCCGCCGTACGGGGAACGCATGGGGGAGCTGGAAGAACTCGAACCGCTCTACGCGACGCTGGGCGACTGGCTGAAAACCGAATGCGCCGGCTGGAAGGCGGGCGTGTTCACCGGAAACCCGGATCTGGGCAAACGCATGGGCCTGCGCGCCAGGCGCACCAACGCGTTCTATAACGGCGCCATCGAATGTCGTCTGCTCCAGTTCGACGTGGTGCCGGAATTCTTCGTGGACCGCGAAGCGGCCGCAGAGCGCAGACGCGAGCGCCTGCTGGAAGATGCGCGCGCCGCCGGCGCGGATGCCTTCGCCAACCGGTTGCGCAAGAACCTGCGCCATCTCGCGCGCTGGGCCCGCCGCGAAGGCGTGGAATGCTTTCGCGTCTACGATCGCGATCTGCCCGAATACGCGCTCGCCGTGGATATCTACGCCGGGCGCTGGGTGCATGTGCAGGAATATGCACCGCCGAAAAGCGTGCCCGCCGAACGCGCCGCAGAACGCCTGCAACATGCGCTGGCCTTGATCCCCGAAGCGCTGGATGTGGCACCGGAGAATATCTTCGTGAAGACGCGCCAGCGCCAGAAAGGCGAGGCGCAATACGAGAAACTCGCGGGCACCGGCACATTCCACGAAGTGAACGAGGGCCCGGCCCGGCTGCTGGTGAACTTCGCCGATTACCTCGATACCGGACTGTTCCTGGACCACCGCCCGATCCGGGCCTGGATCCGCGAGCACGCCAAGGGCAAGACCTTTCTCAATCTCTTCGCCTATACCGGCGCGGCGACGGTACACGCCGCGCTCGGCGGCGCTCTCAGTGCCACCACGGTGGACATGTCGCGCACCTATCTCGACTGGGCGCGGCGCAACATGGCGCTGAACGGATTCACCGGCGAACGCTGGACCTTCGTGCAGGCCGACTGCACGCGCTGGCTGGCGCACGCCAAAGGCCGGTTCGATCTGATCTTTCTCGATCCGCCCACTTTCTCCAATTCCGCGCGCATGGAAGGCGTGCTCGACATCCAGCGCGACCATGTGGAGCTTATCCGCGCCGCCATGCGGCTGCTGGAACCGGGTGGCACACTGGTCTTTTCCAACAACTTCCGCGGCTTCAAGCTCGACACCGAAACCCTCGCGGAGTATGTGATCGAAGATTTGACGCCGCGCAGCATCCCGCCGGATTTCGCCAGGAACCCGGGCATCCATCACACCTGGCTGGTCCGCACCCGCTGAGCGCAGCCCTCACGTAACGCCGTGCGCAGCGTGAACAACCCTTACCCAATTCGATTACTGGCCCCACGCGCGCGAGCATGAACGCCATCCATGCACTACGCTGAACCTACGAGACCGCCTCGAAGTTCACGGAGGAGAACGACCGATGTTTATCGTCTTGCTCGAATACCAGCGGCCGCTGGAAGAAGTTGACACCCATCTCGCCGAGCACGTGGAATTTCTCGAATACCACTACCGCGACGGCACTTTCCTGGCTTCCGGCCGGCGCGTGCCGCGCACCGGCGGCTTCATCCTCGCGCGCGCAACTTCGCGCCATGCCCTGAAAGCCAAACTGGCGCACGATCCTTTCAACACCCACAAGATCGCGAAATATTCGATCTTCGAAGTGGCGCCCAGCAAGACTGCGCACGGCCTGGAGAGCCTGATGGGCATCTGATCGTTCCGGTTCCGCGAGATTTGCCTGAGGAACCCCCGCCGTGTTGCACTGTCGCAACTACTACGTGTGATTACTCGAACAGGAGAAGGATCACAACAAAAACACTGCTCGAAAGGAGGGCAAGATGGACATATTCGAACGACTCGAGTCCAATGTCCGAAGCTACTGTCGCGCTTATCCGACAGTCTTCGACAAGGCTTCGAATGCCCGCCAGTGGGATACGGACGGCCGCGAATTCATCGACATGTTCGCCGGCGCCGGAGTCCTGAACTACGGTCATAACAACGAGCGCATGCGCAAGGCCATGGTGGAATACATGATGGCCGACGGGGTCACCCACAGCCTCGACATGCACAGCCGCTCGAAACGGCATTTCATGGAACGCTTCGAGGAAGTGATCCTCAAGCCGCGCAAACTTTCCTACAAGATGCAGTTCACCGGCCCCACCGGCACCAATGTGGTGGAAGCCGCGCTCAAGCTTGCGCGCAAGATCACCGGCCGGCGCCCGGTGGTCGCGTTCACCGACGGCTTCCACGGGATGACGCTGGGCTCGCTCGCCTGTACCGGGAATTCCCATTACCGCAGAGCCAGTGGCGTACCCCTGAACGATGTGATTCGCGTGCCCTATGACGGTTTTCTCGGCGAGGGCGTGAATTCGCTCGATGCCGTGCGGCGCACGCTTGCCGACCAGTCCAGCGGACTGGAACCGCCCGCCGCGTTCCTGGTAGAGACCATCCAGGCCGAAGGCGGCGTGAACGTGGCGCGCAAGGAATGGCTGCAGCAACTGCAAAAGCTCGCGCGCGAGTGCGACAGCCTGTTCATAGTGGACGATATCCAGGTGGGCAACGGACGCACCGGACATTTCTTCAGCTGGGAGACATACGGCCTCGATCCGGATCTGGTCTGCATGGCCAAGGGCATCGGTGGTTTCGGCACACCCATGGGTCTGCTGCTGGTGCGCCCGGAGATGGATAAGTGGTCGCCCGGGGAACATACCGGCACCTTCCGCGGCCAGAATCTCTCCTTCGTGGCCGGCGCCGAAGCGATGAGCTATTACGAAGACGACAAGCTCATGCAGGCGGTGGAGAAAAAGGGCCGGCTCATGCACGAGAAGCTGCAGGCGATGGCGACGAAGCACGGCAAAGACCGCTTCGAGGTGCGCGGGCGCGGCATGATCCACGGCCTCGACACCGGCAGCGGCGAGATTGCGGCCAACATCATCAAGGCGGCGTTCACCGAAGGCGTGATCCTCGCCACCTGCGGTCCCGAGGGCCGCGTGGTGAAGATGACGCCACCGCTGACCATCGAAGACGAAGTGCTCGAGAAGGGTCTCGATCTTGCCGGACAGGCGGTTGCCAAAGGAGCGGCCGCATGAGAGATCACGACCAACTCGCGTTCCCGCTGGAAGAATACGAGCGTCGCCTCACCGAACTGCGCGGGCGCATGCGCGAGCGCCTGCTCGATGCGGTGATCATCTCCGACCCGGAGAACATGGCGTATCTCACCGGACACCAGACCACCGGCTATTCGTTCTTCCAGGCTCTGCTGGTGCCGATGGACCACGAGCCGGTCTCCATCACGCGCCAGATGGAGGCGTCGAACATAGAGCATCGCACCTGGGTGGAAGACGCACGCTTCTACAGCGATACGGGCGATGCCATCCAGATGCTCTACAGCACCATCCAGAGCCTGGGACTGATCGGCAAGAACGTGGGCTACGAGCGCAACAGCTATTTCTTCCCGGCCTACCAGCAGGACCGCCTGCATACCATGTTCACCAACGGCAATCTCACCGACTGCTTCGGCATCGTCGAGGAAGGCCGCATCTGCAAATCGGCGGCCGAGATCGAGGTCATGAAACTGGCCGCGCAGGCGACCGAAGCGGGCATGCAGGCCGGCATCGACGCGGTCGAGGCCGGTGTTTCGGAAAACGAGATCGCAGCGGCGGCCTGCGCTGCGATGTTCCGAGCCGGCGGCGAATACCCGTCAGTGGTGCCCTACATCACCTCGGGCCCGCGCACCATGATCGGCCATGCCACCTGGGAGGGGCGCACGGTGCAGGAAGACGAACACGTCTTTCTGGAGATGGCCGGCTGCCGAAAGCGCTATCACACCGCGATGATGCGCACGGTGGTGCTGGGCGAGCTCGCGCCTTCGATGAAACGCGCCCAGGATGTGATGCTCACCGCACTCGATGAGGTGACGAAGCTCATCCGCCCGGGAGTCACGGTATCGGACGTGGACAACCTCGTGCGCAAGATCATCACCGACAACGATGTCGGCGCGCAGCTGGTGACGCGATCCGGCTATTCCATCGGCATCGCCTTCGCGCCAAGCTGGGACGAGGGCTACATGATGAGTCTCAAGCAGGGCGATTCCACCGTGCTCAAGCCGGGCATGACCATGCACATCATCCCCTGGATGTGGGGCGTGGACGGCGACAAGACCTGCGGCATCTCGGATACCATCCGCGTGACCGACAGCGGCTGCGAATCGTTCTTCACGCTGGACCGCCGCTTCACCGTGCACTAGCGCGGCGGCGGCTCAGCTCAGGCGCGCTTGGGCCCCAGCCAGACCTGCTGGGCATTCACGAACTCGTGGATGCCGTGGGGCCCGAGTTCACGTCCGTAACCGGAACGTTTTATGCCTCCGGATGGCAGGCGCGGATCGGTCTTGACGATGCCGTTGATGGCGACCTGCCCGGTCTCGAAACGCGGCGCGAGCTCTTCGCCCCGCGCCGGCGTAGTCCAGATCGCAGCCGCGAGCCCGTATTCGCTGGCGTTGGCGATCTCGAGTGCGTGCTCGGCATCCTTCACCGGCGCGACAGCCGCCACCGGGCCGAAAGTCTCTTCGGTGAACGCCGGCGCATCCAGCGGCACATCCGTGAGCAGCGTGACCGGGTAGAAAGAACCCGCCCCATCCGGCAGCGTTCCCCCGAGCAGGCACTTCGCGCCCTGCTCCACGGATCGGGTCACCTGCCGATGCAATTCGTCGCGCAACTCGGCCCGCGCCATGGGGCCGATGTCGGTATCGGGCCGGGTCGGATCGCCCACATTCAAACCTTCGAGTCGCTTCTTGAATGCCGCGACGAATTCGATGTACACCCCCTCCTCCACCAGGATGCGCTTGGCGGCGATGCATGATTGCCCGGCGCAGATGAAACGCGAAGTGGCGATGGTATCGACCGCGGCAGCGAGATCCGCATCGGCGAGCACCACGGCGGGATCGGAGCCACCAAGCTCGAGCACGGCGGGCTTTATCTGCTCGGCCGCGGTGCGCGCGACCTGGCTGCCGCCGCGGGTGGAGCCGGTGAACGAGACCGCGGCGATGCGGCGGTCGCGGATGAGACTCTCTGCCGTACTGTTGTCCACGATCAGCGTCTGCAGCACGCCGTGCGGTACGCCCGCCGCATCGAATGCGGCTTCCAGCGCCGCCGCACAACCGGGCACGTGCGGATCATGCTTGATGATCACGGTGTTGCCCGCCATCAACGCCGGCGCGTACACGCGCGCTGCCAACCAGTAGGGGGAATTCCAGGGCAGGATGCCAAGCACGGTACCCAGGGGCAGATACTGCACCCAGCTGCGCGCGGCATCGGATTCGAGCACTGTGGGCGCGAGGTAGCGCTCGGCATGGTCGGCATAGAACTCGCTGCACCAGGCCGTCTTCTCCACTTCGCCGTCGGCCTCTTTCACCGGCTTGCCCATCTCCAGGGTCATGAGCCCCGAGTGCTCCGCCTTCTCCTTGCGCAGTTCGATCGCGACGGCCTTGAGATACTTTCCGCGTTCGGCGAAGCTCAACGCGCGCCATTCTTCGAACGCTGCGGCGGCCGCGGCGAGCTTGCGTTCGACCGTCTGCGTATCGTGCCAATCGAAACTGCGTACATGCTTGCCGGTGGCGGGATTGATGACTTCAGGCATCACGTCCTCCTTGCAATGAGTGGATCTGCCCGCGGGCGGTGGATCGCGACCGCTGACTGTGCAGAGCGGATACGGCGCGTGCGCTACCGCCGGCTAGCGCGCGGCGGGCTGTTTTTCGAGGCGGCCGATCTTCCAGACGTGCGTGATCCGGTCGGGATCGGCCAGGACGGAGATATCAGCAGTCGGGTCGCTCGCGGGGGCGCAGATGTCGGCATCCCAGCCCACTTCCAGGCGCCCCGCCCTGGGCGCCTGCGGCCCCAGCGTCGCCGGCGCCTCGGCGGTGGCGGCGGCGATGGCTTCGAGCGGCGTCATCCCCGCTTCGACCAGATGCACCAGCTCCTGGCCGTGCAGGCCCCAGTGCAAGGCAGAGACGTCGCCGGAAGTCAGCGTATCGGTGCCGGCAGCGATCCGCACCCCGCTGCGGATGGCCAGTTCCACGGCTTCGCGGTGGATATCGGCGGTGGCCACCAGCTTGCGGTAAGCGTAATCGGGCAGGCCGCTCTCCCGACCGTGTTCCATCATGCGCACTTTCACGAAACGCGTGGTCACCAGGATCGCACCGGCAGCCTTCATCGCCTCGGCCGCTTCCTCGTCGAGGAAAGTGCCGTGCTCGATGGTGTGCACACCCGCACGCAAGGCCGCCATGATGCCGGCCTTGCCGTGACAATGCGCAGCCACGATGCGTTCAGCGCGCGCGGCCTCTTCGACGATGGTGCGCAGTTCATGGTCGGTGAACTGCTGGTGCATGGGATCGTCGTATTCGGTGAGCACGCCGCCCGAGGCGCAGACCTTGATCAGCTTCGCGTTGCGGCGCAGCTGCAGGCGTACGGCACGCAGGCACTCGGCCTCGCCGTCGCAGGTGTGCAGCCAGCCGTCGCGCGCGGCCAGATCGGCCACGCAGCCGGTGGAATAGCTGTGCAGGTCGGCATGGCCGCCGGTCTGCGAGATCAGATCGCCCGCCGCATAGATGTGCGGGCCGCGAGCCGCACCTTCGTCGATGACCCGCGCCAGATACACGCCATAACCGCCAACTTCGCGCACGCTGGTAAAGCCCGCATCGAGCGCGCGTTCGGCATCCTTCACGGCACGCGCCACCGCCACCGGCACCGGCACCTGCATGGCGTTGTCCAGATTCGTGCGCTGGAGCCCGGTGAGGTGCACATGACAATCCCACATTCCGGGCATGATTACCGGGACCTTGAAGCCGCGGGCATCGTCGCCGACTTCGGGAGCGTCCTTCGCCGGCCCCACCCAGTCGATCACGCCTTCACGAATGACAAGCGAGGCATCCCGCAGCGGTTCTCCTGAACCGGGGATGAGCAGATCGGCATCGATTCTTTGCAGGTCGGACATGGAGACTCCGGATGGATTACGCAAGAGGCGTGTGGCGGGCATCCGAATATCCAGCCTAACAGGAACGCGCCTTCAGCCGCAAAAAAGACGCGAATCTTGGGCTATGCTTGCTCTGATACAGAACAATAACGGAGGACAGACCATGAAGCTGGACGTGAAGGCCTTTGCCATCACCTGCGCCCTGATGTGGGGCCTGGGCATATTCTTCCTGACCTGGTGGATCATCATGTTCGACGGCAGCGGGGGCGACCCGGGCTTTCTGGCCAGGATCTACCGCGGCTATGCAGTCACGCCGGTGGGCAGCGTGATCGGTATGGTGTGGGGGTTCTTCGATGCGCTCATCGGCGGCATCATCTTCGCCTGGCTATACAACATGTTGAGCGCGAGACGCGAGGGCGGAGGTTGAACGACCGGCACCGGATCACCCCAGGGACCTGCCGGCGACAGAGAACTTGCAAGAACCGGCCAGCAGCTCCAGATAAAAAAAGGCGGCCCGAGGGCCGCCTTTTTCGCATTCACGACACCAGCTTCAAACCGGTGCCCCGATGCATGGCCCGCTTACCAGCGACCACCACCATTGGAACGAGGCTTCTTTTCCTCGGCCATGTTGATGCGGAGCGAGCGACCACCGTGATCGAGGCCATTCAGCGCCTTGATCGCGGCTTCAGCTTCAGCCTGATCCATCTCCACGAAACCGAAGCCACGGGGGCGGCCGGTCTCACGATCATTGATCAGCTTTACGGAATGCACGGCACCGTGAGCTTCGAACATCTCGCGCACCTCATCTTCGGTGGCGCTGAACGGCAGGTTGCCGACATAGATAGATTTGGACATTTTCGTATACCTAAATAAATAAACAGAAAAACCCTGCCAAACGGTCAGGGTTTTTAAGGCTGAATCCGATTAAAGCAGAGTGTGCGGTCCACCCGCACGTCCGCGCACGATACACCCTTTCGGGATAAAAAGCTCGCAATATTTGGCGTCTGTCCAGTCGCGGAATCTGCCCGGCAAGCGGAAGGCAGGACGGCCGGCGGACCCGCCCCAGGGCGAACCGACGTCCGGCAACGGCGGGCGAAGGGCCTGAACCGCGGCTTCGAGCGCCGTCTCGCGGGAAGCCATCGGCACGAAAAAGGGCGGCCCGAGGGCCGCCCTTTTGGCATTCGGCACCATCGATCAGACGGCGCCGTGATGCATGGTTCGCTTACCAGCGACCACCACCGCCGCCACCGGTACGAGGTTTCTTTTCCTCGGCCATGTTGACGCGCAGCGAACGGCCGCCATTGTCGACACCATTCAGCGCCTTGATCGCGGCTTCGGCGTCAGCCTGTTCCATCTCCACGAAACCGAAGCCACGGGGGCGACCGGTCTCGCGATCATTGATCAGTTTCACCGAACTCACGGCACCATGGGCTTCGAACATGGCGCGAACGTCATCTTCGGTAGCGGTGAACGGAAGGTTGCCGACATAGATTGATTTGGACATTTTCATATACCTGAATAAAAAACAAAAAAACCCTGCCTCTCGGTCAGGGTTTTTAAGACTGTATCCGGTACAAGCAGAGTGTGCGGGCCACCCGCACATGTGGGCACGATACGCGGTTTCCAGACAAATAGCTCCAACTATTTGCCATGCCCGCCCAGGGCAGCTCCAACCGAGTCCAGGTATCGGCGCGCGGTTCCGATAACGGCTCCGGGTCATCCACGGAACCCGGCCCGAACAGGGAAAATCTAGCCGCGGTGTTCTTTCTCTATGAGATAGCTCGTGATGCGCAGCATGTCGGCATAATTCCCGCCTTTCACCAGGTAGCGCCCGTCGACGACGATCGAGGGCGTACTGAGGACCTGGCTGCGCTTCAGATGCTCTGTCGCCTGGCGTACTTTCATATCGACGGCAAAGCTATCCATGGTGGCGAGAAACTTATCCGCGCTGACGCCGTACTTCGCATAGAAATCCGCGATCTTCCGTTCGTCCGGCTTATCACCTTCCGCTGGAAGGGCATGGTCGCGATGGATCGCATCGAATATCGCCTCGTGCGTCTTGCCGACCAGACCGAGAACCTTCGCAGCATAGAAAGCGCGGGCATATTCAGCGAAATCCGGGCGGAACGCCGCCGGCACGTGCACGACCTTCACATAGGCAGGCTGCTTCGCCTGCCAAGCGACGAACAGCGGCTCGAAGCGATTGCACGCCGGGCAGATGTAATTGAAGAACTCCTCGACCACAACCTTGCCGTCTGCAGGCTCCAGCGGCTGGCCATCCGGGATTTCGATGTAATCCTTGCCGGCGACCGGAGTGGACGTCGCCGCGTGCGCGAATCCGATCGCGAACGCGAGCAGGATCGAGATGAGAGCGAACCTTGAGTTCTTCATGCGATGCTCCATAGGGACAGAGAATTCCCGAGCGCAAAGTCTAGCCTGAGTTCCGGCCGGCCTCAAAACGCGCCCGCGACCGGGAGGGACACCCCTCTTCCAACAACCAAGACAGACAACAAGCCTCCGACGGGGTTCCCGCAAATCTGCGACAAAGGCAAATCCGCTTACCGCCTCTATGTCCCACAGGGCCTCCGACCACCTCTCGGCGCCCCCGTGACAGCGCAGCATTTCAAACCACCTTCAATTCCAGGATCTGTTTCGCACGGAGCCTGCGGCCGGGTTTCTACCCACCTGCGACGGAGCGGGATTTTGATTGCCGCCAGGCGAGAGGAACGCTCTGTAGCCATGGCTGCACGAGCGGCGAACAACAACGCGAGGGCCAAGGTCACGCCCGTCCCCTCTAAGGTAGGCCCATCAGAGGCTCCAAAGAAAAACCCCGCCGGGGAGGCGGGGCTCAAGACTGCCAGATAATGGGGGGAGAACTCTGGCAGAAATCGCGGGGCGCCGATTTGCGGCGCCCCTGATCGTATTGGCAGGGCCGGGCTTACATCATGCCCATGCCACCCATGCCGCCCATATCGCCCATGCCGCCACCGGCACCGCCTTCATCCTTCTTCGGCAGCTCGGCCACCATCGCTTCGGTGGTGATGAGCAGGCCGGAGACCGAAGCGGCGTTCTGCAGCGCGGTACGGGTGACCTTGGTCGGATCGAGGATACCGAATTCGACCATGTCGCCGAATTCGCCGGTGGCCGCGTTGAAGCCGAAGTTGCCCTTGTCGGCGACCACTCGATCGACCACCACGTCCGGCGCGCCGCCGGCGTTGGCGACGATCTGGCGCAGCGGCTCTTCCATGGCACGGCGCAGCAGGTTGATGCCGGCGTTCTGATCGTCGTTGTCGCCGGTCAGCTTCTCGATACCCATGCGGGCACGCAGCAGGGCCACGCCGCCGCCGGGGACGATGCCTTCTTCGACGGCCGCACGCGTGGCGTGCAGGGCGTCTTCGACACGCGCCTTCTTCTCTTTCATCTCGACTTCGGTCGCGGCACCGACCTTGATCACGGCCACACCGCCTGCCAGCTTGGCAACGCGTTCCTGCAGCTTCTCGCGATCGTAATCGGAGGTGGCGTCTTCGATCTGCTTGCGGATCTGTTCCACACGCGCCTTGATGTCGGCACTCTTGCCGGCGCCATCGACGATGGTGGTGTTCTCCTTGGTGACCTGCACCTTCTTGGCGCTGCCGAGGTCGTTCAGGGTGGCCTTCTCCAGCGCGAGGCCGACTTCCTCGGAGATCACGGTGCCGCCGGTGAGGGTGGCGATATCTTCGAGCATGGCCTTGCGACGGTCACCGAAGCCCGGCGCCTTGACGGCGGCGACCTTGACGATGCCGCGGATGGTGTTGACCACCAGAGTGGCCAGCGCCTCGCCTTCGATGTCTTCAGCGACGATCAGCAGCGGACGGCTGGACTTGGCCACGGCCTCGAGCACCGGCAGCAGATCGCGGATGTTCGAGATCTTCTTGTCGTGCAGGAGGATGTAGGGGTTTTCCAGCTCGGCGGACATGCTCTGCTGGTTGTTGATGAAATACGGGCTGAGATAGCCGCGGTCGAACTGCATGCCCTCGACCACTTCCAGATCGTTCTCCAGACCCTGGCCTTCCTCGACCGTGATCACGCCTTCCTTGCCGACTTTCTTCATGGCCTCGGCGATGAGCTTGCCGATGGACTCGTCGGAGTTGGCGGAGATGGTGCCGACCTGGGCGATGGACTTGTCGTCCGAGCACGGCTTGGAGAGCTTCTTGAGCTCGTCGGTGGCGGCAATCACGGCCTTGTCGATACCGCGCTTGAGGTCCATCGGGTTCATACCGGCAGCGACGGCCTTGAGGCCTTCGCGCAGCACGGCCTGCGCCAGCACGGTCGCGGTGGT
Source organism: uncultured Pseudomonadota bacterium (assembly GCA_963739695.1). Classification (GTDB taxonomy): domain Bacteria; phylum Pseudomonadota; class Gammaproteobacteria; order Natronospirales; family CAVUBB01; genus CAVUBB01. The sequence continues at coordinate 11,225 of CAVUBB010000001.1, read as the reverse complement.
GGTGCCGTCACCGGCCACGTCGGAAGTCTGCGAGGCAACTTCCTTCACCATCTGCGCGCCCATGTTCTCGAACTTGTCTTCGAGCTCGATCTCCTTGGCCACGGACACGCCGTCCTTGGTCACGGTGGGGGCACCGAAGCTCTTCTGCAGGACCACGTTGCGGCCCTTCGGGCCCAGCGTCACCTTGACGGCGTTGGCCAGCGTGTTGACACCGCGCACCATGCGGGCGCGCGCGTCGTCACCGAATCTCACTTCTTTGGCAGCCATTACTGAAATCCTCTTTAGATAGTCTGTTCTGGGTCAGAATTCGGGTTACGGGAAGCAGCGCTTACTTCTCGAGAACGGCCAGGATCTCGCTCTCTTTGACGACGAGCAGATCTTCACCGTCGACCTTGACCTCGGTGCCCGAGTACTTGCCGTACAGCACCTTGTCGCCCTTCTTCACGTCCAGGGGACGGACCTCACCGTTCTCCAGGTGAATGCCGTTACCGACGGCGATGACTTCACCCTGGATCGGCTTCTCGGCAGCGGTGTCGGGGATGACGATGCCGCCAGGCGACGTACGCTCTTCTTCCATGCGCTTGATGATCACGCGGTCGTGAAGCGGACGGATCTTCATGGGATTTCTCTCCTCACGAGGCAATTTCGGATGTATGGGTATGGCCCGAAGGGCCACCGGGAGTGTTAGCACTCGCCGTAATCGAGTGCTAATAATAGTGCCGGAAACGGCAGAGTCAAGGGCTTGGCCGCCCAAGGCGGCATGACACACCCCCTAAGCTGCGGGTATCCTTGCAGTTTTCGCCCAGGCGCCGTGATGACCGAGCAAGCCCTGACAGTCCTGTGCACCTGCCCGGACGCGAACACGGCCCGCGAGATCGCCGATGCGTTGGTGGGCGAGAGCCTGGCGGCCTGCGTGAATATCGTGCCCGGCCTGACTTCGATCTATCGCTGGCGCGGTAATATCCACGCCGATGCGGAGGTCTTATTGCTTATCAAGACCCGGGCGGGGCGGATGCAAGAGCTCGAGGGACGCATCCGCGCCCTGCACCCTTATGAGGTGCCGGAAGTGATCGCGCTCCCCGTCACCGACGGCAGCGCCCCCTACCTCGACTGGATACAGGAACAGACTCGCTGATGCACCGCTTCACCCGCTGGCTCATGCTGCTCGCCGCGCTGGCCGCCGTGCCCGCGTTCGCCGCCACGCCCGACGAGATCCTGCCCCCCGGGCAGGCTTACCAGGTCTCGGTGTCAAACACCGACGGCCGGGCGGTGCATCTGCACTTCAACATCCACGACAGCTACTACCTCTATAAGAGCCGATTCCATTTCATCGGCCACAGTGAAGGCGTCACCCTGGGCACACCCGAACTGCCCCGGGGCATCCCCGAGCACGACAAGTTCTTTGGCGACATCGAGATCTATCGCCACGGCGTGGATGTGACCCTGCCCTACAAGCGCACCGGCGCCGCGCCCGAACGCCTGACCCTGGAAGTCGTCTACCAGGGCTGTGCGGATATCGGCTTTTGCTACCCGCCGCAACACGAAAGCCTGGCCATCACCCTGCCCAAGCCCGGATCGGCGGGCGACGATAACGCCACGACTCCCGTCCCCTCGCTGCTGGAGCTGGCAGGCGGGGCGGGTGCCAAGAATCAGCAGTTTCTGCCACCCGATCAGGCATTCGTGTTCGGTGCGGAATACCGCGACGGCGCGCTCCATGCGCACTGGGCGATCACCAAGGGCTATTACATGTACCGCGATCGCTTCCAGTTCGCGGTCGATGACGGCAGCGGAGTGACCCTGGGTCAGCCTGCGTTCCCGAAGGGCGAAGAGAAGGACGACGAAAATTTCGGCAAGGTGGAGATCTATCGCGGCGATCTCGACCTGGCGATCCCGGTGCACGCCCCGGATGGCGTGAAGCAGTTCACGCTCAAGGCCACCTACCAGGGCTGCGCCGATGCCGGCCTGTGTTATCCGCCCATCCATCGCGCGGCGGCGATCGATCTTACCGGCGGGGCGGCCACGATCGCCGCGGCCGAGGCCGAGGCCGCAGCCGAAGGCGCACCGCCCGCCGCCACCGGTGCGCCGATGTCTGAACAGGACCGGCTGGGCGATGTGATCCGCAGTTCGGGTCTGGGCTGGGTGCTGCTGGTCTTCTTCGGCGCCGGCTTGCTGCTCACCTTCACCCCCTGCGTGCTGCCCATGCTTCCGATCATCTCGAGCCTGGTCGTGGGCCAGGGCGCGCACACCAGCACCGGCAAAGCCTTCGTGATCTCGCTGGTCTACGTTCTGGGCATGGCGGTGACCTACACCGCAGCGGGCGTGGCCGTGGCGCTCGCCGGCGCCAGCGTGCAGATATGGTTCCAGAACCCCTGGGTGCTGGGCGCCTTCGCGGCGCTGTTCGTGGCCCTGGCTATGTCGATGTTCGGCGTCTATGAATTGCAGATGCCCGCCGGTATCCAGGCACGGCTCGCCCAGCTCTCCAACCGCCAACAGGGCGGCACACTGGTGGGCGCCGCCATCATGGGCGTGCTCTCGGCGCTGATCGTCGGCCCGTGCGTGAGCGCGCCGCTGGTAGCCGCGCTGGTGGCGATCGGCCAGTCCGGCGAACCGGTGCGTGGCGGCCTCGCGCTGTTCAGCCTCAGCCTGGGCATGGGCGTGCCACTGATCATTGCCGGCACCTCTGCGGGCAAGCTGCTGCCCCGGGCGGGCGCCTGGATGAACGTGGTCAAAGCCATCTTCGGTTTCCTGCTGCTCGGCCTTGCGGTGTGGTTCGTGGAACGCGTGGCGCCCGCCTGGGTGAGCATGCTGGCCTACGCCCTGCTCGCGCTGGCAAGCGGGCTCTACTTGTTCACGATCGAAGCCCGGAACACCGGCTGGCGCGTGAGTCTGAAGACGATCGGCGCGGCGCTGATCATCTGGGGCGCGGCGCTGCTGGCGGGCCTGGCGCTGGGTAATCGCGATCCGCTGCAGCCGCTGGCCGGCATCGGCTCGGGCACCGCGGCGGTGAAAGACGAAAGCCTGAGCTTCACGCCCATCAAATCGGTGGCCGATCTCCAGCGCGCGGTGGCACAAGCCAGCGCCGAGGGCCGACCGGCGATGCTCGATTTCTATGCCGACTGGTGCATCTCCTGCAAGGAGATGGACGCCTATGTGTTCACGGATGCGCAAGTGCACGCCGCACTTGCTGATGTAGTGCTGCTGCGCGCGGATGTGACCGCCAACGATGCCGCCGATCAGGCGCTGCTCAAGCATTTCGGTATCTACGGTCCGCCCGGCATCATGTTCTTCGACAAAGCCGGGAACGAACTCAAGGCCGATGCAGTCGTAGGCTACATGCCGGCGGACAGATTCCGCCGCCACATACTCGATGCCTTCGGGCACAGCAGATAGACAAGGCCTGCATGCACCGATGAATGCCTGGAAGACTTCCCTCGCCCTGGTAGCGCTGATGATACTGGCAGCCGTCGCCGGCTTTGCGACCTATCGGCTCTATCGCATCCATCACCCGACCGAGCCGCCCATGCAGCAATTGCTCGACCAGCAGGCGAGCACCGGGGAGGCCGCGACCAACCCGGCCTTCAAGCTGCCTGACCCGACCGGTGCCATGCACTCGCTGGCAGACCTGCGCGGGCATCCGGTGCTGGTGAACTTCTGGGCAACCTGGTGCCCGCCCTGCCGCGAAGAGATCCCGCTGCTGGAGAAACTGCAGAAGCAGTATGCGAGTACCGGACTCAAGATCGTGGGCATCGCCGACGACGATCCCGCCAAAGTGAAAGCCTATGCAGGCAAGATGCAGATCGGCTATCAGATACTCATCGCCGCCGACGGCGCCAACGAGATCGCCCGCAGCATGGGGCTGGACCTGATCGGCCTGCCGGCAAGCGTGATGATCGACGCCCACGGCCAGGTGGTGAGATACCACATGGGCGAATTACGCCCGAGTGAGGCCGACGCCTTCATCCACTCTGCCCTGAACCGGCCTGAGCCGACAAAGCTCGCCAAATCCCGCTGAACTGGCAGCGAAACGGCGTGAATTCCGCCGTTTTGTGAACTGCGTTCGTAGACAAGCCCCTGCGCTTGGTCCACAATGTGCGCCCTGTCCGGCTAAGACCGGACTCGCAGCAGATCTGCCGCCTATTGCCGCGAACACGCCGGCAACTGGGCTTATCTTGCGGCGCAACAATAACGATGACGAGGTGGACGTGGCGAACATCCTGGTCCTCAACGGCCCCAACCTGAACCTGCTCGGAAACCGCGAGCCGGCGCTGTACGGTGCCGAGAGTCTGGCGGGAGCGCAAGCCCGCGTGGACGCGCGGGCCGCCGAGCTGGGCCATGAGCTCACCTGGATCCAAAGCAACGCCGAACACGAACTTGTCGACGCCGTACAGGCAGCTGCCGGCCGGCACGCTTTCATCATCATCAATCCGGCCGCCTTCACCCACACCAGCATCGCCCTGCGCGATGCGCTGCTCGCTGTCGCCATTCCCTTCATCGAAGTACATGTGAGCAATATCCACGCGCGCGAGAGCTTCCGCCGGCATTCGTATCTCTCCGATATCGCCGCCGGCGTGATCACCGGCCTGGGGACCGACGGCTATGCATTCGCACTTGCCGCCGCCGACCGCATCCTTAAACACTGACAGCGTCATACCGGGAACAAGAAGATGGACATACGCAAAGTCAAAAAACTCATCGAATTGCTCGAGGAATCCGGGATCGCCGAGATCGAGATCACCGAGGGCGAAGAATCCGTGCGCATCAGCCGCTATCCGCAAAGCAGCGGCATGATGGTGGCACAGTCCGCACCCATGCATGCGCCGGCTCCGGCCCCCGCGCCAGCCGCCGCACCGGCGCCAGCGCCGGCGGACGCCGTACCCGAAGTACCGAGCGGGCATCCGATCAACGCGCCCATGGTGGGCACCTTCTATCGGGCATCCTCGCCCGGCGCCAACCCCTTCGTGGAGGTCGGCCATCAGGTGAAGGTCGGGGATACGCTGTGCATCATCGAAGCGATGAAGATGCTGAACCAGATCGAGTCCGACAAGGCGGGCACGGTGAAGGCGATCCTCGTGGACAACGGCGAGCCGGTCGAGTTCGGACAGCCGCTCTTTGTCATTGAATGACAGCGCATCTTTCCTGTTCTCGCGGTGTTGCAGCGACATCTCGACATGCTCCTTTACTCGGCATGCAAACTCCGCTGTCTCGATACCGCGGCGCCCGGCGAGAACAAGAGATCTAGCGCTGTCATTTCGATAGCCGGCGCAGAGATAAAGGCAGCGACATGAGGTCATGACTTATCTATCTGCGCCTTGCGAGCACGAAGAATTCGAAGCTGTCATTTCAACAACTGAAGCAGAGCCATACGGGCATCTGAAGAGAACGAACTGCCATGCTGGATAAAGTTGTCATAGCGAACCGCGGCGAGATCGCGCTGCGCATCCTGCGCGCCTGCCGCGAACTGGGAATCAAGACGGTCGCGGTGCATTCATCCGCCGACCGCGAACTCAAGCACGTGCTCCTCGCAGACGAATCGGTCTGCATCGGGCCGCCCGCTTCCGCCGACAGTTATCTCAACATGCCGGCGATCATCAGCGCAGCGGAAGTGACCGACGCGGTGGCGATCCATCCGGGCTACGGGTTTTTGGCCGAGAATGCCGATTTTGCCGAACGCGTGGAACAGAGCGGGTTCATCTTCATCGGTCCGCGCCCGGAGACCATCCGCCTCATGGGCGACAAGGTCTCGGCGATCCAGGCGATGCAGAAGGCCGGCGTGCCCACCGTGCCGGGCTCCGGCGGCGCGCTCACCGACGATGGCGACGAGAGCCTGCGGATCGCGCGCGAGATCGGTTACCCCGTACTGATCAAGGCTTCGGGCGGCGGTGGCGGTCGTGGCATGCGCGTGGTGCACAGTGAAGCCACGCTGTTGCATGCGATCGCGATGACACGCAACGAAGCCAACGCGGCTTTCGGCAATCCGGAAGTCTATATGGAGAAGTACCTCGATACACCGCGCCATATCGAATTCCAGGTCCTGGCCGACGGCGAGAAACATGCCATCCATCTGGGCGAACGCGACTGCTCCATGCAGCGCCGCCACCAGAAGGTGGTAGAAGAGGCGCCGGCCCCCGGCATCACCGAAAAGCAGCGCAAGGCTATGGGCGAACGCTGCGTGGAGGCCTGCCTCGAGATCGGCTATCGTGGCGCCGGCACTTTCGAGTTCCTGTATCAGGAAGGCAATTTCTACTTCATCGAGATGAACACGCGCGTGCAGGTCGAGCATCCGGTCACCGAGCTGATCACCGGCGTCGACATCGTGCGCGAACAACTGCGCATCGCGGCGGGCGAACCCTTCGAGCTGCGCCAGAAAGACATCCATATCCAGGGCACGCCTTCGAGGCGCGCATCAACGCGGAAGACCCTAACAACTTCATGCCCTCGCCGGGCACCATCGATACCTGGCACGCTCCGGGCGGGCCCGGCATCCGTGTGGATTCTCACGCCTATGCCGGCTACAAGGTGCCCCCGTTCTACGATTCGCTCATCGGCAAGCTGATCGCCTATGGCGAGACGCGCGAATCGGCGCTGGCGCGCATGCGCAACGCGCTTAACGAGATGGTGGTGGAAGGGATCAAGACCAACCTGCCCCTGCATCGCGACATCTTCGCGGATGCTGCGTTCATGAACGGCGGCACCAACATCCATTATCTGGAGAAGAAGCTGGGCCTGTGAGCGGGCCCTGCTTGTTCCCGGCACCGCGCACCACGCTCCCATGTCCTGGCTGCAGCTGAAACTCGCGATCCCGGAAGCGCAAGCGAGCCGCTGCGAAGCGAAGCTGGAAGCGCTGGGCGCGCTGTCGGTCACTTTGCAGGATGCGGCCGACGATCCCATCTTCGAACCCGCCCCCGGTGCAGCCCCGCTGTGGCGCCTGCTCGTCGTCACCGCTCTGTTCGATGCCGGCGCCGACCTGGTTGCGGTGCGTGGCGCCCTGCGCGAGGAACTGGGCGACGATGCTGTGAACACCGCACAGATCGAGACCCTGGAAGACCGCGACTGGACGCGCGAGTGGATGCGCGATTTCAAGCCGATGCAGTTCGGCGAACGGCTCTGGGTCTGCCCGTCCGGATTCGAGCCCCCCGTTCTCGACGCGATAAACCTGCGCCTGGATCCGGGCCTGGCCTTCGGCACCGGCACCCACCCCACCACCCGGCTGTGCCTGCGCTGGCTGGACGGTGCCGACATCGCCGATACCACGGTGATCGATTTCGGCTGCGGCTCCGGCATCCTGGCCGTCGCCGCAGCCAGACTCGGCGCGCGCCGCGTGGTCGCAGTGGACAACGATCCGCAGGCGCTGTCCGCTACCGTGGAAAACGCTCTGCGCAACGATCTGGCGGGTTGCGTGGAAGATTGCGCTCCCGACAGCGCGACAAGCGGCGAGAGTTGCATCGAGGTCTGCCTGCCCGATGCGGTACCCGAGATCCAGGCCGATATCGTGCTCGCGAACATCCTTGCCGGTCCGCTCATCGCGCTCGCACCACGGCTGGCCGCCCACGTGCGCCCGGGTGGCGATATCGTGCTGTCTGGCATACTGCTGGAACAGGAAGCGGAAGTGCGCGCCGCCTATGCGCCGCTGTTCGCAATGGACCCGCAGGTGCTGGATGAAGACTGGGTGCGCCTGACTGGCAAGCGCCTGGCGCAACCGCCAGAGGGCCACTGACCCATGTACACGCGTTGCACGCACTGTCTCAAATGGTTCCGTATCCACGCCGATGTACTGCGCGCGGCGCGCGGCCAGGTGCGCTGCAGCCACTGCGGCAACGGCTTCGACGCGCTGTTGATGTTGCGTGAAGACCTGCCGGTGGAGGAGATCCCGCCCGCGATCGATCCACGCCTGCGCATCCCGCTGGTGGATGCGCCGCCACCCACCGCACCCGCCCCTGCGCCGCCGACGTCAGCGCTCAAACCCGTGCTCGAGACCGGCATGCAGCCAGCGTCGATCGAGGCCGTGCAGCCGGAACCTGCTGACGAACCCGCCGGCGACAGGCTGCAGCCTGCGGATGAGACGCCGCCGGCCGATGGCGCACAGGCGTCTGCGCCGGAGATCGAGAACCTGCAGGCCGAGATCGAGGCGTATACGGACGATCTCGCCTCCGCGATGGAGCTTGATGCGCGCCGGCGTGCCGAGATCGAAGCGCTGCCGGAAGATGAATTCGAGGCGCACGAAGATCGCACGGAACCGGGCCTGGGCGACACCTTGCCGGAGGATACGCGCGCCGACGAACCGGCCCTGGAATTCGAGGACATCGACGAGGTGCCGGCACCGGCCGCGCGCGATCTCTTCGCCGAGATCGGCGAGCACACGGAACACGACGAACAGGCCGCGGCTAATAGCACGGCGAACGCACCGCTTGCAGACACTGACAGCAGCTATGAGACGACCCGCCCGCTGCAGGAACTCGACGAGATCGAGGTGCCGGCCGCACCCCGGCGCCGGCGCCCCAGTCGCATCCTGTGGGGCGCGCTGAGTCTGCTCGCGCTGCTCGCACTCGGCGCGGAGCTGGTACATGTCAACCGCCAGGTCCTGAGCATGCAGCCCGGCATCGGGCCGTTGATCCGCAAGACCTACGCCCGCCTGGGCCTGGCCATCCCGCCGCGTATCGACCTGCGGGCCCTGGTCATCAACCACACCGAGGTCACCAGCGACCCGCACGACCCGGCGGCGCTGGTCCTGGCGGGGATGCTCGTCAACCATGCCGCCTTCGCCCAGCCCTACCCGGTGCTGCATGTGAGCCTGACCAACCGCTGGGGCGAAGCCGTCGGCGAACGCTTTTTTACTGCCGACCAATACCTGCGCGACCGGGACAGCGCAGGCGATTATCTGCCCGCAGACACCTCCGCGGTATTGCAGATCAAGCTTGTCGACCCCGGCCCCGATGCTGTCGGTTTCGCGGTCGAGCCGTGCGAGAAGGCGGCGCACGGGAACGTGTGTCTGAGCAAACTTCCACATCCGCAAACCTGATCCGCACACCTGCGCTGCGAAGCTTGCGCAATCCCGCGCCGCAATATGACCACCGGATATTCACTCGCGCCCTCATCCTTGCCAGCGTGAAACACGATCGTGTTCTATGCAGTTTCATGCACACGCATGGATTTTCAGCCACTTGCGAGGAGTATCGCGGCAGCTTCTCTGGAAAGCATAGGGAGTTTGCGAATTCAAGTTTTTTTGTCGATTTGTAACCTGTCTCGATGCGGCTTTGACAGGCGCGAATTTGTATATATCATTCTCGGTCCCTGTGTGCACATGATCACGCGCGAAAGACGATGCAGATTGGTCCTTACGAATTGAAGAACAATCTGATCGTCGCACCCATGGCGGGTGTAACGGACAGACCGTTCCGTCAGTTGTGCAAACGCCTGGGCGCGGGCATGGCCGTGTCCGAGATGGTCACCGCCCGCCCCGAGCTGCAAGACAGCCTCAAGACGCGACGGCGGCGCGACCACACAGGCGAAGTGGAACCGGTGGTAGTACAGATCGCCGGCGCGGAGCCACAGATGATGGCCGAGGCGGCCCGCTTCAACGTCGCCGAAGGCGCCCAGATAATCGACATCAACATGGGCTGCCCGGCGAAGAAGGTCTGCAACAAGGCCGCGGGCTCCGCCCTGATGCGCGACGAGGAGCTCGTGGCGCGCATCCTGGCGGAGGTGGTCGCCGCCGTGGATGTCCCGGTAACGCTGAAGATGCGTACGGGTTGGGACCTGGAGCACAAGAATGGCGTGCGCATCGCGCGCCTGGCCGAAGCGGCGGGCATCAAGGCGCTCGCCGTGCACGGACGGACCCGCGCTTGCGGCTACACGGGCCCGGTGGAGTACGAGACGATCCGCGCGATCAAACAATCGGTCGCGATTCCGGTGATCGCAAACGGGGACGCAAACAGTCCGCAAAAGGCGAAAGAGATTCTGGATTTCACGGGCGCCGACGCATTGATGATCGGCCGCGCCGCCCAGGGCAGACCCTGGCTGTTCCGTGAGATCGCGCATTATTTCGAGACCGGACAGCTGCTGCCCGATCCCGGACCGGAGACCGTCGGGGAAATCCTCCTCGGTCATCTGGAAAATCTTTACAGTTTTTACGGTGAGTACACGGGGGTCCGCGTGGCCCGCAAGCACATCACCTGGTATTGCAAGACTCAGGCTGGCTCCAGATTCTTTCGCGAAAGGGTGGTCCGGGTAGAGTCGAGCGAGGAACAGAAAGCGCTCGTGCGCGAGTTCTTTCAGCGGCCGATCGAAGGGGAGGAGTTGGCAGCATGACCAGCAGAGGAACTGCGGAACTTATAAACGAAGACGTCATTCCATTCAGCTCGCGCCCGACCGGTAACACCCAGCCGCTGCGCGCGTGCACAGAAGAAGCGCTACGCAAGTATTTTCAGGATCTCGATGGCGACATGCCCAACGAGCTGTATGCCATGGTCATGGGCGAGATCGAGCCGCCGCTGCTCAAGACGGTGCTTGAATATACGCGCGGCAACCAGTCGCGCGCGGCCGAGATCCTGGGGCTGAACCGCAGCACCCTGCGCAAGAAGCTGCGTCACTACGGTATCAACCCCTGACAGAGCCCGCTGCGCCCGTGCCGACAGCTCCCGCAGCCGGCACGGGCGAGCCTGATTCCACTCACGCCAGCCCGAGTCACGCCACATGACTGCTATCCGCCGCGCGCTCATCAGCGTCTCCGACAAGACCGGTATCGAAACCTTCGCGCGCGCCCTCGCCGCGCAAGGCATCGAGATCCTCTCCACCGGCGGCACCGCCCGCCTGCTGCGCGAAGCGGGGCTCGAGATCATCGAGGTCTCCGCACACACCGGGTTCCCGGAGATCATGGCGGGCCGGGTGAAGACTCTGCACCCGAAGATCCACGGTGGCCTGCTGGGCCGGCGCGGTACCGATGAACCGGTGATGGCCGAGCACGGCATCGAACCCATCGACCTGCTCGTGATCAACCTCTATCCCTTCGAACAGACTGTGGCCAGGCCCGGCTGCAGCATGACCGATGCCATCGAAAACATCGATATCGGCGGTCCGGCCATGCTCCGCGCGGCGGCCAAGAACCATGCCGCGGTCACCGTGGTGGTGGAACCGGCCGACTATGCGGCGGTGCTCGATGAGATCGCCGCCGGCGGTGTATCGGATGCGACCCGCTACCGGCTGGCGGTGAAGACCTTCGCCCATACTGC